>NZ_JBWKEA010000002.1:539503-571132 GCF_056435685.1 Amycolatopsis sp. NPDC043885
CGGGTGGGGTTGTCTGTGATTCGTCGGTCCGGGTGGTCGTGGGGGGCGGTTGGGGTGAAAACACAACCCCCCCCCCACGACCACCTGCACCGAACGGTCACCGCACATGCTGAGCTCACTCACCGCCGCGTACCTCGCCCTTTCCCTTACCCTGCTCCCGCCCACCGAGATCCGGCCCGACCAGGTCGAACACGTCGCCTTGCCGTGCGTCCAAACGAGCGCGTCCGCCGACGACGCGGATACGGCGGGAGCGCTCAACCAGCAACTCGCCACCAAGATGCGCGGCTACATGAACCCGTACAACACGTCGTGCGCCAGAGTGATCGTCGAGACCGTCCAGAGAGCGGGGCTCAACGATCGCGCGGCGGCCATCGCGATCGCCACGGTGATCGTCGAGTCGAGCATCGCCAACCTCGACGGCGGCCTCGGCGACTCGGTCGGGCTCTTCCAGCAGCGCGCGAGCTGGGGGAGTTTCGAGCAGCGGACCGACCCGGTCTGGGCGACCGGCCGGTTCCTCGCCGTGATGCGGCAGTTCTACCCGAACGACTCCTGGAACAACGTCGCCATCGGGGAGGTCGCCGCGGTCGTCCAGCGGCCGGCGGCGAAGTACCGGCATCGCTACGGGGTCGAGGCCGGCGACGCGGTCAAGATCGTCAACGAGCTGTGGTCCCAGAACGGCCAATGGCCCCTGCCCACGAAGGTGGACAGGGGCCATTGAGCCGTGAAGAAGCTACTTGCGCCAGGCCGTGCGCTGCTTGCGGATGTCCAGCACGAGGCCGAACACGAGCAGCAGGGACAGGCCGATCAGCCACAGGTTCTCGGTCCAGCCGTGGTGGTTGCCGTACAGCATCACCAGCAGGATGATCGCGCTCAGCCAGCCCGCGATCCGCGTCGCCTTCGGGAAGGAACCGTGCCAGCCCCACTCGGCCGACGGCTCGTCGCGGGGGTCAACGGTGTCGACGCCCACCCGGCCGCGCTTTTCGACCGCCTTGCTCGCCACGATCAACTCCTCAAAACCCGATGGTTCGCTTGCCCGCGAATGATCCCACACCTGGCTGCACGCGCCCGACGGGCCCCAAGCGACAATGAGCCCCGATGACTACCTCGCGAAGTGTGCTCGTGCTCGGTTCGACCGGATCGGTCGGCGCCCAGGCCCTCGACGTCGCGGCCCGTAACCCGGAGCTGTTCCGGGTCGCCGGGATCGCCGCGGGCGGCTCCGACCCCGCCGCGCTGGCCGCGCAGGCTCTGGCGCACCAGGTCGACGCCGTGGCGATCAGCAGGCCGACGGCCGTGGAAGACCTGCAGCTCGCGCTGTACGCCGAGGCCCAGAAGCGCGGCTACAACCGCGGCGACTTCAAGCTCCCGCGCATCTTCGCCGGGGCCGGCGCCGTCGTCGAGATGATCGACGCCACCCCGGTCGATGTCGTGCTCAACGCGCTCCCCGGCTCACAGGGGCTCCCGCCGACCCTGCACGCGCTCGCCACCGGCGCCACGCTCGCGCTGGCCAACAAGGAATCGCTGATCGCGGGCGGACCGCTGGTGCTGGCCGCGGCCAAACCCGGCCAGATCGTCCCGGTCGACTCCGAGCACTCCGCGATCGCCCAGGCCTTGCGCGCCGGCCGCGAAGCCGAGGTCGCCCGGCTGGTGCTCACCGCGTCGGGCGGCCCCTTCCGTGGCCGCAAACGCGAGGAACTCGCCGACGTCACCGTCGAGCAGGCGATGGCGCATCCGACCTGGTCGATGGGCCCGCTCATCACGATCAACTCGTCCACTTTGGTCAACAAGGGGCTGGAGCTGATCGAGGCGAAGCTCCTGTTCGACATCGAGACCGACCGCATCGACGTGGTGGTCCACCCGCAGTCGATCATCCACTCGATGGTGACCTTCGTGGACGGCTCGACGATCGCCCAGGCCAGCCCGCCCGACATGCGGCTGCCGATCGCGCTGGCCCTGCACTGGCCGGATCGCGTCCCCGGCGCCGCGGCCGCGTGCGTCTGGGACAAGCCCGCGAGCTGGACCTTCGAGCCGCTGGACAACGAAGCGTTCCCCGCCGTCGAGCTGGCGAGGCACGCCGGGACGGTCGGGGGCTGCGTCCCGGCGGTCTACAACGCGGCGAACGAGGAATTGGTGGCCGCTTTCCTGGCACAGAACACCGGCTTCACCTCGATTGTGGACACTATTGCCCAGGTGGTGGAAGCCGCCGACGAATGGCGTCGTGAACCTCGCGACGTGGATGACGTACTAGCTGCCGAGCGCTGGGCTCGCGCGCGTGCCGGTGCGCTGATCGGTAAGGGGAAGTAGCGCGTGGTCTTCATTCTCGGGATCGTGCTGTTCGCGCTGGGCATCTGCCTGTCCGTCGCGCTGCACGAGGCCGGCCACATGTGGGCGGCGAAAGCCTTCGGCATGAAGGTCCGGCGCTACTTCATCGGCTTCGGGCCGACGATCTTCTCCTTCCGTCGCGGTGAGACCGAGTACGGCATGAAGTGGATCCCGCTCGGCGGGTTCTGCGACATCGCGGGCATGACCGCGCTCGACGAGGTGACCCCGGAAGAGTCGAAGCGCGCGATGTGGCGCTTCAAGACCTGGAAGCGCACCGTCGTCATGTCGGCGGGCTCGGCGATGCACTTCATCCTCGGTTTCATCATCCTGTACTTGATGGCCGTCACCATGGGCCTGCCGAATCCGGCCGCGCAGGCCGCCCCCACCGAGGCCGTGATCAGCGCCACGTCGTGCGCCCGCGCGGCCACCACCGTGGAGCAGCTGAACGACACGGCCTGCCCGCCCGGCGCCCCGACCCCCGCGAAGACCGCCGGCCTCCAGGCAGGCGACAAGGTCGTCTCCGTAGCGGGCAAGCCGATCAAGACCTGGCGCGAAATGCTCGCCGCCGTTCAGGTCGCCAGTGGCCCGACGCCGTTCGTGGTCGAGCGGAACGGGCAGCGGCTGAACCTGACCGTCGACGTGCCGAGGGTGCAGCGGCTGGTCGCCGACGGTTCCAACAACACCACGGTCAAGGACGTCGGCATGATCGGCGCCTCGCCGATCCAGAACACCGCGCCGCCGCTGCTGAGCTACGGCCCCGTCGATGCGGTCGGGGCGACGTTCTCCTTCACCGGCACGATGTTCTCCGAGACCGCCAAGCGGCTGATCGAGTTCCCGTCGCGGATCCCCGCGGTGGTGGATTCCATCTTCGGCGGCGAGCGCGACCCGAACACCCCGGTCAGCGTGGTCGGCGCCAGCCGGATCGGTGGCGAGGCCGCCGAGCGAGGTCTGTGGGAGATCTTCGTGCTCCTGCTGGCGAGCCTGAACTTCTTCATCGGCGTGTTCAACCTGCTGCCGCTGCTCCCGCTCGACGGCGGGCATATCGCGGTCGTCTGGTACGAGCGGGTCCGCGACTGGTTCCGGAAACTGCGCGGCAAGGCGGCGGGCGGACCGGTCGACTACACGAAGCTGTCCGCGGTCACGATGGTGCTCGTCTTCATCGGCGGCGCGGTGACCCTGCTCACCGTCACCGCCGACATCGTGAACCCGGTCAAGCTGTTCCAGTGACGCGGGAGGACGGTTACGGAGCGCGCTGTCAGCACCGTTGGGCTGCCCAGGTAATGCTGCTCACCGTGACGGCTGACGTCGTGTATGTCCGCCGATCGGGGTAGGTACGCTTGAAGGCGTGACTGTCGCTCTAGGTATGCCAGCGCTTCCTCCTCCCGTTCTCTCCGAGCGTCGCAAGACCCGACAGCTGCAGGTCGGGCCGGTCGGCGTGGGCAGCGAGCACCCGATTTCGGTGCAGTCGATGACCACCACACTCACCTCCGACGTCAACGCGACCCTGCAGCAGATCGCCGAGCTGACCGCTGCGGGCTGTGACATCGTGCGCGTCGCGTGCCCGTCCGCGGACGACGCCGAGGCGCTGCCCGCGATCGCGAAGAAGTCGCAGATCCCGGTGATCGCCGACATCCACTTCCAGCCGAAGTACGTCTTCGCCGCGATCGAGGCGGGCTGTGCGGCGGTCCGGGTGAACCCGGGCAACATCCGCAAGTTCGACGACCAGGTCAAGGAGATCGCGCGGGCCGCGAAGGACCACGGCACCCCGATCCGGATCGGCGTCAACGCGGGTTCGCTGGACAAGCGGATCATGGACAAGTACGGCAAGGCGACCCCGGAGGCGCTGGCCGAGTCGGCGCTGTGGGAGGCGTCGCTGTTCGCCGAGCACGACTTCTACGACGTGAAGATCTCGGTGAAGCACAACGACCCGGTGGTCATGGTGCGCGCGTACGAGATCCTCGCCGAGCAGTGCGACTACCCGCTGCACCTCGGCGTCACCGAGGCGGGCCCGGCGTTCCAGGGCACCATCAAGTCGGCCGTGGCCTTCGGCGCGCTGCTGCGCCAGGGCATCGGCGACACCATCCGCGTTTCGCTGTCCGCGCCGCCGGTGGAAGAGGTCAAGGTCGGGATCCAGATCCTGCAGTCGCTGAACCTCAAGGAGCGCAAGCTCGAGATCGTCTCCTGCCCCTCGTGCGGCCGTGCGCAGGTGGACGTCTACACGCTCGCCGAGCAGGTCACCGCCGGGCTGGAGGGCATGGAGGTCCCGCTGCGCGTCGCGGTCATGGGCTGCGTCGTCAACGGGCCCGGCGAGGCGCGCGAGGCCGATCTCGGCGTCGCCTCGGGCAACGGCAAGGGCCAGATCTTCGTCAAGGGCGAGGTCATCAAAACCGTGCCCGAGCACGCGATCGTCGAGACGCTGATCGAAGAGGCCATGCGCATCGCCGAGGAGTCGGGCCAGACGATCGGTGAGGGCGAGCCCACCGTCACCGTCGGCTGACTGGTCGAGACAACTGCAATGAAAGGCCCCTTCATCGCAAAATTTGCGATGAAGGGGCCTTTCATTGCACTCGGTGGCTTCGACCTGCCGAAGTTCTCTCAGCGTGTCGTGAAGCTTGCGTTCCGTTTACGCCGCCGATCTGGCACCCTGGAGTGGTGTTGCGGCTTGCAGGTGCACGGCTGCTCGATGATCGGGACTATCCCGCGGTCCGTGCCGCGCTCGCCACAGACCCGGTCGGCAGCTGCATGGTGAGTGCCAGGGTGGAGACGGCGGGTCTCGACCCCTGGCGGCTCGGTGGTGAGCTCTGGGCCGCGGATTCCCGCCCCGTTCGCGCGGGCAGGCTCCAAGGGCTGTGCTTCTCCGGGCCGAACTTGATCCCCTTGCGCGGCAACGCCTCCGCTTTGCGTTCCTTCGCCGATCGGGCCCTGCGGCGGCAGCGGACCTGTTCGTCACTGGTCGGCCCGGCCGAGCAGGTGCTGGGCCTCTGGGACGAACTGGAGCCGGAATGGGGTCCCGCCCGCGAAGTCCGGCACGACCAGCCGCTCCTGGCGCTCGACGGGATCCCGTCCGTCGCCACCGATCCGCTGGTCCGCGCGGTACGTCCGGAGGAACTCGACCGGTATCTCCCGGCCGCGATCTCCATGTTCATCGAAGAGGTCGGCGTCGATCCCCGCAACGGCGACGGTGGCGCCGGGTATCGCGCCCGCGTCGCGGAGCTGATCGCCGGCGGCCGGGCGTTCGCGCGGTTCGAGGACGGCGAGGTCGTCTTCAAGGCCGAAATCGGCGCGATGTCCTCGACGGTCGGCCAGATCCAGGGCGTCTGGGTGCATCCGGAACGCCGCGGCGGCGGGGTCGGCACGGCCGGGACGGCGTCGGTGGTGACCAGGCTCGTCCGCGGGATGGGCCGCACGGCGAGCCTGTACGTCAACGCCTACAACAGTCCCGCGCTCGCCGCCTACCGCAAGATCGGCTTCCAGCAGGTCGGGCAGTACGCGACGGTTCTCTTCTAGGCCGTGTCGTGTCCGGCCGGAAAGGGCCGGGGCTGGCAGGATTCGCAGCATGCCTGCAGGTCGTCGTGTCGCCGTCGTCGTGCTCGCGGGGGTGGTGGGCCTCTCGGCCGCCGGGTGCGGACTCTTCGCCGACTCCGGTCCTGAAGACGCCATCTCGGGCTTCCTCGGCGGACTCTCTTCCGGTGACGTCGCCGCCGCGGCCTCCTTCACCGATTCGCCGGAGGCCGCGCGCGCGTCGCTGGAGATGGCGCGGAAAGCGCTTTCGCCCGAGTCGATCACCGTCGTGGACAAGCAGGTCCAGCATTCGTCCGGGGCGGACGACGGGACGGCGACCTATCAGCTCAGCTGGAAGCTGCCGCGCGGCCGGACCTGGACGTACAAGGCCGACGCGCAGGTCCATTCCACACAGGACGGCTGGAAGGTGCGCTGGTTGCCGACGGCGCTCCATCCGCAGCTCGCCGCGCAGCAGAGCATCGCGCTGAAGGCCGATCCGCCGGATCTCGCGCCGGTGCTGGACCGCGACGGGATGCCGTTGCTGCGCCCGCAGACGGTCGTCAGCGTGGTGCTCGACCCGGCGAAGGCGGGCGATCTGGTGGCCGTCACCGACAAACTCGGCGCGGCGCTCAACCGGTTCGAGGCGTCGGTGACCGGCCAGTCGATCCGCGACGGGGTGAAGACGCTCAAACCCGGCTCCGGCTATCCGGTGGTGAGCTTGCGGGCGAACAGCTACCAAGAGGTGAAGCCCGAGATCTACGACCTGCCCGGCGTCCGGTTCAGCCAGCAGGAAAGGCTGCTGCCCGACGACAAGAACTTCGGCAAGCAGGTGCTGCCCGCGGTCCGGTCGCTCGTCGAGGACCAGGTGGAGGGCTCCGCGGGCTGGCGCGTCGTCACGCTCGACACGGGCGGCGGCGAGATCATCGACCTGCACTCCGAGAACCCCAAGCCCGCGCCCGCGGTCGTCAGCACGCTCAGCGTGAAGGCGCAGGGCTCGGCGGAGCGGGCGCTCGCGCCGGTCCCGGCGGCCTCCGCGCTGGTCGCGATCCAGCCGTCGACCGGCGAACTGCTGGCGGTGGCGCAGAACGCCCCGGCCGATACCCAGGGCGCGATCTCGCTCACCGGCCGGTTCCCGCCCGGCTCCACGTTCAAGATGGCCACCGCCGTCGCGGGGCTGACCGCGGGTTCGGTGCGGGCGGACAGCCCCGTCGACTGCCCCGGCACGGCCACGTTCGAAAACCGGACCGTGCCGAACGAGGGCAAGTTCGCACTCGGTGTCGTCCCGCTCTCCACGGCGTTCGCCAAATCCTGCAACACGACGTTCGCGAAACTCTCGACCGACCTGCCGCCCGCCGCGCTGACCGACGCCGCGCGCGACCTCGGCGTCGGTGCCGACTTCGTGATTCCCGGCCTGACCACGATCACCGGTTCGGTCCCGCCGGCGAACACCGTCGCGCAGCGGGCCGAGAACGGCTTCGGGCAGGGGACCGTCGTGACGAGTCCGTTCGGGCTGGCGGTCGCCACCGCGACGGTCCAGTCCGGCAAGGTGCCGGTGCCGACGCTGGTGCGCGGGATGGCCACGACGTCGTCCGGGCTCGGCAAGCCGATCAAGCCGGAGGTGCTCGACGCGCTGCGCGGGATGATGCGTGAGGTCGTCACCGACGGCACGGCGACGCTGCTCAAGCCCTTGGCGGACGTCCGGGGCAAGACCGGCACGGCGCAGTTCGGCGACGGCACGCATTCGCACGGCTGGTTCGTCGGCTACACCGGTGACCTGGCCTTCGCGGTGCTGACGACCGACGCGGGAACGTCCAAGCCCGCGGTCGAGGCCGCCCAGCGCTTCCTGGCGGGGCTCGGCTAGCCGTCAGGTCGTAGGCTGGGCTCATGTCCGTTCGCTCCCCCTTGAAGCCCGGCGTCCAGACGCCGAGGCGAGTCGTCCCCGCCAGCATCGCCCGTCCCGAGTACGTCGACCGGCCGGCGCCGAAACGCGACACGGGCAACGGGGTCCGCACGCCCGAGGTGATCGAGGCGATGCGCGTCGCGGGCCGGATCGCGGCGCAGGCGCTCGAGGTGGGTGGCAAGGCCGTCAAACCCGGTGCGACCACCGACGACATCGACAAGGTGATCCACGAGTTCCTGCTGGACAACCACGCGTACCCGTCGACGCTGGGCTATCGCGCGTTCCCGAAGTCGTGCTGCACCTCGCTGAACGAGGTGATCTGCCACGGCATCCCGGACTCGACGGTGATCGAGGACGGCGACATCTGCAACATCGACGTCACCGCGTTCATCGGCGGCGTCCACGGCGACACCAACGCGACGTTCCTGGCGGGTGACGTCTCCGAGGAGGCGCGGCTGCTGGTCGAGCGCACGCGCGAGGCGACCATGCGCGCCATCAAGGCCGTCCGCCCCGGCAGGCAGCTCAACGTGATCGGCCGCGTCATCGAGGCGTACGCGAAGCGGTTCGGGTACGGCGTCGTGCGCGACTTCACCGGCCACGGCGTCGGCCCGGCGTTCCACACCGCGCCGACCGTGCTGCACTACGAGGAACCGTCGGTCGACACGGTCATCGAGCAGGGCATGACCTTCACCATCGAGCCGATGATCACCCTCGGGACGATCGAGTACGACATCTGGGCCGACGACTGGACCGTCACCACCAAGGACAAGAAGTGGACGGCCCAGTTCGAGCACACCCTCGTGGTGACCGAGGACGGCGCCGAGATCCTCACGGTGCCCTAGGCGGCTCGTGAGTGGTAAGGACGGTTCTAACCGTCCTTACCACTCACGAGACCGATGTGACCGCTGCTGCGCGTGGGACGAGCGTGCCGGTCCCAGAGGTAGTGAAGGCCTCCTTGCCAACCCTCAGGGTAGGCAAGGAGGCCTTCACGGACCGGGCCCGGGACCAACCCGCAGCCGGTATCCCCGTATGTACCTGAGATCCCCTTACCGCTCGCGAGGATCTTGGGTCAGCTCTCGTCCTGCTCCACACGGGCCAGGAGCTCGTCCAGGAAACCGCACGCCTCGCTGGCGGCCCGGTCGGCGTCGCGGTCGGCGATGGCCTCGGCGAGGCCTTCGTGCCCTATCTCCGGCAGGTACTCGCGCCCCGGCGTCACGTTCGACGTGGCGGCCACGCTGGCCGTGATCACCTCGGTGAGCCCGCGGTACATCTCGGTCAGCAGCGTGTTATGTCCACTTTGGACGACGGCGAAGTGGAATTCCGCGTCGAGGCGGGCGAAATCCTCCCAATGGCCATCGCGCAGCTCGGCGTTGCGGCGTTCGAGCAGTGCCTTCAGCTCGGCGACCTCCTCGTCGGTCCGCGACGCGGCCGCGAGCCGGGCGCCTTCGACCTCGAGGATGCGCCGCACCTGCAGCACCTCGCGCAGTTCCGAACCGCACAACCGCCGGATGGCGCCCGAGACCTCGCTCGTCGCCCGCACGTAGGTCCCGTCGCCCTGCCGGACCTCGAGCAGCCCCGTGTGCGCGAGCGCGCGCACGGCCTCGCGGACGGTGTTACGCCCGACGCCGAGCTGCCCTGCCAGCTCCGGTTCGGTCGGAATCCGCTGACCGATGGGCCATTCTCCCTGCGTGACGGCGTCACGCAGCTGCTCGATGACCTGATCGACCAGGCCGGCACGGCGCGTGGTGGCCAATGGCACAGCGTTGTCCCTTCATCCAATCATCCTATGTATGTGATACTAGCCGACGTGCGTGTCGACTCCCGAGAACCCGTTTCCTCGTTCGACGAAAGTCTCGAACTCGAAGGCTCGATCGAAACGGAGTGGCGGCCGGGAGTGATCACCGGCGGCGTGCTGCTCGGTGTCGCGGTGATCCTGGTGGCGCTCAACCTGCGCCCGGCCATCACCAGTGTCGGCCCGATCCTCGGCGAGATGCGCGACGACCTCGGCGCCACGGCGACCTGGGCCGGTGTGCTCACCACGCTCCCTGGCCTCTGTTTCGCCGCCGCCGGTCTCGCCGCGCCCCTGCTGGCCCGCCGATTCGGCATCGGCGCGGCCATCGCTTCCGCGCTTTCGGTGCTGGCCGTCGGCCTGGTGCTGCGGGTGCTCGACGGACCGTACGTCGTGCTCGGGGGAACCCTGGTGGCCACGGCGGGAATCGCCCTGGCGAACGTACTGATCCCGGTCGTCATCAAGGACTCCTTCCCGGCACGTGTCGGCATGATGACCGGCGTGTACACCGCCGCTCTGCAGGGCGGGGGCGCCCTGGGGTCCGCGCTCACCCCTCCCTTGGAGAACGCGTTCGGCGGCTGGCGCCAAGGTCTCGGCGCCTGGTCGGTACTGGCGGTGCTCGCACTCCTCGTCTGGATTTTCGCAGCCCGCGGTGCGGGGCGTGCGCCCGTTGTCGAGGCAGGCAAGCAGGGTAGCGGGCGATCGCTCCTGCGTAGCCCCCTTGCGTGGATGGTCACGCTTTTCTTCGGAACTCAGGCCTTTTTGGCCTACGTCGTGATGGGCTGGCTGCCGGAAGTGATGATCGACGCGGGGGTGAGCAAGGGGGATTCCGGGCTGTTGCTCGGCCTGATCTCGCTCATCGCCGTCCCGATCAGTCTCGTGGTGGCGCCGATGGCCGCGCGGCACAAGAGCCAGAGCCCGTGGATCGTCGGACTGGGTGTTCCCGGCTTCGTCGGCATGGTCGGCATGATGGTCGCTCCGGCCGCCTCGCCGCTGCTCTGGTGCATCCTCATCGGGCTCGGGATGAGCGTCTTCTCGCTCGCGCTGACGGTGATCGCGCTGCGGGCGCGCACCGGCGAGGACACCGCGCGGCTGTCGGGGATGGCGCAGGGCATCGGTTACCTGATGGCCGCCGTCGGGCCATTCCTCTTCGGGCTGCTTCACGATCTCACCCACGGCTGGACCGTTCCCTGGATCATGATGCTCGCCGTCTTCGCCGCGCAGATGACCTTCGGCGCCTTGGCCGGCCGCCGCCGCTTCGTCTGAACGCGTTCAAAAAACATCTTGACCCGGCCGGGGCGGAGCCATAGCCTGATTGAGTTGAACCTGTTCAAAACTCGGTCCTGGGGGTCGGCGTGGTGGAGGGACTGGCGTACGGGGCGGCTCTGGCGTGTTTCGCCGCGGCGTGCGTCGCCGTGGCGCCGGAGCGGCCCGCGGCGGTGGCTTCGCCGCACGAGTTCTACCGCGCCGTGGACCGGGTGTGCGTGTGGGTATGGAAGGACAGCGGCGCGGATATCGAGCGCTACTGGCCGGATCCGAAGGGGGACGCCGCGACGGAGCTGCGCAAGTGGCAGCACTACGTCGCGACGCGGGTGGACGACGCCAAGGAGGTCCTCAAGGGGGCGACGGGGGTCCGCGCGGTGCCAGGAGGGGCGGCATCCGCGCGGGAGGAGTTCTTGGCGGCGATCCGCCGGTACGTCGAGGCGGGCGAGCGGTTCTCGGAGGACGGGGCCCGCTCGGCCGTCTTGAGGGGCGCCTCGGACGCCGAGATGAACGCGGTGAGCGCGCTCGCGGCGCGGAACGGGGCCCGCGCCTGCGACCGCGTCGTCTGAGAGCGCATTTAGTCCTCTAAATGCGCCGTACTCGGGCGTCACGTGCGCCCGAAGAACGCATTTAGAGGACTAAATGCGGCGAAGGGTCAGTCCAGCGGAAGGTTCAGCAGCGCGTTCTCGACCAGTTCCGGCATCGCCGGGTGGATCCAGTACTGCCCGCGCGCCATGCTCTTCGCGTCCAGCCCGAAGCTCATCGCCTGGATCAGCGGCTGGATCACCGAGGACGCCTGCGGGCCGATGATGTGCGCACCCAGCAGCTGCCCGGTGGCCGGGTCGGCGAGCAGCTTCGCGAAGCCGGTGGTGTCCTCCATCGCCCAGCCGTACGCGATGCCCGCGTAGTCCTGGTGCGACGTCACGTACGAAACGCCACGCTCGCGCGCCTCGCGTTCGGTCAGCCCGACCGAAGCGACCTGCGGCGAGGTGAACACCGCGTGCGGGACGAACCGGTGGTCGGCCTCGATCCGCTCGTCCGGGTGCAGCAGGTTGTGCTGCACGACGCGCTGCTCGTGGTTCGCGACGTGCTTCAGCTCGAAGACCGACGAGATGTCGCCGAGCGCGTAGATCCCGTCGACCACGGTCTGCTGGTACTCGTCGACCACGACGTGCCCGCGCTCGCCCGTGGTCACGCCGGTGGCGGCGACGTCGAGGAGGTCGGAGTTCGGCGTGCGGCCGGTGGCGACCAGGAGCACGTCGGCCTCGACAGTCTCGGCGCCTTCCGGGCCTTCGAGGTCCAGAGCGACGCCCGACGCGGTCTTGCGCGCGCGGACGGTCTTCCGGTCGAGCCGGACGTCGAACCGCTGCGACGCCAGTTCGGTGAACCGGGCGCTGACGTCGTCGTCCTCGGAGCGCAGCAGCGCGCCGGACCGGTTGACCACGGTCACGTTCACCCCGAACGAGGCGAAGACGTGCGCGAACTCGGCCGCGATGTACCCGCCGCCCAGGATCACGATGCTCGACGGCAGCTCGTCGAGCCGCATCACCGTGTCGGAGGTGTGGTAGCCGGTTTCGGCGAGACCGGGGACGTCCGGGATCACCGGGCGCCCGCCCGCGGCCAGCACGAACCTGTCGGCGGTGATCGTCTCGGCAGGGCGGCCGTCGGAGTAGGAGACCCGCAGCTCCTTGTGCCCGGTGAAGCGGCCTTCGCCCTCGTACACGGTGACGTTCTTGTTGTCCTCGTGCTGGACGCGGTATTCGCGACCGCCGGCGGCGATCGGATCGATCCGGCCGAAGATCCGGTCGCGCACGTCGCGCCAGCGGACCTCGGTCAGCTCCTCGTCGACGCCGAACTTCGACGACGTGGCGGGCGTGGCCGCGACGTTGGCGGCGTGCACGAACATCTTCGTCGGGATGCAGCCCACGTTCAGGCAGGTCCCACCGAACGTGCCCTTCTCCACGATCGCCGTGTTCCAGTCCGCGAAGCGCGGGTCGAGGATCGAGTTGCCCGATCCGGTACCGACGATGACCAGGTCGTAGTGGGGCACGCTGTCTTCCTTTGCGGCGGGGGAGCGGGTGGTTCCGACTCTAGCCAACTTGTCACGGCGTGCGGTTGTTCCCGGTTCAGCGCCCGTTGGCGCTGAAGTGCATCCGGTCCGTCGGCGTCGTCCAGGTGCCGCCCCAGGTCCAGCCGATCGCGGAGAAGGCGGCCACGGTCCGGTCGCCGGCGGTGATCATCCCCGGCCGCCGGTTTTCCCGGTCGAGGTACGCCGACGCCAGCTCGGGCAGCACGAGGTCGCCCTTGGTGTACGGGTTGCAGAAGGGGTTGACGTCGATCGCGAGCCCGTAGGCGTGCGCGGACCAGTTCGTCTGGCCTCGCGCCGGACGGCAGACGAAGGCGTTGGTGTTGTTCCCGTCACCCGTCGGGGGAGCGGCGAGTACGGCGGGAGCGGTCACGCGCATTTCTTCCATCGGGAACTTCGCGGCGAACAACTGCCCGAATACGGTGACGACGGCGTTCGCCACCGACGCGTTCACGAGCATTTCCCCGGTATGCGCGCGGCCGTCGAAACCCCAGAACGAGAGGGTGAGATAGCGCAGTGCGCCTGCGGAGACGGGGCAGCCCGCCTGCCAGGTGCTGCGGGCGAGCACGTCGGCGGGAACGGGATTCACCGTGCCCGAGAACCGGTCTCCGGCCGGCGGCGGAAGCAGGTCGGCGGTCGGCAGGGAACGGTTCGCCAGCACGGGAGGAGTGGGGAGGATCTGCCCGAAGCCGTCACCGCGCAAGGGAAGCGGCTTCGCCCCGACCTGCCAGACGGGTGCGGGTGGCGGGGCCGAGGTGGTCGGAGTCGTTGCCGCCGAAGAGGTTTGGGTCGGACCGCTGGTGACGGCCGGGCTCGAACACGAGAAGAGCAGAAGGGCCGTAGCCGCCAGAATAGTCGCCGTAGCCCGCACGAGGTCCAGGGTGACAGATGCGTTCGGTGAGCACAGGTCCACCCGTTTCAGTGACACCACATCGGGCTTTCTCCGATTAGGGTATTCGCGATCGCTCGTGTACGCGCTGGAGTCGAATGACTTCCCAGGGTTTGACCGTACGTACGCCCCGGTGAAGGGACAGAACATGCCCAAGAAGTCACGTCGCACGCTGCTGCTCGCGGTCGGAGCGGTGCTCGCGACGGCCGTGATGGTGCCGGTCGCGGTCAACAGCGCGTCGGCGGACGACGGCTCGATGAGCGGCCCGGAGCAGGCTGCCCAGCCGAGGATCGTCGGCGGCGGCAAGGCTTCGGTCTCGCAGTACCCGTACGCGGTCTATCTGGCCGATCGCGGCGGCAACCAGTACTGCGGTGCGGTGATCGTCAGTTCCACCACGGTCGCGACGGCGGCGCACTGCGCGGTCGCGGTCAAGCGCGCCGATGTCCGCGTGGTGGCGGGGCGGGACAACAAGCGCTCCCGGGACGGCGTGGAGCTGCGGGTTTCGCGGATCTGGGTCAGCCCCGACTACAGCGGCGATCCCGGCAAGGGTGACGACATCGCGGTGATGACGGTCAGCGGCCAGTTGCCGTACCGGCCCGCGAAGGTCGCGGACAACGGCGACGCCGACCTGTACAGCGAAGGCACCAAGGCGACCGTCCTCGGCTGGGGCCGGGTCGCCGAGGGCGGCGCGCGATCGGACTACCTGCGCAGCGCGGTCGTCCCGGTGGTCAGCGACAAGACCTGCCGCACCGCGTACTCGGGCTACGACCCGAGCGACATGGTGTGCGCCGGCTACCCCGAAGGCGGCGTCGACGCCTGCCAGGGCGATTCGGGCGGACCGCTCATGGTGGGCGACACGCTGATCGGGATCGTGTCGTTCGGCGAAGGCTGCGCGAAGGCGGGCAAACCCGGCGTTTACACCCGTGTCTCCCACTTCGCGGACGAGATCTCCCAGCAGAAGAACCGGGGCCTGATCGGCTGATCGATGCCTTCTTCACGTCCGATGTGCTAACAAGTGGGCGTGAGCACCGACACCCCGATCATCGAGACCTCGTCGTTCCCGCTGTCCGTCGCCGGTGACGAGATCACCGCCGCGCAGCTGCACGGCATCCTCCGCCTGCGCGTGGACGTGTTCGTCGTCGAGCAGGACTGCGCCTATCACGAGATCGACGGGCGTGACCTCCTGCCCGGCACCCGGCATCTCTGGATCGGGGGTTCCGTCGCCGTCGATTCGTACCTTCGGGTGCTGCAGGACGCCGGCGGCACCTTCCGCATCGGCAGGGTGTGCACGGCCGTCCGCTCACGCGGCAAGGGACTGGCGGGACGGCTGATGGAGACCGCGCTCGCGGGGATCGGGGACGCGCCGTGCGTCCTCGACGCGCAGACGTACGCGACGGATTTCTACGCCAAGTACGGCTTCGTGGTCGAAGGCGAAGAGTTCATGGAGGACGGGATCCCGCACCTCACGATGTGGCGCCGGGAGGCGCCGCGGCCGTGATCACCCCGACCGCGCGGTCCACGTCGGCCTCGGTGAGGTCGGCCCGCGCGGTCAGGCGCAGGCGGGAGATGCCGTCGGGTACGGACGGCGGACGGAAGCACCCGACCCGCACGCCCTGATCGGCGCACGCGGCCGCCCATGCGACGGCCGATTCCGGCGACGGCGCCTGCACCGAGATCACCGCGGCGTCCGGGAGACCGACCCGGAAACCCGCGGATTTCAACTGCATCGCGAGGTTTCCGGCCGCTTCGGTCACCTTGGTGGCCAGCTCGGGCTCGGCCTTCAACGCGCTGAGCGCGGCCAGCGCGGCGGCGGCACTGGCGGGCGCGAGGCCGGTGTCGAAGATGAAACTGCGCGCGGTATCCACGAGATGCTTGATCACACGACGCGGCCCGAGTACTGCTCCGCCTTGTGCCCCAAGGGATTTCGACAGCGTGATCGTGGTGACGACGTCCGGCGCTCCGGAGAGTCCCGCCGCGTGGACGGCGCCGCGGCCGCCCTCGCCGAGGACGCCGAAGCCGTGCGCGTCGTCGACCAGCAGTGAGGCGCCGTGCTCCCGGCAGACACCGGCGAGCTGCTCCAGCGGGGCGATGTCGCCGTCGACGGAGAACACGGAATCGGTGACGACGAGCGCGCGCGGTTTGCGGCGGGTCGCGAGCGCGTGCTTGAAGGCGCTCGGGTCGCTGTGCGCGACGGCGGCGATGTCCGAGCGGGACAGGCGGCAGCCCTCGATCAGCGACGCGTGGATGTACTTGTCCGTGACGATCGCGGAATCCGCGCCGGACAGGGCCGTGACGGCGCCGAGGTTCGCGGTGAAGCCGGACGAGAAGACCAGCGCGGCCTGTGTGCCGCAGAAGCGGGCGAGCTCGTGCTCGAGTTCGGCGTGGACCTCGGTGGTGCCGGAGACGAGCCGGGAGCCGGTGGCCCCGGCGCCCCAGCGCAACGCGGCCGCCGCGGCGGCACCGGCGACGCGCTTGTCCCTGGCGAGCCCGAGGTAGTCGTTACCCGCGAGATCCAGCTCCGGTTCCTGCGCCTGCCGGATGCGCAGCTTGCGCACCAGCCCGGCCTCGGCCCGCTTCTCCGCCTCCACGTCGAGCCAGTCGAAGACCTGGTCGGGCGGGAGGTTCTGGAAAGCGGGGCCGGAAGAAGTCACGTCCCGCAGTCTCCCATCCGCCGCTCGGCGCTGGGCGTGGTGGTCCCCACAGCGAACGCAAGGAAAGGTCCTTTCCTTGCGAAATTTGCAAGGAAAGGACCTTTCATGGCACTAGCCGCCGGGGGAACCGGCTTCAGTTACTTCAGCTGTCGTAGCTGCGACGCGGGCGTCCGCCCGGACGCTGCGGACGGCCGTTGCCGCCACCGGACTCGCCACGACGCGGGCGGCCGCGGAAGCCACCGGGACGGCCGCCTTCGCGGTGACCGTGACCCTCACGCGAACCCTGGTAGCCGCGGTCGCCGCCACCGTAGCCGCGGCCACCGCCACGACGCGGGGACTCACGACGACGCTCGACGACCGGCTCGCCGCTGGGCTGCTGCGCACCGGTGATACGAGCGAGCTCGGCGTCGCCCGGGCGGACCGTGGTCTGCTCGGCGCGGACACCGGCGCGGTCGGTCATCCGGCGCACCATGCGGCGCTGGTCGTGGGTGATCAGCGTGACCACGACACCGGACGCCCCGGCGCGCGCGGTGCGGCCGGCGCGATGCAGGTAGTCCTTGTGGTCGGCGGCCGGGTCGACGTGCAGCACCAGCGAGATGTCGTCGACGTGGATACCGCGCGCGGCGACGTCCGTGGCGACGAGGACGGGCGCGTAGCCCTCCTTGAAGTCCGCGAGGACGCGGTTGCGCTGGCCCTGGGTCTTGCCGCCGTGCAGCGCGGCCGCGTGGACGCCCTTCTCGCGCAGGCGCTCGGTGAGGCGGTCCACGTGGTGCTTGGTGCGGACGAACATGATCGTGCGGCCCTCACGGGCGCCGATCTCGGTGATGATGTCCTGCTTGTCCTGGTGTGACACCTGGAACACGTGGTGGTCCATGGTGGTGACGCTCGCGGTCGACGGGGCGACCGAATGCGTGACCGGGTCGGTCAGGTAGGCGCGGACCAGCCTGTCGACGTCACCGTCGAGGGTGGCCGAGAACAGCAGGCGCTGGCCGCGGGCCGGGGTCAGGTCGAGGATCTCGCGGACCTGCGGCATGAAACCCATGTCGGCCATCTGGTCGGCCTCGTCGAGCGCGACGAAGTTGATGTCCGACAGCGACGCGGTGCCCTGGCGGACGTGGTCCGACAGCCGGCCGGGGGTGGCGATCAGCAGGTCGACGCCGCGGGAAAGCGCGTCGGCCTGGCGGGTGAAGGCCATGCCGCCGACGGCGGTGCGGCACCACAGGCCGAGCGACTTGGCCAGCGGGGTCAGCGAGTCGGCGACCTGCATGGCCAGCTCGCGGGTCGGGACCAGGATCAGCGCGCGCGGGTGCTTCGGACGGGCACGGCCGCCGTTGAGCCGGGTCAGCATCGCGAGGCCGAAGGCCAGGGTCTTGCCGGAACCGGTCTGGGCGCGGCCGAGCACGTCGCGGCCGGCGAGCGCGTCGGGGATGGTCGCCGACTGGATCGGGAACGGGGAGGTGATACCGGCGTCGGCCAGTGCCCGCAGCAGCGGCTCGGGAAGCCCGAGCTCCGCCCAGGTGGTGGCCTTGACACTCTCGACGGCGTCGTTGTGCAGCATCGCGTCACCCGCGGGGCGGGTGCGCGGCTTGCGGTGCTGCCGGGCCGACGGTGAGGTGTGGCCGGAGTTGAACGTGACTGTCACAAATGCCTCTCGGACGTGGCACGTCACAAGGAGGCCCGGGCTGCCCGCACGCAGGCAAGGCAAGATGGTGTGCACAGATGGGCGTTCACAGGGACGAACCCGGCACACCGCGTCTGCGTGACACCGCGCGCCAATTGGTTGATACGGATACCGCGAGCCATTCGGTTGGCTTTGGAGGCGACGGACACCACTCATCCACGCCGCCGGTTGCGGTCTGTCACTACTGTACCGGACCGTTATCCGGCCGCCCAACCGGAGGGACCGATTGTGGGCAGGGTCTCCACCGCGGGGTCCTTCCCGGCGTGATCGTGCCGGGAAGGACCCCGCGAGCCACTGTGGACGGTCACCGGAGACCGGCGATCTCCTTCAGCTCCTCGATCAGCTCCGGGACCGCCGTGAGCCGCTCCGGCAGCCCCCGCGAGTGGAACCACGTCGCGATGTTCCGCACGTCCCGCGCGAGGAACTCCAGCCCGCCGGGGTTGGCCACGATGTCGACCACCTGCGGCAGATCGATCACCATGATCCGCTCACGGTGGACGAGCAGGTTGTACGCCGAGAGGTCGCCGTGCGCGAGCCCCTGCGACGCCAGCAGTTCCAGCATCGCCGCGGTCTGGAACCACAGTTCCCGCAACTGCTCGGGCTCCGGCCGGACCTGTGCCAGGCGCGGCGCGGCCGTCTCGCCGTCGCCGAGGAATTCCAGCAGCAGCTCGGTGCCGTCACGCTGCACCGGGTACGGCACCGGCGCGCCGACCGTCCAAAGCCTGCTCAGCGCGCCGAATTCGGCCACCGCCCACTGTTCGGCGATGAGGTTCCGGCCGAAGCTGCTGCGCGACTCCATGGCCCGCATCTCCCGCGACCGCCGCATCCGCCTGCCTTCGAGGTAGCCGGCGTCGCGGTGGAACAACCGGTGCTCGCCACTGCGGTACCGCTTGGCGGCGAGCACGACACCCTCGGTGCCGGGCAGATTGCGCCGGACGAGATGGACGTCCGCCTCCTTGCCGGTCTTGAGGACGCCGAGTTCGGTGTCCACCGCCGCGAGTTCGGTGATCACCCAGTCCGGGCGCGGCAGCGGCCCGTGCTCCGCGTCTCCCCACGTGCTCCAGCGGTCGGCGCCGTCGGGGATGGCGGTCTCGGTGTAGGCGTCCTCACGCAGCCGGGCGAGCCGGACGCGTTCGGCTTCGGTGAGCCGTCCGCCGCGAGTGGGTTCGGGCTCGTCGTCGAAACGGGCACGACGGGTGCGGCGAGGACGTTGTTCGTAGGACTCTTCGAGATCGTGCTTGCGCACTGGTGGGTTTCTCCTAGTCAGGGATGCCCCACCGGGCGAGCGTCGTGCTCAGCCTCGAGGGGCGAGTGGATGGGGGCGGCCAAGGCCCCGGACAGTCATCAGCACGAGGCACCTCCCTGTCGCATCCACCGGCTCCCTGCCGGATCGCGCACGATCATCGCGGATGCCGTCAGGCGCGCGCAACCGAATTGATTTCCGGCGCGTTGAAGTGACAAGCATGGCGGTGGCGGGTGCCCAGGTGGTCGTGAGTGGCGATTCGGGTTCTAACCCGAATCGCCACTCACGACCAACCCGACCCACGCCACACCGCCACGCCGTTCCCTTTCCTGTCCTATGCCGACCGCAGTCCCGCCAGCTCGCTCCGCGACCGCACCTTCAGCTTCCGCAGGACACTCGCGACGTGCTGTTCCACCGTGCGCCGGGACAGGAACAGCACCTCGGCGATCTCCCGGTTCGTATGCCCGGCGGCCAGCAGGCGGGCGACGTCGCGCTCGCGGGGGGACAGCTCGTCGCCGTACCCACGGCGGCCGCGCCGCGACGGGGCGACCGCGCCGGTGGACCGGAAGGCGTGGCGGCAGCGCGCGGCGTCGCGAGTGGCGCCGAGGTGGTCGAAGGTCTCCGCGAGCGCCGCGAAGGTTTCGGCGACGTCCTCGTTGCGGGCCAGACGGCAGCGCGCGGCGCGTTCGGCGATCAGGGCCGCGTGATACGGCGCGGGAAGGGCCTCGAACCGGGTCCGAGCCTGCTCGAAGGCCTCGATCGCCTCCGCGTACTCGCCCCGGGACGCCGCGATCAGGCCGCGGTCCGCGGCCAGCGCCGCCCGGGTCGACGGCGCGTCGAGATCGCCGATCTCCCGTTCGAACTCGTCGGTCAGCGCTTGCGCTTCGGCGTCCCGCCCGGTGGCGCAGTACGCGTCGACGGCGGCCGTCAGCAGATCGGCGCCCCAGGCCCAGACACCCTTGGCGCGCAGGAGTTCCAGTCCCTTGTCGGCCTGCGCGACGGCGGCCTCGCCGAGATCCTGCGCGAGCAGCATGCCCGCCATCCCGGCGTGCGCGGCGATCGCGACCGGCGTGAACGCGTTCTCCGGCTGGTCCGCCGCGGTGCCGGCGAACCGGGCGGCGGCCTCGTCCCATTCGCCGCGCGCGGCGGCGAGCAGGCCGAGGACCAGGCACAGTTCGCTGGTCACCGGCAGGAGGTCGCGGTACTCGTCGATCAGCGCGCGGGCCCGTTCGGCGAGGCCGTCCCAGTTCCCGGTGAGCCAGTCGGTGTGGACAGCCGTCGCGCGGGCGGTGCTGACGACGTACGGCGCCCCGCAGTCGGCGGCCAGCTGCATCCCGCTGTGCAACAGGCTTCTGGCCCGCCGATGATGGCCCGTCCAGGCGCACGCGTCGGCAGTGTTGCAGTGCAGCCGCGCCAGATGCCGCTGTTCGTCGGCGGAACCGACGCTGGTGGGCGCCCGGTCCAGCATGTCCCAGCCGCGGGCGTCCCCGATGTGCAGCCGCGACGCCGCGTTGTTGGCCAGCAGGATGATCTTCAGCCGCCGGTCGGTCGCCCGCTCGATGAGCCCGTCCACCCGGTCCATCCAGCGCCGGTGCTCCCGCAGCGGGGTCGCGCCGACCCACGGCTGCGCGAGGACGCCCATCCCGCGTCCGGCCAGGTCGGGCCGGTCGGCGAGGTCGTTGACGGCGATCTCGATCTCGGTCCTCGCGGCCTCCAGCCCGCCTGCCTGGCGCACCAGCAGGAGCCCGAGACCCAGCCGGACCTCGCCGCTCAGGCGTCCGGACAGCCTGCCGTCGGTGAGCAGCCGCTCCAGTGCCGGGACGACCTCGGTCTGCGCGAGGCCGTTGCACGCCACGGAGCTGAACTTGACCGCCAGTCTGTCCACATCGGACGGTTGCAGTCCCGGTTCGTCGAGCAGGGTACGGAGCAGATCCGTCGCGGTCGCGAGATCACCGACCGCGGACGCCTGGTCCGCGGCCGCTTCGCCGTACTTCAGGGCACCGGCCCGGTCACCCGCCTTGCGGCAATGCTCGGCCAGCCGTACCAGGGATTGCGGGAGGCGGTCGCGCAGCAGCCGCGCGGCCCGCCGGTGCAGTTCCTGGCGATCGGGGCCGGGGATGGTGCGGTACGCGGCCCGCTGGGCGAACGCGTGCCGGAAGCCGTACGTGCCTTCACCGGTCTCCACCAGGACGTTGCGTTCCAGCGCGAGGACGAGCGCGCGGCGGGCGCGCTCGGGGGTGAGCGCGGCCGCGGCGGCCAGCAGGTCCGAAGTGGACGGTGTGGCGAGGACCGCGGCGGCTTCGGCGATCCGCCGGGCGGCCGGTGGCAGCGCGACGAGGTGTTCGACCGTCGCTTCCCGCAGCAGCGCCGGGACTTCGACCGTGTCGAGCAGATGCCGTGCGGTCGCGCCGTCGGCGTGCACCGCGCCCTCGACGCCGCCGATCGCGTGCACGATCTCCTCGACCACGAACGGGATCCCCGCGGTCCGCTCGTGCAGCCGTGCGGCGAACTCGGCGGACACGTTCGCTCCGCCGAGCAGCGCCGAAACCAGCGCCTGGACGCCGTCGCGGTCCAACGGCCGGAGTGCGACGAGCGCGTGCGCGGTGCCGGGCACCGGCCGATAGGCGCTGCCGAGCGGGATACCGCCGGGCGTCTCTTCGCGCCGGTACGTGAGCAGGAGGGTCAGGCCCGCGGGCGGGTCGGTCATCAGGAACCGCAGCAGGCGGCGGGATCCGTCGTCCGCCCACTGGAGGTCCTCGACGAGGAGGACGTGCGGGCCCAGCGAGCCGAGCAGTTCCCGGACGGCGCGGAAGAGCCGGTGCCGTTCGGCCCTCGGATCTCCGAGCCGGGGCGGCGGCTCCGGCAGGAAGGCCGCGAGTTCCGGCAGATAGGGCGCGAGGACGCCGGTCACGGGGTTGAGGTCGCGCGCCGGGTGGATGTCCTTCAGCGCGTCGAAGACCACGCCGTACGGGAAGGGCTCGCGCAGCGACTGGCAGGTTCCGGTGAGGACCGGTCGTCCGGCCAGTTCGGGGCAGGCCAGCAGTTCGGCGGCAAGCCGGGTCTTGCCCACCCCCGCTTCGCCTTCGAGCATGATCACCGACGGCGAGCGCATCGCGCCGTCGAGGAGTTCGCGTAGTTCCGCCTCACGGCCGACGAGCACGGGCGAGCTCGTCGCGCGTCGGCAGCCACCGATCACCATTGCCGGGTCACCCCCGCTTCACGAACCACACCGTTCGAGTGAACGCAGCTTAAGCGCCTGCTTAGTGATCACGGAACCCACTCGGACCGTCACAGAACTTTCGTAGGGCAGGGGAGTTCGCCTATTAGATACGTAGTCCTACGGAGTGTTGCCTCGCTTGTTCGCGCAGGTCCCGCCACCCGAAAGTGATTCATGCGTGACTGCACGTCACGGCACCGGCTCTGGATCCCCGCCGGTGCGAACCACCTGTTCGAGTGAACGGAGCTCAGGAAATGCGTGGAGAACTTCGACGTCACCGGATCGCGGGTGCGGTGCTCGCCGGGGCCTGTGCGGCGGCCACCGTGGCCTTCGCCGGACCGGCCGCGGCCGCCGAGGGGCAGATCCGCGGCGCCGGTGTGCCGGGAGCCGTCACGGACGGGTACATCGTCTCGCTCAAGAGCGGCGACGCCGGCCTCGCGGCCAAGTACGGCGGCCAGGTGAAGGCGACCTACACCGCCGCGCTCAACGGTTTCTCGGTGAAGATGACCGAGGCGCAGGCGAAACGGCTCGCCGCCGACCCGAACGTCGACTTCGTCCAGCAGGACGCGGTCGCGCAGATGACCGGCACCCAGACCAACCCGACCTGGGGCCTGGACCGGATCGACCAGAAGAACCTGCCGCTGGACAAGAAGTACACCTACCCGAACAACGGATCCGGGGCGACCGTCTACGTCCTCGACACCGGTGTCGACTACCGCCAGACCGAATTCGGCGGCCGCGCGACCAGCGGGTACGACTTCATCGACAACGACAGCGACGCCCGCGACTGCCAGGGCCACGGCACGCACGTCGCCGGTACCGTCGGCAGTGCCACCTACGGCGTCGCCAAGGGCGCCAAGATCGTCTCGGTCCGCGTGCTGAACTGCCAGGGCAGCGGTCAGTACTCGCAGATCATCAGCGGGATCGACTGGGTCGTGAAGAACGCCAAGGGTCCGTCGGTGCTCACCATGAGCCTCGGTGGCCCGGCCGACTCCGGTGTCGACGCCGCCGTGCGCCGCGCCGTGTCCGCGGGTATCACCAACACGGTGGCCTCCGGCAATTCCAACACGGACGCCTGCTCCACCAGTCCGGCCCGCGTCCGTGAGGCCATCACCGTCAACGCCACCCAGAGCGACGACCGCCGGTCCTCGTTCTCGAACTACGGCAGCTGCACCGACATCTTCGCGCCGGGCACCGGCATCACGTCGCTGCGCAACGGTGGCGGCACCCAGCAGATGAGCGGTACCTCGATGGCGACGCCGCATGTCGCCGGCGCGGCCGCGATCTACCTGACCTCGAACCCGTCGGCCACCCCCGCCGCCGTCGCCTCCGGTCTCGCCAACGCCGCCACCAGCGGTGTCGTGAAGAGCCCGGGCACCGGTTCGACCAACAAGCTGCTGAACGTGGCGGGTCTCTGATGCGGCGCGGCGTGCGGGCCGGTGTGGTGGCCGTCGCGGCCACCGCGCTGGCCGCGCTCGCCGCGGGCAACGCCCTCGCCGCGGAGGCGGAAGGCGTTGTCGTGCAGGCGAAGCAGCACTACGGCGATCAGTACATCGTGGAGCTCCACGATGTCGGCACCATGGCGGTCGAGCAGTCCTCGGCCGCGCTGACCGGCCGCTACGGCGGCGAGGTCCGGTCGGCGTACAAGAACGTGCTCCGCGGGTTCTCGGTCAAGGGTATGTCCGAGCAGCAGGCCCGACGGCTCGCGGCCGACCCGGCGGTCAAGGCGGTCTACCAGGACGGCACCGCGCGTGCCGTCGGCACGCAGGCCAATCCGACCTGGGGCCTCGACCGCGTCGACCAGAAGAACCTGCCACTGGACAAGAGCTTCACCTACCCGAACACGGGCGAGGGCGTCACGGCGTACGACCTCGACACCGGGATCAACCCCGAGAACCCGGAGTACGAGGGGCGCGCGTCCATCGGCAAGGACTTCGTGGGCGGCAACGGGAAGGACTGCAACGGGCACGGCAGTCACACCGCGGGCACCATCGGCAGCAAGACCTACGGCGTGGCGAAGAAGGTCAAGCTCGTCGGGCTGAAGGTGCTGGGCAACGACTGTTCGGGCAACGGTCCCGACTCCGCCATCGTGGACGCGGCGGAATGGCTGACCGCGAACGGCGCCAAACCGGCGGTGGCGAACCTGAGCCTGCGGATGGACCAGGTCGGGCTCGGCGACGACGTCATCAAGAAGTCCATCGCGGCGGGCTTCGTCTACGTGGTGGCGGCGGGCAACGAGAACCAGAACGCCTGCAACGTCAGCCCGGCCCGGATCCCCGAGGCGATCACGGTCGGCGCCTCGGACCAGAGCGACGCGAAGTCCTCGTTCTCCAACCACAGTTCGTGCGTGGACATCTTCGCCCCTGGCAGCAACATCACGTCGCTGTCCACGTCCAACGGTGGTTCGGCGAACATGAGCGGGACGTCGATGGCCACGCCGCACGTGGCCGGGGCGGCGGCGCTGTACCTCGCCGCGAATTCCGGTGCCACCGCGCAGCAGACGCGGGACGCGCTGGTGAACAACGCTTCCGACGGCGTGCTCAAGGGGCTGCCGTCCGGCACGGTCAACAAACTGCTGAACGTGTCGTTCATCGGCGGCGGTGGCCCCACGCCGACGTGCGGGGCCAAATCCAACACGACACCGGTGTCCATTCCGGACGCGGGTGACGCGGTGACCAGTTCGGTGACGCAGGAAGGCTGCGACGGCAAGGCGTCGGCGACGCTGCCCGTCAAGGTCGACATCGCGCACACCTACACCGGTGACCTGGCGATAGACCTGATCGGGCCGAGCGGTGCGGTGTTCGGCCTCAAGCAGGCGGGAGGGATCGGCGAGGCGGGCGGCGTGCACACGTCCTACACGGTGAACGCCTCGTCCGAACCGGCGAACGGGACCTGGAAGCTGCGGGTCCGTGACGTCTACCGGTTCGACAGCGGGACGATCGAAGGCTTCTCCATCACCTTCTGAGTCCTTGCGAACGGCGGTGCGCCGCGGTCACGATGACCGCGGCGCACTGTCGTTTTTCGCTGGGAGGCTTTGCATGGAGTCCTACGACGCCGTGATCGTCGGTGGCGGGCACAACGGCCTGGTGGCGGCGGCCTACCTGGCCGGGGCCGGCCGCTCGGTGCTGGTGCTGGAACGGCGCGACGAGGTCGGTGGGGCGGCGGTGTCGTTCCGGGCCTTTCCCGGCGTCGACGTCCGGCTGTCGCGGTACTCGTACCTGGTGAGCCTCTTGCCACGCAAGATCATCGCGGATCTCGGGCTGGGCCTCGATCTCCGGCGGCGACGGATGTCGTCGTACACGCCCGTCGGCGACGGTGGTCTCCTTGTCGACACGGGCGACGACGGCCGTACGGCGGCGTCGTTCTCCGCGCTCACCGGGTCCACAAAGGACTTCGAGGCGTGGCGGCGGTTCTCAGCGATGACGGCCCAGGTCGCGGAACGGACGTTCCCCACCCTGACCGAACCGCTGGTGTCCAGGGAGGAACTGCGTTCGGGCATCGAGCCGGAGGCGTGGGACGCGCTGTTCGAACGGCCGATCTCGGAAACGCTCACCGGGATGTTCGGCGACGACACCGTCCGCGGCGTCGTCCTGACCGACGCGCTGATCGGCACTTTCGCCGGAGCCGGTGATTTCCGGCAGAACCTGTGCCTGCTCTACCACGTGATCGGCAACGAGACCGGCGACTGGGACGTGCCGGTGGGCGGGATGGGCGCGGTGACCGGGGCGCTCGCGTCGGCCGCGCGGGCGGCCGGGGCGCGGCTGGTGACCGGTGCCGAGGTGCTGTCCGTCGATCCCGGCGGATCAGTGCGTTACCGGCTCGGCGACGACGAATTCACCGTGCGCGGCGGGCACGTGCTGTCGAATGTCGCGCCGCGAGTGCTCGCGCGATTGCTGGGGGAAGAGCCGCCGGAGGCGCCGGAAGGCGCGCAGCTCAAGGTGAACATGGTGCTGTCACGGCTGCCGAGGCTGCGCGATGCGAGTGTCGATCCGCGGGAGGCGTTCGGCGGGACGTTCCACGTCAACGAGGGCTACGAACAGTTGGCGGCGGCCTACGCGGAGGCCGTCGCGGGCCGGATCCCGTCGCTGCCGCCGTGCGAGATCTACTGCCATTCGCTGACCGATCCGTCGATCCTCGGCCCGGCCGAACAGGCGGCCGGGGTGCAGACGCTGACGTTGTTCGGTCTGCACATGCCCGCGCGGCTGTTCGAGGGGCGAAACGACACCGCGCGAGAGGAGGCGTTGCGTGCGACCTTGTCCTCTTTGGACAGTGTGCTGGCCGAGCCGATCGAGGATTGTGTGCTGCGTTCGCCGGACGGCGGGTCGTGCATCGAGGCGAAGACGCCGCTGGACCTCGAAGCCGAGCTGGGGCTGCCCGCGGGACACATCTTCCATCGCGATCTGTCGTGGCCTTACGCGGCGGATGCCGCTCAGGTGGGCCGCTGGGGCGTCGAGACCGCGCACGAGCGGGTGCTGCTCTGCGGTGCGGGCGCCGTGCGAGGTGGCGGCGTCTCGGGCATTCCCGGGCACAATGCCGCGATGGCGGTGCTGGCGAGCGCGTGAAGGCTCCCTTCCCTCGGCTCAGCCGAGGGAAGGGAGCCTTCACGCGCATTCGCTTACTGGACCGTGAGGGTGTAGGTCGCCGTGGCGGTCTTGCCCGCCGAGTCCGTCGCGGTGACGGTCACCGGGTACGTGCCGCGCTGGAACGGCGCGACCACCTGCATGGTCGAACTGCCGCCACTCGAGATCGTCTTCGGGCTGAAGAACGGCGCGAACGGCAGACCCTGGCCGGACGCCGACAGCGTGATCGCGCCCGTGCCCCCGGTGGCGGAAACCGAGACGTTGCTGAAGAAGCCGGGCTGCGATGTCCCGCTGGTGGGACTCAGGCCCACCTTGAGTTCGCCGGGTTGGGGCGCGCCGTCGCCGACGGTCAGCGTCAGGTTCGTGGTCGCGGTGTCGATGGTGCCCTTGCCCGAGATCGTGACCGCGTAGTCCTTTTCGGCCGTACCGGCGGGAACCTCGATGCTCACCTTCGCCGACTCACCCGACGTGATGGACGTGGGCTGGAACGTGGCCGTCGCGCCATCGGGAAGTCCCGAAGCACTGAGATCGACCTTCTCCGCGCCGTTCTTGCCGGGCTTGCTGGTCACCGTGGCCGAAACGTACTTGCCCGGCTCGACCTTGAGGGCCGACGGCGTCACCCCGAGCGAGAACGTCTCCGGGTTCTGCGGCTCGCCGATCTGCTGCTTGACCCAGTCGCCCATCTCGTTGTTGAGCCTGCCGTACACGCTGTACCACTTGAAATCGCTGCGGCTCCAGGACGCGACACCGACGACCTTGCCGTCCACGATCAGCGGCCCGCCGCTGTCGCCGGGCAGGATCGTGACGCGGCCGTCGCTGTAGCCGCTGCAGATCATCGTGGCGTCTTTGAAGCCCGCGCCGACGCCGTTGCAGTTGCTGCCCTGGACGATCGGCAGCGTGAACTTGTGCAGTTCGACGTTGCGGGTGTCGTCGTTGTGGTCCTTCTTGCCGTAGCCGAGCCCGAGCCCTGACTTGCCCGGCTTGTGCAGCTCCGTGTCGGCCGACGTCGCGACCTTCGCGTACTGGCCACCCGGCACCGGGATGTCCGCGTCGGTGGTGACGACCGCGACGTCGTAGCCCTGGTCGAAGTTGACGTACTTCGGGTGCTTCTCGTAGCTGACGACGCCGATCCGCGTCCCGCCACCGGCGTTGAGGTCGTCCAGCCCGTAAAGGAAGGACTTCTCGCCCGCCGCGTCCTTGCAGTGCGCGGCGATCAGGATCTTGCGCGGCGCGACGACCGATCCGGTGCACGTCTGGCCCTGCGGCCGCGTCCCTCCTTCGCGCAGGCCCGCGATGATGAACGGGTAGTCCCGGACCGAGGCGGGGGTGCCGCCGATGGAGTTCGTGTGCAGTCCACCGGGGACGACCGCTTGATCCGTCGGGGTGACGGCGGGCAGGTTCGCGGCGGCCGCCGGAGCGGGCAGGAGGACCGAGAGGCAGCCGAGGGTGGCGGTGGCGATCCCCAGTAGCCGTTGTCTTCTGTTCACGGTGGTTCCTTTCCAGGTGGCTGGAAATCACTTTCCGCATGTGCACCTGGCGGAACAACCGAGGAAGGAGCCCGTAGGGGTACGGAACTAATGCGCCCCGTCGCCGGTGAGCAGTTCGATACTGTGGTCTCCGGTGCGCTCGACGTCGAGGCCCGCCTTCGTCAGGACCCGCATCAGCTGCTCCACAGTGGACGGTTCGCTGCGCGACTTCACCAGCTCCGCGGCCAGTCGCCCCTTGTACGCCTTGTTGAAGTGGCTCACCGTGGTCCGGTTGCCCTTCGCGTCCTCGGTCACGACGCGCACGGTCACCGCGTCCGGGCGGAGCTTCGCCAGCGCCGAGTAGGTCCCGGAGCGCAGGTCGACGACGAGCCCTTCGACACCTTGGAGCGCCGGTTCGAGGACCGGCTTCCACACGCTGCGGACCGTGCCGAGCGACGGCAGCGCGTTGCCACCCGAAAGCCGGTACGCGGGAATCGGGTCGGTCGCCGCGACCACCCCGAACAGCGCCGAAGCGACGGCGAGGCGCTTCTCGGCCTTCGCCAGCGTCGCCCTGGTGAACGACTTCACGTCGAGCGCGTCGTAGAGGACCCCGGTGTAGCGGCGCAACGCGGGCATCGTGGGCGAAGTCCACAGCTCGGCGTTGCGGGCGACCTCGTCGGCCTGCCGCGGCGTGATGCCGAGCGCGGCGACACTGGCCGGGACGTCGACGGCCAGTTCGGACAGCGCGTCGGCCAGCTTCGCCCGGGTCGGGTTCAACTCCGGGAACGACAGCGCGTCGAGGTCCAGCGGCGCGCCGGTGCCGCCGGCGGCCTTGGTCTCGGAAGGGGGCAGGAGCACGAGCACCACGGAAGCGTAACTAAATGGAGTGCGTCACCCCGAGGCGCGGGCTTAGCCTCGTCCGCATGAGCCTGACCTGGCGCCCGCTGACCATGGACGACATGCCGCGACTGGCCGAGACCTTCGCCGAGGCGGAGCGTGCCGAGCCGATCGAGGAGCACTACAGCGCGGAGGATCTCGCCGAAGAGATCGGTACGCCGACCGTCGACCTGCCGACGGCGTCCACCAGTGCCTGGGATGGCGACACCCTGGTCGCCTACGGTCTGCTCCGGAAACGTGACGCGGCGGATCCGGTGCACATGATGCGGGTCGAGACCCTCGTCCACCCCGCGTACCGCGACGCCGCGATCGCCGCGCGCCTCACCGGCTGGTTCGAGGAGGCGGGCAAGAAGCTCCACGCGACGTCCCACCCGGACGTGCCGCTGGAACTGCACGCCGCGGCCAACACCAAACAGCGCTGGCTCTCCGAGGTACTCGTGGACGCCGGGTACGAGCACGCCCGGTGGTTCGTCGACATGCGGGCGGACCTCGGCTCGATCCCGCCGGTCAAACCGCTGCCCGAAGAGTTCCCGCTCGTCGCGTACGAGCAGAAGTACGAGGCCCTCACGCTGCGGTCCCGTAACGAGACCTTCGCGGACCACTGGGGGAGCACGGAGCAGTCCCCGGAAGCGTGGCGGCATCTGATCGTCGGCGCGAAGGACTTCCAGCCGGACCTGTCGTTCCTGCTGCTGAGCCCGGAGAGGGACCGGGTGGTCGCGATGGTGCTGAGCGCCCACTTCGCCTCCGATACGGCCGCCACCGGCGTGAAGGATCTGTACGTCAGCCACGTCGCGACCGACGCGAGCCTTCGCGGGCGCGGGATCGCGGGCGCACTGCTCGGGCACACGCTCACCCAGGCCAAGGCCAAGGGCTTCCAGCGGGCTTCGCTCAACGTCGACCAGGACAACACTCATCGTGCCCTCGGTGTCTACGAGCGTGTCGGGTTCAGCGAGTTCCAACGCTGGGCCGGGTACGTGAAGCCCGTTCCGACCTGACCGGTTGTCACCCGAAAGGGCGGATTTCGGTACAGTCGATCCTCTCGGAGAGATCGCTGGGGGTGGTAGGGCGTTGCCGGTTTCCGCACGCCTCGGCTGGCATGACCTGCCGTCGGCGACGCGTGACGCCGTGGAGCGTGAGCTCGACAGTGTCCTCAGGCCCTCGGCGGGAAAGAGAACCTCGGGACGTGTGGTCCGTCGCTCGTTGTGGCAGACCCCGGAGTTCGACGGCGGTGTCGCCGCGCGGCTCGAACTCGACCGCGGTCATCACTGGGTCTTCCTGAAGGCGATCCCGGCGGACAGCCCGCGCGCGGGCGGTTACCGGACGGAGGCCGCGATCGCGCGACGGCTTCCCCCGGAGGCGCCCACGCCGAAGCTTCTGTCCTTTGTGGATGGTGAGTGGCTGGTGCTGGCGTTCGCCGACTTCGACGGCACCAGGCCGAACCTGCGCCCCGGATCGCCGGACCTCTCCGCGGTGCTGGCCACCTTCGGCGCGCTCGGGCGCACGCTCACGCCGTGCCCGCTGCCCGACGTCCCGGACGCCCTCGACGATCTCGGCCCGCTCCTGCGCGGCTGGCACGAACTGGCGAAGGAAACGCCGGACGACCTCGACGGCTGGGCCGTCCGCAACCTCGACCGGCTCGTCCAGCTGGAGACGTCCTGGCATCCCTGGTCGGCCGGGGACACGTTGCTGCACAACGACATCCAGCCCGAATACCTGGTGCGGACCGGGCCGGGCAGGGTGCTGGTCACCAACTGGCGCTACCCGGCGCGGGGCGCGGGCTGGCTCGATCTGGTCGCGCTCGTCCCGTACCTGCTCGACGCCGGGCACGAGCCCGCCGACGTCGACCGTCTGCTCCGGCGGCGCCCCGTGCTTGCCGGTGTCCCGGTCTGGGCGGTCACCGCGTTCGGTGTCGCCCTGGCCGGGCACGCCGAACGAGCTTCCCGGCTACCGGAACCGCCCGCGACGACGGGCGTCCGCGCGGCACAGCGCCGTCTCGCGGCGGCCATGCGGGGCTGGCTCGCTTACCGGACGCACTGGCAGTAGCGCCTCGGTTCGTGAGCGGTTGGTGCCGGGTGGTCGTGGGGGGGGGGGGGGGGTGGGGGACAAAACCCCCCCCCCGACCACCCAGAGCGGCCACAACGAGGTGT
>NZ_JBWKEA010000002.1:571142-640088 GCF_056435685.1 Amycolatopsis sp. NPDC043885
ATTGCCCACCAGGGGATTGGATTTAAGCCGTTTTCTCTTCGGGTTTTGTTGGGTGGGGGGGGGTGGGGGGGGGGGGTTGGGGGAAAACCCAAACCCCCCCCCCACGACCACCCGGACCGGCCACGCTGCGGTGCCCGTAGCGCTCACCTGGCCACAAGGCTTGTGGAGGGCCTGTGCTTCACGTGCGTGGGGTACGCGGAGCCGGCTTGCTCCTTGGCGCGCCGAGGTCGAGGCGCGTTGCGAAAGCCACAGTGACGCCTCCGGCGGGGGAGCGACACCTCGGCTCGGAGACAGGGCTCGTGAGTGGCTAGGACGGTTCTAACCGTCCTTACCGTTCACGAGGTTCAGCGGCTCCTCGCCGGCGGCGTACCGGCGCAACTGCTCGGCGACCAGCCGCTTCGCGCGCGGGTAGAACGACGCCGACCCGCCCGCGATATGCGGCGTGATGATCACTCCCGGCGCGGTCCACAGTGGATGCCCGGCGGGCAGCGGTTCCGGATCGACGACGTCCAGCGCGGCACGAAGACGCCCGGAGACGGCCTCGGCCGTGAGCGCCGCGGTGTCGATCGCCGAGCCCCGCCCGACGTTCACCACCAGGGCGCCGTCCGGCAGCGCGGCGAGTTCCGCGGCACCGAACAGGCCCATGGTCGCGGGCGTTTCGGGCAGGATCAGGACCACGATGTCGGCGGACGGCAGCAGTTCCGGCAGTTCGGCCACACCGTGCACGCGTTCCGCGGGCCGGGCCGTGCTCGCCACCCTGGTCACGATCGCTTCGGCGGCGACCAGTTGCCGCTCGATGGCCTGGCCGATCGAGCCGTGGCCGACCAGCAGCACCCGGCTGTCGGCCAGCGAACGCGTGTGCTCGCGCTCCCACGACGCCGTCGCCTGCTGCGCGAACCAGCGCGGCAGATCCCGCTGCGACGCGTGGATCAGCGCCAGCGCGTGTTCGGCCACGCTGAGGTCGTGCAGGCCGCGGCCGTTGGCCAGCCGTACCCCCGCCGGCACCAGCGGGAACAGCTTCTCGACCCCGGCCGACAACGACTGCACGAGCTTCAGCGACGGAAGCCGGGAGAGCTGCTTCATCGGCTCGGCACCGGTGTCGTACGGCAGCACGTAGACCTCGACGTCATCGAGGCCCTCGTCCGGCAGCGGACCCCTACCGTCGTAGAGCCGCGCGCTCAGCCCCTCGGGCAGCTCGATGTCGGACCAGGGCAGGATGGCTCGCTCCGTCATGCCGCCATTCTGGCCGTCACGACCGGCGTCACCCTCCGTGGGCCGCGACGCAGAACTCGTTGCCGACGGGATCGGCCAGCACCGTCCAGGCGAAGCCCGGCATCTCGTGCCTGTCCAGCTTCTTCGCGCCCAGCCCGACCAGACGCTCCACCTCCTTCTCCACGTCGTCGGTACCGAAGTCCATGTGGACCCGGTTCTTGCCCGCCCGCTCCTCCGGCACGCGCTGGAAGGCGAACACCGGCCCGTTCTCCTTCTTGGCGTGCAGGATCAGGAACTCGCCGTCGTGGTCCTGATCCACCTCGACCCCGAGCGCCTTCGTCCAGAACTCCGCGAGCCCGCGCGGATCCGCGCAGTCGATCGTGACCATGCCCAGTTCGATACCCATGGCGGCACGCTAGCGGCGCCCACCGACAAAACCGGGCGCCCGCGATAACCGGTTGAACCGTCCCCGGGCGGGGTGACTACGCTGCGCAGAACGTCTCAGCACGTAATTCCAGCGAGGAGCCCAGAAGTGATCACCAGGATGTCGTCGTTGTTCCTTCGCACCCTGCGTGAGGATCCGGCGGACGCCGAGGTACCGAGCCACCGGCTCCTGGTACGCGCCGGCTACGTCCGCCGGGTGGCCCCGGGCGGCTACTCCTGGCTGCCGCTGGGCCTGCGGGTGCTGCGCCGTATCGAGAACGTCGTCCGCGAAGAGATGAACGCCATCGGCGCGCAGGAGATCCAGTTCCCCGCGCTGCTGCCGAAGGAACCTTACGAGGCCACCGGCCGTTGGACCGAGTACGGCGACGCGTTGTTCCGCCTCAAGGACCGCAAGGGCGCCGACTACCTCCTCGGCCCGACGCACGAAGAGCTCTTCGCGCTCACCGTGAAGGGTGAATACAGCTCGTACAAGGATTACCCGGTCGTCCTGTACCAAATCCAGACGAAGTACCGCGACGAGGCACGCCCCCGCGCCGGCATCCTGCGCGGCCGCGAGTTCGTCATGAAGGACTCCTACTCCTTCGACCTCGACGACGAGGGCTTGACGAAGTCGTACGAGCTGCACCGCCAGGCGTACACGAAGCTGTTCGACCGCCTCGGCATCGAGTACGTCGTCGTGAAGGCGACCTCCGGCGCGATGGGCGGCTCGGCCTCCGAAGAGTTCCTCGCCGTCGCCGAGACGGGCGAGGACACCTACGTCCGCAGCACCGAATCGGGGTACGCGGCCAACGTCGAAGCGGTCACCACGCCCGCTCCCGAGGCGAAGCCGATCGAGGGCCTGCCCGAGGCGAAGGTCCATCACACGCCGGACACCCCGACCATCGAGTCGCTGGTCACGTTCCTCAACAACGCAGACCTCGGCCGCACCTTCACCGCCGCGGACACGCTCAAGAACGTCCTGGTGAAGACCCGCCAGCCGGGCGCGAAGGAGTGGGAGCTGCTGGCCATCGGCCTCCCCGGCGACCGCGAGGTCGACACGAAGCGTCTCGAAGCGTCGCTCGAGCCCGCCGAGTTCGAGCTGCTCGAAGAGGCCGACTTCGCCAAGAACCCCTTCCTCGTCAAGGGCTACATCGGCCCGAAGGCGCTGAAGGACAACGGCGTCCGCTACCTGCTCGACCCGCGCGTCGTCGACGGCACCGCTTGGGTCACCGGCGCCGACGAGCGCGACCACCACGTGGTCGACCTGGTCGCGGGCCGCGACTTCACCGGTGACGGCACGATCGAGGCCGCCGAGGTCCGCGAGGGCGACGCGTCGCCCGACGGCAAGGGCACCCTGGTCGCCGCGCGCGGTATCGAGATCGGGCACATCTTCCAGCTGGGCCGCAAGTACGCGGACGCGTTCGAACTCGACGCGCTGGGCCCGGACTCCAAGCCCATCCGCATCACCATGGGTTCGTACGGCGTCGGCGTCTCGCGGCTGGTCGGCGTGCTCGCCGAGCAGAACCACGACGACCTCGGCATCGTCTGGCCGCGCGAGGTCTCGCCGTTCGACGTGCACGTCGTCATCGCGGGCAAGGACGAGACGGTCGCCGCGGGCGCCGAGAAGCTCGCCGCCGAACTGGACGCCGCCGGCATCGAGGTCGTCCTCGACGACCGCAAGGCCACCCCCGGCGTGAAGTTCGCGGACGCCGAACTCGTCGGTGTGCCGACGATCCTCGTCGTCGGGCGCGGCCTGGCGAACGGCGTCGTCGAGGTCAAGGACCGCCGCACCGGCGACCGCGAGGAGATCGCCGTCGACGCCGTCGTGGAGCACCTGGTCAAGCTCGTCCGTTCGTAATGTTCGGCAAGAAGCGCCGGGATTCCCCAGGCTACGAGGACAACGCGGCGCTGGACGGGTTCGGGGGCTATCAGCCCTCGGACTCGTCCGGCTACACGCCAGCTCCCGAGACCCCGGCTCCTGAACCAGAGCCGGAGAAGCCCGCGAAGCAGCCGATGTCGCGGAGCGGGCGAAGGGCTATGTACGGCTTCTTCGCGACGATCGGTGTCATCGCGGTCGCCGCGCTCGCGAACAACAGTGACAGGTCGTCGGACAGCAGCGCGCCGACCACCCGGGCCCCGGTCGTCTACACGCCTTCGCCTCGGGTCGTCGCGCCGCCGGTGACCGAAGGCTGGCAGTCGGTGGCCGGGAAGGACGGCGTCTACGCCTACGACGTCCCGCCGAACTGGACGCCGAAACCCGGCACGATCCACGGCTGGGAGAAGGGCACCCAGGTCCCGGGCATCACCATGGTCGCCAGCGCCTTCGTCGGCGAGGGTTACTGCCCGCAGGAGAAGCGAAGCAGGATCGGCGGCGCCGGCGTGGCCAACATCAAGCTCGCCGATCCAGCCGCCGCGGCGAAGAAGGCGGTCGACGACCTCGCGGTCAGCGCCTACAACCCGGAGAACGGCCCGCTGACCGCCAAGATCACCCCGGAACCGCCCCAGACGACCGAGTTCACCCTCGGTACCGGCAAGAAAGTCCCCGCGAGCATCGTTCTCGCGGAGGTCGTCACCCCGCCGGGACCGTGTGGCGCCCAGCGCGCCCTGGTCGGAGTGATCGCGCCGGAACTGGGCGAAGCCTCGGCGGCCCTGGCCGTCTATTCGGGCCAGGACGCGCCGGGCGGTGCGGACCGCGAGCTGATCCTGAAGATCCTCAAGACCTACCGGGGTGTCCCGGAGGCCGACCGCAAGACCATCACGCCGCCGCCTTCGACCCTGCGCTGAGGCTGACGAACCCGCGCCGGCCGTAGGCCCCACTATCGCGGTGGCAGGGCGCCCTGTTCGCCCACCGCGACGTGGGCTACCAGCCCGCGCCCCGCCGACGTCGATCGTGGACGCGGGTCCACCGATAGGCGCTGAGGTTTCTTGCCCGACCGCGCGAGCTTCGCCAGCCGCAGCAGCCCGGTGTTCGGCAGATACGCCCGGCCGAGCGCGATCCCGATCCGCGGCAGGTCCGCCTCGTCGCGGAACGCGAGGTACAGCGGCACGTGGCGCGGCTGGAACTTCGCCTTGAACGCGTGCAGCGAACGGAAGCCGTAGAACGGCTCCATCATCGTGCCGAGCGCGTCCAGTACCCGCTCGACGGCGTGCGCGGGTTCGCCGGAGCTCGCCAGCGGGGCGCCGGACAGCGAGACGAACTTCGCGCCTTCCTCGCGGAAGGCCAGGCACGACGACGCGATCAGGAACTCCATCGACGGGCGGAATCCGTCGGCGCGTTTGCGCATGACGTCGAGTGTCCAGCCGCCGATCGCGCCCGCGCCGGTGTGGACCGGCAGCCACGATGTCACGCCGTGGACCACGCCGTCGGCGTCCACCGCGAGACCCACGCGGGTCTCGGGATCCATCGCCTCGTCGACCCCGCCGAGGGTGAAGCCCATTTCCGGCATGCCCTTGTCGCTGATCCACTCCTCGGAGATCGCGCGGACCTGCGAGATCACCGCGCGTGGCTGGTCGGCGAGCCGGACGAGCCGGAACTCGATGCCGTCCTTCTTGGCCCGGTTGAGCGCGGTCCGCACGTCCTGCCAGCGCTTGCCACGGAACTCCAGCGTTTCGAGTTCGATCAGGGTGTCCTCGGCGACCTGGACCTGCTTCCAGCCGAGCTCTTCGGTCTTGGCGGTGATGTCGCCGGTGGCGGAGAACAGGCACGGCACGAGACCGGTGTTCTCGCACATCGTGATGAACTCGGCGATCGTCCGGTCGGCGGCGCCGTCCGGGGCGATCGGGTCGCCGAGGGCGATGGCGACCCCGGCGTGCCGCCGGTAGGCGAGGTAGGACTTGCCGTCCGCGGCCACGAAGTACGAGTTCTGCGGCCAGGTCGTCATCCACGAAAGCGTGCTCCCGCCGTGGCGGCTGAGCAGCGTGCGGGCCAGCGCGGGGTTGCCCATCCGGCCGAGACGGCGGCACTTCCGTCGCGACGGCACCCGGAAGGCGCCACGCGAAGAGACCAGCAGCGCGAATTCGACCGTCCAGAGCAGGTTGTCCACGAAGAACAGCGGCGGATCCACCACGCCGGCGTCCTCACCGAAGATCTCCGCCAGCGTGAGCACCCCGCCGTAGACCATCACCTGCAGGATGACGAACGAGGTCAGGATCATCGCGCACCACCAGGCGACCTGGCTGCCCTTGCGCAGGCCGTTCATGATCGGCACCACGATCAAGCACAGGACGACGACTTCCCAGGTGGACAGCGAAAGCTCTTCGGACGAACCGAAGGGGCCGTTGCCCGGTACGAAGGACATCACCAGTTCGGCGACCGTCAGCACCAGCAGACCGGCCACGACGTAGAACCGCCACTCGCGCAGGCTCGGCCGCCGTTCACGCGAGGAATCCTTGGCACCGAGCAGCTTCCGGCCGAACGGCAGGGCGAGGACGAGGGCGAAGAAGTGCACGAGGTCGGCGAGCGTGCCGACGAAGATGATCGCGACCCCGGCGTAGACGCACAGGCCGGCACGCAACCGCAGGCGCCACGGCGGGCGCAGGGTGGCGCTGGCGACCGCGACCGCGGCGAGCGCGCCGCCGGAGAACCCGACGTCGAGGCTGCCCGCGACCCGTTCCGCCCATTCCCAGCCGGAGTTGCGGCTCAGCGCCAGGAACTGGACCGCCACGAGCACACTGACGAACTGGCCGCCGATGGCGACGGCCATCGCCCGCCGGGTGCCGAGCCGCCATTCCGCGAACCCGGCGAACAACGCGAAGCTGAGCACCATCGGCAGGTAGTACAGCGGGACGACCGCGAACAGCGGTCCGGTGAACAAGGTCCACCACCGGCCTGATTCGAGCGACGGCAGCCCATACGCGATGTACGGGTACACCGCGCGGTCCTCGGCGGCCGACCAGAGCGCGCCCGTGGCCAAGGCGAGCGCGAGCATGGTCAGCGTGACGAGGCTGGTGAAAGGCAGCCGGTGCCTCAGCACCGTGGCGATCTTGTGCGTCCGGCCCGGCGCGGCCGTCCCGCTTCCCCCTTTTGGCATGGAACTCAAATTAGGTCCGGGAGGTGCTCGGACACATCCGGCACGGGACCCATTTTTCCCTTAGGGGCGTGCTACTCGCGACGGATGCTCTCACCCATCTTGAGGACGACACCCCTGGCTATCGCGCCGGGGATCTCCTGGTCCGCCAGTACCAGGAGGACGTGGTAGCGGCCTGATCCGGGCAGCGCGCGCAGGGGGAGGGCGATCGCGGTGATCGCGACCGACGGGGCGGGGCACGGGCCGTCCGGGGCCGGGACGACGGTGGTGGTCACGGCGGTGGCGGTCGTCCCGCCGTCCAGGAGCGGCACCGGACCGGTTTCGCCGATCTCCGCTTTCGGGGAGCGTCCGTACGCCGCTTCGGCCCAGCGCAGCGTCGTTTCCTCGGCGGCTTGGGCGAGGCCGCCGACTTCACCCTCGTCGATGGTGGTGAATCCCGCCGTCGCGCGTGCCGAGAGATCGGTGCTGGGGCAGAAGGCGCGGCGGAACCGCGCGACCCCCTGCAGGGTGACGAGGTCCCCGGCCGGAGTCTCGTAGCCGATGGCGACGTCGGGCTCTTCGATCTTCCAGTCGGGCGGGACGTCGTAGACGAACGGATGATCGTCGGACACCACCGGTTGCCAGCCCGCGATCACGGGCCGGATCCGCGTGGCGGGCGCCGGGTCGGACAGGACGAGATCGTGGGCGGACGGCGGTGGAGGCGCGGTCTTGGCCTGGTAGGTGGCCGTCGTGCCGACGGCGAGGACGACGGCCAGCCCGAGGACACCCAGCGTCGGCCTGATGCGGAAGCGACGGCGCGGCGGGACGGCGTCCCGGACGACCGGGAGCGGCCTCGTCTGCTCGGCTTCGGTTTCGAGTGGCTGCCCGGTGAGCGGATCGACGAACCACGGCCGAGGTTCGTCGATCCGCCCACCGGGGCCGGTCATTGCTGCGGCCTCAAACTCGCGAGGATCTTCTGGGCGTCCGCCTCGGGCAGCGCGTCCGGTGTGCCCTGGTCGATGGCCATGACGAAGCAGATGGTCTGGTCGCCGGACTTGAACGCGGCCGAAGTGACCTTCACGCTCGGCGCCCGGCAGTCCTCGGTTTCGGCAGGGGTGAACGTCCCGGTCGAGCTGACCGCCTGGATCGACCCGCTCGCGATCGGCACCTGCGTGATGGCGGGCATCGGGACGTCGGGCTTGCCGGTGGCGGACTGGATCCAGAGCCGGACGGCGCCCCTGGCGGCGTTCTCGACCGGGATCCGGTCCGCGGTGGCGAAGCCGACGACACCGCGGTTCGAGCCGCGGGCATCCGGGCAGGCGCCGAGTTTGTACGTCGACGCCTCGTGGATGACCATCTTGAACTCGCCCTCGTTGTAGCCGACGATCTGGCCCGGCTTGGTCTCCCAGCCCGACGGGGGCAGGTCGTAGGCGGTTTTGTCCTTCACTGCCAGGATCCCCTGCCAGCCAGGCGTCGTCGAGGGCACTTTGTTGTCCTTCGGGGCACCACTGCTCGAGGACGGCGGCTTCGACGCCGAAGACGACGGCGGCACCGGCGCGGAGGAAGGCGGCGGCCCGGCCTGGGGCTGCGGCTCCTCGCCGTCTCGCAGGACGAAGAAGAGTGTGGCGCCCACGGCGATCACCAGGACCAGCGCGCCGAGGCCGATCCACAGCCCCTTGTTGCCCTTCTTCGGCGGCTCCGGCGCGAACCCCTGGTACGTCTGCTGCGGGAACTGCTGGTAACCCTGGTACTGCTGCTGGGCGTACTGGGGTGGGTAGCCCTGCTGCGGGGGTTGCTGCTGGTAGGGCTGTTGCGGTTGCTGCTCCGGCCAGCCGTTGCCGCCTGGGTATGCCATGAAGCGAGCTTAGTTAACGTCCCCGAGCACGGCCGCACGTACCGCTGCCAGGTCGGACAGGTCTCCGAGCACGGTGTGCGCGCCCGCGTCGGCCAGTTCCTCCGCGCTGAACTGCCCGGTCGCCACGGCCACCGCGACGGCGCCGTTGTCGAGCGCGGCCCGCACGTCGTCCGGGGTGTCGCCGATGACGACGACCGACGCCGGCGCGAAATCGGTGCCGTGCTTCGCCGAAGCGTGGCCGACGGCGGCGGGCACCAGATCGGGGCGGTGCGCCGAGAGCGAGCCGTAACCGCCGATCTCGAAGTCCACGTGCTCGTGCAGGTCGAACGCGGTCAGCTTGTGCACGGAGATCTCCGGCAGATTCCCGGTGACCAGTGTCTGGACGACGCCGCCATGCGTCGCGAAGGCGTTCAGCGCGTCCTTCGCGCCCGGGAGCGCCCGGCCGCTCGAAGCCAGTGTCGGGGCGTGGCTCTCGGAGACCGCGATCAGCGCGAGCCAGAGCTTGCGCACGTTCTCCTCGGTGGGCTCGACGCCGTGCGAGGTCAGGATGTCCGCGCTGATGGCGCGTTCGGTGCGGCCGCCGAAATTCGGCAACGCCCGCAGTTCGACGCCGGCGACCTCGGCGAGCGCGGTCGTGTACCAGGCGGCGCCGATGCCGCGCAGGTCCACGAGGGTCTGGTCGATGTCCCACAGCACGAGCCGGTGCGGAGTAGTCACGCGGTCGACGGTACCGGTGAGCTTATTCAACGTCTGTTGACTTCCGTGGGCGAGAGGCCTACCTTGACAGCTAATTCAACAGACGAAGAATAAATGGAGGACGGTCATGTCGAACCGTCGCCCCGCCGGGGCCTTCGCCTTACTCGCCGCGGTGGCCGGTGCGCTGGTCGCCGTCGTGCTCGGCTTTCTCACCTTCGGCGCGCAGGCCACCGTCGCGCCCGACGGGCTGCCCATCGCCGTTGCCGCGCCCCCGGGTCCCCTCGAGGCGGCCGCGCAGGGGATCGCCTCCCGTGGCGGCGGCCAGGTCTCGTGGCGGGTGACCTCACCCGAGGAGGGGCGGAAACTGTTGGCGGACAAGGAGGTCTACGGCATTCTCGAACTGCCGTCGACGGTCGTGGTCTCCGGCGCGGTGAATCCGTCCGGAACGCAGATCGCGCAGCAGGTACTGACCGGCGCCGCGCAGGCACTCGGCGGGACGCCGAAGGTCGAAACGCTATATCCCGCGAGTGCGGCGGGCCGGGTCGCGCCGCTCGCGTTGAGTGCGCTCGCTTGGGTCGGCTGCCTGGCCGCGGGCGCCGTGCTGATCCTGGCCGGACGACGGATCGGCAGGGATGCGGGAGTCGCCGCACGCTTCACACAGATCGTTTCGGCGGGCGTGCTGGTCACCGGTGTGCTGGCCGGGTTCCTGAAGCTGTGGGACCCCGCGCTCCCGCTCGGCTGGGACGTCCTGGGCTTTCTTTTCCTGTCCTCGACCGCGTTCGCGGCCCTGCAGACCGGCCTGCTGCGACTGCTCGGCGTACGGGCGATGGCGATCCTCGGCCCGCTGTACCTGGTCGCGCCCGCCGTCGCGGGTCAGGTACCGGAGCTGCTGAACCCCGCGTACCGCGCGGTGCTGTGGTCCTGGACGCCGTTCCGGTTCGCCGCGGAAGGGCTCCGGAGCCTGCTGCAGGGCGTGCCCGGCGCGCCGGACGTCACGACCGGGGTGTGGGTGCTCGGCGGACTGCTCGCGGTGGGGCTGGTGCTCGCGCTGTGGCCGGGCCGGTCAGCCCTCCAGAAGGCTGAAGCGGACACGCCGGACCGGGTTGTCCAGGTTGGTGTCCACTAGGCAGACCGACTGCCAGGTGCCCAGCGTCATCGCCCCGCCGAGCACCGGGATCGTCGCGAACGGCGGCAGCAGCGCTGGCAGGACGTGGTCACGGCCGTGACCGGGACTGCCGTGCTGGTGCCGCCAGCGGCCGTCGCGGGGGAGCAGTTCGTCGAGCGCCGTGAGCAGGTCTTCGTCGCTGCCGGCGCCGGTCTCGAGGATCGCCAGCCCGGACGTCGCGTGCGGGACGAAGACGTGCAGGATCCCGTCCTCGGCGTCCGCGTCGCGCAGGAAGGCCTCGGCGTCCTTGGTCAGGTCGTGCACCACGGCCACGCTGCCGGTGCGCACCTCGATCTCCGTGGAATACATGCTCTTCACGGTAGTGCCCCGAAGCGCGCCACGTAGTGCCAGACGCGTTTGAGGGCCTGCTGGTCGACGTCGCGGGCTTCGCCGAGGACCCGAGGGTCGAGGTAGCCGTCTTCGGCCAGTGCCAGGCCGAGTTCGACGAATTCGGGACCACGGTATCCGGGATGCCGTTCGAGTTCTTCGGTGGACAGGCGGAAACCGGGATGCCATTCGACCGGGCAGCCGAGCCTCGACGCGGCCTTTTCGACGTCGGTGCCGCGGTGGCTCGGGTCGAGAACGAGGGCTTCGACGTCCTTCGTGAGATCGACCGGACCGTGGACGTGTGCCTCGATGTAGTCGTCGAGAAGATCGGAGTCGTCCTGCTCCGCCAGCGCGATCAGTGCGGAAACCCTGGTGCCGCAGCCGAAATCCGCCGGGTTCAGCTTCGGCCGTTCGGCGGCGGGCGCGTCGTCGTAGGCGCCGCCGAACATCCGGCTCTCCCAGTGCCGGCGATCTCCGCCGGGATGTGCGGTGAGTCCTCCGTTGCTGGTCCCGGTTTCGAACTGGTTGCGGTAGAACCCGTCCTCGGCCATCGCCGCCAGCGGCGGAAGTCCGTCCATTGTGGACCTGTCCGGATGGAAGTGCAGCGTCACCGGCAGCCCGGCCTCGTGCCCACCGCGTGCTTTCGCCGCGACGTACGCAAGTGCCCACTGGTTCATCAGCCGAGTATCAGGCGTGCCGCCGGGCGAGGGCGACCAGATATCGGACCGGTTCGCCGGTCGGGTTGACGTAGGCGCACGGTTTGGGGGTGCCGAGCTGAAGGCAGTCGCCGGCGTCGAGTTCGTGCTCGACGTCGCCCTCGCGGAAGCGCAGATGCCCGTCGAGCACCCAGATCTGGTGATGGGTCAGCGCATAGGTGTGGGCGGGGAAGGCGACCTCGGCGCCCGCGGGCAGCACGACCTCGACCAGTTCCAGCGGCCCGCCGAGCGTGGGCGACACCGCGCGGCGCACGTACCCGGTGTCGGGGTCGGTCCAAGTCGGCTGATCGGCGGCGCGCACGACGCGCCGGTCGCCGTGTTCGGCGCGGGCGATCAGCTCGGACAACGTCATCCCGAGCGCGGCGGAAAGCCTGCTGAGCAGGACCGCCGTCGGCTGCGCCTCGCCCCGTTCGATCTTGCCGATCATCGCCCTGGACACGCCCGACATCTCGGCGAGGGCGTTGGCCGAAAGGTTCTGGTCGAGTCTCGCGGACTGGAGCGTCGCGGCGAGCGACGCGGACAAGGGATCGGACATGCTGCTCACTATAGTGGCAGTCTCGGTTACTATGGTCTCCATGGTGATCAGGGATGCGACGGAAGCCGACGCGACGGCGTGCGCGGAGATCTACGCGCCGTATGTCACCGACACGGTGATCTCGTTCGAGACCGAGCCGCCCAAGCCGGACGAGATGGCCGAGCGCATCGCCAAGGCACAGCGCTCACACGCATGGCTTGTGCTCGAAGACGACGAAGGCCGTGTCGCCGGCTACGCCTACGGAGGCCCCTTCAGCGGCCGCCCTTCTTATCGGTGGTCGTGTGAGGTCAGCATCTATCTGGAGCTCGGCCGCCGGAGGACAGGCGGCGGACGCGCGCTTTATCAGGCGCTGCTGGACAGGCTGGCGTCGCGCGGTTTCCGGAACTTCTGCGCGGGAATGGTGCTCCCGAACGACGCGAGCGCCGGGCTGCACCGCGCGCTGGGCTTCGAGCCGGTGGGGACGTACCGGCGGATCGGGTACAAACACGGGGCATGGCGCGATGTCGCGTGGGTGCAGCTGTGCCTGCCGCAGCCGGACGGGGTTCCGGTGGAACCTCGATAAGCCGGGGCCGAAGGGGACTTTCCCCGCATGCGATGACGCTGTTGGCGAATTCGTGGCCTGGCGGTTCACGTCGACGGACATCATCCGTGATCGGACACCGATCTCGCGTGGCTGGAGGCGGAACTCGCCCATGGCCGGATCCGCCGTGAGTTCCGTGTCCGATCACGCGAGATCGCCCTCCTGTCACGCGTGATCGCCTTAAGATCACGCGACGACCGGGATCCTCCGCGCAGCCACGAATGCGCCAACAGGCTCGTGCGATGCAGCGAAAGCGCCCTTCATCGCACGAGATGCGGGAAGGTCCCCTTCGGCCCTTTTCTTAGGACTCCAGATACCGCAGCACGGCGAGAACCCGTCGGTTGTCCCCTTCGGACTGGGGCAGCGCCAGCTTCCCGAAGATGCTCGATACGTACTTCTCCACCGAGCCCGCCGAAAGGAACAGCGCCGCCGCGATGGCCGAGTTCGACCGCCCTTCGGCCATCAAGCCCAGCACTTCACGCTCCCGCGGCGTCAGACCGGCGAGCGCGTCCGTCTTCCGGGTGGCGGTGAACAGCTGGCTGACCACTTCCGGGTCGAGCACGGTCTCGCCGTCGGCCACCCGCCGGAGCGCGTCGAGGAAATCCGACACCTCCGCGACGCGGTCCTTCAGCAGGTAGCCGACACCGCCCGCGCGGTCCGCCAGGAGTTCCGTCGCGTACTGCGTCTCGACGTACTGCGAGAACAGCAGAATCGCGCATCCCGGCAGTTCAGCGCGCAGCGCGATGGACGCACGCAGCCCCTCGTCGGTGTGCGTCGGCGGCATCCGGATATCCACAATGGACACATCGGGGCGGTGTTCACGCACCGCCGCGCACAGGCTGTCCCCGTCGGCGACGGCCGCGACGACCTCGTGCCCCCGAAGGTTCAGCAGTTCGACGAGCCCCGCCCGGAGGATGGCCGAATCCTCCGCGATCACGACGCGCACGCCGCCCCCTATTTCCGTATCGGTATTTCCGCGCTGATCACCGTAGGCCCTCCCGGAGGGCTGTCGATGTCGAGCCCGCCGTCCACCGTCGCGAGCCGCTCGGCGATCCCGGCGAGCCCTCCGCCGCGTACTGGCCGGGCCCCGCCTTCGCCGGCGTCGCGCACCACGAGCCGCAGGTCTTCGCCGACGATACCCACGTCGACCTCGATCGCGGAGGAAGTGTGTTTGGCGGCATTCGTCAGCAGCTCGGCCACGGTGAAGTAGACGATGGTCTCGATCGACGGCGAAGGCCGGTCCGGCAGGTCCACGGTGATCCGCGCGTCGATGCCCGAGCCCGCGGCCAAAGTGGACAGAGCGACGTCGAGGCCCGCGTCGAGCGCGGCGGGATGGATCCCTCGGGCGAGGTCGCGCAGCTCGACCAGGGCTTGTTTCGCGTTGGCGTGCGCGGCTGTGACCAGGGCGGTGACCTGCTCGATGTCGCCGCCGCCTGCCAGCTCGTCCTTCGCGATGCCGAGTTTCATCGCCAGCGCGACCAGCTGGGCCTGCGCGCCGTCGTGCAGGTCGCGTTCGATCCGGCGCAGCCGCCGCGCCGCGTCGTCGACCGCGGTCGCGCGGCTGCGTTCGAGGTCGCGGACGCGTTGGGAGAGGTCCTCGGCGCCGAGGACTCCGCGCACCAGCAGGCGGTCGAATTCGGTGAGACCGTGGACCACCCACGGCATCGCCAGGAGGACGGCCAGCCCGGTGACGGCGAGCAGCAGGGTGAGGGGCCAGGTGTCGACGCGGAGGTCGAACGTCGGCATGGCCTCGCCGTTCAGGGTGAACCAGAACAGCGGATAGCTCAGCGTGCTCACGGCGTACACGAAGAGGGTCGCGACCAGGAACAACTCGATCAACGACAGCGGCAGCCGGATCATCAGATAGGCGATCGACCGCCAGCCGAGAGGATCCCCGAGCCGCCCTTTCACGCCGTTCCAGAGGCCTGGCCGCGGTTCGGGCCGGGCAGGCGGGGTGACCGTCGTCCCGAGCAGGGCACGCGCCAGGCCGACGTGGGCGATGCCGATCAGCCGCGCGCCCGCCAGGACGCCGATGAGCACCGGCAGCCCGATGGTGAGCAGGCTCAGGCCGAAGCCGAGGAGCAGCCCGACGACGACGAGCACCACGAACGCCAGCGTCAGCGGCGCACCGATGATCACCCATGCCAGCTCGGCCCAGTACGCGCGGCTCAGCTGTGCGCTGAGGACGCGTCGAGTCAGGGCGAGGTGGGTGATCACGGCTTCAGCCTGCCGTGGCCACCCGGCTCGTGCCCATCCGGTTTTCCGTAATCTTCGTCTAGAACTCACTCCGGCGCGCTCGTGCCGTCACCCGACAGTGATCACGACTGTGTGGATTTCGGGTCATCCAACGTCCCGAAATCCACACAGCCCCGCATAGCCGACCTCAGCCGGGCGCGACTCCGCTAGTCTTCGCGGCTCTCGTCCGCCTGCGCCCGCTGGGACGCCTCGCGCATCTCGATGACGTCCGTCAGCCAGTCGCCGGTCTCGCGGGCGATGTCCCGGATCGCGCCGGTGATGATCGTCGCGATGTTGCCGATGTGGGTGGCCGCGGACTCGGTGACCTCTTGGACCACGTCCTTGGTGCTTTCGAACTGACCGACCATGTCAGACACCTTAAGCCGCTCGGAGGGTCTTGTCGCTCTCCACGGTAGCCGGAGTGCGGGGCTCACCGTTCCACGGAAGGGCCAGTTTCACGATCTTCTTCGCCACCGAGAACAGCTGCTTGTGCAGGGGGCCGGTGTTGTACGGCAGGCCGTACTTCTCGCAGATCGCCCGCACCTCGCCCGCGATCTCCGGGTAGCGGCGCGCCGGGATGTCCGGGAACAGGTGGTGCTCGATCTGGTGCGAGAGGTTCCCGGTCATGATGTGGAAGAGCTTGCCGCCGGTGATGTTCGCCGAGCCGAGGATCTGCCGCAGGTACCACTGGCCCCGCGACTCGTTCTCGGTCTCCTCCTCGGTGAAGCTCTCGACGTCGGCGGGGAAGTGCCCGCAGAAGATGATCGAGAACGCCCACAGGTTGCGGGTCAGGTTCGCGGTGGCGTTGCCCAGGAAGGTCAGCGGCGCGAGCGGACCGGTCAGCAGCGGGAACAGCACGTAGTCCTTGCCGACCTGGCGGCCTGCCTTCTTGAGCATCTTCAGGCCGACCTCCTTGTTGTCCGACCACTTGCGCTCGCCCTTGACGACGCGGTCGAACTCGAGGTCGTGCAGCATGACGCCCCACTGGAAGAACAGCGCGAGCAGCGTCGCGTACACCGGGTTGCCCAGGTAGTACGGGTTCCACTTCTGTGCCGGGTCCATCCGCAGGACGCCGTAACCGATGTCGCGGTCCTTGTCGAGGATGTTCGTGTACGTGTGGTGGATGTAGTTGTGGGAGTGTCGCCAGTTCTCCGACGGCGCGACGGTGTCCCATTCGAACTTCTGCGAGCTCAGTGCCGGGTCGCGCGTCCAGTCGTACTGGCCGTGCATGACGTTGTGGCCGATCTCCATGTTGTCGAGGATCTTCGCCACCGAGAGCGCGGTCACCCCGGCGACCCACGCCGGCGGGAAGAACCCGGCGAACAGCAGCCCGCGGCCGGTGACCTCGAGCGCGCGCTGGGTCTTGATGACGTTGTGGATGTAGTCGACGTCGGCCTGGCCGAGATCGGCGACGATCCGCCGCCGGATCTCGTCCAGTTCGCGGCCGAACTCCTCGACCTGGGCGGGGGTGAGCTTGTCCTGCAAGCCGGTCATCACGGGCTCCTTTCTAAGCGTTGATCTCGACGTCCCCGACCGGGACGGAGATGCAGAGCTGGATCTCTTCGTTCTCTTCGCTGGAGGTCTCGCCGGTCTTGGCGTTGCGCACGCAGCCGGAGGTCTTGATCTGCGTGCAGGAGAAGCAGATGCCCATCCGGCAGCCGTGTTCCGGGCTGAGCCCCGCCTCTTCGGCCTGATCCAGCAACGGTTTCCCGGAGTTGGCGAACTCGCGGCCGCTGCGCGCGAACCGCACCTGCCCTTCCGCGTTTTCGGTGTCGAAGGTGAGCGCCGGCGGCGTGAACTCCTCGGTGTGCAGATGTGCACCCAGGCCGTCGGCCTCGAAGACTTCGCGGACCGAATCCATCAGTGGCTTCGGACCGCACAGGAAGGTTTCGGCGTCGGGGTACCACGGCGCGGTCTCGGCGAGGTGTTCCTTCGAGAAGAACCCGTGCAGGTCCCCGCCGGTCTTGGCGTGAGTGAACGCGTGTACCACCCGCAGTCCCGGCAGGCGGCGCGCGAGGTCGGCGAGCTCGGCGCGGTAGAGCGCGTCTTCGGCGCCGTTGGAGTAGTGCAGGAAGGCGAGATCGCCCTCGTGTTTCTCGTCCGCCAGCGTGCGCAGCATCGACAGGACGGGAGTGATCCCGCTTCCGCCGCTCAGCAGCAGGATCCGCCGGGGCCTCGGCGATGGCAGGGTGAACTCGCCGTCCGGAGTGGACAGTCCGAGCACCGAACCGATGGTGACCGTGCGGTTCAGGTGCCGCGAGACGAGTCCCCGCGGGTCGGCCTTGATGGTCAGTTCCAGTGATCCGTCGTGCTCCGAACCGGCGGGCGAGTAGCAGCGAGTCCGGCGGACGCCGTCGATCTCGACGGTCACCCGCACGTACTGGCCCGCGACATGTCCGCGCCAGGCGCGGCTCGGCCGGATGGTCAGCGTGACCGTGTCGGGCGTCTGCCGCCGGACGTCGGTGACCAGGCCGCGGATCTCACGGCGGACCAGCATCGGATCGACGAGTTCGAGGTAGCGGTCCATGCCATGGGGCGTGAGCAGGGCCTCGGCCAGCGAGGCCAGCTGCCTGGCCCTGCGCGGTACCAGTGCCGTCATCACTTCTCCCAAATTCAGTGAACGCTTGTACACTCAATAGTGAAGTGGCGATGGTCGCGCTTGTCAACGCGAGAGGAGGGCGATGTGACGTGAGTGATACCGCCGAGGCGATTACGCTGTCCGTCGTGACAACGGAGCCCGTTTCCCGGCAGGAGCGCAAGCAGCGCACGCGGCAGGCGCTGCTGGACGCTGCCCTGGATCTGGTGGCGGAACGAGGGTTCTCCGGGCTCAGCCTGCGCGAGGTGGCGAAGCAGGCCGGGATCGTGCCGACGGCGTTCTACCGCCATTTCGCGTCGATGGACGAACTGGGCGTGGCGCTCGTCGAGGAGTCGATGCGCACGCTGCGCACGATGATCCGGTCGGCACGCACCAAACCGACCGCGTACAACGACATGATCAGGACGTCCGTGCGCATCCTGCGCGAGCACGTACGCGCGCACGAGGACCACTTCCATTTCCTGACCAGGGAGCGTTACGGCGGCACGGGACCGGTCCGGCAGGCGATCGCGTTCGAACTCAAGCTCTTCGTCAGCGAGCTCGCCGTCGACCTCGCGCGGTTCGACGATCTCCGCGAATGGAGCACCGAAGACCTCCACCTGCTCGCCGACCTGATCGTGACGACCATGCTCACGACGGTGCTGGAGCTGCTCGAAACACCTTCGCGTGACGACGAGATCGTGCGCACGGCCGAACGGCGGCTGCGGCTGATCTTTCTGGGCGTGCCGAACTGGCGCAGCGTTCCGTGATGCGGAAAGCGCTGCCATAAGCCCCTTATGACGTCGCGCACCTGGATCGATGGCTGGATCGATCGTGATGATCGATGTCACGGAAAGATGCCATCCGGATACGTTCAGCCAGGAAAGTTGTCGGCTGGGCGTGGTAAGAAGTGCGGGTTCGTGTGGTCCTCTCCAGCGAGGAGGTCGCCTGTGGCGGCAGAGAACGAGCAGCTCACGGTCGGTGTGGTCCGGGAAACCGGACAAGGCGAACGCCGTATCGCGCTGGTACCGAAACTCATCGAGCGCGTTTCCGGACGCGGACTGCGGGTGGTGGTCGAGCCCGGCGCGGGCGCCGGCGCGCTGCTCGCCGACGAGACCTTCGAGCAGGCGGGAGCGGTGATCGGCGATCCGTGGGATGCCGACATCGTGGTAAAGGTGGCGCCTCCGAGCGCGGCCGAAGTCGCGAAGCTCAAACAGGGCACCATTCTCATCGGCTTCCTGAATCCGAGGGGTGATCCCGGCGGGATAGCGGCGCTCGAATCGGCGGGCGTGCGCGCCTTCGCCGTCGAGGCGATCCCGCGGATCTCCCGCGCGCAGGCGATGGACGCGTTGTCGTCGCAGAGCAGCGTCGCGGGCTATCGCGCGGTCTTGCTGGCCGCGGAGAAGCTCACCCGCTTCTTCCCGATGCTCACCACCGCCGCCGGGACGGTGCCACCGGCGAAGGTGCTCGTGCTCGGCGCCGGTGTCGCCGGGTTGCAGGCCTTGGCGACGGCGAAACGGCTCGGCGCGCAGACCACCGGGTACGACGTCCGGCCCGAGGTCGGCGAGCAGGTGAAGTCGCTCGGCGCGAAATTCCTCGACCTCGGCATCGAGGCGGTCGGTGAAGGCGGGTACGCCCGCGAGCTGACCGACGAGGAAAAGGCCGAGCAGCAACGCAGGCTCACCGAGGCGATCACGAGGTTCGACGTCGTGATCACCACCGCGCTCGTCCCCGGCCGCCGGGCGCCGGTCCTCGTCACCGCCGACGCGGTGAAGGGGATGCCCGCCGGCGGTGTCGTGGTCGACCTCGCCGGAGAGTCCGGCGGCAACTGTGAACTGACGAAACCGGGTGAGGAGGTCGTCGAGCACGACGTCACCATCTGCTCGCCGCTCAACCTCGCCGCGGAGATGCCCGCGCATTCCAGCGAGCTCTACGCGCGCAACGTCACCGAGTTGCTCGAACTGCTCGTCGACAAGGAAGGCAAGCTCGCGCTCGACTTCTCCGACGAGATCGTCGCCGGGGCCTGCGTGGCCGGAAAAGAAGAAGGAGGCGAGTGATGCTCGTAGGCAGTTTGGCGATCCTCGTACTCGCCGGATTCGTGGGCTTCACGGTCATCTCCAAGGTGCCCAACACGTTGCACACCCCGCTCATGTCGGGCACCAACGCGATCCACGGCATCGTCCTGCTCGGCGGGCTGATCGTGCTCGGCCTCGGGGTCGACGGCGTACTGAACAAGATCCTGCTGGTGATCGCGATCGCCTTCGGCACGATCAACGTGGTCGGCGGCTTCCTCGTCACCGACCGGATGCTCTCGATGTTCAAGGCGAAGAAGCCGGAAGACGGTGGTGACAAGTGACGACCTTCATCGCCGTCCTCTACATCATTTCCTTCGCGCTGTTCATCTACGGCCTCATGGGCTTGACCGGTCCGCGCACCGCGGTGCGCGGCAACTGGATCGCCGCGGTCGGCATGGGCATCGCGGTGATCGCGACACTGCTGACGCCGGGCATGGGCAACTGGCTGCTCATCGCGCTCGGCGTCGCGATCGGGGTCGTCGTCGGCGTGCCGTCCGCGCGCAAGGTGAAGATGACCGCGATGCCGCAGATGGTGGCGCTGTTCAACGGCGTCGGCGGCGGAGCGGTCGCGCTCATCGCGTGGGTCGAGTTCCGCACCACCGAGGGCTACGCGCACGAGCCCGCGTACGTCGCGATCGCGTCGTTGTTCGCCGCGATCGTCGGTTCGGTGTCCTTCTGGGGCTCGAACATCGCGTTCGGGAAACTGCAGGAACTCATCTCCGGCCGCCCGATCACGCTGGGCAAACTGCAGCAGCCGGTGAACGCCCTGGTGCTGATCGCCGCGATCGTGCTCGCGGTCGTCATCGCGAGCGGCGGTGACGCCGAACTGCTGATGATCGGCCTGCTGGTCGCGGCGGGCGTGCTCGGCGTGGTGGTCGTGCTGCCGATCGGCGGCGCGGACATGCCGGTCGTCATCTCGTTGCTGAACGCGCTCACCGGATTGTCGGCCGCGGCCATGGGGCTCGCGCTCGACAACACCGCGCTGATCGTGGCGGGCATGATCGTCGGCGCTTCGGGTTCGATCCTGACGAACCTGATGGCGAAGGCGATGAACCGGTCGATCCCGGCCATCGTCGCCGGCGGGTTCGGCGGCGGCACGGCGGTCGCGAGCGGTGGATCCGGCGAGGTCCGGCCGGTCCGCAGCACCAGCGCGTCCGACACCGCGATCCAGATGGCGTACGCCAACAAGGTCGTGGTCGTGCCCGGCTACGGCATGGCCGTCGCGCAGGCGCAGCACGTGGTCCGCGAGATGGCGAAACTGCTGGAGGCCAAGGGGATCACGGTCGCGTACGCCATCCACCCGGTGGCGGGCCGGATGCCGGGGCATATGAACGTGCTCCTCGCCGAGGCCGACGTCCCGTACGAGCAGCTCAAGGAGATGGACGAGATCAACTCCGAGTTCGCCCAGACCGACGTCGCGCTGGTGATCGGCGCGAACGACGTCACGAACCCGGCCGCGGAGACCGATCCGGGCTCGCCCATCTACGGGATGCCGATCCTCAAGGTGAACCACAGCCGGTCGGTGATCGTGCTCAAACGCTCGATGAGCTCGGGCTTCGCCGGCATCGACAACGAGCTCTTCTACGATGCGAAGACCAGCATGCTCTTCGGCGACGCCAAATCGTCGGTGGGCGAGATCGTGGAGGAACTCAAAGCACTGTGATCGGTCCCTCGGAAGTCGTCGCCTCGTTCGACGACCCGGCCGACAACCTCGCGTTCGACGAAGCCCTCCTGCGTGCCGCACCGGAGGCGCCGGTCCTGTGGATCTGGCGCAACACCGACTGTGTGGTCGTGGGGCGGGGGCAGAAGATCGAACGCGAGGTCAAGGCCGACGTCTGTGCGAGCGACGGCGTCCCGGTGCTGCGCCGGGCCAGCGGCGGCGGCACCGTGTTCCACGATCCCGGCAATCTCAACATCACGCTCGTCCTGCCGGGACCGTCGGACAGACCGCTGGAAGCACTCGGGGAACTGATGACCGCGACGGTGGCCGAACTCGGGCTGCCGTCGCGGCTCGGTGATCGCGGCCTGTTCGTCGGTGACGCGAAGCTGTGCGGTTTCGCCGTGTTCCGGACGAGAACGGGCTTGCTCGCGCACTCCACGCTGCTCGTCTCTACCGCGGCGGAACGGGTCGGCCGGTATCTCACTTCGGCACCCTCGGATCCCCGGCCGCTCGACTCCCATCGGAGCCCGGTCGCGTCGCTCGCCGAGCATGGCCTGCGCAAAGGTGTTGCCGAAGTCACGGCCGCGGTCCGTGTGGCGGCGGCCGCGCGACTGGGTGAACTCACCATCCGGAAGCCCTCGGCCGAGGAGCTGGAGCGGCACCGCTCGCTCCAGCACACGCGGTATCACTACCAGGAATGGCATGCCAAGGGCGCTCAGCGTCCGGGCTCGTGAGTGGTAAGGACGGTTAGAACCGTCCTTACCACTCACGAGCCCCATGCAATCGGGCCCTCTTCACAGAATTGCGCGAGAGGGCCCGATCGGTATTTCGGGAACTATTTTTCCGTGGCCGAGAAAGTCACGGCGGGCACCTTGCGGGCGGCGCGCGTGGTCTTCTTCGGCTCCGCGGCCTTCTTCACCGGAGCCTTGGCGGCGGCCTTCGGTGCGGCCTTGGCAGCCGTCGTCTTCGCGGCAGCTGCCTTCGGAGCGGCCTTCGCGGCTGTCGTCTTGGCCGTGACCTTCGGCGCCGCCTTGGCCGTGGTCTTGGTCGCGGCGGCGGTCTTCGCGCGACTGGCCGGAGCCTTGGCCGAGGTGGCCTTCGCCGCCGTGCCGCGGGCCGACTTCGCCTTGGCGGCAGTGGCTTTCGCCGTGGTCTTGGCAGGAGCCTTGGCCTCCGCCTTGGCGGCGGTGGTCTTCGCGGCGGCGGTCTTGGGAGCGGCCTTGGCGGCGGCGGGCTTGCGGCCCGCGACCCCCTTCGAGGCGGGCTTGCGGCCCGGCTTCGCGGCCGTCTTCGCCTCGGCCTTCGCGGCGGTGGCCGCGGTCTTCGGGGTCGACTTGGCCACGCGCGCGCCCTTGGGCCGCTGCACGACCCGCGGCCGCAGCTTGCGTCCGCCGATCCGGCGGCCGTTCTCCACATAGGCACGCAGGATTTCCCGGAGTGCGGTGGCGTTGTCGGCCGAAAGGTCGATGTCGTAAGCGATTCCGTCCAAACCGAAAGCGACCGTTTCTTCGGCCGCCTCGCCGGTCAGATCATCCAGCAAATGCACAGCAGTGTTCCTGGCCATGAAAAACCTCCCGCGCTCGATCGTTCTACTGCGTAACCGGCACGGCGAAACCTGACCCGCGGCTGATGACTCACGCAGCGACACGAGGATAGCGGCAGGTTGCGCGAAGCTGCGCGGTGGTGTGCGCTGAATGCATGTCAGTACAGGAATTTGACGTGATCGTGATCGGAGGCGGCCCGGTCGGCGAGGTGGCCGCCGAACGGGCCGCGCGGGGCGGCCTGCGGGTCGCGCTCGTCGAACACGAACGCTTCGGCGGCGAATGTTCTTACTGGGCCTGCATTCCGAGCAAGGCACTGCTGCGGCCGGGGAACCTCCTCGCCGCCGCCAAACGGGTTCCCGGCGTCCCCGTTGGCGACACGGTCGACCCGGCCGAGGTGTTCGCGCGCCGGGACTGGTTCACCGGAAAGGGAGACGACACCGGACAGGTCAAGTGGGCGGAAGGCGTCGGGATCGTCCCGATCCGCGGCCACGGGCGGATCACCGGTGAGCGGGAGATCACGGTCGACGGCGGTGACGTGCTGACCGCGCGGCACGCCGTGATCGTCGCCACGGGCAGCGTCCCGCGGACGCCGTCGATCCCAGGGCTGGACACCGTTTCCCCGTGGGGTTCGCGAGAGGCGACTTCGGCGGAGAAGGTTCCGGGCCGCCTCGGCGTACTGGGCGGCGGTGTAGTCGGTGTCGAAATGGCACAGGCCTTCGCCACGCTCGGCGCCGAAGTCCACCTGATCATCTCGGGTGAACGTCCTTTGCCTCGGCTGCCGGAGTTCGCGGGAGACGCCGTCGTCGCGGGTCTCCGTGAAGCCGGGGTCACCGTGCACACGGGCTCCGGTCTCGACTCCGTGTCCGCTGTGGACGACAGTAAGGAATTGGCCTTGAAAGGCGGTGAGCGGTTGGCCGTCGACGAGTTGCTCGTCGCCACCGGGCGGCGCCCGGCGACCGACGGACTCGGCGTCGAGACGCTGGGGCTCGAAGCGGGCGCGCCTCTCACCACGGACGACAACGGCCGGGTGTCCGCCGTGGACGGTGGCTGGCTGTTCGCCGTCGGCGACGTCACCGGCCGGGCGCCCCTGACCCATCAGGGCAAATACGCGGCCAGGGCCACGGGCGACGCGGTTGCGGCGCAGGCCGCGGGCAAGCCCGTCGACTCCGCCGCGTGGAGCGCGCACTGCGCCACGGCCGATCACTACGCCATCCCGCAGGTCGTGTTCACCGACCCGGAGGTCGCTTCGGTCGGGCTCGCCGGGCCGGAGGAGGGCAAGCCGCACCGCGTCGTCGACATCGACATCGCGGTGGCCGGTTCGTCACTGCACGCGGACGGTTACGCGGGTAAGGCGCGGATCGTCGTCGACACCGAACGCGGCGTCCTGCTCGGCGCGACCTTCGTCGGGCAGGACGTGGCGGAACTGCTGCACGCGGCGACGATCGCGATCGTCGGCGAGGTCCCGCTGTCGAGGCTGTGGCACGCGGTCCCGTCGTTCCCGACGATCAGCGAGGTGTGGCTGCGTCTGCTGGAGGCTTACGGGCTCTAGCCGTTCACGGGCAGTTCGAGCGCGGCCTTCGCGCCGCGAACGAGGCCGGGGTCGTCCGGAGTGGACGGTCCCGGCACCCACACCACCTGGACCAACCGGACCGACTTCCCGTCCAGGCTGCTCTGGTAGGCGGCGCCCTCGAACACCGGGACTTCGCCCTGCCACTGGTTGGTCTCGGTGGCGAGGTCGAGGATGCCGCCCCCGCCGGGGGTGTCGGCGGTGGCCTTGAACGCGGTCGCCTGGTCCGTGCTCGGGAATTCCACGACGGCGATCGTCACCGCGGCGGCCCGGCCGTCGATGGAGCTGGCGAAGCTGGCCCGTTTCACCGCGGAGCAACTCGTCTGCTGAAGGCTCGCCTGGACGTCGCCGTACGCGTGCGACGCGCACTTCTGGTCCGCGGCGGACGCCCGCGACGTGAACTGGATGTTCTCCACCGCGCTGCTGCTCGGCGGCGGCGGACTGGTGGCCGGGGTCGGCGGCGGGGGAGTCTGCGTGGACGCGGTGTCGTCACCGCCGGAAGCGACGCTGATGGCCGCGACCAGCAGCACGATCAGCAAGCCGATCGCGGCGATCGGGAGCCATTTCACCGTCTTGGACTGGTGCGACGTCTTCGGGCGGGGCTCGGCGGGGACGGCCTCCGGTGACGGGGCCTGCCTGGCGGGTTGCACGGCGACGGCCTGCTGAACCGGCGGAGTGGCTTGCACCGGCTTGGCGGGCGGAGCGGGAGGGACGGCCGATTTCGTGGGTCTCTTCCCCGGATGCTGCACCGGAACCGTCTGGGCGATCGCGACGAGCGGGTTCTCACGGATCACCGTCGGCTCGTCGTCGGAGTAGGCGCTGAACCCTTCCCCGAGCAACATCTCCTCGGGCATCGGCGGCGCGTCCGGGGCGAGCGCGGCGATCAGCTCCCGCGCCTGCTGGACCGAGCGGGGGCGCGGGGCGGTGGCCAGGGAGACCGTCGCGGCGAGCATCGTCGTCGCCGTCGGGTAGAGGACGCGGACCGAGCCGGCGAGATCCGCGGCGGGCTGGTCGACCGTCTCCACATACGGCCCGACGGCGATGATCGTGCCGATCGGCCCGGCGCCAGGGGCGACGTCCGCGATCTTGTGGGTGCACGCGGCGGACAGCGAGAGCGCGTCCGAGGCCGGGTTGATCGAGGTGTCGCCGTGGACCAGCGGCCAGCCGTCGGCCTTCCACGGCCCGCCGAGCGGGGCTTCGAGTTTCAGCGCCGGATCCGGCAGGTCGACGCCGATGACGATGAGGACACCCTTCGGCATGACCACGACGGCTTCGACGGGCCTGCCGTCGACCGGGCTGGCGCCGATCAGGGCGACCCCGCCGACGACGTTGCTGCCCCGGCCGAGTGATGCCAGCGCGGCGCGGACGTCCTCGGCCACCCGGGACGGCTGCTGAGCGAGGCGAACGAGTCGCACCGAACCCCTCCCCATCTCGTCGGTCTCGGTGCACAAACTAGCGCCTCCATCCGTCCATCCATGCCCCCGCCACCACCCTCAAAGGTGGCGCTTCGCGCCGCTGTACCGATTCCAGGGAAGACACGTCGCAGGTAGGCGAGGTGATATTGCTCCGAAAAGTTGTAATGCGCGTGAGTACCGTCACCCGTCCGGGTGGTACTCGTTGGTAGGTGACAGTTCCCTGCCCCTTGTCACCAGGAGAAACACATGGCCGCATTTCGCCACTGGCGTCGACGTGCAGCACTCGTCGTCGCCCTGCTAGCCGTCCCGGCCGCGGGGATGGCCCCCGCGCAGGCCGCGGGACCGGTCGCACCCGTCGCCCCCGGACTCTCCCGGCTGCTCTCGACCGCCACCGGCGCCACGGGAGTGACCGCGCTCGTGCACGCCGAGGACATCGCCACCGCCGAACGCGCCGCCCGCGCGGCCGGGCTCAAGAAGATCACCTCGTTCGCGAAGGTCGGCGTCGTCGCCGTCCGGGGCACGGCGGACCAGGTGCGCGCGGTCCGCGGGGCCGCCGGGGTCACCTACGTCGAAGGCAACGAGAAGCTCAAGGCACACGGCAGCGCCGGCACCACGGCGACGCGAAGCCTCCAGACCCAGACGCAGCTCAAGGACGCCGGTGGCGCTCCCGTGGACGGCAGGGGCGTCTCGGTCGCGATCATCGACACCGGCGTCGACCCGACGCATCCGGCCTTCAAGGGCGCCGACGGCAAGACACGGGTGGTGCGCAACCTCAAGAGCCTCTGCTTGGACGGCACCACCACGAACTGCATCGTCGACGTCCCGACCTCCGTCGACACCGACACCCTCGCCCTGGGCGGCCACGGCACGCATGTCACCGGCATCGCCGCCGGGAACCGGCTGACGCTGGCCGACGGCACCAAGGTCGGCGGCTCCGCGCCAGGCTCGAAGATCGTTTCGGTCTCGACCGGGGCCGCACTGCTCGTGCTCGGCACGGACGCGGCGCTGAACTGGGTGCTGGAGAACCACAAGGCGCCTTGTGGCGCGGGCGTCGCGGCGTCGGTGTGCCCGCCGATCAAGGTGACCAACAACTCCTACGGCCCGAGCGGCGGCGGCACCTTCGACCCGAACTCGGCGACGGTGAAGCTGCAGCGCGCTCTCGCCGCGGAAGGCGTCGTCACGGTGTGGGCGAACGGGAACGACGGCGGCGACGGTTCGGCGAACCTCTCCAACCCGCCGGGGCAGGACCAGACGCCGGGCGTGCTTTCCGCGGCGTCGTTCAACGACCAGGGCACCGGCACCCGCGACGGCACGGTGTCCGACTTCTCCTCGCGCGGCCTCAAGACCGACCAGGCGAGCTGGCCCGACGTTTCCGCGCCGGGGGAGAACATCCTCTCGGCGTGCCGTCCGACGCAGCCGATCTGCACGCAGGGCCTCCAGCCCAAGAACGGCCCGGGACTCCTGGATCTCGGCACCTACAACGTGATCAGCGGGACCTCGATGGCGGCGCCGCAGATCACCGGGATCGTCGCGCAGTTGTTCCAGGTCGCGCCGAACGCGAGCCCGGGTGACATCGAGGCCGCGATCAAGGGCACGGCGTACAAGTTCGCGAATGGCTCGCCGTACGTGGCCGCCGGGCCGTACACGTCGAGCTTCGACAAGGGCACCGGCCTGGTGGACACCTTCGCCGCGGCGAAATCCCTCGGCGCCCAGGGCTGAGCCGGACGCCAGTGCGTGAAGGCCTCCTTGAGGGACTCTGGGTTCGTCAAGGAGGCCTTCACGGCGCGGATCTGGACCGGCTACGAGAGCCGGTCACGTCTTGAATGTCCACAAGGGACAGTTTTGGGTGGCGAAATGTCCGATTGACTCCGTGTATGCGTTTTGGCGCGGAGGTCGTGAGTGGCAATGAGGGTTGGAACGTTCATTGCCACGTACCTAAGTTGATCTTGGGCGAGGGTGACAGGTGGGGTTAAGGCTCCCTTCGCTGCGTCTGATGCGACGAAGGGCTGGTCGTGGGTCGGGTTGGTCGTGAGTGGCGTTTCGGGTTCTAACCCGAAACGCCACTCACGACCACCTCGTACAATCGCCCTCCGGGCATCAGTCGGACATTGAGTCAGCGAAAAGTGTCCTTGGTGGACACTCAGGGGCGCGGTCGGCTCCTGTCGGCCAGGGCCACCGAGCGCGTGACCTGCGGCAATCCTCGCCGCTTACGATCAAGACCTCATTCAAGATCAACTTAAGCTACGTGGCATTGGGTTAGAACGCTCATCGCCACTCACGACCCCGCTCCCCACTGCTGACTCGACCACCCGCGTGAGGGATCCCTTCGGGCGCCGCCGGCACGTGCCTGCGGATGAGGGGCAGCGGCCTTCAAGCGAGTCCTGCGTCCCAATCAGGTGCGACTTGTGGTGTTCATGTGGCCAAACAGCACAGTTGGGGTGCACAATGTGCTCACGCGTACCGGGAGGCGGCACGAGCCACCAGACCAGCGCAGCTCGCGAGGTCGTAGGGGAAGACGCCCCTCGTCGAGTAGCGGAGGTCAGCAGTGAGCACCCGTGGCAACACCCGTGGCGTGGTGTACGTCCACTCGTCGCCGTCTGCGGTGTGTCCGCACGTCGAGTGGGCCATTTCGGGCACCCTGGGTGCCCGAGTCGAGTTGAAGTGGACGGCGCAGCCCGCCAGTCCAGGACAGCTCCGCGCCGAATGTGGTTGGCGTGCGCCTTCGGGCACCGGCGGAAAGCTGGCGTCCGCGCTCAAGGCGTGGCCGATGATCCGGTTCGAAGTCACCGAAGAGCCCAGTGCGGGGGTCGACGGGGAGAGGTTCTGTTTCGCTCCGGGCCTCGGCCTGTGGCACGGCAGGACCAGTGCCAACGGCGACATCGTCGTGGGCGAGGACCAGTTGCGTGCCTTGGTGAGCAAGGTCCGCACCGGCGAATCGCTGGCGCACAAGCTCGACGAGCTCCTTGCCGCCAACTGGGACGAAGCGCTCGAACCGTACCGGCACGCCGGTGACGGCGCCCCTGTCACCTGGCTGCACCAAGTCGGGTAGACGCCGGTGATGACGGAAGAGGCGGGCGGCTAACCTTTCAGGGTGACCGCCCAGCCTCGCCCCCTCTCTCGCCAGCGGTGGCTGATCCCCGTTCTCGTGGTCGTGATCTCCTTGACCGTCGGCGTGGGGTTGCTGGCACGTGATCTCTACACCCGCCCGGAGGCCGCGCCCACCGAGCCGGTCGTGAGCGAGTCGCCGACGTCTGTCGCCCCGGAGCAGCAGCCCGGCTCGCCCGTCGTCGAGGTGACTCCGGACGTCTTCGCGCATCCGCAGTACCAGAGCGTCCGGCAGGTGCTGCAGGGGTATTTCGACTCCATCAACGACCGCGACTATCCGAAGTGGACATCAGTGGTCACCCGTGAGCGGGCCAAGACCAAGACCGCGGCGGAGTGGAAGAAGGACTATCAGTCCACTCGGGACGGCAGCATTCTCGTCTACCGCGTCGAGCCGAGCACGCCGACCATGCTCCGGGTGCTCGTCGCGTTCACCAGTACGCAGGACGTCGAGGACGCGCCGCTGTACCTGCCGGAGGGGTGCATCCGCTGGCGGCTGGTGCTGCCGCTGCGGCTGGAGAGCGGATCATGGCGCGTCGACACCACCGACGGCGGCACCAACCCCGAACACGAAAGATGCTGAAGTAAGGGGCGACATGGTCCCCGAGGCTGACGCGAGGGGGGGCCGGGCGGAATAGAGTCGCGGGCATGGCAATTGATCAGCCGGCCCTGCTGACCGACGCCTCGAGGGGGCTCACCAGCGAAGAAGTCGCCCAGCGGGTGGCGGCGGGCCAGACCAACACGGTCTCGACGAAGACCAGCCGGACGACCGGCGAAATCATCCGGGCGAACGTCTTCACCCGGATCAACGCGATCTACGGCGTGCTGTTCGTGCTCATCCTGTCGACGGGATACTTCATCGACGGGTTGTTCGGCGGGCTGATCATCGTCAACAGCGCGGTCGGCATCATCCAGGAACTCCGGGCGAAACGGACACTGGAACGGCTCGCGATCGTCGGGCAGGCGAAACCGACGGTCCGCCGTGACGGTCAGAGCACCGAGATCGCGCCGGAAGACGTCGTGCTCGGGGACCTCGTCGAACTGGGGCCCGGCGACAAGATCGTCGTCGACGGCCCGACGCTGACGGCCGAAGCGCTGGAGGTCGACGAATCGCTGCTGACCGGTGAATCCGATCCGGTGGTCAAGCAGCCCGGCGACAAGGTGCTGTCCGGCAGTTTCGTCGTCGCGGGCAGCGGCACCTTCCGCGCGGACATCATCGGCGACGAGTCCTACGCGGCGAAGCTGGCCGCGGAGGCCAGCAAGTTCACCCTGGTGAAGTCGGAACTGCGCCAGGGCATCGACAAGATCCTCAAGTTCATCACGTACCTGCTCATCCCGGCGGGCGCGCTGACGATCTACAACCAGCTCGCGGGCGACCAGGCGTGGCCGGACGCGCTGCGCGGCATGGTCGCGGCGCTCGTGCCGATGGTGCCCGAGGGCCTGGTGCTGATGACCAGTGTCGCGCTCGCGGTCGGGGTCATCCGGCTGGGCAAGCGCCAGTGCCTGGTGCAGGAACTCCCGGCGATCGAGGGACTCGCCAGGGTCGACGTGGTGTGCGCGGACAAGACCGGCACGCTCACCGAGAACGCGATGCGGCTCTCCGAGGTCCGGGAGATCACGCCGGGCCATCCGGTGGACGCCGTGCTCGCCGCGCTCGCCGCCGCCGATCCGCGCCCGAACGCGAGCCTTCAGGCGATCGCGGAGGCGCACCGGGCAGATCCGGGCTGGCGGGTCTCCACGACCATGCCGTTCTCCTCGGCGCGCAAATGGAGTGGTGCTTCGTTCGGCCCCGACGGCGACTGGGTGCTCGGCGCGGCCGACGTCCTGCTGCCCGAGGGCGAGCATCGGGCGGAGGCCGAGAAGATCGGTTCCCGCGGTCTGCGGGTCCTGCTGCTGGGCCGTGCCGAGCGGGCCGTCGACACGGCCGAAGGCCCCGGCGAGATCGAACCGGTCGCGCTCGTGGTGCTGGAACAGAAGGTCCGCCCGGACGCGAAGGACACGCTGGACTTCTTCGCGCACCAGGACGTCGCGGTCAAGGTCATCTCCGGCGACAACGCCATTTCGGTGGGCGCCGTCGCGAGCACCCTGGACCTGCCGGGCGCGGACAAGCCCGTCGACGCGCGGAAGCTGCCGGACGACGCGGAGAAGCTGGCCGACACCGTCGAGGATCGCGCCGTCTTCGGCCGCGTGACCCCGTTGCAGAAACGCGCGATGGTCGGTGCCCTGCAGTCGAAGGGGCACACCGTCGCGATGACCGGCGACGGCGTGAACGACGTCCTCGCGCTGAAGGACGCGGACATCGGCGTCGCCATGGGCGCCGGCAGCCCGGCCACCCGCGCGGTCGCGCAGATCGTGCTGCTGGACGACAAGTTCGCCACCCTGCCGCACGTCGTCGCCGAGGGGCGGCGGGTGATCGGCAACATCGAGCGCGTCTCGAACCTGTTCCTCACCAAGACGGTCTACTCGGTACTGCTGGCGCTGATGGTCGGCATCGCGCAGGTGCCGTTCCCGTTCCTGCCGCGGCACATCACGATCACCGCGTGGTTCACGATCGGCCTGCCCGCCTTCGTGCTCTCGCTGGCGCCGAACAACGAACGCGCCCGCACCGGCTTCGTCGGGCGGGTGATGCGGATGGCCGTCCCGGCCGGGCTGGTCATCGCCACCGCGACGTTCGTGAGCTACCTGCTGGTGTACAAGGGAGCCGGACAGTCCGAACTGGACAAGATCCAGGCTGGGACGACCGCGCTGATCACGCTCATCACGATCGCGCTGTGGGTGCTCGGGATCGTCGCGCGGCCGTACCGGTGGTGGAAGATCCTGCTGATCGGCGGGATGGTCGTGCTGACGCTCGCGTTGTTCCTGATCCCGTTCACGCAGAAGTTCTTCGCGCTGGACCCGAGCGTGAGCGCGTACACGCTGTCGGCGTTCGCCTGTGCCGGAGTGGGGATCGTGCTGGTGGAGATCGCCTGGTGGGCCGGGCGGCATCTGGTCAAGCGTCAGGAAGCCTGACCGCTTCGCCCCCTCTGCGCGCTATGAAAGGTCCTTTCCTTGCAAAATTTGCAAGGAAAGGACCTTTCATAGCGCGCGGGGCACCTGCCGCAGCGCGCCTCGAAGTACGTGAAGGCCCCCTTCACCGCGCTAGACGCGGTGAAGGGGGCCTTCACGTACTGAAATCAGGCCGCCGGGGTGAACAGCAGCGCCGTGTTGTGCCCGCCGAAGCCGAACGAGTTGCTGATCGCCGCGCCCAGCTCGACCTTGCGCGCCTCACCGGAGACAACGTCGAGCTGCACCTTCGGGTCCAGGTCTTCGAGGTTCAGTGTCGCCGGGATGAGCCCGTGGTAGATCGCCAGGATCGTGGCGATGCCCTCGACCGCGCCCGCACCGCCGACCAGGTGGCCGAGCGCGCCCTTGGGAGCGGTCACCACGACGTGCTCGCCGACGGCGTTGCGGATCGCCGCCGCCTCGCCGACGTCGCCGACGACCGTCGAGGTCGCGTGCGCGTTGACGTGGCCGACGTCGGCAGGGGAGACCCCGGCCATCGTCATCGCCTGCCGCATGGCGGCGATCTGGCCGACGCCCTCCGGGTGGTTGCCCGTGATGTGGTACGCGTCCGAAGTGATCCCGTACCCGCTCAGCTGCGCGTAGATCCGCGCGTTGCGGGCCTTGGCGCGGTCCGCCCGCTCGAGGATCACGACGCCGGAGCCCTCGCCGAGGACGAAACCGTCACGGTTCACGTCGAACGGCCTGGAAGCCTTCGCCGGGTCGTCGTTGCGGGTGGACACCGTCCGCGCCTGGGCGAAACCGGCGAGGGTGATCGGGTGGATGCACGATTCGGCACCACCGGCGACCACGACGTCGGCACGGCCCGAGCGGATCATCTCGTAACCGGCGGCGATGCCTTCCGCGCCCGACGCGCAGGCCGACGCGGGCGAGTGCACGCCGGCACGCGCCTTCAGGTCGATCCCGACGTGAGCGGCGGGGCCGTTCGGCATCAGCATCGGCACGGTCAGCGGGGAGACCTTGCGGAGTCCCTGCTTGTGCAGAAGGTCGTTCTGGGAGATCAGGGTGACCGGACCGCCGACACCGGTACCGATGGTCACCCCGAGGCGCTCGGGTTCCACATCCTGATGCTCGTCGGTCGGCTGCTCGAAGCCCGCGTCCGCCCAAGCCTGCCGGGCGGCGATGAGCGCCACCTGCTCACAGCGGTCCAGCCGCCGGGCCTGGACCCGCGGCAGGACTTCGGACGGGTCGACGGCGAGCATGGCGCCGATCTTCACCGGCAGTTCGAGTTCGTCGACCCAGTCGGCTTCGATACGGCGGATCCCGCTCGCCCCGGCGAGCAGGCCGTCCCACGTGGACGCGACGTCCCCGCCGAGTGGCGTGGTCGCGCCCATCCCGGTGATCACGACGTCGATGTTGCTCATTGGAGTCTCCCCAAGGTCGGCGCCAATCAAGAAGTCGGACTTACTTGGAGTTGGCCGACACGTAGTTCACCGCGTCGCCAACGGTCTTCAGGTTCGCCAGCTCGTCGTCCGGGATCTTGACGCCGAACTTGTCCTCGGCCTGGACAGCGATCTCCACCATGGACAGCGAGTCGATGTCGAGGTCGTCCACGAAGGACTTCTCGGCGGTCACGTCGTCCTGCGCCACACCGGCGACCTCTTCGACGATCTCGGCGAGGCCGGCGAGGATCTCTGCGTTGTCTGCCACTGGTTGTTCCCTTCTCGGTGATGCTTTCGGCTGCCCCGCGGACACGGTGTCCACAGGGGAAGTATTCATCACGGGCAGACGAAGGCCTGGCCCGCGTAGGAGAGTCCGGCACCGAAGCCCACGGCGAGCACGACGTCGCCCGGTTTGGCGGTCCCGGCCTTGCGCATATGGTCCAGCGCCAGCGGAATCGACGCGGACGAGGTGTTGCCCGAGTACCTGATGTCGTCGGCGACGACCATGTCCTCGCGGGCGCCCTTGGCGCGCAGCTTCTTGGCGATGGCCTCGACGATACGCAGGTTGGCCTGGTGCGGGATCAGCACGTCCACATCGGACGGTTCGAGCCCGGCGAGTTCCAGCGCCTGCATGGCGATCGGCGCGATCTGCGTGGTCGCCCAGCGGAAGACCGACTGGCCCTCCTGGTAGATCCACTTGTCGTCGCGCATGTAGATCAGGTCGACGTGCTCGCCCGCGCTGCCCCACGCGACCGGGCCGATCTGCGCGGTGTCGGCAGCGCCGACCACCGCCGCGCCGGCGCCGTCGGCGAAGATGATCGCGTTCGCGCGGTCGACCGGGTCGACGTGGTCGGTGAGCTTCTCGGCGCCGATGACGAGCGCCTTCTTCGCGCTGCCCGCGCGGATCAGGTCCGAGGCGACGCCGATGCCGTAGCAGAACCCGGCGCAGGCGGCGTTGAGGTCGAACGCGGCCGGATGCGTGATGCCGATCCGGTCGGCCACCTGTGCGGCGGCGTTCGGGATCTGGGTGGGCATCGTGCAGTTCGGCAGGATGACCGTGTCCACTTCGGACGGATCCACGCCGGCGTCCGCCAGCGCGGCGGTTCCCGCCTTGACCGCCATGTCGACCAGCGACTCGTCCTTCTCGGCGAACCGGCGCTCGACGATGCCGACCCGCTCGCGGATCCACTGGTCGTTGGTGTCCATGATCTTCGAGAGATCGTCGTTGGTCACGATCTTCTCGGGCTGGAAGCTCCCGACACCGAGGATGCGGGTCCCGGCGGCGCCCGGTGCCTGCCGCAAAGTGGATCGGTCGGTCACGAAGCGTCCTCCTGCCCCTGAAGCTTCGCCAGCTCGGCCGGCGTCTTCAGAGCGATCGTGGTGGTCACGGTTCCCTTGAGCTGCCGCTTGACCAGCCCGGTCAGCGTGCCCGCCGGCGGGAGTTCGAGCGTCGAGGTGGCACCCGCGGCGACCAGACCGTCCATGGTCAGGTCCCAGCGCACCGGGCTCGTGACCTGCTTGACCAGCCGGTCGAGGTACTCGGCCCCGCTGGTGACGACCTGGCCGTCGGCGTTCGACAGCAGCGGACGCGTCGGGTCCGCCGGGGTGATCTTCGCAGCGTGGGCCGCCAGCGCTTCACGCGCGGGTGCCATGTAGGAGGTGTGGAACGCGCCCGCGACCTTGAGCGCGCGGACCTTCGTGCCCTCCAGCGGCTCGGCCACGATCTTCTCGATCGCGTCGGCGGCGCCGGAGGCGACGATCTGGCCGGCGCCGTTGCGGTTCGCCGCGGCGAGGCCATGCCCCTCGAGCCACGCGACGACCTGCTCGGGGTCGCCGAGCATGACCGCGGCCATGCTCGTGGGCTCCAGCGCGCACGCCTTCGCCATTTCCGCGCCGCGGACGGCGGCCAGCGCGACGGCGTCTTCGGGGCTCAGCACCCCGGCGGCGGCGGCGGCCGCCAGCTCGCCGACGGAGTGGCCGGCGACCGGCGCGTCCGCGGCGACCGGGGCCTCACGCTGAAGGTGCTCGAACGCCAGCAGTGACAGCGCCACGATCAGCGGCTGCGTGATCGCGGTGTCCTGGATCTCTTCGGCGTCCGCTTCGGTACCGAGGCGGACGAGGTCGAGACCGGCACGCTCGGACCAGGCTTCGACGCGCGCGCGGGCGCCGTCGAGCTCGAGCCAAGGGGAGAGCATGCCTGGGGCTTGGGAACCCTGACCGGGGGCGAGGACTGCAACTGTCACCCCATTAGAGAACACTCTCGGCCACCATGGTCGTGATGCCGACGCTCACCAAGTCCGGCCGACGTAATTGTCGGAACCCTCCAAAAGCGCCTTCCTGATCTCCGCGCTTAACCCAAAAGCCTTGTCGGGTTCAACCAGCTTTCCCTATGAACTCCGTCACTGCGCAGAGTTACCAAGCCGGGTTGATGGGCAAGGTGCGCCTTTGTGAGTGTGTTGGGTCGTTATGGCCGAAGGGGGCTCGAAGGTGGCGTGGCGGGGCTGGTTCGGTGCTCAGTGGCGAACGCCATGTCCTGAAGGGTCCCTTGAAGACATCCTGCGTCTCAAAGGGGGCTTTCAGGGCATGCCCGCGGCCACGAAACCCTCATCTGGGCGCCGGACATGCCGCCCTTGTGATCGGTGGTGCTGCTGGGGTTCAAGTTGGTGCTCCGGGAGGGGTGAGGGGAACATCGAGGGACTCTGGGGCCCGCAAGGAGGCCTTCTCGGCACTGCGGTTCCACTCACGATCCACCGGGCGCGTCACCAGAGGCCGCGGGCACGGGCCAGCCGCCCGACCGTCAGCGCCACCTTCAGCACCCAGGCGTCCCGCGATTCGGCGGCGTGGCGGCCGGTGAGTTCGGCCGCCTTCCGCAGCCGGTACCGGACGGTGTTCGGATGCACGAACAGCGTCCGCGCGCAGGTCTCCAGGACGCCGCCGCTGTCGAGGTAGGTCTCCACCGTCCGCAGCAGTGCCGGGCCCGCTTCCTCCAGTGGTCGCGCGATCTGCTCGACGAGCAGGCGCTCGGCCTCGGGGTCGCCGGACAAGGCGCGTTCCGGCAGCAGGTCGATCGATCTCGCGGGCCGCGGCGCGCCCGGCCAGCCGACGACGGCACGCAGACCGGAAAGCGCCTCTGTCGCGCTGTGGTGTGCTTCGGCGAGCGTGGGCACCGTCGGCCCGGCGACGACCGGGCCCTCGGCGAAGGCGACCGAAAGCTTGGTGAGGATCTCGCGGTCCTTGACGCTGCCGTCGGTGGGCCCGGCGACGACCACGACCAGCCGGGAGCCCTGCACCGAGAGCAAGACCGGGCGCCCGACCCGCGCGGCGCGGCTGCGCACTTCGAACACGACGGCGGGCGGGTCGTCCGACGTCGGGGTGCCGACCAGCGCGGTGGCGGGAGCGGCCGGATCCCAGCCGAGCGCGGCGGCGCGGGAGAGCACCGCTTCCTCGGCGTCGCCGCGGACGATGCCGTCGACGACCAGCGCTTCCAGTCGCGCGTCCCAGGCGCCTCGCGCCTCGGCCGCGGCCGCGTAGGAGTTGGCGGCGGCGAACGCGATCTCCCTGCCGTAGCGCAGGATCCCCTCGATCAGCGCGGCGCGTTCCGCTTCGTTCGCGGCGAACTCGGGCAGCTGCTCCTCGAACACCTCGATCGCCAGCCGGACCATGCCGACCGCCTGCCGCAGGCTCACCCACCGGGAAAGCTCGGCGGGTGCTTCGCGGAAGGCTTCCGTGGTGAGGGAGAGGGCCTCCTTCGCGTCGCGAAGCCAGTCGACGAAGCCGGCGGCACCCGCTTGGGTGATGAGCAGGACGCTCGCGCGCTGGTCGGCGGGAAGCCGGGCGAACCAGCTCAGCCGCTCTTCCATCACCGCCACGCTCGCGCTCGCGAGCCGGCCGGAGGCGTGTTCGAGCCGCCGGAGGGTCTTGGCGGACAGCCCGTGGTGCTTGGGCACACGCCGTCCGGAGGTCGCATCAGCCATGGTCAGCCGATCCTAGGCCGTGTCCGGCAAGTGGTCTTCGCGCCCAGGTGGTCCCTGGATCACGAAGCCCATCGAACAGACTTACCGGACACCGCCTAGTCCGCCGGGCAAAGGGCGCCTTCTTCCTGCGGCCTTTCGCCGTCCGTGTCCGAAGTGGACGGTCATCGGCGATGAATGGTGAAAGGTGTTCGCATAAAAACTCGAGGCCGCCCGGCGCTAGCGTTTTTCGCTGCGCCGGACGGCCTCGTCTCCCCGGTCCCCACCGGTGGAACAAGTATGGGACTTGTCGATCTTTTCCCGCTAGCTCACTCACTCGATCGTGGAGCGCCGAGTTGCCGGTGCGGGGCTGGTGATCAACGATCCCTCGCAAGCCGCACCGGGTAGGTCGCGGATGCGCAGAGGAGGGAGTTCGCCGTGGGCGAGCAGCTGAAAGACGGTCTGGGACAAGCATGGAACCTTGTCGCCACCTTCGTGCCGAAATTGATCGGTTTCCTGATCATCCTGTTGATCGGCTGGCTGATCGCGAAAGCCGTGTCGAAGGCATTGGGACTGGTTCTGTCGAAGATCGGTTTCGGCAAGCTCATCGAGAAGACCGGACTCACCGGAACGCTCAAACAGGCGAATGTCGACGCGGGCGGGATCCTCGTCAAACTCGTGTACTACTTCATTCTCCTGATCGCGCTGCAGCTCGCGTTCGGCGTATTCGGTGAGAGCAATCCGGTCAGCGCGCTGCTCAACGACATCATCGCCTTCCTGCCGCGGATCCTGGTGGCACTGGTGCTGGTGATCGTCGCGGCCGCCGTCGCGAAGGTCGTCCGCGACCTGGTGACCGGAGCGCTGTCCACCCGGCCCGCGGGGCGGCTGCTCGGCACGATCGCCTACTGGATGATCATGGCGTTCGGCATCATCGCCGCACTCGGCCAGGTGAACATCGCGACCGCGATCACCGGGCCGGTCCTGATCACTGTCCTCGCCACCATCGGCGGCGTGATCGTCGTCGGCTTCGGCGGCGGACTGATCAAGCCGGCGCAGGACCGCTGGCAGGGCTGGCTGGCCAACCTGCAGGGCCAGTTGGAGGCCGGGGGCGGCAAGCAGGAGGTCCGTTCGGAGCCGCCGACTTCGCCCGTGGGCATCGGTCGCGTAGATTCCTGAGCATCCGCGCGGGCCCGGTGATCGAGGAAGGCACCGGGCCCGCGTGGAGTCGAAAGGGCCCATCGCCGCGGAACACGTGGTGGAGGGCCTTTTTTCGCACCCTGTGAGATCTCCTCAGCGTCCCTCGAGCCGCCCGCCTGTTCCGCACCTCACACTCCCTAGGGAATGGGGCCGGAACGGAGCATGTTGGAGCGGTAGACGGAGAGGGGTGCGGACGTGGACTTCCTGCTGCACAACGGTGTCACGGTGCTCGGACAATGGATCTCGTTCGCCGAGCTGGCGGGCCAGATCTTCGCGCTGGCCGTGGTCTTCCTGGCGCAACGTCGCACGTTGTGGACGTGGCCGGTCCAGGTCGGTGCCACCGTGCTGTTGTTCTCGGTCTACCTCTCCGCGCATCTCGGCGGGCTCGCGACCAGGCAGATCGCGATCCTCGCCATCTCGATCTACGGCTGGTGGGCCTGGTCCCGCCGCAGCGACCCGGTCTACGGCGTGGTCGTCCGCAAGGGCAGGCTCGGCGAGCGCCTGGCGATGATCGGCGCGTTCGCGATCGGCACCACCGCGATGGCGCTGGTCCTCGACGCGCTGAACGCCTCGTGGGCGCCATGGCCGGACGCCGCGATCTTCGTCGGCACGCTGGTCGCCTTCGCCGCGCAGGGCGCGGGTCTCGTCGAGTTCTGGCTGGTGTGGCTGGTCGTCGACGCGATCGGCGTGCCGCTTCAGCTCTCTTCGGGCCTGTACTTCTCCGCGGCGGTCTATATCGTGTTCGCCGGGCTGGTCGTGCACGGCTGGTGGAGCTGGAACCGCACCGCCAAGCAGGTCCGGACGGCGCCGGCCGGGGTCACCACGGCCTCTGCCTGACCCGCGTTTCGTCCTCTGGATGCGGTAGTTGCCGATACGAACTACCGCATCCAGAGGACGAAACGCGTGCGGGTCAGCGCATGGTGGCGTGCGACGGCTTGAGGTCGGCGAGCGTGCGGACGCCCAGCAGCTGCATCGTCCGGACCATCTCGGCGCGCAGGATGTCCACGCACCGCTGAACGCCGCGCTCGCCCCCGGCCATCAGGCCGTAGAGGAACGCGCGCCCGATGAGCACCGCGTCCGCGCCGCGCGCGATCGCGGCCACGATGTCGCCACCGGAGAGAATGCCGGTGTCGACCCACACCTCCGCATCGCCCTGGATCTCGTCGAGAACCGCCGGGAGCAGTTCGATCGGTGTCGGCGCGCGGTCGAGCTGACGGCCGCCATGGTTGGACAGCAGCACCGCGTCGGCGCCGTGTTTGACCACGTCCCGCGCGTCGTCGACGTTCTGGATGCCCTTGACCACGAGCTTGCCCGGCCAGGTCTGGCGGACCCAGTCGAGGTCGTCGAAGTTCAGGGTCGGGTCGAAGAGCTGGTTGAGCAGTTCGGCGACCGTGCCGTCGAACTGGCTCAGCGACGCGAAGGTCAGCGGCTCGGTGGTCAGCAGGTTGAACCACCACGCCGGATGCATCGCGCCGTCGACGAAGGTCTTGAGGGTGAGCGCGGGCGGGATGGTCAGCCCGTTGCGAACGTCGCGCAGCCGCGCGCCCGCGACCGGGGTGTCCACCGTCAGCATGAGCGTGTCGAACCCGGCGGCCCAGGCGCGATTCATCAGATCTTCGCCCGCCTTGTGGTCGCGCCAGACATAGAGCTGGAACCACTTGCGGGCCTCGGGGGCAGCCGCCGCGAGATCTTCGATCGACGTCGTCGCCATCGTCGACAGGCCCATCGGGATGCCGTTGCGCTGCGCGACACGGGCCACCGCGGACTCGCCCTCGTGGTTCATCATACGGGTGAACCCGGTCGGCGCGAACGCGAACGGCAGCTCCGAACGCTTGCCGAGGATCTCCTTGCCGGTGTCCACATCGGACACTCCGCGTAGGACGTTCGGATGGAATTCGATGCTGCGGAAGGCCTGCCGGGCGCGGCGGAGGCTGTCCTCCAGCTCCGCGGCGCCGTCCGTGTAGTCGAACGCCGCCCGCGGCGTGCGCTTGCGGGCGAGCATCCGCAGGTCGGCGATCGTGTGCGCGCCAGCCAGCCGCCGGTCGGTCGGGTTGAGCACGATCGGCTTCGGCCGCAGGATCTGCTTCAGCTCACTCGGCTTCGGCAGTCGACGCTTGGTCACACTCGCTCACCCTTCCCTGCTTCCGCAAACATCCGATGTCTCACCCTAGCTGCTCCGCCGCCGGATGCAATGAAGGGACCTTTCCTTGCGAAATTCGCAAGGAAAGGTCCCTTCATCTCAGCGTCAGGCGCTACCGGAGTCCGACAGCTGCGGACCCGCGGCGGCGATGTCGTCGAGGCGGTACTTCCGCGCCGCCTCGGCCACCTTCGCCCGGTCGAATTCGCCGCGCTTGGCGAGCGCGCTCAGCGTGCCGACCACGATCGACTGGGCGTCGACCAGGAACTTCCGCCGGGCGGCCGGGCGGGTGTCGGAGAACCCGAACCCGTCGGTGCCCAGCGTCAGCATGTCGTTCGGCACCCACGGGCGGATGAGGTCCGGCACGGCGCGCATCCAGTCCGAAACCGCGACGACCGGCCCGTTCGCGCCGGACAGCTTCTGCGTGATGTACGGCACACGCGGGGAGTCGCCCGGGTGGAGCAGGTTGTCGTGGTCGGCCTCGACGGCCTCGCGCCGCAGCTCGGTCCACGACGTGGCCGACCACACGGCCGCGCGGACGCCCCACTCCTCGGCCAGCATCTGCTGGGCGCGGAGCGCGTCCGGCATGGTGACGCCGGAGACCAGGATCTGCGCCTCCGGGCCCTCGCCCGACGGCGCGTCGGCGTACTTGTAGAGACCCTTGAGCAGGCCGTCGACGTCGAGGTTCTCGGGCTCGGCGGGCTGCTGGTAGGGCTCGTTGTAGATCGTCATGTAGTAGAAGACGTTCTCGCCGTTGCCGTCCGGCCCGGTCTCGCCGTACATCCGGCGAAGACCGTCCCGCACGATGTGGGCGATCTCGAACGACCACGCCGCGTCGTAGGCCACGACGGCCGGGTTGGTCGCCGCCAGCAGCAGCGAGTGCCCGTCGGCGTGCTGCAGGCCCTCACCGGTCAGCGTGGTGCGGCCGGCGGTGGCGCCGAGCACGAACCCACGGGCCATCTGGTCGGCCGCCGCGTAGAGGCCGTCACCGGTCCGCTGGAACCCGAACATCGAGTAGAAGATGTAGACCGGGATCATCGGCTCGCCGTGCGTGGCGTACGAGGTGCCGACGGCGGTGAACGACGAGGTCGAACCCGCTTCGTTGATGCCCTCGTGCAGGATGACGCCCTTTTCGGACTCCTTGTAGGCCAGCATCAGGCTCGCGTCGACCGACGTGTACGTCTGGCCGTGCGGGTTGTAGATCTTGGCCGTCGGGAACATCGAGTCGAGACCGAAGGTGCGCGCCTCGTCCGGGATGATCGGGACGATCCGCTTGCCGATCTCGGAGTCCTTCGCCAGCTCGCGGACGAGCCGGACGAACGCCATCGTGGTGGCGACCTCCTGCTTGCCCGAGCCCTTGCGGAGGCCTTCATAGACCTTGTCGCCGGGCAGCACGAGCGCCTTCGAGGCCTTCGGGCGCCGCTCCGGCAAGAACCCGCCGAGCGCCTTCCGGCGGCCGATCATGTACTCGATCTCCGGCGATTCCTTGCCGGGGTGGTAGTACGGCGGCAGCTTCGGGTCGCGCTCGAGCTCCTCGTCGCTGATCGGGATGCGCTGGGCGTCCCGGAACAGCTTGAGGTCGTCGAGGGTGAGCTTCTTCATCTGGTGCGTGGCGTTGCGGCCCTCGAAGGACGGTCCGAGGCCGTAACCCTTGATGGTATGGGCCAGGATCACCGTCGGCTGGCCGTGGTGCTCCAGCGACGACTTGTAGGCCGCGTAGACCTTGCGGTAGTCGTGCCCGCCGCGCTTGAGGTTCCAGACGTCGGCGTCGGTGAGGTCCTTGACCAGCTCCTTGGTCCGCGGGTCGCGGCCGAAGAAGTGCTCGCGGACGAAGGCGCCGTCGTTGGCCTTGTAGGTCTGGAAGTCGCCGTCCGGCGTGGTGTTCATCAGGTTGACCAGCGCGCCGTCACGGTCCGCGTGCAGCAGCGAGTCCCACTCGCGGCCCCAGATGACCTTGATGACGTTCCAGCCGGCGCCGCGGAAGTACGACTCCAGCTCCTGGATGATCTTGCCGTTGCCGCGCACCGGACCGTCGAGCCGCTGCAGGTTGCAGTTGATCACGAAGGTCAGGTTGTCGAGGCCTTCGCCGGCGGCCACGTGGATGAGGCCGCGCGATTCCGGCTCGTCCATCTCGCCGTCGCCGAGGAACGCCCAGACGTGCTGGTCGCTGGTGTCCTTGATGCCGCGATCGCGCAGGTAGCGGTTGAACCGCGCCTGGTAGATCGCGTTCATCGGGCCGAGGCCCATGGACACGGTCGGGTTCTCCCAGAACTCCGGCATCAGCCGCGGGTGCGGGTACGACGGCAGGCCGCCGCCCTCGCCGGCGTGCGAGAACTCCTGGCGGAAGCCGTCCAGCTGGTTCTCGGTCAGCCTGCCCTCGAGGAACGCGCGGGCGTAGATACCGGGGGAGGCGTGCCCCTGGATGAAGATCTGGTCGCCGCCGCCCGAGTGGTCCTTGCCGCGGAAGAAGTGGTTGAAGCCCACTTCGTACAGCGCCGCGGACGAGCCGTAGGTCGAGATGTGCCCGCCGACGCCGACGCCGGGACGCTGCGCGCGGTGCACCATGATCGCGGCGTTCCACCGGATGTAGGCGCGGTAGCGGCGCTCGATCTCCTCGTCACCGGGGAACCAGGGTTCGTTCTCCGTGGGGATGGTGTTGACGTAGTCCGTCGACGTCAGCGCCGGGACGCCGACGTGGCGTTCCCTGGCCCGCTCGAGGATGCGCAGCATCAGGTACCGGGCGCGCTGCTGACCACCCCTGGCCAGCGCCTCGTCGAAGGAGTCCAGCCATTCGGCGGTCTCCTCCGGGTCGATGTCGGGCAGGTGCGCCGCCAATCCGTCACGGATGACGCGGACGCGTGCCGGGGTCTCCTTGCCGGAGGCGCCGTCGTTCTGCGGGGCCAAGGGGTCTCCTTGCGAAAGGTGGTAGCTGGTTGTGCTCGTACGCGGGCGTGTTCGCCTTCCATCGTCGTCCTCCGGTTCCGTTCCCGTCACCGCTACTGATCGGTAACGTTCGCGGACCCGATTGCGACACGCCTCGCACGCGCCTGTACTCGCGCGCGCGTTTTCTCTCTCACCCTAAAGCAGGGCGTTCGGAGGTGCCCAGGCGCGCCCGAATTGACCCCGTGAGAGTGGGCTGAATGTCCGTACGCCGCGACACGAGTTGTTCAAGATCCGGTGTGGACGGTTGCGCGGATCGCTTCACCAGTGTTCGCTAACGGGCATCGTGTACCCGAGTGTGGTGCCCGCCCGGCCGATCAGGCCGACGCGACACCATGCTCCGTCGTAGTTGGAGGAGTGACAGCAGTGGTCGCCGCGGGAGACGCTGATCAGAGCAGCGTCGCCGAAAGGCTCGGGATCAAGCCGGACATGGTGGTCCAGGAGATCGGCTGGGACGAGGACGTCGACGACGACCTTCGTGCGGCGATCGAGGAACAGATCGGCGGCGACATCCTCGACGAGGACGCCGACGAGGTCATCGACGTGGTGCTGCTGTGGTGGCGCGAAGACGACGGTGATCTCGGTGACACGCTGATCGAGGTCCGGACTCCCCTGAACGAGAACGGCGTGATCTGGGTGCTGACCCCGAAGACGGGCCAGCCTGGGCATGTCGAGCCGAGTGAGATCGCCGAAGCGGTGCCGCAGGTCGGGCTGGCGCAGACGGCCAACATCAGCGCCGGCCCCAAGTGGGCGGGCACCCGGCTGGTTTCGCCGAAGTCGTCCAAGACCAAGCGGTGACCTCTCCGGGCGCGCGATCGACACGATAGGGTTGTCGTCGCAGGCCCCTGTTCGCTCTTGAGAGGAAACCGCCGGTATGGCCGTCGAGGTCGGATCGCAAGCCCCGGACTTCACGCTCAACGACTACAACAAGCAGTCCGTGACGCTGTCATCCTTCAAGGGTGACAAGCCGGTTCTGCTCGTGTTCTACCCGTTCGCGTTCAGTGGCATCTGCACCGGCGAGCTGTGCCAGCTCCGCGACGAGTTCGCGGACTACGACGGCCAGGGCGTCCAGGTCATCGGTGTGTCCGTGGACACCCCGTTCTCGCTCAAGGCGTGGGCCGAGCAGGAGGGTTACCAGTTCCCGCTGCTTTCGGACTTCTGGCCGCACGGCGAGGTCGCGAAGGCCTACGGCGTCTTCAACGAGGCGGCCGGCCTGGCCACCCGTGGAACCTTCCTGATCGACAAGGACGGCGTCGTGCGGTTCGCCGAGGTCAACCAGCCCGGCGAGGCGCGCGACCAGCAGGCGTGGAAGAAGGCCGTGGCCTCGCTGGCCTGAGTCTTCACCGGTGGCACCCGTGCTCGGGTGCCACCTCCCGGGCGCATAGCTCAGCGGGAGAGCACTCGGTTTACACCCGAGCGGTCGTAGGTTCGATCCCTACTGCGCCCACGAACGGATTTGGGGCCCCCGGAGATCATCGAGGGCCCCGTCGATCTCAAGCCAGGCTCTCGATGATGTGCCGGCGCACCGGCACATCCCGCCAGGCCCGCGCCGCGGCGATCCTCGGGAATCCGATCATCGCGGCAGTTCCCGCCCGGTCGCCCTCCTGTCCTCGTGCGGTCATCGGCTGGTCCTTTGCCACCGCGCGAATGCTTCCCGGACTTCGGCGGAAGAGTGCCCGAGGGCGCTGTCGTCCGGCTCGGCGGGAGTGAGCCGCGGGATGTGCACCACGAGATCGAAGGCATCCAAAGGGGCCAAGTCGCCGTAGAACGAGCCGCGCTGCACCACCCCGACTCGAAACTCGTGGTGGACGTCAACCGGCCCGAGCGCATCGCGGGCCTGGCCGAACTCGTCCGCTCCCGGGGGGTTCGTGCCGGTGCGCTACTTCCAGCGGATGGAGCACTCGCTCGGCGCCTTGAACGGTCCTGTGATCCCCCGAGGGTTCCGGGTCGAGCCGTGGTCGGAGCGGAACGACGAGGACTTCCGGACGGTCAGGAACGAGGCCTACCGCGACTGCTGGGGCGCGGTGCCGATGCCAGTCGAGCTCTGGCGGAACAAGATCACCAACCAGACTTTCCGGCCTGAGGTCAGCTTCCTGCTTCGCGAGGCGGGCGGTGCGGTCGGGATGCTGGTGACCCTGTGCTGGGACGCGGACACGGAGGCCACCGGCGTCCGCGACGCGCACTTCATGGTGATCGGAACGCTTCGGGAGCACCGGCGGCGAGGTGTCGCCGGAGCGCTGATGGGACACGCGTTGCGGGCCGTCGCTGACCAGGGGTACGACCGCGCGAGTTTGAACGTGGACTCGGCGGATCCTTCGGGCGCGTTCGGGGTCTTCGAGAAGACGGGTTTCGTCCCGACGATGCGCTACGTGCGCTGGGCGCTCGAAGCCTGACGTCACTCACGAAGCGTTCGGTGAGCTTCAGACCGGCACTGCAGTACATGAAGGCTGAGCCGAGGGAAGGGTCCTTCACGCGCGGCCGCTGTGACCGCTGTGGTTGCTGTTGCAGGTGGGGGCCACGTGGCAATCCTGAGGGTAGTGAAGGCCTCCTTCACTACCCTCAGGGTAGGCAAGGAGGCCTTCACGGACCACCGCGATCCGGACTCGGCCACCCCGCCCTCCGCATTTAGTCGACTAAATGCGCTCAAGACACGTGAAGGCCCCCTTCCCTCGACTGAGCCGAGGGAAGGGGGCCTTCACGCACCCCCAACACCTGTGGAACGTTTTCGGCTTCGGCGGTCTGGTCTGCCCCCTCGGCAGGCCAGACCGCCGGTGTGCGCCGCGCCGCGGGTGGCGAACTTTCGGCTACACAAGAGAAGAGGCGGGCGGGGCTGCCCAGATACGTCAAGATCGGCGTCCATTGGAGTGATCCGGGCCACGAGCGGCGATCACGCAGAGCGACGAGGCCGTGTCCTGCAAGTCATGTTCGAGGTCTTCGCGCCCAGGTGCTCCCTGACGGCACAGGCGGGCTCGGCCGAGTACGACCCGGTACGGGGCCGATCCGCCCGTGCCGTCAGGGATCACCTGGATCACGAAGCCCATCGAACAGACTCGCAGGACACACCTAGGCGCGGATGAGCCTGTTCGCCAAGGTCGACATCGTGTAGGCCCCGATGCCCATGACGACTTCGAGGGCGTTCCGTTCGGTGTATCCGTGCCCGAAGAAGGTCCGCAGGGTCTCGTCGTCGACGCCGCCGGCGGTTTCGAGTACCGCGAGTGTGAACTGCCGGATGGCTTCCAGACGCTCGTCGGGCACCGGCTCCTGGGAGCGAAGCGCCGCGATGAGGTCGTCGTCCGCGTGGAGACCCTTCAACTTGCCGGTGTGGATCTCGATGCACACTGCGCAGCCGTTGCGGGTCGCCACGGTCATCACGACGGTCTCCCGCGCGAGGGGTTCGAGCGTCGTCCGCTCGAAGCTCGCGCTGAGTTTCAGGAATCCATCGAGCAGTTCGGGTGACGACGCCTGCCGGGCGACGGCGGTGGGGAGGTGGCCGAACTTCCGGATGGTCGCTTCCATCGAGCGACGCGAGGCTTCGGGCGCGGTTTCGACGGTGTGATCGGTGAACAAGGCTTCCCCTTTAAGATGGTCAACGTGGTTGACGAAAAGGTAAACCAAGTTGTCGATTCAGGCAAGCGCGATTCCGATCCGCCCGGCTTCGAGCTGCCTCTCCTGCTGTTCGCGGGCTTCCGCTCGATCATCGACCGGATGCACGCCGAGCTGGCCGAGCAGGGGCATCCCGACGTCCGCCCGGCGTACGGCTTCGCCATGCAGGCGATCGGCCGCGAGGGCGCGACGGCGAGCGAGATCGGGCGGCGGCTCGGCGTGAGCAAGCAGGCGGCGGGCAAGACCGTCGACAAGCTGGAGCAGCTCGGCTACGTCGCGCGTGTCGACGACCCGGCCGACGCCCGGCGCAAGGTCGTGCGGCTCACCGGCCGCGGGTTCGACTCACTCGGCCGGACGGCGGCGATCTTCGAGGAGCTGCGCAAGGAGTGGGCCGCCACGCTGGGCGTCGAAAGGGTCCGCGCGCTCGAAACGGACCTTCGCACGATGGCGCCCGCGGACGGCTTCCGTCTCGACGTGGCGGGCTGGTTCGGGGCCTAGAAAGGGCAACCGGGGTTCGGCGCGTCCTGCGACAGCGGGCTTCCGTGCGGCAGCACGTAGAGCACCTCCAGCACCACCGGCGTCGCCCCGAGATTCCGTCCGATGTGGACGGTGTCGCTCGGTTCGGTGAAGACGGCACCCTTGCGGTACAAGCCGTCGAGCCCGCAGTCGGCCGAGTTGTGCGTCAGCGTGCCTGCCTTGACGTACGCGTGCAGCGTGCCGTCGTGGTAGTGCCAGCCGGTGTAGCCGCCGGGCTGGATGACGACCTCGCGCAGCACGTAATCGGTGTTCCCGACCGTCTGCTGGTGGAAGATCGTCCCGGTCACGCCGGAGCCGGGCGTCGCGTCGGCCGTCGCGGGGACGGCCAGCGCGAGAACGAGGGTGGCGAGCAGTGTGGTCACGGACCGCAGGCGCATGAACGAACCGTACCGCGACCGGCACTGCCCGAAAGGGCCGTTCAGTCCGCCCGAAGTGTCCGCCGTGGCATCTTGCCGCTCTCGGTCCGCGGCAGCCGCTCGCGGAAGTCGAACCGGCGCGGCGTCTTGAACCCGGCGAGCTCGGCTCGGCAGTGCTCTTCAAGCCGCTTCGCCAGCGCGGAGTCCCCGGCCGTCCCCTCGACCGGTTGGACGACCGCGACGACCCGTTGTCCCCACTCGGGATCCGGTTCCCCGATCACCGCCACGTCGGCGACGTCGGGATGGCTCAGCAGCCGCGCCTCGATCTCGGCCGGGTAGATGTTCACGCCACCGGAAAGGATGAGATCCGTCCGCCGGTCGCACAGGAACACCCGCCCCGCGGTGTCGAGATAGCCGACGTCCCCGACGGTGACGAACTCCCCGGAACGCGCGGCGGCCGTCTTGTCCGGATCGTCGTGGTAGTCGAATTTCGTGTGCGCGGAACTGAAGTAGAGCGTCCCGGTCTCGACGGCGGGGAGTTCGCGGCCGTCGTCGTCGAGCACCTCGACCCGCACGCCGTCCAGCGGTGTGCCGACCGTGCCCGGCGCGGCGAGCCAATCGCGCGCGTGCACGGCCGCGATCAGGCCCTCGGACGCGCCGTAGTACTCGTGGACCACCGGTCCGAGCCAGGCGAGCATCCGCTCCTTGACCTCCTTCGGGCACGGCGCGGCACCGTGGATGACCGACGTCAGGCTCGACAGGTCGTACCGCGCGCGGACGTCCTCGGGCAGCCGGAGCATGCGGTGGAACATCGTCGGCACCAGATGCGTGCTCGTCACGCGGTGCCTTTCGGTGAGCCGCAGCGTTTCCTCGGCGTCGAACCGGTCCATCAGCACGAGCGTGTGCCCGAGATGCAGGATCGCGGTCGAGAACATGCCCGGCGCCGCGTGGTAGAGCGGGCAGGCGACGAGGTGCACGCCGTGCCCCGGCCGGACGTCCAGGCGATCGAGGACGTTCGCGTGGATCGGGTGCAGCGCGGGCGGCCGCCCGGACAGGGCGCGCCGGACGCCTTTGGGGCGCCCCGTGGTCCCGGAGGTGTAGAGCATCGTCTGGCCCGCGGTCCGCTGCTCGGGCGTGGTGGTGGGCCGACCCGCGCCCCACGCCGCGTAGTCCGCCCAGCCGGGCGTCTCTCCGCGCGAAAACCGGTGCAGGCCCTGCAATTCCGTGGTGCACGTGACGGCGATGTCCGCGTCCGCGACGGCGACCTTGGCGCCGCTGTTCGCCGCGATGTAGGCGATCTCGCCCGGTGAGGACCGATGGTTGACCGGCGTGAAGTACATCCCCGCCTGCAAGGTCGCCAGCAGGAGCTCGTAATAGGCGAGTCCATTGTGGATGATCGCGACGATGCCGTCGCCCTCGCCGATGCCGAGTGCCCGCAAGGCGTGGGTCAGCTGATTCGCACGCGCCGACAGCTCGCCGAAGGTGGTCTCGCGCCCGTCGACGTCTATCACCGCGACGCGGCCTGGATCCCGCTCCGCGACTTCGTAGAAGGTGCTCATTTCGCCTCCGATTCGGGGCGCCGCAGGCTCTCCAGGTGCCGCCGGAGCACCGTGCGCATCAGCTCCGGCGAAGTCCGGCCCGTCGACAACGCGAGCCCGTCCAGCAGTGCGGCCAGCCGTTCGGTCTCCACGGTCAGGTCGAGGTCTTCGAGGAGACCTCCCGCTTCGTTCGCTCCGTCGAGCACGCGCCGGACGAGGGCGCGGACCCCGTCGTACATGCGGGCGGCCTCCTCGGCGAGGTCCGGGCGGTTCTTCGCGGCGGCCGAAAACGCCAGCCAAACGTCGGTTTCGGCCCGGGTCTGCTCGGTGAGCGGGAGCAGTTCGCTGAGCAGCGCTTCGGTGATCTCCTGCCGACGTGAGCGCGGTGTCGCGGGGTCGAGCAGGTCGGGGAGATGCCCCAGCAGCCTCGCCTCGAGCCGGTCACCGAGCGACCGCATGGCGAACACGATCAGCTCGTCGTGGCCGCGGAAGTAGTGCCGCACCGAGCCGATCGCGAGGCCGGCCTCCTCGGCCACGCTTCGGAGCGACGCCTGCGCGAGGCCGTCCCGCTGGATCACCCGGAAGACGGCTTCGGCTATCTCAAGGCGCCGGGCATCGGGGTCGACGATCTTGGGCATGTTGCCTTTATAGCACGACCTTGCTATTTTATTTAGCACAGGCATGCTGCAAAGGGGGAGTCCATGCGGACCTGGTTGCTGATCGCGCTGGTCGTCGCCGTGGTGATCGTGATCGTCGTGCGCAGGCTGCGCGGGGAGCCGCTGGTCGCCCGCGAGGTGTTCGGGGCGCCGGTGGTCCTGCTCGCGATCGCGGGCTACGGCCTGACCAAGCTGGAAAGCTTCACCTTCACGGACGGCGCCTGGCTCGTGCTGGGTTCCGTCGTCGGATGCGGCCTCGGCGCGGTGCGCGCCGCCACCACGAAGCTGTTCGAGCGCGACGGCGTGCTGTGGCTGCGCTACACCGGCTGGACGTTCGGCGTCTGGGTGCTGTCGATGCTGGTGAACTTCGGGGTCGGCTTCCTGGCCACGATGGCCGGGGCACATCCCGACGCGCGGCCGGTGACGCTGTCGATCGGTGTCAGCCTGCTGGGGGAGGCGTTGGTGCTCGGTATGCGCGCGAAGACGACGGGGCTGCCGTACGCCCCGCCGTCCGAGTCGGTGCTTTCCCGTCGCTAGGCCAGTTTTCCGACTTCGCCGACGAGGAGGGCGATGTCGTCTTCGGTATTGAAGTAGTGCACCGAAGACCGGACCAGTGGCGGCAATCCACGCTCGACGAAATCGAACTGGGCGGACGTCGCTTCAGTGACACTGACGTTGATCTTCGCCGCGGCCAGGCGCTGTTTCACTTCCTGCGACGGTGTTTTCGCCACGCTGAACGTGACGATCCCGCACTGTCGCGCGCCTTGGTCGTGGACGCGGACACCGGGTATCTCGCGGAGCGCGTCGCGTAGTTTCGCCGCGAGGGCGGCGACGCGAGCTTCGATGGCGGGCATGCCCCATTCGAGGGCGTAGTCGATCGCCGCGCCGAGGCCGTGCAGGGCGGCGTGATCGCGTTCCCAGACCTCGAACATCTTCGCCGTCGGATCGACTTCGTAGGTTTCGGGCGCGGTCCACGCTGCCGAGTGAAGGTCGAGCATCGCGGGCTCGACGCGCTCGCGCAGCCGCGGGTGCGCGTACAGGAATCCGGTGCCCCGCGGACCGCGCAGGTACTTGCGGCCGGTGACGCTGAGGGCATCGCAGTTCAGGCGCGCGACGTCGAGGTCGATCTGGCCGGCGCTCTGGCACGCGTCCAGCAGGAACGGGATCCCGGCCTCGCGCGCGACCGCGCCGATCTCTTCGGCGGGGTTCACCAGTCCGCCCTGAGTGGGTACGTGGGAGACGGCGATCAGTTTGACGTCGCCGTCGACGCGGCGCTTGAGGTCCTCGACGTCCAGTTGCCCGGACTCGTCGTTGTCGACCACCTCGACGACGGCGCCGGTGCGCTTCGCGATCTGCAAGAAGGAGATGACGTTGCTCGCGTACTCGGATTTCGCCGTCAGGATCCGGTCTCCCGCGGCGAACGGCAGCGCGTAGAAGATCGCCTGCCACGACCGGGTCGCGTTGTCGGTCAGGGCGATGTCTTCGGGGCCGGCGCCGACGAGGCGCGCGGCCGAGGCGTAGACGCCGTTCATCCGCTCAACGGTCGCCGCGGCCTGCTCGTACCCGCCGATCAGGGCTTCTTCCCGCAGGTAGCCGACGACGGTGTCGGTCACCCGGGCGGGTGGCAGGGACGATCCGGCGTTGTTGAGGTGGACCACTTCCGCGCAGCCCGGTGTCTCGGCGCGGGCGCGGTGCACATCGAAGTCCGTCATGCCTAACTGAATACAGTACGACCGAAGTGCATGCAATACTGCACCGATGACGAGGAACCTGCTCCGGCGCGACCTCACGGAGGAGATCACCGCCCGCGTGCTCGACGGCCGCATCGCCGCGGACAGCCGCATCAACGAGGTGCACCTCGCCCGCGAACTGGGCGTCAGCCGGACCCCGTTGCGCGAGGCGCTGATCGGGCTGGCCGACCGCGGCCTGCTCGTCTCGGCGCCGAACCGGGGTTTCCTCGTGCCGCCGTTCGACCCGGACGAGGCCCGGCAGCTGTACCCGCTCGTCGCCGAGCTCGAATCGCTCGCGTTGCGCTGGAGTTCGCCGCAGGACCTCGCCGGGCTCACCGGCGGACTGGACCGGATCACCGCCGAGATGGCCGCGGAACTCGCCCGGCAGGGCGATCTGTCCAGTTTGGACGACCGTTGGCACGCGTTGCTCGTCTCGCGGTGCACGAATCCGCATCTGCTGCGCCTGCTCGAGCAGACGAAGCCGCTGCTGAAACGCTATGACGCGCGCTATTTCGGTGGCGTCGAATGCGCCAGGGAGAGTATCGATGAGCACCACCGGATCGTCGAGGCGATCCGCGTCTCCGACCTCGCGACGGCGATGGAGCTGCTCGTGCGGAACTGGGTGAAAACGTTGGCATATCTGGAAGACATGGGGTGACACGATGTTCGTGACGGCACATCTGAGCGACAACCATCTCGACGGCGGGGAGCGCGCCGACGAACGCACCGAACGGGTCATGCGGTACCTGGAAGGCCTGGCGACACCGGTCGACGCGATCCTGGTGACCGGAGACATCACCGACCACGGCACCCTCGAGGAATACCGGCGCGCGGCCGAGCTCTTCAAGACCGACGTCCCGCTGTTCGTCTGTCCTGGCAACCACGACAAGCGCGGCCCGTTCCGCGAAGGGCTGCTCGGCCAGGCGCCGGGTGACGCCCCGGTCAACGCGGCGCACACGGTCGGCGACGTCACGTTCGTCATGGCCGATTCGACCATCCCCGGCAAACCCGACGGGCAGTTCGACGACGAGACCATGGCCTGGCTGGACGACGTACTCGGCGACGGCGATGGCCCCGCCTTCATCGCCTTCCACCACCCACCGGTCGCGCTCGGGCTGCCGCTGGTGGACGCGATGCGCCAGTACGGTGAGGAAAAGCTGGCCGAGGTGCTCGCGCGTCACCCGCGCGTGGTCGCCCTGCTCTGCGGGCACGTCCACGCCGCGGCGTCGACGACGTTCGCGGGAGTGCCGCTGCGGTCGGCACCGTCGGTCGGGTCGAGCATCCTGTTCCCGTGGGAACGGAACGGACTGCGGTCCTGGAGTGAAGGCGGACCGATCGACTACGACCTGCCGCCGTCGCTGCTGTTCCACGTGCTGCACGACGACGGCAGGCTGACCACGCACCAGCGGGTCGTCCCGGCCTGACGAGGAGTCAGGCGAGGCGGCGCCGTCGCGAGGTGTCGCGAAAGCCACTCTCGCGACACGCTCCTGTGCTCTCCACCCTCACTGGCCGCCGAACACCGGCAGCGTGATCCGCGACGGGTGCGCGGGGTCGTGGAAGATCTCGAACCGCGCGGGTTTCCCGTCCACCGCGCTGAAAACCGGCTCGCCGGTGCCGTGGTTGCGGGCGAAGCGCGGGAACGCGCCGCCCGCGACCTGCACCCGCAGGCGGTGCCCGCGCCGGAACCGGTACGCCGTCGGATCGAGCAGGATCTCGGCGGCGACCACACCGTCCACACCGGACTCCGGGTCGCCGGGTCGCAGGCGGAGGATCCCGTCGGTGACGTTGCGGGAGACACCGCGACGGTCCACATCGCACAGCCGGACGAACACGTCGCCGTGCCCGACGTCGGTCCGGACGTGCACCAGCGCGGAGATCTCGCCGATGACGTCGAGATCGCGCTCCAGCACGTCACCGGTGAACAGCAGTACGTCCGGCCGGGCCTCGATTTCCTTGTTGTCCTGCTGTTTCTGCACGCCCGACAGAAGCGGGCCGCCGACCGTCGGCGTCGGGTCGGCCGGATCGAAGGTGAACTTGCCCGGTTTCGACTCCACCGGCGCATCGAGGGAAAGCCTGCCGGGACGCAGGAAGTACGAGGTGGTGTCGGACTCCGGTGGCCAGCTTGCGAAGTCGAGCCACCGCCCAGAACCCTGGAGATACAGGCGCACGGGTGACTGCCTGAGCGGTGCGCGATCACCCAGGAGGTGGGCGGAGAGGAAGCCGATCTGGTCGGTGATCAGGGTTTTCAGGCTCGCGGGCTCGCCGTGCGCCCACGGGCCGATGGTGATCCGCGGTGCGCGTCCGGCCGCGGCGAGTTCCTTGAAGTCGCGCAGCTGGGCGGAGATGAACAGGTCGTACCAGCCGGTCACCATGGACACCGGGGTCGTCAGCGCGGCGACCTCGGCGCTGTGATCCGACGGCGCCCAGAAGTCGTCGCCGGGTTCGGCGTGCGCGGAGACGTCCTGCAGGAACCGCACCTGCTTGCCGATGGCCGCGACGTCGGCGCCGGAAACCGGCAGATATGCCATGGCGCGGCGGGTCTTCTTCGTCTGCCAGGGATTCGGCAGGCCGGCGAACCGGCCTTCCTGGCGGCCGATCAGCGCCGACCACGAGACCATGTTGTCGACAGCGAGGATTCCGCCTGGATAAAAGGTCGACACGAACTCCGAAGCGGTGACGCCGAGACACAGCGCTTCGAGCGGCTCGCCGAGATACGGCGCGACGGCCCACTGCGTGTGGCCGAGGTAGCTCGCGCCGGCCATCGCGACCCGGCCGTCACACCATGGCTGCTCGCGCAGCCACGCGACGGTGGCGAGGCCGTCCTCCTTCTCCAGGTGGAAGGGCCGGAATTCGCCGCCTGAGCCGAAGGTCCCGCGAGTGCTCTGGAGGACCGTCTGCAACCCGTGCCGCGCGAACGTCTCGCCGAAGATCTTGCCCATCAGGCCCTTGCGGCCGTACGGCGTGCGGATCAGCACCACCGGTCGCGGCTCGTCGCCTGGGACGGCGTAGCGATCCGCCAGCAGCCGGACACCGTCGGGCATCGGGACGGGGATCGCCTTGGTCACCGAGGGGGCGGGGCCTTCGGCGGGTGGGAGGCCGAGGTACCGGTCGAGGAGTCGGTCGAGCACACTGGCCGCCTTTCGCGCGGAGGATCACCTTCCGCTTACGACCGTACCCGCATGTCAGGAATGTGGCTTTCAGGACGAAAATGTCCTGAAAGCCACTTTCCTGACACTGGCGCGGGGCGGACCGCCCGGTACCGCCCCGCGGGTCTCAGGAAAGCCGGGCGAGCGTCTCCGGCTTCAGCAGCTTCGCCAGCTCTTCGGCGGGCAGAAGCCCCTTCTCGACGACGAGTTCCGCCACCCCGCGCCCGGTCTGGAGCGCCTCTTTGGCGATCTCGGTCGCCGCCGCGTACCCGATCTTCGGGTTCAGCGCGGTCACCAGCCCGATCGAATTCTCGACGTAGCCCCGCAACACGTCCGCGTTCGCGGTGATCCCGGAGACGCATCGTTCCGCCAGCACCAGGCACGCCGACCGCAGATGCGTGATGCTCTCCGAAAGCGAATGCAGGATCAGCGGCTCGAAGGCGTTGAGCTGCAGCTGCCCGGCCTCGGCCGCCATCGTGACGGCGACGTCGTTGCCGATGACCTCGAACGCGACCTGGTTGACCACCTCGGGGATCACCGGGTTGATCTTGCCGGGCATGATCGACGACCCGGCCTGCACCGGCGGCAGGTTGATCTCGTTGAGCCCCGCCCGCGGCCCGGACGAGAGCAGCCGCAGATCGTTGCAGCTTTTGGAAAGTTTCACCGCGATCCGCTTGAGCACGCCGGAAAGGTGCACGAACGCGCCGCAGTCCTGTGTCGCCTCGACGAGGTCCGCCGCGGACACGACGGGCAGGCCGGTGATCTCGCGCAGATGCGCGACGGCGGCCTCGGCGTATCCGGGCGCGGCGTTGAGCCCGGTGCCGATCGCGGTCGCGCCGAGGTTGATCTCGTGCAGCAGCGTCACCGCTTCGGTGAGCCGAAGCCGGTCTTCGCCGAGCATGACCGCGTAGGTGCCGAATTCCTGCCCCAATGTCATCGGGACGGCGTCCTGCAACTGCGTGCGGCCCATCTTCAGCAGATCGCGGAACTCGACGGCCTTGGCCGCGAAAGCCTGTTCCAGCACGACCATCGCCCCGGCCAGTTCGCGGACGGCGATGATCGTCGCGACGTTGACCGCGGTCGGGTACGCGTCATTGGTCGACTGCCCGAGGTTCACGTGCTCGTTCGGGTGCACGCGGGCGTAGTCACCCTTCTCGTGCCCGAGCAGTTCGAGCGCGCGGTTCGCGATCACCTCGTTGGCGTTCATGTTCGTCGAGGTGCCCGCGCCGCCCTGGATGACGTCGACGACGAACTGGTCGTGCAACGCGCCTTCGCGGATCTCACGGCACGCCCGGCGGATCGCGTCGGCGACGTCCGGCTCCAGCAACCCGAGGTCGGCGTTGGCACGGGCGGCGGCCTCCTTGACCGAGGCGAGCGCCGCGATCAGGTGTGGGTACGCGGAGATCGCGGTGCCGGTGATGGGGAAGTTCTCCCTGGCACGGGCGGTGTGCACGCCCCAGTAAGCGTCGGCGGGGACTTCCTTGTCCCCCAGCAGATCGTGTTCCACGCGGTGCATCGAAGACTCCTCAGGCGGCGAGGTCGAGTTCGGCCAGCGCGCCGGTCACGCGCAGGCCGGGGGTGGGCTCCAACACGTTCTGGTCTACACCGCACAACGCGAGCGTGGCGGCGAGCACGGGCCGTCGCGCACGGTCACCGCCGTCGGCGATCTTGAGCGCGATCGCAGTCCCGTCCGGGAGGGCGGCGACCTGGACGGCTTCGAAACCGTCCTTGGCGATCAGGCCGGGCACCGCGCGCATGAGCGCGGTGACGTCGCGACGGGTGCCGGCGACCAGTTCCGGATGCTTTCGGATCCCTGCGGCGACAAGGCCTTCCGGTGTCCCCGGCGCCGACGCGGCGATTTTGCCGACCGCACGGGCGAGCCCGCGCAGCGAGACCGCGAACAGGGGAGCGCCACAGCCGTCGACGGCCACCTTCGGGACGCGTTGCCCGGTCAGGTCTTCGACGCACTCCGCGATCGCGTGCTGAAGCGGATGGCCGGGATCCAGGTAGTCCTTTGTGGACCAGTCGTGCAGGCGGCACGTCGCGAGCATGGCGGCGTGCTTGCCGGAACAGTTGTGCGCCACCCGCGAAGCCGTCCGTCCGGACGCGACCCACGCGTCGCGTTCGACCGGGTCGAACGGCAGGTCCTCCGGCGTCCGCAGATCCTCCGTGGTGAGCCCGGCGCCGCCGAGCGTCCTGCGCACCTCGGCCAGATGGATCTCCTCGCCGGAGTGGCTGGCCGCCGCGGCGGCGAACCCGGCGGGACTCAGGTTGACCCCGAGCCGCGCCATCGCCGTGGCCTGCAAGGGTTTCGCGGCCGACCGCGGGTAGAACGCCGCCTCGATGTCGCCCGCGGCGAACAGCACGCGGCCGTCGGGAGCGAGTACCACGGCCGAACCGTGGTGCACCCCCTCGACCATTCCGTCGCGGAGGAGGTGCACCAGCGGTTCGTGCGCGGGGACGCGGATCTCCGGGATCACAGCTTCGTCTTTTCGAATACGTCCATGTTGATCCGCTTGCGGACCCCGAACCAGCCCGCCACCAGCGCGAGCCCGATGACCGGCAGACAGTACAGGGTGATCCGGCCGGTCTCGTCGAAGCCCATCAGCACCACGACCGCGGCGAGGAAGATCAGCGTCGCGATCTCGGTGTAGGGCGAGAACGGCAGGCGGTACGACGGGCGCTCGACCTCGCCGCGCTTGGCCTTGCGGACGAACAGCAGATGGGACAGCACGATGATCGCCCAGGTGCCGAGGATGCCGATGGCGGCGAAGTTCAGCACGATCTCGAAGGCCTGGCTCGGCACGACGGCGTTCAGGCCGACACCGACCACGCAGACCGCTGAGGTGAGCAGGATCCCGCCGTAGGGCACGTGGTTCTTGTTCATCACGCCGGTGAACTTCGGCGCGGAACCGGCCAGCGACATCGACCGCAGGATGCGGCCGGTGGAGTAGAGGCCCGAGTTGAGGCTGGACAGGGCCGCCGTCAGCACCACCAGGTTCATGACGTTGCCCGCCTGCGGCACCCCGATATGCGAGAGCACGGTGACGAACGGGCTCTCGTTCTTCGAGTAGGAGTCCCACGGCATCAGCATCGCCAGCAGGACGACCGAGCCGACGTAGAAGATCCCGATCCGCCACATGATCGAGTTGATCGCCTTCGGCATGATCTTGCGCGGGTTCTCCGTCTCGCCGGCGGCGACGCCGACCAGTTCGACCGAGGCGTAGGCGAACACGACACCCTGGACGATCAGCACCATCGGCAGCAGGCCCACGGGGAAGATCCCGCCATGGTCGGAGATCAGCGAGAAGCCCGGCGTCGTGCCGTCGATCGGCTGCTGCGTGACCAGCAGGAAGATCCCGATCCCCATGAAGGTCACCAGCGCGGCGACCTTGATGATGGCGAACCAGAACTCCATCTCGCCGAACAGTTTCACCGAAACCATGTTCAGCGCCAGCACCACCGCCAGCGCGATGAGCGCCAGCACCCATTGCGGGATCGGCGTGAAGAACGACCAGAAATGCGCGTACAGCGCGATCGCGGTGATATCCGCGATACCGGTCGTCGACCAGTTCAGGAAGTGCATCCAGCCCGCGACGAAAGCGCCCTTCTCACCCATGAATTCCCGGGCGTAGGAGACGAAGGCACCGGAGGAGGGGCGGTACAGGATGAGTTCGCCGAGCGAACGCACCACGAAGAACGCGAAGAGGCCGCAGACCGCGTACACGATCGCGAGCGCGGGGCCCGCCTGCGCGAGCCTGCCGCCCGCGCCGAGGAACAGGCCGGTGCCGATGGCGCCGCCGATCGCGATCATGTTGACGTGGCGGGGTTTCAGCGCCTTGTCGTAGCCGGCGTCGCCGGCGTCGGCGAGCACCGGCGCCGATTTGCTGTCGTCCGCGCTGAGGGTCTGTTCGGTCACGATGTCAGTCGTCCTTGTCCTGCTGCGTCGTGTGGCCCGGCCGCACGATGGTGGTGAGCGCGTCCTCGACGTGTTCGAGATGGGAGGTCATCGCCGCGACGGCGTCGGCTTCGGAGCCGGCGGCGATGGCGGTGACGATCTCACGGTGCTCGGTGTTCGAGCGGGTCCGACGGTCCCCCAATTGGTTGAGAAAGGACGACTGGCGGGCCAGCGCGTCCCGGATCTCTTCGATGACCTTGCCGAACACCGGATTGCCCGAAGCCTGGGCGATGGTGATGTGGAACAGCGAGTCCAGCGCCACCCACGCGGTGTTGTCGGTTTCGACGTCCATCCGCTCGACGAGGTGACCGAGCAGGTCCAGGTCGTCGGTGCCGCGGCGCAAGGCCGCGTAACCGGCGACGGGGATCTCGACGTGCCGCCGGACCTCGAACAGGTCACGGGCCGAGTAAGTCCCGAAGGTGGGGTTCTCGACCGGCCCGGTGGCGGTCACGAAAGTCCCTTTGCCCGTTTTGGACACGGTGAGCCCGAGTGCCTGCAGCCCCCGCAACGCTTCGCGGACGACCGAACGGCTGACCTCGAACTCCTTGCCGAGCGCGGATTCCGACGGCAGTTTCTGGCCGACGGGGTACTCGCCGCGCTCGATGGCACCGCGGAGGTGGGCCAGAACGGCCTCCATCGCGCTGACGCGTCGTGGACCACCGTGTCCGGCTGTCTGGCTGTCAGACAGGTTCATGAGACGAGATCGTGCGGTCGCGCGCGACTCTTTGTCAAGCGTTCGGCCGAGCGCCTCGATCCAGCCTGCGAGGCCCGCTCCAGCGGGGTAAGGGGAAGCCGTACTGCGGGCTTTTACGGCCACGAACCTCTGGTGCGACAGTGTTCTTGCCGTGGGAGGTGGTGAGCGTCACAGCTCCGCGTGAGGTGATCGTGAGTGTTTGGGTCCGTCAGAGCCAAGGGTGTCCGTGAAGGCCTCCTTGCCTACCCTGAAGGTAGTAAACGAGGCCTTCATGTACTTCAGGCGGGTATGGGCGCCGGTACCGAGCCCACCGAACGCGTCGTGAGTGGCGTTTCGGGTTAGAACCCGAAACGCCACTCACGACCCCCGCGAACTTCAGACGCGGTGGAGCGCGATCACCGGGAACGGCCGCGTGGTCTTCGACTGATGTTCGGCCAACCGCGGGAACGCCTTCGCCTGCTTCGCGAACAAACGGTCCCGAGCCGCTCCGGTGACCTCGACCGCGTGCGCGGTGAAGGCCTCTCCGTCCGCCTCGACGTCGACCGACGGCTCCGCGACCAGGTTGCGATACCAGTCCGGATGCCCGGGCGCGCCACCGTTGGCGGCGAAGACGACGTAGCGGTCGTCGTCGGCCAGGAACAGCATCGGCGTCACGTGCCGTCGTCCCGTGCGGGCGCCGGTGGTGGTGAGCAGCAACGTCGGAAGACCGTCGCCGTGGCGGCCGTTCGCGCGGAACTCCGCGATCACGCGCTCGTTCATGGCCTGCAGGTCGATCATCAACTCTCCGGGCGGTTCGGTGATCTTGGCGGCTGGCCAGTCTGCCCATCCACGCCCAGGTCGGCAAGCATTTTTCGATCCTGGCTGCTCACGACGCCGAAACTGTCGGTGCCGGTGGCGATACTGATTCCGTGTCCCCCGTCAGCCGCGGCCGCAAGCCCGCCAACCGACCGAAGAGCCCGCGCTCCCGCCGTCCACGTCCGCCTCTGGACGTGGCCAGGGTGGAGCGCTGGCCGAAGCTGCTCCACGGGCCGATCGAGCTTTCGGATTGTGTGGTCCAAGGCCAGGTGGATCAGGATCTGGTCGTCCTGGCCGCCAAGCTGACCGCCGGCAAACGCTCGGTGGGGGTCGAGGTGGTGGTCAACGATCGCGAGGTCGACGTGATCGAGCTCCATCCCGAACCCGAGGACGCACTGGCGGTTCTTCGCAACGGCTTCGAGGTGACCCAGGCGCCGCTGACACCCGAAGAGTTCCGGAACCAGGTCGAAGCGGCCTTGATCGCCAAGGCGGACCGCGACGCCTGGATTCGGGAGAGGGCTCCCAAGCTCTTGGAACTGGGGAGAGATCCGAGACCCGATCTGCCCGAGCGTGCGGCTCAATTGCGCCGGTGGCTCGGTCTTCCCGACTACGAACCGCTGCCTCGCATACCGTCGGCCGAGCCGCTGCCGCTCGTCCTGCCCACGCCCGTGCCGGTCACCGGGCTCTGGCTGGCGGTCGCCCTGTCCGAACCGGACGACGCGATCTGGCGAAGGCTCGAAGTCCGCTCCGACGTCACCCTCGCCGGACTGCACCGGATCCTCGCGACCGCGTTCGACCGGGACGAGCGGCGGCATCACCGGTTCGAGACCGCGTACGGAGGCTTCAGCGTCGACGCGCAGAGCGGTGAGGGCGAACGGCTGGACGACGAAGTGACACTCGGCCAGGTAGTCACATCGCCCGGCCACCGGCTCCTCTACGAGGTGGAGGAGTGGACGCACTGGATCCGCGTCGAGCAGCTGGTCGCCCTCCCCGAAGCACCGAGCTGCCTCGACGGTGAACGTGCCGCCCCTCCGGCGGAATGCGAAGACGAGCAGAGCTACGAGATGTTGCTGGAAGCCCTGCGCGATCCCGACGACGAAGAGAACGAGGAACTGCTCGAAGAGCTCGGCGGCTTCGGGTTCCATCCGGAGTGGTTCGACAGGGAGGAGGTCAACGAGCGGCTGGCCCGGCAGAGCTGATCCCGCGCCCCGTTCGGGGGTAACCGAGGTCATCGCGAACCGCACCGCGTCGGTGCTTGGCGGCGGCCGGTCGGAGGGGGAGACTGGCCCTCGCCGGGGTGCCATCCCGCCCGGGCGCCGTCGGACCTCGGCGCATAAGGTGGGAGGACCGGCCCGCGTCAAGCAGCCAGGGATCCGTCTGCCTAGGGGAGGTTTTCGCTGGTGTCGAACGATTCCTTCGTCCACCTGCATGTGCACACCGAGTACTCGATGCTCGACGGTGCGGCGAAGATCGCCCCCTTGTTCAAGGAGGCGGCGCGCCTGGGCATGCCCGCGGTCGGGATGACCGACCACGGCAACATGTACGGCGCGGACGAGTTCTACCAGCAGGCGGTCAAGCACGACCTCAAGCCGATCATCGGCATCGAGGCCTACATCGCGCCGGAGAGCCGCTTCCACAAGAAGCCGGTCTTCTGGGGCCAGTCGAACCAGCGTGGCGCCGACGAGTTCGGTGAGGGCGGTGACGTCTCCGGTGGTGGTGCCTACACCCACATGACGATGCTCGCCGAGAACTCCACTGGCCTGCGCAACCTGTTCAAGCTCTCCTCCCTGGCGAGCATGCAGGGCTACTACCGGAAGCCCCGGATGGACCGCGAGCTGATCGCGGAGAACCACCACGGCATCATCGCGACCACCGGCTGTCCCTCGGGCGAGGTGCAGACGCGGCTCCGGCTGGGGCAGCGCACCGAAGCGATCCAGGCCGCGTCGGACTACAAGGACATCTTCGGCGCCGACAACTTCTTCCTTGAGTTGATGGACCACGGGCTGCCGATCGAGCGGTCGGTCCGTGAGGGACTGCTCGAGGTCGGAAAGCTGCTCGACCTCAAACCGCTGGCCACCAACGACTCGCACTACGTCACCAAGGACCAGGCTGACACCCACTCGGCGCTGCTGTGCGTGCAGGCGGGCAAGACGCTGAACGACCCGAACCGCTTCAAGTTCGACGGTGACGGCTACTACCTGAAGTCGGCCGCCGACATGCGGGAGTACTGGGACAAGGAGGTCCCCGGCGCCGCCGACTCGACGCTGCTGATCGCCGAGCGCGTCGAGTCCTACAAGGACGTGTACACGCACAAGGACCGGCTGCCGTTCTTCGAGGTCCCCGACGGCTACGACCAGGGCACCTGGCTGCGGGAAGAGGTCGCGCGCGGCCTCAAGTGGCGGTACCCGGACGGCGTGCCGGACCCGTACTACAACGAGCGCATCGAGATCGAGCTCGACGTCATCATCGGGAAAGGCTTCCCCGCCTACTTCCTCATCGTGGCCGACCTCATCAACTACGCCCGCAAGGTCGGCATCCGCGTCGGCCCCGGCCGTGGTTCCGCCGCCGGCTCGCTGGTCGCGTACGTCCTCGGTATCACCAACCTGGACCCGATCCCGCAGAAGCTGCTGTTCGAGCGGTTCCTGAACCCCGAGCGCGTCTCGATGCCCGATATCGACATCGACTTCGACGACCGCCGTCGCGGCGAGATGATCCGCTACGCCACCGAGAAGTACGGCGTCGACAAGGTGGCGCAGGTCATCACTTTCGGCACCATTAAGACCAAGGCGGCCATCAAGGACTCCGCCCGCGTCCACTTCGGCCAGCCGGGGTACGCGATCGCGGACCGGATCTCGAAGGCGCTCCCGCCGCCGATCATGGCGAAGGACATCCCGCTCTCGGGCATCGTCGACTCGAAGCACGAGCGCTACGGCGAAGCGGCCGAGGTCCGCGCCCTCGTCGAGACCGACGAAGAGTGCAAGACGATCTTCGAGACCGCTCGCGGCCTCGAAGGCCTGATCCGCAACGCCGGCGTCCATGCCTGCGCGGTCATCATGTCGTGCGACCCGCTGACCGACGCCATCCCGCTGTGGCAGCGTGACGACGGTTCGATCATCACCGGCTGGGACTACCCGTCGTGCGAGGCCATCGGCCTGCTGAAGATGGACTTCCTCGGCCTGCGAAACCTCACCGTCATCGGTGACGCGATCGACAACATCAAGACCAACCGCGGGATCGACATCGACCTCGACACCCTCGGCGTCGAAGACCCGGAGACGTACAAGCTGCTCTCCCGCGGTGACACGCTCGGCGTGTTCCAGCTGGACGGCGGGCCGATGCGTGACCTGCTCCGCCGGATGCAGCCGACGGTGTTCGACGACATCGTGGCGGTGGGCGCGCTGTACCGCCCCGGCCCGATGGGCATGAACGCGCACAACGACTACGCCGACCGCAAGAACGCGCGGCAAAAGGTCAAACCGATCCACCCCGAGCTCGAAGAGCCCCTGAAGGAGATCCTGGCCGACACCTACGGCCTGATCGTCTATCAGGAGCAGATCATGCACATCGGCCAGAAGGTGGCCGGGTACTCCATGGGCCGCGCGGACGTGCTCCGCCGCGCCATGGGTAAGAAGAAGGCGGAAGTCCTCGAGAAGGAGTTCGTCGGCTTCGAAGAGGGCATGAAGTCGAGCGAGCTGGTTCCCGGCGGCTTCTCCTCCGAGGCGATCAAGGCGCTCTGGGACACGATCCTCCCGTTCGCCGGCTACGCGTTCAACAAGAGCCACGCGGCCGCGTACGGCCTGATCTCGTACTGGACCGCGTACCTCAAGGCGAACTTCACGCCGGAGTACATGGCCGCGCTGCTCACCTCGGTGGGTGACAACAAGGACAAGTCCGCGGTCTACCTCTCGGAGTGCCGCCGCCTCGGGATCAAGGTGCTCCCGCCGGACGTCAACGAGTCGGCGCTGAGGTTCGCGGCCGTCGGGGAGGACATCCGCTTCGGCATGGGTGCCGTCCGCAACGTCGGCGCGAACGTCGTCGAGTCGATCATCAAGACCCGCGAGGAGAAGGGGAAGTACTCCTCCTTCACCGATTTCCTCGACAAGTCGGAGCTGGTGGCCTGCAACAAGCGGGTCATCGAATCGCTGATCAAGGCGGGCGGGTTCGACTCGCTCGGCAACACGCGGCTTTCGATGATCCAGGTGCACGAGGACGCGGTCGAAGCCGTGGTCCCGCTCAAGCGCCAGGAGGCGATGGGCCAGTTCGACCTCTTCGGGTTCGGTGGGGACGACGACGCGGAAGCCGCGGCGTCCTCGTCACCGCTCGCGCATCTGAAGTTCGGCGAAGAGGAGTACCCGCGCAAGCAGCTCCTGGCCTACGAACGGGAGATGCTCGGCCTCTACGTCTCGGCGCATCCGCTGGACGGCGCCGAACGCATCCTGCGCAAACACGCGCCGAGGCCGATCGCCGCGATCCTCGCCGACCCGCCGAAGGAAGGCGAGCTGGTCGTCTCCGGGCTGATCACCTCGCTGGAACGCCGGGTCAACAAAAAGGGCGAGCCCTGGGCGATCTGCACCATCGAGGACATGGACGCCTCGCTCGAGGTGCTGTACTTCCCGAAGTCCTACGCGATGTTCTCCGCCGACCTCATCGAGGACAATGCGGTCCTGGTCAAGGGCCGGGTGAACTGGCGCGAGGACAAGATGTCCATCTTCGGCGGCGGTCTCGTGCCGCTCGACCTGTCCGAGGTCGGCAACGGCGACGACGATCTGCCGCTGGTCCTGCTGGCCGCGGCGGAGAAGATCGACCAGTCGGTGGTCAGCGAGCTGAAGCAGACCTTGCTGGCGCACAAGGGCGAGACCCCGGTGCACCTCAAGCTGGTCGGCAAGAACCAGACGGTCTTCGCGCTCTACGACTATCCGGTCAAGGTGACGTCGATGCTGATCGGTGAGCTCAAGGGCATCCCCGGGATCGCCGCCAGCACCTGATGAGCGCCTACGAACCCGACCCCCGGCGCTGGAAGGCGCTCGCCGTCTCGCTCGCCGCCGGGTTCATGGGGCTGCTCGACGTCAGCATCGTCAACACGGCGCTGCCCTCGATCCAGAAGGATCTCGGCGCGTCGAGCGGCGGGATCCAATGGGTGGTTTCGGGCTACGCGCTGGCTTTCGGGCTGGTGCTGGTGTCCGGCGGCAGGCTCGGTGACGCGCTCGGCCGCCGCCGCATGTTCCTGTTCGCGCTCGCCGCGTTCGTGCTGACCAGCGCGTTCGCCGGCGCGGCACCGAACGAAACGACGCTGATCCTCGCGCGGCTCCTGCAGGGTTTCGCCTCGGGCATGATGACGCCGCAGAACAGCGGGATGATCCAGGACCTGTTCCGGGGCGCGGAACGGGGCCGGGCGTTCGGCATGTTCGGCGCCACCGTCGGGATTTCGACCGCGGTCGGGCCGGTGCTCGGCGGCGTGATCCTCGCCGTCTTCGGTGACCCGGAAGGCTGGCGCTGGGTCTTCTACGTGAACGTGCCCATCGGGATCCTGGCGTTCGCGCTGGCACTGAGATGGCTGCCGAAACCAGAGACACCGGCGAGAAGCCTGCGCGGTGAGATCGACTTCGTCGGCATCATGCTGCTGGGCGTCGCCGTGCTCGGTGTCCTGCTCCCGTTGATCGAGTCCGAACAGGGCGGGCTCAGCAGCCTGTGGTGGCTGTTCCTCGTCGCGGTGGTCTTCGGTTTCGCGTTCGTGCGCTGGGAACGCTCGATGGTGCGGCGCGGCCGTCCGCCGCTGCTGGACACCCGCCTGTTCACCGGAACCCCGGGCTACGCGACGGGTGCGGCCGTCGGCGCGCTGTACTTCAGCGGGTTCACCGGGATGTGGCTGGTCTTCGCCATCTTCTTCCAGCAAGGCCTCGGCTACACGCCACTGCAATCCGGACTCGCCGTCACCTCCTTCGCCCTCGGCTCGGCCGTATCGGCGGCGATCGCGGGACGGCTGGTGCCGAAGTGGGGCCGCAAGCTCACCGTCACCGGGCTGGTCATGGTGATCGCCGGGATGATCACGGTCGCCGTTCTCGCCGGTCAGGATCCAGGTTCCGCGGCGGGCTGGTGGTTCGCGCCGCCGTTGCTCGTCGCCGGGGTCGGTGGCGGCATGGTCATCTCGCCCAACACCACGTTGACGCTGGAATGCGTACCGACGTCGATGGCCGGGGTGGCCGGGGGAGCGTTGCAGACCGGGCAACGGATCGGCACCGCGATCGGCACGGTGGTGCTGGCCTCGGTCTTCCACGCGGTACTCGGTGCGAACGGGGGCTATCCGTCGGCGCTGACCGCCGCGATGCTGTGCGCCGCCACGTTGACGAGCTCGGCACTTTTACTCGCCGTGATCGAACTCCGCGCGCGCCGGAAGCGGCGTTTGCTCACCGAGCGGGAGGAAGCCGAGCGGGCTGCCGCCGACAGTCAACGCGGCTGAGTCTCCGCACGTGCCGATGACTACTTTCAGCAAGATCGGATGCTCCATCCGAGTGACTGAAGCTGTCATCCTCTGGTGCTACTCAGAGCAACCGGGTACACCTAACGGAGCCTTCACCGCTGTGACTTGGCTACCGACAGTGGTATTTCTGTCGATCGATCGGGGATGGATCGATCGGCGGGAGCGATCGTGGTGAGTCCGGAGTTCTCAGGAATGGACACCCGCGGTCACGAACCGGTGGACAGCCGTCGGCGTCCGCGGGGGACCGTTCGGCGGCGGCCGGCTCAACACCACTGGTGAGCCGAGTACCGGTGAGGCATTCGCGCGGGTGGGTTCGCGCGGGGGCGCCTGGGGAGGTGCACCCGGCCCGGACCCACCCGCCGCGCGTTCCTCCGAGTGTGTGAACCGCTTTCGGCTGCGAAGATCTCCGCAGATCGACAAGGCGAGGAGCACCGATGGCGGAGAGTTCTGTACGGCGGAGTCGGCTGCGGGTCTGGTACCGGCCGATGACGATGCGCGATTCCGGTGAAGGGCACCGGGTCGCGACCCCGCTGGAGCTGCTGTTCGACCTGTGTTTCGTGGTCGCCGTCGCGCAGGCCGCCGCCGGTCTGCACCACGCGATCGCCGAGAACCACATCGGGCACGGGGTGCTCAGCTTCGGGATGGTGTTCTTCGCGATCTGGTGGGGCTGGCTGAACTTCAGCTGGTTCGCGTCGTCGTTCGACACCGACGACGTCCCGTACCGGCTGGTGACGCTGGTGCAGATCGCGGGAGGACTGACCGTCGCCGCCGGTGTCTCGTCCGCCTTCGACGGTGACTTCAAGATCGTGGTCGCCGGCTACGTGCTGATGCGGCTCGCGATGGTCGTGCAGTGGCTGCGCGCCGCGCGGACCGATCCGGAATGCCGTCCGGCAGCGCTGCGCTATGCCATCGGCATCACGATCGTCCAGATCCTGTGGGTCGTCCGCCTCGGCCTCCCGGAGTCGCTGGCGCTGCCGTCGTTCTTCCTGCTCCTGCTGGCGGAACTCGCGGTCCCGGTGATCGCCGAACGCAAGCGCTGGACGGGCTGGCACCCGCACCACATCGCCGAGCGCTACGGCCTGTTCACGATCATCGTGCTGGGTGAATCCATCCTCGGCGCGACCACCGCGGTCAAGGAAGGGCTGGACGAGGGCAAGCACACCGGCAGCTTGATTTCGCTCGCCGCCGCGGGTCTCGTGCTGGTGTTCTCCTTGTGGTGGCTGTACTTCGACCAGCCGGGTCACGTCCGGCTCGAAAAGGCGAAAAGCCTGTTCACCGTCGCGAGCTGGGGTTATGGGCACTATCTGATCTTCGCCTCGGCGGCCGCGCTCGGCGCCGGTCTCGAAGTCGCGGTCGACTACGACACCCACACCGGGCACGTCGCGTCCCTGCCCGCCGCGATGGCGACGACCGTGCCCGTCGTGATCTATCTGCTCAGCGTCTGGCTGATGCACATCGGGCCCACCAACGAATGCCGCCCGATCGCGATCGGCTTCCCGCTGACGGCGGTGCTCGTGCTCGGCGCGTCGTTCACGCCGGCGCCCATCCACATCACCGCCGGGCTCGCCGCCGCCCTCGTCGTGCTGACGGTGGTCGCCACCCACGGAGAGCCGGTGCCGGGCGAGGGGCCGATCGATGCAGGTCAGAGCCCCGGCGCGAAAAAAGGGACCCCCCTGTAAACGCCGGTTTCGGGCCGTGTAATGTTCTCTTCGTCGCCAGGGAAACCGAGCGGCCGCCGGGAACACGAACCAAGCTCCCACCGGATGGTGGTAGAGTGGGTGGTCCCGAACTGGAGAGGTAACTCTACCCCCGCTGAAACGGCAGTTTCGAGCAGGTGCTAGAGTGTGCTCCGGACAAAAGCCAAGAAATAAGTGCTTCGGATAAGGCCGCGTGATGGCGGTGCGATCTGGGGTGTGTTGCTTGAGAACTCAACAGTGTGCTAGTGAACTAAGCCAGTAGAGCTTATGTTTTTTGAACCTCGTTTGGGGTTCCTTTGAGAGCATTGAATTGCCTCGATCAAATTTGACATTGTTGGAGAGTTTGATCCTGGCTCAGGACGAACGCTGGCGGCGTGCTTAACACATGCAAGTCGAACGATGAA
>NZ_JBWKEA010000003.1:0-302946 GCF_056435685.1 Amycolatopsis sp. NPDC043885
GTGGCGCGGGGGTGTCTTAGGAGCTTGTGCAGGGGAGAAACGAGTGGCGCTTTTTGTTCGGGGGGTGGGGGGGGGGTTTTTGGGTTCCCCACCAAAACCCCCCCCCACGACCGCACGGAGCCTGCGAAGTGCGTTACTTCGCCGCGACCTCGATGGACGAGTAGTCCGCGAGCCGACCGAAGTCAAGCTTCACGGTCTTGAGGCGGTTCGACTTGCCGCCGACGCCCTTCTCTTCCCACACGGGGATCTGGGGCAGATCCTTCGCGATCAGATCCTCGGCCTGCTGGTACAGCTTGATCGCGGCCGCCTTGTCGGCGGTCTGGTCCGCCTGGGTCAGCAGCGCGTCGACGGCCGGGTTGTTGTACGTGGAGTCGTTCGACGAACCGGTGCTCTTGTAGCGCGGGTTCAGGTAGTTCTCGATCGACGGGTAGTCGGCGGACCAGTCGGAGCGGCCCATGCCGGTCAGCTGGCGGTTGTTGACGATGCTGCGCCACTGCCCGAAGTCGGTCGCCGGCACGAAGTCGCATTCGACGCCGAGCGCGTTCTTGATGCTGTTGCACGCCGCGACCAGCGGCTCCTTGCGGCCGCCGTCGGCGTTCGACGCGATGGTCAGCTTGCCGGTGTAGCCGGACTTCGCGAAGAACTCCTTGGCCTTCACCGGATCGAACTTGCAGAACTCGCAGACGCCGGGCCGGTAACCCTCGATACCGCGCGACACATAGCCGTCGGCGGGCGCGTAGGTGTCGTTCATGACGGTCTTGACGATCTGCTCGCGGTCGATGGCCAGCGAGATCGCCTTACGCAGGTCGAGGTTGTTGTAACCCGGGACGTAGTACGGGAGGGCGAGCGCGCTGATGCCGAGCAGCTTCCCTTCGACCAGACGCTCACCGAGGTCGGTCTTGTACTTGCCGCCGGCCTTCGCCGCCGGCGGGAGGGCCTCCATGAAGTCGAGGCGGTTGCTCAGCAGATCCTGGTACGCGGTCTCCTGGCTGGTGTAGATGCGGACTTCCAGATCCTTGAACTTGACCTTGTCCTCGCCCTGGTATTCGTCGAACCGCGTGAGCTTCATGTTCTGGTTCGGCGTACGCGAAACGAACTTCAGCGGTCCGTTTCCGATCGGGGCCTTGGCGAACGCCTCCGGGTCGGCGAAGAACTTGTCCGGCAGCGGCGCGAAGGCGAGGTAGCCGATCTTGGTGGCGAACACGGAGAACGGTCCCTTGAGGGTGGCCTGGAACTCGTAGTCGTTCACGACCTTGAGCCCGGACATCTCCTTGACGGCGGGCTCCTTGGCGCTGATCTCGTCGTAGCCCTGGATCTGCTCGAAGAACGACGCGTTCTGCATGCCGTTCTTGCCGTTCGCGCTGTAGTTCCAGGCGTCGACGAAGTTCTTGGCCTTGACCTCGGTCCCGTCGTGGAACTTCCAGCCCTTTTTGATCTTGATGTCGAAGACCTTCGAATCGGTCGTGGTGATCGATTCGGCCATCAGGTTGTACGGCTCGGCGGTGTCGGATTTGTAGCCGACCAGCGCCGAGAAGACCGGCTTGAGGGCCTTGGACCCACCGAGCTCGTTGGTGTTGGCGGGAATCAGCGAGTTCTCCGGCTCGGTGCCGTAGACCGAAACCGACGCGTTGGCGTCGACGGCGCCGGATCCCTTGTTCTCACTGGATCCACCACCTCCACAGGCCGTCAGCAGCAGGGCCGCCGTGGCCACCACCGCCGTCGCTCCCCAGAACCCGCGTGCAGCCCGCATGTCCACTCCAACTCTCGTCGTCGGATAGCGCGGCGAGCGCTGGTCGCGCCCTACCGCCCAGAAGGTGAGACGACGCTATGGGACTGGTGAAGCCGATCACAGTGCGTTGGTGTTGCAAATGGGTGACGGTCTCCCGGACCACCCGGTTAGAGCACAACGTTGGTAGGAACGACGCTGCGCCGAACGGCCCAATCCGGACTGGAGGTCACCGCTTGATCACCTAAAGAAATGGCTTCCTGTAAGAGAAAACTTCGACTGTCAAGCCAACGACAGCGCGATCCCGTCGAGGATGTCGTGCTCGGAGATCACCAGTTCGTCGGGGCCACCGCGTGTGGCGAACTGCTCGGCCAGCACCTGCACGATCACCGAGCCGCCGCCGATCACGTCGACCCGGCCGGGGTGGATCACGGGGTTCGCGGCGCGCGTCGCGTGATCGGCCGTGAGGAGCGACTGCGCGACACGGTCGATGTCGGCGTGGGAGAGCTTCGAGAGGTGGGTGCGCTCGGAGTCGTACTCCGGCAGGCCCTGCGCCACGGCGGTCAGGGTCGTGACCGTCCCGGCGACACCGATCCACGTCTTGGCGGTGGACACGTCCACGACGTCGAAGGCTTCGGTGAGGACCTTGGCGGCCAGCTCACGGGCTTCGGCGATCTCGGCCGCGGTCGGCGGGTCGGACTTCAGCGCGCGTTCGGTGATGCGCACACAGCCGATGTCGACCGACTTGGCCGCGATGACCTCGGCCTGGCGGCCGTCCCAGGTGCCGACCACGAGCTCGGTCGAGCCGCCGCCGACGTCGACCACCACGAAGGGGCCGTCGTCGGGATCCTGCTCGCCGACGGCACCGGTGAAGGACAGGCGCGCCTCTTCGTCCCCGCTGATGACTTCGGCCTCGGTGCCGAGCACCTCACGCGTCATCGCGAAGAACTCGTCGCGGTTGCTCGCGTCGCGGGTCGCGGACGTCGCGACCATGCGGACCTTCTCCACACCCTTGCGGCGCGCGGCGATCGTGTAGTCGGCCAGCGCCTTACGGGTGCGCTCGAGCGCCTCGGGGGCCAGCCTGCCGGTGGCGTCCACCCCCTGGCCGAGACGGACGATCCGCATCTCGCGGTGCAGGTCGCGCAGGTCGACCGTCCCGTCGTGACGGGGGGTCAGCTCGGCGACGAGCAGGCGGATGGAGTTGGTCCCACAGTCGATCGCGGCAACACGAGGCATGCCCCGGAGATTACAGCGGAGCGGAGCTTCTCCGTCGAGGGTGGTGGCGGGGGCATGGATGGACAGTCAACGCCGATCAGGTGGGTTTGGTGCTGGCGCTCCCCGACTGCGTCACCGTCGTCGTGGTTGTGGTCGTCGTCGGAGAGGTACAGGTCGTCGGCGGCGGAGTCGAAGTCGTGGTCGTCGGGCTCGTGCTCGTCGTCGGTTGTGTCTCCGTCACGGTGACCGTCGGGCACTGCGGCATTGGCTTCGAGCTCGACGACGATTTCGAAGAAGACGAAGACCCCGAATTGGTCGGCGGCAGCGAACTCGACGGCGGGGGCGTCACCGAACCGGGCGGCGTCGGCGGCACCGGAGGCGGCGGCACCGACACGGGCGGCGGAGCGGCACCGGCGTTCGGGGCGCCGATCGGCACCTTGCTGTCCGGCGTCGGCAGCACACCGGTGCGGTACGCCTCGGCCCAGATCAGCACGGTGTTCACATAGGTGTCCGAGTTGTTGTAGCGGAACACGGCCGCGCGCAACTGGTCCGGTTTGGACAGATCGAGCCCGCCGGAGCACAGGTACCGGCCCGTGCCCAGCGCCGCATCGAAGATGTTGTTCGGATTGGACTCGCCGTCGCCGTTCCCGTCCGAGGCGTAGCCCTTCCACGTCGACGGGATGAACTGCGTCGGGCCGACCGCGCGGTCCCACACCGTGTCGCCGTCGAATTTGCCGCCGTCGGTGTCCGGGATGGCCGCGAACGGCCCGGCGCCGTTGAGCTGCGGGCCGAGGATCGGCTCGAGGGTGTTGCCCTTAGCGTCGACGTAGCCGCCGCGCGCGTGATTGGACTCGATCCGGCCGATACTCGCGATCAAAGCCCAGTCGATGTGGCAACCGGGCTGTTCGGCGATGAGAATGTCGGCGGCGTTGCGGTACGCGGCGAGCGCGGTGACCGGGATGCCGAGCGGTCCTTCGGGGAGTTCGTCCGCGGGGAGCGGGAGCGGGGTCGGGGCGTTCGGCAGGCTGCCGTCGACACCGATCTGCTGGACGAGCGGGTTCTTCGGGTCGTAGCCGTCGACGAGGGCGACGTTGTCGGAATGGACCGTGCTCGCCGTCGCGGCCCAGCTGCCGGCACCGACGACCGCGGCACCGGCCGGGACGATGGCGAGGACCCCTCCGGTCACCGCGGCTATCGTGCGGTGCCGGAGACAGAGTCTCCGCACATGGCCGGTCACCGCGCCTGGCACGTGCCTCACGCGCATACCTCAGAACCCTCCCGGCGGATCACGACTCGGCGATCCGGTACTTGGCCACCCCGTCAACCCTCGGCTGTGCCCAGCCTGCCGCATACGGTGACCGGTTTCACCCCATTGAGAAGGACCAGTTGGCCGACATCGGGTGAATTAACCCACCTGGAGGAACTATCTGTACATCGCGGGCGGGTGTTACCCCTGGCAGTCGCCGGACGGCCAGCCGTTCGCCTTGAGCAGCTCGAGCGTCTCGTCCCCGAACGGGTTCACCCCGGGGCCGACGGCCAGCGTGTGCGCCAGGTGGACGTGCAGGCATTTGACGCGGCCGGGCATCCCACCCGCGCTGACCTCGTGGCCGAGCGAATCGATGGCGTCGCGTTCGGCGAGATAGCTCTCGTGGGTCCGCCGGTAGGCGGCCGCCAGCTCGGGGTCCTCCGCGAGCCGGTCGGTCATCTCCTTCATCAGCCCGGACGCCTCGAGCGTGCCGACCATCGACGTCAGCTTCGGGCAGGTCAAGTAGTAGAGCGTGGGGAACGGCGTGCCGTCGTCGAGGCGGGGGCTGGTCTGCACGACCGACGGGTGGCCGCTCGGGCAGCGCGCGGCGACGGCGCGCAGCGCACGGGGGGCCCGGCCGAGCTGTTCCGCGATGATCTCGCGGTCGGCGTCGGTCACAGGCTCGTAGGAGGACTTTTCCGTGCTGTTCACACCCATAAGGCTAAAGGGCGCACTTCAGCCGCCCGCGACCTGATCCCACAGCTTCTCGTACCAGGAGCCCGCGGGCACCGGCTGCTGACCTTGCGGCTGCCCCTGCTCGGGCGCCTTGTCTTCGGGGAGCTGCACGATGTACGGCGTCTCGCCGGGCTTCACGAAACCGAACCGTTTACGCGCCTCCGCCTCGATCTGCGCCGGGTCGCTCAGCTCGGCCTTGCGGCCTTCCAGCTGGGTGACGCTCCGCTGCAGTTCGGACTGCAACTGCTGCTGCTCGGTCACCTCGGACTTCTGGCTGAGGTACGTGCGCAGCGGGACGGCGATGGTGAACGCGAGCGCGCACACCACGATCGCCACCACCGCGGCCCGGCGGGTGGTGGACATGCCGAGCACCTTCGCGGCACCCGATGCCCGCTTCGCCGCCAGGCTGCGGCGCAGCCGGGTTCGGGCGCGGACCTCCGTCGTCGTCGTGCGACGGGCGCGCTCCGGTCGGCGGCCCCTGCTGGAGCCGCCGCCGTCCGCGCGCCCGCTACGACGGGTCCGCGCCCTCCCCCGGTCCGCCATCGTTCGTCATCCCTCGGCGCTGAACCGCGGGAACGCGAGGTCGCCGGCGTAGCGCGCCGCGTCGGCGAGGGTCTCCTCGATGCGGAGCAGCTGGTTGTACTTGGCGATCCGCTCGCCGCGCGCCGGGGCGCCGGTCTTGATCTGGCCGACACCGGTCGCGACGGCGAGGTCGGCGATGAAGGTGTCCTCGGTCTCGCCGGACCGGTGGCTCATCATCGACTTGTAGCCGTACGAGGTGGCCAGCGAGATCGCGTCGAGGGTCTCCGACAGGGTGCCGATCTGGTTGACCTTCACCAGCAGCGCGTTGGCGGCGCGGCGGGTGATGCCCTCTTCGAGGCGGTCCGGGTTGGTGACGAACAGGTCGTCGCCGACCAGCTGGACCTTCTCGCCGATCTCGGTGGTCAGCTGGACCCAGCCGTCCCAGTCGTCCTCGCTCAGCGGGTCCTCGATGGACACGAGCGGGTAGTCGCGGACGAGCTCGCCGTAGTAGGCCGACATCTGCTCGGCGCTCTTCTTCGCGCCTTCGAAGGTGTACGCGCCGTCGGAGAAGAACTCCGTCGCGGCGACGTCGAGCGCGAGCGCGACGTCGCGGCCCGGGGCGTACCCGGCCTTCTCGATCGCCTGAAGGATCAGGTCGAGCGCCTCGCGGTTGTTCTTCAGGCTGGGCGCGAAGCCGCCTTCGTCACCGAGGCCGGTGGCCAGGCCGCGGCCCTTCAGGACCGACTTCAGCGAGTGGTAGACCTCGGTGCCCCAGCGCAGGGCCTCGCGGAACGACTCGGCGCCGATCGGCGCGATCATGAATTCCTGGATGTCGACATCGGTGTCGGCGTGCGCGCCACCGTTGAGGATGTTCAGCATCGGCACCGGCAGCACGTGCGCGTTCGGCCCGCCGAGGTAGCGGAACAGCTCCAGCTCGGCCGACTCCGCGGCGGCCTTCGCGACGGCGAGCGAAACACCGAGGATGGCGTTCGCGCCGAGGCGGGACTTCGCCGGCGTGCCGTCGAGGTCGACCAGCTTCTGGTCGACGATGCGCTGGTCGACGGCGTCGGTGCCGACCAGGTCCGGGCCGATCTCGTCCAGGACGGCCGCGACCGCGCGCTCGACACCCTTGCCGTTGTACCGGCCGGTGTCGCCGTCACGCAGCTCGACGGCTTCGTGTTCGCCGGTGGACGCACCCGAGGGGACCGCGGCCCGCGCCAGCGTGCCGTCGTCGAGAGCCACCTCCACTTCGACCGTCGGGTTGCCTCGCGAGTCCAGAATCTCGCGAGCGCCTACCTGCTCGATGAGCGCCACGCCATGCTCCTCATGTGGGTTGTGCCTGCGGTGACCGGGCCCAGCCTAGCCGTCACCGCAGTTCACCCGTTGGAGGCACGCGCCACATCAGCCGTCGACCGGACCTTTCCGACCTTCCTCCCCGCCACCGCCCTCAACGGAGGAGCTTCGCTCCGCGGTACCTACTCCGTGGCTGGTTCGTCCGCCCGGACTTCCTTCCAGCCTGACGGAAGCTCGACGGTGTCGGAGAACTGCTGCCAGAAGGTCCAGCTGTTGCCGCCGATGTCGGAGACGGTGAACACCCGGGCGCCGTAGGGCTGATCCTGGGGCGCGTCGATGTCGGCGTCGTCGCCGAGCGCGGCGCGGACGCGCTCGTACTGCGCGTCGGCGTCGGGGACGTACACGATGTTCAGCTGCCCGACCGGGCCGTCGACGCCTTTCGCCTGCCAGTACTCGGGGCCGACGCCGGCCAGCTGGATCTTGGCCGGACCGGCGCACAGAGTGGCCTGGAACACCTCTCCGGACGCGTCGGCGAAGCGCACTTCCTCGGTGAACCCGAACACTCTGACCAGCCACGCGACCGCCTCGGTGGCGTCGGCGTAGTAGAGGTACGGCGCGAGCCCGAGGTAGCCGGGCTCGTTTTCGGGCCTATCCGCTTCGGCACTGCTCATGGCAGGACAGTCCACCATGACCGTTTCAGCTCCTCGTGAACGGCCCTGCCCAGGCGTATCGTGGAGCGGACCATGATGGATGCCGAACCCGCCCCAGAACCCGGTGAGGACTCGTCCGGTGAGTCTCGGTTCCGCGCCTTCCGACAGGCGGAGGCGCTGGTCGAAAGCCGCAGGCCGCTCGATGCCCTCAAGGCCCTCGAGCCGTTGCTGGAGGACGAAACCGACAAACCGAGTGTTCAGTTGCTGGCAGGCCGCGCGTACTTCCACTCCGCACAGTTGCGGCGGGCCGAACGCGCCTTCACCCGGGTGCTGGAACTGGACCCCACCGATCATTACGCGCGGTTCGTGCTCGGGCGGACCCTCCAGCGCCTCGGCAGGCTGACCGAGGCGCTCGCGCAGATGCGGATAGCGTCGGCGATGCACCCGATCCCGGAGTATCTGGAAGCGATCAGCGAGGTCAGCGCGCGGATCGCGTTGCGCGACTGACCCGGCGGCGAGAGCAAGGGACCTTTGCTCTCACTTCGACCTGGCCCGCAGGTGGGCCCGCTCGCCCTGCTTGCCGAACAGCACCAGCAGCTCCACCGGCCCCGGCCCCGCGCTGCCGAACCAGTGCGGAACCCGCGTGTCGAACTCCGCGGCCTCGCCGGGCCCCATCGTGAAGTCGCGGTCGCCGAGCAGCGCCCGCAGCCGTCCACTGAGGACGTACATCCACTCGTAGCCCTCGTGCGTGCGTTGCACGGGCTCGATGTCCTCGACCGGGATCAACAGTTTGAACGCCTGCGGCTGGCCGGGCTGCGCGGTCAGCGCCCACGCGGTGAACCTGCCGAATTTCTGCGGTTTCATCCGGACCCGCGGGTCGGCGGGTTCGGGTTCGCCGACCAGTTCGTCGAGCGGCACCTGATGCGCCGCCGACAACGTGAGCAACAGCTCCAGCGTGGCCTTCCGGGAGCCCGATTCGAGCCGCGAGAGCGTACTGGCGGAGATCCCCGTCGCCTCCGAAAGCGCGGAGAGGGTGGTGCCGCGCTCCTTGCGGAGCTGCTTGAGCTTCGGGCCGACCTCGGCTAGCCGCCGTTCGATGTCCTCCATGCCTCCAGTTTGCCAAATCGGCAATGAACTTTGCCAATCCGCGCAGAAATCCGGATGCTCGGCACCATGAACAACGAATTCGACGTGGTGATCATCGGTGGTGGCGTCGCGGGTCTCAGCGCGGCCTTGGTACTGGGCAGGGCGCGGCGCCGGGTCGTCGTGATCGACGGCGGCACCCCGCGCAACGCGCCCGCCGCGCACGCCCACGGTTTCCTGACCAGGGACGGCATCCCACCCAAGGAACTGCTGGAAATAGGCCGCGACGAGGTCCGCGGCTACGGCGTCGAGATCGTCGAAGACGTCGTCCACCGGCTGCGGCACGACAAGGCGGTGGAACTGGCGAGCGGCCGGGTCATCCGCGGTCGCCGGATCGTGGTGACCACCGGGCTGGCCGACGAACTGCCGGACGTCCCCGGCGTCGCGGAGCGCTTCGGCGCCGATGTCCTGCACTGCCCGTACTGCCACGGCTGGGAGGTGCGCGATCAGCGTTTCGGCGTGCTCGCCACCTCCGAGAAGTCGGTCCACCAGGCGCTGATCGTCTGGCAGTGGAGCAAGGACCTGACCTTCTTCACGCATACGCAGCAGCTCTCGGCCGAAGACCGGGCGAAGCTGACCGGGCTGGGCATCCGGATCGTCGACGGGAAGGTGTCCGAACTCGCCGTCGAAGACGACCGGCTGACCGGCGTCCGGCTCGTCGACGGGGAATTCATCGAACGCGATGTCGTGTTCGTCGGCCCGAAGTTCGTCCCGCACGACCGGCTTCTCGCCCAGATCGGCTGCGCGCGCACCGAAAGCGGCTCGATCGCGGTGGACGCCCAGGGCCGCACGAACGTGGACGGCGTCTGGGCGGCGGGGAACGTCGTCGATCCGATGGCGCAGTTGGTCGTCGCCGCGGGCGACGCCTACCGGATGGCGTCGGCACTCAACTTCGATCTGGTGCTCGAGGATCAGGGCGCGACGCTGGCGTCCGCGTAGGTGTCGGCCGCGCTGAAGACCTCCTGGACGTAGGGCACCGACGGGTTGAACACCCGCATCGACTTCCACCAGCCATCCGGGGTGGCGACGTCGTCGCCGGCTGCGCACAGGTAGCGGGCGGTGGCGAAGGCGGCGTCGTCTAGGTCCTTCGGATCCGGCTGCTTCCCGTCGCTCCTGGCCCGGGCGGAGTGTTTGGCCCAGACGTCGGCCGGGAGCGTGATCGGGCCGGGCCTGCCCTGCGCCGTTTCGACGTGGGAGATCCCGGCGAGGGTCGCCCACGAGAGGTGGCAACCCGGTTTCTGCCGCCGGAGCCACATCTCGGCGCGGCCGTAGGCGGACAGGTCGGCGAAGGAGAGCCGCGTCTTCGCCGCCACCCGTTTCGCCCAGGTTTCGAGTTCGGCCGCGTCGGAAACGGTGGGCCGGTCGGGCGGCGCGGCGAGCCCCGCACGCGGCGTCGCCACGCCAGGCTGGGGCTTCTGGTCGGGAACCGCGAGCGCGGGCTGGGGCTGAGCCGGCGGAGGGGGCTCCTCGCCTCCCGGCCGGTTCACCCCGACGGTCATGATCAGCACCACTCCCGTGAGCACGAGCCCGCCCGCGAAAGCGAGCCTGGGCACGTACGGCGGCAGAGGGCGGGCAGCATGCTCCGGGGCTTCGGTGCTCTGGGCGGTTTCGGCCACCCGGTCAGGTTACTTCGCCACGCTTCCGGGCGATGCCCCAATCGGCTTACGAACCCGACTGACGGTAGAACCGATCGGCGACCGGCAGCTCGAAGCGGGATTACCTCTTGACCTCCAGCTAAGTGGAGATCACACACTGATTCCCATGTTCAGTGAAGCGGAACTCGACTACCTCGCCACCCAAGGTCTCGGGCGGCTCGCGACGGCGCAGCCGGACGGCACGCTGCAGGTCAGCCCCGTCGGTTACGCCTACAACACCGAGACCCGGACGATCGACATCACCGGCTACGAACTGGCGAAGAGCAAGAAGTTCCGGAACGTGGCCGCGAACGGGCAGGCCGCGTTCGTGGTGGACGACATGCCCTCGCAGGACCCGCCGAGGATCCGCTGCCTCGAAATCCGCGGCCGGGCCGAGGCGCTGACCGGCGCCCGCACCCCCGACGGCCATCTCGACGGCGCGGTGATCCGGATCCACCCGTCGCGGATCATCAGCCTCGGTGTCGACGACCCGGACCACGACCCGCTCGACCTCGTTCCGCACAACCGAAACGTCTGACCGGGGAAGGGAAAGGGGCGTTCCTGGCGAATTTCGCCGGGAACGCCCCTTTCTTCGGCGGAGTCAGCGCCGGGCACCGTAGACCGCGTAGGTCCCCAAACCGGCCACCGCGAGCACCACGGCGGTCCACGTGGCTTCGGCGACGCCGGCGGGCTGGAAGGGCCAAGTGATCACCAGGTGCACACTCTCCGTGCCCGATATGGTGGCCCAGGCCACGAACGCGACCGCGAACCCGGCCAGCGGCAACGTCCACCCGAAGGCGCCGCCGAACAGCACCGCGGCGATTCCGGCGAGACCGAGCAGTCCACTCGCGTTCCGCACGATGATCTCCACCGGAACCCGCTCCGCCACCCACAGCCTCGGCAGCAGCACGGCACCGATGCCGAGGCCGCCGATCAGCAGGAGATGCACGACGCGGCGAGGCGCCCAGCGGATCGCGGCGGTCCGGTCGAGATCGATGTCCTGCCCGCCGAGGCCGATGGCGGTCACCGCGATCGCCACCAGCAGCGCCAGGGAAACCGAGAGCTCTGACCAGCGGTCCCACGCCAGGAACCACATCACCGCCATGCTCACGGCCAGCGCCGCGAACGACGCGGGCATGGCGCGCGAGCGCGCGTACAGCACCGCCCACCTCATCGGGCGCCGCCGAGGAGGATGTCGAGCTGGTTGCCCTGGCAGGTCAGGCCCGCCTGCCGCTGCGCGATGATCCGCTCTCGCTGCACATCGGGCGGAAGGGCCCGGAAGGTCTCCCAGTTCCGGAGGACCTCGTTCTTCTTGTCGTCGCTCAGCCACGACCCGTTGAGCATCTCCCACTCACCGAGGAGCCAGCTCGAAGTGATCGACCGCGCGGTGACTTCGTCCATGAAGGACCTGTCGACACCGTGGACGGTGTAGCAGGTCGGCGTCCCGGCGCCGGCGACCAGTGTCCGCGTCATGTCGTCCGAATCCAGGGCCGAACGGACGGACCAATCCAGCAGGTCGACGAAGACGGTGTCCGCGGCGCGCGGCGGTTCCTCGTCGAAGTCCAGCCGACGGTCCATCACCGTGACCTTGACCGGCGCGTCCGGCAAGGTTCCCAAGAGCCGCAAAGCTTCCTTTCCGGGCCCGGCGAGACGGGCGAGTTCGGGCTCGAGCAGGCGGGGAACGCAGACCGGGCCGTCACAGACCAGCGCCGTCGCACGCGGATCGACGGTCGTGGCCTCGGCGTAGGTCGCGGGCAGGACGGGTATCGCGATCACGACCGCCACCAGCGCGGGGACGACGGCGAGTGCCTTCGCCCGCTTGGAGCGGGCCGCCAGCAGAAGGAATCCGGTCACGGCGAGTCCGGCGAGCCAGACCCCCTGCCCGAGATCCACCCGGCTCGCGGTGGTGATGAACGGATCGTTGGTGACGTCCATCGCGGGAGAGAGCGAAGAGACCCAGGCCGGAACAGCGCCCACGAGCACGCTGCCCTTCGACCCGGCGATCTGGAGCACGAGCACGGTCGCGAGAGCGGCGACGGCCACCGCGGGCGCGGTCAGCGGATGCGGCAGCAACCGGCCGATCCCCAGTCCGATCCAGGCGCCGGCGAGCATCGCGAGCGCGCCGACCACGACGATCGGCAGCCAGCCGAAGGTGAAGAACGCGCCGCTGAAGATCACCTGTACGGCACCGACGGCGAAGATCAGCAGGTAGCCCAGCACCAGCAGGCCACCCAGCGCACCGGCGAGTTTCGCCGCCCGGTGCCAAGGGGGCCGTGGCATCGTAGTGAGCAGTTCGGCCATCCCCGAGCGGCTGTCCCGCATGCCTTGGATGGCCCCGGCGCCGATCGCGATCGGCCACAGGAACACCAGGAGAAACCGGCTCCACGCCGCGGCGGGCACCCAGTTTTCGTCCCAGGCGATCGGCGCCTTCGACCACGGCCCACTGAACGAATACAGGAACCCGAAGGCGACCACGAGGATCGCGAGGGTGGCCCAAGGGGCGATGGAACGGCGGAGTTCGGTCCGCAGGACACGCGTGTTCACCAGTTCCCCCTCCCCGGCTCGTGCCCCAGCAGCGCCGAGTAACCGCGCTCGATCGGGCTGTCGCCGACGTACTCCTCGCTCCCGGCCGCGGCCAGCTCGTCCGGCGATCCCTGGAAGACGAGTTTCCCGTTTTCGAACAGGACGACGTCGGTGCAGGCCGTCGCGACGTCCTCGACGAGATGCGTCGAGACGACGACGCAGGCGTCGCGGCCGATTTCCTGAAGGAGATCGCGGAACCGCACACGCTGTGCCGGGTCGAGCCCGGCGGTCGGCTCGTCCAGCAGGAGGATGTCCGGATCGTTCACGATCGCCTGCGCGATCCCGACCCGCCGCACCATGCCGCCGGACAGCGTCTTCATCCGGTCGTCGGCCCGATCGGCGAGGCCGACCCGCTCGATCGACCGCTGCACCGCGGCCGGGATGTCCTGTTTGGACATCTCCTTCAGCCAGGCGATGTATTCGACGAATTCGCGGACGGTGAACCGCTTGTAGAAACCGAAATTCTGCGGCAGATAGCCGATACGGCGGCGCAGGCGGCGTTGATCGGTGAACTCCCCGACGGATTCACCGAGCAGCGCCAGCCCTCCCTCCGCCGGCCGGAGCACCGTCGCCAGTGCCCGGATCAGCGTGGTCTTCCCGGCCCCGTTCGGGCCGAGCAGACCGTGCACCCCCGTGCCGAGTTCCAGATCGAGCCCGTTCACGGCGAACTTGCGTTTGCCGACCCGGACCTTCAGTCCCTCCGCCTTGATCTGCCACGCGTAGGTCGTCGGTGCGACCTCCGCGGCCCCGACAGCACGCATCATGTTCTCCCCTTCGTTCATCGTTCGGATCCGGTGAGCAGGCCGAAGACGCTCCGCCGGAGCACCACCACGACCGCGGTCAGCGCGAAGATCGCGCCCCATACCGGGAGCAGCCGGGGTTCGAGCGCGGTGGCGCGCCCTTGCGAAGCCACCGCGGGCGCCAAGATCACCGCCATCCAGACCCCGGTGAGGACGTAGGCCGCCCGCACCACCCCGATCACACCGCCGAGCGCGAGCGTCCCGGTGGTGAAGGCCAGGCTCGGCAGGAGGCCGAGCCCGAATCCGCCACCGCCGAGCCAGCCCGCGAGGGCCTGTATCGGCAACACGACGGCGAGGACCGCCGTCGTCCGGCGCAGCAACAGGTAGAGCCCGGCCCTCTGCGTGGAAGTGACGAGTTCGTACGCGGGATCGAGCCCCTTGGCCCACGACACCGCGACCCCGAGCACCGGCAGCACCGGTGAGAAGAGCTGGACGAACGAGTAGCCCTTGGACCCGGTGAACCCGAGCGAGTCCAGCAGGAAGCCCAGTGCCGGGATCAGGACGATCATCACCAGCCACGGCAGCATCACCGGCGTCACCCAGGTGTGCAGCCGTCCGGCCCACCGGAACCGCAGCGGGCTCGGGCCCGCTTCGGCGAGCTTCGGCCCCAGTCCGGCCCAGACGTCGTCCACCAGCGCCGACACCGCCGGAAGGCTGAGCGCGGACAGTCTCCCCCGGCATTCCGCGCACGATTCGAGATGGGCTTCGACCGCCCAGACCTCGTCACCGGCCAAGCCGTCGTCCCCGCGGACGTAACCGGCGAGGAGCTGTTCGGACACGTGTTCCTTGTTCACGACAGCGCCTCCCGCATCGCGATCCGAGCCCGCCTGGCACGGGTTTTGACGGTTCCTTCCGGCAGGCCGAGCAGGACCGCGGTCTCACGGACGGTCAGCCCGTCGAGCACCATGGCCTGCAGGACCTGCCGGAGTTCGGGCGCGAGGCGTCGCAGCGCGTCGCCGACGTGGTCGCCGACCGCGCCGGCCAGCGCCTCGTCCTCGGCGGCGGGCGCGACGGTGCTTTCCGCGACCGGCAGCGGCTGCGCGTGCCGCGCCCGGCGGCGGAAGGCGTCGACCAGCCGGCGCGCGGCGATCGTCCACAGCCAGCCCACGGCGCTCCCGCCGACGGCGGAACCGGCGAACGCGCCCGCCGCGCGCCAGACCGCGAGGTAGGTCTCCTGCATCACCTCGGCGACGATCTGATCGTCGGCGCAGCGACGGCGCAGGCGCACGGCCAGCCACGGCGACGTGCGGCGGTAGAGCTCCTCGAACGCCGCGCGGTCACCTTGGGCCGTGCGGCGGACGAGCTGCTCTTCGTCCGGTTCCGTTCCTTTCACATCCGGCAAGACGCCGAGATCGCCGAAACGGTTCTCACTCGATTGTGTCCTGTGTCACAAGACCTCCGTGGAGGCTTCGCTCAGGAATCCGGCCAGAACTTGCGCCAGCCGTCGGCTTCGAGCGTCGTCGGCTCCAGACCGGCGTCGCGTGCGGCCTGCTCGGCGGCCCGGATATCGCGGGCGAACTGCTTCGCGACGGCGCGGAGCTCGCCTTCGGGATCGACGCCCGCGCGGCGCGCGGTCGCGGCCACCCGGAACAGCTGGGCGGCCGCTTCGGAACCGTCGGGGAAGAGGTCGAGCGGGATCCCGGCCCGCCCACTGCGCTGGCCGAGCTTCCCGGCGAGCGCCACGGCGGGCTGGCCGAGCGCGACACCATCCACAATGGACTGGCGGCTCTTCTCGGCCTGCTTCAGTTCTTCCCATTTGAGGTTCTGGTCGCTGACGGTCTCGACCCGGGGAGCGTCGGCGAAGACATGCGGATGACGTCCGACGAGTTTCGCGACCAGTTCGGAAGCGACCTCGTCGATCCCGAACGGATCGTCCGCGTCCTCGACCGCGACGCGCGCGTGGAACAGCACCTGGAGCAGGACGTCGCCGAGTTCCTCGCGCAAGGCGACGCGGTCGCCCTCCTCGATCGCGTCGAGCAGCTCGTAGGTCTCCTCGACCAGGTATTGACGCAGCGACTCGTGTGTCTGGACGGCGTCCCACGGGCATCCGCCCGGCGAGCGGAGCCGGTCCATCACCTCGGCGGCCTCGACCAGCGGCGGAACGGGCGCTTCGATCACGCGCGCGCCCGACCTGATCAGCGCCGCGGCTTTCGGTTCCCTTCGCGAACCGGCGATGAGCACGAGGTCGCGCACCTGCGTGTCACCGAGCGCGGGTACCCCGAAAACGCCTGGATCCACATCGGACGCCGCGTACACGGCCGCGCCGTTCCGCAGGATCGGGAGTGCCACGGCGGGCAGTGTCGCCCCGCGGGCGATCACGACGACGGCAGCGGTCACGGGTTCTGCGGGGCGGCACCGTGCACAGGCAGCACGATGCCCTTCTTCGAAGCTTCGTTGGGCGCGAGGTCCATGTCGACAACATCCCACACGCCGTAGCGCGGGTTCACCTTGAGGTCGACCTGGTCGAGGTCCGGCTGGAGGAGCCGGACACCGATCTTGGCCAGCTGCTGGGCAGTGGGCTGCGCGGCCTGGTCCGACGCGACGGGCTTGTCCGCGGTCCGCTCACGCACCACGACGACGACCCACAGAGGCTGCTGCGGTGTCGGCTTGAAGGCGGCGACGGTGTTGGGTTCGAGACCGAACAAGACGGTGGCCGCGGTCGCGGGCGACTGCATGGCGGGCAGCTTCTGGCCGGTGCCCGCCTGCGTGTCGGAGGTCTGCTGGTCCTGCGCGATCAGCTCGGCGGCCGCGTTCGGCGAGGCGGCGAAGCGGCGGGCCTTCTCGATCGCCTGCTCGCGCAGCTTGTCCGAGTCGCCACCGGTGGCGTCGGTCGAGGAGACCGAGCTGAAATCGAACGTGACGGTGAGCTTGTCCACGTACTTCATCGCGAGCTGGGTCTGCAGCGCCGCGTCGACCAGTGCCTCGCGGTGGTCCCTCACCCGCGCCACGAGCTGCTCGACGCTGAGCTCGGGGTCGTCCTGCGGGTTGGCCTCCATCGGCTTCGCCAGCGGATCGTTCTGCAACGCGTTCACCACGAGGGATTCGTCGACCCCGATGCCTTCCCGCTGAGCGGCGCGCTTGGTGAGGTCGTGCAGGATCTCCTGCCGGACGATTTCGCGGCCGACGAGGTCGAGCTTGTGCTCCTTGGCGAGCTGCTGACCGTACGGGTGCTCACGAACGGCCTTGTCGATCAGCTGCTGCACGCGATCCACCGAAACGGTCCTGCCGTCGACGATCACCGCCGCACCGACCTGCCCGGGTCCGGCGTTGCATCCGGCGAGAAGGAGAGAACCGGCAAGAACCCCGACCAGCGCGCGACGGCGCCCCATGATCCGCATCACAGGGCCTACCCTCTCATACCGGCCCCGGCGAGAGAACCAGGTCGTGAGTCGCGATTCGGGCTCGGCCCATCACGCGAGTTACGCCTCCAAGCACGCGAGTTCCGCTTCCCATCACGCGAGTTACGTCTCCGATCACGCGTGTTCGGAGTTCCTCACGCGACGGGCGCCGGCGACTTCATCAGATTCGTCAGCAGCTTCGCGCACCAGTCCAGCAGCTCCTCGTCTCGCAGCGCCGGGGCGCCCATCCGCCCGCCCGCCGGACCTTCCGTCGGCTTCGGCACGGAGACCGTGTTCGTCACCGCCTTGTAGAGAGCCTTGGGGTACAAGCGCTTCAGCCGCACCATCTGCGAATCCGCCAGCGGCAGCGGCGCGAACCGGATCGACGTGCCCTGGGCGGAGACCTCGGTGACCCCGGCCGCGCGGCAGGTGTGCCGGAACGCGGCGACCGCGAGCAGCCTCCGCACCGGTGCGGGCGGCTGGCCGTAGCGGTCGACCAGTTCCTCGCGGACGGCGTCGAGCCCGGCCTGGTCGGGCGCGGCCGCGATCTTGCGGTACGCCTCCAGCCGCAGCCGCTCGCCCGGCACGTAGTCGTGCGGGATGTGCGCGTCCACCGGGAGATCCACGCGGACCTCGGCGAGTTCCTCCTCTTCGGCGGTCTCCGCGCCCGCGTGACGGCGGAACGCGTCGACCGCTTCGCCGACGAGCCGCACGTACAGATCGAACCCGACGCCCGCGATGTGCCCGGACTGCTCAGCGCCGAGGATGTTGCCCGCGCCGCGGATCTCCAGGTCCTTCATCGCGACGGCCATGCCCGCGCCCAGTTCGGTGTTCTGCGCGATGGTCGCCAGCCGGTCGTGCGCCGTCTCGGTGAGCGGGGCCTCCGGCGGGTACAGGAAGTACGCGTACCCGCGCTCACGCCCTCGCCCGACCCGGCCGCGCAACTGGTGCAGCTGTGCGAGACCCAGCAGGTCACCGCGTTCCACCAGCAGCGTGTTGGCGTTCGAGATGTCCAGCCCGGTCTCGACGATCGTGGTGCAGACGAGCACGTCGTACTCGTTCTCCCAGAAACCCTGGATGATCTTCTCGAGTTTGTCCTCGTTCATCTGCCCGTGCGCGGTGACGACACGCGCCTCGGGCACCAGCTCGCGAATGCGCTTCGCGGCCTTCTCGATCGACGAAACCCTGTTGTGCACGTAGAAGACCTGGCCGTCGCGCAGCAGTTCGCGCCGGATCGCGGCGCCGACCTGTTTGTCGTCGTACGCGCCGACGTAGGTCAGGATCGGGTGCCTGTCCTCGGGCGGGGTCAGGATCGTGGACATCTCACGGATCCCGGCGAGCGACATCTCCAGCGTCCGCGGGATCGGCGTCGCCGACATGGTCAGCACGTCGACGTGCGTCCGCAGCGCCTTGATGTGCTCCTTGTGCTCGACGCCGAACCGCTGCTCCTCGTCGACGATCACCAGGCCGAGGTCCTTGTACCGGATCCCGGTCTGCAGCAGGCGATGCGTGCCGATCACGATGTCGACGTCGCCCGAAGCGAGCTGTTCGAGGATCGCGTCCGACTCGGGCTTCGAGGTGAACCGCGAAAGGCCCCTGATCTTCACCGGGAACGAACTCATCCGTTCGGTGAAGGTGTTGAGGTGCTGCTGCGCGAGCAGCGTCGTGGGCACCAGCACCGCGACCTGCTTGCCGTCCTGCACCGCCTTGAACGCCGCGCGCACCGCGATCTCGGTCTTGCCGTAGCCGACGTCGCCGCAGATGACGCGGTCCATCGGGACGCCGCGTTCCATATCCGCCTTGACCTCGTCGATCGCGGCGAGCTGGTCGTTGGTCTCGGTGAACGGGAAGGCGTCCTCGAGTTCGCCCTGCCACGGGGTGTCCTGGCCGAACGCGTGCCCCGGAGCGGCCTGCCGCGCCGCGTAGAGCTGCACGAGCTCGGCGGCGATCTCCTTGACCGCCTTCTTCGCCTTGGCCTTGGTGTTCTTCCAGTCCGACCCGCCGAGTTTGTTCAGCGTCGGCAGTTCGCCGCCGACGTAACGGGAGACCTCGTCGAGCTGGTCGGTCGGGACGAACAGCCGGTCCCCCGGGTGCCCGCGTTTGGAGGAGGCGTACTCCAGCAGCAGGTACTCGCGCGTCGCGCCGGCGACGGTGCGCTGCACCATCTCGACGAACCGGCCGATGCCGTGCTGGTCGTGCACCACGTAGTCGCCGGCCTTGAGGGCGAGCGGATCGACGGCGTTGCGGCGCCGCGAAGGCATCTTGGTGCTGAAGTCCTTTGTGGACGTTCCGGCGCCGGAACCGCGACCGGTGAGGTCCGATTCGGACAGCACCACGAGGGCTCGCTCCGGCGAGACGAAACCGTCCGAAAGGCCGCCGCACGTCACCGTCACGACGCCGGGTGTCAGCGGACCGGTGACGCCTTCGGCGAGCGACGCGGGCACGTCCCCCGCCGACAGCTGCTCGACGGCGCGAGCCGCCGTGCCGTGCCCGGCGACGACGAGCACCGCCGTCCCTCCCGCGGCCGTGTGCGCGCGCAGGTCCGTCGTCGCGCGCTCGACCTCGCCGCGGTAGTTCGGCGCGGCCTCGATCGAGACGCGGTAGACGTCGGGATCGTCACTGGCCAGCTGAGTCAGCGTCCACCAAGGGCGCTTCGTCTCCTGAGCGTGCTTCGCGATCCCCGCGAGGTCCCGGTACGCGGAAGCGCCGAGGTCGATCGGCGCCTGACCGCCCGCGGCGGCCGTCGTCCAGGACGCTTCGAGGAACTCCTGCCCGGTGCGGACCAGGTCTGCCGCACGGGCGCGGATCTTCTCCGGATCGGCCAGCAGCACGTGCGTGCCCTGGGGCATCGCGTCGGTCAGCAGCTCCAGCTCGCCCTCGCACAGGACCGGGATGAGCGCCTCCATGCCCTCGACGGGGACCCCGCCGGAGAGCTTGGTGAGCATCTCGGTGAGCTGGGCGTCCGCTTCGTACGTCGTCGCCAGCTCGGCGGCCTTCGCGCGCACCGGCTCGGTGAGCAGCAGCTCACGGCACGGCGGCGCGCTGACGTGCCGGATCTCCCCCGGCAGCGACCGCTGATCCGATACCGCGAACGCGCGGATCTCGCTGACCTCGTCGCCCCAGAACTCGACCCGCACCGGATGCTGCGCCGTCGGCCCGAACAGGTCGAGGATGCCGCCGCGCACGGCGAACTCGCCGCGCTTCTCGACCATGTCCACCCGCGTGTAGGCGAGCTCGACCAGCCGCTCGAGCAGCCCTTCGAAACTCTGCTCCTCGCCGACCACCAGGTCGATGGGCGCGAGCGAACCGAGCCCGGGCGCCATCGGCTGGATGAGGCTGCGAACGGTCGCGACGACGACACGCAGGTCGTCGGCGCCCGCTTCGAGCCGGTGGAGCACCTCCAGCCGCCGCCCGACGGTGTCCGCCCGGGGCGACAGCCGCTCGTGCGGCAGCGTCTCCCAGGACGGGAAGTCGGCGACGGCGCCTTCGCCGAGGAAGGACTTCAGCGAAGCGGTCAATTCGTCGGCCTCGCGGCCGGTCGCGGTCACCGCGAGCACGGGGCGGCCGGCGCCCTCGTCCGCGGCGAGGGCGCCCACGACCAGCTGGCGGGTGGCGATCGCGCCCTGGAGTTCGAGCACCGGTGCACCGGCCCGCTCCACGACCCCGCGAAGGGCCGGATCGGGAAGGATGGAATGAAGGAGTCCGGACAATGGAGCGTTTGTCACCGTCCCAGCCTACGTGGGGGCACCGACAGTCCGCCGCGCGATTACCGGGGCAAGGCGTCGGCGACCTTCGGAAGCTGTTCGTCGAACTCGGCCGGTTCCTGCGTCGCGATCCGGATCAGCACGTGTTCGGCGCCCGCGTCCTGGTATTCGCGCAACCTGTCGGCGACCTGCGCCGGGCTGCCCGCGATCTGCACTTGGATCTTCTCGACGAAGTCCAGCGGAACGCCGTAATTCCGCTGCGCGTAGTCCTCCAGCCGCTCGCGGGCACGGATCGAGTCCTCCTCGATGAGCACTGTCGCGAACAACGCGGGCGTCACGGGACGTACAGCTGCTTCGCGGATCTTCGCGAGCCCGTCGGCGTAGTCCGCGACGTCGGGCGGATACGGCAGCCAGCCGTCGTAAAGCCGTCCCGCCCGCTGGAGCGCGCCCGGGGTGAACGCGGCCAGCCACACCGGCGGACCACCCGGACGGTGCGGTTCCGGATACTCCGGAAGTGTGTCGTAGTGCAGCACGTCGCCGTGGAACGGACCGCTGTTCCCGCTCCAGACGTGCCGCCACAGCGCGACGATGTCGTCGAGCCGGGCGCGGCGGCGTTCCCACGGCACGCGCGTGAAGGCGAACTCGGGTTCGCTGCGGCCGGCGAACCCCGCGCCGACGCCGAGTGTGACCCGGCCCTGGCTGAGCAGGTCGAGCGAGAGGATCGCGTTCGCGGAAAGCAGCGGATCCCGCAACGCCGGAAGCAGCGCGGCGGTGCCGAGGGTGACCCGCTCGGTTCTGGCGGCGAACGCGGCGAGCAACGTCAACGGATCGATGGGCGCCCGCGCGAGGGTGTCGCCGACCCAGACCGAATCGAGGCCGAGGCGCTCGGCTTCGACGGCGATGGCGACCATTTCCGGCGCGGTGCGCCCGGCGTCGAGGATGGACCGATAAGTAGGGACGACCAGACCGAATTTCATGCCGGGAGCATCGCCGCGGCGGGGAATCGTCTCAATTCCTTCGAGGGAATGGCGGCGCCGACGGCGGCTCGGCCAAGATGACGGCCATGGTTTCCGGATTCGGCCCCGCGCTGCGGGGCTGGCGTGAGCGGCGGCGGCTTTCCCAGCTGGAACTGGCGCTCCGGGCCGGGACCACCCAACGGCATGTGAGTTTCCTGGAAGGCGGCCGGTCGATCCCCGGCCGCGGCCTGGTGCTGCGCGTCGCCGAATCGCTCGAACTCCCGCTCCGGGAACGCAACGGCCTGCTGCTCGCGGCCGGGTTCGCCCCCGGTTTCCCCGAAACGGATCTGGACGATCCCGCGGTGAAGCCGGTCCTCGACGGCATGCGTCGGCTGCTCGACGGGCACCGGCCGTACCCGGCCATCGTCGTCGACCGCTACGGCGTGCTCGTCGCCCGCAACGACGCGCTCGACCTGCTCTTCGAGGACGTGGCGCCCGAACTGCTGGAGGAACCGGTCAACACCCTGCGGCTCGCGCTGCATCCGAAGGGGATGGCGCCGCGGGTGCTGAACCTCGCGGACTGGGCGCGGCACATCCTGGAACGGCTGACGCAGGAGATCGCGCACGCGCCCGACGAGCGGCTCGCCGCACTGCTGGCCGAACTCGAAAGTTACGTTCCGGAGCCGGGACCGCCCGGCCCGGACCATCTCGGGTTCGCCGTGCCGATGCGCCTGTCCACTTCGGCGGGCGAGCTGCGGCTGATCACGGCCATCACGACGTTCGCCACCGCGGCCGACGTCACGGTGTCGGAATTGAAACTGGAGACCTTCCTCCCCGCCGACGCCGAGACGGCCGCGATCCTGACGCGCTGACCGGCAGGGCCGCGCGGTGCACGAACGCGGGCGGCAGGTTCGGCCAGACGACCGGCGAGCGCCCGGTCACCGCGAACCGGTCACGCAGCGCGGCGGCGAACCGCCTGCCCGGCGGTGCCCAGGCGGCGTGGGCGTAGGCGAAGGTCGTGAACCGCCCGTTCGGGACCAGGACTTCGGTCACCCGGTCGAGGATCCGTTCCTGGCGTTCCGCTGTCATGACCGTCCACGGCAGACCGGAAACCACGACGTCGGCGGCCTCACGCACGTACTCGTCCAGGCTCTCGGCGGATCCCTGGACGATCTCGATCTCCGGATACCGCTCCCGCAGGTTCCCGGCGAGCCTGGGATTGATCTCGACGGCGACCAGCCGGGCGCCCGGCGGCAGCCGCCGGAGGATCGCACCGGTGAACACGCCCGTACCGGGCCCCAGCTCGACGACGAACCTGGCGTTTTCCAGCCCGAGGCCCGTCGTCATGGCTTCGGCCAGTTTCGGGGAGCTGGCCGCGACGGCCCCGGTGAGCATCGGATGGCGGAGGAATTCCCTGGTGATCGACATGATCCCGACGCTAGGAACGGGTTCCGTGGCCCCGCGTCGGCCGCGACGGCCGTCCCCGTCCTCCCGCGGGAGGACGACGGGGGTACCCCAGGACGACGCGCTCGGCCGCCCACCGCGGTTACGTTCGGGACGTGCTCAGGCTGTCCGAGCGGATCCGCGCCCACCCGTGGGTGACCGACCTGCCGCTCTTCGCGTGCTTCATCTTCCTCGCGCCGACAGGGTCGTCGCCGGTCCCCAAGGCGATCCTGCTCGTGCCGTACCTCTTCCTCCTCCCGCTGCTCTGGCGGCGACGTCATCCCGAGATCGTCGCGGTGCTGATCGTCACGGGTGTGGCCGCGCAGAGCCTCGTGGAGGTCTGGGCGTACGACCGCGGCCGCTGCGAACTGGCGATGGCCGTCGCGCTCTACACCATGGTCCGCGCGGGGAACCGCCGGTTCGCCGCGGTCATCGCCGTCGTCATCGTCTCCCTCGACGTCACCTGGGGCCTCACCTGGGGAGCCACCACCGAACAGGGACCGGAGGTCGCGATCTTCGCGACGATCCCGCTGCACGTCGCGGCCTGGGCGCTCGGCGAATTCTTCCGCGCGCGCCAACGTCTTTCGGACGAGGAGGCGGCGAAGGCCGAGTTGGCCGCGTCCGAACAGGACGCCCGCGCGCGAGCGGCGGTCGCCGAAGAACGCACCCGCATCGCGCGGGAACTGCACGACGTCCTCGCGCACAGCGTGAGTGTCATCGTGATCAACGCCGAGGGCGCGAAACTCATGCGTCACAAGGATCCCGAAGCGGTCGACCGCACGCTCGACACGATCGGCAAAGCGGGTCGCGACGCGCTGGCCGAGTTGCGCCGTCTCCTGGAGGTCCTCCATGCGGGCGAAACCGTTCGAAGTCCTCAGCCCGCCGTCGCGGAACTTCGCGATTTGGTCGAGCAAGTGAGCGCGACGGGCCGCGAAGTCGGTCTCCGGGTCACCGGTGACGCCGACGGGCTGCCGCCCAGCGCCGCGCTCCAGGCGTACCGGATCGTCCAGGAAGCACTGACGAACATGATCAAGCACGCGCCCGGCGACGCGAGCGGAACCGTCGAAATCGATTTCAGCGAGGAGGGCCCGCGCCGGGACGTCCGGATCGAGGTGACGAACACCGGCGGTTCCGGGCCGCCCGCGCCGAGGCTGCCGTCTTCGGGGCGGGGCCTGGCGGGGATGGCGCAGCGGGTCGAGATGTTCCACGGGACACTCGACACCGGGCCGACCCGGGACGGCGGTTACCGGGTGGCCGCGAGCCTGGTGGTGGAGGCGGGATGACATCCCCGGTGAAGGTGCTGATCTGCGACGACCAGGAACTGGTCCGCGTCGGGATGGGCATGATCGTCACGAGCCAGGAGGACCTGACCGTCGCGGGCGAAGCCGCCAACGGGGCCGAAGCGGTGGAGACCGCATTGAGACTGCGGCCGGATCTGGTCCTGATGGACGTCCGGATGCCGGTGCTCGACGGCGTCGCGGCGACGGAGCGGATCTGCGCGGCGCTGCCAGGGACGCGGGTCCTGATGATCACCACCTTCGACCTCGACGAGTACGCGTACGCGGCGTTGCGCGCCGGTGCCAGCGGTTTCCTGGTCAAGGACGCTCCGGCCGAAGAAATCCTCGTCGCGATCCGAGGTGTGCTTCGCGGGGATTCGATGGTCTCCCCTTCGGTCACGAAACGCCTGCTGGACCGCTATCTGGACGACGCCCGCGACGGCGGTGAAAGCAAGCGGCTGGAGAAGCTGACCGAACGCGAGAAGGACGTCCTCGCGCTCATCGCGCGCGGCCTGGCGAACAGCGAAATCGCCTCGAAGCTCTACATCGGCGAGACGACGGTGAAAACCCACGTCGGCCGCATTCTCGCGAAACTCTCACTGCGCGACCGGGTGCACGCGGTCGTGTTCGCCTACGAAAGCGGTTTGGTTCGCGCGGGTGGTTGAGCACGGTGGCATGCTGAAGACATGCGCACTTCCGCCGTCGTCGTGTTCGCTTCGCTGTCCTTGCTGGTCACGGCCTGTTCCGGGGCTTCGAGCGAGACGGTCCAGAGCGCACCACCGGTCACTTCGAAGCCCGCCGCGTCGGCGCTGAAGATCGAGCAGGTGACGGCCGGGCTCGAACACGGCTGGGACGTCGGTTTCCTGCCGGACGGGAAGATCCTCGTCACCCAGCGCCCCGGGAAGCTGGCCCTGGTCGAAGGCGGCACGAAACGCGACGTCGCCGCGGACTTCTCCGACGTCCACGTCCGCGGCGAAGGCGGCCTGATGGGGATGGTGATCAGCAAGGACTTCGCGACGTCACGCGAGTTCATCACCTGCCAGACCCACAAGGAGGGCGACACCGCCGTCGACATCCGGCTGGTCACCTGGCGGCTGTCGGACGACGGCGCGAGCGCCACGAAGGTCAAGGACCTCCTGACCGGGTTGCCGGTGAACCCCAGCGGCAGGCACTCCGGCTGCCGTCCCGCGTTCGGCGCGGACGGCGCGCTGCTCATCGGCACCGGCGACACCGCCCGCCCGCAGCATCCGCAGGACCGGACGAGTCTCGGCGGCAAGGTGCTCCGCGTCGACGCGAAGACCGGGAACGCGTTGCCGGACAACCCGTTCATCAAGTCCGCGAACCCGAACGAACAGCGCGTGTTCACCTACGGGCACCGCAACGTCCAGGGCGTCACGGTCCGTCCCGGCACCGGGCAGGTGTTCACCGCCGAGCACGGGCCGACCATCGACGACGAGGTCAACCTGGAGACCGCGGGCGCGAACTACGGCTGGGACCCCTCCAAGGGCGGCACCGAGACCAGCTACGACGAAAGCGTCCCGATGACCGACAAGCAGCGCTTCCCGGACGCCGTCAGTCCTTTGTGGACGACCGGCGAGATCACCGAGGCGATCTGCGGCGCGGAGTTCCTCACCGGATCGCAGTGGGGAGCGCTCGAAGGCTCGCTGGCCGTGACCGCGCTGAAAGGCCAGAAGCTCCTGCTGTTCCGCCTCGACGACGCGGGCAAGGTCACCGAAGTGACGCTGCCGCCCGAGTTCGACGACAAGTTCGGCAGGCTTCGCGCCGTCCGAAGCGCGCCCGACGGCTCGCTCTACATCACGACTTCGGAAGGCGAGGACGACAAACTGCTGAAGGTCACCCCTGGTGCCTAACGACCGAGGTGCGCGCCGCCGTTGACGTGGACGATCTGGCCGGTGACGTGCCGCGCCTCCGGGCTCGCCAGGAAGGCCACCACTTCGGCGACGTCCGCGGGCTCGCCGGCGCGTTTGGTCAGCGTGTTGCAGATCAGCCACGCCCGGCGTTCGTCGGACAGCTTGCCCTGGAAGAATTCGGTATCCCCGACCAGTCCGGGCGCGACGATGTTCGCGGTGATCCCGCGCGGCCCGAATTCCCTTGCCACATCGACGTTCCACGCCTCCAGCGCGGCCTTGGCCGCACTGGAGGAACCCGCTCCCGTCCGCGCGGCGATGGAGCCGATGGTGACGATCCGCGCGCCGTCGGCGAACCTTTCCCGCAAGGCACGGGTGACCAGCACGGCGCTGAACACGTTCGCGTCGATGTTGGCCTGCCAGTTCGCCGCGAAGGCATTCAGGTCTTCGGCGGGCTCGTTCCGGAAATCGGTGTTCCCGCCCGCGTTGTTGCCCAGGACGTCGACGCGCTCCGGCGGTTCGGCCGGCGCCCGGTCCACCGCGTCGAACAGGACTGGGTTCGCGCCGAGCAGCGTGGCGGCCTCGGTGAGGACCTGTTCGCGGTGGCCGGTGATCGTCACCCGATCACCTCGCGCGGCGAACGCCGCCGCGACCGCGTGACCGATCCCGGTGCCGCCGCCGGTGACCACCACTTCCCCCGTTCTGCCCCATGACCTCCGGCATAGGGACACTAGGCTTCCCCCATGACGAAGATCGACCCGGCGACGACGGCGCTCGTCCTGATCGACCTCCAGACGCGGATCGTCGCGCTGGAGACCGTCCCGATCGAAGGCACCGAGGTCGTGTCGAACGCCGTCCTGTTGCGAGAGGCCTTCAGCGCGGCCGGCTCACCGATCGTCCACGTGCGCGCGCACCGGCCGGGTGTCGACGAGCAACCGCCCGGCAGCGAACTGGTCGCCGAGCTGACGCCTCGTGAAGGCGAGCACCTGATCACCAAGCACACGATCGGCGCGTTCTACCGCACCGGACTCGACGAACTCCTGCGCGGACTCGGTGTGAAGACACTGGTGCTCGCCGGGATCGCCACGGAATACGGCGTCGAATCGACACTGAGGGCCGCGATCGACCACGCCTACGAGACCATCGCCGTTTCGGACGCGATGGCGGGTATCGCCGCGATCTCCCATGAGTCGGCGGTCACGAAGGTGTTCCCGCGGCTGGGCGAAGTGCTCACGACCGCCGAGACCGCCGCGGCGCTGGGCTGAACCATGATCGACAAGATCGCTTGGCTGCACCTGCTCGACGGCCGGATCCTGAGCACCCGCTCGCGCGGCAAATCCGTGTTCTACCTGCCCGGCGGCAAACGCGATCCCGGCGAAACCGACACGGAGACACTGATCCGCGAAGTCCGCGAGGAACTGACCGTCGAGATCGTTCCGGCGAGCATCGAGCCCGCCGGCGTCTTCGAAGCGCAGGCCGATGGCCACGCGACGGGGCTACTGGTCCGGATGACCTGCTACACGGCCGAATTCGGCGGGACACTCACGGCCAGCAGCGAGATCGACGAGGTCGCGTGGCTCGGCTACGAGGACAGGGACCGGGTCTCCGCGGTGGACAAGATCATCTTCGATCACCTGCGGGAGACCGGCCTCCTGCGCTGACTAGTACAGCCGCAGCTTGGGTTTGTGCTCCAAATTGGACAGACCGTTCCAGGCCAGGTTGACCAGATGCGCGGCGACCTCGTCGCGCTTCGGCTTCCTGGCGTCGAGCCACCACTGCCCGGTGAGCGCGACCATCCCGACGAGCGCCTGCGCGTACAGCGCGGCCAGCTTCTCGTCGTAGCCCCGCGCGGCGAACTGCTGCGCGAGGATGTGCTCGACCTGGCTGGCGATGTCGTTCAGCACCGTCGAGAACGTGCCCGTCGAACTCGCGACCGGTGAATCCCGCACCAGGATGCGGAAGCCGTCGTGGGAGTCCTCGACGTAGGAGAGCAACGCGATCGCCGCCTGCTCCAGCATCACCCGCGGGTGTCCACCGTGGAGGGTGGACACCATCCGGTCGAGCAGCAGCTGCGTCTCGCGGTCGACGACGACGGCGTAGATGCCTTCCTTGCCGCCGAAATGCTCGTACACCACCGGTTTGGAGACGTTCGCGCGATGCGCGATCTCCTCGATGGACGTGCCTTCGAAACCCTTCTCCGCGAACAGGGCCCTGGCGACGTTGAGCAGCTGCTGCCTGCGCTCGGTCCCCGTCATCCGCACCCGGGCCACCGGAGCGACAGGACGCGCCCCGGTGACCGCTTCACGTTTGGTCCGCCTTCTCCCCGCCATCGCAGAAGACTAACGCGACCTCGCTATTTGCTTTCAGTGGCGATGCGCGCGAGGCGCTGCGGGGTCGGCCAGCGCACGTCGTAGGCCCAGCCGAACTTCTCGAAGATCCAGATGAGCCGCGCGGAAATGTCGATCTGACCGCGCTGCACACCGTGCCGCGCCGAAGTCGGGTCGGCGTGGTGCAGGTTGTGCCACGACTCGCCGAAGGAGAAGATCGCCAGCGGCCAGAAGTTGGCCGATTTGTCGCGGGCCGCGAACGGGCGCTCGCCGATCATGTGGCAGACCGAGTTGACCGACCAGGTCACGTGGTGCAGCACGCAGACGCGCACCAGCCCGGCCCAGAAGAACGCGGTCACCGCGCCCCAGAACGACCAGGTGATCAGTCCACCGAGGATCGCGGGCAGCACCAGGGTGAGCAGGCTCCACAGCCAGAACAGGTCGTCGACCTTCTTGATGGCCGGATCCTTCACCAGGTCGGGTGCGAACCGCTCCGCGTTGGTCTGGTCGCGGTCGAACAGCCAGCCCATGTGCGCGTGCCAGAACCCCTTGGCGATGGCGACGGGTGTCGTCCCGAACAGCCACGGCGAATGCGGGTCGCCGTCGCGGTCGGAGAAGGCGTGGTGGCGCCGGTGGTCGGCGACCCAGGTGATCACGGGGCCCTGGACGGCCATGCTGCCGGCGATCGCCATCGCGACGCGCAGCCACGGCTTGGCCTTGAACGAGCCGTGCGTGAAGTAGCGGTGGTACGAAACGGTGATACCGAGCCCGCTGATCGCGTAGAAGACCACGAACAAGCCGACGTCGACCCAGGTCAGTCCCCAGCCCCAGGCGAACGGGACGGCCGCGAGCAACGCGGCGAGCGGGAAGATGACCCCGAGGTAGACCGAGAGCTGCACGCCGCTCGATCGATGTCCTTCGATTACCGGCTTGGGGCCCTTCGCGGGCTTCTGGGAACGGTCCAGGGTAGCCGTCATGCAGTCACTTCTTTTCTATGCGCAACCCCGAGGGTTTCCCTAAGGGTGACCTTACCTACGATGCCGTAAGTTACGGTACAGGAGGTTTCGGCCCCTGTGGAGTGCCCGCGACAGTGAGACAACCCCCGGGCGCACGCGGAGGTCCCCGGCATGGCTATCCTGACCAGGATCGATCCGCCGTAGTGTAATCGGCAGCACTTCAGATTTTGGTTCTGACAGTTCAGGTTCGAATCCTGGCGGCGGAGCAGACGAACAGATGACCAGCGGCGTTTTCAACGGTGGGGGTGTGTGCGGCTGACCGAGGACGCGACGACCAGTGGCAGGCGGCCGGCGCTTGCGGAGATGTCCGATGCCTGGCTCTACGGTCGCGCGCGCGAACTCGGAGCGGCCATCCAGCGGGTCAGCTACGCCGAACAGCTGGACATCGTCACCAGCCTCGACGAACTCCTCGACGAGACGCAGCGCCGCGGCGAACCGTTGCTGGTCGCCCAGCTGCTGCGCTACTCGGCGATGGCCAGGCTCGTCACTCGCGGTCTCGCCGCCGAAGCCGAGCCCCGGCTCGACGAGATGCTCGCGCACACCAGACGGCACGGGCTCGCGCTGATGCGGGCCGACGCGCACGCCATGCGCGGCCGCCGTCTTGTGATCGCCAAACAGGAGGACGCCGCCCTCACCGAGATCGCCAGGGCGCTGGCCATCCTCGACGACTCCGCGGTCCCGGACCGCCAGGTCGGCAGGCGCAACTGGGACCGGATGCTGTCCACGACCCTGGTCGACTGCTGGCTGGTGCTGAACCAGCTGGGCGTCTACGAGGCGGCCGAGGAGGCCATCGCCCGCGCCGCGCAGGCGATCCGCGACAGCGCGAGCCCGCATGAGATCGCGCTCCAGCTGATCAACCGGGTCAAGATGCTGCTGGGCTGGGGTCTGCGGCTCGAACGCATCGAGCGCTACGACGAGGGCGCGGACAAGTTCCGCACCGCGGCGTCGATGGCCCAGGCCGCCGAAGGCCCGTTCACCGAGTCGCTCTTCCCGCGCAAGGCCGGGGTGCCCGCGATCGACCAGGTCGGCGTGCTCGCCGCGGCCGCCGCACTGGCGTCGCCCGATTCGTCGCATATCGAACGCCTGAACTCGCTGCTGCATCCGGAACTGGTGTTCCCGCACGAACGCGAGATCATCGCCATCGCGCTGGCCCGCTGCCTGGACAACGACGGCCGACGCGAGGACGCCCTGCAGGTGCTCAAAGAGGTCCGCGAGGACAACGAGGACGGCTCGCTGCCGTCGATGCGGTTGAACCTCGCCCGCGAGCTCGCCAGGCTCGACACCACCCCGGACTACGCGTCGGGGGCGAGCCAGTCGCTGATCGACTACGCGACCATCCTGGAAACGGAGATGTGGTCGCTGCGGGAATCGCAGATCGCCACGCTCAACGCGCGCCGGGAGCACGAACGCCTGTCCGCCGAGCACGGCGCGATCACCCAGCAGGCCCTCCAGGACCCGCTCACCGGGTTGCCGAACCGGCGCGCGCTCGACGAAAAGCTGCGTTCGCTGGCGTCGTCCGCCGACGCCCAGCCGCTCGCGGTCGCGCTGGTCGACCTCGACGGTTTCAAGGACGTCAACGACAAGCAGTCGCACGCCGAGGGCGACAACGTGCTCCGTGTCATCGCGAGCACGCTGCGCGACGCCCTGCGCGGAGACGACGTGGTCGCCCGCTACGGCGGAGACGAGTTCATCGTGCTTCTACCTGGGGCTCCGGCCTCCGCGGCGAAGCAGGCGCTGGGGCGTTCTGTGAATGCCGTCGCATCTCTGCCGCACCATCTTTCGCACGGCGTCACCCTCTCCGTCGGCCTCGTCTCGCTTCGCCCGCAGGAACGGGCCGAGCAGGTCCTCGCCCGCGCCGACGCGGCCATGTACCAGGCGAAACGCGGCGGCGGGAACCAGGTTTCGTCGGTGAACTCGATGGCCATCGACCCGGCGACCGGATGGCCCGGTGAGGATGCTCCGACCGACCCCGCGTGGGACTCCGAGCAGCCCACGTAGGATCAATGCCCGACAACCACCGTTGGTGAAATGTTGGGAGAGCCGTGACCGGCCCGCTGAGCACGTTGATCCTCGCCGCGGGTGAGGGCACCCGCATGCGTTCGTCCACCCCGAAGGTGCTGCACCCGATCGCCGGCCGTCCGTTGGTCGAGCACGCGGTGCGGGCCGCCGCGGGACTGAACCCGGAGCACCTGGTCGTGGTCGTCGGCCACGGTCGCGACTCGGTCGGCGCCCGGCTGGAAAAGGTCGGCGAGGCACTCGGCCGCCAGGTCGTCACGGCCGTCCAGGAAGAGCAGAAGGGCACCGGGCACGCCGTCTCGTGCGCGCTCTCCGCGCTGCCCGCCGGGCTGACCGGCACCGTCGTCGTCAGCTACGGCGACGTCCCGCTGCTCGACACCGAAACGCTCGCTTCCCTGGTCGCCGAGCACACCTCCACCGGTAACGCGGTCACCGTGCTGACCGCGGTCGTCGAGAACCCGACCGGTTACGGCCGGATCATCCGCGACGAAAACAACGTCGTCACCTCGATCGTCGAGCAGAAGGACGCCACCCCCGAACAGCACGAAATCGCCGAAATCAACTCCGGCGTCTACGCCTTCGACGCTTCGGTCCTCGTCGACGGGCTCTCGCGGCTTTCGACGGACAACGCGCAGGGCGAGCTCTACCTCACCGACGTCCTCGGCATCGCCCGCGGCGACGGCAAGGGCGTCGGCGCGCTGGTCATCGACGACCCGTGGGTGACCGAAGGCGTCAACGACCGCGTTCAGCTCTCCGTCCTCGGCGCCGAACTGAACCGCCGGATCGTCCGTGGCTGGCAGCGGGCGGGCGTCACCGTCGTCGACCCCGCGAGCACCTGGATCGACGCGGGCGTGACCCTGTCGCGCGACGTCGTCATCGAGCCCGGCGTGCAGCTGAAGGGTTCGACGTCGGTCGGCGAGGGCGCGCAGATCGGCCCGGACAGCACCCTGGAGAACGTCTCCGTCGGCGCGGGCGCGTCGGTGGTGCGGACGCACGGTTCCGATTCGGAACTGGGCGACGGCGTGAAGGTCGGCCCGTTCACCTACCTGCGTCCCGGCTCCAAGCTGGGGACCAAGGGCAAACTCGGCGCTTTCGTCGAGACGAAGAACGCCGACATCGGCGCCGGCACGAAGGTCCCGCACCTGACCTACGTCGGCGACGCGACCATCGGCGAGAACAGCAACATCGGGTGCTCCAGCGTCTTCGTCAACTACGACGGCGTGAACAAGCACCACACCACGATCGGCTCCCATGTGCGGCTCGGCGCGGACAACACGTTCGTCGCCCCGGTGACCATCGGCGATGGCGCCTACAGTGGGGCAGGCACCGTGATCAGGCAAGACGTGCCCCCGGGCGCGCTCGCCGTGTCCACCGGGCCGCAGCGCAACATCGAAGACTGGGTGTCCCGGCGCAGGCCGGGCACACCCGCGGCGGGAGCAGCTTCCGCCGCGAAGCAGGACACCACCGCCGTGTCCGATTCAAACAAGGGAAACGACGGGGAGTCGCCAGCATGAGCTCGAAGTCCGGAACACCGAAGAAGAACCTGATGCTCTTCTCCGGGCGCGCCCACCCGGAACTCGCGGAAGAGGTCGCCAAGCACCTCAACGTGTCGGTCGTTCCACAGACCGCGCACAACTTCGCCAACGGGGAGATCTTCGTCCGGTTCAACGAATCGGTGCGCGGGACCGACGCTTTCGTGATCCAGAGCCACCCCGCTCCCATCAACGAATGGGTGATGGAGCAGCTGATCATGGTGGACGCCCTCAAGCGCGCGAGCGCCAAGCGGATCACCGTGATCATGCCGTTCTACCCGTACGCGCGGCAGGACAAGAAGCACAAGGGCCGCGAACCGATCTCCGCGCGCCTGATCGCGGACCTGTTCAAGACCGCGGGCGCCGACCGGATCATGACGGTCGACCTGCACACCGCGCAGATCCAGGGCTTCTTCGACGGCCCCGTCGACCACCTGCTCGCGCAGAACGTGCTGGCCGCGCACATCAACAAGACCTACCACGGCGAGAACATCACCGTCGTCTCGCCGGACTCCGGCCGCGTGCGGCTCGCCGAGAAGTGGGCGGCGCAGCTGGGTGACCGGCCGATCGCCTTCATCCACAAGACCCGCGACCCCGACAAGCCGAACCAGGCCGTCGCCAACCGCGTCGTCGGCAAGGTCCGCGGTCAGCTGTGCGTGCTGATCGACGACATGATCGACACCGGCGGCACGATCGTGAAGGCCACCGAGGCCCTGCTCGACGAAGGCGCGTCCGACGTCGTCATCGCCTCGACCCACGGCATCCTGTCCGACCCCGCCACCGAGCGGCTGTCGAACTGCAAGGCGCGCGAGGTCATCATCACCAACACGCTGCCGATCCCGGAGGAGAAGCGGTTCCCCGGGCTGACCGTGCTGTCCATCGCGCCGCTGCTGGCGCAGGCGATCCAGCAGGTCTTCGAGGACGGGTCGGTCACGTCCCTCTTCGACGGCAACGCCTGATCCAGGCGAAGCAAGGGACCTTTGCTATCGCTCTCTTTCGGAGAGTGACAGCAAAGGTCCCTTGCTCGTTTTCGGCTCCTCGCGAAACGACGCGCACCCGGCCGCCCTGCGTGGCTAGGTTCCGTACATGGGGAAATTCAAGTTCGGCGTGAACCTTTGGGGCGCCGAGAATCATGAAGACTGGGTCGCGAAGTGCCGCCGCGTCGAGGCCCTCGGATACGACGTCATCTCCGTGCCCGATCATCTCGGCCCAGGACGGAACGCGCCTTTCCCGGCGCTGACCATGGCCGCCGCGGTGACCCAGCGGCCCCGCGTCGGCACTCTTGTTTCCAATATGGCCTTCTACAACGCCGCGCTCTTCGCACGCGAAGTCGTCACCACGGTGAAGATGACGGGCGACCGGCTGGACCTCGGGCTCGGCTCCGGCCACATGAAATCGGAATTCGACGAAGCAGGCCTGCCGTGGACCCCGGCCAAGGAACGTATCGAGTACCTCGCCAAGAGCCTTGACCACCTGCGTGAACACTTCGCCGCCGAAGGAATCACGCCTCCCCCGCTGCTCATCGCGGGCAACAGCGACGGCGTGCTCTCCCTCGCCGCCCGCGAAGCCGACATCGCCGGCTTCGCGGGCCTTCGTCAAGCACCAGGGAAACCGCCGGGCACGTTCCGGCTCGACGACGCCGAGCGCATGGACGAACGCGTCGCCTTCTTCCGTTCACACGCGAACGGCCGCGATCCCGAACTGAACATACTCGTCCAGCGGGTCGTCGTCGCGGACGACCGGCGCGCGGCCGCCGAGGCCTGGCGTGAAGAAGTCAAGGACCAGGACGGCCTCGACGTCGACGCCCTGCTCGAAACGCCCCAATTGCTGTTCGGGACCACCGACGAGATGGTCCGGCAGCTCCAGGAGCGTCGCGAACGGTACGGCTTCTCCTACATCACGGTGTTCGAACCGATGCTGGAAACGTTCGCGCCGGTCGTGCGGGAACTGTCCGGTCAGTAAGCGACGCAGAAACGCTGACGGCGGTGTTCCGGCTTGTCGATCTCATCGACGAACGCGATCGCGTAGTCGGCGCCGCCGATCTTCGAACCGCCGTTCTCGTCGGTCAGGAGCACGTCGCCGCCGAGCCGGAACTCGCCGGTCCGCTCGCCCTCGGCCCACGCGCCGAACTCCGCGGCCGGGCTGACGTAGAACCAGTCGACATCCTCAGGAAGCTTCCGGAACGCTTCGAGAACCTCGGCGTGCGCACCCGCTTCACCCTTGTACTCGTCCGGGAACTCGGGGGTGTCGATCAGTCGCGGCCCGCCCTCGGCCACGTGCAGGCTGCCCGCCCCGCCGACCACGCCGATCCGCGCGCCGTTGTCCTTCGCGACCTGAGCGATCGAAGGCACCGCGTCGAGCAGACCACTCTGCCCGTGAACCGCGATGACCAGGACATCGGCGCCCTTGGCGACATCGGCCAAGAAGGCCTCGTCGTAGAGCGAGCCCGCCCTGGTCCCCTCGCCTTCGGCGTTCCTGGACACCACCAAGACGTCGTGACCGCGGCCGCGGGCCTCCGCGGCGATCTTCCCGCCCGCGTACCCGGTTCCTCCGAACACAACCAACTTCGCCATCGCGTTTCTCCCTTTTCATCGGCGACCACGCCGATGCTAAGAACGCGAGTTCGGCTACTTCAACGTATGCAACGCACCCCGAGGTGAGCGTGCAGGTCAGCCGCCCAGCGTGGCGAACTCGGACTTGAGCTTTTCGCGAACACCGTTGACGTCGACCGGAGCCCGGACCTCACCTTTGGCCGACGGCTTCGCCTGCACCTGATAGCTGGCGTTCCGATTCGGCAGTTTGAACTTGACCTCGCAGCTCATGCTCGTCGTGGTGTCCGGCGCCGCGTCGGCGTCCGCCGTGCAGCTCTGCGCGCCGAGGGACTGCGCGGTGAAGTCGACGGTCAGCTTCAGGTGCACAGGCGTCCCGCTCACGCCGCCGATGACGGAGTTGGCGACGTCGATGGTCGCCCGGCAGGTCCCGACGAAGTCCGTGCAGTCCAGCTTGTCGTTGACGACGCTGACCCTGACCTGGGTGAGCGCGTCGAACGGCTGCCCGATCCCGCCGATCGCGCCGTCCAGATCGGTCTGGAGTTTCTTGAGCGCATCCCCGGCGAGCGGCTCGACCCGCATCTCGGCGCCGAGCGTCTTGCCGCCCGCCGCGGCGACGAGGGAAGGCGCGAAACTGACGACACGGTGCGGCGCCGAGGTGGTCACCCGCAGTGCTCCGAGCCCGCTCCCGACGTCGTAGACCCCGGTCCCGTCGGGCAACTTCGAACGGACCGGATCGGTCAACGGGTTCATCCCGGACACCGCGGTCCTGAGCGTCGACGCGGCCTTGCGCGGGCTGAGCACCTCGACGGCGTTCACCGGCAGATCCGAGCTGTCCGTACGGACCCAGTTGGTGCCGTACTGGTCGCTGTCGCCGAGCCCGTGCGCCTTCCAGTACTCCGGCGTCGCCGAGATGTACAGCTGCTTGTCGGCGGAGATGACCTGGATGGTCTGGCCGTCGACCGGCAGCGCGCCGTGCGCGCTCCCGTTCCGGGTGATCCGGAACTGTAATTCCGCGGGCTGACCCGACGCGTCCTTGATCGTCGATTTGTACACGACGGCCGGAGCCTGCTCCAGCGCCTTCAGCGCGCTCTCGACAGCGCCGCGTTGCTCCGCGCGCCGATCCACCCGCTGCTGCTCGGCGGACGGGATCCCGGCCGCTCCGTCGATCGCGACGTCGCAACCGGCCACGAGGCAGCACAGGGCGGCGATCGCGCCGATCTTCGACCGTCGTGCCGGCATCCCGTCCCCTTAGTCTCGCGTGCGAGCAGATCACACCTTAGAAAAGGGGTCGCGCACCACCGCATCCGCGGGTTCGCGAAGCAGCTGTCACCGACTTGTCACCTGTACGAGCCACCCGCCGAGACCCCCGCACGACCGGTTGGTCTACACTTTCCCGGTCTCGGCGAGGCGGGTTCCGTGAGCACCTGGTGCCCGACGTGATCGACGCGGCGGCTTGAGTGGCCACACGCGGTCGAGCACGCCTGTGGAATTCGCCGCCGAACACCAGAACCGCCCCGAACCATCCCCACCTCAGCATGCTTTCGCTGAACATGTTGGTGAATTGAAGGAGTGCTACACCGTGTCCGAGGTACGCCTGTCCGTCGAGCCCCGCACCGAATTCGGCAAGGGTGCCGCGCGCCGCACGCGTCGCGCCGGCAAGATCCCCGCGGTGCTGTACGGGCACGGCTCGGAACCGCGCCACTACGCCCTGCCCGCCATCGAGTTCGCCCGCGTCGTGCGTGAGAACGGCAGCAACGCCGTCATCACCCTCGACCTCGAGGGCAAGAGCGAGCTGGCGCTGACGAAGACCATCGTCGTCCACCCGCTGAAGAACTACATCGAGCACGTCGACCTGCTGGTCGTCATCCGCGGCGAGAAGGTCACCGTCGACGTCCCCGTCGTCGTCACCGGCACCCCGGGCCCGGGCACCCTGGTCACCACCGACCTCGACACCATCCAGATCGAGGTCGAGGCGCTGCACATCCCCGAGCAGGTCGAGCTCTCGGTCGAGGGCGTCGAAGCCGGCACCCAGATCCTCGCCTCGCAGGTCACCCTGCCGCAGGGCGCCACCCTGGTCACCGACCCCGAGGCGCTGGTCGTCGCCGTCAACGAGGCGCCGTCCGAGTCCTCGCTCGAGGGCGACGAGGCCGAGGCTGCGGAGACCACCGCCGAGGACGCCGAATAAAGTCACCGATGTGACCGAAGCAGTACTTCCCGGGGCCGGCGAGCAGATCCTGCTCGTCGGCCTCGGCAATCCCGGCCCCCAATACGCGGGCAACAGGCACAATGTCGGCTTCATGGTGCTCGACGAACTCGCCGGCCGCGTCGGCGGCAAGTTCAAGACCCACAAGAGCGGTGCCGAGGTCCTTGAAGGCAGGCTCGCCGGGCAGCGAGTGGTCCTGGCGAAGCCGCGCTCGTACATGAATCTCTCGGGCGGCCCCGTCGTGGGCGCGGCCCGGTTCTACAAGATCCCCCCGGCCGGTGTCGTGGTCGTCCACGACGAGCTGGACGTCGACTTCGGCGCGCTCAAGATGAAACTGGGCGGCGGCGACAACGGCCACAACGGTCTCCGCTCGATCACCAAATCGCTGGGCACGAAGGACTACTACCGGGTCCGGTTCGGTGTCGGCCGCCCTCCGGGGCGGCAGGATCCGGCGGATTTCGTGCTGAAAGACTTCTCGACGGTCGAACGCAAAGAACTCGCTTTCGAGATCGATCGTTGCGCCGACGCCGTTGAAGCGCTCATCAGCACCGGTCTCGCCGCGGCCCAGAATACCTTCCACGCTGGGTGAACCCGCTCACATGGCAGTGCGTTACAGCTCGTCACTCGAAGGCGTTTCACCACGCCCTGATCGAGTCGTGGAGTAGCGCGAGCTCTTCCGGGGAACTCTCAAACCCGTTAGGACGGAATGCGGAGATCGCATTCCCCACCGAAACCGGAGAGAGTTTCATGTCGTTTACGGCCGAAGACATCACCGGCGCCACTTTCCCGAACGCCCCGATCGGGCGACGCGGATATGCCAAACACGAGGTCGACGCGTTCCTGGAACGGATCGCCGACACGATCTCGGACCGGGACGACCTGACGGCCGCCGAGGTCCACCACGTCATGTTCTCGCGTCCGTTGATCGGTAAGCGCGGCTACGACGAACGCGAAGTCGACGATTTCCTCGACAAGGTCGAAGCACAGCTCGCCCACCGGACCGGCCAGCACGCGCTCGGTGTGCCCGGCGCCCGCGAAGAGGACGAAGCGACCGCCGAACGCGCCGTCCCGGACCGCGGCCCCGTCGAGTTCCTGCGGGAGCGCTAGTGCCCGTCACCGCCTTCGAGGCCAGAACCCGGCAGTTCGACCGGGCGCCGATCGGCGCCCGCGGCTATCACGAACCCGCGGTCGACGCCTTCCTCGAACGGGTCGCGGCGACCCTCGACGGCGATGACGACCTGTCGGTTTCAGACGTCCACAACGTGGCTTTCGCCAAAGCCCCGCTGTCGAAACGAGGCTACGACCCGGCAGCCGTCGACGCGTTCCTGCGAGACGTCGAGGGAACACTGGCCGGGCTGTTCCATTCCGCCGGCTACTACATAGCGCCTGCCTTGGAGCACACCCATACCCGCAAGCCACCTTGGCGACGCCGCTGACCACCGGGAGGTGCAGCGAAGGGGCCGGGTCCGCGATCTTCGCGGACCCGGCCCATTCGTGTCAGCTGGTCGCCGCGTTCTTGGCGATCTTGTCCGCGAACTGGACGGCGGTCGCGGCCCGCTTCACCTTGCCCGAGGGCGTCTTGGGCAGGCTTCCCGCCGGGAGCACCACGACCGCGAAGGGCCGCATGTCGACGGCGCCGCGCACCTTGGCCGCGACCTCCTTCGCCAGCGCCTTCTCCGCTTCCGGATCCCCGGCGAGTTTCGATTCGACCACGACGGCGAACCGTTCACGGCGGCTGCCGGCGTCGAGCCGCACGGCCACGGCGTTCCCCGCTCGGACCCCCTCGACCGAGGTCGCCGCGCGTTCGATATCGGTCGGGTACAGGTTCCGGCCGCCCATGATGATGACGTCCTTGCGACGGCCGCAGATGACGATCATGCCATCGACCAGGTAGCCGAGGTCACCGGTGAGCAGCCAGCCGTCCTCGTCCTGCGTCGCGAGCGGCCCTTCCATGGTCAGGTACCCCGGTGTCACGGCCTCGCCGCGCAGGCGGATCTCCCCGACCTCGCGTTCTCCGAGCACCGTTCCCTTGTCGTCGACGATCTCGGCCTCGAGCCCGTCGAGCGGCGGCCCGAGCACCGCGAACGACCGGACTTCGTCGGTCCCCCGGCGCGGGTCACCCTCGGGGACCGGCACCGCGCGGTTGTCCGCCTCGAGCGCGTCGGCCTCGACCACGTCCAGCGTCAAGCCGGTGAACAACGGCGCGAACGAAACCGCGAGAGTCGCCTCCGCCATGCCGTACGCGGGGAACACGCATTCGGCGGGCATCTTGAAGCGTGCCCCAGCCTCGACGAACGTCTTCACGGCTGTTTCGTCGATCGGCTCGGCGCCGTTCAGCGCGATCCGGAGCTTCGAGAGGTCGTACGCGTCGTCGTCCTCGACACGGGCCATCCGCCTGCCCACGATCGCGTACGCGAAGTTCGGCGCGGCCGTGGTCGTGCCGTTGTACTTGCTGATCAGCTGCGGCCAGATCAACGGTCCCGACAGGAACTCCAGCGGCGTGATCTTGACGAGCTCGACGCCGAACGTCATCGGCACCGTCAGGAACCCGACCATCCCCATGTCGTGGAAGGTGGGCAGCCACGAGACCATCACGTCGACGTCGAAATCGAACTCTGCCCGGTCGACCATCGCCTTGACGTTCGAATACAGGTTCCCGTAGGTGATCTGAACGGCCTTCGGGTCGGCCGTCGACCCGCTGGTCAGCTGCAGGAGCGCCGTGTCCGATTCGGCTGTCGGCACGGGCTCCGGCAGCGGTTCGGCCTCGAGCAGCTCGGCGATGACCTGGAAGGCGATGCCGTGCTCCGTGAGCACCGGCGCCAGCTGATCGAACGGCTCACCGAGCAAAACCAGGCCGGACCCGATCATCCGCAGCACGCGAACGGTGTCCTCGGCCCATTCGGCGAGGTCTGTGCGCTGCGTCGGCTGGTGCAGCATCGTCACGCTGCCGCCGGCGAGCCAGACCGCCTGAACCGTCGGCGCGATCAGCGACGGCGCCGCCGCCAGTACCGCGACCGCTTTGCCGGGTTCCAGCCCAGCCGCCACCAGACCCCCGGCGACCCGCTTGGCCTGCTCGTGAATCTCGGCCCACGTACGCCGAACCGGCTCCTTGGGCTCCCCGGTGACCATTCCCCGCTGCTGACCTCGCCCCGCCGCGGTGGCGACGAGCGTGTCCACGAACCGACTCATGCGCGTCACACTACTGTCCGCGCTGAACGGCCCGCTCGCCGTCGAGCGAACTCATTCGATCGCTTCGGAGGTCTCGAGCCACTGGGCCTCGACCTCCTCCTTCTCCGTTTCGACGGCTTTCAATTCGGTGTTCAGCTCGATGAGTTTCGTCGGATCGGTCGCCGCGGCGAGCAGCGCCGCATGCAGCTTCTCTTCCTTCGCGTGCAGCTGGTCGAGCTTGCGCTCGAGGCGGGACAGCTCCTTCTGGGCCGCCCGCTGTTCCGCGGCGTTCTTCCTGGGCGCGGAGGCCTGCGCGTTGCCGCTCTTTCGGTCTCCGCCGGCCTTCTCGAGTTTCTTGGCGCGCCGGTCGAGGTACTCCTCGATCCCGCCCGGCAGGTGGGTCACTTGCCCGTCCCCGAACAAGGCCACGATCGTGTCGCAGACGCGTTCCACCAGGTATCGGTCGTGCGAAACGACGACGAGGCTGCCCGGCCAGGAATCCAGCAGATCTTCGAGCTGCTGCAAGGTGTCGATGTCGAGATCGTTCGTCGGTTCGTCGAGCAGCAGCACGTTGGGCTCGGCCATCAGGAGCCGGCACAGCTGCAGACGGCGCCGTTCACCACCGGAAAGGTCCTCGACCGGCGTCCACTGCCTCGCGGCGGGGAAACCCAGCTTTTCGGCCAGCTGGGAAGCGGTCAGCTCCTGCTTGCCGAACACGACCCGGCCGGAGACCTCTTCGATCGCCTGCAGCACGCGCAGATCGCCCGGCAGGTCATCGAGCTCCTGGCGCAGATGCGCGAGGCTGACCGTCTTGCCCTGGATCCGTCGTCCCGTCTCGGGTTCCCTGTCGCCGCCGAGCAGCTTGAGGAGCGTCGTCTTGCCGGACCCGTTGACGCCGACCAGGCCGATCCGATCGCCGGGCCCGATCCGCCAGGTGACGTGATCGAGCAGAGTGCGGTCGCCGACGGTCAACGTGGCGTCCTCGATCTCCAGCACGGTCTTCCCCAGCCGACGGCGGGCGAACGCCTGCAGCTCGACCGAATCACGCGGCTCCGGCACGTCGGAGATCAACGCCTCCGCCGCCTCGACGCGGTATCGCGGCTTCGACGTCCTGGCCTGCGGACCGCGACGCAGCCATGCGAGCTCTTTACGTGCCAGGTTCTGCCGCTTTTCCTCGGCCGTCGCCGCAAGCCTCGCCCGCTCGGCCCGCGCGAAGATCCAGTCCGCGTATCCGCCTTCGTACTGCTCGACGCGACCGTTGGCGACCTCCCAGGTCACACTCGCGACCGTGTCGAGGAACCACCGGTCGTGGGTGACGACCACGACCGCGATCTTGCGGTTGAGCAGGTGATCCGCGAGCCAGCGCACACCTTCCACGTCGAGGTGGTTGGTGGGCTCGTCGAGGACGACGAGGTCCAGTTCACCGGTGAGGGCGGCCGCCAACGCGACACGGCGCCGTTCGCCACCTGACAGGTTCGCCGTCGCCTTCTCGATACCGAGAGCGGTGATGCCCAAACCATCCATAATGGACCGGACACGCGCGTCAGCGGCCCACTCGTGCTCCGCGCCGTAGCGCTCCAGCACGACGTCTCCGACCGTGCTGCCGTCGGGAAGTTCGGTCCGCTGGGTGACCACCGCCATCCGCAGGCCCCGGACTTGACTGACACGTCCCGCGTCCGGCTCGCTGATCCCCGCGAGGACCTCCAGCAGCGTCGTCTTCCCGCCCCCGTTGAGACCGACGACACCGATACGCTGCCCCTCCGCCACACCGAGCGAAACACCGTCGAGCAGCGGGCGCACCCCGAAGGACTTGCTCACCGACTCCAGGTTGACCAAGTTGGCCATGCCTCAGCCGATCCTTTCCAAAAAGCTCGCACCACAACGAATTAGTCGGTGTCCATTTCGGACACCCTCATGCGTGCACCCGAGGCGGCGACGGCCGCGGCGCGTCGTCTCCGCCGACCAGCCGGGCTCCGGGGACCGGCCCGTGCGCGACGCGCACCGTGCGACAGACACCCGCGCCGGACAGCTCCGCGGCCACCTCGACGGCCGACTGGGCGTCCGCGCACAGGAACGCGCAGGTCGGCCCGGATCCGGACACGGTGCCGGCGAGCGCCCCCGCGTTGACTCCCGCCCTCAATGTGCGACGCAGCCCCGGACGCAACGAGACAGCGGCCGCCTGCAGGTCATTGCCAAGAAGCAGCGCCAGCTGCCGCGGGTCGCCGGATGCCAGCGCCTCCACCACCGGAGTGTGCGAGCCGATTCGCGGCGGGCTGCCCTCTTCACGCAACTTGTCCAGCTCGCCGAACACCCGTGGAGTCGAAAGCCCACGCTGGTCGAAGGCCAGGACCCAGTGGAAGGTGTGCCTCGACAAGACAGGCACCAGCTGCTCGCCTCGGCCGGTGCCCAGCGCTGTCCCGCCGTAGAGCGCGAAAGGTACATCGCTACCGAGCTTCGCGGCGATACCCGCCAGTTCGTCCCGGGAGATGTCGAGCTTCCAAAGCGACGCGAGCCCCACCAGCGTCGCGGCCGCGTCGGCACTGCCACCGGCCATCCCGCCCGCGACCGGGATGCCTTTGCGCAACACGACTCTGACCTTGGACTCGCCGTCCGCCTTGCCGACGTGGGCCGCCAACGCCTGCGCCGCCTTCCAGGCGAGGTTGTTGGCTCCTGTCGGTACGGAACCTTCACCTTCGCCGTAGACCTCGACACCGGGGTCCTCGGTGACCGCGACGGTCACCTCGTCGGTCAGGGAAAGCGCCTGGAACACGGTCACCAGCTCGTGGTAACCGTCCGGGCGTACGTCACCGACCGACAGGTGCAGGTTGACCTTGGCGGGAACCCTGACGGTCACTGGGGGCGGTACGACGGCGAGCACGCGTCAAGCCTACGTGGCCGCTCCACTTGCGCTGTCACCAGGAGAAAGAGAACGGACGGGTCGGACGCGAACGGGCCGCCCGGACGAAATTCGTCCTGAGCGGCCCGTTCGCGGAGAAATCAGGCGGCGACACCCTGCGGCCCGCGGACCGGGTGGGTCACGTGGCCGCCACGTTCGGCGATCCAGGCGAGCGCGGCGTCCGCGCGCTCACCACGCACCCCGAGGCGGAACCGGCCGACCGGCGTGTCGCCGATCCGGGTCAGGCCGCCCCCGATGGTGGCGAGTTCGACGTCGAAGCGACCGGCGGCCTCCGGCAGCAGCGCACCGACCGAGGCGAAGCCGACGAGCACGACGTCCACCGCGCGGTCGTACTTCGAGGCCTGTGCCCGCCCGGTTTCGATGGCGGGAAGCAGCGCCTGCGCGGTCCGGCTGTTCGGGTCGGAGACCAGGTCGAGCACGGTTCCGCGTTCGATGATCGCGCCGGCCTCCAGAACCGCGACGTCGTCGCAGACACGGCGGACCACGCCGGCGTCGGGAGTGGTGAGCAGCACGGTGACGCCGAGCTCGGCGCGCGCGCGGTCGAGCACGGTCAGGACCGCGCCGGACTCCTCGGGCTGCACGCCCGCGGTCGGGTCGTCGGCCAGGAGCACGGACGGCCCGGCGGCCAGCGCCTTGGCGATGGCCACGCGGCGCAGCTGCCCCGCGGACAAGTCGCCCGGTCGCTGCCCCGCACGGGGGGTGAGCCCGACCAGGTCGAGCAGGTTGCCGACCCGGTTGCGGCGCTGCGGCCCGTCGAGGCCGAGCTGCTCGAGCGGCGAAGCGATGTTGCCGGCGATGGTGCGCTCGGCGAGCAATTCCGGCTTGGTGCTCACGACTCCGACCTGGCGCCGGATTTCGCGGAGCCGGCGTCCGTCGAGTGTCCCGGTGTTGAGGCCGTCGAGACGGACGACGCCGCGGTCGGGACGCTCCTGAAGACCGATGCACCGGGCGAGGGTCGATTTGCCGGAGCCCGCCGGACCGACGACCCCGAACAGCGAGCCTGCTTGGATGTCCACGCTCACATCGCGCAGTGCGACGACGGGATTTCCGTTGAGGGGAAAGGACTTGGACAGGTTTTCGACAGTGATCACGAAGGGCTCCATGCACATGGGGCGCTGCTTCTTTCGAGCGCGCCAACCGTCACCGAGTAACCGTCCGGGAAACGAACGGATTCAGAGATAAGGGAAAGGACTCAGGCAGTAACGGTGGAGCGTCGACACGCACTTACCGTGCGGCGACCTTCATCGACGACACGTCGCCTGGTCAGCAGGAGCGGGTGGGTGACCCTGTTCATTAGGCACAGCCTCCATCGGTCCTGGCGGTAGCACCTGCCCTGTGGAGGGTGGTTGCTGCGACTTCGGCGAGCCAGGTCTCTCAGTCGCTCGGGATGGCTTATTGAGTAAAACCGATCCCACTGGATGAAAGCAAGCGCGTAGGCGCAGATCACACGTCTGGTCGCGTCCATCATACAGGATGGGAAGTCCATATTATGAGACGCCAGTAGGCGTATCTACGTCACGACAGGCGCGCTGCCTGCTAAGACGAGGTCCGCCCACGCCGAATCGAGAGGAGGAATCACGCAGGTGCGCGGCCTTGGCCTGCCGCCGTTCGCGCGGCTCCGGTCACACCTGCGACACGTGGTCAGCCGGCGGCCGCGGCGATCCGGGCGAACTGATGAACGTCCAGCTGCTCCCCGCGAGTCTTGGGGTCGATACCCGCCTTTTCGAGCAGTTCCCCCGCGCGTTCGGCGGAACCGGCCCACGACGCCAACGCGGCACGCAAGGTCTTCCGCCGTTGCGAGAAGGCGGCGTCGACGACCGCGAACAGCCGTTCCCGATCCACGGACGACACCACGTCGCCCCGTTCGAACGCGACCAAGGCGGAGTCGACGTTCGGAACGGGCCAGAACACCGCCCGGGGCACCGCGGCGACCTTGCGCGTCTTCCCGTACCAGGCGAGCTTGACGCTGGGAACGCCGTAAGTCCGGCTTCCCGGACCCGCCGCCATCCTGTCCGCGACCTCGGTCTGGACCATTACGAGACCGCTGGTCAGCGACGGCAGTTCGGCGAGCAGGTGGAGCACGACGGGAACGGCGACGTTGTACGGCAGGTTCGCGACGAGCGCCGTCGGCCGCGCGGGCAGATCGTCCGCGGTGATCCGCAACGCGTCCGCGCCGACGACCGTCAGCCTTTCGCCCCCGCCTCGTTCTGCCACGGTGCTCGGCAGCCGCCCCGCCAGGACAGGGTCGATTTCAACCGCGACGACCTCGGCGCCGGTCGCGAGCAGCCCGAGTGTCAGCGAGCCGAGGCCCGGCCCGACCTCCAGGACGACGTCCCCTTCGCCGATCCCCGAAAGGTCGACGATGCGGCGCACCGTGTTGGGATCGTGCACGAAGTTCTGACCGAGCTTCTTGGTCGGACGTACGTCCAGCTCGGCCGCCAGCGCCCTGATTTCCGCAGGACCGAGCAGTTCAGTCACCCGACGATCGTAACCAGGTCCGGTAAGCCACGATTGGCCGGTGGACGACGTCGCACTCGATGGGGAAAAAGTCCGGCTGCGCGAATGGCGCCCGTCCGACCTCGGGCCGCTCCTCGACTTACTCGATCCCGCGCGGCCTTGGCACGAAACGAACGGGCCCTACTTCGGCACCCCGACCACAGCCGCCGCCGAATCCACGGCGCGCGAACTCACCACGATCAAGTCCGATCCGCCCGATCCCCGCACCAGCCTCGCCGTGTGCGATCTGAGCGACGGAAGGCTGATCGGCCGGGTCAGCTGGTACTGGGAAAGCAGGCAGACCGACTGGCGGCGGATGGGGCTGGTCATCTACGACGAGCGGTATTGGGGCGGCGGGTTCGGCACCGAGGCCTTGCGCATGTGGACGACCTACTTGTTCTCCCGCACCGACGCGCTCCGCCTGGACTTCGCCACGTTCTCGGGTAACCCGGGAATGATCGCCGTCGGGCGACGGCTCGGGTTCGTCGAAGAAGGCCGGTTCCGGCGCGCACGGCGCTGGTCCGGCGGCGTCCACGATTCCGTCGTCTACGGGGTGCTCCGCGAGGAGTGGGCCCGGATGCATCGCCAGGGCAAGGGCCCGGCCGGATCCGACCCCACCATCCGTATGGCTTTCCGAAGCGACACGCATCCCACTCAAGGGTGATCGGCGCAGGTTCGCACCGCCGGAGCGTGATGATCATCCACCCGATCGATACCGTGCATTCGTTCGAATCTGCCTCGACAATCGAGGGATGACCAGTACAAACATTCCCAAGACCTTCCCGCTCAACCTGCCGGAAGGTGACGCCGACCTGCTTCTCGACGAGTTGCAGACGCGGCTACGCGAAGGGCGACGTCTTGTCGCCGAAGTCGGCCAGATCCTGGCCGAGATCGAGTCACGTGGGGTCCGTGAGCTCTACGGACACAACTCGATCGCCGTCTTCTACGAGCATGTGGCCCGGGTACCTCGAGCAGAGGCTCAGAGAGTGACCGGCAGAGCGCTGGCGCTCAATTCGAGACGGGCGCGCGACGGCACGTCGATCGACCCCGTCGCGCCCCTGACCGGTACTGCGGCCACCACCGGCGCGCTGGCCGAGGCCAGCATCGACCGGATCGTCACGGTCATGAAGAGGCTGCCCGAGCACGTCACCGCGAGCGCACGCCTCGAGGCCGAGGAGGGCTTGGTCGAGCTCGCCCGCGTCGCGAGACCGCGCGACGTCACGGTGGCGGGCACAGAGCTGCTCGCACAACTGGACCCGGATGGAGGACCCAAAGACGACCCCGCTCCGCAAAGGCGGCGGAGCGACTTCTGGTTGCGCCAGAAACGAACCGGCCGCTGGGACATGCGCGGCGACCTCGATGCCGAGACAGGCGCCCGCCTGAACGCGCTCCTGGTACCACGGGCCTATCCGGTCCCCGATGGAGAAGCCGACGACCGTTCGCCGGCTGAAAGACGCGGCGACGCGTTCTCAGAGATCGTCGAGCTCGCGGAAACCGGCCCGGACATCCCTTTGCCCCGGAAGAGCTCGGAGCAGGTCGCCGAGCAGTCCTCGGCTGCCGAGCCCGCCGAGGAGTCGGCAAACCGTCCTAAGCCCGCCCAGGCGCCGCCTCAGGGCCGCCAAAGCCCGCCTCACGGCGGTGGAGGTGTTCGAGAACCGTCCAGGAACGTGGCACATATACGGCCCGCGCGCTGGTGGGCGAGACTCTCGAGACCGCGAGCCGGGAACCCGGCTCATCCTCCGAAGCCCCTAACGGCCTGAAGGCCACCTTGCGGGCGAACCCACACGGTGACCTTCAGGAAAGGAGGATGATCTGGCGTCAGGCCTTCTTGCCACAGTGCGGCCAAGCGCCGTAACCGCCACGGTCCTCGCGGACCTTCTCGGCGACAGCGATCTGCTGGGCCTTGCTGGCCTGGTGCGGGTACGCGGCGTACTGGTCGCCGCCATAGGCGTCCCAGGTGCTCTTGTTGAACTGCAGGCCACCGTAGTAGCCGTTGCCGGTGTTGGCGGACCAGTTACCGGTCGACTCGCACTGCGCGATGCGGTCCCAGGCGCCGGCGTCTCCGATGACCGGATCGGCGGGCTTCTTGGTACCGACCTTGACGATCTTGGGCTTGGCCTCGGTGAGGACCTCTTCCGAGACCTTCTCGCGGCCGACCTCTTTGCCGTTGCGCTTGGTGACCTTGTAGGTCACGGTCTTCTGGCCGGGAGTGCCCGGGTCCTCGACCTTGGTCTTGCCCTTTTCGAGGTTCGGGTCGTCGACCTTCTGCTCCGGCGGCGCGATCTCCTCGTCCTGCTTGACCATGGTGACGCCGGTCCGGCTGATGTGGACCTCGGCGCCGTCGACCAGCTTGACGTCGAGACCGCCCACGGCCTCGTCGTCCGGGCCGAGGGTCATCCGGAGCTCACCGAGGAATTCCTTGGTGGTGACCGAGTTGGTCTGAACCTTGCGCGGTTCGTTCGCGCCGTCGTAGACGGTGACGTTCTTGAGGGTCTTGACCTCGACGGTGGCACCTTCGAGCGGCAGCTCGCCGTTCTGCGGGAGCGAGGTCCAAGTGCCGGCCTTGGCGAGGTCGGCACGACCGAGCTGGTTCAGCGCGTCGCCGAGGTTGGTCGCGCGGACCCAGGACTCCTGCTGCGGTGCGCCGTCGACGATCAGGTTCAGCTTGCGGCCACGCTCCAGCTTGATGACGCCGCCGTCGCCCACCTCGGCCTGAGGCGAGGGAGAGAGCGAGTCGTGCGCGCCGACCGAGAGGCCGGCGTCTTCGAGGACCTCACCGACGGTGTCGCCGAAGCTGTGGACGGTCTGCTGCTTGCCGTCGACGTCGACCGTGACGCTCTTGTTCATCGCCATCGCGGCCGCGCCGCCACCGCCGAGGGTGAGCAGCACCGCCATGACGGTTCCCTTGAGGAAACGCTTCTTCCAGACGCGGGTCGCGCTCGAGATGACCTCGTCCTTGGTCGCGGCCTTCATCGGCGCGCCCGCGGTGCGGTCTTCGGCCAGCTCGTCCGGGATGACGATCGGCGGGAGCATGGTGGTCTCGGCGCTGATGAGGCGGATCAGCTCGTCGACGTCGACGTCGATCTCGGCCATCAGGGTGTCGGCGTCGGGGCCGAGCGCGGCCAGGACGTCCTGGTGCGTGATGCGCGGATCGTCGGAGTAGTCCAGCTCGCCGTACTGAGTGTCGCGGTCGAGCACGGCAACCGAACCGGAGGAAGCGAAGGTGTTCGTCTCTGCGCCGAGGCGCGAGCCATCCTGCCTACTGCTACCAGTCACTGGGTCGTTCCCTTTCCCAAGACGTCGAGGAGCTCGACAACCACTCCACTACGTCCTTCGTCTCGATGCGCGCTTCGGCACACCTCTAGAAGTCCGACACCCCCAGCCAGCGCCATCGTCACGGTTCCAGGCCGTACCGCTCCTGGTTCCGCTTCCCCGACGTGCACTGACGTGACTGTGGGCGTAACAGCCGGAAACCGCTTGAGCGGGTCCCGACCGGCACGATCACGGGACAGTAACGAACCTCGCCGGGTTGCGCAAACACCGCCTGGAGTGTCGTGACGTTGGTCACTCATCAGAGTGGACCATTGCTGATCACTAATGTCGCAATCCGTTCAACCGGTGGTGACTGTCGGCAATCCGAAGACCCGCTCAGCGGTCGTTCGCACCGATTCGGCCACCTCGTGTACCGCCTCGCCCCTGAGCGAGGCGAGGTGCCGGACCGTGTAGGCGGCGCAGTAGGGCTCGTTCGGCCGCCCACGGAACGGATGCGGGGTCAGGAACGGAGCGTCCGTTTCGACGAGGTACTGGTCCGCCGGAACGATCCGTGCCGCCTCGTGGAGGCCGCGGGCGTTACGGAAGCTGACCGTGCCGGCGAACGAAAGCACGTATCCCGCGTCGACGCACCGGCGCGCGATGTGTTCGTCCCCGGAGAAACAGTGGAAGACGACCTCCTCGGGCGCTCCCTCTTCCTCGAGGATCCGGAGGACGTCCTCGTGGGCGTCCCGATCGTGGATCATCAGCGGTTTGCCGATCCGCTTGGCGAGATCGATATGCCACCGGAAGGCGTCCTGCTGGGCGTCGTGGGGCGAGTAGTCCCAGTAGTAGTCGAGGCCGGTCTCGCCGACCGCGACCACTCTGGACTCTTTGGCGAGACTCTCCACTTCAGATTTCTCGGGCTCGCCGAAATCCTTGGTACGCGTGGGATGGATCGCGACGGCGGCCCAGACCCGCGGGTCCCAAGTGGACGCTTGCGCGGCCCAGCGAGCGGCCGCGAGGTCGTCCGCGACGGTGATCACCCGCGAAACACCGGCGCGTTCGGCGCGGTCGACCATGGCTGTCACATCAGCCGCGGTGACCGCGCCGCACGCGTCGAGGTGGGTATGCGCGTCCACCACCGATACCGGCAATCTGTCCGGGATCGGCGGCAGTTCCTTCTTCTCCGCACCCATCAGCTGATCACTTCGAGATCGGGGCCCATTCGGGACCGGTCTCGCCGAGTTCCGGGTCCAGTTTGGCGAACAGCGGGGTCGGCTTCTCCAGCGGTTTGCCGACCTCGATCGGCACGGACTTCCAGCGTGCCTGCTCGGCCTTGTAGTCGCCGGTGATGATGGGGTTGATCCGGCCGGGGATGTCGAGGTCCTCGACTTCCTGAAGCTCGGGCTGGGCCGCCCAGACGCCCGTGCCACCGAGTGCCTCGTGCACCTTCTGCGCCGAGTGGGGCAGGAAGGGAGTCAGCAGCGTGTTGGCGTCCGAGACGACCTGCAGCGCGGTGTGCAGAACGCTGTCGCGCCGGGCGGGGTCGTCCTTGAGCTTCCAAGGCTCCTGGTCCGACAGGTACCGGTTCGCGGCGGTGACGACACGCATGGCCTCGCTCGCCGCGGCTTTGAACCGTGACCGCTGCAAGTGGGCGCCGGCGGTGTCGAACGCCTTGCGGGAGAGCTCCTTGAGCTCCTCGTCTGCGGCCGTGGGGGCGTCGGGGCGAGGAATGGCACCGACGTTCTTGTGGGCCATCGAGATGGAGCGGTTGACGAGGTTGCCCCACTCGTTGGCCAGTTCGAAGTTGGTCCGGCGGACGAATTCGTCCCAGGTGAAGTCGGTGTCCTGGGTCTCGGGTCCCGCGACCGAGATGAAGTACCGCAGTGTGTCCGGGCCGAAGTCGCGAAGGAAGTCGTGGACGTAGATGACAGTGCCGCGCGAGGTCGAGAACTTCGAGCCGCTCATGGTGAGAAACTCGCTGGAAACGATCTCGTCGGGCAGGTGCAGCTTGCCGTACTTGCCCGCCACGCCGCCTCGATCGCCTTCGCCGTTGTGGCCGAAGAGCAGCGCGGGCCAGATCTGGGCGTGGAAGGTGATGTTGTCCTTGCCCATGAAGTAATAGGAGCGGGCGTCCGGGTTGTTCCACCACTCCTGCCAGGCGTCCGGGTTACCGGTGCGCCGCGCCCACTCGACACTCGCCGAGAAATAGCCGATGACCGCGTCGAACCAGACGTAGAAGCGCTTGAGCGGCTGGTCGCGCCAGCCGTCCAGCGGGATCTTCACGCCCCAGTCGAGATCGCGGGTGATCGGCCGCGGCCGCATGTCGTCGATCAGGTTCTTCGTGAAGTTGAGGACGTTCGGACGCCAGTCGGTCTTACTGGACAGCCACTTGCCCAGCGTGTCGACGAAGGCCGTCAGGTCGAGGAAGTAGTGCTCGGTCTCGACGAACTTCGGCGTTTCACCGTTGATCCGGGACTTCGGGTTGATCAGTTCGGCGGCGTCGAGCTGGTTGCCGCAGTTGTCGCACTGGTCGCCGCGGGCGCCGTCGTAGCCGCAGATCGGGCACGTGCCTTCGATGTACCGGTCGGGCAGGGTGCGACCTGTGGAGGGGCTGATCGCGCCCCGGGTCGTCTTGGGGACGACATAGCCGTTGCGGTGCAGCGCGAGGAAGATCTGCTGCGTGACCTCGGCGTGGTTGCCCGTGGTGGTGCGGGTGAACAGGTCGTAGGTGAGGCCGAGCCCCTGCAGGTCCTGACCGATCTGGCGGGTGTACTTGTCGGCCGTCTGCTGGGAGGTCATGCCTTCTTTGTCGGCCTGGACGGTGATCGGGGTGCCGTGTTCGTCGGTACCGGACACCATGAGCACCCGGTTGCCGGCCATTCGCTGGTAGCGGGAGAAGACGTCGGACGGGACGCCGAATCCGGACACGTGGCCGATGTGGCGGGGGCCGTTGGCGTAGGGCCAGGCCACCGCGGTCAACACTGGGGTGCTCATGCTTGTTTAGCCTACGGACGTCGTCTAAGGCATTGTTGTCCGGGAGAGGATCGGAGGCCTCCGTGTCCGCCACGCGTCTGCTGGTGCTGGGTGTCGTGCGCATGTACGGGAAGGCACACGGCTACCAGGTCCGGCGCGAGCTTCTCTCGTGGGCGGCCGACAAGTGGGGCAATGTCCAGCCGGGTTCGATCTATCACGCGCTGAAGAAGATGACCACCGAAGGCCTGCTGGAACAGGTCGAGGACGTCGAGACGGGTGGCGGCCCCGATCGCGTCGCCTACAGGCTGACCGAAGACGGCGAGACCGAGTTCCTCGTGCAACTCGGCAGGGCGTTGTCGAGCGACGACGCCACCGGGTACTCGCTGTCTGCGGCGGTCACGTTCATGCCGGCCCTTCCCCGCGCTCAGGTACTTGCCCTGCTGAAGCAGCAGCTGGCGAACATGGAAGCGCACGCACAATCGACTCATTACGCCCGCGAGCACGCGGTCGACCTGGGGAAACCGCCCCACGTGAGCGAGCTGTACCGGCTGTGGAGCGCGCACGCGGAAGCGAACGTGAGCTGGATGCGGGATTTGATCGGCCGTCTCGAAGCCGGCGAGTACGCCATGGCGGGCGAAGGCGACGACGAAGCCGTGTTCGGCGCGCCGCCCAAGTAATCAAATTTGACTACGGAACGACTCCTAAGGCACAGTGCGTCCTGCCACTAGTCAAACTTGACTAGCTGGGCGCCCGAAAGGAGTAGACATGATCAAGGCACGCGGCCTTGAGCGGCGGTTCCGCCGCAAGGGCCGCAATGGGGGCGAGGTCCACGCCGTCAAAGGCGTCGATCTCGACGTGTCGGCCGGGGAACTGGTCGGTTTCCTGGGACCGAACGGCGCGGGGAAGACCACGACCCTGCGCATGCTGACGACGCTGCTCAAGCCCACCGCCGGTGAGGCGACGGTCGGCGGCTGCGACCTGCTCGCCGACCCGCTGGGGGTGCGTCGGCGAATCGGCTATGTCGCCCAGGGCGGCGGCACCGCGCCGGCGAGCAAGGTCATCGAAGAGATCGAATTCCAAGGCCGGCTGTACTGGATGAGCAAGACGGAGGCGTTCGCGCGCGGAGCCGTCCTCGCCGAACAGCTGGACCTGGCCGGGCTCGACCAGCGCACGACCGCGACCCTGTCGGGTGGTCAGCGCCGCCGTCTCGACATCGCGCTCGGGCTGATCCACTCGCCCGGTCTCGTCTTCCTCGACGAACCGTCGACAGGTCTCGACCCGCAGAGCCGGGCGAACCTCTGGGACCACATCCGGAGGTTGCGCGACGAGCAAGGTGTCACGGTCTTCCTGACCACGCACTACCTCGACGAGGCCGACGCGCTCTCGGACCGGCTGATCGTCATCGACGACGGGAAGATCGTCGCCGAAGGCACACCGGACTCGTTGAAGGCGCGGGTTTCCGGTGACAGCGTCGCCATCGGGGTCTCACCGGAATCGGCGGCCGAGACCGCGGAGGTCGCGGGCCGCCTCGAAGGGGCACACGAACTGACCGTCACCGACGGCACCGTGCGATTCCGGGTTCCTCGCGGCGACACCGCGATGCCCGAACTGCTTCGGGCGCTGGACGCGCGTGGCATCGCGATGGCGTCCATGCAGGTGCACCGGCCGACGCTCGACGACGTCTTCCTGACCCTGACGGGCAGGAGCCTGCGCGACGCCGAAGAAGGCGCGCCGGTCGACGCCGCCGCGGAGAAGGAGGCCACGCATGTTGCATGACACCTGGTTGATCTTCCGCCGCGACATGCTCGCGGCGTTGCGCAACCCGACATGGCTGGCGATCGGCATCATGCAGCCGCTGCTCTACTTGTTCTTCTTCGGACCGCTTCTGGTGAAGGCCCTCAACGCGCAAGGCCTGTCCGATGTGGACGGCTGGATGATCTTCACGCCGGCGATCATCGCGCAGCTCGCGCTGTTCGGTAGCTCATTCGTCGGGTTCGGGCTCCTCGCGGAGTACCGCTCGGGCGTGGTCGAGCGGATGCGGGTCACACCGGTGAGCCGGGTGGCGTTGTTGCTGGGCAAGGTGCTCGCCAACGCGCTGCAGACCGTCGTCCAGGCCTTGCTCATCATCGCGCTGGCGTATCTGGTCTTCGACCTGAACGCGCCGTTCGGCGGCGTCGTACTCAGCCTGGTGATCGTCTTCCTGATGTCGATCACCTTGGCATCGTGCTCGTACGCACTGGCGTTGACGCTCAAGAGCGAAGACACCTTCCCGGCTTTGCTCAACGCGGTTCTCCTGCCCCTGCTGCTGCTTTCCGGAATCCTGATCCCGATCACCGCGCGCTCGGCGCCGGAGTGGCTGTACACGATTTCCCGCATCAATCCGTTCCGGCACGTGGTGGATGTCGAGCGGAGCAGTTTCCGCGGTGACTTCTCGATGGACGCGCTGTTCACCGGGAGCGTCGTGGTGCTGGTCATGGCCGTTCTGGCCATCTGGTGGGGCTCACGGACGTTCCAACGCGAAAACGCCTGAGACACGCTGAACCGAAAGGTCACCTTGCGGCCGCTCCTCGGACGTAGGGTGACCTTTCGGTCGCACTGGGGCGAAATTCGAGGCAGGTGAGTTCGATCGATCCGGAAGGTGAGCACGGCGTCACCCTGTCCCACCGCGAGACGGTGACGGACTGGGCGGCGGTGCGTGGCGCCGACACCCGGTTCGCTTCGGTCGCCGTCACCGAAAACACCAACTGGCGGGACGTCGCGGCGGAACGCAATCTGACCGGCGCGCAGCACGCGGGTATCCACACCGGTGCACGGCACTACGCCCGTCCCGGCGCCGTCCACGACCAGGCCGATCATTTCGTGCGGACGGCGAGCGCGCTCGGCGCCTTCGCGCCCGGTTCGCTCGCGCCCGCGCTCGAGGTGGAGGCGCCCAGCGTCGACGACCGGTTCATCAAGGCGTGGATCAAGCACGTCAGGCATGCGGCGCGCGTCGAACGCGTGCTGGTGTACGCGGGGCTCGACTGCTGGACGAACCGCTTGCACCCGGACAAGTGGGCGGACAGCGAAGTGGTGTTGTGGCTGGTCAGGCACAACGAAATCCCGGGAAGGCCGGGATGGTTCCACTCGCGATTGGGCCTGCATCAGCACGGTTTCGGTACCGGTCTGCCCGGTGTGGACGGACCGATCGCGCAGGACACCGTGGTCTACCCCTTCAAGCTCACGGATGTGCTCTTGTAGTACCCACTGCGTGACGACGGGTGTGCACGATGTCACCGCGCGGTCGCGGATCTCACTTTCCGGCCGACACGGGTTGCCTTTCCGGCTATCCGGACGGTGACAATGTCGCGTGCGGTTGATGTGCGGGAGGCTGCGGACGGACGTCGGGCCCGAACGGGCACTGGCGGTCCTCGGGGTACGCGCCGGGAAGCTCGGACTCGCACCGCCCGCCGCGCTGTGCGGAGAGTGGTTCTCATCGCGCGCGGTCATCGCGCTCAACGCTTCCCTGGCTCCTGTCCGGGACGTGGCGGAAGCATTCGCGATCCCCACCCGGCTGCCTGACATTCGCGACGCGATACCCGGCGCGGTCGGGGGCGGCTGGTTCGGTTACCTGGGTTATGACTTGACCGATCCCGCCGGCCGGTCCGGCGCGCTTCCTCCGGCTGCCTGGGGCTGGGTCGACAGGGTGCTGCGGCTGGACGCGGACGGTACGTGGTGGTTCGAAGCCCTGGTTCCCGACGACGCCCCGGATCCGGTCGACGAAGTGGCCGCGGTGGAATCCGCCCTTGCCGAGGTTCCCGAAGCGACGGCTTGGAGTTCCGGCCCGTTGTCGCGTCCGCTTCCCTCGGAGCACTACGACGCGGTCAAAGCCTGTGTGCACGCGATCGAAGCCGGAGAGCTGTTCCAGGCGAATATCTGCGCTCGCTTCAGCGGGAAGTTCACCGGCGACCCGATCGCGTTGTTCGCCGAGGGTGCACGTCGTCTGGGAGCACGCCGGGCGGCGTTCCTCGGCGGCGACTGGGGCTCGGTCGTGTCGTTCTCCCCCGAGCTTTTCCTTGCCAGGCATGGGCGGCACGTCCGGTCGACGCCGATCAAGGGCACGCTGCCGCGGCGGAACGCCGCCGACGCGCATCTCGCGCAGCGGCTGCGGGAATCCACCAAGGACGTCGCCGAGAACGTGATGATCACCGATCTCGTCCGCAACGATCTCGGGCGGGTGTGCGCCACCGGCACCGTACGGGTTCCCGAACTGCTGGCGGTCCGGCCCGCGCCGGGGGTCTGGCATCTGGAGTCCACTGTGGAGGGATTTCTCGCCGACGACATCGACGACGCCGCACTACTGGCGGCCACCTTCCCGCCGGGCTCCGTCACGGGCGCGCCGAAGATCCGCGCGCTGGATCTGATCGCCGCTCTGGAGCCGGCCGCGCGTGGCGTCTACACAGGCGCGATCGGACTCGCTTCGCCGATCGCCGGGCTGGAACTGAACGTCGCGATCAGAACCTTCGAAATCCACGAAGACACGATCGAGCTGGGAGTCGGCGGCGGGATCACCGCCGACTCCGACAGCGAAGCGGAATGGCAGGAATGCCTGCACAAATCCGCCCCGCTGGAGCGCCTGCTCGGCTGAACTACTTGGTGGGATCCAGCAGAAGCTTGCCCATCGTGCCGCGCGAGCGCAGGGCCTCGTGGGCGGCGCGCGCGTCGGACAGCGCGTACTCACCGCCGGCGATGGCGCGGACCCGGCCGGCGAGTGCCAGCTCGAAAAGCTCGTCGAGCGTGCGCCCGAAGACGTTTCCGGGGAGTTTGAAGGCGTGCGGCAGCCACATCCCGGAAACGGTGGTGCTGTGCCCGAGAAGGTTGCGGGCTTCGATCGGCTTCGGGTTCTCGCGGCTGGCCATGCCGTAGAACGCGAGGCGGCCGAACGGCGCGAGGGCCGCGATGCTCTGGTCCGTGACCGTGCCACCGGTCATGTCGAGCACGATGTCGACACGCTTGCCGCCGTTCGCCTCACGAAGGGCGTCCGTCATGTTCCCGGCGCGCGAATCGATGGCGACATCGGCGCCGAGTTCGAGGGCGAGGGCACGTTTCTCGGCGCTGCTGGCGGTCGCGATGACCCGGCCCGCTCCCCAGGCTTTCGCCAGCTGCACGGCGATGGAACCGACCCCGCCCGCGGCCGCGTGCACGACGACGGATTCGCCGGCTTCGAGGTGGGCGCTCTTGCGCAGCAGGAGCGAGGCGGTGGTGCCCTGGACGATGAAGGAGAGCGCGGTCAGGTCATCGACGCCCTCGGGCACCTCGAAGCTGGTGACGTCGTCGGCCACCGCTCGCTCGGCGTAGCCGCCGCCACCGTTGAGCAGCGCGACGACACGCTTGCCGTCCGCGGTGCGGCCGACGATCTCGCCGCCGGGCACGAGCGGGAGCTTGCTCGGAGCGAGGTACGAGTTCTCGGCCTGGTGCGTATCGGCGTAGTTGATGCCGATCCGGTCGACCTCGACCAGCCGCTGGCCTGGGCCAGGGACGGGATCGGGGAGGTCGACGAGGTTGAGCACCTCGGGTCCGCCGAACTCGGTCACCTGTACTGCGCGCATCCGCATCCTCCTCGTCGGGATGAGACATTCTTGCATATGTCTCAGGCGTGAGACATGTCGTGATATGTTTCACTCATCGAAACCCCACTCGAACGCCAGCTGACCTCGTCGCGCCCGGACGCCCTGCGCGCGTTCACGATCGCGCGCGCCCGGTTTCTGGAAGGGCGCCGGGTGGACATGGGTGAACTCGCCGGTGAGCTGGGGATCAGCCGGGCCACCCTGCACCGGTGGGTCGGCGGCCGGGATCAGCTGCTGGGCGAGATCCTGTGGTCGATGACCGTCGAGGTCTTCGAAGCGCGGGCTTCCGGCAAGCTCGGCCGCGGCGCCGAAGGGATCGCGGACCTCGTCGGCACCTTCGTCCGGACCGTGAACGGCTCGAAACCGTTCCGGGAGTTCCTGCGCAACGAGCCCGAGCGGGCGCTGCGGATCCTGACGACGAAGGCCAGCGTGGTGCAGAGCCGCGCGATCGCGAAAATGCGCCAGTTCCTCGACGAGGAGGTCACGGCCGGGCGGCTCACCCCGCCGCTGCCGGTCGAGGACCTGGCCTACCTGCTGGTGCGGATCGGCGAGTCCTTCATCTATACGGACGTCATCACCGGCGCGGAGCCCGATGCCGCGAAGGCACACGCGGCCGTGACGGCCTTGCTGTCCTAGCTCTTGCGGGACGCGAGCACCGCGTCGTAGAGCTCCTTCTTCGACACTCCCGCGGCCTCGGCGACCTCGGCGGCGGCGGACTTCAGGCGTTCACCTGCCGAGACACGCGACGCGACCTCCGAGACCAGGTCTCCGACGCTCACCGAACGCGGCGGCGCGCCCGCGAGGACGACGGTGATCTCGCCCTTGACCCCGTCGGCGGCCCAGGCCGCCAACTCAGGCAGATTGCCGCGTTTGACCTCTTCGTAGGTTTTGGTCAGTTCGCGGCAGACGGCGGCGCGACGGTCGGGCCCCAGGACCTCGGCGGCGTCGGCGAGCGTGCTCGCGAGACGGTGCGGAGATTCGAAGAACACGGCCGTGCGGAGCTCGTCCTTCAGCGAACCGAGCCATTTCGCGCGTTCACCGGGTTTGCGCGGAGCGAACCCTTCGAAACAGAAACGGTCGCAAGGCAGGCCGGACAGCGCCAGTGCCGTGGTCACCGCCGACGGGCCGGGCAGGCAGGTCACCGGCACATCCGCCTCGACGCAGGCCGCCACCAGGCGGAATCCGGGATCCGAAACACTCGGCATACCGGCGTCGGTCACCAAGACCACTGTCTCGCCCGACTGGAGCGATTCGAGCAGTTTCGGCAGGCGAGCCGTCTCGACGTCCTCGTAGAAGCTGACGACGCGCCCGACCGGCGAGACGTCGAGAGCCGCGGTGAGGGAGCGCAGGCGCCGCGTGTCTTCGGCGGCGATCACGTCGGCCGTCGCGAGGGCTTCGGACAGGCGCGGCGAAGCGTCGCGGACGTCTCCGAGCGGGGTGGCTGCCAGCACGAGGCGTCCTTCGGTCATTCCCGAAGGTTAACCGGTTCGCAGATCCGGACACCGAGTTCACTCTTCCGCCCGTAGGATCATGCCCCGTGACCGCACTGCTGACCCGGGACAACGAGAGCGTGCGGCCGGATCCGGTCGACGCGCTCAGGCCACCGAGTGACCGGGAGGCCACCCTCCTCGGCCGCGGCATGCCGACCGATCGCCTGCGCGGCTGGATCGTCACGCTGGTGCTGACGCTCATCGGCGGCATCGTCCGGATCCAGAACCTGGGAACGCCCACGGACAAGGGCACGCCCGTCTTCGACGAGAAGCACTATGTCCCCCAGGCGTGGCAGATGCTGCGCAACGGCGGTTACGAGGACAACTACGGCTACGAGCTGATCGTCCACCCGCCGCTGGCGAAGCATCTCATCGCGATCGGCGAATGGCTGTTCGGCTACAACGCCTGGGGCTGGCGGATCATGCCCGCGCTGGCGGGCACGCTGATCGTGTTCCTCACCATCCGGATCGCGCGGCGCCTCACCCGCTCGACCCTGCTCGGCGCGGTCGCGGGGATCCTGGTGATCAGCGACGGCGTCCTGCACCTGCAGTCCCGCATGGGGATGCTCGACATCTTCATCGCGTTGTTCGTCCTCGCCGCGTTCGCCTGCGTGCTGTGCGACCGCGACCAGGTGCGGCAGCGGCTCGCCGTTGCCGTCCGCGAAGGCTGGATCGACGAGTCGCGGTTCGGCCCGAAGCTGGGTTTCCGCTGGTGGCGGTTCGCCGGCGGCCTGATGATCGGGCTGACCTTCGGCGTCAAGTGGTCGGCGCTCTACTACATCGCCGCGTTCGGCCTGCTCACCGTCTTCTTCGACGTCGCCGCGCGCCGGGCCGCCGGGGTGCAGCGGCCTTGGGTCGGCACGCTGCGCCGCGACGTGCTGCCGGCGCTGTGGGCGATCGTCGTCATCCCGATCCTGGTGTACCTCGCCTGCTACTGGGCCTGGTTCGCGAGCGAGACCGCGACCGACCGCAACTACGTGGCGATCAAGGACATCGATCCCGGTTTCTGGGCCTGGATGCCGCCCGCGTTGCGGTCGCTCGGCGACTACACGATGAACGTCCTCGATTTCCACGCGAACCTGGTGACGCCCAAGGACAAACCGCATCCATGGGAGTCGAAGCCGTGGACCTGGCCGATGGGCCTGCGGCCGATGCTCTACGCGTACGCGGGCGGTACCGACGCGACCGGCTGCGGCGAGTCGACCTGCGTGCGGGCGACGATGCTGATCGGCACACCCGCCATGTGGTGGCTGGCCCTGCCGATGCTCGGCTGGAGCGTGTGGCGGTCGGTCTTCCGCGCGGACTGGCGCTACGCCGCCGTGCTCGTCGGTTACCTGGCCGGGTTCCTGCCGTGGTTCACCAACCTCGACCGACAGATGTACTACTTCTACGCGACGCCGCTGGCGCCCTTCCTGGTACTCGGGCTGACGCTGATCCTCGGGCAGATCCTCGGCAGCGCGAAACGCGGTTTCGAACGACGGGGCACCGGCATGCTCGTCGTCGCCCTCTACGTGGGTCTCGTCGTGGCCAATTTCGCCTGGTTGTGGCCGATTCTCAACGGCAACGCGATCACCAACGATCACTGGAACGCCGAGTTGTGGCTACCGTCCTGGAAGTGATCACGACCGGTTGAGCGAAGACCCAGCGAGACGCCCGGAAGCGACTTAGACTCCCGTCCGAATTGAGGATTTCTGGGGGTAGTCATGTCTCGTTGGCCGATTTTCGTGGCCGTCGCCCTGCTGCTCACCGGGTGTTCCGGCGCCATCGACGGGAAGGCTTTCCGCGAGGGCTCGGCACCGGGTGCGAGCGACGCGAAGTATCCGCGGTACGAGCCGCCCGCCGACGGGTCGGGTTTCAGTGATCAGGTACTCGACCAGCCGCTGGCCCTGCCTGTGCAGCAGGGCGAGGAAGGCTGTGACTGGCTGGAGTCGATCAAACCGGACCTCCAGCCGCTCGGTCTCGTGAGCACGAAGGGCGTGCTCAGCGGATGCCAGTTCGTGTTCCCGGACAACAAGGGCGCGCAGGTGCACGCCTACAGTCCGTACAGCTGGATCACGCAGGACTCCCCGGTGATGGAGCCGGTGGAGATCGCCGGGATCAAAGGCCGGACGTACGCCTTCGACCCGGAACCGGCGACGTTCTGTTCGGTCAACATGGACGTCCGCGCCTACGCTTCGATCGCTGTCGATGCCTACGACGTCGACAGCGACGAAGCGGGCACTCGTGCCGAACACTGCGAGCTGGCGAAGAAGGTCGCCGAAGTGGTGCTGAAGAAGTTCGTCCCGCTCGCCGGAGGCAAACCGGCGCCGAGCACCGTTCAGGAGCCGGCTGCCGACGCCCTGAAGAACGCCGACATCTGCGAAGTCGTCAAGTTCACTCATACGAACTACGCCGGGATCAACGCGGGCCGCGAAGGCGCTCAGAAGGGCGAAGGGCCGCTCGGGCCGACCTGCACTCACGAAGTCGCCTACGCGAAGGCCGTCGGGATGTACACGAACGGCACAGGCGGTCTCGAAGCCGTGCCTCCGAAAGCGGGCGCGGAGGTACGGAACGGACAGTTCGGCACCTTGAAGGCCAGGTTCGAGCAGACCGCGGAGTCCTGCGCCCTGAGCGTCCAGCTGGGCAACGGCCAGGTCGTGCAGGTCGACTTCATCGGCAAGAAGAAGGAAGCGATGCCGCGGACCTGCGTCTCCGCTCAGCTCATCTTGTCGGTGTCGATACTGGCTCTGATCACCGGCGATTCCTGATTTCCCGATTCAAGTGTGACACTTGGTCGACAGTTGTTACTCTCCCCTGGTCGGCAGCAGTCCTACAGGGGGCATCATGACGATCCGACCGCTCGTAGCGGCCTGCGCGGCCGCGGCGTTGTTCTTGATCGCGGGGTGTGAGGAGCAGACGCCGGGCGCCGCGTCGCCGCAGTCTTCGGCCGTTCCGAGCACCTCGGAGGCGCCGGCCGGCACCGCACAGCCCAGTTCGTCGAAGCCTTCGGCGATCGCCTCCGAGGTGACCAAACCCGCCACCGGCGGCGCGGTGGCGCACACGCCGGACGGAGCCGCCGACGTGATGGAGGAGTATCACCACGCTTTGGGCGACAAGGACCTCGACACCGTTTGCCGGATCACCGCGCCGGCGTTCGACGGCGGGATGAAGGAATGCCGCAGCCTCACCCCGGTGCAGTTCGGGATGCTCTCGGCCGACGACGCCAAGAAGCTGAAGGCCACCCGCGTCGACCGAGCGAAACTGCAGAGCAAGGGACCGGACAAGGTCGTCGTGCCGCCGGGCGCGATCAGCCCGCAGATCGCCATGATGGCCGCCGAGCCCAAGACGTTCACCATGGCCTGGCGCGGCGGGACCTGGGTCGTCATCGACTGACGGAGAGCAAGGGACCTTTGCTGTCGTTGGTTAGTGCGCTAACGAACGACAGCAAAGGTCCCTTGCTCTCTTTCCGCAGGTCAGCGCGGGTGGCGCTGAGGTTGCGGCTGCTGGTGGGACTGCGGCTGCGGAGGGCGACGCGGCACGATCTGCGTCACCGGGCCGTCCGGCGACTTGCCCGCGCGAGCGAGCCAGCCTTCGACGTCGCGCCGCACGGCGGTGAGCGTCGGACGACGGCGGGGCTCCTGGTCGAGCGACGCGATGAGGATCCGCGCGTGCGCGCTGCGGTTCGGCAGCTTCGACACCGGTTCGGCGCGGGCGGCGGCCATCAGCGCGGCCATCGGGGTCTCCCGGGTGCCTCGCGGAGGCTGGCCCGAGAGCGCGTAGCTGACCGTCGCGGCGAGCTGCCAGGCGTCCGAAGCCGGGCTGGCCGGTGAGCCCATCGCCTGCTCGGGGGCGACGAAGTCCGGCGTGCCGATCATCATCCCGGTCGCGGTCATCTTCGAGTCGCCCTGGCTGCGGGCGATGCCGAAGTCGATGAGGTGCGCGAGCCCGTTGCGGTCGAGGATGATGTTCGACGGCTTGAGGTCCCGGTGCAGCACACCCTTCTCGTGCGCCGCGGCGAGCGCGCCGGCCATGGTCGACCAGAGCCGTCCGGCGGCGATGTCGTCGAGCGGGCCCTGCGAGTCGACGATCTCGGCCAGCGAGCGCCCTTCGAGGTACTCCATGACCAGCGCGAGCCCGTCGGGTTCCTCGACGAGGTCGTACACCTTGACGCAGTTGGGGTGGTTCACCACGGCCAGCGCCCTGGCCTCGCGCTGCATGCGCTCTTCGGTGTCCCGGTCCGGCGCGTGCGCGATCTTCAGCGCGACCGTGCGGTTGAGCTGGGTGTCGATCGCTTCCCACACGGTGCCGAACCCACCGTGGCCGAGCCGCCGGACGCGCTTGTAGCGGCTGCCACCGGAGTTGCGGGAACCCGGGGGCGGCGGGATCGGGCCGGGGACCGCGGCCAGCGCGGGAGGTTCGGGCGCCTGTGCCAGCGCGGTCGCCGGGTACTGCTTGGCGGGCGGGGGCGGCAGCTGCGGCTGCGGTTTCGGGGCGGGCGGCTCCGGGCGGTACGGCTCGATCTTCTGCCGGGGCTGCGGGTCGGGCCGGTTGATCACCGACCACGGCGGCGGGCCGACGAGCGCGACCGGGATCAGGCCCAGCACGCTGAACGGCAGGAACCCGAGCCAGAAGTGCACGGCCGTGTTCGCGCCCATGCCGACACTTGCCAGCACCATCAGCACGAACGGGATCCAGAAGAACCGCGAGGGCCACTTCGGGCCGCGACGGAACGCGGTGCGCGCCTGCAGCATCACGAACAGCAGCGACAGCGCGGGCAGCCCGACCAGCAGGATCAGGTAGAAGATGTAACTGAGCTGCATCCCGTTCGGGTAGAACAGGACCTCGTACACGTTCTGGCCGCGACCGAGGTATTCGCTCTGCGCGCCGATCAGCGGGTTGTACTCGGCGTTGAAGGTCGCCAGGTCGCTGCTGGAGAAGCCGGACTTACCGCCCGATTCGGACGCGGCCTCCTGGTACGTCTGCGAAACCCCGGTGGCCAGCAGCCACGGCAGCAGGAAGACGGCGACGACGCCGATCCCGCCGAAGATGGACAGGGTCACCACGTCGTAGCGGTTGCCGGTGCCTTTGCGGATGATCGCGACGACCATCGCTCCCAGTGCGGGCAGCAGCGCGACCAGCGCTCCCGCGGTGCTCGTCGCCCACACCCAGTCCCCAGGCCAGATCCCTGGTCCGAACAGGCTGTGCGCGAACGAAAGCAGCGCGCTCGCTAGTCCCATGGACCCTGCTCCCCTCGCTCGTCGAGGCCGTTTCCGGCGGTTTTCCCCCTAGTCCAGCTTAGGACGCTCCATGCCCGCACAGGGTTGCCGGGTTGTCGCGGGCGTCTCCACGCCGTTACCACCGGGCATCGACCAGGCCGGAAGTCCATGATGGGTCCGGTACCCGAACGCGAAGGAGCATTCGATGCACGCCGAGTCGTACCAGCGGAGCCTCGAAGACCCGGAGGATTTCTGGCTCGAAGCCGCGCAGGCGATCGACTGGACCCGTCAGCCGACGCGGGCGCTCGACGCGTCGAAGGCGCCCTTCTACCGCTGGTTCCCGGACGGGGAGCTGAACACCGCGTTCAACGCGCTCGACCGGCACGTGCGGGACGGCCGCGGCGAGCGGACCGCGCTGATCTGGGATTCTCCCGTGACCGATTCGGTACGCCGGTTCACCTACTCGGAACTGCTGGACGACGTCGCGCGCTTCGCCGGCGCGCTCGCCTCGCTCGGCGTCGGGAAGGGCGACCGCGTCATCGTGTACATGCCGATGGTCCCCGAGGCCGCGGTCGCGATGCTGGCGTGCGCCCGGCTCGGCGCGGTGCACTCGGTCGTTTTCGGCGGCTTCGCGCCCAAGGAGCTCGCGGCGCGGATCGAGGACGCGAAACCCAAGGTCATCGTGGCCGCCTCGTGCGGAATCGAGCCGACGCGGATCGTCGAGTACAAGCCGATCATCGACGAGGCGCTCGCGGGCACCGTCCATCAACCGGACAAGGTCGTGGTGCTGCAGCGCGAGCGTGCTCGAGCCGAACTGGGCGAACGCGACGCCGACTGGACCGAACTCGTCGCGAAGGCCTCACCCGCCGACCCGGTACCGGTCGCGGCCACCGACCCGCTGTACATCCTGTACACCTCCGGCACGACGGGTAAGCCGAAGGGCGTCGTGCGCGATACGGGCGGACATGCGGTCGCGCTGGCCTGGTCGATGGGCGCGATCTACGACATCCGGCCCGACGACGTCTGGTGGACGGCGTCCGACGTCGGCTGGGTCGTCGGCCATTCCTACATCGTGTACGCGCCGCTCCTCATCGGGGCGACCACGATCATGTACGAGGGCAAACCGACAAATACCCCGGACGCGGGCGCGTTCTGGCGGGTCATCGCCGACCACGGGGTGAAGGCGTTGTTCACCGCGCCGACGGCGTTGCGGGCGATCAAGAAGGTCGATCCGGACGCGACCGAAATCGGGAAATACCAGCTCGGCGGGTTCAAGACGTTGTTCATGGCCGGTGAACGGCTCGATCCGGAGACCTATCACTGGGCGCACGGCAAACTCGGTGTACCGGTGATCGATCACTGGTGGCAGACCGAGACCGGCTGGCCGATCGCGGCGAATCCGCGCGGGCTGGAGCCGATGCCGGTCAAACCCGGTTCCGCGACGAAACCGGTGCCGGGCTGGGACGTGCGGATCCTGGACCAGGCCGGCGACCCACTCCCCGCCGGGCGGGAAGGCGCCATCGCCATCAAGCTGCCGCTCCCGCCGGGATCGCTGCCCACGTTGTGGCAGGACGACGAGCGGTATCGCGAGGCGTACCTTTCGCGGTACGAAGGCCACTACCTGACGGGTGACTCCGGATACGTCGACGAAGACGGCTACTTGTTCGTCATGGGCCGCACCGACGACGTCATCAACGTCGCGGGCCACCGGCTTTCGACCGGCTCGATGGAGGCCGTGCTGGCATCGCACCCCGCCGTCGCCGAATGCGCGGTGATCGGGGTCCGGGACCAGCTGAAGGGGCAGCTTCCGCGTGGTTTCGTGGTGCTGAAATCGGGCACCGACGTCGGCGCGGAAACGCTCAAGGCCGAGTTGGTCGCGCTGGTACGCCGTGACATCGGCCCGGTCGCGGCGTTCCGTGACGTGTCCATTGTGGACGCGTTGCCGAAGACGCGGTCCGGGAAGATCCTGCGCAAGACCATGCGCGGGATCGCCGACGGCCGCGACGAGCAGGTGCCTTCGACGATCGAAGACGCGAGTGTTCTCGATGCCCTGAAAGCGGTTCTGCGCGGCGAGTGACCGGTGATCGGTACGGCGTACTGGTCCGATCGGGTGTTGTCGTGTTTGCCCTATTGGTCTATACCTTCTCGGGGAAGAGAGTCTCCAGTTATCCGACCGGAGGTGCTCCATGAGTAAACGCCTGTCCAGAACCGTGCTCGGCGTGGCGGTCCTGAGTCTCGTGACGCTCGGCCTGCCCGCGACGGCGAGCGCCGGGCAGCACGCGAAAGCGGAACGGACCGTCACCGACGTCGTCCCCGCGCCCGTCGACGCGAAGCCCGATCCTCGCGCGAACTTCCGGCTCAATCCCGCCACCGTCATCCGCACCGACCGCGAAGGCAAGCAGGTCGCCGAGTACCTGGCAGGCCTGCTCCGGCCCGCCACCGGCTACCGGTTGCCCGTCGTCAGCGGTCACCGTGGCGGCGGCCCCGCCATCTCGCTCGAGACCGGCCACGCGAGCAGCCGCGTGGGCACCGAGGGCTACCAGCTCAAGGTCTCCTCGTCCGGCGTGACGCTGAAGGCGAACACCGACGAGGGCCTGTTCCTCGGAGTGCAGACACTGCGCCAGCTGTTCCCCTCGGCTATCGAGGCGAAGACCGTCCAGAAGCGGTCATGGGTGATTTCGGGCGGCACGGTGCTCGACTACCCGCGCTTCGGCTACCGCGGCGCGATGCTCGACGTCGCCCGCCACTTCTTCACGCCGGCGCAGGTCAAGCTCTACATCGACCAGATCGCGCAGTACAAGATCAACACCCTCCACCTGCACCTGACCGACGACCAGGGCTGGCGGATCGAGATCAAGAGCTGGCCGAAGCTGGCGACCGTGGGCGGCCAGACGGCCGTCGGCGGCGCTCCCGGCGGCTACTACACGCAAGAGCAGTACAAGGACCTGGTGCGCTACGCGGCTTCGCGGCACATCACGATCGTTCCCGAGATCGACATGCCGGGGCACACCAACGCGGCGCAGCACTCCTACGCCGAGCTGAACTGTGACGGCAAGGCGGTGCCGCCGCGCACGGACATCGAGGTCGGCTACAGCTCGCTGTGCATCGGCAAGGACATCACCTACAAGTTCGTCGACGACGTCATCCGCGAACTGTCGGCGATCACCCCCGGCAAGTACATCAACATCGGTGGCGACGAAGCCCACTCGACCACGCCGGAGGACTACGAGACCTTCGCCACGAAGGTGCATCCGATCGTCGCGAAGTACGGCAAGACGATCACCGGCTGGCACGACATCGCCAAGACGAAACCGCCGGTTTCGGCCGTTCCGCAGTTCTGGGGCACGACCGGCACGGACGCCCACGTGGCCGAAGCGGCGGCGCGCGGCAACAAGATCCTGATGTCGCCCGCGAACAAGGCGTACCTGGACATGAAGTACCACCCGCAGACGCCGCTCGGGCTGAGCTGGGCCGGGCTGATCGAGGTCAAGACCGGTTACGACTGGGATCCGGCCACGTATCTGCAGGGTGTGCCGGAGAAGAACGTCATCGGCGTCGAGGCCCCGCTGTGGTCGGAAACGCTGATCACCAGTGACCACATCGAATTCATGGCGTTCCCGAGGCTGCCGGGCTACGCCGAGATCGGCTGGTCACCGAAGGAATCCCGGACCTGGGACGCCTACCGGCTCCGGCTGGCGAAGCAGAGCCCGCGCTGGGTTCAGCAGGGCATCGACTTCTACCGGTCCACGCAGGTTGACTGGAAGTAGCGCGCCAGGAAAGGTCCCTTCCTGGCAAATTTTGCGAGGAAGGGACCTTTCATTGCATGGCCGCGGCGTCGAGGCGAGCGGTGATGGCGGCCCGGGCCAGCGCGTAGGGCTCCGCGTCCCCGAACATCACCGAGTCGGCGTTCGCGGCCCGCCCGAGCGCGTTCAGTTCGAACGCCAGCCGGTTCACGTCGACGGACTCCCGCAGGTGCCCCGCCTTCCGCGCCTCGACGACGGTGGACCGGATGAACTGGGCGAAGGCGCGGCTCGCGTTCGCGACCGCGTCGTGGACCCTGCCGGTCCGCGCGTCGAACTCGGCGCCGGTGTTGAAGAAGAAACAGCCGCCCGGGAACACCCGGCGTTCCGAGTAGTCGAGCCAGTTCGCGCACAGCGCGCGCAACCGCGCGATCCCCTGCTCGACGCGCAGTGTCGGCTCGACGACGTTCTCCGCGAAGATCGCGCTCGCCGTCTCGACCGCCGCGAGCTGCAGTTCCTCCTTGGAACCGAACAACGCGAACACCCCGGATTTGCTCAATTCCAGTTCGGTGGCGAGCCTGCCGAGGGACAACCCGTCGAGCCCTTCGACGGACGCGATGTCGACGGCGCGCCGGAGCACGATCCGCCTCGTCGCGTCACCGCGGGCCACCCGGCCGTCAACCGGCATTCCGTTCCTCTCGCCGCCTCTTCGCCGATTCCAGGCCGTCACGGTACTGCCGGGAAAGCGCCGGCGCCGCGAGCACCCGGTCCAGCAGCGACCAGTACGCGTCGCGGCGGTCGCCCTCCAGCTGGGCGACGTTGGTGAACGACGCGACGTAGACCTCGGCGATCGTCGGATTCACCGGATCGCGTTCTTCGAGCGTCATGCGCCCCGAAGTGGGCACCTCGCCCGTCCGGAGCACCCGCAGGTACCAGCCGCTGCGCCCGGAATCGATCATGGCCGGGATGACGTCCTTGCGCCCGGTCTTCATCGCGAGCTTGAAGCACGGCGTGCGCGGCTGCGACACCTGGACCAGCGCGTCTCCCCAAGCCCAGACGTCACCGACGCGCACGTCGTACTCATCGGCACCCGTCACCGACACGTTCTCCCCGAAGTCACCCGCGACCACCGGGAAGCCCTGCTCGGCCCACGCCGCGTAGTGCGTCGCCGGGTAGACGTAAACCGCTTTGTCGACACCGCCATGGACGGTCCGATCCGCTTGGTCGTCGCCGACCAGGTTGATCTCGTCCAGCTTCAGGGACTGCGCTTCCACCCGCGACTTCGCGATGGCGCTGTACACCGGGACGTCACGCTTGACCCCCAGCACCGACGGCCGCCCGACGAAGACCTCGTTCACTTCGAGAGTGCTCACACTCTAGAAGATAGCACGATCGTTCGTATACATTGCGGCCATGGATCTCATCACGCTCACGACAAGGGCACATCGCGCCGCCGGGACCACGATCGCCGGAATCGGCGCGGACGACTGGGACCGCTCGACCCCCTGCGCCGAGTGGACCGTCCGCGACATCGTGAAACACCTGATCGAGGGGCACGATTCCCGCACCGCGCAGGCGACCGGCCACCCGATGAAGACCCGGCCGTCGGCCGACGACGACCTCGCCAGGTCCTACGAAGAGAGTTCCGCCGAGTTCCTCGCGGCCTTCGATTCCCAAGCGCTGGAGAAGACCTTCGACTTCGGGAACTTCGGCCCGCTCCCGGGAAAGAACGTCTTGGCCGTGCTGTTCGTCGACACCCTCACCCACGACTGGGACCTCAATACCGCCCTGGGCCGTGAACACCACTGGGACGACGAACTCGCGACGGCCGCGTTGAAGGTGGCGAGCCGCTACCCCGACGTGATGCCGGTACGCGGGCCCGGCGGCGCCTTCGACCACGCTGTCGAGGCACCGCCGGACGCCGGACCGGGCGCACGGCTCATCGCGTTGCTGGGCCGTTCAGCCCAGCCGACTCCTCGTCGCTGAACAAGCGGGACCGGACCAGGAAACGGACCCCTTCGGGCGCCTCCAAGGAGAAGCCGCTCCCCCGGCCCGGAACTACGTCGATGGTCAGATGCGTGTGCTTCCAGTACTCGAACTGAGGGCCCGACATCCACACCGGAACGTCGTCGACGCCCTCGACGCTCAGGTCGCCAAGGTGGACGTCGGACGCCCCGGTGCGGAATTCGCCCGCCGGGTAGCACATCGGGGCGCTCCCGTCGCAGCATCCGCCGGACTGGTGGAACATCACCGGCCCGTGGTGAGACACCAGCCGCCGCAGCAGATCCGCGGCGGCCGGTGTCAAGCCGACCCGCTCGACCATCAGAAGAACCCGAGCGCACTGTCCGAATAGGACACCAGCATGTTCTTGGTCTGCTGGTAGTGGTCGAGCATCATCTTGTGGTTCTCGCGCCCGATCCCGGACGCCTTGTAGCCGCCGAAGGCCGCGTGCGCCGGGTACGCGTGGTAGTTGTTGACCCACACCCGGCCCGCCTGGATGTCGCGGCCGGCGCGGTAGGCGGTGTTGCCGTCGCGCGACCAGACACCGGCGCCGAGGCCGTACAGCGTGTCGTTGGCGATCTTCAACGCGTCGGCGTAATCGTCGAACTTCGCCACCGAGACGACCGGGCCGAAGATCTCCTCCTGGAAGATCCGCATCTTGTTGTCGCCCTCGAAGACCGTCGGCTGCACGTAGTAGCCGCCGGACAGTTCGCCGCCGAGGTCGCTGCGCTCGCCACCGGTGAGGATCTTCGCGCCTTCCTTCTGCCCGATGTCGATGTAGGAAAGGATCTTCTCCAGCTGGTCATTGGAGGCCTGCGCGCCGATCTGCGTCTCGGTGTCGAGCGGGTGACCCTGTTTGATCTTCTTGACCCGCTCGACGGCGTCGCCGAGGAACCGGTCGTAGATACCGGACTGGATCAGTGCCCGCGACGGGCAGGTGCAGACCTCGCCCTGGTTCAGCGCGAAGAGCGCGAACCCTTCCTGCGCCTTGTCGTAGAACGCGTCGTTGGCCGCGGCGACGTCGTCGAAGAAGATGTTCGGGCTCTTGCCGCCGAGTTCGACGGTGACCGGGATGATGTTCTCGCTGGCGTACTGCAGGATCAGCCGTCCGGTGGTGGTCTCGCCGGTGAAGGCGACCTTCCGTACGCGGTTGCTCGACGCGAGCGGCTTGCCCGCCTCGACGCCGAAGCCGTTGACGATGTTCAGCACGCCCGGCGGGATCAGATCGCCGATGAGCGACATCAGCAGGTGGATCGACGCCGGGGTCTGCTCGGCGGGTTTGAGCACGATCGCGTTGCCCGCGGCGAGCGCGGGCGCGAGCTTCCAGACCGCCATCAGCAGCGGGAAGTTCCACGGGATGATCTGGCCGACGACGCCGAGCGGCTCGTGGAAGTGGTAGGCGACGGTGTTGTCGTCGAGCTGGGAGATGCCGCCCTCCTGGGCGCGCAGTGCGCCGGCGAAGTAGCGGAAGTGGTCGATCGCGAGGGGGATGTCGGCGGCGAGGGTCTCGCGGACCGGTTTGCCGTTCTCCCACGATTCGGCGACGGCGATCGCCTCGAGGTTCTGTTCCATCCGGTCGGCGATCCGGAGCAGCACGTTCGACCGCTCGTCCACCGACGTCCGGCCCCAGGCCGCGGCCGCGCCTTCGGCCGCGTCGAGCGCGCGGTCGATGTCGGCGGCGGTGCCGCGGGCGACCTCGGTGAACACCTGTCCGGTCACCGGGGTGGGGTTCTCGAAGTACTGACCGCTCGCGGGCGGTACGTACTCGCCTCCGATGTAGTGGTCGTAGCGCGACTCGTAGCTGACGACGCTGCCTTCGGTGTTCGGTGCCGCGTACTTGGCCATCTTTCCTGCCTCATCGCTAGGGGTGACGGATGACGGCGAAGCTAGGGCGGGTGAGGTTGCACGCACGTTGCAACGAAGTGAGCGCGGTCACCTACTCTCGGAAACGTGGCGGAGCTGCCCGGAGGTGAAGCGTCGCCGCGTGACCCTCAGGCGTACGCGCGGCTGCTGAAGGACGTCCACGACGCCGTCCTCTCCGGTGTTCCCGCGCCGCGTTCCCCCAGGTCGATCGTGTCGGCTTCGTGGAATCGCTCGCTCGCCGCGCGCGTCGACCCGGACAAGGGCGTCGCGCCGCTGGTCTACGATTCCGGTGAGGTGAGCGGCCTGCGGGACGAGCATCCGCTGGCGCCGGTGCTGCCGATCCTGCGGCAGACGCTGGTGAGCATCGCCGACGACGCCGAGCACATGATGATCGTGACCGACGCGGCCGGGCACATCCTGTGGCGCGAGGGGGCAGCGGACGTGCTGCGGCGCGCGGACGGTGTGATGCTCGCCGAGGGCACCCGATGGAGTGAAGACGTCATCGGGACGAACGCGATGGGCACCACGCTCGCCACCGGGGAACCGGTGCAGATCTACTCGGCCGAGCACCTGGTGCGCACCTATCACGGCTGGACCTGCGCGGCCGCGCCCGTGCGCGATCCGGAGACCGGCGCGCTGCTCGGGTCGATCGACGTCAGCGGCCCGCTGCGGACGGTCCACCCCGCGATGCTCGCGCTGGTCACGGCGGCCGCGCAGCTCGCCGAGGGCCAGTTGCGGGCCCGGCTCGCGATGCGCGATGAGCGGTTGCGCGCCGCGAACATGACCCATCTGGAGGCGTTGCGCGGCGCGCCAGGTGCCCTGCTTTCGGCGAAGGGACGCGTGCTGGCGGCCGAAGCCTGCGGCGATCTTCCCTCCACTGTGGACATCCGGCCCGGCGGCGGCGCGGTCACCCTGCCCGACGGACGGCTCGGCACGGTGGAGCCGTTGAGCGAGGGTTACCTGCTGCGCTTGCGGAACCGGGGACCGTCGAGGCGTCCGCGGCTCGCGCTGGAGTTCCTCACCGACGGGCCGCCATCGACCACAGTGGACGGTCGCGAGGTGCCGTTCACGCTGCGGCACGCGGAGATCCTCACGCTGCTCGCCCTGCACCCGGGCGGCCTCTCGGCGGAGCGCCTGGCCCTGTTGCTCTACGGCGAGAGCGGCAATCCGGTGACCGTTCGCGCGGAGATCCACCGGCTGCGGACACAACTCGGGTCCGACATCGTGCAGACGCGGCCGTACCGGCTTTCCGCCGAGGTCGACGCCGACTTCCTGTGTGTCCGCGCGGCGCTCAAACGAGGCGACGTCGCCGGGGCCGCGAACGCGTTCCGCGGGCCGCTGCTGCCCGAATCGGAGTCGCCGGCCGTGCGTGAAGAGCGCGAGTCGGTCACCGCGTCGGTCCGCCGGGTCGTGCTCGGCAGCGGGGACGCGGCGGCGCTGTGGTCGTACTGGGAGACCCCCAGCGGAGCCGACGACCTGGAGATCGTCGACGCGCTCTGCCGGGTCCTCCCGGACGGCGATCCCCGGCGCGCTGTCGCCTTCACCCATCGAGCCCGCGTTCTGTCCGGGCGTACTTGACGGCTGCTTGCTCGATCCGGTCGCGCCGGGCTTCCCAGAAGGCCTCGTCGCGCTGCCCGGTGGCCGCCTCGGTCGAGCCGTCCAGTTGTTCGCGCAGGATGTCGGCGTGCCCGGCGTGACGGCTGGTCTCGGTGAGCATGTGGACCAGGACGGCGAACAGCGTCACCCTTGGTCGCGGCCACCAGGGCACGTGACCGGGCGCGTCAAGGGCCAGAGCCGCGATAGTCGCGTCGGAGTGCGCCCAGGCACGCCGGTAGCGGTCGGCGATCTCCTCACGGGTCTCGTGCTCGGTGGCCCACAGGTCGGTGCCGCGTTGCCCGAGGTCGTCCCAGCGGGACAGGGGCTCGGGGCACGGCCGGTCGAAGACCTCGCCGAAGTACCGGGACTCCCAGAGCGCCAGGTGCTTCACCAAGCCGAGGAGGTTGGTTCCGGTCCGGGTCAGGGGACGGCGGATCTCGTACTCGCCCAGCCCGTCGAGCTTCCGGAGCAACACCTGGCGGACCTCTCGCAGTTCGCTGTGCAAGCACTCTTTCGCGACGTCGTCGATCATGACCCGAGCCTGCCAGGCCAGGGCGGAGTAGACAGCGTCTACATCAGTTTGATAGACAGTGTCCACAAGGTGAACTCGTGGTTACGGAGATCTGGATGGGCTACCAACGTTTCGTCGCGCTCGGCGACAGCTGCGCCGAAGGGCTGGCCGATCCCCATCCGTCGGGCGGCTTCTACCGCGGCTGGGCCGACTTAGTCGCGGCACGCCTCGCCGACGAAGAGCCCGGTTTCCGCTACGCCAATCTCGCGGTCCGCGGCCGCAGGCTCGACCAGATCCACGCCGAACAGACCCCGCCGGCGAGCAGGCTCCAGCCGGATCTGATCGCCTTGTTCGGCGGCGGCAACGACGTGATGAGCCGAGGCTGGGACGCGCGCTCGGTCGCCCGCCGGGTCGACACGGCCATCCGTGCCTGCACCGAGATCGCGCCGGTGGTCGTCACCTTCACCCTCAGCGACATCTCCCATCGCATGCCGATGGGCCACCGCATGCGCCCCCGCCTCACCGCGCTGAACGACGCCGTCCGCGAGGCGTCCGTCAGCTACGGCGCGACCCTCGTCGACCTCTGGCCGGACGACGCCGCGCACGATTCCCGCTACTTCGGCCCGGATCGGCTGCACCTGTCCGAGCAAGGCCATCGACGCCTGGCCGGGCACGTCCTCGGCAGGCTCGGCGTCTCCCACGACCCGGCCTGGCTCGCCCCGCTGCCCGGATCGGCGGGACGCCCCGGCCTGCGCGCGGATCTGCGGTGGCTGACGCGAGAGGTCCTCCCGGTGGCGGTCAGCCGGTTCCGCAACCGGCTCATCGGCCGTCAGCCGGGCGACGGTTTCCTGCCGAAGCGCCCCGAGCTCCTGCCCGTCCACGAGGAGACCCGGTCGTGGGCGCCCGAACCCGCCTGATCGACACCGCGGCGAACCTGCTGGCCGAAGAAGGTGTCGGCGCCGTGACGCTGCGCGGGATCGCCAAGGCCGCCGGCGTATCGCATGGTGCGCCGCTGCGGCATTTCCCCGGCCGCGCGGCACTGCTCTCGGCGGTCGCCACTCGCGGCTACACCGATCTGCTCGATCGCGGCACCGGCCTGCCGGACGGGACACCACGCGAACGGCTCATCGCGGCCTGCCACGGCTACCTCGATTTCGCGCTGGCCAACCCGGCGATGTTCGAGCTGATGTTCCGCCGCGACCTCATCGACGCGGACGATCCCGAACTCACGCGGGTCAGCAGCGCGGTGTTCGACTTCTTCGCCGCGATGGTCGCCGAACTGCAGGAAGGCGGCTGGCATCCCGCGACCGATCCGCGGCTGCTCGCGTCCTCGCTGTGGGCGTCGCTGCACGGCCTCGCCCAGCTGTGGCTCTGGGGCGGGCTGGCGGGCGCGAGCTTCGCGCCCTCACCGGAAAGGGCGCTGGCCGTCACCCTCGACGCCTATCTGGGCTGAACCGGGAAGTCCTTGCCCAGTAGGGATTTCGCGGCATGCCAGCCGCCCATCCCATGCACACCGGGCCCCGGCGCCGTCGCCGCCGAACACAGGAAGACACCGCCGAGCGGGGTCCGATGCGGATTCCACCGGGCGACCGGGCGTCCGAGCACCTGCCGCAGATCCACCGCGCCGGCGGCGACATCGCCGCCGGGATAGTTCGCGTTGTACGCCTCGAGTTCCGGCGCGGTGAGACAGCGGCTCGCCAGGACCGTGTCGGAGAATCCGGGCGCGAACCGTTCGATCCGCCGCCGGACCAGCTCCGTGGCGTCTCGCGGATCCCCTTGCGGCACATGGCAATACGCCCACACCGGCCGCTTGCCCGGCAGCCCGCGGGACGGGTCGAGCGCCATCGGATCCGACACGAGCACGAACCGGTCGTCCGGATCTTCCCCGCGCGCGACGGCGTTTTCGGCGGCGTACACCTCGTCCCGCGTGCCTCCGAGATGGACGGTGCCCGCCTTGCCGACCTCCGGCACCGCCCACGGAACCGGTTCGGAAACCAGGAAATCCACCTTCGCCACGCCTGGTCCGTAGCGGTAGGACTCCAGCGCCTTCCGGTATCTCGGCGGCAGCAGATCGCGCGCGATTTCCAGGAAACCGCGCGGGGCGACGTCGAGGATCACCGTGCGCGACGTCGCGAGTTGCCGCAGATCGGTGATCCGGCTGCCGGTGTGGATCCGCCCGCCCCGCGCGCGGATATCGGCGGCGAGCGCCTCGGTGATGGCCTGGCTGCCGCCGCGGGCGATCGGCCAGCCGGTCGAGTGCGCCAAGTGGCCGAGCAGGAGAGTCGCGCCTGCCGCCGCGAGCGAAGGTTGACGGCCCATCACGTGCGCGGAGACTCCGGCGAGGAGGGCGGGCGCTTCCGGGCCGGTGAACAGGCGGCGTTCCAGACCGGCGGCGAGCATCGCGATCCTGGCCGGGAGAAGGGCGGCGACCCGAGGATCGCGGGGAGGACGGCGAAGGTCCCCGAGCAGGATTTCGGCCAGCTCGCGGCTGTGTTCGGCCAGCGGCCCCAGCAGGCGGCGCCACCGGGGGCCGTCCGCGCCGAGTGCGTCACAGGTCCGGTCGAGATCTTCGTAAGCGAGCCCGGCCCGGCCACCGTCCAGAGGATGCGCGTACGCGATCTCCGGCCGCAGGAGATCGACGCCGTGCGCGGCGAGATCGAACCAGCGGAAGAACGGGGACGCCGCGGCCAGCGGATGCCCGGTGGCGCAGATATCGTGCCGGACTTCGTCTTCGAACAGCGAAGCCGTGCGCGTCCCGCCGCCGATCTCCTCCGCCGCCTCGTGTACTTCGACCGTCAGCCCCGCTCTGACCAGCAGGACCGCGGCCGCGAGCCCGTTCGGGCCGGAACCGACCACCGACACGTCGACCGCCATAGTGCCCCCTTGCCGGGATCGGCGACAGCTCACCCGAATATTGTCGGACCTCTCTCCTAGATTGATCCGCTCCAACCCAATCAGGAAGGAGGGCCATGCCCGACCATGACACGCTGCTCGCGCGCGTCCGGAAACTCCTCGCGAAGGCGGAGGACCCGGCGGTCACCGAGGCCGAAGCCGAGTCGTACAACACCAAGGCCGCCGAACTGATCGCCCGGTACGGCATCGATCAGGCACTCCTGGCCGCCTCCGGGGCGACCGCGGACGAGATCACCCAGATCATGATCCCGCTCGACAACCCGTACAGCCGGGACAAGGCGGGACTGCTCACGAACATCGCGCATCCGCTGCGCTGCCGGGCCCTGCTGCACCGGCTCGGCCAGTCGGTCACCGCGGTGACGGTGTTCGGTTTCCGCTCCGATCTGGAACGCACGGAACTGCTGTACACGAGCCTGCTGCTGCAGGCGACCACCCAGCTGACCCGAGTACGCCCGGAGAACCGGGTGTTCGCGGGCGAATCGCTGGCGGCGTACCGGCGAACCTGGCTGCACGGGTTCTCCGGCGCGGTCTACGAACGGCTCCGCAACAGCGAGGACACCGCCGCCCGGACCCATCCGGCCGCGGCCGGCCACCGTTCGGCCGAACTCGTGATCCAGGACCGGACGGCGATGGTCAAGCAGGCGTACGACGAGCAGTACGGAGACCTGCGCTCGGCGCCGCCGAGGCGCTTGTCCGGCAGCGGCTACCTCGACGGGCACTCCGCCGGCGAGCGCGCCAACCTCAACACCACCGGTATCACCGGACGGCGCCGCGCGCTGCCCGTGCGCTAGTCAGCGCTCCCGCCGGGAGGGATCTCGTCCGGTTCCGGCGGCCGGACATGGTGAATATGCGCCTCTTCGCAGGCACCGTGAAGATCGAAGTTCAACCGAGCCACCGTAAGCGACAGGCGCCCGTTGGGGCCGCCTCGGACGACGTCCGCGTCGTGATCATCCTGCCCGTCGTCCTTCCAGAAGCAGACAGGGCAGATTTCGTACGCGCCGCGCTCGCCCACCGTGAGACAGCCACAGCAAGGACAGGCATGCGCCCTGTCGCCCGCCCCGCGCTCCGCTCGCATGGCGAAAATCCACCTCGTGAGAATCGCGTGTCCTCGGGTCTACTGAGGACATGATCGTGATCGAAGACCTGGCCACCCGGCCCGATTTGCGCGAGCCCGCGCTCGCCCTCGGCGGTGTCGGCGGCGAATTCCTCCGGCACGGCCTGGCAGGCCTGCTGGCGAAGTCGTCCCACCTGGCCGCCCGCTGGCCGGAATACTTCCTCGTGCTGCTGGAAGACGGCGTACCGGTGGCGAGAACCGCCGCCGTCCCGGTCGGTTTCCCCACGGCCGAACGCCCGGAACTGCCGGACCACGGCTGGGACGCCGCCCTGATCTGGGCCGCGGAAGATCTGATGAGCACCCGTGAGACGAAGACGCTGGTCGCACTCGAAGTGCTGGTCGCGCCAGGCCGCCGTGGCGGCGGCCTGGCCGCGAAAGCGTTGCAGGCACTGAAAAAGCGCGCCTCGGAAACAGGAATGCGCAACCTCGTCGTACCGGTCCGCCCGGCCGGGAAGGAGAACGAACCAGGACTGTCCTTTGAGGACTACATCGTCCGCCGTCGCGCGGACGGGCTGCCGGAGGATCCGTGGCTGCGCACGCATGAACGGCTCGGCGCGCGGTTCGTGAAAGTGGCGCCGTTCGCTATGACGGTCACTGGCACCTTCGCCCAGTGGAAGGCGTGGACCGGCGCCGACCTCCGGGACGGCCTCACGACCGTGCCGGGCGGGATCGCGCCGGTGCTCGCCTCCTCGGCGCTGGACGTCGGCGTCTACGTCGAACCGAACGTCTGGCTCGAGCACCTGGTAGACGAAGCGAGCACCTGCTAGATTTCTTTGGCATGTACAGGAGCTCGGCATGACCGCCACCGGACCGTCCGGCGACGAGCTGCTGCGGCTGCTGGGGGCGCTGGCGAATCCGCACCGGCTGCGGATCGTCGCGGCGCTGCGCGCGGAACGCGCGTATGTCAGCCAGCTGGCGCGAGAGCTCGGCATCAGCCGGGCACTGTTGCAGCTCCACCTGCGCAAACTGGAGGCGGCCGGGCTCGTTTCGGCCACATTGGAGCTGTCGGAGGACGGGAAGGCGATGAAGTTCTACGAGGTGAAACCGTTCCTGGTCGAGCTGAGCCCGGACACCATCGCCGCCGCGGCGCCGACGCTCAGCACACCGGCACCGGGTGACGAGGGGGAACGAGCGTGAACTGGCATCAATGGCAGGAGGTCGCCGGGCTGATCGGCATCTTCGTGTTCCTCACCGTGGTGATCACGGTGGTCGTGTGGCAGTTCGGCGCGACCATCCGGGCCAAGGGCGCGCTCGCGCGCGAACAGGAATACCGCAGGCTCGCCGAGAAGGCCGTCCAGGCGCAGGAAGAGACCGAACGCAAACTCACCGAACTCGACGGACGCCTCGCGGATCTGCGGAAGAGCGTGGGCACGGTCGAGCGGATTCTCAAGGAGGTCGACTGACCGGCCGGTGAAAGACCCTGGGCCGCCGAGCGGCAACTCGGCGGCCCAGGAAAGAAGAAGCAAAAACCTCGCCCGAGGCATCTCACTCCTTCACGTAAAGGACTGTAGTTCATGCTGCCCGAAAAGATCGCCGCGTGGTCCCTGCGGCATCGCGCGTTCACCCTCGCCGGCTGGGTCGCCCTCGTGGTCGTCGCCCTGCTGTCGGGAATGCTGCTCGACGGCGAAAGCCGCCGCAGCACCGATCCCGGCGAGTCCGGCCGCGCGCAGACCGCGATGAACGCGCAAAGCACCTTCGATCCCTTACGCGAGAACGTCCTCGTCGCGGCGAAGGAGCCCGGCTCACCGCCGTTCGCCGCGAACGAAGAACTCCGGCGGGCGAACGAAGACCTGATCACCACGCTCACCGGGTCCGGCGCCGTCACCGACCTCCGCTCGCCGCTGGACGCCGACGGCGCCGAGCGGATCTCGGCCGACGGCGCGTCCGGGCTCGTCGGCTTCGCGATCGCGGGCGGAGCGAAGGACATCCGCCCGAACTTCGAGACCGCGACCGCGATGGTGGACGCGGTCGCCGCCCGGCATCCCTCGGTCCGGCTGGGCCTGTCCGGGGATCTCAGCCTGTCGTCCGTGGTCGACAAGGGCATCCGGGAGGACGTCAAACGTTCGGAACTGCTTTCCCTGCCGCTGACCCTGGTGATCCTGCTGATCGTCTTCGGAGCGCTGGTCGCCGCGTCGGTCCCGCTGCTGCTGGCGGGCACGAGTGTCGCGGCGACGTTCGGCTTCCTCTCCGTCGTCGACGACTTCACCCCGATCAACGGCGCGACGACGGTGATCACCCTGCTCATCGGAATGGCGGTGGGCGTCGACTATTCGCTGTTCTTCCTCAGGCGGCAACGGGAAGAACGCGCGCGGGGCCACTCCGTCGACGGCGCGATCCTCATCGCGGCGCGGACCTCCGGGCATGTCGTGGTCGTCTCCGGCGTCACGGTCGTCCTGTGCGTGGGCGGGCTGGTGTTCACCGGTCTCGACAACTTCACCGGGCTCGCGATCAGCACGGCGTTCGTGGTCGGGCTGGCCGTGCTCGGCGCGGTCACCGTGCTGCCGGCGCTGCTCTCCCTGCTGGGCGGCAAGGTCGATCGCGGGCGGATTCCCTGGCTGGGCGAGCGGCGCACCGCCGCGGAGAACTCGCGGTTCTGGTCCGCGACGGCTCGCGTGGTCACCCGGCGGCCGGCGTTGTGGGGCGGGCTCGCGTCCGCGCTGCTCCTCCTGCTCACGCTGCCCGCGCTCGGCATGCGCCTGCAGGATCCGACGCCGGCGGAGAGCCTGCCGCGCTCGATGGCGACGATCGACGCCGCTGTCCGCACCCAGGAAGCCTTTCCGGGAGTCGTTTACCCCGCCACGGTGGTACTGACGGCCGAGCGCGGCGGCCCGGTCGACAGCCCGGCGCTACGAGCGGCGATCACGGATCTCGAACGGCGGATCGGCGAATCCTCCGGTGTGCTGAACAAGCCGATCGCCGTCGGAGGCGTCGACCAGGCCGTGGTCGTCCGTGTCCCGCTGTCCGGCGCGGGCCGCGACGCGGAAGCCGACGCCGCGCTCGCGAAACTGCGCACCGAAGTACTCCCGGAGACGGTCGGCAAGGTGGACGGTGTCGAGTTCGCGGTGTCGGGCCGCACGGCGAGCGCCCGCGATTTCGCCGACCGGGTGATCGAGCGGATGCCGCTGGTCTTCGGGTTCGTCCTGCTCGCGGCGTTCTTGTTGCTGCTGCGGGCTTTCCGATCCGTGCCGGTGGCGCTGGTGTCGATCGTGCTGAACCTGCTGTCGATCGGCGCGGCCTACGGCGTGCTCACCTGGATCTTCCAGGACGGCCATTTCGCTTCCCTGCTGGGCTTCACCCCGTACGGCGGGGTGGTGGGCTGGCTGCCGATGTTCATGTTCGTCCTGCTGCTCGGGCTGAGCATGGACTACCACATCTTCATCCTCAGCCGGATCCGCGAACGGCGGGCCGAAGGCGCCGTCACCGCGATCGTCCGCGGCACCGGCACGAGCGCGGGGGTGGTCAGCGGGGCGGCGGTGATCATGGTCGGCGTGTTCAGCGTCTTCATCACGTTGAGCGCGATCGAGTACAAGATGATGGGCGTCGGGATGGCGGTCGCCGTCCTGATCGACGCCACCCTGATCCGCGGCGTGCTGCTGCCCGCCTTCCTGGCGGTGCTGGGCGAACGGGCCTGGCGGCGTGACCGTAAATCCGTGGCCCGCGAACGCGTCCCGGAACTATCGTCGCCGAATGCCTGACGCGCTCTTCGCCCACGCCCGGCTCGCACCGATCTACGACGCCTTCGACGGCGCTCGCGACGATCTGGAGCACTACCTCGGCATCATCGGCGAACTCGGGGCGAAGAGAGTGCTCGACGTCGGCTGCGGCACCGGCTGCCTGGCCGTTCTCCTTGCCGCACGCGGGATGGAGGTCGTGGGAGTCGATCCCGCGGAGGCGTCACTGGAGGTCGCGAAGGCCAAAGACCCGGAAGGGAAGATCACCTGGATCCACGGCGACGCGAAAGCGGTGGGTGACGCCTGCGCCGATCTCGCGGTGATGACCGGGAACGTGGCCCAGGTCTTCCTGACCGACGGCGAATGGCGCCGGACGCTCGAAGGTATCCGCACCGCGCTGGTGCCCGGCGGTCACCTGGTCTTCGAGATCCGGCGCCCCGGTCGCCGCGTGTGGGAGGACTGGGCCGCCGACACCGCGCACGACGTCGTCGACGTCCCCGGCGTCGGCGAGGTCGAGCAATGGCGTGAGGTCACCGAGGTGAACCTCCCGTTCGTGTCGTTCCGGTACAGCTACCGGTTCTCCGACGGCGAGGTCGTCACCTCGGACTCGACGCTGTGGTTCCGCGAACGCGAAGAACTGGAACCCTTGCTGGCGGAGCACGGCTTTCGCGTCCTGGACGTCCGGGACGCCCCGGATCGCCCAGGACGTGAGTACGTGTTCATCGCCCGGCGAGACTAGAGGATTTCGCCGTCCGGAACGGCTTTCGGCCCGGTGATCTTCACGTCGCCACGGACGACGACGCCCTTCCCGAAGGTGACGTCACCGTCCACGGCGAGGCTCGTGCAGTCCTTGAGCGAAGGCGCGGAAGGGATACGCGCGTCGAAGTCCGGCAGGAGCTTGTAGAACTCCTTGCTCAGCGACACGACCGGCGGGGTGGTGGTGAACTCCGGGATCATCTCCCCGCTCTCGTCGAGCACGTACGCGTCGGACCGGACGACGAGCAGGTCGTCGGTGGTCTTGACCGGCGCGAACCGGGTCCGCGGGATTTCGATGGCCCGCGCGCCCTCGACGGAGCCGATCGCCGCGCCCATCGCCGTTTCGAGCTGGATCACCGGGGTGCTGGCCGCGTCCGCCGGATCGACGGTCTTCCGGTTCACGATCAGCGGCAGATGCGGCGCGGCCGGGTCGGCGTCCTGGAGGGCTTTCAGGCGTTCGAGGTCGATCCAGATGTTGTTGGTGTTGTAGAACCGCCATTTGCCGACATCGCCGAACGAGTCGTCGCCGTCGGGGACCTGCGCGGATTCACGCAGGACGATCCGGCCCGCGCGCCGCGCGAGGTGCCCGCCCTTGCGGTCGGCCGCGGTGCCGAGCACGGTCTCCATCGCGAACGGGATGTCCTCGGTCGCGAGCCACGCGGCGATCCGCGCGTCCGGCAGCGCGCCGAGGTTGTCGGCGTTGGACACGAAACACCAGCGGATGCCCTCCGTCAGCAGCGTTTCGAGCATCCCGCTCACCGCGAGCGCGATGTAGATGTCGCCGTGTCCCGGCGGGCACCATTCGAGTTCGGGGTTCGACGGCCATTCGGCGGGCCGCCCGTCGGCGGTGATCTTCGGTTCGCGGCCCTGCAGGAAGTCGGCCGGGATGACGTCGTCGGCGAGATCGGGATACTTCTTCAGCAACTCCAGCGAAGGTTCGCGGGTGCCCGCCGAATTCATCAGGATCAGCGGGAGCCGCGCGCCGTACTTCTCGCGGGTCGAAAGCACCTGCATGGCGATGACGTCGAGGAACGTCTTGCCCGGCTTGATCTCCAGCAGCGACTTCGGCCCGGTGAGCCCCATGCTCGTGCCCAGCCCGCCGTTGAGCTTCAGCACGGCGGTGCGGTTCAGCACCCGGCGCGCTTCTTCGGCCTCCGGCTCGGGCAGGTCGACGAGCCTGCTGATGTCATCGAGCGGTTCGAGCTCGTTTCCCGGCAATTGACCGGCGCCGGGTTCGGACAGCTGCTCGAGACGCCGCCGCAGAGCGGCCAGCTCCATGGCGTGGGCCCCCGCGGAACGCATTTTCGACAGCGTTTCGGCGAACTGATCGGACAGGTGCGCGTCAGAGCTCATTGTGCCCTTTCTGAACCACTGCGTCGGGGCGTCAGTGCCGTTGGTGAACCCGCGTCCGCGATCGACGTCGGCAGGACGCGGCCTCGTCATACCTGTCACGGTGACGAGCAGGGCGCCCTGCCACCGCGATAGCGGGGCCTGCGGCCGGGGCGGGTTCACGCTCAGGGTCATTTTCCCGGCTACGTCTCAGCTCCGCGAACAGGCGTCAGTCTATTACCGGTCGCGGCGCCAGGCCGTGCTCCGGGGTCAGTACCCCGGTCATGCGGACGTCATGCGGTTCCGCGGGCAATTCACGCACGAGTTCGGCGTCCCGGACGACGGCGATCAGCGCGGCACCCGACGCGGCGAAGGAGAGCGACCGGTCGTAGTACCCGGCGCCCCTGCCGAGCCGGACCCCTTCGTCGTCGACGGCGAGCGCGGGGATCAGCACCAGATCGGCCGTTCCCAGCGTGTCGGGACCGAGGCGGCGCCCCGTCGGTTCGAGCAGTCCCCGCAGCCTGCCGGGCCCGAGACTCGACGGGCCCTCGAACGCGGCCCACTCCAGCGGCCCCGGCGTGTCGGGGACGATCGGCAGCAGCACGCGTTTCCCTTGATCGAGAAGTTGATCAAGCAGTGCCGTCGAACCCGGTTCGGTACCGAAGGGTACGTAGGCGCACACGACCTCGCCCGGCAGCCGGGAGGCCGCGGCGGCGAGCGCCACCGCCTCCCGCGCCCACACTTCCGACACCTGCGAACGTCGTTCGGCGGTTATCCGGGAACGCCACTCCGCTTTGCTCAGGTGTTCATTGCCGGGCTCGCCCACGTGGTCAGGTTAGGCTTCACGCCTATGACAGGCGCAGCGACCACCCCGGCGGCACGGACCACGAGGAGCTTGCCCGATCGGGCGATTTCCGCGGCTTCGGACCGCATCACTCCTGGTAACGGTGGTGAACTTCAGTTCACCGACGGGCCCACATCGCGTGCCTGGTCGAACGAACGGATCGAGATCCCCCAGTCATGACGGAGCCCATCGCCGAAGCGGCCGAGACCGAAGACGCGGGACAGTTCCGTTCCGTCGAGGATCAGATCGCGCTGACCCTGGACGCCGCGGTGCGCCCGCGCCCGGTCCGGGTCGCCATCTCCGAGGCCCAGGGCCTCCTGTGCGCCGAAGAGGTCGTCGCCGAACACGCGCTGCCCGGTTTCGACCAGGCCGCCGTCGACGGCTACGCGGTACGAAGCGTCGACGTCCGCACCGCGGGCCAGGAGCCGGTGCAGCTGCCGGTGGTCGGCGAGATCGCCGCCGGTTCCCGCCAGCCGCGGCGGTTGCAGCCCGGCCAGGCCGTGCGGGTCGACACCGGAGCGCCGCTGCCGACGCTCGCCGACGCCGTCGTCCCGACCGCCTACACCGACGGCCACCAGGCCAAGGTCACCGTGCACAAATCCGTGCCGTCGGCGGCCTACGTGCGCCGGACCGGCGAGGACGTGCAGATCGGCGACGTCGCCGTGCGCAAGGGCGACACCATCGGCTCGGCCCAGGTCGGCCTGCTCGCCGCGGTCGGCAGGGCGAAGGTCCTGGTCTACCCGCGGCCCCGGGTGTCGATCGTGTCCGTGGGCGACGAACTGGTCGACATCGACCGCACCCCGTCGGTCGGGCAGGTCTACGACGTCAACTCCTACGCGCTGTCCGCGGCCGCGCGGGACGCGGGCGCCGAGGTGAGCCGCGTCGGCATCGTCCCCGGCGACCCGAAACGCCTGCGAGAGGTCGTCGAAGGCCGCCTGCTGATGTCGGAGATCGTGGTCGTCGCGGGCGGCGCCGGCGGCAGCGCGGGCGACGAGGTGCACGCGGCGCTGTCGGACCTCGGCCACATCGACATGACCCGCGTCGCCATGCACCCCGGTTCCGTGCAGGGTTTCGGCAGGCTCGGCCCCGATTCGGTGCCGACGTTCCTCATCCCCGGCAATCCGATGAGCGCGCTGGTCGTGTTCGAGGTCCTGGTCCGCCCGCTGATCCGCGCCGCGCGCGGCACCCGCAACCCGCACCGCCGGATCGTCGGCGCGCGGCTGCTCTCCCCGATCACCTCGACCAAGGGACGCAAGGGTTTCCTGCGCGGCCAGCTGCTGCGCGACGAGGGCAACGGCGAGTACCTGGTGCAGCCACTCGGCACCTCCGGCGCGCATCTGCTCGCGTCGCTCGCCGAGGCGAACTGCCTGATCAACATCGACGAAGACCTCACCGAGGTCGCCGCGGGCGAGCAGGTCAAGGTGACCTTCCTGGCCCAGCGGGCGTAATGGGCGCACCGATTTCCGGCGTCGCGTATCCGATCGAGAGCAGGCATCCGGGCTGGCCCGCGAAGCTGGGCCCGCTCCGGGTGCCCGCCGGGATCCTCGCCGTCCGGCCGGTCCGGCTGCGAGACGCCGGCGACTGGAGCCGCGTCCGGCTGCGGGACCGCGAGCACCTCGAAATGTGGGAACCGACCGGCGTCGGGCCGTGGCCGGAGCGCAACGCGTATTGGTCATGGCCGTCCCAATGGCTGGCATTACGTGGCCTCGCCCGGCGCGGGCAATGCCTCCCGTTCACCATCACGGTGGATGGACGCTTCGCCGGACAGATCACTGTGGGTAACGTCATCCGGGCGTCGCTCCGATCCGCCTGGATCGGCTACTGGGTGTCGTCGGACATCGTCCGCGGCGGCGTCGCGACCGGCGCCGTCGCCCTCGTCACCGACCATGTCTTCGATTTCGGCGGGCTGCACCGGCTCGAGGCGACCGTCCGCCCCGAAAACACCCCCAGCCTGCGGGTTCTCGCCAAATCGGGCTATCGGCGAGAGGGACTTTTCGAGCGCTACCTCGATGTCGCGGGCGGCTGGCGGGACCATTTCTGCTACGCCGTCACCAAGGAGGAGACCGGTGACGGACTGGTCTCGCGGCTCGTCGCGAAGGGCCTCGCGGAGCGCGTTTGACCCCGTTACCGGGTCGTTCCGGTGACCGCGTTACCACAAGCTGTGAGATTCACCTAATTTGGTGATGCATTTTCCGTGATCGGAACCGGCGAGTCTGCGCGGCGTGTGTGACTGTTGTGGCTAGCGTGACTACAGCAGTGGATCGGGGGAGGTGACGGGAGATGCCCAGTTCGGTGATCATCGTCGCGCTCGCAGCGGCATGGCTCGTCGTTCTCGTGCCCATGGTCGCCCGCAAGCGCCAGCAGGTCGCACGGACGACGGACTCGGCCTTGGCGGCGCGAGTCGTGCGGAGCGGGAGCACACGCCACGAGGGACCGGAGGAGTTCGCGATGGCGGAGAACACGGAACCATCGGTAGAAGACGACCTGGCGGAACTCGAGGCGGAACTCGACGCCGACCTCGAAGACGAGGCACCGGAGGCCGAGCCGCTTCCCCAGCCCTCGCGCACGGCCCGGCCCGAAAGAGAACGCCAAAGCACCGGCTACCGGCCAGGCCGGGGCGGATTCGACCCGGAGGCGGCCGACATCGCCGCGCGCGCCAAGTACGCGTTCCGGCAGCGGATCGTCATCGCCCTCCTGGTGCTGGTGGTCACCACCGCGGCCGTCGCCGGCTTCCTGACCCCGACGGTCTGGTGGGCCAACGGTGTCGTCGACGCCGTCCTCATCGGCTACCTCGTGTACCTGCGCCGCCAGGTCCGCATCGAGAACGAGATCCGGCAGCGCCGCCTCGCCCGCTTCAACAGCACCCGCGCCCCGCGCCGCCCGGCGGTCGAGGACGACGAAACCCACGAGTCCCCTGAGGACATCGAGGTCGTCGCCACCGAACGCCCGGCCGTCGTGGAACGCAAGCCGTCCCCGATGTCCCGCCTGCGGCGCCAAGCCGTCGTCGTCGACCTCGACGACGAGGACCCGGCCTTCCACGAGCTCGACGAGCCCGGGACCAGGCCTTTCCGCCGAGCCTCCGGAGAGTGACCCCCCTTGTTCAGGGCTCCATGAGCCACTGATAGGCTCATGGAGCTCCCAATGAGGGGCAAGATTCACCAGGGGCTGTAGCGCAGTTGGTAGCGCGTCTCGTTCGCATCGAGAAGGTCAGGGGTTCGATTCCCCTCAGCTCCACAGCAGCTCAAAGGCCCTTCCCAGGGAATCGGGAAGGGCCTTTTTGCTACCCGTACAGCAGCAAAGTACAGCAGCAGGTCATTGCAAGCTGTCTCCGAGTTTCTTGAGCGCCGCCCGCGTCTGGTCCGACGAAATCTCGGTGTAGATCTCCATCGTGACCGCGAACTGAGCGTGCCGGAGAATCCGCATCGCGACCCGAGGGTGCACGTCGAGATCCGCCAGCAACGACCCGCAGGAGCGGCGACCGTCGTGCACGGTGATGTACCGAACACCCGCCTTCCTGCATCGCGTCGCCCACGACCGGAGGAAGTTACGCGGCTCGATCGGCGTGCCGTGCTCGGTCGTGAACACGAGCCCGCTGTCCAGCCAAGCGTCAGCCTTCTCCTTGTCCCGGCCCCGACGCTCCAGCCGCAGCTTCAACGCCGCTGTGACAATGTCGATCAGGGGCATGGTGTCGTCAGACGTCGGTGTCTTCGTCTGGCGATGCAGAAGCTTCTTCTGGACCCTCTGCAACTGCCAGGAGATATCCAGCTCCGACGTTTCGAAGTTGATCGCCTCATCCGGGAGGCCGAGCACTTCACCCTCACGCATGCCCATGATCAGGACGAGGGCATACGCCGCGTACAGCGGGTCGTTCTCCGCCTTGGCCGACTCAAGGAACTTCCGAGCTTCATCACTGGACCACCGTTGCCGCTTCGGCTTCCGGAGAGTCGGCAGGGTCACGAGCGCCACCACGTTGCGACTGATCAACTCTTCGCGGCACGCGTAGTTCAACGCGCTACGCAGACAGTCCCGAATGTCTTTGATCGTGCGACCTGACGGTGCTTGCTCGCAGCATCGCCCGAGCGCGCAACACCGCTGCTTGGCCCGCGACCTACGAGCATCCTTCCCCTGTGCACAGCACTGGCACACCGAAGGCAACTTGTTGACCCACTTCTGCGCCTCACGAAGTTGCAGACGGTCGAGACGCTTGTCTCCCAGGAACGGAGCGATGTACAGCCGAACGAAAAGCTCGTAGTTCACGTACGTCTTGGGTGCCCGGTTCGGCCGGATGACTTCCTCAAGCCAGTAGTTCAGGTACGGCCCCAAGTTCGGAACCCGAGTCGCGACAGGCCCCTTCTTTGCTTCCTGATGCAGCTTCAGCCACTTGTCGTGAACTTCCTCGCGCGTCTTCCCGTAGACGTACTTGCGCTTCCTCTCCCCGCTAGGAGTCGTGACCCACACGTAGGCGGCGAAACCGTTGCGGTGGGGGTAAATCGAGCCTTCCCCGTCAGCGCGTGCCTTCCCAGTCATCAGGCAGCCTCCGCCACTCGATCATTGATGTACTGATCAACCCATTCAGGGAGAATCCGCCGGTTATGACCGTCCTTGACGGATTGAATCCGCCCGGTGGCCACCAGCATCTTTGTCTTCGACAGTCCGTAACCCAGCATCTCCGCCACCTCAGCGACGGTGTGCCATTTACGCGTGATCATCAGTTCCCCCTTACGCCGCTTGCCGAGTTGCCGAAGTTTCGAGACCTTCGCCCGGTGGTCCCTCAGCGGCGAGTAATGCCCTGTCGTACTCGGCCTTCCACGTGATGCGTTCAGAGATGGCGCGCATCACGAGGTGATCCCGTGGTGGACAGTGGGTGTCGCCGGGTTCGACCTTGCGCCAGACGAACCGGTCAGGTGCCGGTTGTTCCTTGGTGATCCCGACAGCGGCCAGCGCGTCCAGGACGAAGCCCTTCCGGTCCGCCTTGTGATCGGCCACCGTCTTGCCCGACCACTTCCGGGACACCAGCACCCGCCGCCCAGGAAGCCCGAGCGTCGTTCGACGATGAGCGCGACCCTTGCAGTGCCCGGGGACGGTCTTTCCGTTGGCTCCCTTGGGATTGATGCCGTACAGCAGCCACACCGCGCACCGGGGCGAACACGGGGTCACCGACAGTTCAGCGTGAAGACGGTCGTGATGATCCCGCTGCGCGGCAGTGTCAGCGTCGACCACCTCACCAGTGGACTTGGTCAGGTACTTGGTGAGGTAGCCGATGTGGCGGCCGGATTCCTCGGTGCCGCCCAAGATCCCCTTGGAGTGGACCTGACGGCCGAACGTGACGACGTGCGCTGGTTCCTCGACCGCGTCCACGGCCTCATCCCACGACGGCAGAGGCTCCCGAGTATCCGGGTCCACAAAGGAGCGGGAATCCATGTCCCACAACGGTTCTCGATCCGTGTAGACGATCTCGTCATGGTTAGGCCACCACACCTGGTGATAAGTGGCCTCGGTGACCATTCGGATGACTTCGTGGGAGATGGAGCCGCGTAGGGCGGTGTGCAGGTGCGGAGCCGCCCGCCGTTGGGGTTCCACGGTGGCGAAGTACTGCACATCCCAGCCGACCACGCGCCGCAGGTTCTGCCACCACCGATCCACCAGCGCCGAGAAGTGCACCGCGTCCCGAGCAGCCCGCCGGTAGTCATACGTCGTCGGGTTGACCGGCGAGCCGTCCGACCGGACCGGGCCGTAGGTGTCGCAGGTGAGCGTGACGAACATCGACGGCCGGAACTTCCCCGCGTACTCCCGACCCACCGTCGCCGAGGACACCTTCCGTCGAGGCAGGTTCGGCGCGTCCTGCCGCCGCTTGGTCGATCGCTTCACCGGACGCTTCTCCGGAACGTCGAGGGCAGGCAGACGACCCGTCATCCCAGACGCCCGCAACTCCTCATCCACCGAGGCGACCTCCGCCCGCAGCTCCTCCGCCTCGGCCTCATCCCCGGCCGCCACCGCGTCCCGGTAGTGCGCCGCCAGATCAGCCCGGAACGCCACCAGCTCCGTTTGCATCTCCGACGGCTTCTCACGGGCGATGACGGGCTCCTCGGTCAAGTGCCAGCCCTCACGACACTGCGCCTGACGGAGCGCCTTTGCCTTGCGAGCACAGGGAAGGCACACCGATTCCACAGTGGACCCGCACGGCACGGGCACGTAGCGGATCTCGCCGGTTTCGGTGTCGCCCACCTCCATCGTGAACGGCCGGACACACACCCCGTGCTTCTCCGCGGTGGCCTTCACGACGTCGGCAGAGAGCGCCCCGCGGATTCGTCCATTCGTGGCCGGCGGGGAGGCCGAACCTGTTCCGACCTGCGAATCTGTCGTGGTCATGCCGTCCCCCTCTCGCCGCGCCGGTCTGACAGGTGGATGACCGAGGCGCCGCCGTTGGTGACGTAGTGCTCCAGGTGCTTGATGGTCTGGTCGGGAACCCACCCGGCCCGGACGCGCAGGGGTTCGCGGATGCCTTCACCCCAGACGTAGCCGACCCCGGCCGCCGATTCCGGGATGCGGTTCGCCCAGGCCCCACGTTCGTAGGCGCCATCGCCGAGGACCATGGGGACTTGACTCTTGGCTGTCACCCGCAGGCAGATACGGCGGGTGAACAGCTCCCGCACCGGGACGGTTTCCTTGGTCGGTTCCTGGACATAGCCCCGGACCGCGAACCCGAGCGCCCGCCCCTGGGTGGTCAGGATCGCCACCCGTTCCACGATCGCGTCACGGGTCTTGCGATCGGTATAGCGGGTCAGAGCGCCGATCTCGTCGAACTCCAGCAGTTCCACCGGATACTCCGTCGAGACCGGGACCTGACGGGTGTTCCCGGCGAAGACGCGCTTCCGGTTCTCCAGTTCCTCGATCAGCGCGTCGAGGACGTCCAGGGCTTCCTTGCCGGACACGCCGTAGCGGGCGAAGATCCCGCGCCCGTAGGCGAGTTCGACCGCCTTCGGGTCGATCCCGGACACGCGAATGAGACCGGCGCGGATCGGTGCCGCAGCCGACACCAGCGGAGCCCACAGGACCGAGCCCTTCCCCGACCCCGACGCACCAGCCACCAGCGTGTGCGCGCCACCACCGACCAGCGGCAGCGTCCACGGCGTGCCGTACTCCGTCGACCCCGCATAGACCGCCCGCAGATCCACCCCCGAGCCGTCCACGGAGACCATCTCCGGAACCGGCAGGCACGTCACCGCCGCGTCGAGCAGATCCCGGCGCATGAAGTCGATGGACACCACATCCGGCTCAAGCTCCCGCACCTGACACCGCGCAACCTTGCGCGCCACCGCCAACTCCCGCGCGACCTCATCGAAATCCTCTGGCTTCTGCCCAGGAACCAGCCGCACGCGGACCTCATCCCACGACGGACCGGAGCGGACCGACAGCAGTTTCGGCACCGCCACCCCGGACGCCTGACGCGCCTTCGCGACCGCCTCACGCTTGCGCCGACGAGACACCAGGTTCACCGTCACATCAACGGGAATCGCGTCATCCCGGACAGTCAGCCCGCAGGCGTGCAGCCACCCGGCGAGCTTGCGCCCGTAGAACGCCCAGCGCAGCCACCACGCCCGCAGCCACCGCCCGCACCAGTGGTCATACCCGACCGCGTCCAGCCGCCACCACACCAGCAGCACGACCGCCAGCACGCCGACCGTGACCGTGAGGGAGAGCCAGCCCAGCCAGGTGCACCAGGCCCACAGCGCCAGCAGTGCCAGGCAGGTACGCCAGTGCGTGACCAGTTGCCGAACAATCCAGCCGACCGCCCGCAGCAGGCCCCACAGCGCCACGCCGAGCACCGCCAGCGCAGCCAGTGCCTCCAGCACACTCGCCAGGACACGGCCGACCTTGGCCAGCACCCACAGCACCACCGCCAGCCCGCCGCCGACCGCGAGCGTGGTCATGATCTCCTGCGTGTTCATCGCCGACCACCCCGCAGACCAGCAGCAGGAACCACGATCGGCAGCGGCAGCATCCCCAGGCACGGGGAGCACTTCTCCTCACCCGGCAGCAGCCGAGCGAACCTCTTGCATTCAGTACAGCGCGTTCGGGTGACCCCCGTTGACTCGCACTGTGTGCCGTCATTTATCTTCTTCATTGTTCACTGCTCCAGTGGACAGGCGCAGAACCGGAACAGGTTGGTAGCCAGGGGCCGGTTCTGCGTTTTTAGGGACACTTTTAGCCACGTGGGGACGTGTTTATCCGCCACACGTCCCCACGTGTGAAAATTGTCGATATTCGGTTTTCTTCTAAGCGATCAATTGCGTGGACGCTCCCGCTCCGGGCGTCCGGACGCGTACTTCACGTATCGACTGCTCTCGGTCTCGACGTGGCGGGCTGACCATTCGAAGAGCTGCGCACGCGGGATATCCAGCGCGTCCGCGAGACGCAGAATCATCGGAACGCGCTCGATACCACGAAGCCCTCGCTCGATCCCTGACACGGTCTGCGCCTTCATGCCAGCCCGCTCCGCCACCGCGACCTGCGATAAGCCGCGCAGACCCCGGACCCGAGCCAGCAACGCCCCGAGTGGCACATGCCTCCCAGCCTCAACATCCGGAAAGGTCACCCGCTTCGGGTCACGCTGCCGTCCTTCATCTGTATTCCCATCACCTCCTACCCTTTAACCCTCGCCGTCCACGGTCGTTTTCTGTGCCTGAATCCTCGCCGTCAACTCTTCCGCCTCACCGTCTTCATGTGCGACCCAGTACCGCAGTTCATGATGATGGAATCTGTCCACATCGGACACTGCGCGATACATTTTTGCGTTGTCTCGACGCCATTTCAGCCATGTTGCGAGGCTCGCGTCCGACTGAGGGCGAGTGGACGCCGCGACGTGGTGCGCATCCTTGAGTGTTTGCGGCTCATTCCTGCCCGGGGTCGTCATCACAGGCCCCGTTCCTTGCACGGCTTTCGAGCAGCGCCGCCAGTTCGTCCGCGCAGTCGCGGAGTCGGCGAAGGAAGGCCGCCCGGTCCGGCCAACCGCCCCGATGTCCGGGAGGACGGATCGTCAGCAATCCCGCCGTGCCCGACAGCACCAGCACCGGGGGCGACCCCAGGCCCGAACCAGTCTCCTCCACCGTCACCTCGTCCCACGGGCCCATCACCCACGTCGAACTGAACGCCTCCCGCATACTCGTCACCTTCCGCCCTGCGCTCCCACACACGCGCCTGCTCCTCGAACGCCTGCGCGGCCGATCCCACGGCAGCGACCACCCACCACGGCAGGACACGCTCACCAGCCAAAGCCCGCCAGGCCTGCGCGACCTCCCGCGACGCCGCCGCCATCTCCCGCGCAACCTCCGGATTCGCACCCCGTGACCGTGCATCCGCGTCCGACGCATCCCGATACGCGCGGTACGCCGCCTCCCACGCCGACACCTGCTTGTTCGGCATCACGACACCACTTCCCCGTAGAAGTAATGCCGTCACGCGGCCTTGGCCGAGGACTCACCCACCGTCGACCGCGCCGCCTTCCCACCCGAGGCCGCGCCCGTACCACTCGCCGCAGCCTTGAACCCGGTCGCACGGAACACATAGGACAGATACTTGAACTCACCCTGCCCCGTCACCTTCGGCTCAGCGGTCAGCCCGTCCAGTTCCACCGGCCGCATACCCGGCATGACCTCAGCCGTCGTCGGCACCGGCTGCACATCGGCCAACAACGTGATCTCGAACGAAGCCCGCTTGGCCTTCGTCTCACCGGGGTCAGTCGCCATGAACTTCCACTGCCGCTTCCCGGTCACCTCGTCCACCCGCTGCCTCGTCGGCCTCCCCTGCGCCCTCTCATCACGCGACTGATATTCGTTGTCCGGCGACACTTCGCCCACCATCACGAGTCCCTGCGGAAACGCATCGTCGTGCTCAACGCTGAACCGGATGCCCTTTTCGATCGCCATATCGTGTTGAACCTTCCCGCTTGTCGGATACGCCTTTACCGGCGTACCTACAACAATCGGCCAAACGAGTGTCCCGTCACGACACCGTCTCGGTCTCGCCTCGCAGCATCTCGCACTCACCTTGTCTCGTCTTGTCTCGTCTCCCGTGCTACGTTGGTCTCATGAGCCCCGACACCGCAGCTCAGGAAGCCCGGCCGATCGTCCTCAAGGTCCTGCTTCGAGGACGGCACTTGCAGAGCTACCGCGCGTTCTGCCGCGAGTACGACAAGGTGGCCGAGAAGGTCGACAAGAGCCTGAGGGGCAGCTTTCCCAGTAAAGCCCAGTTCTACCGATGGCTGTCCGGCGAACTCGTCGGCCTGCCCTACGCCGACCACTGCCGAATCCTTGAAGCAATGCTTCCCGGTTGGCAAGCCGAACAACTCTTCGGCCCACACGAAGGCGGAATCGAGTTCGTACCCGAGCCACCCCAGACAAGGGCGGAAACTCCTGCTCAAGAATCTCCCCCACGGAAGATTCACACCGAGGGGGCCCGAGCCGCCCCAGGAAACCAGGTCGGCGAAGAATTCACCCTTGCGGTCCCCAGAGCCGAATTCGGCGATTCAACTATCGACGTCTTCTCGCTACCGAACCCGCAGCCAGGTCGATTACTGGACTTGAACTGGGAGACATTCGGACTCGGGATCGAGCGACTCGGCAATCAGATCAAGAATCTTGGCAGCCGCCTCGACGTTGATATCTGCTTCGGGATCAACGAAGCCGGTTTGGTCATGGCCACTTTTCTTTCGTCTTCGCGGTTTTCGCGATGCCCGATCGGCTACCTGCGCTGCAACAAGGTTCGCGGTGGCATCGAGCTTGACGACGCTTCCGTTTTCCCCGAGGCCAAAGATCACCCGACCATCGTTCTGTGTGATTTCGAGGTCAAGCATTCCGACGCTATCGGATACCTTGAAAAGCAGGTTCGTGCACGCTACCCGACTGCCGACCTGTATTTTGCCGTATTCGGAGCCATGACCAAGGGCGACGATCCCCGCGCCTACAGCTTCGATGACCTTGCAGGCGTGCACAACCTGCGGAAGGCAGACTTCTCCGCTATCTTCATCGCCGCGACCATGAGCCCTCCCGGCATTGAACCTCCGCTGGAACTGCGATAGATCACGAAGGTGGCCCACTCGATGAACCACGAACCGTCAATCCCCGACTTAGCCGCACGCATCGCCGATCTGGTCAAGGGAATGATGCTCGAAATCCGGCCCCGCCTGATGAAAGCCGCTATCACTGGCAATCGCGGAGAACACGAGAACGTTCGCCATAGTGACAACTTCCTTTCAGACTTCGATCTGTGGATGCATCGACGCTACAAGGAAGCCATTGCCGAACACCTGACGTCCTTCGTCTACGCATCAGAGGAAGCCGACCCAGAAGTGATCGGCCCAGACTCCGACCCTGATCTTTGCATTCTCGTCGATCCCTTGGATACCAGCGAACTCGCGGTGCGCGGCCTCTACGGCTACACACACATCATGGTCTACTCTCGCGCTCTCGCCAGGCCGATCGTTTCGGTGATCGGAGATATCTTCCACCATATTCAGCTCTACATCGGCGCGCGAGACGACGAAGGCGTTGACCGGGCGTTCATGGTCACAGCCGACTCCACGAGGTACGCGCTCGACCAGCCCTCGCAAGCCAGCCTCGCGGAAGCCCTGGTAACCAACTACTTGATGCGCCCAGATGCACGGTTCGCTCCCCTTGCACGGCAGGAGGGTTTCCTAGCCGCTCTCAGCGCACCGTCCGCCGGGGACAAGAAGAAGGGGCGCATCGGTGTCGACTTCGGTTCAGTGAGCCTGTGCCATGTGGCCGCTGGTCTGACCGACGCCACCGTCGAGTTCGCAAAGGGGTTTGCCATCTGGGACCTTGCTCCAGGCCACTACGTGCTTCATGCCGCAGGCGGAACCGTCGTCGATCTCCAGGGCCAACCGCTCTCCCTTGACTACAGCTTCGATTCGCTCGCTGACATCACCGCAGCGATGAACCCGCGCCAAAAGTTCGTTGCCGCCGGTAACGCCAGCCTTGCCGACGAGATCGTTAAGACGCTGCGCGTGTAGCCCACCCTGACGCCCCGAGCGGTCGCCGAAGCGCAGACAAGCGAGTCCTGCCGAATTTGGCTCTATGGGATCAAGGCGCCGCCGTTGGCGGCGCCCGGGTCACTACCCGTCCGGCGGGCTACGCCCAAGAGGCGACGCCGGCCTCCCGCTCCGCTCCGGCAGGCGCCGCCGGGCGAGCCCGCCGCAGAGCAGCACACGCAGCGCGCCGCCAACGACGACGGAGATCCAAGAGCCACACGGCGAGATCACCCGACTCGCTTAGCCGACGAGCGGATGTTACTTGGCAGCCTCGGACCCCGGAGTCTTACCCAAATGATTTGAGTGTGCGGCAGCGATTTGGCACGCTCGCCTGGTGGACGGATCAGAGTCTCCTGATGAGCTGGCAGAAGTGCTACGGACTGCTTCACAAGGCGCGGACCCTGGGTTGGCCAGCGGCCTCGTCGAAGCGGCCCGCGTGGACCCGACGGGGACCGCGCTAGGTGACGTGGCTAAGGCCGCACTCTCGGCAGGAGTTGACCGCGAGGACATCCTCCGAGCGTGCTATGCCGCTCGGTTAGAGATTCGGACGGCAGCTGGCAGCAGCCGACAGTACGAAGATCCCGCCGAAGATCATGTTCTGGATCTCATGGATCGTCTCACCGGATGGTGCCACCCCAGCGCTCGCCTCTGAGTCGCGAACGCACTCACATGCCGCTGATCGCGTGCTCTGACGCCCCCGCCCGCCTCGTGTCGTCGAGGCGGGCCGGTGCTCATTCTGACGTCCGCTTCTGCCGCTTACCGGTCATTCGGGAACGCAGCGTCGCTAATCGCCAGCGCGATAACCTGTGCCACTTCTGCACTGCTGCCGGTGGTCCCACGACTGGCGACGTGGTGGTCTCACAACGGCGTCCGGCGACACACACGGTCAGGTCGCCCGGCCCACCTGACCGACGTGAAGTGGTCACCGGGGGCTCCCTCGCCTCTCAGCGTCTTACGCCGAGCCGCCCGCATCAAGGCGGGAAGGCGTGCCTTGACACGACCGACTCAGCGCAAGGCGTGGCGGTGACGAGGGGAACGGGGACGAGCAGGCACCAGGGCACTCAGACAGCCACGAGGGGCCGGAGTGCGATAGATTCAGAGCGAGACACAGCGCGCTGACCAGCGACGATGACGATGATGTACAGCAGCAAAGTACAGCAACGCCAGCAACCATGAGCGACCGTCAGCAGCGTCTATGGCCCCGGACATGACCTCAGTGACCTGCGAAAACGTCGATGCCGACAGTTCGCATCGAGAAGGTCAGGGGTTCGATTCCCCTCAGCTCCACTCAAGGGTTCTGATCGCTGTTGAGCTGCGGTTTAAACTCTTCGTAGTTTCAGCACTCTGGCCTGGCGTTCGACAGAATGCCAGGCCTGAATGCTATTTCAGGGCTTCTGACTCACCTCAGGTGTCGGCTTGTGGCCACTCTGTGTAGTGGCTTCGGGCTGGTTGGGCTCCTGTTCTCGGGCGAGACCGAAGGTAACCAACCTCGACACCGACCAGGACGCAACCGTGGCATGCAAATAGAAAGCCCACGATCCGTCCAAGCGCCGGCGAGCACGAGCTGCTTAACGCGATTGTCCGGTCATGCCTGGAGACATCAACTCTGACATTCGCTTGAGAGCCTCGGCGGTGCGTGCATCCTGCTCCTCCTTCGGCAACCTGACAAAGGCCAGCTGCGACTCACACCGTTCTCGCAGGTCGTCTCGGTCGAACCAGTGCAGTGGGCCGTTGAAGCTGGCACCGACGCATATCCAATTGGACATCCCCGCCCGCGGGACCGCCCAACCGGCCAGGTGGAGGCGGGCCAGCAGCGGATTCGAGTCGCCCTGTGCGCCGGCACCGGGTACCGCGCGACGCCGATCGGGATCAGCGGTCCGTCGACGGCAAGGAAGAGCGCGGACGCGCGCTGCTCAATCCAGCACGGTGGCCAGGTAGCCGACCAGGGCCCGGTTCAGTTCGGTCACCCACCGCTCGCGTTCGGCCGAGGGTGCGGCGACCACCGTGCCCAGCAGAGTGCCGAAGATCTGGGTCGACACCACGGCGACCGTCCGCACGCAACGCCACGTAGCAAGACCTGGACTCGGTTGGTAACCACTGGGCCGCCTCTCTTTAGGGAGGCGGCCCAGTGGCATTTCGGGTTGGCCGTCGGTTCGTGGCTCGGGCACGTCGGTGGTCTGCCGGTCGTGCTGGACGGCGTGGAGTTGCGCGAAGGCCTGCCGTGGAGTGGCGTCGTGGAACTCAGCGATTCAGAGGTACTGCGTGTTCGGCGGGAGCCCGCAGAGAGAGCGGCCGTACAGTTCGAAATTGGTGTTCGGGTGCATCAGGCCGTGCAGGCTGAACGCGTGTATATCGCGCCGGATCCGCTGGATCGGCTTGGACAGCTTGATCGAGGAGCCCCCGCTCGCGGATGCCAGCACGTCGACGGCCTCCTCGACCAGCCGCACGAGTCGGCCGAGACGTCCGCGGTTGTGCATCCGCTCCTCGAGTGTCCACGCCTCGCCCGCTGTGCCCTTCTGGTCGAGGACAGTGGCCATCTTCCAGGCGTAGTACTCCGCTTCCTCGAGCTTCAACGCCGCCTCGGCGACCTCGAAGTGTGTGACCGGAGCCTCGCTCTGGAGGCTGTAGTCGGTGAACGTGATCGGCCGGCCCGACAGGTTCCGGCGGAACTCGGCCAGCGCCGCTCGGCCCATCCCTATCGCCACGCCGATGAACCCCGCCGCACCGGTCGGGATCATCGGGGTGCGGAACACGGGCGAGGCGGCGTTGAGCTCGGACGCGTACTGCTCCTGGAGCACCGACACCATCGGTAGCGTGCGCTCTCGCGGGACGTACAAGTTCTCGGCCATCGTGTCGACGCTGCCGGTGGCGGCGAGGCCCGACGTGTGCCAGTCATCGTCGATCGTCAGCTCCGACATCGGCACCAGCGCGGCCACTGGCCACTGGCTGCCGTCCGGGGCCGGGGCCATCGCCATGATGGCCTGCCAGTGGCTGCGCCGCGCGCCGCTCACGAAATGCCAGCGCCCGTTGACGACCAGTCCGTCCCCGGCCTCGGTCGCGACCCCCGTCGGGCTCAGCGAGACGCAGATCCGCGTGGCGGACGTGGCGAACACCTCGTCCTGCACGTGGTCGGGGAACGCCGCGGCCAACCAGTCACCGATCGCCCACGCCGCCGTGTTCCAGCCCGCCGACGGGTCGGCCGCCGAGATGATCGACACGATGTCGCCCGTGTCGAGCGCGCTCGTCTCGTGGCCGCCGTAGCGCTGCGGCCGGCGCAAGTCGAACAGGCCGGCTTCGGCGAGCGCCTCGACCACCTCGTCGTCCAGGGTGCGGTTCTGCTCCGCCGACAGCGCCTTCGACTCGATCAGCGGCACCAGGTCCTCGGCCCGCTTACGAAGCTCGTCCGCCGACAGTATGGCGTATCCGGACAAGGCGTCCTCCAAATATGTATGTCGCCGTCGCTGCCTCACTCGCACGTTCGCAACGACGATCCCAGGCCACCGGTGCTCGATCGTCTCCTCCTTTGCGCACCGGGAGTCCGTGGCGCCGGAGGCCGAGCAACCGTGAAGACGCGGGCGCTGCCATCCATGACCACGATGTACCTCGGGTCTCAACGGCTCCCGGACGGGGGACGCGGGGACCACCCATACCCCCGGCTGAGGAAAGGTGGCCTCGATGCGGCCCTATCGGATCGACATACCCGATTCCGAGATCGCGGACCTACGCGCGCGAATCGCCTCGACCCGCTGGCCGACCGCGGTGTCGGTCCCGGGCTGGGAGCGCGGCGTCCCCGGTGACTACCTCCGTGAGCTCGCCACGTACTGGCAGTCCACCTACGACTGGCGAGCAGCGGAACGGGAACTGAACCGGCACCCTCAGTTCATCACGGAGATCGACGGCGCCGACGTCCATTTCATGCACATCACCTCGGCGGAGCCGGGCGCGACGCCGCTGCTGCTCACCCACGGCTGGCCTGGCTCGATCGTCGAGTTCCTGGACGTCATCGGTCCGCTCACCGACCCCCGCGCCAACGGCCTCGACCCTGCCCTGGCGTTCCACCTGGTCATTCCGTCCATCCCCGGGCACGGTTTCTCCGGTCCGGTCACCGAGCCCGGTTGGGACGTCCAGCGTGTCGCCGGGGCATGGGCAGAGCTGATGCAGCGCCTCGACTACGACTCGTACGTCACCGCGGGTGGGGACTGGGGTTCGATCATCTCCCTCGAGCTCAGCCGCCTCGCACCCGAACGAGTCCGGGGTGCGTACCTGTCGATGCTGCTGACCCTGCCCTCCGGCGATCCGGAGGAGCTGTCGCAGCTCGGCGAATCGGACTTCGCCCGTCTCGCCGAGCTGAGCCGGTTCGACGCCGAGCTGTCGGGTTACATGAAGGTGCAGACGACCCGTCCGCTCACCATCGGGTACGGCCTCACGGATTCTCCGGTGGGACAGCTCGCGTGGATCGTCGAGAAGTTCCACGACTGGAACAAGGCGGTCAAGACGCCGGAGGAGGAGGTCGGACGTGACCGGCTGCTGACCAATGCCACCCTCTACTGGCTGACCGGAACCGCCACGTCGTCCGCTCAGTTCTACTACGAGTCCGCCGCGACCCTCGGCAAGATGTTCACTCCCGGCGCGGCACCGGACCCGGTCACCGTCCCGATCGGCGTCGCGGTCTTCGGGCAGGATCCCGGGCTCCCGATCCGGACGCTCGCCGAGCGTGACTACTCCACCATCACCCACTGGTCGGAGTTCGACCAGGGCGGCCACTTCGCCGCGCTGGAGCAGCCGAAACTGTACGTCGGCGACCTGCGGACCTTCGTGGGTTCACTGGACAGCCGGTAGCCGGAAGCCGAAGGACGGCCTCGCCGCCATGTCGAGGCCGTCTTCGTGTCAGCAGGGGGTTCTTTCAAGGAGCACAAGCATGTACGACTACGTCATCGTGGGCGCCGGTTCGGCCGGCGCCGTGCTCGCCACCCGGCTGAGCGAAGACCCCGACGTCCGCGTCTGCCTGGTCGAGGCCGGCGGCCGGGACACGGCCGAGGACATCCACGTACCGGTCGGCTTCGGCCGGCTGTTCCGCACCGACTTCGACTGGGACCACGACACCCACGCGGAGCCGCACCTGCAGCGCCGGCGCGTCTACCTCGGGCACGGCAGGGTCCTCGGCGGGTCCAGCGCCACCAACAACATGATCTACGTCCGCGGCAACCGCCTCGACTTCGACGGCTGGGGACAGCCGGGCTGGAGCTACGCCGACCTTCTCCCCTGCTTCCTGCGCGCGGAGGACAACGAGCGAGGCGAGTCGGAGTTCCACGCCACCGGCGGCCCGCTGCGGGTCTCCGACGGCCGCTCGAAGAACCCGATGTCGGCCGCCTTCGTCGAAGCGGCCACGCAGGCGGGGCACAAGCGCACCGAGGACTTCAACGGTGCCGAGCAGGACGGCTTCGGCGAGTTCCAGGTCACCCAGCGCGACGGCCGTCGCGAGAGCACCGCCACCGCCTACCTGCACCCCGCCGCCGCCCGGCCGAACCTCACCGTCGAGACCGACCTGCGGGTACACCGCGTGCTGGTCGAAACCGGCCGCGCGGTCGGGGTCGCCGGCAGGCGCCACGGCGAGGAAGTCACCGTCCGCGCCGAGCGAGAGGTCATCGTCTCCGCCGGGGCCTACAACTCCCCGCACCTGCTACAGCTGTCCGGGATCGGGCCGGCCGCGCTGCTGGGCGCGCTCGGCGTGCCGGTGGTCGCGGACCTGCCTGCCGTCGGCGCCAACCTGCAGGACCACGCGCTGATCCCGCTCGTCTACACCCACGAGCACCCGATCAGCCTGCTCGCCGCCGGCACGCCGGAGAACGTCGCGAGGTACATGGAGTCCGCGAGCGGACCGCTCACCTCGAACGGCCCGGAAGCCGGCGGGTTCATCCGCACCCGGTCGACGCTGACCGCACCGGACGCCGAGTTCCTCGCCGCGCCGGTGATGTTCGCCGACGGCGGCCTCGGCTCACCGACCGGGCACGCGGTGTCGTTCGGCCCGAGCATGCTCACCCCGCTCAGCCGCGGCACCGTGTCGCTCGCCTCGCCACAACCGACGGCGAAGCCGAAGATCGTGCACAACTACTTCGCCGAGCCCGAAGACCTGACCGCCGCGATCGACGCGCTGCGGATCGCGCTCGAGATCGCCGACCAGCCCGCCCTGGCACGGTATACGACGACGCCGCACACCGTGCCCGCCTCCGAGTCGGACGCGGACCTACGGGCCCACATCCGCGCGTACGCGCATTCGACGTATCACCCGGCAGGCACCTGTGCGATCGGCACGGTGGTCGACCCGCAGCTGCGCGTACACGGCATCGACGGCCTCCGCGTCGCCGACGCCTCCGTGATGCCCACCGGCGTGCGCGGCAACCCCAACGCCGCCGTGATCGCCATCGCGGAACGGGCGGCCGAACTGATCCGCGAGACCGCACGATAGGAGATGCGCCGGCGGCCGCCTCGCCCGACGATGTCGGGGAGGCCGCCGGTGAACCGGTTTCCGAATATCAGGGAAACCGGACGACGACCCGCGCAGAAACGCGCGCAGCCGCGATTTTCCGGGTTCCGTTGGTTCCAGGCGAATCAGGATACGAATGACGAGACAAAGGGAGGGCGAACGATGAGCCTGCCGAAGATAGTTTCTCGTGATGAGTGGCATTCCGCTCACAAGGACTTCCTTGCCAAGGAGAAGGCGGCCACGAAGATGCGGGACGCGCTGAACGCCGCCCGCCGTGAGCTGCCGATGATCGAAGTCGAGAAGGACTATGTCTTCGAGGGTCCTACGGGCAAGCGCAGCCTGATCGACCTGTTCGAGGGTCGTCGTCAACTCATCGTCTACCACTTCATGTTCCACCCCGACTGGGACGAGGGGTGCGCGGGCTGCTCGTTCCTGGTCGACAACTTCGGCAGCCTCTCCCATCTGCACCGGCGCGACACTTCGCTCGCGGTGGTGTCGCGGGCGCCGCTGTCGAAACTGCTCGCCTACCGGGACCGTATGGGATGGGACTTCGACTGGCATTCGTCGGGGGACAGCGACTTCAACTACGACTTCCACGTGACCCTCGACGACCGGGTGGCCCCCGTCGAGCACAACTACGAGGATCGCGCGGCCCTCGAGCGGCGGGGCCTGACCGAGTTCAAAGGCATGGAGACGCCGGGCGCCAGCGTCTTCCTACGGGACGGCGATCGGATCTTCCACACGTATTCGACGTATGCGCGGGGTACCGAGGTGTTCCTCAGTACGTTCCACCTGCTCGACCTGACTGCGCTTGGCAGGCAAGAGCGATGGGAAAAGCCTGCCGACCGTTACACCGGTCCGGTGAAATCGATCCGCCGCCACTACCAGTACAAGGACGAGTGAGCCGGCCGCCCGGCCGAACGGGTGAGAAGGACCTCCGTGACCGGGGGTCTTTTCGCGTTCACCCCCGCTTTTATCGACCAATCTCCTTTCGCCACGTTCGAGGTGCGTCACTCGGGCCGGAATGCGCCGCGCGCACTACCTCCCGAGTACATGAAGGCCTTCTTCCTCGCATTGGCGTCGCGTGACCCTGCTTACCTTACGCCGCCGCGGTCCACGCGGCACTGGCCGTGCCGGAGAAAACCCCTGGTACAAACGGCTTTCCCCGTCTTGCCAGGAACCGTGTGTATCCACAGTGGACGCAAGGCGGCAGGAGCACGCGAAACCAGGCGCAAGGAAGGAGGCCTTCATGTACTTCACCTGGCGTGTCACCGGGCCAGGCCGGACAACAGGTAGCCGAACGCCGCCACGAACTTGCGACGCGAACTGACGGCTCGGGGCACTAGCGGTCGAGGATCCGTGGCTCGGGCAGCGGTTCGATCAGCCTTCCGCGGAAGCCTTCGTTACGCAGGTTGGTAATCACCTCGTCGGCGATGTGCCAGGACAGCAGGATGGCGTAGTCCGGCTGGTCCTCCCCGCACAGCTCCTGCTGGCTGATGACCGGGATGTGGGTGCCGGGAAAGAACCTGCCGATCTTGCGCGGGCTGATCTCGGAGACCACGTCGATGTCGTCGGTGCCGAGATCGCAGTAGTTGAACAGTGTCACCGCACGCCCCGGAGCGGAAGCCCCCGCGACCGTGGCACCGGTGCTCTTGAGCTCCGCGACCAGGTCGCGCAACTTCTCCCGGTGCTCCTCCACCTTGGTGGCGAAAGCGGAGTAGATCATCGAGTCCCGCAGCTTCAGGGTGTCTTCGTACTCGCGGATCTCCGCGACCGACTCGTGTATCTCGTGGGCACCGGCGAAGCCGGCGTAGACCCGGACCGACCCGCCGTGGGTCGGGATCCGCTCGACCTTGACGACTTCGAGACCGTGGAGCCGGAACGCCTCGTCCAGCGCCGTCAGCGAGTAGTACCTCGAGTGCTCGTGATAGGCGAAGTCGTACTGCAGGGTCTCGAGAAGATCCGGCAGGTAGTGCGACTCGTTCACGAACAGCCCGTCGTCCTTCAGGATCGTCGTGATGCCGTCCAGCACGTCGTGCAGGTTGGTGACGTGCGCGAACACGTTGAGCGCGACCACGATGTCCGACTTCCCGCGGGCCGACGCCACCTCGGTCGCGACAGTCGAACTGAAATAGTCCTTGACCACAGGGTTTCCGGCTGCCGACGAACCGACAGGATCGACGCCGAGGACGTCGAACGAGCGATCGGCCAGCTTGTCGAGCAAACTGCCGTCATTGCTCCCGAACTCGACGACGGATCGGCCATCAGGGCCCGACTCATAGAGTCCTGCGAGCGTGTCCGCGAGTTCCTCCAAGTGCACGTGGTAGCCGGCGGTCAGACCCGCGAGGTGGTGGTAGTCGCCTGAGAACAGGATGCGCTCACTGACCCATTCCATGACCTGCACCAGGCTGCACTGTTCACAGAACCCCAGCTCGAGTGGCCAGAGCTGTTCGTTGTCCAGTTCCTCTTGGTTCGCGGGGAAATGGAACGAAGGCTGCATGCCGAGCGACAAGAACTTGCGGACCTTGATGTCCCGGCACGTCTGGCAGAGCGTTACGTTCTCCGCCCCTCTCAAACCATCACTCACGACTAACTCCTTCGCGCTGGCCGGTCGGTTCTCCGGTAGCCAACCGTACGATTCCCGGATCCGTCCGGACGTCTCCGTGACTGCTCGGACGGCGCGCGATTTCGTGTCACACGGGTGCGGATGGGCGAAGCCGTCCACCAGGAACGGCGACATCGAGACGCCCAGCCACCCCGGCGCGCGCCGGGGTGGCTGGGCGTCTCGATGTCGAATCCTCATCGGGCAGGCGCGGCGCGGCCGGTCACGCTCGGTCCGCGGCGACCTCCGCTTCACGGGGCACGGCGGGACCGTCCTCCGGTTCCGGTTCTGGCGCCTCGGAGCCGATGGGCTTGACGTGGCGCATCGTGGCGTACACCACGACGGTGAGTGCCGCCAGCGTGACCGCGCATCCGATCGCGATGGTGCTGAGCCCGCTGGTGAACGTCTCGCGAGCCGCCGCCGCCAGCTGATCGCCCAGCGGGGCAGGCAGCGTCCCGGAGGTGGCGACCGCGCCCGCGAGGTCCTCCTTGGCGGCCGCCGAGGCACCGGCGGGGACGCCGGGAGGTACGGCGACCCAACTGGTGTAGAGCACGGTGGACAGGCTGCCGATGGCGGCGATGCCGAGTGCGTTGCCGAGCTCGCCGCTGGTGGTCGAGAGGGACCCGGCCGAGCCGCTGCGTTCCGGCGGCGTCGCCATCATGGTGAGCTGGTTGCTGATCGCGGGGACCGCGCTGACACCGGCGTAGATGATGCACAACCCCACGACGAGGACGGCCAGACCGCCCGCCGAGGGGGCCCGCGAAATGACGACCATGCCAACGGCGCTGAGCAGCAGCCCGCCCATGAGCACCAGGCTCGGGCGCAGCCGCGTGGCCAGTGGGACGGACAACTGGACCCCGGCTATCGCCACCACCGACGGGACGATGAGCCACAGCGCCGCGGCGAACGGGCTGAGTCCCTGGACCAGCTGCAGATACTGGGACACGAGCAGGCCACTACCGGCCAGGGCGATACCGGTGACCATGAACAGGGTCAGAGCCCCCGCGACCGCGGGGATCCGGAACAGGCTCATGTCGAGCAGCGGATCGGCGAGGCGAGCCTGACGGCGGACGAACAGCACGCCGAGCAGGACACCAACGACGCAGGCCACCGCCGGGACCGGGTCCCACCCGTTCCTGGCCAGTTCCTTGAGCCCGTAGATGACCGCGAGGATGGCGACCAGCGACAGCGCCACGCTGGCGAAGTCCAGGCGGGCGGCGTTCTCGTCGCGGGACTCCGGCAGCAACACCTTGCCGGTCAGCACCAGCAGCGCCATGAGCGGGACCGCGATCAGGAAGACCGAGCCCCACCAGAACGAGTTCAGCAGCAGCCCGCCGACCGACGGACCCAGGCAGAGTCCTGCCATACCCACCGTCGACCAGATCGCCATGGCCCTGGCCATCTGCTTGGGGTCGGGGAACATCGTCCTGATCAGCGCCAGGGTGCAGGGCATGAACGTGGCTCCGGCCACCCCCAGCCCCGCCCGCATCGCGATGAGCATCGCCGGGCTCGTCGAGAACGCCGCGGCGATCGACAACAGGCCGAACGCGCCGGCGCCGATCAGCAGCAGCTTGCGCCGGCCGACCCGATCACCCAGCCGCCCCATCGCGACCAGTGATCCGCCGATCAGGAAGCTGTAGATGTCGACGGTCCACAGGCTCTGCAAGGCACTGGCACCGAGGTCCACGGTGATGTGCGGCAGCGCCAGGAACATCACCGTGAGGTCGAGGAACACCACCATCGTCGGCAGGCTCAGTATCGCGAGGCCGATCCATTGGCGGGCACCCGCCTTCCTCGGACCGAGGTGGGAGCCGCCCGTGAGCTCTGTGGTCATGATCTCTCTCCATCCAGATGATCGCGAAGCCGGTGGCGACGTCGCGCCCGACCGGCCGGTGGGCTTACTGCCGCCCGTCCGTCAGCGCGCCTACCGGCGCCGGTGCTCGTCGGTCAGCCGCTCCAGGATCGGGACGAACTCGCTGGGGCTCGGCGTGGACAGCAGATCTCTGCGCAACCGATCCGTTCCCTCCTGGAACGACGGCTCGGTCAGCACCCTCGTGATCTGTTCCCGCATCTCCAGGGCATCGGGCTTACTGACGTTCATGACGAGGCCTGCCCCCGAATCGGTGACGTACCGGGCCAGTGCCGGCCCAAGGCTGTACCTCGACCGGCCCAGCTTCTCCTCGCCGGAGGACGGGGTCGCCACGATTTCGTGGCCGACGAAGTCGACCACGATCTGCCGCACACCGTTGGCGATCGCGGGCATGACCGTGCCCATACCGCCGTGGTGGATGAGCAGGTCGCAGGTTGGCATCAACTGGTTGAGCGGGACGAAATCCACCACCCGCACGTTGTCCGGGATCTTGTCGACCTGCGACAACTGCTTGTCGTTGAGCGTTGCCACGACCTCAACGTCCAGCACGGACACGGCTTCCAGCAGCGCCGGGATATGCGCCCATCCGTCCGCCATGAACGACCGCTCGGACAGACCCAGCGACAGGGCCACCCGTGGGCGGTCCGGCACCGGGTACATCCACTCGGGCATGACCTCCTGCCTCGCGTGCGGAATCCAGCGCATCGACAACGTCCGCGCGGAGACGGTCGGTCCCACCGCTCGCGGCTGCATATTCATCGTCCACTGCCCGAACAGCAGCTCCGTGTCGACCTCGACGCCGTAGCGATCGGCCAGCGGCCGCACGGTCTCGGCCACCGGATTGTCCACCGGCGGGGCGCCCGGTCTGCTGTTGGCCTCGGCGATCCTGTCCATGCTGCGGCTGAAGACGTCCGGCGCCGTCCACCACCGGGCATGCGCCGCACCGCACACACGCGCCGCCACCGCGCCGCCAGGGACAGTCGGATCCCACAGCACCAGGTCGGGCTGCCATGTGCGGGCGAAGTTCACCAAGCCGTCCATGGCGGGCAGCGGAGTGCTCGCGTCGCCCTTGTAAGGGAGGAAGTCCCACATCGAGGGCACGTAGTACTGGGTCAACACGTCCCAGTGCTCACGATCCGGGTCGTCAGAGTCGAAGTCCAACGCGGCGGTGATCCGCGCGAGATCGGCCCGCTCGGTGACATAGGGCCTCGCGGGCCCCATGAGTGCGGGCATGCTGTCGGCGTCGCATACCGACACCGGGGTCAGGCCCATCGACGCGGTCTCCGCCGCGATCGCCGGGTGGGAAACGACACAGACCTCGTGCCCCGCCGCTTTGAGCGCCCACGCGAGCGGGACCAAAGGATACAGATGTGCCGACGCCGGCCAAATAACGAAAGCTACGCGCATGTGGAACTCCTTAACGTTACCTCGGTCTGGATCGCGTCGGACGCCACGGAGTGCCTGAGACACCCGGGCGGACCACCTCAGAATTGCGGTGAGCAGAGCACGAATAAAGGCGTCGACCGGTCGCGCGTGCTCGCCAGTAGCTCTCGAAGGTGTTCGCCTCTCCTTTTCCGGATACTGGGGACGACGGTACCGAGCCGCGACCCGACGCTGGAAGTGTGGAATACACGTCCCCAGGTATGATTAATTCCGGTCGTCATCACGGCGACGTCGTGAATGAAGGGCCCCTTCACTACCTTCAGGGTAGTGAAGGGGCCCTTCACGACCGTACGAACGCGCACGGGCACCGGCCTTCCTCACGCCGCGGCGGCGAGGGTCCACGCCGCGGGCCGCCAGCGCCAAAGCTCCCCGTCCAGCATGGGTGGAGCGAGCGAGTCCACCCGGACATCGCACCAAGTCCCGTCGAAGGGAAACCGGCCCGCGGCGGCGGCGCGCCGCAGGCGGCGACCCTCCGCGCGCACCGCACGCGCCTCGTCGGCCGACCAGTAGCCCGGACGGCCGGTCGCCCAGTGGAACTCGTCCTCGTCCTTCCACCGGCTGGTGCCGTCGGGAGCGACAAGCAGGTCGAGGGTGTGGTCGACCGTGTCGAGGCCGGCCGTGGTCCCGTCGTCCCAGCCCACCGCCGGCCGCTCAAGGTTGACGTACCAGCCCTCGAAGCGACCGCGGTCGAAGAACCACCACACCGAGTGCGCCCGGCCCGGCGGCACGAGCATGAGCACGTCGCGGTCGCGCCATGAGGTCGTGACGAGCGGCGCCTCCGCGATGCGATCGATCGGCTCCTCCCGCATGGGGGACCCATCGGGGCAGCGAAGGGACGCGAAGCCCGACCCGATCGGGACCCACAGAAGGAGCCCGTACGCCGACCGCCGCACCACCCTGGCGGCCTGGGCCATGCTCAGGTGGGGCCCGCGGAAGTACCGGCGGACGATGACCTCGCCGGCGGTCAGACCGCTCTGGCCATCGGACACGAGGCCCTCCCCCGTCATGCCGGCACGCCATTCCCCCGACGCGACGCGGTCGTCCCCGTGACCCGTCCGCCGCCGGCCCACCCGAGGTCGGGCTCTGTGCCTTCCTGCGGGACGGGAGGCAAAGAAAGACTTACCGGAACCAGGTTCCGCCGTTGGCGGTTGCTCATGAGAAGTCACTCCCGATGTCGTGCGATGTGCCCGCCGCGGCGGGCACGGTCGTAACCCCGACGATGGCGTTCATCGGCTCGTTCTCCTTCGAGCTCAGCCCTTGATGGGACTGGTCTGCTGCGAAACGAGCCGCCATTCGCCGTCGACCCGGACGGTCACCCAGGTGCCGCGCACGGTGCGCTCCACGGGGACCGTGGTCTCACCCTCGTACAGCACGCCGCCGTCCGTGATCACCACGGCGATGCCCGGCTCGAGGATCTTGATGTCGATCGGCTCCATGACCAGGGTGGTGCCGCGCAGCGCCCCGGCGAAGGCTTCCTTGAAGAACAGCCGAATCGCCTCGGGATCGGTCAACTGCGTGTCGTCGACCAGGATGCTGCCGTTGGCGGTGAAGAGATCGGCGAAGGCGTCGGCGTCATTCGCGTCCCACGCGGCCCTGGCGCGCAGCAGAGCGGTCAGCGCGACGCTCTCCTCGCCTTGAGTGAACTTTCCGTAATAGGTGGCCCATTGCTTGGCCCCCGCGACGAGGGTTGCGGCCTTCTCTGACATCCGGCTCTCCTTGATTGACTACCTGATAACCTGAATGATCCGCCAGGCACGGGACCCGTACCGCGTCGTAATGGTCGCCGCAGCGAAGATTCGGGTGCGTCTCCTCGAGTGCGCCGAACCCGCGTATCCGGCGAGCGCACACCAAAGAATCGCGCGTGAAAAGCACGTCCGGCGTGGCAAAACAGGAGAAGAGCCCCGGCCATCGCGCGTGTGAAGCTAAAGGGCGTATGGGGCCAATCGTATTTGTGCCGTTGGTTAGCCGATCACTTTGAAGGAGAACACAGTGTCTGCACCCACTGACGACGACCAGGCCAGGCTGGACGACTACTACGGCCCCTTCGTCGGAGAGAAGGAAAAGGAAGCCCTTGACGTCCCGTTGCGCCTTATCGCCGCATGGGCGAAGAACGACGGCTACGGCGTCGCCGAGCAGTTCACCGAGGACGGCATCCTCATCCTCCCCGGTGACGTGCTGAAGAAGGGCCGGGACGCGATCGGCTCGTTCATGACCGCCGCCTACGCCGGCCCGTTCAAGGACAGCGGCGTCACCGGCAAGCCGGTCGACGTCCGGTTCGTCTCGGACACCGTCGCACTGCTGCGCACCCACGGCGGCATTCTCGCCCCCGGCGAGACCGAAATCGACGAAGAGCTCGCGGTGCGCTCCACCTGGGTCGTCGTGAAGAAGGACGACGAGTGGCAGCTCGCGGTCTATCAGAACAGCCCCCGCGGCGCCGGCGCAACGCTCCGCTGGTAACGACTACTAACGGGAGATCACAGTGCCGACCACCAATTCGTGGGGCAACGCCACGTCGATTCTCGCCGACCACGCGGTCAAAGAGGACACGGCGTTCTACCGTTCATTCACCAGTGAAGACGAAAAGGCCGTCCTCACGGTACCGCAGCGCATTCAGGACGCCTGGCTGAAGAACGACGCCGACACGTTCGCCGACGTCTTCGCCGAGAACGGCAGCCTGCTGCTGCAGGACAACCAGCTGACCAGCCGGGAGCAGATCCGCGACTTCATGCGCGCAGGTTTCCAGGGCGGCCTCAAAGGAGCGCACGTCTACGGCTGGCCGCTCGAGGTCAAGTTCCTCGGTCCGAACGTCGCGATCGTCATCACCGAAGGCGGGATCATCCGGGCGGGCGAGTCCGAGATCGCGCCGGAGAACCAGATCCGTGCGGTGTGGACGGTCGTTCGCGGCGAAGACGGCGAGCTGAGCCTCTTCTCGCACCAGAGCAGCCCCATCAAGGGCTGACTCCCGAGAGGGCCTCCCGCTTGCCGGGCGGGGGCCGTGAGTGGCGTTTCGGGTTATCAAGAGAGCCGAAACGCCACTCACGACCCCCTGCACCAACGCCTCACCTGTCACACCTGCCTCACCCACAACTGTCCATAATGGACTCAAATGAACGCGGACTTCCAACTCAGGACACGAGGGAACTGGGCAGAGACATGCGACGGTTGGCAATACTCAGCGTAGCGATGCTTATCACGACAGGCTTGATACCGATACCGGCGGCGGCAGCCGACGTAGCGACACTCCGCCCTGTGCGGGCCTGCGCCGAACTCGTGCGCACCTACGACCTGCCGGGCGCGGTCACCCACGTCACGGCGGCCACGGTCGTGCCGGCGACGGCGACCGAACCCGAGAACTGCGACGTCCGCGGTTATGTCGAACCTGCCGTGAGATTCCAGCTCAGGCTGCCCATCACGACCTACGCCGGCCGGTACGTGCAAGTCGGCTGCGGCGGCTTCTGCGGCGGCGTCACCGCCCCGCCATTCACGGACTGCGGGCTCCCGCATGGCGGTGACGTCGCGGTCGCGTCCACCGACGGCGGCCACGTCGGCACCACCCCGCTCGTGTTCGACGACGGGAAATGGGCGGAGAACAACCAAACCGCCCGTGACGACTTCGCCTTCCGCGCACCCCACGTGGTGTCCCTCGCCTCGAAGCGGGTCATCACCGCCTTCTATGGCGCCCCGCCAAGGAAGTCGTACTTCAGTGGCTGCGGTCGTGAGGGACTCCTGCTGGCGCAGCGCTACCCCCACGACTTCGACGGCATCGTCTCCGGCGCCCCGGCAGGCCTCTGGGGGCCGCTCTTCGGCGTCTACCAGACCTGGCTGGCCAAAGTGAACACCGGCGCCGACGGAAAACCGATCCTGACCGCCGGCAAACTCCCCGCACTGCACGCCGCCGCGGTCGCCTCCTGCGACCGGTCCGACGGCCTCGCCGACGGAGCCATCGACGACCCGCGCGCCTGCCGCTTCAACCCGGCATCCCTCACCTGCCCGCCGGGCACGGACAACGCCGGCTGTCTCACCACCGCACAGGTCGAGGCCACCAAGAGGCTCTACGCGCCGCCGACCGACGAGCGCGGCCGGAAGCTGTACCCGGCCGGTCAGGCCGTCGGCTCCGAACTCGCCTGGTACGGCTGGATCATCCCGGCCCCGGAACTCGGCGGCGTCTCGTACGCGTACGCGCTCGCCGACAACTACCTCAGGTACATGGCCTACCCGAACGGGACACCGCACTCGTCGGTCGAGAAGTTCACCTTCACCGCCCGTGAATTCGACCGCCTCGCCCCCGAAGGCATCCGCTCCAACGCGATGTCGACCGACCTGCGCGAATTCCGCCGCTCCGGCGGGAAACTCGTCCTCTGGCAAGGCTGGGCGGACCAGGCGATCCCGGCGCCCGGCACCACCGACTACTACCAGCGGCTGACCCGCGCCTCCGGCGGTCCCGCCGCGACACAGAGCTGGGCCCGGTTGTTCATGGTCCCCGGTTTCTACCACTGTTACCACGGCGACAAACTCACCGAGTACGACCCACTACGCGAGCTCGTCGCCTGGGTCGAACGCGGCGCCTCACCCGACCGCACCATCGCCACCGGCCGCGACGCCGACGGCAAGGTGTTCCGCACCCGCCCTGTGTTCCCGTACCCGCTCCGCGCGAAGTACACCGGAACCGGAAGCATCGACGACGCGGCCAACTTCGTCCCGGCACCGCCGTCGAAACCGGTACGCGACATCGTCAACTGGGCGGGGAACGACCTCTATGGCCTGTCCGGACCGGTCGCACCGTGATCCCGGCCAGTCCTAATCGGACACTCGACCGTTTCCGCCGGGAGAATCGCCCCATACTTTCGCGGTCACACCGGTTCGCCGGAGCAATCACGGAGACGTCCGCACGGATCGGGGAACCGTAACGTTTTCACCGGAGAACCGACCGGCCGGTGCGAAGGGGCAGGTCGTGAGTGACGGTAGAGCGCCCTGCCAGTTACGAGGGCCAGCCGATCAAAAGGAGAGCCGGAACCATGGGCACGTATACCGAAACCTACCGTCGCAGCCTGGAAGATGCGGATGGCTTCTGGCTCGAAGCCGCCAAAGCGATCGACTGGACCCGCCCCCCGACCAAGGCACTGGACGACGCGAACGCGCCGATGTACCGCTGGTTTTCCGACGGCGAGCTGAACACCTCGTTCAACACACTCGACCGGCATGTCAACGCGGGCCACGGTGACCGGACGGCGTTGATCTGGGATTCGCCCGTCACCGGCTCCACCAGGCGGTACACCTACGCCGAACTGCTGGACGAAGTCGCGCGATTCGCCGGAGCCCTCGCCTCGCTCGGGGTCGCGAAGGGCGACCGCGTGCTCGTCTACCTGCCGGTGGTGCCCGAGGCCGTCATCGCCATGCTCGCCTGCGCGCGGCTCGGCGCGGTGCACTCTGTGGTGTTCGGCGGATTCGCGCCCAAGGAGCTGGCGGCGCGGATCGACGACGCCAAGCCGAAGGTGATCGTGGCGGCCTCGTGCGGGATCGAACCGACCAGGACCGTCGAGTACCAGCCGATCATCGACGCGGCTCTCGGAGTCACCTCGCATCAACCGGATCACGTCGTCTATCTTCAACGTGAGCGCGCTCGCGCCGAACTCGGCGAACGGGACCTCGACTGGACGGACGTCATCCGGGACGCGTCGCCGGCGGATCCCGTGCCGGTCGCCGCGACCGATCCGCTGTACATCCTGTACACCTCCGGCACGACGGGTAAGCCGAAGGGCGTCGTGCGCGACACCGGCGGCCACGCGGTCGCGCTGGCCTGGTCGATGGGCGCGGTCTACGACATCCACCCCGGCGACGTCTGGTGGGCGGCCTCGGACGTCGGCTGGGTCGTCGGGCATTCTTACATCGTCTACGCGCCACTGCTGATCGGCGCCACGACCGTTCTGTACGAGGGGAAACCGGTCGGTACGCCCGATGCGGGCGCCTTCTGGCGGGTGATCGCCGAGCACGGGGTCAACGCGCTGTTCGCCGCACCGACCGCATTGCGGGCCATCAAGAAAATTGATCCGGACGCGACCGAACTGGCCAAATACGATATTTCACGATTCCGGACCTTGTTCATGGCAGGCGAACGGCTCGATCCGGAGACTTATCACTGGGCCAGCGGGAAACTGGGCATTCCGGTCATCGATCACTGGTGGCAGACCGAGACCGGCTGGCCCATCGCGGCGAATCCGCGCGGTCTCGAACCCATGCCGGTCAAGGCCGGTTCTTCGACGAAACCCGTGCCAGGCTGGGACGTGCGCATTCTGGACCGGGCCGGTGGACAGCTCCCCGCCGGCGAAGAGGGCGCAATTGTGATCACCCTGCCGCTGCCGCCGGGCTCACTGCCAACGCTGTGGGGCGCCGACGAGCGGTACCGTGAGGAATACCTCTCACAGCATCCCGGTTATTACCTCACCGGCGACTCCGGGTACATCGACGAGGACGGGTACCTGTTCGTAATGGGCCGGACGGATGACGTCATCAACGTCGCAGGTCACCGGCTGTCGACCGGCTCGATCGAAGCGGTGCTCGCCTCTCACCCGGCCGTGGCGGAATGCGCCGTGATCGGCATCAAAGACCAGCTCAAAGGCCAGTTGCCCCGGGGATTCGTGGTCCTGAAAACCGGAGCCGACATCGATGACAGCACGCTGAGCAGTGAATTGGTCGCTCTGGTACGACAGGATATCGGGCCGTTCGCCGCCTTCCGCGATGTGTCCATTGTGGAGGCATTACCGAAGACGCGATCGGGGAAGATCTTACGGAAAACCATGCGTGGTATCGCGGATGGGCGTACCGACCCGGTGCCTCCGACGATCGAGGATCCGGCCGTTCTCGAGGCGCTGCGCGCTGTCCTCTGTGGATCTTGAGCCGCACTGCCCCGTGGCGGTGGCGAGTAGGTACGTAATGGCCCCTTCCCTCGACTGGAGTATCAGGGCGTATCTGGTCACTTATTGAGGGGTAAGGCAAACGTGTCTCGTGCCGGCGGTACGTCCGTGAAGGGCTCCTTCCCTACCTTCAGGGTAGGCAAGGAGGCCTTCACGGCCGGCCGCGACGTGACAAGGGAGACCGCCACGCCATAGTTGACCTACCCATCAAATAGTGGTCACCATCGGAAGTCCTCCGGCCCCCGGAGGACTTCCGATGGTGACCAGCCGAGGGAAGCAGAGCCCTTCACCGACCGGAAAGAGCATCGGTACCGCAAGGGGTCGGGTCGTGAGTGGCGTTTCGACCCGGTGTCCCGACCCTCGCCCGTCACCTATACCCAGAAGGCGCCTCAGTCGCCCGCGGCGAGGCTGGCGGCCAATGCGGCTCGATCCACTTTGCCGTTCGGGTTGAGCGGCAGCCGATCGAATGCCGTCACACCACGCGGCACCATGTAGTTGGGCAGCCTCGTCCTCAGGCAGGCGAGGAGTACCTCGGCATCCTGTGCGACGCCGGTGTATGCGGCTTCGAGGTCCAACTCACCGTTCAAGCCGGCCACGGCGACGACGAACGCGTCTCGCACGCCTGGTTGCGCCCGGAGAGCTGCTTCGATCTCGCCGAGCTCCACTCGGTAGCCGCGGATTTTGATCTGGTGGTCGAGCCGGCCGTAGTGGACGAGCTGGCCGTCCTCGACTCGTACCCTGTCTCCAGTGCGGTACCAGTGCTGTTCGGTCAAGGGCGCCGAGCCGTCGTAAACGCCGGCGCGTTCACCGTCGAGCGTGACGAACCGGCCGACGTTCTCGGCGGGGTCCAGGTAACCCGGGAACCGTTGCGGCCCGCGCACGCACAGTTCGCCGTCCTCCGAGCGCCTCCCGTCGTCACCGACGATCAAGGTCTCCAGTGCCGGGTAAATGGTTCCGATGGGGACGGTGCCGTTTGCCGTGCGCGGCCATCGCCCTGCCTGTTCCGGCAGGCGGTATCCGGCACAGGTGATAGTCACTTCGGTGGGGCCGTAGCTGTTCTCCAACGCGCTGTCCGGAGCCGCGGCCTGCCACGCCTCCGCCTGGCTCGTGGTCAGCGCCTCGCCGCAGAACACGCTCCACCGCAAGGTCGGCATGCTGCCGGGAGCGAGGCCACGCAGCCGCATCGCGAACGAAACCACGGAGGGCACCGAGCACCAATGCGTCAAGCGCGCCCGATTCACGAACCGCACCGGCGCGAGAATGTCGTTGCCGCTGGGCACCACCAACGTCGCACCCGAGCCCCACGCGAGGAACATGTCGCGCACGGACGGGTCGAAGGTGAGGTCGAAGATCTGCGAGACCCGCGCGCCCGGACCCAAGCCGTACAAGGGGATCACGTAGTCGAGATAGGCGGAAACGTTGCGGTGCTGAATCGGCACACCTTTCGGCGTCCCTGTGGAACCCGAGGTGAAGAGGATATAAGCGAGCTCCTCCGGACCGGCCGTCGAGCTGGGCAGGACGGGGTCAGCGCCCGCACGGAACGTGTCCAACCGGGGGTCGGCCCACACGACGGGCACCGGCAAATCGTCATACCCAGGCGTGTCCTTCTGCGCCAGCACCAGGTCAAGGCGGGCCGCTCGGGTGATCGCGGCATTACGGGCCGCCGGGAACGCCGGGTTCAAGGGAACGACCGTGGCGCCGAGCCGTAGCGCCGCGAGATATCCCGCGTAGGCCAGCGGGCAGCGCGCGGCCAGCAGCCCGATCCTCGCCGGCGCACCGCCATGCTCGGCGATCAGCACCCCGGCCAGCCCGCTGGCCAAGGCGTCGAGTTCGGTATAGCTGAACCGTTCGCCTGCCACCTCCAAGGCAGTCAGGTCACCGAACTCCGCCACGGTGGCGGTGAACCAGTCATCGAGAGTACGGGCGTCGTTCATCGAGATCCCTCCTTGGCTGTCTCCGCCAGCAGCATGTCCGCTGAGTCCGCGACCGCGGACAACACGACCTCGGTCGCCCCGCCTCCGATCCCGAAGACCGCGGCCTGGGCGCGAAGCCACTGCGCGCCGCCGGTCGCGAATCCGTCGGCTCCTTGCAGCTGGGCGCATTCCGCCAGCACCCGTTCGACGGTCATCCCCGCGCCGGCCTTCAGCAACGCGGCGGCCGCGGTGTCGTGCCTGCTCGCCACCCGGTCACCGAGTTCCTGGCACAGCGCGTGCAATTGCCGCACCGCCACCACGCACGTGGCAAACCGCTGCCGAATGCTGTCGTGTCGCCACAGCGGCTCATCGGACCGCGCGGGGTCCTCGAGCCTTGTCTTCGTGGCGGCCAGCGCGCGCCGGCACAGCGCGACCGCCCACAAGGCACCGGCGAGCCGTTCCACTGCGATCTGGCGGGCGAAGGCGGCCAGTCCCCGGCCTGGCCTGCCGACCAGGTGCTCACGGGGCAACCGCACGTTTTCGAAGGTCAGCTGACCGACGCCGGCGCCCGCGAACAGTTCGGTGTCCGCGCGACGCGCTGTCACCCCAGCGGCCGAAGCCGGTACGAGGACCCATGTGAAGTTGGTGAAGTGCCGTCCTGGGCGGTGGCGGGCCAGCACCAGGATCTGGTCGGCCTGGGTGGCGTTGGTGATCCAGCGCTTCCCGCCGTTGAGCACCAGCTCGCGGTCGCCGATGGTCACCTCGCTGCCGAGCGCGGTCAGGTCCGATCCGGCGGTGGTGTCCGTGGCGGCCAATGCGGTCACCGAGTTCCCGGCGAGCGCGTCCGCCAGCGCCGCTTCGGACGGGCCTGAGCCGGTGGCGAGCAGCGGCACAGCGGTGGCCAGCTGGACGCACAGCGACAGAGTGGCCCCCACGCTCGCCTGGGCGTCCACTTCGGACAGCAGGTGGCCGATGCCCGCGGGATCCACGCCAAGGGCCGGATCGCCGCCCCGATACGCCGAGCGCAGAGCGCCGGCCGCGCCAAGCGCGGCCCAGATCTCGGGCCCGCCGCCGTTCAGCGCGGCCCAGCTCTCGGGCCCGCCGGTCGGCGCGTCACACGTGTAGGGCGACTCAGGCAAGGCGAACCTCCGGGTCGAGCAGGGCCAATCGGCCGTCCGCGAGCCGCAGCCGGTCGTTGCTGTAGTTCAGCGCCGCGGACCGCAGGTCGCGCAACGCCCGCTCCAGGCCGGTTGGCGAGCCCTTCAAGTAGCCGTGCTGCAGGCCGACCGCGTCGATCAGGTCCTCCACCACGGCGTGGCACTGCTCGGCGGCGGTGATCTTCAGCGTGTTCAGCATGAGCTGGTTGCGCGGCCGCGACAGGTCGTCCGCCTCCTCCACCATGTGCGCGGTCCGCCGCAGCAGGGCGTGCACGGCGTCCACCCGCTGCCGTGCCGAACCGAGCCTGCTCAGCAACAGCTCGGAGTCGAGGTTGAACCGCTGACGGCTCTCCTTGGCACGCAACAGGGTCAACACCCGCGACAGCGCGCCGCAGGCGGTGCCGAGCCAGCTCGCCGACCAGCCGAGATGGGCCAGCGGCGCGAAGACCTCGGACGCGATCCGGGGGAACCCGCCGTGCTCTCCGACGATCTGGTGGCCGGGCATCCGTCCGTCCAGCCGCAGCGGCGCGCTGTGGCTGGCGCGCATCCCCATCGGCTGCCAGTCGCCGGACGCGGTCAGCTGGAGCTGATCCCGATGCGCGTACACGAGCGAGATCTGGTTGGGCGACACGGCGCCCGGGCTGCGCATGGTGACGAGGAAGCCGTCCGCGTGCGTCCCGCCGGTCACGATCGGCGCGAACCGATCGACGACCAGCTCGCCGTCGGAGACGTCGAGCTCGGCTTGGGCGGTGCGCAGGTGGCCGCCCTTGCCTGCCTCAGTGGTCACCGACGCCAGGTACACCCGGCCCGCCGCGATCTCGGGCAGCAGCTCCTCGCGCAGTCGAGCGCCCGCGTGCCCCGCCACCGCGGCGACCTGCTGGCAGTGCATCGCGAAGATCATCGCCGCGGACATGTCGGCGCGCCCGAGCTGGATGGCGACGTCCAGCAGGTCGGTGATGCCGCCACCGAGGCCGCCGTACTCACTGGGAACCAGCAGCCCTAGCAGTCCGGTTGCCCGCATCTCGGCCAACGCCTCCACCGGGAACGTCGCTTCCCGGTCGTGGCGCGCGGCGTGCTCGGCAGCCACCCCGGCCACGCGGCCGGCGCAGGCAGTGGTGCTCTCCGGCGCCGGTTCGGCCAGGGCCATCGCGTCGCTCATGCCGCTCGCGCGCCGGGCGTGCCGATCGCGGCCTGCACCGCCCCCCACAGGCTGCCGGCGGTGGTGAAGGTGGCGTCGGTGAGGTCTTCGTCGGGAAGTGAGACGTCGAAGACGTCCTCAATGGCGAACAAAAGCTCGATGGACTGCATTGAGTCCAGCCCGAGGTCCCACAGCCTCGACTCAGGGGTGATCTCCCGTCCGTCCAGGAACTTCAGGAATCGGGTGAGCAGCTCGGTGAATCGCTGGTCCATGGATCATTCCTTTCCTGTGGCACCATGGCGAACCGGGGCGCGCGTGAGGTGTAGGCGGGAGGCGTCGACAACCGGCGAGCCGGGCAGGTCGCTGTCGATGACGATCTCCGCCGGGGCGGGGTGGCCGAGGAAGGCCAGCAGGCTCGCGTACAGGCCGTAGGCCCCGGTGTTGGGGACCGCCAGCAGATCTCCCGGCGCGAGCCTTGGCAGCGGGATGCTGCGCGCCCAGGTGTCCAGAGGAGTGCACAACGGGCCGACGACCGTAGCTTCGGCTGTGTCGGCAGGACCGGACGCGTGGCCGACGGTGAGCAGGTGGGGCACCAAGGGCGGCAGCCTGCGCAGGCCGGACATGCCACCGAGGTGGTTGATGCCCGACTCGAGGACGACGATCTCCCTGCCGTGTGACCGTTTTGTGTCGAGCACGGCCGTAACGAGCGTGCCCGCCGTGCCGACCAGGTAGCGGCCCGACTCGAACACGATCGCCGGGTGCCCGGCACGCCAGCCGGGCACGCCGTCGTCGAACAGGTCCTCCAGCCGTTCGCGCAGCCCGTCGAACTCGACGGCGGCGCCTGCCCGCGCGAACGGGGCGCCGAAACCGCCGCCGAGGTCGAGCACCTTGATCGCGGCCCCAGCCGCCTCCAGCTCCGCGACCAGGCGCCCCGCGGTACGCAGTGAGTGGCCGAACTGGGCGACGAGGTCCTCGGTGGCGACCAGGTTCGTGCCCATGTAGAGGTGCAGTCCCACCACTGACGCGTTCGGCCGGCCCGCGAAACGCGCGGGCTCGTCGAGCACCCACCCGGTGTCCGCTCCGAACTGGGACGGCACGCCGGTCATCGCCAGCCGCTGGCCGGGCGTCGGCTGGTCGTCGTTGATCCGCAGGATGCACTGCGCCTTCACGCCGAGACCCGCGGCGATCCTGTCCAGCTGGTCCAACGCCGCCGGCGAATCCACCGAGAACTCCCGGACACCCGACCGCAGGGCGGCCGCCACGTCGGCGTCCCGCTTACCAGGCCCGGTGTACAGGGCATCCGCGGCAGGCCAGCCCGCGTCGAGCGTCGCGTCCAGCTCACCCGGCGAGCACACCTCGGGCCTCGCCCCGGCTTTCCGCAGCTCACGCAGGAGCTCCGGGTGGGGGTTCGCCTTGAGCGAGTAGTAGAGGCCGGACCCCTCGGGCAGCGCGGCCCGCAGCCGGCGCGCATTGCGCCGCACTTCGGCCAAGTCGTAAACGTAGGCAGGGGTGCCCACCTCGTGAAGCGCTTCCTGGAGCGCGGGAGACAGGGTGATCTGCTGGTCCAGCACCGCCTCAGACATGCCGCGCCTCCCTGAGCAGGTTGGCCAGTCCTTCGCGGTCGACCTTTCCGTTGCGGGACAAGGGAAGTTCGTCGATGATCACGCAGCGGCGAGGGATCTTGAACTCTTCGATCTCATCCCGCATGCCGGCCAGCACCTGCTCGGCCGTCACCGTGCCGGTCGCCACCAGCGCGGCCGGCTCCCCCTCACTCGGCGGCAACACCGCGGCCGACGCGCAGCCAGGCACCCTGCGCGCGGCGGCCTCCACCTCGGTCGCGCTGACCCGGAAGCCACGCTCCTTGTAGATGTCGTCCCGGCGGCCCGCGAAGTAGAGGTAGCCGTCCTTGTCCAGCCAGCCGTAGTCTCCGGTGCGCAGTTCCGGGAACAACCCGTTGGCCTTGGGGAACCGTTGTTCGGTCAGTTCGGGCCTCCGCCAGTAGCCGGCCATCACGTTCGGCCCGCGCACGACGATCTCGCCGACCTCCCCTGTCCGCAGGCGCCGACCTGACCCGTCCACGACGAACACCTCGGTTCCCGGCAGCGCACGACCGGACGATCCCGGGCGGACCAGGTCTTCGTCCTGGGGCATGATGGTGGCCCGTTTGCACTCGGTGAGCCCGAACATCAGCTGCGCCCGCAGGCCGGGGATCGCCGCTCGCAAAGCGGTAAGCGCCTCTGACGGCATCGCCGCGCCTGTGTTGGTGACGAGCCGCAAGGCCGGGGTGGGACCGCCCCTGGCCAGCAGCCGGGCCAACGCCTCCGCCACCGCCGGCACCGCCGGCAGGACGGTCGCGCCGGCGCGCACGAGGTTGCGCGCCAACGCGGGCCCGACTTCCGCCGGCTGCCCCAGCCAGACGTGCGCCCCGCTGGCCGCGCCAAGGAACAGTTGGTAGAGCCCGTAGTCGAAGGACAATGGCAGCGGCGAATACACCACGTCGTCGTCTCGATAGGACAGTTGCGATTGGATGGCGAGCACCGCGAAGACGGCCTGCTGGTGTGTGCTGACGACGGCCTTGGGCAGCGAGGTGGTGCCCGAGGTGTAGATCAGGCACACCGGGTCCACCGGGAGCGGATCGTGACCGGCGGGCGGGGCCCAGGACCGCGGTTCGCCGGTGAACCCGACGTCGGCCAGAGCCGCGGTGTCGATCGCGTCGATCGCCTTGGCTCGTGCGTCGTCGACCACCGATCGGTCGGCGCCGACGACCAGCGCGGGCTCGGAGTCGTCGAGCACGTGCGCCAGGGGTCGTCCGCGCACCTGCTCGTGCAAGAGGGTGAACACCACCCCCACGCGCGCCGCCGCATACAGCAGCGCGGGAGTCAGCGGGGTGGAGCCTGCCACCACGACCATCCGGTCGCCGCGCCGCAGGCCCCGGTCCGCGAGCCAGCGGGCGAGCCGGTGGCTCGCACCCGCCAGTTCGGCGTGGGTCAGGGTGGTCCCATCGCTGGTCACCGCCGGCCGGTCGGGCCATCGGGCGGCGGCGGCGTCCAGCAGGTGCGCCAGCAAAGTGGGCTGAGGGTTCACGCGGCTTCTCCCATGGCACCGATCGATCCGGCGGCCAACCGGCATAGGCCGTCGAGGTGGTGAAGGTTCTCCGGCAGGAGGTCGTCCGGATCGAACTCCACGCCGAGCCGGTCTTCGAGACGTGCCACGACCGCGACCAACCGCATGGAGTCGAACCCCGGCAACAGGGTGAGTTCCGGCTCGGCCAGCACCCGCTCGGTTCTTGTGCCGAGCACCGCGGCCACGATCCCGGCCACCGTGTCGCGCATCTGCACCGGCGAGGTGCCGCAGGCGAACACTTCCCGGTCCGCGGCCAGTGCCTGCCCCAACCGGCCCAGCAACCCGGCAGGCTCCCGGCGCCCCCGCTCCACCCGGCGCGCCGCCAGGTACGCCTGCTCGGCCAGCAGGTCCCATCCGCGCAGGTGCTCCTCGACCTCGCCGGTGGCCGGTGTGCCCGATCGGGCCAGGAACCCGGCGTGCAGCCGGCGGGACCGGACCAGCAGCCAGGTCTCCAGGGTGAGCTGGCGCAGCGCCGCCACCCGGTCGGCGTGCCGGGCGTAGGCGTCCAGGTAGTGGTCGGGGTCGGCTATGTCGACGACCGGGGTGGCCGACGGCACGGTCGCGGTGGGCGTCAGTGCCACCACGTGGTCGGCGGTGGGGAGCTCGGCCCAGTCCACCTCCCAGCGGCCAGGCACGGCAGTGCCCCACGGCGTCAGGTTCCGGTAGGCGTCGGTGATCATGGCGCCGTCCGGGCCGCTGCCGACCAAGAAGCTGTGTTCCAGGTGCAGCTGCCCGTAATACGGCGTCCATGGCAGATCGTGAGCGTCGGCCACCACGTAAAGCTCGCCGTGCTGGGAACTCAAGTCGGCGAGCCGCACCGGGGTGACATGCTGCCATTGAGCCTTCACCAGGAGACCAAGGAACCGCTCCGCGTCGGTGAGATGGCCTGCGAGACTCGGCTCGACGGTCGGCAGCCCGCCCGTGCCGGCGGTGGGCCGGAACCGCAGGGCGGCTCCCAGCGCCAGATGGGTGCCCGAGCCGTGGTGCCGGTCGGCGAGGACCGCGAGGTTGGCCTGAAGACAGTCCAACAACTGCGCGTGGACCGCGATTTCCGTCGAGGTCATCAGGCCCGCCGCCCCACGGCCACTTCACCGTGGACCGGTGCGAGGCCCGCCACCACGGCGACACCGTGTGCCGACAGCGCGGTCAGGAACTCCAGGGGCCGGCGCCACCGCCTGGGCACGCCGCCAAGAAGCGGCACCCTCACCGGCGCCTCGCCGACGGTGCAGGAGGACGACGATGGGCTTTCCGTCACGAGCGTCATGTCCACTCCCAAATCTCAGCGTTTCAGGTCGCGGGCGCCGGCCGGGACCTGGCCACCGGCATCGGGGAAGGTAGAACTCCCAAGCGCACGAAGCGGTGGATATCGCAGTCATTCAATGGACTTCCAAGCTCCGGACCCGCACAGTCGAGCCTGTCCGGCTGTAACTGATTCTTCTGACCCCCGCCGGGGGCGTCTACTCCTCGAAAGCCTCCGAATCCGGCAGCGCGGCCACGGCCATGGGCGCGACAGGTCGTCAAGAGAAATTTCGTGCCGAGAATGCAGCCGATTCGGTCTGATCTCGAAGAGATGATCGGCGCGCGAAGGCCGGGGGTCTTGCCCCGGTGGACGCCTGCTACGGAGAGTTCTCCAGCGACGAGGATAACGAGGCACTCGGCGCCGCGACGGAGCAGCCGGAGCTATACGTTGGTGACCGGTGAACGGCGACGGAAGAGCGGACGCCGACGATACCGAAACGAGCGGTATCGCCCGGCGTCCGATTTATTCGAAAGTGCGGACTCTTCGCTTATTTCTTGATCCCGTAACGCAGGAGTACCACGCCGTTTTCGAACGAGGTGCCCTCGAGCAGCTCCAGGTCTTGCCGATCCTCGAAAACGCGCGTTCCCTTACCGCGTGACGCTGGGCAGACCCGCATCTGGACTTCGTCGACAAGGCCGTCGTCCAGCAAGGAGCGCATGAGTGTCAAGCTCCCCCACAGCCAGATGTCCTTGCCGCTCTGCCCCTTGAGCTCCCGGATGGTGGCGGCCGGGTCGCGCGTCACGGTCGCGGCGGAAAAGTCGCCCCATGGGGCGTCATCCAGCTTCGACGAAGCGACGAACTTGGTGAGGTTGTTGAGTTTCTCGCCGTACTTTCCCTGCTCCTCGGCGTAGGGCCAGTACCCCTTGGTCTGGTTGTAGGTGTTAGCGCCGAGGATCATCGTGTCGACCGAGTCGATGAAACCCATCACGCTGTCCTTGAAGGCACTTTGGGTGTTGTCGTCGAACGGTTCGCCTGCCACGAAGCTCAGACCGCCGTCTTCTTCGGCGGCGATGTTGTCGACGGTAACCCACTGCTGAACTATGAGTTTTCGCATAGCTCCGACTATAGCAGCGCTCATTTCTCCTACAAATCGGGATTGAATCCGATTTCTCGCGATACCGGGAAACCGGTTCAGCGGCGGCAATCCGGCATTGTCAGGCCTGGCGATCACCGAGCGCATCTCCTGTCGTGCGGTCTTCGCAGCCACGCAAGGAGGGCCGTGAGTGGCGATTCGTATTCCATGAAATAACCGAATCGCCACTCACGGCCCGCCCGGGCTTACGCCGCCTTCGCTCGGCTGACCGCGCCCGCGATGATGTCGGCCGCGCGCTCACCGATCATGATCGCCGTGGCGTTCGGGGCACCACGCCCGACCTTCGGCATGATCGAGACGTCGGCGACCCGCAGGCCGTCGATCCCCTTGACACGCAGTTGCTCGTCGACGACCGTGCCGAGCGCGCACGTCCCGGACGCGTGGAAGATCGCGTGCGTCCGACGGCGGACGAAGGCGCGCACGTCGGCGTCGGAGTCCGACTCGGGCGCCTGGTAGTACGTCTCCGTGTACGGCGCCATCGGTGCCTGCCTTGCGATCTCCATGCCGATCTTGACACCGTCGACCGCGGTCTGCAGGTCATCGGGGTCGGCGTAGTAGTTGTGCTCGATCTTCGGCTTGGTGGTCGGGTCGGCCGCGATCAGCGAGACGTGGCCGCGGCTGCGCGGGGTGAGCATGATCGGGCCGTACGTGATCGCGTGTGCGGTGGGCATGCTCAAGCCGCTGTCGGGAAACATCAGCGGACCGGCGAAGAACACCACATCGGGGGCGTCGAGACCGGGACGCGTCCGGACGAAACCGCCGCACTCCGGGCCGTTCGACGTCAGTGGTCCGACGCCATCCTCCTCGAACTGCCGATGCGCCTCCGGCGTGTGCGCGATCAGCAGGCTGACCGGCTGCGAGTGCGAGAAGATCATCGGCACGAACGCGTGGTCCTGCAGGTTCTGCCCGACGTGCGGCTGGTCGAGGATGACGTCGAGGCCGAGCATGCTCAGCTCGTCGGCCGGGCCGATCCCCGACAGCATCAGCAGCTTCGGCGAGTTGTACGCGCCGGCGCTGAGAATGACCTCCCGCTCGGCGCGGATGGTCACCGGCTCGTCGAAGCGCTCCCCGACGATGCCGACGGCACGGCCGTTCTCGATCAGGACCTTGTGCACCTCGACGTTGGTCTTCACCGTCAGGTTCGGCCGATCCGAGGAGGGGTGCAGGTAGCCCTGCGCGGTGCTCCAGCGCCTGCCGTTCCGCTGGGTCAACTGGAAATAGCCGAAGCCGTCCAGGTCACCGGCGTTGAAGTCGTCGTTGAACGGATGGCCTGCCTCGATCGCGGCCTCGACGAGCGCCTTCGACATCGGATTGTTCGACCGGCCATCCGAGACGCTCATCGGGCCGCCGGCGCCGTGGAACTCGGACGCGCCGCGCTCGTTGTCCTCGGACCGCTTGAAGTACGGCAGGAGCTCGTCGTAACTCCAGCCCGGCTGGTTCCAGCCGTCGTAGTCACTCTTGTGGCCTCGAATGTAAAGCATCGCGTTGATCGAACTGGTCCCGCCGAGCACCTTGCCGCGCGGCAGGAAGATCCGGCGGTTGCCCAGTTCGGGCTCCTCCGCCGAGTCGTAGTCCCAGTCGACCTTGGTCCGGAACAGGTCGCCGAACATCGCCGGGATGTGGATGTTCTCGACCGTGTCCTGGCCGCCCGCCTCGACCACGCACACCTTGACGTCGGGGTCCTCGCTCAGCCGGGCCGCGAGCGCACTGCCCGCCGAGCCCGCGCCGACGATCACATAGTCATACATTCTTCGTTCTCCTGATTCAGGCAGCCGAAGGACAGTGGGCTACTGGCGGGGTGCGAGGGTGCCGTCCGCGGACAGCCGCGACACCACGTCGACGACCGCTGCCGTCGCACGGGCCGTCTCCTCCTGGCTGATGACGAGCGGCGGGGCGAGCACGAGGTTGTGACCGTAGGGCCGCGCGATCACGCCGTGCTGCTTGCGGATTTCGAACGCCGCCTTCTCGCAGACTTGCCACTCGACCGGCTGCGTGGTCTGCGGGTCGGCGATGAGTTCGAGGCAGGCGAGCGAACCTTCGACACGGAGGTCGCCGACCAGCGGCACGTCCTTCACCGGCGCCAGCCCGGCCTTCAGCCAGTCCGCGATCAGGCCGGCCTTGAGGATCAGGCCCTCCTTCTCGATGATTTCCAGCGTCGCCAGGCCCAGCGCGCAGGCGACCGGGTGACCCTGGAACGTGTAGCCGTGGAAGAAGCCGCTCTCGCCGATCACGACGTCAGCGATCTCGTCGGTCATCAGGGTCGCGCCGAGCGGGGCGTACCCGCCGGCGATTCCCTTCGCCGCGGTGATCATGTCCGGCTTCATCCCGAGCCGGTCCGACTCGAACCAGGCGCCGGTGCGGCCGAACGCGGTCACGACCTCGTCGGCGATCAGCAGGATCCCGTTCTTGGAAAGGACTTCGCGCACGCGCGGCCAGTAGCCCTCCGGCGGCGCGAGCACACCGCCGCCCGCCATGATGGGTTCACCGATGAAGGCGGAGATGTTGTCGGCGCCGATGCGCTCGATCGTCTGCTCCAGTTCGCGCACAAGGAAGTCAGTCGCGTTCTCGCCGCCATACAGGAACTGGCCGCGGTACGTCGTGGCGGGCGAGAGGTGCTCGAAGTTCGGCAGGTTCGGCCCGACGCCGTACTGCATCGGGGGAAAGCCGGTCGCGGTGCCCGCACCGTAGGTCGCGCCGTGGAACGCGTACTGTCGCGAAAGGATCCACGTCTTTTCGGGACGGCCACTGCGGAAGTGGAACAGGCGCGCGGACTTGATCGCCGTCTCGACGGCTTCGGAGCCACCGCTGGAGAACGCGACCCGGTTGATCCCCTCGGGGGCGAGCTCGGCGAGGCGCGCGGCGAGCATGATGGCCTTGTCGTTGGAGAACTCGAGCAGGCTGGTGAAGAACTCCAGCTCGGTCATCTGCTTCGCGGCGACCTCGGCGAGGTCTTCGCGGCCGTGACCGATCGGCGAGTGCCACACGCCGCCACCTGCCGCGTCGAGCAGTTCGTTGCCTTCGGAGTCCCAGACCGTGCAGCCCTTGCCACGCACGATGATGACGCGGTCGGCGATGTCGCCGCGGTGCATCGAGCGAATCAGGTGGCGCCGGTCAAGTGCTTCGAGCTCGGCAGGGGTCAAGCAGGACGGAAGCGGTCCGGTTGTCGTCACGAGTGTTCTCCTAATACGAATGGCTTCGATGAAAGATCTCGAGCGGTAAGTGATCGTTTCCGGCCAGTCATCCTGCTTCAGAGGCCCCAGGCGCAGACCCCGATGCTCCGGCCAGCGCTGGATCGAGCTGTCCTTGTTCAGAACTCATGGTGTTCCAGCGCCGAGCCCGCGCACCACTTCGAGGTTGCGGACCAGCCGGAGGGAACGGGGACGTCAGGCAACGTCTCGGCCCCTGTTCTCGGCGAAGGATCGGATCGACGCGGCGATGTAGTCGATCATCTCGGCGGTCAGCCCTGGGTAGACCCCGACCCAGAAGGAGCGCTCGGTGATGATGTCACTGTTGGTGAGCTCCCCGACGACGCGATAGTGCACATCCTGGTAGGCGGGGTGCCGGGTGAGGTTGCCCGCGAACAGGTGACGGGTGCCGATCTTGCGTTCCTCGAGGAACCGGATCAGCTCCGGCCTGCCGAAGGGGGCGTCCGCGGTGAGGGTGAGCACGAAGCCGAACCAACTCGGGGTGCTGCCCGGGGTCGCCGAGGGCAGCAGCAGGTAGGGCGTTCCCTCCAACGCCGCCCGCAACCGGGCCCAATTCTCCCGTCGGACCGAGGTGAACCAGTCGAGCTTGTCGAGCTGGGAGAGACCGAGCGAGGCCTGGATATCGGTGGACTTGAGGTTGAAACCGACGTGGGAGTAGACGTACTTGTGGTCATAGCCGGCGGGCAACGTGCCCTTCTGCTGCACGAATCGCTTGCAGCAGGTGTCGCTCGCGCCCGGCGCGCACCAGCAGTCACGGCCCCAGTCCCGCAGCGACTCTACGATCTTGGCGAGCAGGGGCCTGGACGTCAGCACACAGCCACCCTCGCCCATCGTGAGATGGTGCGCGGGGTAGAAGCTCGTAGTCGCGAGGTCGCCGAAAGTCCCCGTCGGCCTGCCGTCATAGAGCGAGCCGACGGCGTCGCAGTTGTCCTCGAGCAGGAACAGGTCGTGCTCACGGGCCAGCGACGCGATCTCGGCGGCCGGGAAGGGGTTGCCCAGCGTATGTGCCAGCGCGATCCCCCGCGTCCGCGGGCCGATGGCCGCCGCCACCTGTTCCACCGTCGCGTTGTAAGTCTCCAGGTCGACGTCGACGAACACCGGAACCAAGCCGTTCTGCACCACTGGGTTCACCGTGGTCGGGAAGCCGGCGGCGACGGTGATGACCTCGTCCCCCGGCCGCAGGCGACGCTTTCCGAGCAACGGCGAGGTAAGGGCCGTGATCCCCAGCAGGTTGGCCGAAGACCCCGAGTTGGTCAGCAGCGCCTTGCGGACCCCGATGCGGCGCGCGAACGCCGACTCGAACTCCCGCGCCGAGCGCCCATGCGCGATCCGCAGGTCGAGAGCCGCCTCGACCAGCGCGGTGCGGTCGGCGGCATCCAGCACCGCGCCCGCGGGCCAGATCTCGGTATGCCCCGGAACGAACGGTCGGGACGTGCTGACATCGGCGTGGTATTTGGCCACGTCGTCTAATAGTTTTTCCTTGCGGTCGCTCATGAACGTCCTCCCGGTCGGGCAGGTAGCCAGCTGGCAGCGCGGTTCAGCCTCGGTACGCCTCGAGTGCGTCCGCCCCCGCCTTCGCCCCACCGCAGTCGGCGATGAGCTGCTGGTATCGCTTGACGCCGAGACGGATCTCCTCGTCGTGCGGGATCTGTTCGACGGCGTTCCGCAGCGTCTCGGCGTCCAGGGTGACGGGGTCGAGGCATCGGGCCAGGCCCACAGCCTCGGCACGCCGCGCGATCAGCTTGCACATCGGCACCGGTGGCACGATCACCATCGGGACGCCGCATGTCGTGGCATCCATAAGAGTCTTGATCCCCGTGTGCGACACGACCGCCGAGGCATTTCGCAAGACGTCGAGCTGCGGGAAATGCGGACGCACCTCGAAGTTCGATGGAATGGGACCGAGTTCGGCGACATCCAGCTTGTGCGCGGCCATCGCAATCTCCCAATCGAGATCACCGAACGCTTCGAAACAAGTGCGGTAGAATTGAGGATTGTTGTTGAACAGCGTGCCGAACGAAATGAACAACAATTCCGCATCGGGGTTCCTCGGCGCCCACTTCCCGATCTGCACACGGCTGTTGTCCAGCGGCCCGATGAACTGGAACCGCTCATCGAACGTCTCGGCCTTGTACTGGAAATCCTTGGGAATCAGCACAAGATTCAGATCAGCGGGCGCGGTTCCGTCGAGGGCGTCGTCCTTCCACGTCACGCCATACCTCGCCGCGATCTCCTCCATCGCCGCGAGGTAGCGGTGCCACGGCCACCCAGGGTCCTGCGAACTCCAATCCTCCTCGATCGCGATGGCGTCACGCATCCCGAGGTCCTCGTTGAACGCGAAATGGGGCACCAACGCCGCCGACGGCACGTCGAGAATCTTCGCCAGGATCCGCCCGACCTCGGTGGTCAGGTCGTAGCACAGCACATCGGGCGGGTCCTGCGTGAACTCGCGCAAAAGGATCGGAAGGCTCTCCCCGACGCCAGTGGACAGCGCGCTCAGCATCCCGTCGACACGTTCGTCGTTCGCCCCCTCCGGCCAGTACATGGGGGGCACCCGGGCCGGGATGGTGATGACCTTCGCACCGGCGGCCGTGACCGCGGGTACGCACTCCGGGCCCGTCGCGTAAGTGACGCGGTGGCCACGAGAAAGTAACTCCGGGACCAGCGGAAGCATCGGGTTGACGTGACCATGAGCTGGTTGGACGACAATGGCGACATGCATGGGTATAGACCCCCGTGCTAGGAGTGCCGACGCGGAATCTCGCGATGGTCGATGTGGGCTGACGGCTCCGATCCGGACCGCCGGATCGGAGCCTGTCCATTGTCCGGCCCGCTACCGCTCTCGCTCGTCTCCTGAACTGCGGCCCCGGAACTGCCGCCTCCGGGCCGGAGAACGGATCGAGGTGGCTCGGTGTCGCCATGTCACGGTGCCGGTACCGCTGCCCGGCGGGCCTCTTCGCCCGCCGGGCAGCGGTCTGTCAGGCCGCGGCACGCCCAGGGCGTTCGGGCTCGCCGTCGTCGGACCGCACGGTGTCCTCGCCGCCCACCGTGACGGGCCGCAGGCCGGGGCCGGTGCGCCGCGAGCGCCCCCAGCGCCGCATCGCGGGCCGCTCGACGGTGACGAACAACAGCCGGGCCACGAGCAGCGAGACGACGAACATGCCAAGCAGGAAGAGGATCCCCGGCACCGTGCCCATCTTCGCGCCGGCCAGTGACCCGTTCCCGGCCACGTAGAGCGCGAACAACAGCAACGGCAGGTGCACCAGGTAGAACGCGTAGGTGGTCTCGCCTGCCCAAAGGGCGGGGCGGCTCTCCAGCAACCCCGGCCGGCGCGGGTCGCGCGTGGCCGCCGCGCCGATCAGCAGCGCCGCCGGGAAGGCCCACATTCCCGAGTACCCGTAGATGGGCGGCAGGAAAAGCGTGGCGACGTAGACAACCGTGGTGAAGGCCATCGCCCACCCGACACCGATCTTCAAGAACCGACCCTCCTGCACCAGGCGCGCGGTGAGCATGCCGATCACGAAGTCGGGCAACCGGGTGACGGGAAAGAACAGGAGCGCCTTGTGCTGCAGCCAGGTGCCGCTGGGGAAGGCGGGGCTGGGCGGGCCGCTCGGGAGGATCGCGCCGACCACGATCGTGATGGCGAGGACGAGCAGCCCGGTGGCCACCCACCAGTGCCACACTCGGTTGTGCCGGATCCGCCGCACCAGCATGTAGAACAGCGGGAACAGGGCGTAGAAGAAGATCTCGACCCCCAGCGTCCACGTCGGGGGGTTGGGGGATTGCGACGCGAAACCGAAGTCCCAGACCCAAGCCTGCAGCAGGAACAGGTAATTGAACAGGAGCGGGAAGAGCCCGATCCCCGCGACCAGCAACGTCACGACGAGCGCCGGGACGAACACCACGAGGTGGCTCGGGATGATCCTCATGAAGCGTCGGCGGTAGAAGTCGCGCCACCGGACCCCCGCCCCGGTCGACCAAGTGAGAACGAAACCGCTGAGCACGAAGAACAACGACACACCGAAGTGCCCGGCATTGATGCCGATGAAGATGAAGCCGCCCGCGAGGGCAACGCTCGCGAACGGCGCCAGGTACGCGGCGTGGGTGATGAAAACCAGCAAGGCGCCGAAGAACCGGAGGCTCGTCAGCGCCGGGCGCGCGCCCCCGCGCACCTCGATCGATTCCTGAGTCACGCAGATCACTCCCGATGTCGTGGGATCACGTCCGTCCGCGGGCGCGTCGCTCGAGGACACCCGGCATCGGCTCACGTGGACGGAGCCGACTATCCCGCAGACGCGACAGCGAGCACGTCTCGTCACATGCGGTATCGGCCCGCCGGCAGCCTTCCTCACGCCATGCTCAGCACAGAGCACGCCGGAAGGCGTCCGGTGTCTCACCACCGACCATGCTGGCCGGCAAGGACATGTCACCCGGTTCACCGTCGACGTCGTCGATCCGCGGGACGCACCGACCGGCGACGCGAGCTCGTCTTGTGACCGCCGAGTGGGCAGGAGGCCAACGATGATGAACGCGCGCACGACCGGCCGATGGCTCATCCGGGGCCCAGCGCGGCCCGGCCGGCCACGGCTGTTCTGTTTCCCGCACGGCGGAGGTGCCGCGGCGGAATTCGTCCGTTGGTCACGCCTTCTTCCCGACGTCGAGATCAGCGCCGTCGAACTGCCCGGTCGCGGTTCCCGCCTTTCCGAACCCGTACTGACGCGAATGGACGAACTGGTCGCCGAGGTGGTCGGCATCATGCCTGCCGGCGCGCCGTACGCGATGTTCGGACACAGCTTTGGCGCACTGGTGGCCTACGAAGTCACCAGGGAACTGCGCCGCGCCGGGCGCAGGCTGCCGGACCACCTGATCGTCTCCGGCTTCCCGGCACCCTCGATACCGCGCACCGAGCCGTCCATCCACCACCTGCCCGAAGACGACCTCCTCAACGAGGTGGGCAGGCGACACGGCGGCCTGTCCAGCGAGATTCTGGCCGATCCCGAGCGGAAGACCAGGGTCGCCCGATACCTTCGGGCCGACTACCAGATCCTGGAAACCTACGAATGGCGCGCCGACACCCCGTTGCCCGTGCCGCTGACCGTGTTCGGCGGCAGCGAAGACGCGATCGGCGCCGATGCGCTGTGCGCATGGCAACGACACGTGACCGGTGAGATCGGCGTTCGCTGTTTCCCCGGCGATCACTTCTATTTCCGGCAGCACAAGGAGACGGTGCTGCGCGCCCTGGCCGGCGTCGTGCGGACGACCGCCCCCGCGGACCGGGCGGCCTGAGCGAGGCGGTACCGCAGGTGAAGGGGATCAGCGCATTCGCTTGACCTCACGCACCCGCTGCGCCCACACCCGGATCCGCGAATCCTTGCCCGCCAACGACTCCCGCACCACCACCCCGATGGCCGCAAGCACGGAGACGTCCATCCGGATCGTGGAACCGTACGGTTCCACCAGAGAATCAGCCGACCAGCGCGAAGGAGTAGGTCGTGAGTGACAGCAACGGCGACATGGCGAGGCTTGTGCCAGTCAGCCCCGGCTCCGGTAGTGCGACAACACAGCCGTCGAAGACGCTGGACTCGTTGACAGGGATACGTTTTGTCGCCGCCCTTATGACGTTCCTCTTCCACATCACCGTTCTGGTCAACCCGCTCGATTTCAGCTGGCCGGCGATCAGCCCGTTCGCCGACACCGCCCTCGCGGAGTCGATTTACTGGTTCTTCGGCTACAGCGGCTACATCGGACTCTCCTTTTTCTTCGTACTCAGTGGATTCGTGATCACCTGGTCGGCAAAGCCCGGTACGTCGGCGCGAGCGTTCATCCGCCGCAGGCTGGTGAAGGTCTTCCCCAACCACCTGGTCATGTGGGCGGCGGTGATGCTGTTGTTCGCCGGCGGCGTCGTCAGCTGGCAGGTGTGGCTGCCCAACCTCTTCCTGGTGCAGTCGTGGTTCCCGACCTACACGATCAGCCAGTCCATGAACGTGCCGGCCTGGTCGCTGTGCGCCGAGCTGCTCTTCTACCTGTCCTTCCCCTTCCTCGTGAAGCCGCTCTTCCGGCTGTCCTCACGCGGGTTGTGGATCGGGGCGGCGGCGATGGTCGTCGGCCTCGGGTTGTACCAGCTGGCCGTCTCCACCTTCATCCCCGGCCCGGCCGCCGGTTCCGGGGTGCCCATGTCCGACACGCAGTACTGGCTCGCCTATCTCTTCCCGGTCGGGCGCATCTTCGAGTTCCTGCTCGGCATGTTCCTTGCTCGCATCGTCATCACGGGACAGTGGCCGGCCCGGCTCGGCCCGCTGGTCGCGACACTGATCATGGCGGTCGGCTACGCCGCCACCTTGTTCGTACCGGTGCAGTTGGCACTCAACCTGATCACCCTCGCCCCGATCGGTATCGTGGTGGCCGCCTTCGCCAACGCGGACCTGCGGGGAACGCGAACCCTTGTCCGCGGCAAGCGCATGGTCTTCCTCGGGAAGATCTCCTTCGGTTTCTACATGTGCCAGGCTGTGACGGTCTTCTACTTCCGGGCCGTGACGGGCGGTCCGAAGTACGACCTGGCGGGCGCCCTGCTGCTCTCGCTCGGCATGTTCGCCATGACCCTGCTCGGTGGATGGCTCCTGTTCCGGTTCGTGGAGACACCCATGATGCGCCGGTTCGGCCGCAAGCCGGGCGAGCCCAAGGCGCCGGTTCAGCCGCGCAGCGCCGATCTGAAGTCTCTTGACGCGAGCGAGGAACGTAGCGCGGCATGAGTATCGAGCCAGCGAACCGGGAGGACCACAGAGTCGAGGTCTTCGCATGGGCGACCGACGACGATCCCGAGAGGGCCATCGAGAAGGCCGCGGTCGACTCCCTCGCAGGGGTGTTCGCCCAACGGTGTCCCGAACGGGAATTCGTCAATCCTGTCCTCGCCAGAGGTGGGCAGGCGGACCCGGTAGCGGCACTCCGGTCCCGGTTGCGGGAAAACGACCCGCCGGACAGTTTCCAAGTGCATCCCGGCGGGGAACTGATGGACTACATCGACGCCGGACAACTCGCGGATCTCAACGACCAGTTCGCGCAGTGGGGTCTGATCGATGTCCTGCCAAAGGGTCTGCTTGACGCCATCACCGTGAACGGGAGCATCTACTGTGTGCCCGCGGGTATCCACCGCTTGTTGCTGTGGAGCAACCTGGAGGTGCTGGCAAAGGCTGGACTCACTGACCAGCCCACGACCCTCGACGAGTTCATCCACCACCTGGACGTGCTCCGCGCCTCCGGCGTCGATCACCCGCTCGCGCTCGGCGCGAATTGGACCCAGCTTGAACTTCTCGAGGGGCTTCTGCTCGCCGAACTCGGACCCGAACGGTTCGAGGCGCTGTGGACCGCGAAGGCCGACTGGTCCAAAGGTGACGTCACCGGGGTGCTTGACGACTACAAGAGGCTGCTGTCGTACTCGAACCCGGACCGCGACGACTTGCACTGGACCGAGGCGGCGAAGCTGTTGAGCAGCGGCAGAGCCGGCTACCTGTTCATGGGCGACTGGGTCGTCGGCGAGTTGGAGCGCAACGGGTTCACGGATTATTCGTACCAGCCGTTCCCGGGTGCCGACGGGACCTTCCAGTGGCTCGGCGACGCATTCGTCCAGCCCGAGAACGCCCCCAACGCGGCGGGAGCGAACGACTGGCTGAAGACCGTGGCCAGCCTCGAGGGTCAGCTGGCCTTCAACACCAGGAAGGGGTCCATTCCCGCTCGCGGTGACGCACGCCCCGCCGACTATCCGGCATACCAGCGGGCGGCGATCGCGGACTTCAAGCGGCTGAGGCTTGTCCCGTCGTGTGCGCACGGCTCGGCATGCACACCTGCCGAGACGGTCGCGGTCATCTCCGCGGTCGGCAGCTTCTCCTCGACAGGCAGCGTCGCGGACTTGCAGGCCGCCATCGCGGCCTGCATCCGGTGACGCCGGCACTCGGCGTGTTGTTCAGAGCTCCTCGACCAGCCCGATGATGATGCCTCCGGGGCCGCGGATGTAGCAGAACCGGCAGTAGTCCTCGTACTGCGCCACCTCGCCAACGAGTTCGGCGCCGTGGGCGCGCAGGCGGCCGAGGAGGTCGTCGATGGCGTCGACGGCGAACGTGAGGCGAGAGATGCCCGGGGTGTTCGGCTGCATCCTCGGCCCGGCACCGGTGGCCACCGGCGTGCGAAAGGCCGACAGTTCGACCCGGCTGTGGCCGTCCGGGGTCCGCACGAAGGCGATGTCCGCTCGGACGTCGTCAAGCCCGAGGATCTGGTCCACCCATTTACCCTCGACCACCGACTCGCCCTCCAGTTCCAGGCCGAGTTCGACGAAGAACGCGATAGCGGCCGCGAGATCCTCGACCACAATGCCGGCGTGATCCATCCGGTAGATCGTCATGCCACGCAGTGTAAGTGTCTGTTGGTGAACCCGCGTCCGCTATCGCGTCGGCAGGGCGCGACCTGGTCAAACCTCGCACGTTGACGACAAGGGCGCCCTGCCACCGCGATAGCGGGCCTTCGGCCGGGGCGGGTTCACGCGTTATGTCCCTTTCGCGAGGCACGGCGCAGCTCCGCCAACAGGCTCTAAGGGGCCACGGTCCCGGTCAGCTGCGCCGATGGTGCGCCAGCGCATCCCGCTATACGTCAACGCGGCTTCAGGGTCGTTCTGCGGGAGAAAGCTCCCGTGAATGCTGATGTCCATGACGGTCACGCGAGGTGAGGCCGGTTTCCGGTGCTTTCCGATTCCTGATCGGTCCGCGGATCTTCGGTGCGGGCCAACCGCTGGTCGAGTTCGTGCACGGCCTGGGCCAACCACTGCCGGGGCGGCAGCGCGCCCGCCGCCTTGCGCAGCCGGGTCAGCCGCTCCGACCGCTCGGCCCGCGGCATGTCCAGCCCCGCCGCGATGCCGTCGGCCAGTGCGCTGACGTCGAAGGGGTGCACCATGATCGCGGCATCGCCGAGTTCGTCGGCCGCGCCCACCTCGGTGGACAGCACGAGCGCGAGATCACGGCGGCTGACCACCGGGCCCTCCTTGGCCACGAGGTTCATGCCGTCCCGGACCGCGTTGACCACCAGGACGTCAGCCAGCGTAAGCGCGGCTAGGCCACGCTCGAAGTCGTTGCGGGTCTCCAGCACCACGGGTTGCCAATCCGGCGTTCCGAACCGCTCGTTGATCAGCTGGACGCGACGGCGGACCTCGCGGTCATAGGCCTGGTAGGCCGGAACGCCCTGGCGCGAGGAGTAGGCGAGGACGTAGTGCACCACTCGTTCGCGCCGGAACGGGTCCCTGCCGATGAGTTCAGCGAACCCGTCCAGCCCACGGAGCAGGTTCTTCGAGGGTTCCATCCGGTCGACGCGCACGACCAGCCGGCGGTCGCCGACCAGCCGCCGCAGCTCTCGGCGGTGCGCCTCCGCGGGTGCGCCCGCGGAGGCCTGGCGTAGCCGGTCGGGATCGACACCGACCGGAAGGCAACAGATCCCGACCAGCCTGCCGTCGCGGTCGGTGACCGTGGCGCGGCCGCGATCCACCGGGTAGCCGGCGGCCTCGCAGGTCGCGACGAACGCTTCCGCCCAGCGGGGCACGAGGAAGGCGAGCAGGTCGGCTCCGAGCATGCCGTCGAGCAGCTCGGTGGCCAGGTCCGGCGGCAGCGCGCGGAAGGTGGCCGGATCGGCCCACGGGATCATGGTGAAGTGGGCGATTCCGACATCCGGCCGCGCGGTGCGGAGCTGCCGCGGGGCCAGCGACAGGTGGTAGTCCTGGAGCAGGACCCGGCCGGACGGTGCGACTTCGCTCGCGCACGCGCTCGCGAACCGCGCGTTGATCCGACGGAAGGCCCGCCAGCTTTCGCGCAGCCCCGCGTCTATCACCGGCTCACGGGCCGGATCGAGCATCTGGTGGTGCAGGAACCACAACAACCCGTTGGAAATGTCGCGGTAGTAGCCGTCGTAGTCCTGTCGGTCCAGGTCAAGCGACCGCAGCCGGACCGCACCTTCCGGCAGCTCGACAACCGTCCCGCTTTCCCGCGTTCGGGCCGCGCGCCGGTCCTCCTCGGTGAGCGCCGCGGCGACCCAGGTTCCGTTCCGGCTGGCCAACGCCGGTCCGAGCACACCGATCAGCCCGCCGCCGCCGCGGTTCTCCACCACCCGGCCGTCTTCGTCCACGCGCAGCTCGACCGGGCCCCGATTCGAGGCGACGACCAGCGGCGCCCGCCCAGGTGTCATGGTCATGCGACTCCTTCCACTCCGACCAGCCTCAGCACAGCGGACAGGCCTCGGGACCGGTCGCCCGCACGGTCCCGAGGCAGCAGGTAGACCGGGACACCGGCCGCTGCGGCCCCACCGTCACGGACCGGATCATCGCCGACCATGAGCGCGTCGGCAGGCTGGACACCCAGCTTCTGGCAGGCGGTCTCGAAGAGCCGCGGATCCGGCTTCTCGAGGCCGAGGTCGCAGGAGAGAACGAAGGCGTCCACCAGCCCGGCGAGGCCTGCCTCGCTGAACGAACCGCTGATGTCCCAGCCGGTGTTGCTGACCACCGCGACCGGAACCCCCGCCCTCCTCAGCGCGCCGAGCGTGGCGGCCGTGTCGGGGTATGGCAGCCAGGCGCGCACGTCGGTGACACAGTCGTAGTACGCCGCGGCGATCGCCGGTCCGGCCCCTGGCACCGACTCCGCGAGGGCGGTCCACCGCGCGCGGTGGGTACCGGAGTCGCCGTCCGCACCGCGCAAGGCCGACCGTCCGGCCGGAGAGTCCACAGTGGACTGCATGGCGGCGAGGAACGCGTTCGCGGCGGCCATGGTCAGCCGGACGTCCCGCCTGGCACAGCGGGCGGCCAGCCGGGCTCCGGTGAGCACTGACGTGTCGTCGAACAGGGTGCCGGAAAAGTCGAACAGCACGGCCCGGCTCATCGACGCCCACCCCTTGCGAACGCCGCGGTGGCCGCGACGTTGAGCGCCACGAAGGCGAGGCACAGCATGGGAAGATCGCCGATGGCGAGCAGCGGACCGGCGACGAGCAGTGTGCCGGTCGCGGCCGCCATGCCCATCACCACCTCGCCCAGCCCCTCCGCCCGGTGCCGCAGCCCATCCGGCGTGACGTCGATCAGCCATGCGGTGCCGCCGAGCAACTGCAGATTCCACCCCAGCCCGAGGAGCAGGAGCAGGACCACATCTCCCTCGCCGGTCCAGCAGACACCGACCACCATCGCGGCCACCATCAGCACCGCGCCGGACAACGACACCCTGCGGTAACCGAATTGCCTGATCAACCGCCCGGTCAGCGGCGAGGGGCCGAACATGGCGGCAACGTGCGTCCCGATGACCAGGCCGGCCCCGTACAGGTCCCAGTCGTGGTGCCGCAGGTGATTGGGCATCGCCCCCATCACCGACACCATCGTCAGGTTGGTGACCGCGAGCACCAGCAACGGGGCGAGCCGCGCGCGGCTCGCCGCGGTCACCGTGCGCGCCCGAGCGGCCGGTGACCGGTCCTCGGCACCGCGGTCGGCCAGCAGCCCGATCGCCCCGGTCACTGGGAACAGCACCAGCGCCAGCACGAACAGCCCGAGCGCAGCGGGCAAGCCCAGCTGGGCGGCCAGCACACCGGCCGGGCCGAGCAGCGCCGGACCGGCCACGGCGCCAACGGTCACCGCGGCCATGGCCACACCCATCGCCTCGGCCCGGCGTTCCGGGGTGGCCAGATCCGCCGCCGCGTACCGGCCGAGCATCACCCCGGTGTTGCCGACTCCAAGCAGCAAGCTGCCTGACAGCAGCGGAGCCAGGTGCCGCGCGCCGGCCAGCACGACGACGGCGGCCCCGGCGGCGGCAACCACATGACAGGCGGCCAGGCCCCTGGCCCGGCCGACCCACCGCATCGCGCCGGTGACCACCGGTGCGGACAACGCGGCACCGATCACCAACAGGCCCAAGGGAAGCGGTCCATAGGCGGCCGAGCCGGTGACGGTCTCGGCCAGCAAAGGTCCGGCGACGGCCCCGGCCGCCAGCCCGATCGACCCCACCGCCTGGCTGACGCACAACAGCACCAGCCGTCGGTGGTACAGCGGCGACCTCGTCGCAGGAGAACGGCGCAGTTCTGTTCCAGGGATCCCGGTCACTACGACGCGGCTTCGTTCCGAATCCCCACCGGCGCGGACGACGGCCGGGTGACCTGGCCCGCGCGCATGCGGACCCGGTGGTGAATGAACATGTTGGTTTCGTTCATCCGGTGCACATGCGGTCTGGCCAGGTCGACCACCCGCCGCAGGACGTCCTGCGGCACGCTCGCCAGCGTGACCTCGAGCAGTGTCCGGGACAGCAGATCGAAGCCGGCCCGCACGACCTCGGCGTCGCGCTCCGTCTCACACAACGCGTCCAGTTCGTCCAGGCGACGGCGCGCATCCTCCGGCAGGGTGACCTTGTTGACCACGAGGTCGACGTCCGGCGAGGCGCTGGCCCGGGCTCCGGGCGCCTCGAAAGAGTTGATCAACGGGCTCAGGTCGCCGGCGAACGTCGGGTCGTACAAGCCGGGGAAGGCCTGCTCCTCGTAGCCGGGGTCGTAGCCGGAGATGCGCAGCGGAGCCACGCCCTGCTCGACCATCGCCCCGAGCGCCACGTCCAGCAGCGCGACCGGCCAGCCCAGGTTCCGGATCGCGTGCAGCCCGAGGCCGTCCTCCGCGGAGGTGACCGCGGCGACCAGCATGAGCTGGGCGGACTCCCGGGCCGACTGGGCGTAGAACATGCTGTCAACGGAGTGCAGCCGAACCACCTCGCCGCGACGGCACCAGCTCCGGAAGCGATCCAGCACGATGGCGTTGTCCACCACGTGGGTGAATCTGGCGGCGGACGCCCGGAGCACACCCCGAGTCGCGGCGTCCGCCACGATCAGCTCGGCGACCCGCTTGCTGGCCGCGTACACGTCGGGCGTGTAGGGCCGCAGCGCCTTGCCGGTCGAGGCGAGGACGAGCCGGTCGATCCCGGCCTGCGCGCACGCCTCGACCAGGTTGCGCGTACCGAACACGTTCGTCGTCACCGTTCGGTGCACGGCACGCTCGGCAAGGCTCGGGTCGCGCTGCGCGGCCGCGTGGAACACCACGTCCGGCTTGATCTCGGTGACCGTGTTCACCAGCGCGTCCCGGTCCCGCACGTCCACCTGGTGGTACGCGGCGACCGGAGCCCTCGGCGCGACCAGGTCCAAGGCGACAAGGCGGCCGGGCCGGTCTCGCGCGAGCCGCCGGAGCAACGCCGTTCCGATGCATCCGGACGCTCCGGTGACCAGGACCGTGCGCCCGGCGAGGTACTCCCGCACGCCGTCGTCCGGCACCTCGATACTTCGCTCGGCCACCGACAGGTAGCGCCGGAACTCGGCCGCACTTTCACCGGACGCGGCGACGAGAGCCGCGGACAGCTCTCGCAGCCTGGGCAGCACCGCCTCGTCAAGGCCCGGCCCCGGCGGGGCTATCCGCGAGATTTCCGCCAGGATGGCCGCGGAATCGCCGGACATATTCTCGACCACGTCTCTCCCCCGATCTTTGGGGCCTTCAGGCGGAAAGCTACTTGCGAATGCGGAAACGTTCGTCCTCCCCGGGTCGCCGTCAGGCAATGCCCTGATTCTCGGCCGCCTCGCACGCGAGGCATCTCCTCGACTGCTCAAGAGAAAAGGGAGAGCACGACGGGAGAAGAATCGGGGCCGCGTCGCGGCCATTCCTGGAGGCCAACGATTGCGGGCAGCCGCCGGTGTCGACGCCGGTGGTCCAGCGTCTTTCGCATCTGCCGGTGATGACCGACCCGTCGCATTCCGGCGGCCTCGTGGACGTGCACCCACATCCGGAGGAGGCGCTCTGCGACGGGCCGCAGGGGCTGGTGACCGAGGATCTTCAGGAACTGTCGCACGCGCTGGGCACGCTGATGGGCAGGCGGTCGATGGTCGAGCCGTGGCGCCGTCTTCGGGCCGGCTGATTCATTCCCGGCGCGCCGCGGCGTAGGTGGCGGCCGCCAGGGCGACCGCGAAAAGCGTGTACGAGGCGAGCAAACCGGTGCCGGAGGAGCTCAAGGCGCCACCGACGGCCCGGCCCAGCAGCTGCCCGACGCATTCCGCGGTGATGACGGCGGTCGCCAGTTCCGCGGCGGTGAAACCGCTCGAACCCGCGGTGGTGGCTCGGATGTACAGACCCGGATAGGCGAGTCCGACGCCGATTCCGGCGACGGTCCAGGCGGCGAGCGCCGTGACGAACGAACCGCCGAAGGTCAGGACGGCGGTGCCGAGGGCGGTCAGGCCCAAGCCCACGACGGGAAAGCGGGCCGAGGTGAACCGGGCGGCCACCAGGCTGGTCACCGCCCAGCCGAGCGGGGCGGCGCTCAGGACGATCGCCGCCTGCCCGAGGCTCACCCGGAACCCGCTCGTCAGGAGCACGGTGATCAGGCTGTCCGCGCCGAAATAACCGATGGCGAACAGCACCATCGCGCCGAGCGCGGCTGGGGTTCCCGGCCGGAGCCGCGCGGTGCCCGGCGGCAGGATCGCGATCACCCCGGCGACGGTGATCGCCGCCCCGGCGAGCGCGAGCGGCCAGGAGCCCGCGCTGAACACGACGAGTGCCGCACCCAGCGGTACGGTCAGCGTCTTCGCGAGCGGTCGCCGTCCGTCCTCTGTGGACGGTTCGCCGCGGGCGGCGCGCACGACCAGCAACCGCCCGAAAAGGACGAACGGCACCGGGAGCAACAGGGTCCACCGCCAGCCGACGAGATGTTCCAGGCCGAGGGTCGCGGCCGGGCCGACCAGCGCGGGCACGATCCACATCGCCGAGGACGCCGCGACCACACGGATCCGCAACCGGTCGTCGAGATGCCGGATCGCCGAGCTGATACCGAAAATCGCCAACAGCCCGCCGGCGAGCCCGGCGGAGAACTGGCCGAGGGCGAACATCCACGCCGTCCGTGCCGTCGCGGCCAGGAGCAGCCCGCCGAGGTAGGCGGCCATCCCGGCGGCGAGCGTGCCGCGCGGGCCCAGCCTGCCGAGAACCCGGCTCGCCAAGGGAAGCGCGACGAACAACCCCAGTGTCGAGCCGGCGATCAGGAGCCCGAGGTCGTTCCTCGCGCCGAGATCGGCGGCGACGATCGGCAGCAGGCTGGAAGCGACGAAACCGGTGACGGCCGCCGCGAACTCGAGCGCGACGATGCCCACCGCGAGGAACAGCGGACCCGCGCGCCGGGTCTCGGTCACGTGTAGAGGTCGCGGTCGTACAGGTTGAGCTGCACCCACACCCCGTCCGGGTCCTGGACGCGCAACGAGTGACCGAAGCCTTCGTCCATCGGCGGTCCCGGCTCGAATCCGGCCGCTCGCAGGCGTTCCGCGACGTCCTCCAACGGTTCTTCGACCTCGAAGGCCAGCTCACACCGGCCCACGTCGTCGCCGGAGGACCGGTGGATGGCCAGCATCCCGCCCGCGGCGGGCATCTCGACCCAGCCTCCGGGCCGTGACACCGGCCCGACGCGGAGGCCGATCGTCTCGTAGAACCGTGTCATCGCCTCGACGTCCGCGCTGTAGCGGATCGGCATGACTTTCATCGCTCACGTTCCTCACTGGTCCGCCGCAGGTACTCCTCCAGCACCCGTTCGACGAACGACGAGAGCGACTCGTCGGCGTCGACGGACGCGTGCTTCACCCGCTTGATGAGGTCGTTCGGCAGATAGACGTTGAATTGCCGCTTGGCGACCTGGGACATGCTCGCATGCTAGCAAGTGAGCATGCGGTCACGCGAGCGGTCGAAGAGCACCAGCGGGATCGTGGCCAGCGCCAGCGCCGCGCCGATCCACGGGATCGCGGTCAGTGAAGCTCCCAGGTTCACTGCCCCGGCGGCGAAGGCCGGGGTGAGGCTGATGCCCAGTTGGAAGGCCGAGACCGTGGTCGCGCCGGCGAGGGTCGGGGCGGAGGCGGCGATCGTGAAGACCCGGCCGTAGAGCGCCGGATTGAGCACGAAGGCCGCGACACCCAGCAGGAACACCGTCGGCACGACCACCCAGGCGGAAGTGGCGAACAGCGCGAGCAGCGCCGAAAAGACCGCGATGCCGGCGCCGCCGCCCAGCAGCGCCTGGTGTGGCCGGCGGTCCGAGATCCGGCCGCCGAGCGACAGGCCGGCGAAGGCGCCGATCCCGAACAGCGCGAGGACCGCGGGGATCCAGACCGCGGGCAGGACGTCCGCGAGCATCGCCGCCAAGTAGTTGAAGGACACCATGTACGCGGCCGTGCTCAGGATGGTGATCGCGTAGACGCCCCAGAGGCGCGGTGTCCGCATGGCGCGCAGTTCACCCGAAAGGCTCGGGGCGGCGGAGGTGGTGGCCGGCAGGCCGACGGCACAGGCGACCACGCCCAGGGCGGTGAGCGCGACGACGCCCCAAAAGCCGCCGGTCCAATCGGTGAAGTTGCTCAGCAGGGTGCCTGCCGGCCCCCCGGCCACCATGGCGACGCTGAGCCCGGCGACGACGACACCCGAAGCGCGGGCGTTGCGGTCGGGTGTCACCAGGCTGATCGCGGTCACGGCGGCGACGGCGAAGAAACCGGCGTAGGCGAGACCGGCGATGAACCTGGTGATCAGGAGGATCCAGTAGTCGCCGGCGAGCAGGCCGACCGCGATGGCGGCGGCGAAGACGGCCTGCGTCGTCATCAAGGCCGCGCGCCGTGGCCACTTCAGGCTCAGCACGGCGAACGGCGGGCCGCCGAGGACGACCCCGAGGGCGAACGCGGTGATGAGGGCACCCGCGGACGACAGGGAGACGCCGAGATCGGCGGCGGCCGCGGGCAGGACCCCGGCCATCAGGAACTCGGCGCTCCCCATCGCGAACAGGCTGAAAGCGAGGAGGTAGACCCCGGCGGGAAGGCGTTTCGTCTCGATCATGCCGCCAGCATCGGAAGCTTCTGGCTGTTTCGGCAAAGAACTTTGCCGGAACCGGGACGACCTGCTGTGCTGGCGACATGGAGAGCCAACCCACCGTCACCGCGGCGATCGAACAGATCGCGCCCCGCCTGCGCCGCGCCCGGGAGAAGAAGGGCACCACGCTGGTGGAACTCAGCCGCGCCACCGGCATCTCCACCAGCACCCTGTCTCGCCTCGAATCCGGGCAGCGCAAACCGAGCCTCGAACTGCTGCTGCCGGTCATCGCCGCGCTGGGCCTGCGCGTCGACGAGATCGTCTCCTCACCGAGAGTGCTCGAACCGCCCGCGGACGGCCGGGTCCTCATCCCGCTCACCCGGCACGAGGACGGGCCCCGCGCCTACAAGATGACGATCCCTGCGAGCGACGACGAACCCCGCCCGCGATCGCACGGCGGACGCGAGTGGCTCTACGTGCTGCGGGGCAGGCTCCGGCTCGTGCTCGGCGACCAGGACGTCGTGCTCGGCGCCGGCGAGGCCGCCGAGTTCGACTGCCGGACGCCGCACTGGTTCGGCGCCACTGGCCGCGGGCGAGTCGAGGTGCTGAGCCTCTTCGGCGAACAGGGCGAACGAGTCCACGTCCGCGCTCGCACCCGGTGAGTTCAGACGCGCTGCTGGATACGGATCAGGTTCCCCGACGGGTCGCGGACGGCGCCGTCACGCAGGCCGTACGGCTGGTCGGTGGGCTCCTGGATGACCTCGGCGCCCGACTCCCGCAGGTGTTTGAAGAGACCGTCGAGGTCGTCGGAGGAGAACAGGATGCTCGCGTAGGTGCCCTTGGCCATCATCTCGCCGATGACGCGGCGTTCGTCCTCGGTGATACCCGGGTCGACGGCGGGCGGGTGCAGCACGATCGACACCGGCTGCCCCGGCGGGCCGACGGTGATCCAGCGCATGCCGTCGTAGCCGACGTCGTTGCGCACCTCGAAGCCGAGGGTGTCGCGGTAGAAGGCCAGAGCGGCTTCGGGGTCGGTCTGCGGGAGGAAGCTCCCGTGAATGGCGATGTCCATGACGGTCACGCTAGGTGAGACCGGTTCGCGACGCTTCTCGATTCCTGATCGCTCTTCATCGCCGCCCGGATCGCGGCGACACTGCGATCGACGTCCGCTTCGGTCGTGCTCCAGTTGGACACGGAGACGCGCATCAGGCGCATGCCGTGCCAGGTGGTCGCGCCCATCCAGCACTCGCCGGAACGCTGAAGGGCCTCGACGACCCTGTCCGTATCGTCGCCGAAGCTGACCAGCACCTGATTCAGCACCACGTCGTTCACGACGGCGACGCCTTCGCACGCTTCGAGTTTCTCGGCGAACCGCCTGGCCAGCGCGCAGCACCGTTCGATCATCTCGGCGATCCCCGTGCGGCCGAGTTCGCTGAGCGCCGCCCATGTCGCGAACCCTCGTGCCCGGCGGGAGGACTCGGGCACGAAGTCGCTCGGCGCCCTCACCCCGCCCTCTCCCTGGCCGGTCAGGTACGCGGCGGTGAGCGCCATCGCGGCCCGGTGCGACTCGGGATGGGCACAGAAGGCATACCCGCAGTCGTAGGGGACGTTGAGCCACTTGTGCCCGTCGACCGCCCAGGAATCGGCCTTTTCCAGCCCCGCGGTCAGCCGTTTGAGCGCGGGGGCGGCGGCCGCCCAGAGCCCGAAAGCGCCGTCGACATGCACCCACGCTCCGTGACGGTGGGCGATCTCCGTCGCGGCGGCGAAGTCGTCGAACGCGCCGGTGTTCACGTTCCCGGCCTGGAGGCAAACGATTGCGGGTCCGTCGAGCTGCCGCTCGAGATCGGCGATGTCGATGGCGCCCTGGCCGTCCGCGCGGACCGGCCGGACGGCGTCGGTGCCCAGGCCGAGCAAGCGGAGGGACCGGTCGATCGTCGCGTGCCGCTCCTCACTGGCGACGACCGGCAACGGTGGCGCCCCGTGCAACCCGCGGCGCTCGACATCCCACCCGGCCCGCGCGAGGACGTGATGCCGGGCGGCGGCGAGGCCGACCGTGTTCGCGCCCTGCCCACCGGTCACGAAACCGAACGAGGCACCGGACGGCAGGGCGAGGACGTCCTTGAGCCATTCGCCCGCCACCTCCTCGACGATCGCGGCGGCGGGCGAGGTGATCTTGTTGAACGCGGGCTGATCCCAACCGGTCGCCAGCATGTCGGCCGCCGTCGCGGCGTCCAACGCCCCACCGGTGACGAAACCGAAGTACCTCGGGCCGGTGTTCGCCACCAGGGCCGGTTCGACGGCGTCCGCCAGCCGCCGGATCACGTCGGCGGGCGCGGCGGGTTTCTCGGGCAGGTCACCGAGCTTCTCCCGGACACCCGTCGTGTCATCGGGGAAGACCGGAGCGTCGGCGACGTTTTCGCGGTAACGGGTGACACGGGAGGCGACGTCGGCCAGCAGATCCCGCAACTCGGTCACCCGACGCCCCTCTTCCGTCATTAGTTCATGATTCCACGACCGCGGCCGTGCGGGTTCTTCCCGAACCAGGCGCCTGCCAGGAACAGAGCGCCGATGAGCAGCAGGATGAGCGTTCCGCCGTCGAAACCACCCAGCAGTCCGAGCAGGACCGCCCACGCGACAACGCCCGAGCCCAGCCAGCCGGGCACGCGATCGCCGCGCCGGGTCTGCCGGAGCACCAGCGCGCCGAGCAGAAGCAACGGCACCCCGAAACTGCCCGGGCCGAACCAGAACGCCTCGGCCATGGGAAGCCGGTCGGGTGAAGGCTCCAGCGTGACCGTGTTGAAGAATCCTTCGCCGAAGATCCGCGCCCAGACTTCCTGGCGCATCGTGGCGGCGACCACGGTGTGGAAGAGGCCACCGCACAGCGCGAGAATCCCGCCCCAGGTGGCAGGGTCGCGCCACCGGACGCGAGTGGTGGTCGTGTCGATTGTCGTCATGCGCACCAGGCTGCTCGCCCGCTCGACGGGAATCCTCGGCCTGAGGTCGTCGGCCTCTCCACCGAAATGATGAGATCGGGCGGACGTCGTACAAACAGCCCGTCGGAACACTGCGGCTGACCCCTGGGCTCGTGAGTGGTGAGGACGGTTCTAACCGTCCTCACCACTCACGAGACCTGACCGACTCGGAACCGGTGTTCTTGTCGCCCGCCCGAGTACATGAAGGATCAATCACAGCCGGAATCCCTGCAGACGGCGAACAGGGCAGTCCCGGCTCAGCTCGGACGCACGAGCCCGTTCTCGTACGCGAAGATCACCGCCTGCACCCGGTCACGGACCCCGAGCTTGGCGAGGAGATGACCGACGTGCGTTTTCACCGTGGCTTCGGAGAGGAAGAGCCGCTGGGCGGTCTCGGCGTTGGAGTACCCCTGCGCGATCTCCAGCAACACGTCGCGTTCGCGCGCGGTGAGCCGCTTCAGCAATGGAGAAGTCTCGCGTGCGACCGCGAGCTGGTCCAGCATGCGGCGGGTCGTGGAGCGCGCGATCACGGCATCCCCGGCATGGACGGCGCGGATGGCATGCAGCACTTCACCTGCCGACGCGTCCTTGAGCAGGAACCCGCTCGCGCCGGCGCGCAGGCCGGCGATGGCGTACTCGTCCAGGTCGAACGTCGTCAGCAGAATCACCTTGGGCGCGTTCTCGCGGGCGGCGACCAAGCGAGTGGCCTCGACCCCGTCCATACGCGGCATTTGGACGTCCATCAGGACGACGTCGACCCGCGTCTCGGAGAGCTTCGCGACAGCTTCCACCCCGTCGGCGGCCTGGACGACGATCCGGATGTCGTCGGTCGCGTCGACGACCATGGCCAAGCCGGTCCGGACCAGTTCCTGGTCGTCGACCAGCGCGACGTCGATCGTCATCTCGAAACTCCCTGTTCGCCGACGCGGAACTCCGCGCGCACCCTGAAACCGCCGTCGACCGGACCGGCCTCGAACGTACCGCCCGCGGCTCGCACGCGTTCCCGGACACCGCTCAGTCCGGCGCCCGTGCCGGGGAGCGACGGCCGCTCGCCGGCACCGGCTCCGTCGTCCTCGACGACGAACACCGACGTATGAGGGGTGTGCGTGATCGTGACGGTGACAGCCGTGCGCGGACCCGCGTGCTTGACGCTGTTGGTCAAGCCCTCCTGGACGAGCCGGTACGCCGCCATGGCCGCGCTCGCCGTCAGCGCGTCGGGCCGCCCCTGTTCGGCCAGCCGGACAACGACGCCCGTCGCGCGGACACGCTCCACCAAGGCAGGGATTCCGGCGAGCGAGGGCCGCGGCTCGGTCTCCCGCAACACCCGCAGCGTGTCCCGCATGTCGGCCAGTGCCTCGCGGGCGGTCCCGGCGATGACGGAAAGCGCCTGCGCCGCGCGGTCCGGTGACTTGGAGGCGATGGCGGAGCCGCCTTCGGCCTGACGCACGATGACCGCCAGTGAATGGGCGACGATGTCGTGCATGTCGCGGGCGATGCGCTGTCGTTCGCCGGCCGCGGCGCGCTCGGCGGCTTCCGCGGCCTCGTCGGCGAGGCGGCGCCGCCGGTCGAACCGGAAACATCCCACGGCCCAGGTGCCCGCCACCGCCGCGACCAGCGCGAGAACGGCCAGCAGCAGCGTGAGCCACCCCGCGGGGAGCGCGCCATAGGCCGTCGCCGTGCGAGCGGTGCACAACAACGCTCCGAGCACGCTGATCCCGAGGGCGAGCAGGCTCTCGCGCCGCGGCCGGCGCGCGGCGACGGCGTACAGGAGCACCAGGTAGGCCGCCGACGTCGGGAGGAAGAACAGCGGGATCTCCATGCTGTCGCTCGCGCTCGCCAGCCCCAGCGGCGCGGGCCGGACCTCCGTGTTCGGCAGCGCGACGGTCACCGCCATCGCGAGTCCGGCGGCGATGAACGCGGCCACGGTGGCGAACCGCCGCAACGCGACGCTGACGAGCACCGTGAATGCGCAAAGACCCGCCACCCACAGCACCCAGGCCGGGGAGTCCGCCACCAGGAGGATGCCGAGCGACGGCGGCCCCAGCAGTGCCGCGACGGCCACGGCGAAGAGGACGTCCAGAACGATCGGGTGTGTCCGCGTCCACCGGTCCACGCGGTCGGTCCACGTCACGGCCGGATCGTAGACCGCTCCCGGCGCGGCGCGGGTGACCGCCGTTGGCCTGCCCTACGCACTGTCTTCAGCCAGTCCGCCGAAGAACGGCCGAACCTCTTCGAGAACGCGTGCGTACACGAGCGGATCAACCCCGGACACCCCGCTGCCGCTCCCCGCGGCGACCACCACCGCCGCCACGTCGTGCAGTTTCACGTTCGTGTGCTGCGAGATGCTCACGAGCGCCTCGAAGGCTTCGTCAGGCCCCAGGTGCGCAACACCATGAACATGCCCTTCGCCTGCTCGATCACGGGCAGCGGATGCATGGCTTCTTTCAGCTGCCCCAGTTCCGCCGCTTCCCCCTGCCCATCCTGTGACGTCATGAGGTCATCTCACCGCATCCGATCGCGCGCCACCACATCCCACGCCGGTCAAGATCGACTCGCCCCGGTCGACCGGGTCACCGCACACCGGCGCGGACCAGGTGCGGAACGAACAGCGTGACCAGGTCGTCATGTGACCTTGGGAAACCTTGTTTGACCTGCGTCGGAATGCCCCGGTACCGTGTGGCGTTAGCACTCTTGTCGGCTGAGTGCCAATGCACGAAGGAGCAGCAGTGCCCACCTACCAATACGCCTGCAAGGAATGTGACCACGCTTTCGAGGCCGTGCAGTCGTTCTCCGACGCGAGCTTGACCGTGTGCCCGCAGTGCTCGGGCCCGCTTCGCAAGGTCTTCAGCTCGGTCGGCGTGGTCTTCAAGGGCAGCGGTTTCTACCGCACCGACTCGCGTGACTCGAAGGCCAGCACCACCTCGGCCCCGGCCAAGACCGAGACCAAGTCGGAGTCGAAGACCGAGACCAAGAGCGCCGCATCCTCCTCCACGGGTACGACGAAAACGGCCGCCGCCGCTTCCTGACGTCCCGAGTTGTCCACAGGCCCCCGGTTATCCACAGCCGGGGGTTTTCGTACTTTCCAGGGCAGCGCGCCCGCCCCTAGCGTCGAGATCATCACCGATCGACGAGGGGGAATCCCGTGCTCCACCATCTGCCCGTCCTGCGAAGACTCCACGGCAGGCCCGCCCGGCTGCTCCGCCGCTGGCTCGCCCTGTCCCTGCTGCTCGGCGGCCTGATCGCGCTGTTCCTGCCCGCGTCCGCCCGCGGCACGCCCGGCACCGCGACCGTCGTCTCCGCCCGCGACCTCCCGGCAGGTTCGCTGCTGCGTGCCGAAGACGTCAAACTCGTCGACCTCCCGGACGAAGTCCGTCCACAGGGCGCCACCGGCCTGCCGTCCTCGGTGGAGGGACGGATGCTCGTCGGTGCGGCGCGGGCGGGTGAACCGCTGACGGACGTCCGCCTGCTGGACGCGGGTATCCCCGAATCGGGTGATCCCGAGAATTCAACTGTCCCGGTGCGGCTCGCCGACGCCGGGGTCACGGAGCTGCTCAGGCCTGGCCACCGGGTCGACGTCGTCGCGGCCGCCGAAGCCGGGCATGAGGCTTCTGTGCTGGCCAGCGCGGCCGTCGTGGCGGCGGTGGGCGATCAGGGCACCCGCGACCCGAAGACCTCCGGTGCCGGGAGCAAGGGACCTTTGGTGCTGCTTTCCCTGCCGTCCGCGATCGCGACACGAGTCGCGGCCAGCTCGCTGGAACGTTCCATAACGGTTACCCTCCGCTAGCTCGCGCCTGCCCTGTGGCGGCGGGCGCCTGCGTCCCCCCGGTATGGAGATGGGACGGTCGGCGAACCGTCCCAGGTGAAAGAGGAGAGCGTCTTGATCAAGGGCTTCAAGGACTTCCTGATGCGCGGGAACGTCGTCGACCTGGCGGTCGCGGTGGTCATCGGCGCCGCGTTCACGGCGATCGTCACGGCCTTCACGAACGGCCTGATCAAACCGCTGATCAACGCCATCGGCGGTTCGGACGCCGCCAAGGGGCTGGGGTTCAACATCCTGAGCGCGAACGACTCGACGTTCATGGACTTCGGCGGCGTGATCAACGCGGCGATCAACTTCGTGATCGTGGCGGCCGTCGTGTACTTCGTGATCGTGCTGCCGGTCAAGCACCTCCAGGAGCGGCGCAAGCGCGGTGAAGAGGCGGGCCCCTCGGAGCCGACCGATGTCGAGCTGCTCACCGAGATCCGCGACCTGCTGCGCGCGCAGCAGAACCGCGCGAGCTGAGCCGGATCACCGGTCGTGATGAGGCGGCCGGTTCTCCAGGAACCACGAGTCGGAGTCCGGGGAGCGCTGCCCCGGCTCTCGCTCGTCGGAGGTCGTGTCCGGCAGGACGGCGCCGAAGATCTCGTCGACCCGCCGTTTCTCCGCCGCCCAGCGGCGCTTGTCTTCGTCTTCACCTGGCATGACGTCCATTTTCGCACCGGTCGCGGGGGCCGCCCGCCGGTGGGACCATCAGCGCATGAGCATCGTCGACAAAGCGAAGGGGCTGGCCGCGCAGGCCATCCACAAGGCGGAAGAGGTCGCGGGCGAGGTCCGCGAGAAGGCCGGGCCGCTGGCCGAGAAGGCGGGCGACGTCGCGGCCAAGGGTGTCTCGGCCGCGTCGGCCGGGGCGAACAAGGTCACCGGTGGCCGGTTCGAGGACAAGATCGGCCAAGTCACCGAAAAAGTGGAAGGGGTGCTGCACCAGGACAAGAAGGGCGAGCCCGGGACCGAACCCGGACCCGCCCCGAAGAACTAGGCCTCTTCGAGCCCGGACAGCTCGTCGATCACGTACGGCACCAGCGACGAGAGCGTCGCCATGCCGTCGCGGACCGCCGCGCGTGAACCCGCGAGGTTGACCACCAGCGTGCTGCCGGAGACCCCGACGAGCCCGCGGGAGATGCCCGCGTCCACCGCGCCGGCGGCGAGGCCGGACGCGCGGAGCGCTTCGCCGATGCCCGGGATCGGGCGGTCGAGCACACCGGCCGTCGCGTCGGGAGTGCGGTCGCGCGGGGAGACCCCGGTGCCGCCGACGGTGATCACCAGGTCGGCACCGCCGATCACGGCGGTGTTGAGCGCGTTGCGGATCGCGGCCGTCTCGGCCTCGACCACCACGACGCCGTCGACGATGAACCCGGCCTCTTCGAGCAGCTCCGTGACCAGCGGTCCCGTGTTGTCCTCGTGTTCGCCGTGGGCGACCCGATCGTCCACGATGACCACCAGTGCGCGGCCCAGCCGTTGTGCGCTCCGTTCCATGGTCACACCGTATCCGGTTTCGGCTGATCTTCGCTTGAGCGGTGCCGCGTAGTTGTGACGATTCCCTGACGTGAGCCCGCGATCCGGCGCCGCCGCCGGGGATCGCCCTTAGCGTCGGAACGGTGCGAACACTGGTAACCGGCGGGGCCGGGTTCATCGGCTCCCACATCGCCGATCTGCTGTCCGATCGAGGTGACGAGGTCGTGATCCTCGACAACCTCCTGAGCACCGCGCACGGTTCGTGGCACCCGCCGGGGTACACTGGCCGCCACCGGTTCCTGCGTGGCGACGTCACCGACACGGACCTGGTGGCCGGGCTGCTGGACGGCGTCGACGCGGTCTGTCATCAGGCGGCCGTCGTCGGACACGGCGTCGATCCGTCCGACGCGCCGTCGTACGCGTTGAACAACGACTACGGGACCGCGGTCCTGCTCGCCGCGATGCACCAGGCCGGAGTCCGGAAGCTGGTGCTCGCCTCGTCGATGGTCGTCTACGGCGAAGGCCGCTACGAATGCCCCATCCATGGGATCGTGCCGCCGTCGCCGCGGAAACAGTCCGATGTGGACGCCGGCTGCTTCGAGCCCGCGTGCGCGGCTTGCGGCGCCGAACTCGACTGGCGGCTGGTTCCCGAGGACGCGCCCCTACGGCCGCGAAGCACCTACGCGGCCACCAAGCTCGCGCAGGAACATCTGGCGGCCGCGTGGGCCCGGCAGACCGGCGGAACGGTCTGGGCCCTGCGCTACCACAACGTCTACGGGCCGCGGATGCCGCAGAACACCCCGTACGCGGGCGTCGCGTCGCTGTTCCGGTCCTCACTCCTGCGCGGTGAGGCGCCGATCGTGCTGGAGGACGGGAAACAGCAGCGCGACTTCGTGCACGTCCACGACGTGGCGAGGGCGAACGTCCTGGCGCTGGGCACCGACGGGCCCGAAGGTGACCTGACCCCGTTGAACATCTGTTCCGGGCAACCCCACTCCGTCGGCGAACTCGCCGAGGAACTCGCGAAGGCCTGCGGCGGACCGGCGCCGAAGATCGCCGGGGGTGCCCGGCCCGCCGACGTCCGGCACGTCGTCGCCGACCCCGCCCGCGCCCGGCAGCTGCTCGGCTTCACCGCGCGAACCGGTTTCGCCGAAGGCATCGCCGGGTTCGCCACCGCTGAGCTGCGGGAACCGGTCGGTCTCTGAAACCGGGAACAGACCCGGCCCCCGCTGGGTTGTCGTTCCCGGCAACGGAATCGACTTTTTTGGGGGTTTTGGTGGGCATCACCGTCGGAGACATCGAGATCGAAGCGATCGGGGACGGTCTGATCAGGCTGCCGCTCGCGTTCTTCCCGGGTCTCGACCCCGAAGCCCACCCGGACGTCTTCGACGAGGACGGCACCGTGCACGTCCCGACCGGCGCGTACCTGATCCGCGGCAACGGCCGCACGATCCTCGTCGACACCGGCCTCGGCCCGCGCGAGTTCGCCTTCCCGCCGGGGATGACGCCCGCCAAGGGCGACCCCACCCCGCCGATGGGCACCGGCGGCGACCTCGCTGCCGCGCTGGACAAGGCGGGCTGCCCGGTCGACGAGATCGACACCGTCTTCCTCACCCACCTGCACAACGACCACATCGGCTGGATCGCCCCCGAAGGCGACCTGACCTTCCCCGGCGCTCAGGTCGTCTTCGGCCAACTCGACTGGGACGCCTTGATCGCGCCCGCCGGGACGGGCGAATGGAGCCGTGTCGGTATGGAGACCGCTCGCGGCGCGGGGCTGACCGAGGCGATCAGCGGCGACGTCGTCGAGATCGCCCCCGGGATCGTGGCGCGGCACGCCCCCGGTCACACGCCCGGCCACTACGTCCTCGACATCACCGCGGACGACGAGCGCCTGCTGCTGCTCGGCGACGTCCTGCACACGCCCGCGCAGCTGACGGACACGCGCGTGGGTTTCCTCGGCGACGTCGACCCGGAACTCGCGCTCCGCACCCGGCAGCGGTTCCTCGCGGAAGCGGAAGAGACCGGCGCGATCATCGCGCCGGCCCACTTCCCGGACATGGGGTTCCTGCGGCTCTGACCTACTTGCCGCAGAGCACCTTGTCGGTGAGCAGCCGGTCCGCCTTGTTGTAGGCCTGCCCCAGATCGGCGTCCGAGTCGCCGTAGGTCATGGAGAGCTCGAAGGTCCTGCTGCCGTCGGGGGTACTGGCCATCACCGTCCCGTAACCGTGGAAGCCGCCCATGCCCTTGAGGACGGTGCCGCAGCTCGCTTCCTGGACGTACACGCCCAGGCCGTAGCCGCCCTTCGGGTGCGGTTTGCGCATCTCGGCGAGCAGCGGGGCCGGCAGGAGCTTTCCGCCCAGCAGCGCGGAGAAGAACGTGTGGAGGTCCTTCGTGGTCGAGATCAGCTCACCGGCGCTGGACGCCCACGACGGGTTCTGGTTCGTGATGTCGACCGTCTTCCACTGCCCGGGCTTCTCCTCGTAGCGGTAGTAGCCGTGCGCGTGCGGCCCGGGGATGCCCGGCCAGGTACCGGGCACCACGGTGTCCCGCAGTCCGAGCGGCCGCAGGATCCGCCGCTGGATTTCGTCGCCGTAGGGGCGGCCGGAGACCTTCTCGATCACCAGGCCGGCCAGGACGTAGTTGATGTTCGTGTAGGTCCAGTCCGTGCCCGGCGCGAACAGCGGCGGCTTGGACAGCCCGAAGCGCACCAGTTCCTCCGGCCGGTAGGTGTGGAACCGGTTGTCCAGGAACTCCTTACCGGTCAAGGGGATTCCCGGCACGATCGTGCCGTCGGGCAGCATCGCGCCGGTGTAGTCGAACAGGCCGCTGGTGTGCTGCAACAGCATCCGCACCGTGATCCGCCGGTCGAGGCCGAACTCGGGCAGGTACCCGGCCACCGGCGCGTCCAGGCCCACTTTGCCCTCCCCCACCAGCTGCAGGACGACCGTGGACACGAAGGTCTTGGTGTTGCTGCCGATCCGGAACCGCCCGTTCGTCGGCGGCTTGGCGGCCGAGCCCAGCTCACGCACCCCGGCGCTGCCGGTCCAGTCGCCCCGCGCGTCGTGCACCCGCAGCTGTGTCCCGGCGAAACCGGAGGCGGCGATCTGCTCGGCCATCGCCCGCAGATCCGGCCGGTCCCGTCCTTTGTCCGCGGCGGCCACACCGGGTGTCACCCCGGCCAGCAGTGCGGCCGCCACCGCGGTGATCCCGGCCCGTCGGAAGAATCGCTTCGCTGAAGTCGTCATGGCGGCAACGATCGCCTCCCGCGCTGACACCGCGGTGACACGCCGCTGACACGGTCAGGGCATGGCGAGCGGAAGCCGGACCTCGAACCGGCAGCCGGGGCCGTCGTTCCGGACGCCGATGCGACCGCGATGGGCTTCGACGAGGCCTTTCGCGATCGCGAGCCCGAGCCCGCCGCCACTCGCCAGCCCACCGCGCTCGGGGGTGCGCGCCGTCGTCCCGCGGAACGCGACGTCGAAGACCCGGCCGATCTCGTCCTCGGGGATCCCGCCGCAGCCGTCGGAGACCGCGAGCAGCGCCTCGCCGCCGTCGATGCCGATCTGGACCGCGACCGTCCCGTCCGGCGGCGTGTGCCGTACGGCGTTGGACACGAGGTTGCGCACGATCCGCGCCAGTTCCGGGTCGCTGCCGGAGACGACCGGCCACACTTCGGCGTATTCGATCATCCGCACGCGTTTCTGCTCGGCGAGCGGCGCTTGCGCGGCGACGGCGTCGCTCACGACGTCACGCAACGGCACGGCGGCCATGGTCAGCCGCAGCGCGCCCGCGGTGATCCGCGACAGTTCGAACAGGTCGCCGACCATGCCGGACAGCCGCGTGGTCTCACCGCTGATCCGCCGCGCGTAGCCGGTGACCTCGATCGGGTCGGCGACGACGCCGTCCGCGACGGCCTCGGCCATCGCCTGGATCCCGGCCAGCGGGCTCCGCAGGTCGTGGCTGATCCACGCGACCAGTTCGCGCCGCGACGCCTCGGCCGCGCGCTCCCGTTCCCGCGCCTCCCGCTCCCATACGCTGCGGCGCGCGATCGCGCGGCCGAGCACGAGCGCCGCCGGCACGGTCACCAGCGCGACCAGCACACAGACCAGCGTCATCGTGGTCAGCGCGGGGGTGAACATGAACCCGCTGATCCCGAGCACGGCGATCAGCGTCGCGAGCACCGGGATCAGCACGAGGATCGTCATCGTGCTGGCCAGCGAGCCGCGCCGGAGCAGGTACAGCGCCAGCCCGCCGAGCAGCATCACCGGCAGCGCGAACATCAGCGCGAACGGCAGGATATGCCAGGCGTGCGCCAGCATCTCGCCGAACGACTCACCGGAGCCGATCATCGCCGCACCGGGTCGTACCGGTAGCCGACGCCCCACACGGTGGCGACACGGACGGGTTTCGCCGGGTTCTTCTCGATCTTCTCCCGCAACCGTCTCACGTGGACGGTCACGGTGGACTGATCGCCGAAGTCCCAGCCCCAGACCTTCTCCAGCAGATCGGCGCGGGAGAACGCCACGCCGGGATGGGTGAGGAAGAACGCGAGCAGATCGAATTCCCGGCTCGTCAGGGGAAGTTCCACGCCACCGAGGGCCGCCTGCCGCGCGGTCATCTGCAACGCGAGGTCGCCGTCGGTGATCACGCGCGCCGCCGGTTCGGGCCGCGGCATCCGTGCCCGTCGCAGGACCGACGCCACGCGCAACGCGAGTTCCTTGGGGCTGAACGGTTTCGTGACGTAGTCGTCGGCGCCGAGCTGGAGCCCGGCGATCCGGTTCTCCTCCTCGCCGAGCGCGGTCAGCATCACGACCGGCACCTGGCTCACCTGCCGCAGGCGGCGGCAGACCTCCAGCCCGTTGAGCCCGGGCATCATGACGTCGAGGACCACGAGATCCGGCCCGGTCGCGGAGAACAGCCGGAGCCCCTCGGTGCCGTCCCCGGCGACGTCGACTTCGAAGCCCGCGACCTCCAGGTATCGCCGGACGACGTCCCGCACGGTCTCGTCGTCGTCGACGACGAGCACCCGTCCTTGCTCTGTCATGCAGCCCACCTCATCGTCTGTCAGTGAACCCGCGGCCGCGATCGACGTCGGCAGGACGCTGCCCGGTCGAGCGACTCACGTCGGGTTGCAAGGGCGCCCTGCCACCGCGGTAGCGGGGCCTTCGGCCGGGCGGGTTCACGCGTATTGTCACCTTTCCGGATTCGTCGCAGCTCCGCCAACAGGTACTCACCAGCTCGTCAGCACCAGATGGTTCACCACCAGCGCCGTGGCCGCCGACGCGGCGAGCCACCACCGCCGTCCCTTCGGCGGCAGCAGCGCCACCGCGGGCAGCAGCCACACCGCGAACGGTAGCCAGATGCGTTCGACCTCCGCCTTCGACAGGCCGGACAGGTCGGCGAAAGCGATCGCCAGCGCCGCGGCCGCCACGATCAGCGTGACCGGCTCGCGGAACGACCGTTTCGGCTCGGCGAGGAACTCCGCGCCCGCCCGCCGCGTCCCGGCGATCACGGCCGGGCCGAGCGCGATCAGCACCGCCGCGATATCCGCCCACACCCAGTAGGAGTACGGACGCAGCGTCGCGATTCCCTGGTAGTAGCGCTCGACCACCAGGTGATAGCCGTCGATCCACCAGAACCCGGCCAGCGCGAACGCCACGACGACCGCGGCGACCCCCGCCGTGGCGAGAAGCAGGATCCGCCACTCGCGGGTCAGCACGACGACGGCGAGCACGATCAGGCCGAGCAGCACGAGACCGTAGGAGAGGAAGAGCCCGAACCCGAGCAGCAGACCGCCGGGGAGCGCGAGGATCCGCCGTCGCGTGGCGAGCGCCAGGAGCGCGATCCCGGTCGCCGTGACACCCGCGAAGAGACCGTCCGCGGACACGCCGATCCAGATCGCGCCCGGCGTCAGGACGGCGAACGGCAGGACGGTCCTCGCGGCGTCCTGCCTGCCCAGCGCGGAGAGCGTCACCGGCACCGCGACCACCGCGAGACAGCCGACCAGCACGACGACCGTCGAGGCCCACGCGCCGCCCTGCAGACCGAGCCGGTCGAGCCAGACGAAGACCAGCGTGGCGCCCGGCGGATGCCCGGAGACGTGCGTCGTCCACGAATCCGGCTGGAAATCCAGGATGCGCGAGGAGAACTCGTCCAGCATCTTCGGGATGTCGGTGATCCCCGGGACCTCGTGCAGGTACTCGTGTTCCGTGGTGAGCCTGCCGGTGAACCCGCGCGTCCACCCGTCGATCATCGCCAGCGAGAACGTCCACGCCAGCGCGGTCACGTAGCCGAGCGCGAGCAGCGGACGCCACCGCAGCCGGGCGGCGAGCAAGGGACCTTTGGTGACGACCAGGAGCGCGAGCACGACCGCGGCCACCGAACCCGGACCCACATGCGGCAGCCACAGCCCGAACAACGGCGGCGCGAAGGCGTAGATCACCACGCCGGAACCGGGACGGTTGTAGTGGAGACCGACCGCGATGGCGGCGGCGACCACGAGCATCGCCAGCCCCACGGCGATCAGATCGGCCCGGCGGCCGGTGCGGGAAGGGGCGGTGACTGTGGACATCACCGGCACCATAACCGCGTTTTCGGCCTCCGACGGCCCGGTGCCGCGGTCCGTCAGAACTCGGTAAGAACTTCGCCGACGTCAGAATTCGGTAAGCAGCACAAGGGTTCTGATCCCTCCATCCCGGACTTAACGTGCGTTGCGTGAACGATGACCAGGTTGACGTCGTGCTCCCGTGTCTCGACGAGGCCGGTGCCCTTCCCGGCGTGCTGGCGGCCCTGCCCGAGCGGTATCGGGCGATCGTGGTCGACAACGGTTCCACGGACGGTTCCGCCGGAATCGCGGCCGGGCTCGGGGCGAAGGTCGTCCACGAACCCCGGCGCGGTTACGGCGCCGCTGTGCACACCGGGCTGGAGGCGGCCACGGCGGACGTCGTCTGTTTCGCCGACGCCGACGGTTCCCTCGACCTCGCGGAACTGCCGATGCTGGTCGGCGGCCTCGCCGACGCCGAGCTGACGGTCGGGCGGCGGATGCCCAGCGGTCCCGGTGTCTGGCCGTGGCACGCGAGAGCGGGCAACGCCGTGATCTCGTCGCTCTTGCGATACAAGGGATTGCCGGTCCGCGACATCGCGCCGCTACGAGCCGTCCGGCGGCAGGCGCTCCTCGATCTCGGCGTCACCGATCGCGCCTTCGGTTACCCGCTCGAACTGCTGATCAAGGCGAGGCGCGCGGGATGGCGGGTCGCCGAGTTCGACGTGTCCTACGGCGAACGTGCCAAGGGCACGAAGTCGAAGGTCTCCGGCTCGCTGCGGGGAACGTTCCGTGCCGCGCGGGATTTCGGGCGGGTGCTGAGCCGATGACCTTCTGCCTGTTGATCGTCGCCAAGGCGCCCGTGCCCGGTTTCGCGAAGACGCGGCTGTGCCCGCCCGCGACGCCGGAGCAGGCCGCCGAGATCGCGGCCGCCTCACTGCTCGACACCCTCGACGCCGCCCTCCGAACGCCGGACGCACGCGTGGTCGTCGCCATGACCGGCGAACTCGGCAAGGCCGCCCGCGGCACGGAGATCGCCGCGATACTCCGGAAAACGGAGGTGATCGCCCAACGCGGGGAAGGTTTCGACCTGCGGCTCGTCAACGCCCACGCCGACGCGCCCCGCGCCGGGGAACCGGTGCTGCAGATCGGGATGGACACCCCGCAGGTCACCCCGGCGCTCCTGGCCGAAGCCGCGGACCGGCCCGGAGATTCCGTCCTCGGGCCCGCCGAGGACGGCGGCTGGTGGGCGCTCGGGCTCAAGGATCCTTCGCACGCCAAGGCTCTCGCCGGGGTGCCGATGTCGCGTGACGACACCGGACGTCAGACCCTGCGCGCACTGGCCGGCATCGGCCTCCGCCCCGGCGCCCTGCCCACACTGTCCGATGTAGACACTTTCGCGGACGCGCGCCGGGTCGCGGCGGCGGCTCCGCACGGCCGGTTCGCCCGAGCGGTGGCCGAAGTCCGGTGACCGCCTTCGACCGCGGCCTGCTCGGCCACCGCTGCTGGCTGGAACTGGCGACCGGCGAACGCGTCGATCTGCCGGTCGACCGCTGGACCGCCATCCCCTGCGAAGGCGACGACGTTCTCCTCGACGCCTGTGACGGCCCGACCCTCGACGTCGGCTGCGGGCCCGGCAGGCTCACCGCCGCGCTGACCGAACGCGGCGTCGCCTCGCTCGGCGTCGACATCTCGGCCACCGCCGTGCGGCTCACCCACGCCCGTGGCGCCGCCGCGCTCCACCGGGACGTGTTCGACCGGCTCCCCGGCGAAGGGCGCTGGCGGCATGTCCTGCTCGCCGACGGGAACATCGGCATCGGCGGCGACCCGCACCGCCTGCTCGCGCGGATGGCGGAACTGATCACCGACGGCGGGACGGTACTCGTCGAACTCGACCCACCCGGCCGCGGCCTTCGCCAGGACCGAGTCCGCCTCCGTCCCGACAACGGCGCCTGGTTCACCTGGGCGTGGGTCGGCGTCGAGGCGATCGCGGACCTCGCCGCCCGCACGGCGTTCCGCGTCGCGTGGTCCACCAGCCACGGCCATCGCTGGTTCGCCTGCCTGGAGAAAGCATGAACACACCTTCGGAACGGGTGACGTCGCGGATCGGGCTCGCGCTCGCCGTCACGTTCACGCTGTGCTTCGTCACCGGCCTGCTCAGCCATCTCGTCCAGCATCCGCCGTCGTGGTTCGGCTGGCCGAGCCGCCCGGTCTGGCTGTACCGGGTCACGCAGGGCACGCACGTGCTCTCCGGTATCGCGTCGATTCCCTTGCTGCTGGCCAAACTCTGGAGCGTCTACCCGAAACTGTTCGAGCGGCCGGTGATCCGGTCGCTGCCGCACGCGCTCGAACGCCTGTCGATCCTCGTGCTTTCCGCGGCCGCCTTCTTCGAGCTCGCCACCGGCCTGTTCAACGTCGCGCAGAACTATCCCTGGACGTTCTACTTCCCGCAGCTGCACTACGCGGTGGCGTGGGTGGCGATCGGCTCGATCCTGGTGCACATCGCGGTGAAGCTCCCCATCATCCGCCGCTCGCTCACGACGAAGCCCGAACCGTCGCGACGAGCCTTCCTCCGCACGACCTGGCTGGCTGCGGGGGTCGCCGTCGTGGCGACGGCCGGGGCGACGGTTCCGTTGCTGCGCAACGTTTCCGGCCTCTCGTGGCGCAGCGGTAAGGGGCCACAAGGGCTGCCGGTGAACCGGACCGCCGCGGCGGCAGGCGTCCTGGACACGGCGAACGACCCCGGCTGGCGGCTTTCTGTGGTGACCCCGAACGGCACGAAGACCTATTCGCTGGAACAGCTCCGAGCCCTCCCGAGGACTTCGGCCGAGCTGCCGATCGCGTGCGTCGAGGGATGGAGTGAGTCCGCGCACTGGAGCGGGGTCTCGCTGCCGGAACTGCTGCGGCACGCCGGAAGCACACCGGGCACGCCGGTCCGCGTGTTCTCCCTGGAGAAGGCGGGGCCGTACGGGATCAGCGATCTCCCCGGCGAGCACACCGCGGACGAACTCACCCTGCTGGCACTGGAACTCAACGGTGAAGTGCTCGACGCCGACCACGGCTTCCCGTGCCGGATCATCGCCCCGAACCGGCCCGGTGTCCTGCAGACGAAATGGGTCACCCGCTTGGAGACGCTGTGAAGACGTTGCGGTTGCTGCTGTTCTTGCCCGGCCTCGCCGCGCTCGCGTGGGGCGCCGTGCTGTTCGCCGAGTACGCGTTCCCGCTGCGCCCGGCCGTCTTCGGGACACTCGGGTGGCTCGTCGGCGGTCCCCTGGCGCACGATCTGCTGATCGCGCCGCTGGTCGGGGCCGTGGGATTCGCGCTGAGCAGGTTCCTCCCGGAACGCTGGAAGACCCCGGTCAAGACGGGCGCGGTGCTCACCGGTGTGCTGACGTCGCTCGCGTTCCCATTGCTGTGGCGTCCTTTCGGTGGCGCTCGGAACCCGGGCCTGCATGACGCCGACACCGTCACCGGTCTGCTCGTCACCCTGGCGGTCGTCTGGCTCGGCGTACTCGTGGCCGCGCTGGTCCGGCGGAAGGCGTGATATCGGGTCGAAAGTCAAAGGTGGCGTGATCGAGTCAGTGGCGAAGTAGGCCGCCCGGAGCCTGGCGTGCTCTTGATCGTCCACAAGGGACTCCAGTCGGGTAACAGTGTCCATTTTGATCACTTTGCGCGGGGGTCGTGAGTGGCAATGAGCGTTCTAACCGTCATTGCCACTCACGACCCCCCATCAAGAATCGCACATCTAGCCATAAACCAGACATTTCATCACGCGAAAGTGTCCTTTGTGGACACTCGGGCCACGATCGGCTCCCATGGCCAGTCCGGAACCATGTCACGAAGGCCTCCTGCGCTCGTCGGAGGCTCAGCTGGCCACGCACCTGCCTCAGTCGAAGGCTTCTTTCGCTGCATCGGACGCGGCGAAGGGCGGCTTCGGCCCACCGCCGGCCCCGCCCACGAACCTGACACGTTCGCTCTTCTTCTCCCTAGAAAAGGGCCACGCGCGACCGGGATTGGCAGCCGGTCGCGCGTGGCCTCTTCGGGTCCGGCCCGCTGGGGGTTCGAGCCGGAGCTGGTCTCGGCCGCGCACTGCGGCCGAGCGTCTCTGGATGGGCTAGTTCGGGGTAACGGGCTGCCCGCCGAGGGTCACCTCGATGACCTTGTCCCCGCTGAGCGTGAACTTCACCTTGTCGTTCGGCGCCCGGGTGCGGATCTCGGCGACGAGCGCGTCCGCGTTGGGGATCGGCCGGTCGTCCAGCTTCGTCACGACGTCACCGGATTTGAGGCCCGCCTTCTCCGCCGGGCTGCCCGGCGAGATCTCACCGAGCTGCGCTCCGCCGGTCGGCGCCGTCTGCACTCGCGCGCCGATGAAGGTCTGCGTCGCCTGGCCGGTGTTGATGATGTCGTCGGCCGTGCGGCGCGCCTGGTCGATCGGGATCGCGAAGCCGATGCCGACGTTGCCGCCGCTCTCGCCGCCCTGGCCCTGCGCGGACTTCGGGCTGTAGATCGCCGAGTTGATGCCGATGACCTGGCCCGCCATGTTCGCGAGCGGACCACCGGAGTTACCGGGGTTGATCGCCGCGTCGGTCTGCACCGCCGACATCACCGTGGTCTGGTCGCCGTTGCCGCCGGCGCTCACCGGCCGGTTCAGCGCGCTGACGATGCCCGAGGTGACCGTGCCCGTCAGTTCGAACGGCGAACCGATGGCGACCACCGGCTGCCCGACGCGCAGGTCGTCGGAGCGGCCGAGTTCCACCGGGGTCAGGCCGCTGACACCGCTGACCTTCACCACGGCGATATCCGTCGTGGGGTCACGGCCGACGACGGTCGCCGTGCCCTTCTTGCCGTCCTGGAACACCGCCTGGATCTGCCCGCCACCGGCGGCGACCTCGACGACGTGGTTGTTGGTCAGCACGTAACCGTCGGTACTGAGCACGAAACCGGAACCCTCGCCCGCGCCCGAGCGCCCCGACACCTGGAGCTCGACCACGCTCGGCGAAAGCTTCTGTGCCACCGCTTCGACCGAACCGGCGGGCAGATTGCCCGTCTGCTGGGCGGGCTTCGGCGCGTCGAGCGCGTTCACGGAAGAGCCGCCGGACGCGTCACCGGTCAGGTAGCCGACCGTGCCTCCCGCGACGCCGCCGACGACCAGCGCGATCGCCGCGACACCGGCGAGCAGCTTGCCCGACGTGGACTTCTGCGCCTGCCGCTGCTGCGGGACCGCGTACACCGACGGACCCTGCTGGGTGAACGGCGTCTGCTGGCCCGGCACCTGGTGTCCCTGGGCGTAGTGACCCTGCGTCTGGTGTTCCTGAGACTGCGCCTGGGGAGACCACGGGTTGTACTGCTGCTGTTCCGGGGTGTAGGCCTGCTGCGCTCCGGTGTGCGGAGTGGCATGGCCGCCGAGGCCGGTCGCGTCAGGCTGCTGCGGCGCGGGCTGGGCCGCCCAGCTCGCGCTCGGCTCCGCGTCCGGCTGAGCGCCGGCGGGCCGCGCCTTCTCGGCGTCCTGGCCACTGGGGTCGTTCTCGGTCATGTCTTCACCTTGCGGGATGGTCCTGAGAAGTTCCTGAGCCAAAGCTGTGCATCGGACATGAGTATGGCCCCGGCAGCGGGTGGCGCGCAGCCTGTTCGCGTCTCCCGGCCGGGCGTTTCACGCTTCTTCGGCCTCAGCCGTCTCCGCCGTTTCGGCGATCATCAGCTCACCCGCCTGCTCGGTGAGCGTTTCCCTTGCCTTGTCGGGCAAACCGTCGTCCGAGACGACGACGTCGGCCTCTTCGAGCCCGGCGATCGTGGAGATGCCGACGATGCCCCATTTGGTGTGGTCGGCCAGCACGACCAGCTTGCGGCCCGCTTCGACCAGCGCGCGGTCGGTCTCGGACTCGGTGAGATTCGGCGTCGTGAACCCCGGGCCCTCGGCCATCCCGTGCACGCCGAGGAAGACGACGTCCAGGTGCAGCGACCGCAGGCTCTGCACGGCGACCGGACCGACCAGCGCGTCCGACGGGGTGCGGACGCCGCCGGTGAGGACCACCGTGCGATCCGGCCGGTTCACGCCGCGCAGCACGTCGGCGACCTGGATGGAGTTCGTGACGATCGTCAGGCCCGGGATCTCGTCGAGCGCCCTGGCCAGCGTCCACGTGGTGGTGCCCGCGGAGATGCCGATCGCGGTGCCCGGCCGGACCAGCCCGGCGGCGAGGGCGGCGATGGCCTCCTTCTGCGCGCGCTGGCGCACGGACTTGGCCTCGAATCCGGGCTCGTCGGTGCTCTTGCCGGCGACGGAGGTGGCGCCGCCGTAGACCTTCTCGACCAGTCCGCGGCCGGCGAGCACGTCGAGGTCGCGGCGCACCGTCATATCGGAGACGCCGAGCCTCGCGACGAGATCGCTGACCCGGACCGCCCCGGTCCGGCGCGCCTCCTCGAGGATCACCGCCTGCCGTTGCCGCGCGAGCACGAAAGCCTCCTTGGATCAACTACACAAAATCCTACACGATCAAACATGGCGCGACGAGGAGCCGCCTGCCGTCATCCGGCTTCGCTCGCCCGTTTCCGGGCGACCGCGCTCGACGGCTACGAAGTCGCACCCTATGACGAAGAAGAGCTTGATCGCCTTCGTTCACTGGGGGTTTCGGGCCCCGAAGACGATCCTTCGGTACTGGTCGAAGCAGCGTCGGGACCGCGGCTCTTCTTCAATCAGGTTCCCGAACCCAAGGTCGCCAAGAACCGGGTGCATCTGGACCTGACGGGAGACGACGTCGAACGGCTCGTCGCCTTGGGCGCGCGTACTCGCGCGTCCCGAAGACGGACTGGTCGTACTCGCCGATCCGGAAGGGAACGAGTTCTGTCTCGTTATTCCTTGACGCCTTCGATCGGGACGCCGCGGAAACTCAGCACGAAGAGCGAGACGGCGCCGAAGAACAGCGCGATGTCGGCGACGTTCCCGACGAACCAGCCGTTGTAGTCGATGAAGTCGACGACGTGGCCACGCGCGAAACCGGGCTCGCGGAACAAACGGTCGCCCAGATGCGTCGTCGCGCCACCGAGCAGCAGCCCGAGCGAGATCGCCCAGCCCGCCGAGCGGACCTTGCGGGAGATCCACAGCAACGCGACCACCGCGGCCGCGGCCAGGATCGCGAAGATCCAGGTGGAGTTCGCGCCCAGCGAGAACGCCGCGCCCGGGTTGTAGAGCAGCCGGAACCGGATGAAGTCGCCGATCACCGGGATCGGCGCGTGGCCGGTGAGGGCGTCGACGGCCCACCATTTGGTCAGCTGGTCGGCGGCCAGCAGCACCGCGGCCACCAGCAGTGTCCACAGCAGACGGCGGGGCGGCATCTCAGGCGCGTTCTCGGTGCTCATCACCCGTCAGCGTAATCACCCGTCAGGCCGGGGCTCCCGGGAGCCGCAAGGTCATCAGAGCGCCACCGGTGGACGCGCGCCCCGCGTAGACGTCGCCGCCGTGCCGCTGCGCCGCGTGCTGGACGATGGCCAGCCCGAGCCCGGAACCGGGCAGCGTCCGCGCCTCCGACGAGCGGTAGAAGCGGTCGAACACCTTCGGCAGGTCCTCGTCGGCGATCCCCGGCCCCGAGTCCTCGACTTCGAGCACCGCGGTGCCGTCGCCGACCGGGTACAGCCGGACCCCGACCGTCGATCCTTCCGGCGAGAACTTCACCGCGTTGTCCAGCAGGTTCAGCACCGCGCGCTCCAGCGCGCTCGTGTCGCCGGTCAGCACCCATGGCTGGAGCGAGACGTCGAACTCGATCTCGCCCGCGCGGCGGCGTGCCCTGTCCAGCGCGCGCTCGACGACGTCGACCATCTCGACCCGCTCGTGCTCGATCCGCGGCTCGTCCTGGCGCGCCAGTTCGACGAGGTCGCCGATCAGCTGGGTCAGCTCGTCGAGCTGGCCGCGGATGTCGGCCTCGATGTCGCTGCGGTCCTCGTCGGACAGCGTCCGCGCGCCGGGCCTGCTCGCGGACAGGAGCAGCTCCAGGTTGGTGCGGAGCGACGTCAGCGGGGTGCGGAGTTCGTGGCCGGCGTCGGCGACGAGTTGCCGTTGCCGCTCCTGCGATTCGGCGACCGTGCCCAGCATCGTGTTGAAACTCTGGGTGAGGCGGGCGAGTTCGTCGTCGCCGCTGACCGGGATCGGCCGCAGATCACCCGTGGTGGCGACGCGTTCCGCCGCCGACGTGAGTCTGTCGACCGGCCGCAGGCCCGCTCTCGCGACGGCCGTTCCCGCGGCCGCGGCGACCAGGATCCCGGCGCCGCCGATCAGGAACAGGACCACCGAAAGCTCGTTCAGGGTGCGCTTCGTCGGCCCGAGCGACTGGGCGAGCACCATCGCCTGGCCGTCCCCCTGCGGGAGGGCGACGACGCGGCTGTCGGTCCTCGGGTCGGTGCGCAGGGAGAAGGCCTTGTCCCCGGAGGCGACCGCGATCTCGTCCTCGCCGTACGGCGGGCGGCTCCCGGACTGCGGATAGGTCAGCCGGACCTTCTCCCCGACCGTCAGCTGCCCGATCTGCAGGTCCGCGCTGGCGAGGAAGGCGCCGGGCACCTGCTGCAGTTCGGTCTGCACCTGCGGCGAATCGACCGCGGCCTGCGCGCGGGCGAGCAGGTTGTCGTCCACCTGCTGGTAGAGGTTGTCGCGCACGACGAGGTACGCGCCGAGCGACACCAGCGCCACCGCACCCGCCACCGAAGCGGCCGCGAGCAGCGTCACCCGGCCGCGGAGCGAGAAGCGCCGCGTGCCCCAGCGGTCGCCGCGTGGATCCTTTTCGGACACGTCGACGACCGGGACCGGCTCCGTCACGGCGGGGTTTCCCTCAGGACGTAGCCCACTCCCCGCACCGTGTGGATCAGCCTCGGTTCGCTCCCAGCCTCGGTCTTTCGGCGCAAATAACCGACGTAGACCTCCAGCGCGTTGCCCGACGTCGGGAAGTCGTATCCCCACACTTCCTCCAGGATCCGGCTGCGGGTCAGAACGTGCTTCGGGTAGGAGAGGAACAGCTCCAGCAGGGCGAATTCGGTCCTCGTGAGACTGATCTCCCGCCCAGCCCGGCGCACCTCACGCGTCCCCGGGTCCAAGGTGAGGTCCGCGAACGAGAGGGCCTCGGCGTTCTGTCCGGCCTGCGGATCCGGGATCGCCCGGCGCAGAAGCGCGCGAAGGCGCGCGAGAAGCTCTTCGAGCGCGAAGGGCTTCGGCAGGTAGTCGTCCGCGCCGGCGTCGAGGCCGGACACCCGGTCGGAAACGGTGTCCCGCGCGGTGAGGACGAGAATCGGAAGGTCGTCTCCGGTACTCCGCAGCCGCCGGGCGACCTCGAGGCCGTCGAGCCGCGGCATCATGACGTCGAGGACCATCGCGTCGGGTCTGTTGGCGATGATCGCTTCCAAGGCCTGTGCGCCGTCCCCGGCCAGTTCCACCTGGTACCCGTTGAACTCAAGGGATCGCCTGAGTGATTCACGGACGGCCCTGTCGTCGTCCACTACGAGGATGCGCATGACGACAGTCTTACGCAGAGTGCTGAGACTCGCCTAAGAACACACACAGAACCAACAAAGGAAATCCGGCGGTCCAGATGACGTTTCAGCCGGTCTCGGGCCCTTTCGCAACGGGTGCGTTCCATCTCCGCCACAAAGCGAGCATCCGGACCCCCACCACGGCGGCGGCTGCCACCACCGTCACCGCCCCCGGCGGCAGTCGCAGAGAGTGACCGATCGCGACGAGTACGGCCCCCGCGAGCGCCGCGACCGCGTAGATCTCCTTCCGCAGCACGAGCGGGATTTCCCGCAGGAGAAGATCACGCACGGCGCCGCCTCCGATACCCGTCGTCATGCCGATCAAGCACGCCGCGTAGGGAGTGGCGCCCGCGTTCAACGCGATGGTGGTCCCCGCCGTCGCGAACACCCCGAGCCCGAGCGCGTCCGCGAGCAGCACGGCGCGCCGCAGCTTCGCGATCTGCGGATGGAAGACGAACACGACCAGCGCCGTCCCGCCGCAGACCGCGAGATAGGGCCAGGTCCGCAGGGTCGTGGGCGGCGTGATCCCGAGCAGGACGTCACGGATGACCCCGCCGCCGAGCGCGGTCGTCAACCCGACGACCACGACTCCGAAGACGTCCAACCTGGACCGCACCGCCGCGAGCGCACCCGAAGCGGCGAACGCGATCAAGCCGAGGAACTCGAGCGCGGTGAGGATCATTACTGGTCGAGCAGGCCACCGCGGTACGCCAGCAGCGCGGCCTGCACCCGGTTCGCCGCGCCGATCTTGGACAGGACGGCCGAGACGTAGCCCTTGACCGTGGCCTCGGACAGGTGCAGGCGTCCGCCGATCTCCGCGTTGGACAGCCCCTGCCCGATCAGCCCGACGACCTCGCGCTCCCGCTCGGACAGCGACGCGAGCAGCTTGCGCGCCGGCTGCGCGGCCCGCTGCTCGTCCCGATGCGACTGGACCATGCGCGCCGCGACCCCGGGGTCGAGCACCGCGCCTCCCCTGGCGAGGTCCCTCACTGCCCGAAGGAGAGCCGCCGGGTCGATGTCCTTGAGCAGGAAGCCGTTGGCCCCGAGCCTGAGCGCGAGACTGACGTAGTCGTCGATGTCGAACGTGGTCAACATGGCGACGGTCGGCGGATCCGGCAGGGCGAGGATGGCCCTGAGCGCGCGAATACCGTCGTCAGGCGCCCGCATCTTGATGTCGAGCAACGCGACGTCAGGGTGGTACCGCCGGGCGACCTCGACCGCTGATCTCCCGTCGCTCGCCTCGCCCACGATCTCGATATCGGCAGCGCCCGACATCATGGCACGCAGGCCCGAACGGACCAGTTCCTCGTCGTCGGCGAACATGAGCTTGATCAACGAAGCCCTCCGGCAGCCGGGGGAGCGGCGTCTCGCGTCCCGTTAACGAAGATTACCTACTGTTGTTCAGGGTTTCGAAACCAGACACGTACGAGTGACCCTCGCGGGTCATCTGTGTCGATCTAGCGCTCGATTCAGACCCTGATCTCCTGCTGGAGAGTGTCGCTGCTCGGGGACGGATCCGCAGGTCGAGTGTCACTAGACGGCCAGTGTCTCGGCCTGGCCGCATGCCCTCTCGCGGCCTGTTGGGCAACCGCCGTTCGGGGCATTCGGGGCTTTCACCGGGCTGGCCGCTGGCGCGCTCCGATGTGACGACGCCCTCCTGTGCTCCCTCGCGTGGCTACACGGTAAGCTGCGCGTGGCAGTACATGCCCTCGTAGCTCAGGGGATAGAGCACCGCTCTCCTAAAGCGGGTGTCGCAGGTTCGAATCCTGCCGGGGGCACTTCGAGTACCCCACGGAGATCTCACTGGCCGGAACGGATCTTGAGACCCGCCGTGGCATGGTCACCCGGATCTCGAACCTGCCAGTCGCTCTTGGATCGACGACGGCGAGCGCTCAGCGCGCGTATTTACGAAGTATCCGGTTCGTCGCCGGGTCTTTCGAATAAAGGCACACTCCCTGCATTCCCCGAGTCAGCAGCACCTTGTACGTGTTCCGCACCAAACGGTCGAAATCCCTCTCCTTGGCGTTCTTCACCGCCTGATCTTTCAAAGGCCTCCTGTTCGAGACCCATCGCCTGTCACGAATCACCAGGTCATCGCCAAAGATCACGCCTGCCCAGTCGTATTCGAAACCCTGGGCGCTGTAAATACAGCCGACTTGACCGAAACCACGTGGGTCGGAGGCCCACAATGACGACGACGGAACACCTGGAACGGGCGCTTTGGGCTTGGCGTTCCACGGTCGCGACCACTCATCGATCTTCACGTCGTCAACCAGACGACGTGTACCGTCGACTTCGATGGGGTCGCTCCAGTCCCAGCAGAACCCCGCCGTCATCCTCGCGCTTCCACCACGCATGTTCGACTGCTGACGGAGCCATGATTCAAGTTCTTGAGGCGACTCCGCCGCATCGACCACATACTCGTCATCGCTTCCCTGGACCAGGTCGGACCAGACGATCGGCTCCTCGGGGCTCAGAAACATGAGGCGCGTGACCCACTCGTCGAACTTGTCCGACCCGCCACACCGGAACTGCCCGTCGAGGCGGATGTCGAGAACCTCGTGACCTTTGAGGTTCGCGATGTCGACGATGTACTTCCTGGTGCCGACCTCGCCGGGACGCACGACCTGATGCTCGTCGAGCAGGAAGACGGGAACCTTGGCCACGTCGATGAGCTGGTCGATCTGTTCTCGTCCTCGTGCACGAGGACGTTCGGGAAGCCCACGGACCCGGTGCGCCTCGTCACAGAGCAGCACATCCAATGAGTTCTCGCGATCCGAACCGAATTGGTTGAAATACTTGAACATCTCCTCGAGACGATCATCGATTCCGGCAACCGTCGCTCGCAGCGTCTCCGTAAACGCCTTCGAGCCTGTCGCATGCAGGACCCGCCTGCTACGACGAGCAAGGCTGGCAAGAAGGGTTATCGCTATCGCGCTCTTCCCGGAACCCGGGCCGCCACTGACGACGACCACCTTCTTCTCAGCCCCTGAGGACCCCTTGGAATCCGCCTCGTCAAGAGCGTCCATTACCGACTGGTAGGCAACCTGCTGTTCGTCGAGAAGGACGAACTCGTCCCGTTTTTCAAGGGTTCCGGCAGCGGTCGTCAGCAGGTTCCGAGCCGGGGTGTGCCGAGCAGAGAGGAGGGCGTTCGCCGCATCTCGCGCACCAGCGGCCGCACCGGCGTCAGTGTCAAGAAGGGAACAGAGGTAGTTGGCCAGGTCCTTCTTCGTGTCAGCCGCGAAGAGCCGACCCAAACCATCGGCACTGGTTTTGTCCATTCTCCAGGTCGGATCGTAGACGGCGTCGTGAAGATAGGCGATGCCCTTCACCAGTCGCGGCGCACGCGCGAATTGAGGCGTGAAGTCAAGGAGCTGACGACAGTAACGCCGAACCTGTTCAGACGGATGCAAGACGGGCTGCGGATCGTCATCCGACGTCTTGACCAGCCCGTCGCCCACCAACTCCATGTGACGCCATTGCTTCAGTTCCACCAGTACGTACGACGGTTGCCCCGTCTCCGGATGCACGCCACACAGAATCGCGTCGACTCGCTTGGGACTGAACGGGAGCCGATACTCGAGAAACACTTCGACATGCTCCAGCCCGATGCCACAAAGAGTCTCCGCGAGGACCGGGAGACTGCGCCGCCACGAACCGACTTCACCGCTCCTCGTCGAAGCGCTGTAGCCAACCCTGGCATGTATCGCGAGCGTCGCTATGAAACTTTCCTCGCCCAGCGCCACCCGCAGTTCGGCAGCGGTCTTCCTCACCGGCAAAACGTCCTCCCCCGAGGCAGCGTCGCGTAGTCACTCTTAGTCAGAGTCCAGCGTGCGCGCTCACACTAGTGAGCTACGACCTGGCCTCGAACAGGGGGTAGAGATGCCTGCTGGCGCGTCGTGCGAACCATCTGTAGCTGAAACGCTCCCCGGCCCGGTGAACCGCAGCGGGGACAGCGATCCACTAACCTGGACGGGAACGGTCCGACGGACACCGAGTCACCTCGTTGTTGTCCCCATCCGTACGTCGATGACGCACGCCCTGGGGAGGGGACAAGGTGGCACTTGCACGCGGCCGAGCAGCCGATCTTCTGGTCGAGGCTCGGACAGGCAGCCTGCACCAGAGACTGCGTGAGCAGTCCGGATACGTGCTCGGCACCAGGGCAGGCACGAGCGAGGTCGTCTCCTGGCAGAAGAGCCTTCCCGTCCTGCTGAGTGACCTGATCGATGCGGGACTCGAAGACGTCGAAGTCCTCCTCGAGCACCAGCTTCCCCATAGTAGGCAACGTGTGGACGTCGTCCTGTGCGGAACTCACCCCCGTACCGGGCAAAGCTCGTTCGTATTCGTCGAGCTCAAGCAATGGTCGAAGGCCGAAGTCCACCTTGCCCAGGTGCTCAACATCCCCGGCCTTCCCGGTCTGCACCTCCATCCGGTCGAGCAAGTGCGCGGGTACTGCCAGTACTTCGTGGACCACACTCCGGCGCTCGCCGAGCGTCCCCAGGCAGTCCACGGGATCGCGTACCTGCACAACGCCCGCCGTGCCGATATCGACGACCTCCTCCAGTACAGGGTCAGCGAATACGGGCGACTGTTCACGATGGACGACAAGGCCGACCTCCGGCAGGCATTCAACGCCGTACTCGACAAATCGGCGGAACGAGGAAGCAACCTCACCGCGGGTGACGAACTCCTCGGCTTCGCACACCGCCCGACCAAACCTCTGCTGACGTTGGCGGCCGCGGAGATCCGGGATCGCGAACAGTTCGTCCTGCTTGACGAACAAAAGGTCGCTTACGAATTGGTGATGCAGGCAGTAGAACGTTCTCGCGCGGCCCAGACTCGTACCGTCGTCATAGTCGAGGGCGGTCCCGGATCAGGAAAAAGTGTGATCGCGTTGAGTCTCCTCGGCGATTTGGCTCGCCGCGGCCTCGCCGTCCACCACGCGACCGGCTCCAAGTCCTTCACCCAGACGATGCGGAAATACGCCGGTCGTGGAAGTACACGCGTCCAGGGCTTGTTCAAGTACTTCAACACCTACGTCGGCTGTCAACCGCGAGAACTCGACGTCCTCATCTGCGACGAAGCACACCGCATTCGCGAGAAAGGCGTCACGCAGTACACGAAGAAGGAGCAGCGCGATCGCGCTGGTCGCCAGATCGACGAACTGATCAACGTCGCCATCGTGCCGGTGTTCCTGCTCGATGAGAATCAGATCGTGCGGCCCGGCGAGATGGGTTCTCTGCGCGAGATCTCCGCTGCTGCCGAGTCACTCGGATGCAAGGTGGAGGTCGTCCGGCTGCACGATCAGTTGCGCTGCGGTGGTTCTGTCTCCTACGACACTTGGGTCGCCCGGCTGCTGGGCCTGGGGCAGAACGTCGAACCACCTGTCCCATGGAGCAAGCTCGCGGGCCCTCTGGACGCGGGCATCACGGTGTCGAGTGCCGCATCGCCGCAAGCACTCGAGTCATGGGTGCTGCACCAACAGGAACTGCACGGCGGAGTGCCCCGGCTCGCCGCCGGTTTCTGCTGGCCTTGGAGCGATCCGGTGATGACTCCGGACGGCCGCGCGCTGGTCGACGACGTCAAGATCGGCGGTTGGCAGCGTCCGTGGAACGCGAAGTCGGAGCGGAACAAGGCCGTGGCCGGTGTCCCGGAATCCAACTACTGGGCCACTGACGAACGCGGCTTCGGGCAAGTGGGCTGCATCTACACCGCGCAGGGATTCGAGTACGACTGGTCCGGAGTCATCTTCGGCTCCGATCTCGTTCGGCGCGACGGCATGTGGGTTCCTCAGCGCCAGAACTCGGAGGACAGTGCCGTGAAACGGGCCGACGAACTGCATTTCGGTGCGCTGATCAAGAACACCTACAAGGTCCTGCTCACCCGTGGGATGCGTGGCACCGCCGTCTATTCGACCGATCCCGAGACCCAAGCGTTCTTGGAAGAGATGACCCGATAGCCCTGATCAGCCTGCGGGGCGCCCGTCCGGGTCCGTCATCGTGATGGCGCCACCCTGCGCCCGCAGCACCACATCGGCCCGGTACTTACCCTCACCGAGGGCGGCGAGAGTGCCGAGGCTGACCATCCGCGTAGTGGCGCCGTCGCGGTCGAACACCAGCAGATTGCCGTCCTGGACGTAGTCCCCACTGTGCGTGCCATCGCCCTCGACCGTGACGGGCCTGCCGAGCTCGCGTTCGATTCGCGCGCCTGAAGCGGGGCCGGTGAGGATCTGTACCGAGGTCCAATCGCCGGACGCCAGTTCCTTGAGCGGCCGCGAGCCGCCTGTCCTGGCGAGATCTCCGATCGTTTTTTCGAGACCTTCGTCGAATTCCACCGTCACTTCTGGGATGCTCGTGCCGCAGGCCGCCACGAGGGCGAGCAGGGCGAGCAGAGTCACTATCAAGCGCATGGTCAGTATTGGTCCGGAGTCGCCGACGGTTCGCCGGGGTCGTGGTCGTCGTTGCGCCCCGGATCGTCCGTGGGCCAAGGCTTGTTCTTGGTTTCGCGGGTCTCGCCAGGAGGCGATTCGTCGGACGATACCAGTGTGTCGTTCTTGTCGATGACCACCATTTTGCCGTCCTTGACCGCCTGTTCGACCAGGTTCGCCATCTCCTCGGGGCTGGCGTCCGGGTTGGCCCGGGCGATCGCGCGGCCGACTTCGTTGTTGTGCTGGTTCATGGCCACCGGGATGTGCTGATTGGTCGGGTTCCGCTCGTGCGCCGCAGCGAAGTTGACGCCAGCCACCTGGCGTCGACCCGGAGATTCTCACTTTGCAAGAACCGGCATGCCACCGATCCAGTGAATCATTTGCATATGGTGCCCACGGAGGCGATTTGGGGAGTGAGATTTCCGCCGAACCCGAAAGGCCCATAATGACCTACTCCCCGTCGGACTTGGACGTGATCGAGCGGCAGTTCCTGGCGTTGGCCGCCGGCCCGCGAGCGCTGACGCTTGACTGCGCCGCGCTCGGTTGCGGTCTGCCCGCCGAAGTGAAACCCATCGACGAGGTGCGAGTGCTGCTGCTCAAGAGGCAGACGAGCTGGGTCACCAAGAACGCCGTCTGGCGAGACTTGGTCGGGCGGGCGCACGCGACGCCTGAACCGTGGACCGTCGTGGCGGCCGCCATGATGATGCCCGGTCTGAAGCACATCGGCAGCAAGCTCAGGTCTCGCTATCCGGGCGAGCGAAACGACCTGGATTCCGAGATCCTCGAAGGGTTCCTGCAAGCACTCGACGTCGCGGACGCTGCAGCTCAGAAGGTGTACGGGCAGCTTTACTGGGCAGCGTTCCGCCGCGCGCACGAAGCCTGCAATCGCGAGACTCGGCTCGCGATGTCCCGGTCCGAGCTCAACGACACCATAGCCACCGCGAGTTCGGCCGCGGGACATCCGGATCTTGTCCTCGCCGGCGCGATGCTCGAGGGCGCGGTGACACCGGCACAAGCGGATTTGGTGTCCGATGTGCTTCTGGACCATGACGAGCGGTCAGCGGCCGCGGAACGTCTTGGCATCAGCCGCTACCAGGTGTCGTGCCAGCTGGACTCCGCCACCCGGCATCTCGCCGGATACCTGAAAACAGGTAGTTCCGCAGCATGACATGCGGTTCATGTATTCATCCGAAGCAGCTACGCAGGAGCCGCCTTCATGAGCAACTCGAATTTCCCACCGGTAGAGATCGCCACGTTGAGTGAGGCGCAGAAGAGAGGGAGCACCTGCGCCCGCTGCGGACGTGTCCCGCTCAGCCCACAGAGCCTCGATGGCGCGGACCTCGTCGTTTGCGCGGATGAGCACGCGCGCATATGCACGGATTCCGTATTCTGGCTGACCCAGCCATGCCCCTGGTGGTGTAACTCCGGGTGGCACAGCGATGACGATCGCGGCCAAAACCGCCAGCACATGTCCGAGTGGACGGGCAATGTCCCTCTTGTGCTGGAAGGCGGCGACAAAATGGGGAACGGCCTGTCATACCAACCCGAGTACGCGACCGTGCACCTTCTGCAGGGCGTGCGCGAAATCGAGCCACGTATCTGGTGCGGGAAGGGTGAAACCAACCATGGCTGGTACATGACACCCGCCGAGGCCCGAGAACTCGCCGTGAAGCTTACTTCCGCGGCCGAGATGACCGAACGGCAAGTCGCCCCGCCGTCGGCGGCAATTGCGTGCTGACCAGGCGCCATGAGGGGTGCGATCGAAACTGTCGGTGCCCTCCTCATAATGGGATCGTGACCGACGACCTGGAGCCTCAACCGTTCGCGCACCTCAGTGCGCCGAACGCGGCGCTCTATCGCGACGTCCTGTTGACGTTCGCGCGGGCGAGGGACCGATTCATCGTTCACATGCGGCCGGAGGACGTCGCGGCGGACTTGGGCCGATCGGGTGATGTCGAGCAGGTCGCGGACGCGCTGGACAAGCTCGTCGACTGGGACAACCTGCGGGCCGATCCGGATACGAGCCGGGTGACCAGTGTCGCCGACTTCCATCGTGCCCGGTACCTGTACCAGCTCACGGCCGCCGGCCAGGCCGCCGAGGAAGCGCTCGCGGTCTACGACCAGGCCCTGGGCCGCCGCGGATCGCTGCAGTCCGTGGCGCTGGAGGACATCGCCGCGCAGTTGCGAGCGCTTGTGGAGCTGGCCGGGGCACGGGAGCTCGACCCGGCGAAGGTGCATCTGCTGTTGCTCGCGCTCGCCGAGCGGTTCACCGGTCTGGCCGACAACGCGCAGGCGTTCATGGCATCGCTACGCCGTGTCATCGATTTCGCCGACGGGGACGTGGAGGCGTTCGTCGCCTACAAGCAGCGGCTGATCGACTACGTCAACCGCTTCATCGCGGATCTCGCCAACCGGGGTGCGGAGATCGCCACCCTTCTGGGCAAGATCGAGCAAGTCGGCGTCAGGGACATCCTCATGGTGGCGGCGAAACGCGAAGCCGCCGATGTCGCACCTGACGACCACGAGAACGCGACCGCCGTCGAAAGCCGTTACGAAATTTGGCGAAACCGCTGGCGTGGACTGCACGACTGGTTCGTTTCGGCCGACTCTCGGCATCAGTCACAGGCGCGCCTGCTGCGCGGAGCCGCGGTCACGGCGATCACGCAGCTCATCGACACGGTGGCCGCGCTCAACGAACGCCGTTCCGGACGTTCCGACCGCTCGGCCGACTTCCGGACTTTGGCTCGCTGGTTCGCGGAGGCACCGGACGACAATGCGGCGCATCGCTTGTGGCGGACGGCGTTCGGGCTCAGTTCCGCGCGACACCTCACCGTCGACAACGAAACCGTTGCCGCGTGGGAGGAAGAGCAACCCGCACCGAGTACGCCGTGGCGGGAAGCGGCCGGAGTGCGCATCAGCCCGCAGTTGCGCAGGACGGGATCCTACGAGCGGCGCGGCCAGCCCAACCGGGTCGCGGACCGCGCGGAGCAGCGTCGAATCCTGGCCGAGCAGGCGGTTCTCGAAGCCGAGCAGGTCGCCGCCGCACGTGAGCGGCTGGCGACACCAGGGCCCACGCGTCTATCGGCTCTGGGCGAGCTCGATGCGCGGGCATTCCGGCTCTTCCTCGGTCTCCTCGGCGACGCGCTGTCGGCGCGCGCTCCTGGCGATCACGAAGTCCGGACCACCACGAGTGACGGCACGATGGAGGTTCGCTTGACTCTCGTACGCGGCGGAGGAACGGTGAGCATCCACACCGAAGATGGGATCCTGCACGGTCCGGAACATCTGATCGAGATCATCGACTTGATCGGGAACGGCCGGGAGGAGGCGATCGCGTGACCGTGCTTGGCGAGGAAACCGTCGCCCAGAAGCGGAAAGCCCTGCGGGCGCTCCTTGCCAAGCCGCTGTTGACAGCCGGAACGGACGACGAAGTACTGCGGCTGGTCCGACGCCACGCGCCGGAGCTGCGTGACTGGCTGGCCACCGAGACGGGCTGGCGGCTGCTGGTCAGTGCTGAATCCGCGCGCCTGTTCAAGACCGCGCCGACGTTGACCGACCAGACTCATCCAGCGAGAGACGGCAAGGGCAAACCACCTTTCGGCCGCCGCAGGTACGTCTTGCTCTGCTTGGCGCTGGCCGTCTTGGAGCGAGCCGACGCGCAGATCACCCTCGGCCGACTCGCTGAAGGCGTACTCACCGCCGCGGGCGAACCCGAACTCGTCGACGCGGGCGTGTCCTTCACGATGAGCCGGCGGGACGAGCGTTCGGATCTCGTCGCCGCGGTCAGATTACTGCTCTCCTGGGGTGTCCTCGAACGTGTCGCCGGTGAGGAAGACGCTTATTTGAGCGACAACGGAGACGTCTTGTACGACGTGCAGCGCCGGGTGCTGGCCACGCTCTTGACCAGCACACGGGGCCCTTCGACGATCAATGCCGCCGATTTCGAAACCAGGCTCGAAGAGCTCGCCCACGAGCCTGTCGCCGACACCGATGACCTGCGCAATCGGGCGCTGCGCCACCGCCTGACCCGCCGCCTCCTCGACGATCCTGTGGTCTACTACGACGAGCTGGCCGACGATGAACGGGCGTACCTGACCGGCCAGCGGCATGCGTTGACGCACCGGATCGAGGCCGCCACCGGGCTGATCGCCGAGGTCCGCGCGGAGGGCATCGCGATGGTCGATCCCGACGACGACTTGACCGATGTGCGCATGCCGGAGCAGCGCACCGATGGCCACGCCACCTTGCTCGTCGCCGAGTACCTCGCTGCGCGGAACGGCCCGGTACCGATCGAGCGAATGCTGGCGTACGTCAGGAAGATCGCCCGTGACCATGCCTCCTATTGGCGCCGCGGGGTCACCGACGAAGGCGCTGACGAGGAACTCCTCGCCATCGCGTTGCACAAGCTGCGTGCCCTACGGCTCGTCGAGGATTCCGTCGGGGATCCACCGATGGTGCGCGCGCTGCCCGCGATCGGGCGTTACCGGCTCGACGCGCCCACCATCCGCGAGAGGAAGACCGGGAAGTGACCTTGCCCGTCCCGGACAAGGCCCGCTGGCAACCGCTCCGGGCAGGCCTTGTCGACCTGTTCTACTACGACCTCGAAGAGTTCCACTTCCACGACGGCCGTCTGCTGTTACGCGGCAACAATGGAACCGGAAAATCCAAGGTCCTCGCGCTGACCCTGCCGTTCCTCCTCGACGGCGAACTCTCGGCACACCGGGTGGAGCCCGACGGGGATCGCAACAAACGCATGGAATGGAACCTGCTGCTCGGCGGGAAGCATCCACATAATGAACGCCTTGGCTATACCTGGCTGGAATTCGGTCGTGCCCTTCCCGACGGGAGCGCCGAGTATCGAACACTCGGCTGTGGTCTCAAGGCCGTCGCCGGGCGTGGAATCGCCAAGCACTGGTTCTTTGTCACCGACCAGCGCGTCGGACAGGACCTTTCCCTGGTGAGCCCGACCCGGGTGGCCTTGACCAGGGAGAAGCTCAAGGACGCCGTCGTCGGGCATGGCCTGGTGTACGACACCGCGTCAGACTACCGACGCGCAGTGGACGAAGCGCTCTTCGGGCTGGGAAGCCACCGCTACGAAGCCCTCGTCAATCTGCTGATCCAGCTACGGCAACCGCAGCTGTCGAAGAAGCCGGACGAGAAACTGCTGTCCCGGGCGCTCACCGAGGCACTCCCGCCGCTCGACCCGGCCTTGGTGGCCACGGTCGCGGAAGCATTCCGTGGCCTGGACGAGGAGCGGGAAACCTTACACGCCCTGGCGGAGGCGAAGACGGCGGCCGATCAGTTCCTCGCACATTACCGGCGTTACTCCCGAATCGCGGCCAAACGACGTGCGGCACCAGTTCGCCATACGCACAGCGTTTACGAAAAGCTCGGACGTGAGTTGGGTGAAGCCGAGGCCGCATACGAGCAAGCGACACTGGCGCTCAACGAGACCCAGAGACTTCTCGATGAACTGGCGGCCACGAAAGCCCAGCTGGATACGCGCCGTGCCGCACTGCAGAGCAGCCCCGAAATGCGGGACGCCGAAACACTGAAACAAGTGGGGAAGGAAGCCGCCAGGCTCCGTGAGTTCGCGAACTTGCGGGAGCGCGACCTGTTGTCGGCCGCCGGCAACCTGCGCCTCCGTGAGGAGCAAGCCGAGACGGCTCAGCGGACGGCCGACGCCGATGCGGAGATTTTGGAGCAGGCCAAAGAGATCGCGTACGAGGCCGCCGATGCCGCCTACCTGACCGATGAACATTCCGCGCTCATCGCCGACGAAGACGAGCGAGCCGGGCAGGTGATCATCGAACGGCGGACCAAGGCGGTCGATCAGCTTCAACGGTTGCTCAATGCCGCGACGCAGGCCGAGGCAGCATTGCGTTCCGCGCGGGCAAGTGTCGACCGGATCACCGCTGAGCAGCAGAGCGCCGCCGAGCGGATCACCGCGGCCGAGGAGAGTGTCGCCCGGCACGGTGCGGCCCTTGTCGACAGTTACCGGTCCTACCTGGCGAGCACCGAACAGTTCGTACTGTCCGATATGGACGAAGCGCTCGACACCCTCGACGCGTGGACTGAGACGCTCATCGGCGTCAATCCTGCGGCATCGGCCGTCGAGGAGGCCGTGCTGCTGGCGACCGCCGAGCTCGCTCGGAGGCAAGCCACCCTCGATGCCGAACGAACAGCAGCGGAAACCGAACGGCAAGCGATCAACGACGAGATCGCACGACTGGAAGCGGGCGGGCACGACGCTCCGCCAAGGCCCTATACACGTGACGAAGACACACGAACCGGCCGTCCTGGTGCTCCACTATGGAAAGTCGTGGATTTCGTCCCCGGCGTCAACGAGCAGCACCGTGCTGGGCTCGAAGCGGCGTTGGAGGCCTCTGGCGTTCTGGACGCTTGGGTATCCCCGGAAGGTGAACTGCACAGCACGCGGACCGGCGACGTGATCATCGAACCCGGTGAGGCCGCGCCGTCAGGAGGCCTCACCGCTGTGCTCGCGCCGGCGGTGGATCGGGCCGACCCTCAGGCCTCGGCCCTGACCGACGATGTGGTGAACGCGGTCTTGCGTGCGATCGGTCTCGGTCCTGGCGCGGACACGTGGGTCGCGGTGGACGGCAGGTTCGCCATCGGCGTGCTGACCGGGGCATGGCACAAGGACGCAGCGGCTTACCTGGGTGAAGGTGCTCGGGAAGCCGCGCGCAGGGAACGGATCCAGCAGCTGCGGGATGCGGGCGACCGGATGTCTCGGCACCTTGCCGAGCTGGCGGAAGCCGCGGACGGCCTGGCCGCTCAGCGGACCGCCCTCACCGCGGAACACCGAGCCCAGCCGGAAGACACCGATCTCCGCGAGGCCCACTCCGTGCTCGTCGGCGAGCACAAGGAGAAGCGCCGGATCGACGGCCGCCTCGACGAAGCTGTCGGAGTTTCCGCCGAGTGTGCCGACGAAGCCGAGCGGTCTCGCGGCAAGGCCATCGAATTCGCCGGTGATGTCGGTCTGCCAACGGACCCCGAGGATCTGGCCCGCGTCCACAAGGCAGTCGGCGACTACCGGGTGGCCCTTGCCGGGCTCTGGCCCGCGGCGCGGGCGCTGGCTCGGGCGAAAGCGGATTCGGCCAAGGCCGAACACGAGAAGCGGGATGCCGCCGAACGCCACGACGAAGCGCGAGAGTCGGCCGCCGAAGCCCGCGCTGAAGCCGAAACCGCGGCCGAACGCCATCGCGTACTGGTGGAGACCGCGGGCGCGGGAGTCGAGGAGCTCTATCGGAAGCTGGCTGCGGTCGCGAGGGAATCGGACGAACGGGACGCCCGCGAGAAGCGGGTGCGAGAAGAAGAACGGGTCTTGCACCAAGACCGAGGCACGGCGATCGGACGACGTGAGAAGCTTCGCGATTCGATCTCGACCGCCGTGGCCGGGCGTGATCAGGCCATCAGTGAGCTGCGGGCCTTCGCGGCGACAGGGCTGTTGGCAACAGCCGTTCCCGAATTGGATTTCCCCGCCCCGGAGAAGGAGTGGGCTCCCAATCCGGCCGTCGCTCTCGCGCGGGCGATCAACGCCGCGCTGGACGGCGTGGACGACGCGGACCGGCCGTGGGAATTGGTTCAGCAGAAGGTGTCGGCCGAGCACAAACTGCTGACCGACGCGCTGTCCAGGCACGGCCACTCGGTCGGTATGACCCTACGAGACGGAATCATCGTCGTCGATGTGCTGTTCCAAGGGCGCACCCAGGACATTCCGACGTTGGTGACCGCTTTGGAGATGGAGAACGAGCAACGAGCGAACCTGCTTTCGGCGAAAGAACGCGAGATCCTCGAGAACCACCTCATCAACGAAGTCGCGGGCACGCTGCAAGAATTGATCGGGAACGCCGAGGATCAGGTCCGGTCCATCAACACCGACCTCGAAGCCCGGCCGACGTCGACCGGAATGCGTCTACGGTTGCAGTGGCGTACTTCGCGAACGGCGCCTGATGGGCTCGATCGAGTACGAGACCGGTTGTTGCGGCAGACCGCGGACGCCTGGAGTGCCGAGGACCGGACCGCCGTCGGCGGGTTCCTGCAGGAGCAGATCAACCGCGAGCACGCCGAAGACGCGGCCGGCGGCTGGGTCGAACAACTGACTCGCGCGCTGGATTATCGATCTTGGCACGAGTTCGCCATTCAGCGCTACCAGGATGGCCAGTGGCGGTCGGCGACCGGACCGGCGTCCGGCGGTGAACGGGTGCTCGCCGCGTCGGTTCCGCTTTTCGCCGCGGCCTCCTCCTTCTACTCGTCTTCGGCCAATCCCCACACGCCACGTCTGGTCGCGCTCGACGAAGCGTTCGCAGGCGTCGACGACGATTCACGGGCCAAGTGCCTCGGCCTGCTCGCCGCATTCGATCTCGACGTCGTGATGACCAGCGAACGCGAATGGGGCTGCTACCCGCAGGTGCCGGGGCTGACCATCGCACAACTCACTCGGCGCGACGGAATCGACGCCGTTCTCGTGACCCCTTGGCGCTGGGACGGGCGCGAGCGTGTCCAGCGGCAACGGCCGCTTCCCTACGTACCGGGCGCCTGATGGCCGATCCGGATCGGCTCCGCAGGCTCCTGGGCGGCGAAGAAACGGCGTGGCTGCTCGACCGCTTGCGCCGGCGGATGGTCGCCGGCAGGCCGTTGAGCGGAGTAGTCACACTCAATTCGGCGACGCATGACCAGCGCAGGGCCATCGAACGGTTGCTCGGCAGGCGGGCGGGTACCGGTACCTCCCTGAGCGTTTCACTCGACGAAGTCGACGCTGTGCTTCGCCGCAGTGGTTCGGCCCCCGACGGGCTCGCCGACGCGACGAGGCTGCTGATCGGAACTGTGCCGGACCGGGCAACCGAAGCCGCGGCCTGGACGGCGGCTTTCGGGCCACTGGACGAACTGGTCGCGCGACGTCCGATGCTGGCGACGTGGCGCGCGTGGTTGGACTCCACCGGCATGGTCCGGAGGTTGGCTTCCGAACCGGAGCACGCTTCGGCGTTGATCACTGCAGTGGTCGAGGTTCTCGCCGAGTTGCCGTCGCAGGGCATCGCGCTGGGCAGGCTCGCGGCGGAGACCACCGGCGACGCTCACGGCTTGGACGACGGGCGCCCCCTGGCGACGCTCGTCCTCTCGGCAGCGAGAGCCCTCCGCGGCCGCCCACCGGCCGGAGACGGAACAGCGGGCGAACGGCGAACTTCCTGGGCGGCGGTGGGCGTACACCGTGACGATCTGTCCTCGTCCGTGCTGTGCCTCGGTCTACCCGGTGACACGGAGACGGCGACCGGCCGCATGCTGGCGCTGGCGAAGGAAATCGGCGAACCGTGTGTCCTGACGCTACGCCAGTTGAACACCGCGGGGCTCGGCGTCGGAGCCGGGATGGTGTCGGTCTGCGAAAACCCGATCGTCCTCGCCTCCGCAGCCGATGAGCTGGGACCTGGCTGCCCTCCTCTCGTCTGCGTGAACGGCCAGCCGTCTGCCGCGGTGTGGCGTCTCCTCGATCTGCTCGCGGCGGACGGTGCCTCTTTCCGGTATCACGGCGACTTCGACTGGGGCGGTATCCGGATCGGAAACACCCTGCGCGACCGGATTCCGTGGATGCCCTGGCGTTTCGATGCTTCGGCGTACTCCGCGACGACCACGGCAGGCGGCCCGCTGGCGGGAAGGCCGGCGGACGCGATCTGGGATCCGGACCTGCGGCCGGCGCTGGAGCGACGCGGAGTGCGCATCGAAGAGGAACTCGTCCTTCCCGCCTTGTTGGAGGATCTTCGCTAGGCCTCGTGGAAATCTTCGAGGCGATGGGCTTCGACTGAAGACTCCGTAGCTGCCAGCCAATGCGGATAGGTGACATAGACCAGTTCCGTGTCCTCATCGGCCACGTAGACCACCTCGGTTCCAGCCCGCAGATAGATCACCTCGCCTGCCCGAGCCGTCACCGAACCCGAAGGGCCCTCGACGGTGAAAGTGCCGGAAGTGATGACGAGGGCCTCGTCGTAGGTCATCTTCCACGGGTTCTTCTCGCCTTTCCCGTAACGGGCGAAGCCGACGGACATGGCCGCGCCACTGTCCTGCGCGAGGACGTCGGCCAGGAAGATCCGCTGGTCGAGCCGCTGGAACCAGGTCGAAGCGTCATCGCTCGTGAAGTGTTCGACAGACATCCAAATCTCCTTAAGTGGAAGTTCCTCCACTTAGTTAACTGGAGAAAGTTCCACTTGTCCACCGGTTAGGCTTGCCGAGTGCTTCCCATCGCAGGAGCCGGGACTCCAGAGCGGGCGGACGCGGCTCGCAACCGGCAGAAGATCGTCCACGCGGCGGCCAGGCTTGTGGCGGCCAAAGGAATCGACGGGCTCGCGTTGGACGAGGTCGCGGCGGAGGCGGGCGTCGGGATCGGCACCGTGTATCGACGGTTCCCGGACAAGGGCGCCTTAGCACAGGCATTGCTCGACGAGAACGAGCGCGAGTTCCAGGAAGCGTTCATCAGCGGGCCGCCGCCGCTCGGGCCGGGGGCACCCGCGACCCAAAGGCTGAAGGCGTTCATGGACGCGTACGTCGACAGGCTCGAGACGCACGGCGAACTGCTGATGGTCGCGGAGACGGAGACGCCGATGGCGCGGTTCGTCACGGGCGCGTACCGGCTGCACCACAGTCACCTGGTCGCTTTGATCAGCGAAATCGAGCCGGAAGCGGACGCGCATTTCAGGGCCGACGCGCTGCTCGCGCCACTGGCGGCGGCGCAGTACGTCTACCAGCGACGAAGCATGGCGCCGGAGCAGATCAAAGCGGGACTGGGTGACCTGTACCAGCGCACCTAGACTCCTGGAAAGCCTGGAAGGGGTGGCATGGATCTCGCGGTGAAGTCCGAGCTGGTCGAGCAGGTGCGCGCGTTCACCGAATGGGTGGGCGCAGGACGGAAACTCACCCAGACCGGGCGTCTCACCTTGGCTGACGCCAAAGCGCTGGTGCCGTTGTTGAAGACCGGTGACGTGCTCGAGCAGACCATCGGCAGCCACGTGTACCGGACCAGGTCGAGCGAGCGGCTGCTCAACCTGATGCTCGTCGTGGAGTGCGCCAAGGCGGCGCGGCTGGTCCGCAAGACCGGGCAACGGCTGGTGCCGGTGAAGAAGAATCAGGTCCTTCTCGATGACCCGCAGAAGCTGTGGTTCGCGTTGTTCACCGGGTTCGACAAGCTGGGCGAGGCGTTCCTGCACTCGGGATTCGGCGAGTCATTGCTGCGCCCGGAGTTCGCGCACGGCACCCGCGCCGTGTTGGCGTCGTTGTATGGCGCGGACGGTGCTGTCGCAATCGCGAGCTTGTGCGCGACGGTCTGGGATGTCGTGAGCGCACCTTACGTGTTGGAAGATCTCACCGAACTCCAGCTTGAGATGTTGCGGAGCACGAATGACCGCGACACCAAGAAAACGCTCGAGGTCCTACAGCGATTGGGAGCGGTGACCCTCCGGGACGAATCGGCCGAGCTGACCGAACTCGGCAGGTCGGGTATGCGACGGATCTTGGGCGAGCCGGAAGCCGGAGATCCGATCTACCAGGCGAAAATCACTCTGCTGGAAATCGAGGGTCTTCCGGTGTGGCGACGGGTGGTGGTTCCGGCGGCCATCCCGCTCGACCGGCTGCACATCGTCATCCAGGCCGCGATGGGCTGGGAGAACTACCACCTGCACTACTTTCTCGATGGGAAGACCTACTACGGCGAGGCCGAGCCTGAACTGCAGTACCGCGACGAACGCAAAGTGTGGCTGAACGACCTGGTGAAGCCCGGCGGCCGCCTCGTGTACAACTACGACTTCGGCGACAGCTGGGACCACGAGATTCTCATCGAGGAAGCCACGGTCGCCACGTCCGATGAGCGTTATCCGCGCTGTGTCGCGGGCGAAGGGGCTTGCCCGCCGGAGGACGTCGGCGGAACGGGAGGGTACGCCCGGCTGATCCAGATCCTCGGCGATCCCGGCCACAAGGAACACCGAGACGTAGTCGACTGGCTCGGTCTCGACGACCCGGACCAATTCGACCCTGCGCACTTCAATCTCGACGAGACCAACCAGCGCCTCGCCGCGCGCCGATAGACTTGCCCACATGCTCGGCTTGGACAAGTTCGACCTCGGGGCCATCGCGATGGCCCTGCAGGACCAGACCGACTACGAGCACTTTCACCTGGTCGACCCGCGGACCGGCGAGATGGGCTTGTGGACACAAGACGGCGGGATCGACGGCCGGACTCCCATCGACCTCGACGACGTGGATCTGATCGTCATCGAGCCTTTGCCATCCTCTGTCTGGTTCCAGGACATGGTCGACTTCACGGCGGGTATCGGCGACGAACGAGCCGGCGAACGGCTATCAAGGACACTCCGCGGCAAGGGTGCCTTCCGCCGTTTCAGGAACGAGTTGCACGACCGATACCCCCACCTTGTTCCCGTCTGGAACTCCTTCAGCGACAACCGCGCAAAGCTTCGCGCGGTTGAGTGGCTCGCCGACAACGCACCCGCCGCCGAGGGCAGCGCTGACCGGTTCGCCGCGGAGCATCCGGGTCCCGACCTGCCCTGAAGCCGGGCTCAGGGCAGGTCAGGGCACGATCAGCGCTCGCCGAGCTGCCATTCCGGCCGCACGTAGTGGCAGGTGTAGCCGTTCGGGATGCGCTCCAGGTAGTCCTGGTGCTCCGGTTCGGCCTCCCAGAAGTCACCGGCCTGGGTCACCTCGGTGACGACCTTGCCCGGCCACTTGCCCGAGGCGTCGACGTCGGCGATCGTCTGTTCGGCGACCTGCTTCTGCTTGTCGTCGGTGTAGAAGATCGCCGACCGGTAGCTCGTGCCGATGTCGTTGCCCTGGCGGTTACGGGTCGTCGGATCGTGGATCTGGAAAAAGAACTCCAGGATCTGCCGGTACGACAGCTGCGCCGGGTCGAAGACGATCTCGATGCCTTCGGCGTGGGAGCCGTGGTTGCGGTAGGTCGCGTTCGGCACGTCGCCGCCGGTGTAGCCGACCCTGGTGGAGACGACCCCGGGGTGCCGGCGGAACAGGTCCTGCATGCCCCAGAAACAGCCGCCCGCGAGAACAGCCTTTTCCGTCACTGTAGATCTCCTTCGGTCGTTGACACCCAGTACAACGTGTCGCACCGCCCCTGTCATCCCCGTCCGAGTGTGACGGAATGCTTACGTCCACCGTGCGTCTCACGTTAGGTGAAAACCCTGCTCGCGGTCCTCGCACTCCTTCTGGCCGGCTGCGCGACGACCCCGCCAAGCCCGAAACCGGAAGACGCCTTCCGGTTCGGCGGGATCTCGATGCCCGCCAGCTGCAAGGTGCTGGAGACGCAGTACGACCGCGGCATCGACTCGAGGTACGTCGTCGTCCTCACCCTGCCGTCGGAGGACGTGCCCAAGCTGCTCGAAGGGTCGAACTTCGCTCCCGGCGTCATGGAGGACGACCGGCTCGTCGACGGCCGCCGCGTGGTCCGCAAGGTCACCGTCGAGGGGACCACGGTGCGCCTTGAGATGTTCACGACGTGAGCACTCAGCGTGAAAAAGATGGGCCGTTCGGACTCGCCTGGGTGACCCCCTAACGTGTAGCTCCACGCACCATCCGCCGGAGGACGCATGGATCCGTTCCGTGTACCGCCCGAACTGTTCCGTTTCACCGACGGCAGCAGATCCGGGCTCCCCCTGGCGATCCTGCACGCCTTCGGTGAGGCGAACGAGCGGCTCGAGACGGCGCTCGGGATCGACGACGTCCGCACGAGGCTGCGGGAAGTCGGCTGGCTGGAGACGCTGGACGACGAAGACCTCGTCAAGGCGCTGGACCAGCTGAAGGGCCAGGGCCACCTCGACGTCGTCCAGAGCCACGCGGGCGACTACCGGACGGCGTCGGAGTACGAGCGCCGCAACCTCCAGTACTCGCTGACCCGCCAGGGCGAAGCGGCGTACGCGGGGGTGGTCCGCGCGAACGAGGTGCTCAACGCGTCCGGGGCGCTCCAGACGGCGACGCTCGAAGCGCTGGGTGAGCGGCTCGGCGAGCTCGCGAAGCAGCTCGAAGACGGCACGGACCGGCGCGTGTTCAGCACGCTCACCGAAGTCGAGAGCCACCTCGAAGCGTTCCGCGACAACACGAAGCGCTTCAACGGCGACCTCCAGCGCCTCCTGCACACCGAAGCCGACCTCGCGACGTTCCACGAGGTCAAGGCGGCCACGGTCACGTATCTGCAGGGGTTCCTGAACGACCTGGAACATCACGCGCACACGATCGCCACCCGGATCAAGGAGATCGACGACCACGGCGTCGAGCGGGTGCACCGGCGGGCACTCAACGGAGCGTCGCTGCCGAACCCCGACCCGCGCTGGCTCGACGTACGCAAGGCGCGGTGGGACGGCCTTCGCGCGTGGTTCCTGCCCGAGGACGGGGCGACGCCGCGGGTCGAGGACCTTCATCGCCTCGCGCGGCGCGCGATCATCACGCTTCTCCAGGTCCTCGACCGGATCACCGAATCGCGGCGGCGCGCGAGCAGCGCGGTCGCCGATTTCCGCGAGCTGGCGCGGTGGTTCACCGTCGTCCCGGCACAGGAGGACCTGCATCGCCTGTGGTCCACGATGTTCGGGCTGAGTTCCGCTCGGCACGCGCACCTCGCCCACGCGGATCCGGAAGTGGTCAGCACGACGGCGTCGTGGCTCGACGCGCCGCCGGTCGAGGTGTCGGAACTGCTTCGCTCCGCGGGCCGCACCGAGCGGTTCACCAGGACCGGCCGGGTGCGCGACGTCAGCGCGATCAGAGGCGCGAGAGCCGAAAAAGCCCTGCAGGAACGCGCCGAACTCGAAGCGGCGTGGAACATGCTCGACACCGGCGGCGTCGTGCGGCTTTCGGCGTTCGAGAAGCTCGACCACAGCGTCTTCGAGCGGCTGCTCGACCTGCTGGGGCAAGCGCTGGGCAGTGCCGTCGGCGCGGACGGCACCCGGCGGAGCACCACGTCCGACGGACAGATCGAGATCGTCCTGCGGCCGCCACAGACCGGCGCGGTCGCCCGCTTGACCACCACGAGCGGTGTCTTCCGGGGCCCCGACTACGAGATCGAGATCAGTACGGCCGGAGGCGGTGCGTGAGCCTCACCAACCAACTGGTCATCGCGGAACGCGAAGAGGTCGCGCGCGGGATCCGCGCACTGCTGGCCACCCCGCTGATCGGCGAGCGCGGCTCCCCCGAGACCTTCGACCTCATCCGGCGCCGCCGCGAGCCCATCCGGCAGTGGTTCGACTACTACTGCGGCTGGACGCTCACCGTCGAACCGCGGCTTGGCTACGCCCGGCTGGTCAAGGTCCGCGCGGCCACCGATCCCACGCGTCCGGCGCGACGGCTGCGCTCCGGGCGCGCCGCGTTCGACCGCCGCCGCTACGTCCTGTTGTGCGTGGTGGCCGCCGAACTGCTGACCGTGCCGGTGACCACCATCGGCCTGCTCGCCGGCCGCGTCGCGCAGGCGAGCGCCGCCGACGATCTCGTCACCGCCTTCGACGTCGCCACCAGGGCGGAGCGTCTCGCGTTCGTGGACGTCCTCAAGCTCCTGGAGTCCTACGGCGTCCTCGAAGCCGCCGACGGCGACCCGGAGTCCTTTGTGGACGATCCGGCGGCGAAGGTGCTGTTCCGGGTGGACGCGACCCTGTTGCTGCGGATGCTCGCCGCGCCGGTCGGGCCGTCGCAGCTGGCCGTGCCCGCCGACGACGTCGCGCTGCGGTTCGAGGAACTGCTGGATGCGGTGTCGCACGAGCAGCGCTACGGCCTCTCGTCGGGCCGCCACGAGGACACGCCGAGCGCGTCGGACGTCCAGCGGAACCTGTGGCTCCGGCACACGGTCTTCCGCCGTCTCGTCGACGACCCGGTGCTGTACTTCGCCGAGCTGACCGCGGAAGAGCGCGCGTACCTCGGCACGCCTACCGGGCGCCAGCTGCTGCGGCGAGCCGCGGAGCAGGGCGGTTTCGTCCTCGAAGAACGCGCGGAGGGCGTGCTGCTCGTCGACGTCGACGGGCTGGCCACCGACGAGCGGTTCCCGGACGACGGCAGCAACGCCAAGGTCGCCGCGCTCCTGCTGCTCGACGCGCTGGACGAGCCGCGGACCACCGATTACCTGCGCAACGCCACCGCCAAGCTGCTGAAACGCTTCCCGCGCTGGGCCAAGACGTACCGGGGCAAGGACGGTGTGCGGCGGCTGACCGTCGACGCGCTCGCCGTGCTGACCGGCTTCGGCCTGATCCGCACCGAAGCCGAACTCGTCCGGCCGCTCCCGGCCGCCGCGAGGTACACCGACCGCACCGAGGAGGCGCCGTGACCGTGACGAGGTGGATTCCCTCCCGTGCGGGCATTCTCAACATCTGGCGCTACTACGACGAGATCTTCGAGTTCCACGACGGGCGCCTGCTGTTGCGCGGCCCCAACGGGAGCGGGAAGTCCAAGGCGCTGGAACTGCTGCTGCCGTTCCTGTTCGACGCGAGCCTGCGCGCCAACCGGCTGTCGACCTTCGGCACCAGCGAACGCAGCATGCACTGGAACCTGATGGGCGAAGGCGCTTCGGGCGCCACCCGCGTCGGGTACGTCTGGCTCGAATTCGGCATGGCGGGCGAGAAGTGGTTCACCTGCGGCGCGCGGCTTCAGGCCAGCACGCACACCAGCACGGTGCACGCCGACTTCTTCACCACCGATCTTCGGGTGGGCGACGGCTTGCCGCTGGTCAACGAGGCCGGCCAGCCGCTGACCAAGAACGCGCTGGAGGAAACCCTCGGCGAACACGGGACCGTGCACGACGGCGCGGCCGAGTACCGCGCGGCGATCCGCGCGAAACTGTTCCCCACCTTGAGCGAACAGCGGTACGACGCGCTGATCACCGCGTTGCTCCAGCTGCGGATGCCCAAGCTCTCGCAGCGGCTCGACCCGAGCCTGCTGTCCAATCTGCTCTCCCGCGCGCTTCCGCCGTTGGGGCAGCAGGAGATCGCCGAGCTCGCCGAGGGTTTCGAACGGCTCGACGCGCAGCGCGAACGGCTGGGCTCACTGGAGACCGAGGTCGACGCGACCCGCGCACTCGCCGCGCGGCAGAGGACCTACGCCCAGCGTGTGCTGCGCGCGGGCGCCGCGAACCTCATCGCCGCGACCACCGAACTCGACGAACTCGCCGCGGCCGCCCGCCGTTCGGCCGAGGAGCACGACGAGGTCGCCGCGAAGAAGGAGGCCGCCGAGGAACGGTCAGCGAAGCTCGAAAAAGACGTCGAAGAGACCGAAGCCCGCCTCGCCGGGCTGACCGAATCCGAGTCGTACCGCAAGGGCCAGGAGCTCGACAAGCTGCGGCAACGGACCTTGTCCACGCGCGAAAAAGCGGAGGCACTGCGCGCGGACGCGGACCGGCTCCGTGCCGAGGCGGACGCCGACGAGGAGCGTTCACGGGCGGCGAAGCAGGTCGCGAAACGGCAGGCCGACCTCGTGCGCTCGCTGGAGACCGAGGTCCGTGCCGCCGCGACCCGCGCGAACCTGGCCGGGGTGCACGACGAACTCGTCGCCGGGCTGAACGAACCGGCCCGGCTCCGTCCGCTGCTGCAGGCCGCCGTCCGCGGCAAGCGCGACCAGGTCGAAACGCTCGGCCGGGCGCTGGACAAGCACGAACTCGCGGTGGGGCGGCGGCACCGGGCCGAGGCGGATCTCGACCGCGCGCGGTCGGATTTCTCGGCCGCGCAGGAGCGGCTGGACCTCACGACGGCGACGCGGGAACTCGCGCTGAGCGATCTGCGCACCCGGCTCGCCGAATGGGCGATCGGCTGCCGCGAGCTGCGGTTCCCCGACGTGGAAGCGGTCGTCCGGGAGGCCGAGGCGGAGGTCGCGCTGCTGGGCAGGCTCGGCGTCGTCGCCGAGACCGTGCTCGAAGACATCATCCGGCGGGAGGCGGCGACCGGTGCCGCGCTGGCCACCGCGCGCGCCGAGCACGACGGGCTCCTCGTCGAGGCGGGCGTGCTCGAAACGGAGGACGTCCTCGCGCCCGAGCCGCCGCGCACCCGCACGACGGACCGCGCCGAGATGAGCGGCGCGCCGCTGTGGCGCCTGGTCGATTTCGCGGGCTCGGTCCCGGAAAGCGCCCGGGCCGGGATCGAGGCCGCGCTCGAAGGCGCCGGCCTGCTGGACGCCTGGGTGAACTCCCACGGCGTCGTCGATGGACACGACGTGCTCGCGGAGACCGGGACGCTGCCGGTGGCCACCGGCCGTTCACTCGCCGACGTCCTCGTACCCGAACCCGACGCGGAGCTTTCCCCGGCGAAGATCCGCCGGATCCTGGAAGTGATCGCCTTCGACGACACACTCCCCGCCGGACCCGCCGCGATCGGCGCGGACGGCGGCTGGCGGATGGGGGGCCTGTCGGGCAGCTGGGCGAAGGACGCCCCGGCATATATCGGCGGTTCCGCGCGCCTGCGCGCCAGGGAGCGCCGGATCGCCGGACTGCGGGACAAGATCTCCCTCCGGGAGAAGACCATCGCCGAGCTGGAGGGCGAACTGGCCGCGCTGCGCGGCAGGCGCGAGCTGATCAAGATCGAACGCGCCGCCCGCCCCAGCCACGAAGATCTCCTTGCCGCCACGGGAGAACTGAACGCGGCCGAGGCCGAGCTGACCGCCGCCGACGCCGCCGTCCGGCATCTGGAGACCGCCGTCTCCGCGCTGGAGATCGAGGCCAAGACGGCGCTGCACGAGCTGACCGCCCAGGCCTCGGAGAGCGGGCTCCCGACCGAACGCGCGCTCCTGGCCGCGCTCGCCACGGCCCTGCGCACCTACTCCGACCAGGGCGAGAACTGGTTGTACGAGCACGGGAACCTGCTCACCGCGACCCAGCGGGCCGAGCTGTGCGCCGAACAGGCGGACCGGTCGGAGGCGAACGCGGCCCGGCGTGAGGACGAGGCTTCCGAAGCGGAGGCCGAACGCGTCAAGCTCACGGCGATGCTCGAAGCGATCGAAGGGACCGCGGGCAGCGGGCAGCGCGAGGTGCTCGCCGAAATCGACGCGCTGCGCACCAAACTGCGTGACCTCGCGGGCGAACTCCGCGCCGCGAACGCCGACGCCAAGGAACTCGCGGTGTCGCTGGGCGCGCTCGGCGTCCGCCGCACGACCGACGCTCGGGCCCGCGAGGACGCCGCCAAGAAACAGGACGCGGCCGCGCACCGGTTCCGGAAGCTCGCGACCGGAGTCTTCCCCGCCGACGGCGGGATCGAGGACCTGCCGAAGTTCCAGGCCACCCTGTCCGCCTCCGACGGGGTGCGGTCGGCGCTCGAAACGGCGCGGCTGGTGGCCGCGGCGTGGCCGTCCGTGCCGCACGCGCCGAGCAACCTCGGCGAGGCGCTGCACCGGCTCTCCGAGGCCGTGCACACCTGCCGGAACACCCTCAGCTCGCGGGCGGAACTCGATCTGGAGACCGACGAGGACGTCCAGATCTTCACCGCCGTCGTCGACGGGCTGCGGGTCGGCGCGACCGAACTGCTGAAGATCCTTTACGCGGAAGCGGAACAGAGCAGGCACGAGATCACCGACCGGGAAAGCGACCTGTTCGACAAGACGCTGACCGGCGACACCCGCCGCCATCTCGCGGCCCGTATCCGGCAGGCCAACGACCTCGTCGACGGTATGAACGCGCGGCTGGAACGCGTGCGGACCGCGTCGAGGGTGGCCGTCCGGCTGGTCTGGCAGGTCTCCCCCGATCTGCCGCCCGGCACCAAGACCGCGCGGGATCTGCTGCTGAAGGATCCGGATCAGCTGACCGCCGAGGATCGCGTGTCCCTGCACAAGTTCTTCCGGGAACGCGTCGAGCAGGCGAAGGCGGACGACACGGCGACCAGCTGGGAACAGCAGCTCGCGCAGGTCTTCGACTACACGTCCTGGCACCGGTTCGTGGTCAAGGTGGACCGCGCGAACGGCGCGGGCTGGCAGCTGCTGACCAAGAAGCTGCACGGCGCGCTTTCCGGAGGGGAGAAGGCGATCGCGCTGCACCTGCCGCTGTTCGCCGCCGTCGCCGCGCATTACCAGGCCGCGCCCGAGGCACCGAGGGTGATCCTGCTCGACGAGGTGTTCGTCGGCGTCGACACGACCAACCGGGGGCAGGTGTTCGGCCTGCTGTCCGAACTCGACCTCGACCTGATGCTGACGTCGGACCACGAATGGTGCACCTACGCCGAACTCGGCGGCGTCGGGATCCACCAGCTCATCACCGGCGGCGACGGTGACGACGCGGTCACCACGGCCCGGTTCACCTGGAACGGTCACGACCTCGCCCCGGCGGGCCATTAGCCTGAGCGGCCCCGAAGCCGGGCGCAGCGGGGTTCTTTCCGCCGTTCGAAGACGGGGAACCGCTCCCGGCTCCGCGATCCGCCCTACGCGTTCCCCGGCAGTTGCCCGCCGAGCCGTCCGGGTTCACCGGCCAGGCGACCGAACTGTCCATTTTGGACCAACTGGTGCCCCGCGCCGGGAGCTACGGCGGCGCGGTGGCGCTCGCGGCCGTCACCGGGTCAAGGACCGGTTCCCGGACGGGCTCACCCGGTTCCTGGCCGCGCTGGACGTCCCCGCCGAACGCCTGCCGTCGGACACCGAGACCGCGTCCGCCTTGTACCGGACGCTGATGACCGATCGGAAAGCGCTGGTGGTGCTGGACAACGCCGTGGACGTCGATCAGGTCCGGCCGCCGCTGCCCGCCGGGCCGGGATGTCCGGTGCTGGTCACCGCCAGGGACCGGATGGGCGGGCTGGTCGCGCTCCACGGCGCCCGGCGGCTCACGCTGGGCATGCTCGAACCCGGCGAGGCGCTGGACCTGCTCGCGCGTGTGCTCGGTTCCGAATGGGTCCGGCCGAGCACGAAGCGGCCGCCGAGGTGGCCGGGTTGTGCGCGTATCTGCCGCCGGCACTGAGGATCGCCGCGGCCAACCTCGCCGAAGATCCCGGGAACGGCATCGAGGACTACGCCATCGAGCTGCGCAAGGGCAATCCGCTCGCCGCGCTGACCGTGCCGGGCGACGAGCAGATCGCCGTCCGGACCGCCTTCGACTTTTCCTACGCGGCCTTGCCCGCCGAAACGCGCCGGTTGTTCCGGCTGCTGAGCCTGGTGCCGGGCAACGACATCGGCGTCGAAGCCGTCGAGATCCTGACCGGCGAGGAGCGGGCGGGCCCGATGCTGGACACGCTCGCGAGCGCGCATCTCGTCGAACAGCACGCGCCCGGCCGCTACCACTTCCACGATCTCCTCCGCCGCTACGCCGCCGATCGCCTGCGGGATTCCCCGGCGGAGACCCGATCCGCCCGGCGCCGCCTGCACGAGTGGTATCTGCGTGGTGCCGACCAAGCGGCGAAAATCTTTTACCCGCACATGTTCCGTGTCCCGCTGTCCGTGCCGGACGGCCCGGTTCCCGCCGCGGCGAAGGAGAACGCGGCGGAATGGCTGGAGACCGAACTGGGCAACCTCGTCGCCGTCGTCGAGGACGCGGCGCGGACCGGGCCGCGTCCGGTGGCCTGGCTGCCGGCCGACGCGCTACGCGGCTACTTCTGGATGTCGTCGCGTCAGGTCGAGTGGCGGGCGGCCGCCGGGGCCGCGCTGGCCGCCGCCGAGGAGGACGGCGATCTCCGAGCCCGCGTGCCCGCCCGGTTCAGCCTGGCGGATCTGGGTTTCCGCCAAGGGCGGTAGCCGGAGGCCGTCCGGGAGCACGCCGGCGCGCTCATGCTCGCCCGGCGGGCCGGGTGGGTGGAGGCGCAGGCCGCGGTGCTGGGCAACCTCGGGTGCGTGTACTGGCAGTCGGGACGGCTCCCGGCGGCCGCGGCGCGGTTCTCCCGGGGTCTGGAGCTGAGCAGACGCGCCGGAAGCCCGGCCGGGGAAGCCGTCGCGCTGGGCAATCTGGGGCTCGTCCACTGGGAGATGGGGGATCTTTCCGGGGCGGCCGGCCACTACGTCCGGGCGCTGCGCCGGTATCGCGGGATCGGCTCCCGCTACGGGGAGGCGATCAACCTGTCCAACCTCGGGCAGGCGCGACACGCTGGCGGCAGGGTCAGCGAGGCGGCCGGCTTGCTCGCCAAGGCCCTCGCGCTGCATCGAGAGGCGGGGAACCGTGCCGGGGAAGCGGAAACGCTCGGAAGGCTCGCCTCGGTGTACTGCGATCTCGGCCGTCTCACCGACGCGCTCGACCACGCGCGCGAAGGGCTGCGACTAGCGCGGGAGACCGGAGAACCGCGGGGTGAGGGCGAGGCGCTCGTCGCGCTCGCGGGCGTGCATCAGCGCGTGGGGCACCGGAAGGACGCCGTCCGCCGGTACCGGCAGGCGCTGGCCCTGCTGCGGGAGACCGGCGATCGGTACCCCGAGGTCGACGCGCTCATCGGGCTCGCCACCGCGACCGGCGCCTCGGGCAGGCCCGCCGGGCGCTCGCCCTCGCCGAACGGGCGGGGTATGGCGCGTTGCGGAAACGGGCGGCGGCCGCGGTCGAGTCGATCCTTCGCGCCTAGGCGGTGTCCTGTAAGTCTGTTCGATGGGCTTCGTGATCCAGGTGGTTCCTGGCGGTGCGGGCGGATCGGCCTCGTACCGGGTCGTACTCGGCCGCGTCCACCCGTGCCGTCAGGGACCGCCTGGGCGCGAAGACCGCGAACAAGACTTACAGGACAGCGCCTAGGCCGCGATGTCGCTGCTGGTGTCGTACCCGCCGGCCGGATGGAACGTGACGACGACCCACGGGTTGACGCCGTGTTCCTCGCCCGCGCTGACCTGGCACGAGAACTCACTCATGTCGAACGCGCTCCACGCCTTGTCCGGCAGTTCTTTGATCGACTCCTCGATCCGGCCGACCCAGCGACAGGCCGGACTGTGGACTCGCGCCGTCACCGACGGCTCGGCCCAGATGATCGTCCCGCCGTCCGAACACCACGAGAGGTCGAACGTGTAGGTCCACCTCCCCGCCTCTTCGAGCACCACCGGCTTGATGACCTTGACGCCGGAAGCGCATTCCCGGGCCGCTTCCGCCTCGGCCGGCGCGACGATCGTGAGGCCTGCGCAGAGGATCATCGAGCAGGCAAGGACTTTCTTGACCGTCATCGTCCCACTGTTCCGCCGGTTCACCACGCCCGCAAGCCGCCGGACGCCGGATCCAACCGACGTCCAATGTCCGTCCAGTGCCGCCGAATAGCTTGTGCTCGAACAGTTTCCGCTGAGGGGAGGACGGATGAGGGCACGACTCAAGAAGGTCTTGACCGCGGCGGCCACCACGGTGACCCTCGCGGCGGCGCTCGTCGTCGGGACCGCGACCGGCAGCTCGGCGCAAGCGGCCGGGCCGCGGGCGTTCGCGATCTCGTCGGACGGCAAACTGATGGCCACCTTCTACACCGACACACCCCAGGTCCTCGACTGGGTCCGGCTCGTACAGGGGCTCACCTGCGGGGAGACACGCCTGATCGTGCTCGATTTCCGCGTCCAGAACGGCTTGCTGTACGGCGTGGGCGACAAGGGCTGTATCTACACGATGAAATTCCCGCCCGCGGCACCCGACGTCATCGTCACGAAGGTCTCGCAGCTGAGCGTTCCGTTGTACGGCAAGGAGTTCGGCATTGACTTCAATCCGGCCGCCGACCGGCTCCGGGTGATCAGCGACTACGGCCAGAACCTGCGGCACAATCTCGGCGACCACGTCACGATCGAAGACACCATCCTGACCACGCCGCCGGCGGGAGGGCCGACCAGAGGCGTCACGGCCGCTGCCTACACGAACAACGACCTCAACCCCGACACCGCGACCACGCTGTTCGACATCGGCACGGCTACCGACCAGGTACTCGTCCAGGCGCCCGCCAACGCCGGGTTCCTCAGCCCGACCGGCGCGCTCGGCGTCGACACCGGCCCGATCGCGGGCTTCGACATCTTCAGCGACCTCACCAACGGCAAGACGACCTCGGTGAGCGCGTTCGCCGCCCTCAACCCGGCCGCCGGGCCGTCGACGTTCCACACGGTCGATCTGCTGACCGGCGCGGCGACCAAGGTCGGCGACTTCCCGTTGCCGGGCGGGGATATCGCTGTCGCGCTCGATACCAACTGAGCGGGGAACGCCGCTGTCCGGTGTCCGGTCTTCGGCCGGGCACCGGACAGCGGTGTGTTCGTGCTTTGCCGGAAAACGGCGATGGGGCTGGGTTTCGGTTGCCGGAAATCGGCAACGCCGTAGGACCTTTCGGATGTCGAGGTGCTTGTCGGCTGACGTAACTCATCTATTGGCTCTCACTTGCCCACCCGAGGCTTGGTTGCCGGAAAACGGCAAGGGTGTGCGGCGGCTGTGAGGGCGGTCTTTGTTGCCGAAAATCGGTAATGCCATCCGTGTCCGCGGGGTCGGGATTTGTCGGTGGTGGATCGTATGTTCATGGGGTGGACACTCACTCCGCGCCCGTGGCGCTTCTGGAAAACATCACTGACCCCGAGGTGCTGGCATCGGTCAACGCTGCTGTCGATTCCTTGGATGACAAGGATGCCGTTGCTGTCGCGCAAGCGGCATCGGCCGGGATCGCGCGGCTGGAAGCGATCCGGTTCCGGGCTGTGGCGCAGCTGAACCGGCACCGCGCCGGTGCTCGTAGTGTCACGCAGGAGGTGGCGTTCGCGTTGTCTGTTGTGGACAATCATGCGGGTGCGATGGTCGCCGCGGCCGACGCGTTGACCACTCGCCTGCCCCGCACTCTGGGCTTGATGGACCAAGGGAAACTCGGCGGGTTCGGGGCGATGAAAGTCGCCGCGGCCACCTCGTGGCTCTCAGACGAGGACGCGCGTGCCGTCGACGCGCTACTGGAGGACCGGATCGCGGACAAGAACCCTGATCAGGTCCGCAAAGCCGCCAATCATGCGGCGAACACGATCGACCCCGAGGGCGCGGACAAGCGGGCCGAGGGGCATCGTGAGGGCCGTCGTCTCACGTTGCGTCACGGCGAGACCGGTGTCGCGTCGATCGAGGTCGAAGACGCCCCAGTCGAGAAGGCGGCCGCCGCTTATCAGCGGATCGATCGTGAAGCGCGAGTCCTGAAAACCGGTGGTGAGACCCGCACTCTGGATCAGCTGCGTGCCGACGTCGCTCTCGATCTCCTCCTGGGCGGCCGGGGTGGTGCGGGTGAGCGCAGTGAGGTGTTTCTGTATATGGATCTGTTCACCTATCTCGGCCTGAACGACGACCCGGCGGAGATGGCCGGGCACGGGTCCCTTCCCGCCGGGTTGGCCCGCCAGATCGCCACCGGCCCGAACACTGTGCTACGGCGGATCATCACCGACCCGCTCTCCGGGCAGGTCCTCGACCTCGGCCGCGGCCGCTATCGGCCGTCAGCGGGTGTGGACGAGTTCGTGCGGGTGCGGGACCGGGAATGCCGAAGACCCGGCTGCCACCGCCCCGCCCAGGCCTGCGACATCGACCACTCGCTGCCGTGGCAGCACGGCGGCCACACCAACGCCGACGAGCTGGTCGACCTCTGCCGCCGCGACCACCGCCTCAAGGACGAACCCGGCTGGACCTACCAGCTCGCCCCCGACGGCACCCTCACCATCACCACCCCCACCGGACAGACCCACGACAGCTCGCCACCGCCACTCCACCAACCCCGACCACCAGCCCCGACTGCTGACGAACCACCACCGTTCTAAGCCATCGCCGGAAAACGGCAACAACCCCTACCAGGGGACGAGTTCTGCAACCGCGAGGTCGGTCGCCGCACACCCGCCATCAGTCGCGTTGCCGGAAAAAGGCAACGGCCTGCCCGCGCGATGACGAGTTCTCCAGGCACCGAGTTGTCGCCTTAAACCCGCCAACACTCGTCACATAGCCAAAACACGGCGACGGCTCGTTCACGCCCCCGAGGGTTCTCCAGGTACGCACTCACCAGCCGCAACCGCGTTGCCGACAAACGGCACGCCCCCCATGCGACAGCGAGTTCTCCAGCTGCCACGCACCCAGCCCATAGCCGAAAACCGACCACGCCCTCCCCTTGCAAGAGGCCCAAGAGACCAACTCCACCCACGGTCTGAGCCCGAAGACCGGACCGTGATCCGATCCGCGCCACCACCACACACGGAAGGCTCACCGGGTATGGAAACCGACTACGTCTTCCCCGGCCGCCGCGTCGCCGCGGTCTCGATGGTCCTCGGACCGGTCCTGCTGCTCACCGGGACGCTGCTGCGGTCGCGCTTCGACTTCTTCTTCCCGAGCCAGCTCAAGGCGATGAGCGACCATCCCGCGCTGATGACCGCCGCGTACACGTGTTTCCTGGCAGGCAATGTCGTGCTGTGGCCCGCGATCGTCGCGCTCGCCACGAAGATCGGCCGCACCAGGCCGGCGTTGGCCGCCTGGGGTGGCCTGTTCGTCCTTTGTGGACTCTTCGAGCGGACCTTTCACGCCGGGATCGACCAGGCGGCGCTGGGACTCACCGAACGCCGTGGGTCCGGGTTCGCCGAGAGCGTGGTCAGCGAGTCGTATCAGGACCTGCATCTGTTCAGTTTTCTGTCGTTCACGATCATGTTCGGCTGGTACGTGCTCGCCTTCGCCGCTTATCGGGCGAAAGTGCTCGGCGTCGTCGGGTCGATCGGACTGGCGACGATGGGGCTTCTGCCACTCGGCGTTCTGAAAGGGACCGAATTCGTTTCGATCATCGGCACCGCCGGGCTTTGTGTCGCGTTGGTTCCGGCCGGTATCCGGGCATTACTGGAAAGTCCCAAACCGAGCCGCCGCACGATGGTGCTCACGGCGATCGCCGTTCCGGTTCTGGGCGCGCTCGCCTTCGCGAGCGCACTGGGCTGAACTCAGGCCAGCCGCGCGGACGTTTTCCCTTTTCTGTCACCGGATTCGTGTTCGCGCCCCGCCGGTAGACAGCTCATCAGCAGTACGACACCGACCGCCCCGAGAAGCATGTGCCCGGCGAGGATGCACAGCCCACAGAATCCGATCCACAATGAGATCTTCATTCTCAGAGGGTAGTGCCGTTCCCGGGAGCGGGGCCCGAACTTGGGAAAGACTTAAGGTCTCCTTTGGGCAAAGGGTCTGTCCGGAGTACGCGCGTAATACACCACCAGTGACACCGTCGCGGCGAGGAACACCACCTGCATCAGGCTCCGCGGCACCAGCTCGTCCATCGTCGAAGTCACCGGCCCGTGCAGTGCCTTGTACACATTCGCCGGGAACATCCCCAGCAGCAGGAGAGTCAGCCCGGCGGACGCCCACGGCGCCGTGCGCGACCACAGCACCCCCGCGGCGCCCGCGAGTTCGAGGACGCCGGTGACGGTCACCAGCAGTCCCGGCGCGGGCAGGGCGGGCGGCACCATCGCGACGAGTTCCTCGCGCATGCCGATGAAGTGCGCGAGACCGGTAGTGACGAACAGCGCCGCGACACCGCCGCGCACCGCGACGGGCCAGGGTTTGAACCGCTGGACGCCGAAGGCGCCCAGCAGGGCCAACGTCGCCGTGACGGCGATCAGCATCAGTACGGGTGCGAGACCGGGATCCATGACCATGCCTTCCGAGCAGTGAATCTTTCCACTGACAAGATGCGCGATTGCGGGCCATCTTGTCAATGACTAGATTCGTGGTCATGAGTCCGTACCACCACGGCGACCTCCGCCGGGCCGTGCTCGACGCCGCCGTCGCGGCCATCACCGAACACGGCCCCGCGGGGATCAGCCTCCGCGACCTCGCCCGGCGCGCGGGCGTCTCGCACGCCGGTCCGGTCCACCATTTCGGTGACAAGGCCGGGGTGCTGACCGCGCTGGCCGCCGAGGGATTCGACCTGCTCGCGGACGCGCTGGCGGCCGAGAGCGATCGGGATTTCGTCGAGGTCGGGGTGGCTTACGTGCGCTTCGCGATCGAGCATCGCGCGCATTTCGAGGTGATGTTCCGCCCCGAACTCCACCGCGAGGACGACGCGGCGCTGGCCGCCGCCCGTGACCGCGCCGGAGCCCTGCTGACCAGCGGCGCGGCGTCGGTCAGCGACGACGCGATGGCTGGGGTCGCCGCGTGGTCGCTGATGCACGGGTTCGCGAACCTCTGGCTCACCGGCGCACTGCGCGCCGAGCTCCAGGAAGATCCGGACACCGCCGCCCGCGCGATCGCCCGGATCCTGTTCCCGTGATCAGACCTGCGCGGTGGGCATCACGGTGACCTGCTGAAGGTTCACCCGAGCCGGGAGCGAGGTCAGGAACGCCACGGTCTCGGCGATGTCCTCGGGCTTCAGCCAGGTCAGCGACTCGCGTGCGCCGTCCAGCCACCGCAGAGCGCCGGCGTCGGTGACATGGCCCTGCAGTTCGGTCTCGACCAGCCCCGGCTCGATCGCCGCGACCCGCACACCCTTCGGCCCGAGGTCGGCGCGAAGGTTCTTCGACAAGTGCGTCACGTACGCCTTCGAGGCGACGTACACGGCGAAGGACGGGAAGACGGCCTGCGCGCCGATGGACGAGGTGTTCACCAGGTCCGCGACGCCCTTCTCGGCCGCCGAAGCGACGAGATGCGGGACGAACGCGCCGATCGCGTTCATCAGGCCCGTCATGTTGACGTCGATCATGCGCTGCCAGTCGCCGGTGGCGAGTTCGTCGATCGGCGCGGCCAGCATCACGCCGGCGTTGTTGAACAGGAGGTCCGCGCGGCCCAGCTTCGCCTCGATATCGGCCGCCGCGGCCCGCATCGCCGCGGCGTCGGCGACATCGACGGCGAGCACGAGCGCGGTACCGCCGTCGGCCTCGATCTTCTCGGCCAGTGTCTCCAGCCGGTCCGCCCGGCGGGCGATCAGCGCGACCGCCGCGCCGGAGGCGGCCAGCCGCCGGGCGGCCGCCGCGCCGATTCCGCTGGACGCTCCGGTGACGACGGCGACCCTGTTCGCGTACGGTGCCGGGGAGTTCGTCATCTGTGTTTCTCCTAAGTGGACTCGTTCTCGGTGATGAGTCCAGGAAACCGGGCCCCGCCCGGAGATGGCACGGTCTGTTCAGCCTGGGTCCGGCAGTACCAGTCAGGGCGTGCACGGAACTGTTACGCGCTCATCGAGTTCCGCGGACACGGACCGGCCAGCGTGATCCGTATGCGAATCCGATCCCTCGCGCTCGCGCTGGCCATGATGACGGCCACCGCGGCCCCCGCGTCGGCCGTCATCGGCGGCACCGAGTCCACCACGCCCTACGACTTCATGGTCTCCCTGCGGTACGACGCACCCCGTCCGGACGGACACCGGTGCGGGGCGGTGCTCATCGCGCCCCAGTGGGCGGTCACCGCGGGCCACTGCGCCAACACCCCGACCGGCGCGACCGTCGGGGTCCCTCGTGGCTGGAAGGTCCGCGTCGGCTCGCTCGACACCACCAGCGGCGGTGAGGTCACCGACGTCGACAAGTTCTATCGGCGCCACAACACCTACGACCCGGCCGGCGAGGACATCGCGGTCCTGCACCTGCGAAACGCCGTGCGAGCCACACCCGTCCGGCTCGCCGGGGCCACACCCGCCGTCGGTACCCCGGTCCGCATCCTCGGCTGGGGCGCGGCCGCGACCGGCTGCGACGACTTCAAGGACCCGAAGTGCTTTCCCAGCAAGCTGCGCGAAGCGGACACCGAGGTCGTGCCGCTCGATCGGTGCTGGGACGACGACGGGCACACCTTGCCGTTGTGCGTCGGCCGCGCCGATCCTCCGGTCGGGCCGGGAACGACGGACTCCGGCGGGCCCGCCCTGATTCGTTCGGGTGACGGCTGGGCCTTGGCCGGGACGGTGATCGGCGCCGGGATCAGGGGTGCCGATTTTCCCGGCATGTACACCGACGTCTCGAAGAATGCCGCGTGGATCAACGGCATCGTGACCGGGACCGCCGTTCCCCCGGACTCCCCGGTCCCGAACGTGGAGGGCACGGCCGAGGTGGGTAACTGCAAGGGAGCGGTGGTGCGCGCCGCCACCGCGCGTCCCGAAGACCCGGCGCTGGCGCTGACCAACGGCCATTGCGTGCCGAGCGGGCGGCCCGCCCCGGGAAAAGCCCTGGTCGACCGGCCCGCCGACCTGCCCCGTCCGGTCACGATCGCCGACCGGGAGGGCTATCCGAAGACCAGCGCCCGCGCCACCCGGCTGGTCTACGCGACGATGACCGGCACCGACATCGCGCTGTACCGGCTGGACAAGACCTACGCCCAGCTGGCCAGGGAGGGCGCGAAGGTCTTCCGGCTGACGACCAAGCCGATGCGCGCCGGTGACCGGCTCCTCATGGCCTACTCGAGCAGCCGTCCGAACTGCACGGTGGAGGCCGTCGTGCCGCACCTGCGCGAAGCCGGCTACCAGCAGGACGACGCGGTCCGCTACGCGCCGAGCGACACCTGTGTGAGCATGCCCGGCCACTCCGGCTCCGTGCTGCTGTCCCGCGACGGGAACACGGTCATGGGCATCAACAACACCCACAACCGTGACGGCGAGCGCTGCACCGAAAGCAACCCCTGCGAGGTCGGCCGGGACGGGACCGTGAAGGCACTGAAGGGCCGCAGTTACGGCCAGCAAGTCCATCGGATCGCGGCCTGTCTGACCAAGGGATCCCGGATCGACCTGCGACGATGTGCCCGCGAAAAATAATTCCCACCGGCTGTCGAATCGACGGGACGCTCTTCGTGTAGGTGATGACAAGCCGCTCCGACTTCAGGAGGACGCCATGACCCAGTACCTGATCAGCCTGTACCAGCCCGACGGTCCCGTCCCGCCGCCGGAGTTCCTGGAGCCGATCGCGCGCAAGATCCAGGCGCTCGACGACGAGATGAAGGCCGCGGGTGTCTGGGTCTTCGCCGGCGGCCTGCACCCGCCGACCACGGCGACCGTGCTGCGCGCCAAGGAGAACGGCGAGATCACGATGACCGACGGCCCGTACGTCGAGGGCAAGGAACACCTCGGTGGGTTCACCATCATCGAGGCGCCGGATCTGGACGCCGCGCTCGAATGGGGCCGCCGGGTCACCGAGATCACCTACCTCCCGGTCGAGGTCCGGCCGTTCCAGGGCGACGAAGGTCCTTCGTGCGTGTGACCACCGAGGACATCGGACGCGTCTTCACCGAGGAGTACGGCCGTGCCGTGGCCGTACTGGTCCGGGTCTTCGGCAGTATCGACATCGCCGAGGAAGCCGTCCAAGACGCCTTCGCCGAAGCGGTGGACCGCTGGCCGTCCAGCGGTCCACCGCCGAGCCCCGCGGGCTGGATCATCACGACCGCCCGCAACAAGGCCATCGACCGGTTGCGCCGGGAAGCCGCGCGCGACGACAAACACGCCCAGGCCGCGCTGATCAGCGCGGGCGACGAGCCGGTGGAGGAGGGTCCCGTGCGTGACGACCGTTTGCGGCTGATCTTCACCTGCTGCCACCCCGCGCTGGCCATCACCGCGCAGGTCGCGCTGACGCTGAAACTGCTGGGCGGGCTGACCACCGGCGAAATCGCGCACGCGTTCTTCGTCCCCGAAACGACGATGGCGCAACGGCTGGTCCGGGCGAAGGGCAAGATCCGCGCCGCGAAGATCCCGTACCGCGTCCCGGACGACGCCGATCTGCCGGACCGGCTGCGTTCGGTGCTCGCCGTGATCTACCTCGTGTTCAACGAGGGGTACACGGCCACTTCGGGCGAACGGCTGGTCCGGGAGGACCTGTGCGCGGAGGCGATCCGGCTCGGCAGGCTGCTGACCGCTCTCATGCCCGACGAACCGGAGGCCACCGGGCTGCTGGCGCTGATGCTGCTCACCGAGTCGCGCCGCGCGGCCCGCACCGGAGCGGACGGCGAAGTCGTGCTGCTGGCGGAGCAGGACCGGTCACGGTGGAACCGCGAGCTGATCACCGAAGGGCAGGCGCTGGTCCGTGCCTGCCTGCGGCGGAACCAGCCGGGTCCGTACCAGATCCAGGCGGCGATCAACGCCGTCCACAGCGACGCCGCCGACGCGGCGAGCACGGACTGGTCGCAGATCGTCCAGCTGTACGACCTGCTGCTGGCGGCGAATCCGACGCTGATCGTCGCGCTCAACCGGGCCGTCGCGGTCGCCGAAGTGGAGGGTCCCGATGCGGCCCTCGCCGTGATCGACGGCCTCGGACTGGGCGAATACCACCTGTACCACGCCATCCGCGCGGATCTGCTGCACCGCCTCGGCCGGCCGGAGGAGTCGGCGCGGGCCTACGAAGCCGCGATCGCGCGAGCGGAGAACAGCGCCGAACGGCGGCTGCTGGAACGAAAACTGGCCACGGTCAGTCCGTGATCAGCCGCGCCGGGCCGGGTCCCTTGTCGGCGAGGACGTCACCGGGGTTCACCAGCACGCACTGGTCGAAGGACAGGCAGCCGCAGCCGATGCATTCGGTGAACCGGTCCCGCATGCACTCCAGCTGCTCGATGCGCTTGTTCAGTTCGGCGCTCCAGCACTGGGAAGCCCGCTGCCAGAACGCCTGGTCCGGCGCGGCGCCCTCCGGCAGGAAATCGAGCACTCCACCGATCACCTCCAGCGGGATGCCGAGGTGGTGCGACGCGCGGATGAACGCCACCACGCGGAGCGCGCTGCGGGGGTAGCGACGCTGATTCCCACTGGTCCGCCTGCTGCTGATGAGGCCCTGACGTTCGTAGAACCGCAGGGCGGAGGTGGCGACGCCGCTGCGCCGGGACAGCTCTCCGATGGTGAGTTCGGACGGCAGTTCGGACATGGCGACGATCCTACCTTGACTTAAACCCTTGTTTAAGTTCCATGCTGGAGGCATGACAGCACAGGGGACCTCCGAAATGACCATCCACAACGGACATTGGCCGACACCGGACGATTCGACGGTCGTGGTGGCACGGGAATGGCCGGACGCCGACGCGGCGCGCGCGGCGTTCAAAAGCCGCGAAGGACTTGTTTCCTTCACCGCATACGAGGGCATCGACCACGACGGCGCCTTCACTTACGAGCAGTGGACCAGCGAAGAAGCCATCCAGAACCTGGACGGCGCGCCCGTGTTCCGCCTCTACCGCGGCCACCGCGGCGAAGGAGCGCCAGGCTGCCTCGTGATCGTCTCGGTCGAGTTCGAAGGACCCGACGAGCGGCGGCAACGCGACTGGATCGACCTCGTCTTCGAAGCGCTGGCGTCCGAACCCGCGCACCCCAAAGGCGGGATCTCGGGGTTCTTCCACGTGAGCACCGACGGGACCAGGGTGCTGAACTACGCCGAATGGACCAGCGCCGACGCCCACCGCGCCGCGCTCGCGGCCCCTGGCGCCGACGGCATCGGGACGACGGACGCGTGGAAGAAGGTGCAGACCTACCCGGGGATGTCGGGCGGGTCGGTCAAGCGGTACCGCCCGATCTTCTCGGCGGTGGCGGCATGAAGCCGATCCTGGTCGCCGGCGCGACGGGCAACGTCGGCTCGCAAGTGGTCGCCCAGCTGCGGGCGCGGAACCTCCCGGTCCGGGCGCTGAGCCGGAACCCGCCCGCCGACGGCGTCCGCGGTGACCTGGCGAAACCGGAAACGATCGCGCCGGCGCTCGACGGCGTCGACACGGTGTTCCTGATGCTCGCCGGCCCCGCCGAGGCACTGGCGCCCACGGTGTCGCTGCTCGGGGAACGGGTGAAGCGCGTGGTGTTCCTTTCCTCGGGCGCCGTCGACGATTCGCTGGCGGAGCAGGACAACGCCATCGGCGCCTGGCATCGCGCCGTCGAGGAGGCGATCGAAGCCGCCGGCCTGGAATGGACTTTCCTGCGACCGCACGGCTTCGCGACCAACACCCTCGGCTGGGCGCCGTCGATCCGCGCGGACGGCGTCGTCCGCGGCGCGTACGGCGAGGCGTCGATGCCGCTGATCCACGAGAAGGACATCGCCGCGGTGGCCGTCGAAGCACTGACCGGCGACGGGCACACTGGGGCGAAGTACACGCTCACCGGCACACGGCCGATGACGCAGGCCGAACAGGTCCGGATCATCGGCGAGGCCGCGGGCCGTCCGGCGCGCTGGGAGGAGATCCCGCTCGAAGAAGCGCGTGCCGCCCTGCTCACGAAAATGCCGGACTTCATCGTCGACACGATGCTGGCCGGGTTCCAGGGACTGGTGACGAAACCGGGCGAGGTCACCTCGACCGTCCAGGACGTCACCGGCAGGCCGGGGCTGGACTTCGAGGTCTGGGCGGCCGACCACGCCGCCGCGTTCCGGTAGAGTCGGGTCCGTGTCGACACCGGTTCATGCCGCGGTGGTCCACTAGCCGCCGTTCCTGACCTTGTCCCCCGACGAGCCACGCCCGCGGGGTCTCTTCACCGCGGGCGGATCCAGGAACGGAAACCATGAACCCCCTGTCCACAAAGGACGGTGGTCGGCGCTAGCTGACCACCGTCGGCACGAAAATGCCCCGGCCCGTCGTCGCCGTCGACGATCGCATCACCGCCGACGAGGCGTTCCGGCTCGCCGCGTGCGGCACCGGTCTCGCCTGGCACGGCGACTTCCCGGGCGCGCGGAACCTCCTCGCCGCGTTGTCCCGCCGTTGCGGTATCGCGGCTGGGAAACCTTTTCAGGAGCAGCGGGACCATCGGTCACGCCGGGCGCGGATCCTCGGCAGGCTGCTGGTCCCGCTGGACCCCGGCCACGTCCTGCCGTTGCGCCGCGGGCCGGACGTGCGCGAGGCCTGCGCCGAGGTCTTCGGACCTTCCGAGACCGCGTCGCTGGTGTCCTTGCGTGAGCTGCTGGGCATCGTCGGCGCGCACGAATGGCGGGTGAAGGGCGTCGAAATCCCGTCGCTCGGCGCGAAAATCCATCCGCACCACGGGGTCTTCTCCCCCGTCCGTGGCGAGTACGTCGATCTGGTGGCGAGAACTCCGTTGCCCGCCAAGCAACTGGTGTTCGACATCGGCACCGGCACCGGCGTGCTCGCCGCGGTCCTCGCACGTCGAGGGGTCGAGCGCGTGGTGGCGACGGACAACGAGCCGCGCGCCGCTGGTCGTCTGCAATCCGCCTTGGTTGCCGTCCCGCGCGCACACCTCGCTAGAACGCGCCGTCTACGACCCGGGAAGCAGGATGCTCAAGGCGTTCCTCGACCGGCTGCCCCCGGCATCTCGAACCCGGCGGGGAGGCGTGGCTGATCCTCGAACTGCTGGGCCTGCGCACACGCGAAGAACTCCTCGGCGCTTTCGAGCGGTCCGGCCTCGAAGTCCGGGGCCGGGAGGACATCCGGCCGCGGCATCCGCGGGCCAACGCGAAGGAGGTCACGACGCGGTGGCGGCTCACAACCCGAGCAGCGCCCGTGCCTGACTGATGAACACGCGGGCGGCGGGGCTGACCGGCCCCTCCGTCCGCCAGGCCAGCGCCAGTTTCGCCCGCAGCCCGGCGGGCCGCGTGATCTCCATGGCGTGCAGTTCCGTGTAGTGCGTCGCCAGCGACATCGGCACCACGGCGACGCCGAGCCCGCGCCCGACCAGTTCGGCGACGACGTTCGGGTCGCCCGCCTCCAGGGTCACCCTCGGCTGGGCGCTGTCGGCGAGGAACGCCGCGTCGACGATCGCGCGCATGCCGGTGCCCTTCGGCAGGCTGACCAGGGAACGGCTTTCCAGCTCCGACAGGGTGATCGTGGCCTGTCCGGTGAGCGGATCCTCCTGCCCGGAGATGACGACGAGCGGCTCGTCGAGGACGACCTCCAGGCCGATCCCCGGCGGCGGTTCGCCGGAGACCCCGATCAGCGCGACGTCGAACCGGCCGTCGGCGACACCCGCGAGCAGGACGTCGGACGTCGCCTCGGCGAGCGTGATGTCGACCGCCGGATGACGCTCGTGGAAACGCGCGAGCAGATCCGGCAGGTTGACCGGGCCACGCGAGGACACCATGCCCATCGCGACCTGGCCGCGGACCAGGCCGGTCAGGTCGTCGACCGCCTGCCGCACCCCGGCGATGGCGGCGAGCGCGGCCCGCGCGTGCGGGAGCGCGGCGGCGCCGACCTCGGTCAGCCGCACCGCCCTGGCCGACCGGTCGAGCAACGGCTGCCCGAGTTCGCGTTCGAGGCGGCGGATCTGGGCGCTGACGCCGGGCTGCGCGACGTGCAGCCGCTCGGCGGCTCGGGTGAAGTTCGCTTCCTCGGCCACCGCGACGAAGTATTCGAGCTGGCGCAGTTCCATAACCGATGATTCTAATTGCCAGACAAACCAGATCTTGGACTTCTGGCCGAATCGGGATCACGCTGATGGCATGACCACGATGCTCCGCTCCGGCGACCCGGATTACGACAACGAACTCGCCGGTTTCCAGACCGCGGTGCCCCGCCGTCCCGACGTCATCGTGCCCGCCGCCTCGGCCGCCGATGTCGTCGAGGCCGTCCGTCACGCCGTCGAGCACGACCTCCCGATCGCCGTCCACTCGACCGGGCACGGCGTCGGCGTCCCGTTCGAAGGTAGCGTCCTCGTCACCACCCACCGCATGACCGGGATCCGGATCGACGAGGGGATCGCACGGGTCGAAGCGGGCGTGCGCTGGGGTGCGGTCATCGAAGCGGCCGCGGAGCACGGGCTCGCGCCGCTGAGCGGCTCCTTCCCCGGCGTCGGCGTCGTCGGCTACACCCTCGGCGGCGGGTTCAGCCTGCTCGGCCGCAAGTACGGCCTGGCGGCCGACCAGGTGACCGCGATCGAGGTGGTGACCGCCGACGGGGAGCTCCGCCGCGCCACCCCGGACACCGAAAGCGACCTGTTCTGGGCGCTCCGCGGCGGCCGCGACAACTTCGGGATCGTCACCGCGCTGGAGTTCCGGCTCGTCCCGGTCACCCGGCTGTACGGCGGCAGCCTGCAATTCGGCACCGAATCGCTGTCCGCGGTGCTCCACGCCTGGCGCGACTGGGCGACGGGGATGCCCCGCGAGATGACGTCGTCGCTGGGCATGGTCCCGATGCCGGATCTGCCGATGGTGCCCGAACCGCTGCGCGGGCAGCACGTCGCGCAGATCCGGGTCGCCTATCTCGGTGACGCCGCCGAGGGCGAGCGCCTCGTCGCCCCGCTGCGCGCCGCCGCCCCCGTCCTGGGTGACACGCTCGCCGAGATCCCGTTCACCGAATCGGGCAAGATCGCGAACGAGCCGCCCTTCCCGCACGGCTACCGCGCCGACAACGCCACCGTGTCCGAACTCAACGACGCGATGCTCGACGCGATCCTCGAACACGCCGGCCCGGACGCCCCGGTGCCGACCGTCGTCCTGCTGGACCTGCTCGGCGGCGCGCTGTCCGACGTGCCCGAGCACCCCGGCGTGGGCTGGGACCGTGAAGCGAGCTTCACCGTCCGCGCGCTGTCCGTCGTGGACGACGCTTCGATCGCCGAGATCCGGAGCGCGCACGCGAAGCTGTTCGACGCGCTGAAGCCCTGGTCGACCGGCAAACTGCTGACCTTCGTCTACGGCGAGAGCGCGGCGGGCGAGGAAGCGTCCAAGGTGTACTCCCCGGCCGATCTGCGGCGGCTCGCCGAGGTCAAGGCGGCCGTCGACCCGGTGAACCGGTTCCGGCTGACACATAACGTCGAACCCGCGCCTGACGCTGGGTGATCTTCGAAACCGCAGGTAGGAGGCCTCGACACGGGGCGAAAGCGCAGCGAACGGCACCCGTATACTTCCGGGCCGATACCGCCATTAGGGGGCATGCCGTGCGCGCTTTGGACCATGACGAGTTCCTCGCCATGCGTCGGTTCCCCGCGCTCGACGGCCTGCGCGCGATCGCGGCGACCATCGTGATCCTCTACCACTTCGCGGGTCCGAAGTGGAGCTGGCTGTCCGGCTGGGTCGGTGTCTACATCTTCTTCGTGCTGTCCGGTTTCCTGATCACGACGCTGCTGCTGCGTGAACAGGACCGGACCGGCCGGATCTCGCTTTCGGCCTTCTACCTGCGGCGCGTGTTCCGGATCCTGCCGCCGTACCTGGTGATCCTCGGCGGGATCGTCGTGTTCGTGTGGCTGCGCGGGGAGTTCTTCGTCCGCGAGTTCCCGCACGCGCTGAAGTACTACTTGACCTTCTTCAACGAGTTCTTCCCCGCCAGCAGCCCGGACGGCCCGGACAACTTCTTCAGCGGCTCGTGGACGCTGGGCATCGAGGAGAAGTTCTACCTGGTCTGGCCGTTCCTGCTGGTGGTCGCCGGGGCGGCCGGGCTGGCCGCGGCCTGGCGCAAGCTCGCGCTGGCGTTCGCCGCGTTCGCGCTGATGGCCGGGCTGGTGGGGGTCACCAGCGGCTGGGTGCTCAACGGGCCGCAGGTGCCGATCTACCGCTCGACCGTGCACTACGCGATCCTGCTGATCGGCTGCGTGCTGGCGATCGCGATGCACTACCGCCGGTCCTACGCGGTGCTCAAACCGCTGACCCATCCGCTCGCGGCGATCCCTGTGTTCGGCGCTTTCGCCGTGCTGCACGTCAACATGGAAAGCCTGTGGTGGGAGACCGGCAGCAACCTGGGCCTGCTGATCGCCTACGGCCTGCTGTCGGCGATGTTGCTGGTCGTGCTCGTCTCGCCGGGGCCGCTTCGCTGGCTGCTGGCCACGAAGGTGATGCGGTTCGTCGGTGAGCGCTCGTACTCGCTCTACCTGCTGCAGGGCCCGGTGCACTTCGTGGTGGTCGAGGCGATCCCGCCGCTGGGCGAGCACCGGATGATCAGCGCGCTGACCGTGTTCGCGGTCGGGCTCGCGATCGCGGACCTGATCCACCGCTGGGTCGAGCAGCCGATGATCCTCACCGGCAAGAAGCTGATCGCGCGCCGCCAGGAGCGCAAGGCACTGCGTGCGGCCGAAGCCGAACTCAAGCGCCCCGCAGCCGTAAAAGCCCCCAGCGGCGCGCGCTGACCTCCCGCGTTTCGTCCTCTGAATGCGGTACTTGCGCCTGCAACTACCGCATTCAGAGGACTAAATGCGAGCGGGTCAGCGGGAGATCGTGACGATCGGGATCACCCGATCGGTCTTCTTCTCGTAGTCGGCGAAGCCCGGCATCAAGCTGACCATCTTCGCGTAGAGACGGTCACGCTCGGCGCGGTCCACGACGGTGGCGGTCGCGTCGAACTTCTCCGTGCCGACCTCGATCGTGACCTTCGGGTTCGCCAGGATGTTGTGGTACCAGGCCGGATTCTTGTCCGACCCGGCGAACGACGCGGCGACGATGTACTTACCGTCCTCCTCCGCGAACGCGAGCGGCGACGTGCGAGGCTCGCCGCTCTTCGCCCCGGTGGTGGTGAGGAGCAGCAGCGAACCACCCTCGAACGGGCCGCCCACCTTCCCCTCGTTCTCGCGGAACTCCTTGATGATGTTCTTGTTCCAGTCGAGCGCTTCGGACAACTTTCCTCCAGTGTCGATCTTCTCGATGCCGAGGCTACTCAGCCTTCACGGGCTTTGCGGCGCTGTTCTTCGGCGCGCTCCCGACACTTGCGAAGGAACTCTTCGTCGTCCTCGGCGCTCGTGGCGGCGAAGCGGCCCGGCCGGTCGTACTCCGGGAACGCCGGCGACTCACGTTCGTAGCGGCCGCGCGGGACGCGGGCGGCATTCTGCGGACGACCGGCGACCAGCCAGACGATCGAGCCGATCAACGGGACGAGCAGCACCAGCAGCAGCCACATCCCCTTCGGCATGTTGCGGCACGATCCCTCGTCCGTGGTGATCACGTCGACGATGCAGAAGATCCACAGACCGAGCGTGAGAACGCCGAAGAAACCATTGAAATACAGCATCGAAAGACTCCCCAGTTCCAGATGACCGGGGTAAGTCTTAGCACAGGAGGGCGTCGAGAATTCCCGCGGCCACTTGCCGCGCCTGCGTTTCCCCTGGGCACTGCTTGGGCCCTGCTCCGAACGGACGTTTCGTCAGGTCCACCTCGACCACCTCGCCGCCGACCCACCGCCGGGTGACGCGGACCGGCGGATCCTCACGCAGGACCCGGTCGAGCAGGCCTTCGACGTCCTCGCCGGGCCGGTGGGCGGCCAGCGCCTTGCCGAGCAGCTTGGCCGTCGCGTCACAGGCCTGCACCAGGAGCCCGATCCGCGCGGCCGTCCGCTCGTCGGCGTCACCGCAGGTTTCGACCAGCCGCCGCATGGCCTCTTCGGCGTCGGCCCCGATTTCCGTGTGCGGATGATAGGCGCCGGAAACCGTCGCGACGTCGCGGGAAACGTCCGGCAGGCCGAGTTCCGCGGCCAGCACGGCCACCGGGACCGTCCACACGGTCCGCTCCACCGGCCCGTCCCGCATTTCGCCGGCGAGCGCGAAAGCCTTGTCCCGCAGGGACTCCATCGACGCGAGCTCGGCGAGCACCAGCGCCCGCCGTCGCGCGTGGTCCTCCGGGCGGCTGAACCGGGCGACGGTCGCCCGCAACCACCGGACACCACCCGGCTCGACGTCCTGGGGCACCGGCGGGACAGGGGCTTCGATCAGGGGATCGTCCATACCGTGACGCTAAGTGCGGAACGCTTCGGTCACGGCCGAAACATGAGCACAGCGTCGTTGTTATGGTGACCGGGTGACGGCCGTGTCGGAGGCAACCGAAGTCGACGGCGCGGGGCGGACGGCGCAACCGCGCCAGCTGATCGTGACCGTGTACGGCCTCTATTCCCGCGGCGAGGGCGGCTGGCTCTCCGTCCGTTCCCTGATCGACCTGCTGGCGGGCGTGGACGTCGAGGAACCGGCCGTCCGGTCGTCGATCTCCCGGCTGAAACGGCGCGGGATCCTTTCCGCGGTACGCCGGAACGGCGCCGCGGGTTACGAGCTTTCCGAAACCGCGCTGGCGATCCTGCGCGAAGGAGACGAGCGGATCTTCCGCCGCGAACGCGCCACCCCCGGCGACGGCTGGCTGCTCGCGGTGTTCTCCGTCCCGGAAGCCGAACGGCACAAAAGGCACGTTCTTCGCACGCAGCTCGCCCGGCTCGGCTTCGGGACGGCGTCGTCCGGGGTCTGGATCGCGCCCGCGCATCTGCGTGACGCGACCTCCGACATGCTGCGACGGCTCGAACTCGAGGGGTACGCCGATCTCTTCCACGCCGAGCACCTCGCGTTCGGCGACGTGCGGGAGAAGATCCGTGACTGGTGGGACCTCGATCAACTCGAGTCGCTGTACACCGCCTTCCTCGACGAGCACGCGGCCGCGTTGCGGCGGTGGCAGCGGCGCAAGACCACGGACGAGGCCGAAGCGTTCGCCGACTACGTCCGCGTGCTGACCGACTGGCGGCGGCTGCCCTATCTCGACCCCGGCCTGCCCGCCGAACTGCTGCCCCCGGGCTGGGCGGGCATCCGGGCGGCGGACCTGTTCTTCACGCTGCACGCGAGGCTGGGCGAGGCCGCGGCCGCGCACGTCTCACGCACCCTGCCCATGTGAGATGAAGGACGCTTTCATAGCAAAATTTGCTATGAAAGCGTCCTTCATCTCACTTACGCGGCGACGACCGCGAAGCCCTGCACCTCCACCAACGCCTCCTCGTCCCACAGCCGGCTGACGCCGATTCCCGCCATCGCGGGGTACTCGCTCCCGGCCAGCCGCTTCCACACCGCGCCGATCTCGCGCGCGTGGGCGCGGTAGTCGTCCATGTCGACGATGTAGATGGTCACGCTGCACAGGTCCGACGGCGCCCCGCCCGCCGCGCGCAACGCGGTGAGCAGGTTGGACAGCGCGCGTTCGAACTGTTCGACCACGCCGTCGCCGACGATGCGGTTCTCCTCGTCCAACGCCGTCTGACCGGCGAGGAAGACGAATCTCCCGGTCGCGGCGACGGCGTGCGAGAAGCCGGAAGGGCGACCGAGCTCGGGCGGATTGATGCGCTCCATACGGGTCACCATATCCCGTATCGTTGACGGTCGTACATACCGCGACATACCCTGAGCGACGTGCGTATCGCGGTGTTAGGCGGCGGCCCGGCGGGGCTCTACTTCGCCACGCTGGCGAAACAGCTCCATCCCGATCACGAGATCACCGTCTGGGAGCGCAACGCGCCCGACGACACCTTCGGGTTCGGGGTGGTGTTCTCCGACGAGACGCTCGGCGGGATCGAACACGCCGATCCGGTGATCCACGCCGCCATGCGCCGGGAGTTCGCGCGCTGGGACGACATCGACGTCCACTTCCGCGGCACGGTGCACACGTCGGGCGGGCACGGGTTCGCCGCGATGAGCCGCAAACGGCTGCTCGGCATCCTCCAGGAACGCTGCGCGGAACTCGGTGTGGACGTGCGTTTCCGCACCGAAGCACCGAGCGCGGCCGAGGCGAGCGCCGAGTACGACCTGGTCGTCGCGGCGGACGGCGTCAACTCCCCGACCCGCGACGCCTTCGCCGAGAGCTTCCGCCCGAGCCTCCAGACCCGGCGCTGCAAGTACATCTGGCTCGGCACGGATCTCGTGTTCGACGCCTTCAAGTTCTACGTGCTGGAGACCCCGCACGGGATCATGCAGATCCACGGCTACCCGTACAGCGACACCGCGAGCACGTTCATCCTGGAACTACACGAGGACGTCTGGCAGCGCGCGTTCGGCGAGATCGCCGCGACCGCGCTGGCGCCGGGCGAGAGCGACGAGAAGTCGATCGAGGTCATCCGCGAACTGTGCGCCGAAGTCCTCGGCGGCCATCAGGTGTTCGCCAACAACTCGAAGTGGACCGCGTTCGCCACCGTGCGCTGCGCGAGCTGGCGGCACGAGAACGTCGTCCTGCTCGGCGACGCCGCGCACACGGCGCATTTCTCCATCGGCTCCGGCACGAAACTCGCCATGGAGGACGCGCTCGCGCTCGCCGCCTGCCTGCACGAACAGTCCGATATGGACAGTGCACTGCAAGCGTACGAAGCCGAACGCAGGCCCGTCGTCATCTCCACCCAGCGCGCCGCGCAGGCGAGCCTGGAGTGGTTCGAGAACATGGGCCAGTACACCCACCAGGATCCGGCGCAGTTCGCGTTCAACATCCTCACCCGCAGCCGCCGCGTCACCTACGACAACCTCCGGTTGCGTGATCCCGAGTTCGCCGCCGAACTGGACTCCTGGTTCGCGTCCACTTTGGACTCGGACGTACGGCCGCCGATGTTCCAGCCGTTCCGCGTCGGGAACCTCGACCTGCCGAACCGCGTCGTCGTCTCGCCGATGGACATGTACTCCTCCGAAGACGGCGTCCCGACCGATTTCCACTTGGTGCATCTGGGAAGCAAGGCGCTCGGCGGCGCCGGGCTGGTGATGACGGAGATGGTCTGCGTCTCCGAAACCGGCCGGATCACCCCGGGCTGCGGCGGCCTCTACACCGAAGAACAGGAACGCGCCTGGGCGCGGGTCACCGACTTCGTCCACGGCCACACCCCCGCGCGTATCGGTGTCCAGCTGGGACATTCGGGACGCAAGGGCTCGACGAAACTGATGTGGGACGGTATCGACCAGCCGCTCCCCGAGGGCAACTGGGAGATCTGCGCCCCGTCCGCGATCCCGTACAGCGAAGCGAATCAGACCCCGCGCGAACTCACGAAAGCCGAGCTGACCGAGATCCGTGACCAGTTCGCGCACTCCGCCGGCGCCGCCGCGCGCGCCGGGTTCGACCTCCTCGAACTCCACTGCGCGCACGGCTACCTCCTGTCTTCGTTCCTGTCACCGCTGACCAACCGGCGAACCGACGAGTACGGCGGCTCGCCGGAGAACAGGCTGCGTTTCCCGCTCGAAGTCTTCGACGCCGTCCGCGCGGCCTGGCCCGCGGAGCGGCCGATGACGGTCCGCATCTCCGCGACCGACTGGCACGAAGGCGGAATCGACGTGGACGACGCCGTCGAGATCGCCCGCGCGTTCGCAGAGCACGGCGCGGACGGCATCGACGTGTCGACCGGCCAGGTCGTCAGCGAGGAGAAACCGGAGTACGGCCGCAGTTACCAGACGCCGTACGCGGACCGGATCCGCAACGAGATCGGGCGCGAGTACGGGATCGCGGTGATCGCCGTCGGCGCGATCTCCTCCTACGACGACGTCAACTCGCTGATCCTGGCGGGCCGCGCGGATCTGTGCGCGCTCGGCAGGACCCACCTTTACGATCCACAGTGGACATTGCACGCCGCCGCCGAACAGGGCTATCCGATGCCGTGGCCGAAGCAGTTCGCGGCGGGCAGCCGGAAACCGCAGGGCGGCCGCACCGACGGGCCGAAACCACGGCTCGAACTGTTGCGCTCCGGCGAAACCGGCACCGCGCATGCCCGCTGGCGACCTGGGAGCGATCGATGACCGCCTTCGCACTGAGCCCCGAACAGCAGGCCTTCGCCGACGAGGTCCGGCGGCTGGGCGCCGAAAAGCTCCGCCCACTGGCCGGATCCGGCACCGAAGGCGCGGTGAACCGGCCGCTGCTCAAGGAAATGGGCGCGCTCGGCCTGCTCGCCCGGCTGTTCCCCGGCGTTGACGGCGGCAGCCCGAGCCGGGAGGCCGCCGCGACGGATCTCTGTATCCTGCGGGAATCGCTCGCGAGCCAGAGCACCGAAGCCGAGACCGCGTTGGCGTTGCAGGGTTTGGGCACGTATCCGGTACTCCAGTCCGGACAGGACTCGCAGGTCTCGAAGTGGGTCCCGGCCGTGGCCGCGGGTGACGCCGTCGCCGCCTTCGCGCTCACTGAACCGAACGCGGGTTCGGACGCGGCGGCACTGGAACTCGCCGCCGAGCCCGACGGCGACGGCTGGCGTCTCACCGGCGAGAAGATGTGGATCTCGAACGCCCCCGAGGCCGATTTCTACAGCGTTTTCGCCCGCACCACACCGGAAGCGGGCTCGCGCGGCGTCTCCGCGTTCGTCGTGCCCGCCGACCGCGCCGGGCTGTCGGGCGAGCACCTCGACCTCGTCAGCCCGCATCCCATCGGCACCCTGGTCTTCGACGGCGTCCGCGTCGAACGGGACGAACTGCTCGGCGAAAAGGACCGAGGCTTCGGCGTGGCGATGCGGACCCTGGACCTGTTCCGCCCGAGTGTCGGCGCCTTCGCCGTCGGGATGGCGCAGGCCGCGCTCGACGCCGCGGTCGCCCACGCCCAGTCCCGTGTCGCGTTCGGCGGTCCGCTCCTGAAACAGCAGACCGTGGCGCACACCCTCGCCGAAATGGCGACCCGCACCGAGGCGTCGCGCCTGCTGGTCTACGCCGCGGCCGCCGCCTACGACGCGGGCGAGCGGAACCTCGCGGGCCGCGCCGCGATGGCGAAACTGTTCGCCACCGAGACCGCGCAGTACGTCGTCGACTCGGCCGTGCAGATCCACGGCGCGCGGGCGCTGCGGCGAGGGCATCTGCTCGAACACCTCTACCGCGAGGTCCGCGCGCCGCGGATCTACGAAGGCGCGTCCGAAGTGCAGCGGACGATCATCGCGCGATCGCTGGTTTCTTCTTAGCCGGACGGCGATCCAGGTACCACTGCGTGGCGAACAGGACCAGCGTCGTGCTCACCCAGGCCGAGATCGCGGCGACCGACTGGGTCAAGGCCAGTTCGCTTCCGCCGAACGTGGTCTCCAGCTGCGGCCGCAGCGTGATCAGCGCGATCGGCCCGACCACCCGGCTGACGATGATCGACATGGTCAGCGCGAAGCTGCGGATCATCCAGCGCCGATGATCGCCGAACCGACGTTGCCTCGCCGCGCGCCAGCCGGCGAACGTGCACCCCAGCCACAGCACCCCGGCCAGCACGTTGGCCACCCGCGTCGCCGGGCCGAACGGGCTCGTCGCGCCGACGACCAGCGCCGGCAGACCGGCCGGGAGCACCCCGGCGAAGACGTACACCCGGCCGATCTTCCGGTGCACCGCCGGGTACTTCGCCCGGAACCACGGCCAGATCTGGAGCAGCGCGCCGACCATCGCGATCGAGCCGAACAGCACATGCGCCGCGAGGAACCAGTAGTGCGAGGTGAACCCGGGCGGCTGTGGAACCCTCGACCGCGCCGGGTCCATCGCCAGATACGGCGGCATCGAAAAGGCCAGGAAGATCACGATGACGACGGCCAACGGCCCCACCCACGGCCTTCGCCACCACGATTTCCGTGGCGCCTCCCGCTGGTCACGTTGTTCGAGCCTGACGGTCATCACTGTCCCCCACGTTTCCGGTAGCGGCAAACAACTTTCCGCAGCCGAACCTAGGACGCGGGGCCACCGGGAAGAATGGAGCGGGCCGCCGGTTCGAGGGTGGAGCAGCCCCTACCGCCGTCCGCCGCGCACCCGCTCGACGATGTCGCGGTACGCCAGCCCACTCTGTTTGATCGTCCGCGCCTGCGTCTCGCGGTCGACCCGCACCAAGCCGAGCCGTTTCGCGTAGCCGTACGCCCATTCGAAACTGTCCAAAAAGGACCAGGCGAAATAGCCGCGGACGTCCGCGCCCGCCTGCCTCGCGGCGGCCGTGGCGGCGATATGCGCGGACAGGTACTCGGCGCGGTCGTCGTCGCGGACGAAGCCGGTCTCGTCGGGGACGTCGGCGAACGCGGCACCGTTCTCGGTGACGTAGAGCGGCAGACCCGGATAGTCGCGGCCGATCCGGACGAGCAGTTCGGTGAGCTTGTGCGGCAGGATCTCCCAGCCCAGCACCGTCGACGGCGCCCCGAACGGGACCTTGCGGAACGCGGGAATCCCGAGATGCTCCACCGCGTCCCCGTTCTCCTCCACCCCGGAGTACCGCGTCCCGAAGTAGTAGTCGACACCGAGGAAATCGAGCGGTGCGGCGATGATCGACGGATCCCACGGCTCCGACGGCAGGCGGATGCCCTGCCGCGCGAGGGTCTCGAGCACGTCCTCGGGGTACCGGCCGTGGACGAGCGCGTCGAGGTAGAACCTCGTCCCGAGCCCGTCCTCGAAGCGGGCGGCGGCCCGGTCGGCCTCGCTCGAAGTGGCCGGGTCGGCGGTGCTCAGGTTTAGCGTGATGCCGAACTCGGTCCCGGGCGGCGCGAGTTCCCGCATCCGCCGCACGGCGAGGCCATGGCCGAGCAGCAGGTGATGCGCCGCCGCCATCCCCGCCTTCGCGTCCCGGCGGCCGGGCGCCATCACCCCGTGGACATACCCGTGCATGGCCGTGCACCACGGTTCGCTCAGCGTGGTCCAGTGGCGGACCCGGTCGCTCAGCCGCTCGAACACGAGCATCGCGTAGTCGGCGAACCGAACGGCGGTGTCGCGCGCGGGCCACCCGCCCGCGTCTTCGAGGTGCTGCGGCAGATCCCAGTGGTACAGCGTCAGCCAGGGGTCGATGCCGTTGTTGAGCAGTTCGTCGACCAGCCGGTCGTAGAAGGCGATCCCGGCCGGGTTGACGCCGCCGCGCCCGCGCGGCTGCACACGGGGCCACGAAACGGAGAAGCGGTAGGTGTCGACGCCGAGTTCCTTGAGCAGTGCGACGTCGGCGGGCATCCGATGGTAGTGATCGCAGGCGACCTCACCGGTGTCACCGTTGTCGACCGACCAGGGGGACTGGGCATAAGTGTCCCAAATGGACGGTGTCCGTCCGTCTTCGGCGACCGCGCCTTCGACCTGGTAGGCCGAGCTGCCGACGCCCCACCGGAAGTCCGGCGGCAAGGTGCCGATGAGCTCGTCGTCCCCCGTCATAACCCTCTTCCCGCCTTATTTCACCAGTTGATACATGGCGGAGGATAAGGTCGTGGGGCATCCTGGAAAGGTCCGCCGCCACAAGATGGGTATCCGCATGCCTGCCAAGCGCACCACCGTCCGTGACCTGCGGCGGCACAACCGTTCCCTCCTGTTGTCGAAACTCTACTTCGACGGCCCGCTCAGCCGCCACGAATTGAGCGGTCTGACCGGTTTGAGCGCCGCGACCGTCAGCAACGTGACCGCCGAACTCGGCGAAGAACGGCTCATCACCGAGGCCGGGCTGGTCGAGTCCGACGGCGGCAGGCCGCGCGTCCTGCTCCGCGTCGACCCGGCGTACGGACATGTCGCTGGCGTCGACATCGGCGAGACCGGGGTGAAGGTCGAACTGTTCGACCTCACCATGAACCGGCTCGCCACCGTCGAACATCCCCTCGCCTCGCCCCGGCCGGACGCGGCCGCGGCGGTCACCCAGGTGGCGTCCGGGCTCCGGGAGGTGATCACGGAATCGGGGGTCGACGAAGCGACCGTGCTCGGTGTCGGAGTCGGCGTCCCGGGCACCGTCGAGCAGGGCGAGGCGGTGCGCGTGCACGCGCCCACCATCGGCTGGAAGGAGGTCCCGCTCACCGACCTCCTGCGCGCGGAGGGCGTCGAGCTGCCGCTGTTCGTGGACAACGGCGCGAAAACCCAGGGACAGGGCGAAATGTGGTTCGGCGCCGGCCGCGGCGCGCGACACGCGGTGATCGCCCTGATCGGGTCCGGCGTCGGCGCGGCCGTGGTCACCGACGGCACCACCTACCGGGGCTCCACCAGCAGCGCGGGAGAATGGGGCCACACGACGATCGTCTACGGCGGGCAGGAATGCCGCTGCGGATCGCGCGGCTGCCTGGAGTCCTACGTCGGCGCGGAGGGCGTCCTCGCCCGCTATCGCAAGGCGCGCGGCGGAAAGGCGTCGGACGAGGACGAGCAGACGCAGTTCGCCGCCCTGCTGGAGTCGGCGGGCAGGTCCAAGGTCGCGGCCAAGGTACTGGAAGAGACCGCGGGCTATCTCGGCGCCGGGATCGGCGACCTGATCAACCTGTTCAACCCGGAGCGGATCGTGCTGGGCGGCTGGGCCGGGCTGGCGCTCGGCGAGCACTACCTGCCCGAGATCCGGCGCGTGGCGGGCGAGCACGCGCTGGCGCACGTGTTCGACCAGACCGAGATCGAGCTCGGGCAGCTCGGCCCGGACGCCGTCGCCATAGGAGCCGCCACCCTCCCGGTCGCCGCCCTCCTGGAGCAGGGCGCGGACCCGCGCACGGCCGGGTCGAAGCGCGGCACGGCCGCCTGACCTTAATTCGAGGCCGAAAAATACGTCTTGTCGCAGTGGTAGAGACCATGCATACTTTGTTGTCAGGCACAACAAAGTAGGTTCTGCCAGCGCTTTCCGTTCTCTCGCGCGTTCCCTGCCGCGCGGGGTCCCCAACGGTCAGAGAGGCGACAACGATGTCCATCTCAGCTCGGTTCCGCTGGGCGGCGCTCCTCGCCGCCGGCGTCCTGCTCGGTTCACTCCCGGCCACAGCCCAGGCTCCGGCCTCCGAGGCCGCGGTCATGGCCGCGACCTTCACCGACGACTTCAACGGCCCCGCCGGCGCGGGTATCGACACCTCGAAGTGGCATTTCGAGACCGGTGACAACGTCAACAACCACGAGCGGCAGTGGTACACGTCCGGGACGAACAACGCCGCGCTCGACGGCCAGGGCAATCTCGTCATCACCGCGAAGAAGGAGAATCCGGGCAACTACAACTGCTGGTACGGGCGCTGCGAGTACACCTCGGCGCGTCTGTCCACGCAGGGCCAGTTCACCCAGACCTACGGCCGGTTCGAAGCGCGGATGAAACTGCCGCGCGGGCAGGGGATGTGGCCCGCGTTCTGGATGCTCGGCGCCGACATCGGCAACGTCGGCTGGCCCAACAGCGGCGAGATCGACATCATGGAGAACGTCGGCTTCGAGCCGAACACGGTGCACGGCACCCTCCACGGCCCCGGTTACTCCGGCGCGGGCGGCATCGGCGCGGCCTACAACGGCCCGAACTTCTCCGACGACTTCCACACCTACGCCGTCGACTGGGCACCGAACCAGATCAAGTGGTACGTGGACGGGAACCTCTATCAGACCCGCACCCCCGCCGACCTCAACGGCAACCGCTGGGTCTTCGACCACCCCTTCTACCTGATCCTGAACCTCGCCGTCGGCGGCTACTGGCCTGGCGACCCGAACTCCGGCACGGTGTTCCCGCAGCGTCTCGTCGTCGACTACGTGCACGTCACTTCCAGCGACACGGCCGGGCGGACCGGCCGGATCACCGGGATCGGCGGGAAATGCGTCGACGTCGCCGGCGCGAACACCGCCAACGGCACCCCGATCCAGATCACCGACTGCAACGGGAACGCGGCGCAGAACTGGACCATCGGCGGCGACGGCACGATCCGCGCGCTCGGCAAGTGCATGGACGTCTCCGGCGGCGGGACCGCGGACGGCACGGCCGTGCAACTGTGGGACTGCAACGGATCCGGCGCGCAGAAATGGGCGGTCAGCGGCGCGCGCGACATCGTGAACCCGCAGGCGAACAAGTGTCTCGACGCCACCGGGAACAGCTCCGCGAACGGGACGCGACTCCAGATCTGGACCTGCGGAGGCGGCGCGAACCAGAAGTGGGTCACCCCCTAGCCCGATCTCGCGTTTCGTCCTCTGAACGCGGTGGTTCGCATCCCGAACCACCGCGTTCAGAGGACGGATTGCGTCAGGGGGAGCGTTCGGCGTAGGCCTCGACGAGCTGGTTTTCGGCGTCGGTGAGGTACTGCGCGAGGAGCTTTTCGGCGCCAAGGCCGTCGCCTGCCTCGATGCGCTCGAGGATCTCCGCGTTGCGCTTGAGATACGGCTCGTGGAAGCGCCGCGGGTCGGCCATCATGTGGAACACCAGCCGCAGCTCGGCGAGGATGCCGCGCATCAGCTCGTCGATCCGTTCGCTGCCGCTCAGCTCGGCGATCGCCGAATGGAACCGGATGTTCGCGGTGCCGAGGTCCTGCCAGCGCTCACTCCGCTCGGCGACCCTGCCGTCCTCGACCAGGCGCGCGAGCTTCCCGAACGTCGGTGGCTTCTCCGTCACCGCCCGCACCGCGGAACACTCGACGACCTTGCGGACCTTGTAGAGGTCGACGACGTCCTCGACCGGCAGCACCCGCACGAAGACACCGCGGTTGAGCTCGTGGGTCAGCAGGCGTTCGTGCGTGAGCAGCCGGAACGCTTCGCGCAGTGTGTTGCGGGAGACGCCGAGCGCCGAGCCGATGTCCTGCTCCGACAGCCGGACGCCGGGCAGGAAGAAGCCTTCCGCGATACGCGTGCGGAGGACGCCCGCGACCCTTTCGGCCGTGCTGGTGCGGCTGATCATGCCGCGATCCGCCTCGAGTCCTTCTACCGAGGCAGGACCACCCTCCGCGATCGTCACGTGACCGATCCTACCTAGCCACAAGAGGCCCAGCCAAGAATCCTCTTGTGGAATTGTTGAACAATACCTACAGTGGCAAAGCATGTGACCCGTGCCACCCTGAGATTCACCCTCTGGAGGTGCCGATGAACGCGACAGCCACTACCGAAGACACACGCCCCTTCGCCTGGTTCCGCACGCTCGGTTCGCGAGGCCGCCGGGCCTTCGTCGGCGCGTTCGGCGGATACGGGCTCGATTCGTTCGACTACCAGACCCTGCCGCTGGGCCTGGCCGCGATCACCGCCTACTACGGCCTCTCGGGCGGCGAGGCGGGTCTGCTCGGCACCACGACGCTGGTGGTTTCGGCGATCGGCGGGATCGGCGCGGGCATCCTGGCCGACCGCATCGGCCGGGTCCGCACCCTCCAGATCACCATCGCGATGTACACGATCTTCACCGTGCTCTGCGGGTTCGCGCCGAACTTCGAGACGCTGCTGGTGTTCCGCGCCCTGCAAGGTCTGGGCTTCGGTGGCGAATGGGCCGCCGGCGCCGCACTGGTGGCGGAGTACTCGCAGGCGAAGTATCGCGGCCGCACGGTCGCCTTCGTGCAGAGTGCGTGGGCCGTCGGCTGGGCGCTCTCGGTCGTCGTCTATACCGTCGTCTTCAGCCTGTTCAGCCCGGACATCGCCTGGCGCGTGATGTTCTGGACCGGCGTCATCCCCGCGCTGCTGGTGCTGTGGGTCCGCCGCAACGTCCAAGACGCGCCCGTCGCCGAAGCGGCCCGCGCCACGAAGAAGGAACGCGGTTCGCTGGCGGGCATCTTCAAGCCGGACCTGCTGCGCACGACGTTCTTCGCCGCGCTTCTCGCCACCGGAGTCCAGGGCGGCTACTACACGCTGGCGACCTGGCTGCCGAGCTACCTCAAGACCACCCGCGGCCTCACCGTCATCGGGACCGGCGGCTATCTCGCGTTCCTGATCTCCGGTGCCTTCATCGGGTACGTCACCGGTGGCTATCTGACGGATCTCTTGGGCCGCAAGAAGACCTTCCTGCTGTTCTCGGTGCTGTCGGCGGGTCTCATCGTCGCCTACACGCAGATCCCGGCGGGCGCGAACACGCTCGTGCTGTTCCTCGGTTTCCCGCTCGGGTTCTCGATGTCCGCGATCTTCAGCGGATTCGGCGCGTTCCTCGCCGAGCTGTACCCGTCGGCGCTGCGCGGGACCGGGCAGGGCTTCACCTACAACCTCGGCCGGGCCATCGGCGCCACGTTCCCCGCCGTGGTCGGCTTCCTCGGCGCGGGCGGCGCGATGGTGTTCGGCGCGGTCGGCTACGGCATCGCCGTGCTGGCGCTGCTCGGCCTGCCCGAGACTCGCGGCCGCGAACTTCTGTGACCAGAATCGGAAGAGGAGGCACCGCGATGACCACCTTCGACGAACCGGCGACCTTGTCCCCCGGCGAGGCCCGCGCCCTGTTCCGCGCGGGCACGGCCCGCCCGACCACCGGCTGGGCGAACGGGTTCACCCAGACCAACCTGATCGCCGTCCCCGAGGACTGGGCCTACGACGTCCTGCTGTTCTGCCAGCGGAACCCGCAGCCCTGTCCGGTACTCGACGTCAGCGACCCCGGCGACCCGTCGACCCGGCTGGCGCCCGGCGCGGATCTGCGCACCGACCTGCCGCGGTACCGCGTCTGGCAGAACGGCGCGCTGTCCGGCGAGCTCACCGACGCGAGCGGGTTGTGGCGCAGCGACATGGTCGCGTTCTCGATCGGGTGCAGTTTCACCTTCGAATCGGCGCTGGCCGCGGAGGGCATCCCGCTGCGGCACGTCGACCAGGGCCGCAACGTGGCGATGTACGTGACGAACCGCGAGTGCGTCCCGGCCGGACGCCTGCACGGGCCCATGGTCGTCTCGATGCGGCAGATCCCCGAAGACCGCGTCGACGACGCCGTGCGGATCACCCGCGGGATGCCCGCCGTCCACGGTGCGCCGGTGCACATCGGCGACCCGGCCGCGCTCGGTATCGCCGATCTCGGCAAGCCCGACTTCGGCGACCCGGTCGACGCGGAACCCGGTGACGTGCCGGTGTTCTGGGCGTGCGGTGTGACCCCGCAGGCGGCGCTGATGGCCTCGCGGCCGCCGTTCGCGATCACGCACGCGCCGGGCTACATGTTCGTGACCGACAAGCTCGACAGTGAGTTCAGGGTGGCCTGATGGACCTCAACAGTGATCTCGGCGAAGGTTTCGGCGCCTGGAAGATGGGCGACGACGACGCCATGCTCGACATCGTCACCAGCGCGAACGTCGCCTGCGGCTTCCACGCCGGCGACCCGTCGGTGATGCGGCGCGTCTGCGAGCGCGCGGCGGAGCGCGGTGTCGTCATCGGCGCCCACGTCGCCTACCGCGATCTCGCCGGATTCGGGCGGCGGGCGATGGACGTCGCCCCCGCCGACCTGGCTGACGACGTGCTCTACCAGATCGGCGCGCTGGACGCGTTCGCCCGCGCGGCGGGCTCGCGGGTGCGGTACGTCAAACCGCACGGGGCGTTGTACAACACGGCCGCGGTGGATCCGGAGCAGGCGGCCGCGGTGGTCGAAGGGATCCGGCGATTCCACCCCGAGCTCGCGCTGCTGTGCCCGCCTGAATCGGAAATGGCCAAGCAGGCCGAACAGGCCGGGCCCCCCGCGTACGCCGAGGCGTTCGCGGACCGCGCGTACACGCCCGAAGGCCTTCTGGTCTCGCGGAAACTGCCCGGCGCCGTTCTCCACGACGCCGACGAGGTGGCCGAACGCGCGGTCGCGATGGCGACCACCGGCAAGGTCGTCGCCGCCGACGGGACCGAGCTGGCTCTTCAGCCGCATTCGCTGTGCGTGCACGGCGACACGCCCGGCGCCGTCGAACTGGCGCGGCGGATCCGCGCGGGGCTCAACGCCTCCGGTGTCCACATCGGACCCTTCATCGAGGCCGCCTGATGCGACTGCTGCCCTATGGGGCGCGTGCGGCCATGGTCGACTTCGACGATCCGTCGGAGGTGCTCGGGCTGCACGCGTCTCTGGAGCAGGACCCGCCGGACGGCGTCGTCGAGCTGGTCCCCGCCGCGCGGACCCTGCTCATCCGGTTCGACCCCGGCCGGACCCATCACGACCGGCTCGCCGGCGACGTCCTCGGCCGGGCAGGAGTGGACGTCGAACCGCGCGAGGCCGCCGAGATCGTCGTGCCGGTGCGCTACGACGGCCCGGACCTCGCCGACGTCGCGGCCGCCGCCGGCATGTCGGCGGAAGCGGTGGTCCGGCGGCACGAGGACGGGACGTACGTCTCGGCGTTCTGCGGCTTCGCTCCCGGATTCGCCTACCTGACCGGGCTCGACCCGGCGCTGCACCTGCCGCGCCGGACGAGCCCGCGCACGCGGGTCCCCGCCGGGTCGGTCGCGATCGCGGGCGAATACACGGCGGTGTACCCGAACGCCTCGCCCGGCGGCTGGCAGCTGATCGGGCGGACCACGCTGCCGGTGTGGGACGTCGAGCGGGAGCCGCCGAACCTGCTGGCGCCCGGAACCAGGATCCGGTTCACTTCATGACCGCGAAGATCGAAGTGGTCCGGCCCGGGGTTTTCGCCACCGTGCAGGATCTCGGGCGGCCCGGCCTGGCCGCGATCGGCGTCGGCCGGTCCGGCGCCGCCGACCGCGGTTCGCTGCGGCTGGCGAACCGGCTGGTCGGCAACCCCGAGAGCCACGCGGCCCTGGAGTGCGTTCTGGGCGGTCTCGTCCTGCGGTTCCCGGCTCCGGCGACCATCGCCGTCACCGGCGCGCCCTGCTCGGTCACCGTCGGCGGACGGGCTTTCGGCTCGGACTCGCCGATCCCGGTCGGCCCCGGCGACGAACTCGTGCTCGGCATGGCTTCTCACGGTTTGCGTTGCTATGTCGCGGTGCGTGGCGGCATCGACGTCCCTCCGGTACTGGGCGCGCGGGCGACCGACACCCTGGGCAGACTCGGCCCGCCCGTGCTTTCGTCGGGGATGACCTTGCCGGTGGGCCAGGAGGTACAGGCCCATCCCGGGGTGGATCTCGCCCCTCGCGCTCCCTTGCCCGACGTCCCGGTTCTGCGGATCAGCGCCGGCCCTCGGGTTTCCTGGTTCACCCCCGCCGCACTGTCCACTTTGGTCTCTTCCGGTTACGTCGCCACGTCCGACGTCGATCGGGTGGGCGTACGGCTCGAGGGTCCCGTGCTGTCGCGGGCGCGAAGTGGCGAGCTGCCGCCCGAGGCGGCTGTGCCGGGCGCGTTGCAGGTCCCTCCTTCGGGGCAGCCGATCCTGTTCCTGGCCGACCATCCGGTGACCGGGGGCTACCCGGTGATCGCGGTGGTGGAGGAAGCGGATCTGGATCTGGCCGCGCAGGTGCGGCCGGGGCAGCGGGTGCGGTTCCGGCTCTCGTGAGTGGTAAGGACGGTTAGAACCGTCCTTACCACTCACGAGGCTTGACCGGCTCGGTACCAGCGCTTGCCCTCCTGAGGCCCCCTGCGCGTGGAGGTCACCAAGGTCCGTGAAGGCCTCCTTGCCTACCCTCAAGGTAGGCAAGGAGGCCTTCACGGACCGTCCTTACCACTCCCGAGTCCTGAAACCCGCAAAGTGATGTTCAACCGCCCCACCAGCCCCAGCGCCGGATCAGCGGTCCCCGGCAAGATCCGAGGCACCCCGTGGAAGGCCAGCCGCGACTCCCCGCCGAACACGAACAGGTCCCCCGACCGCAGATCCACGTCCGTATACGGCCGCCCACGGTCGACCGTGTTCCCGAACCGGAAGACACAAGCGTCCCCGAGGCTCAGCGAAACGACGGGCTCCAACGACGCCTCGTCCTTGTCCTGGTGCAGCCCCATCTTCGCGGCGGAGTCGTAGAAGTTCACCAGCGCGATGTCCGGCTCGTACGACGACGGACCATAAGCGGACGAAACGGCCCGCCGCCCGAGATCGCCCAGCCACGAAGGAAACGGCAGCACCGGGGAGCCGTCCGCGGTCACCTTCGAATACCGGTACGGGTGCCAGTGCCAGCCGAGGCAGACCGTCCGCACCGACATGACGCCGCCGTTCGGCAGCCGCGTCCGGCGGTAGCCACGCCAGCCCCGGCACGCTTCGACCAGGCGGCGTTGCTCGTCGAGGTCGAGCCAGTCGGGAACATGCACCGCACCGGGCGCGACTTCGGTACGCGGGCGAGGGATCAGCGCGTCCACGCGTCGAGTTTGCCAGGGCGCGCGCCGACGATCCGGTGGCCCCGCACCAGGACACCCGCCGCGACGAACCGGCGCAGCACGGATCGGCCGAACCGCGGCAGGGACGGAGCACCCATGACTGTCACGGCCAAGGAAGCTGCCACAAAGGGCCGGGAGAAGCCACCTTTCGGACTACTCCGATCGGCCGGTTGACCGCAGTGTGTTCACCCGGTCACCGTGTGAATTCGACCACCGTCACCCCAGCTCGCGCGGGCACCGGGTCGTTCATCTCCGCCAGCACGGCGGGGACGTCGTCGAGGCCGACCCGATTGCCGATCATGCCCTCGAGGTCGATCCCGGCCGTCTCCACGACTCGCAGCATCTCGGGGTACTCGTGCGCTTGCAGCCCGTGGATGCCGACGATCTCCAGCTCCCCGCCGATCACCCGGTGCATCGGGATCGGCGCGACGCCCTGCGCGGGCGGCATCAGCCCTGCCTGAACGTGCCGTCCCCGCTTCCGGAGGCTGCCGATCGAGGCGGCACAGGTGGTCGGCGAACCGAGGCAGTCGAGGGAGACGTGCGCGCCGCCGCCGGTCAGGTCGCGGACGTGCGCGGCGACGGCTTCATGGCCTTCGAACGCGGACGGATCGACGGCCGAAGAAGCCCCCATCCGCACAGCCAGCGCCCTGGCCTGCGGAGACGGGTCGACAGCGACGACCGACGCACCGGCCGCGACGGCCAGCAGGATCGCCGAGACGCCGACCCCGCCGCAGCCGTAGACCGCGACCCGCTGACCCGGCCGGACCCCGCCCTGGCGCAGCACGGCCCGGAACGCCGTCCCGAACCGGCAGCCCAGCGCCGCCGCTTCTGCGCACGTCAGCGAGTCGGGCAGTGCCACGAGGTTGACCTCGGCGTTTTCGATGGCGACGTACTCGGCGAACGAGCCCCAGTGGGTCGCGCCCGGCTGGAACTCGCGGTCGCAGATCTGCTGGTCACCGGCCGCGCACTGGGCGCAGGTGCCACAGGCGCAGACGAACGGCACCGTCACCCGGTCGCCCTCCGACCAGCCGCGTACGCCCTCGCCGAGCGACGCGATCCGGCCGGCGAGTTCGTGCCCGGCGACGTGCGGCAGCTTCACCGACGTGTCGTGCCCCTGCCAGGAGTGCCAGTCGCTGCGGCACACCCCGGTCGCCTCGACGGCGATCACCACCCCGCCCGGCGGCGCGACCGGATCCGGCACCTCGCGTACCTCGGGCAGCACCCCGAACTCCTCGAAGACGACCGCCCGCACCCGCACTCCCTACGTGTCCCGGCCTCGCCGCATCACGATGCCCTCGCCGGGCACCGTACACCGGGCCGCCCGCCCTCGCGGCGGCCCCAGAAGCCGTGACAGGGACTCCGGCGGCACCCCGAGGACCTCCTCGAGATTCTTGAGCACCAGCAGGGATTCCGGCCGTTCCGGACGGCAGCGGCCGGACTGCCAGTGGCTCAGTGTCGCGAGACTGACCGAGCACCCCCGCCCTCTGAGCCGGTACCGGATCCGATCGAGACCGAGCCCCCGCGCCCTGATCGCCGCCCTGAGGGCGTCCGCGAACGGCCCCGTCTCCAGCAGCCGCCTGAGTTCACGTCCTTCCGCCACCCCCCGGTCGATGGTGTGTGTCCGCTGACCGGTCATCTTCATCGCCTTCGCACGCTCGCTAGCCACCCGGAATAGCGCAGCCTAGGCGCGGGATCACATGATCGGAAGGGTCTTGGATCACCTATCGGCGTGGCAGGCGGGTGACGTAATTATGCAGAGACGTAGGGAAAATTCCCTACATGCGCCCCGCCGATACGCGTCCACAGTGGACACGGGCTCAGCGCAGCGCGACCGACAGCGCCTGCGCGATCTCCTTGCCGATGGCGTGTGTCGCCGCGTCCGGGGGCGAGCCGACCTTGACCACCATCGGGCCGCCGAACGGCTGGCGCTCGACGACCTCGATCCGCTCGCCGAGGCCGATGGAGTGCTCGGTGAGGTAGCGCAGGAGCTCCGGATCGGTGTCCCAGACGCGGACGATCTCGCCGACCGCGCCGGGCGGGAGGTCGTCGAGGATGCGCATCGGCATCTCCTCGACGCTGCCGTCGGGCGCGGGGATGGGGTCGCCGTGCGGGTCGCGCACCGGGTTGCCGAGCTTCGCGGCGATCCGCTCGACGAGCCTGTCCGACACCGCGTGTTCGAGCGCGTCGGCCTCGGCGTGGACCTCGTCCCAGGTGTAGCCGAGTTCGGACACCAGGTAGGTCTCGATCAGCCGGTGGCGGCGGAGCACGGAGCGGGCGAGCAGCCTGCCGTCTGTGGTCAGCTCGATCCCCCGGTACGGGACGTGCGCGACCAGCCCGAGCTGGGACAGCTTGGTGACCATGCCGGACGCCGACGACGGGCTGACCTCCAGCCGTCCGGCCAGCGACGTGTTGGTGACGGCCTCGCCGCGTTCCACCAGCCCGTAGATCACCCGGACGTAGTCCTCCACGGACGACGACCTGCGGCTTGCCCCTTCACCCATGGGTGCGAGTTTACGGCTTGCCGCTCCCGTGCGACTCACCCAGCGTGGGGTCGCCAGCGGTACCGGATCCAGCCGGGGACGGGTTCGGCGCCGAGCTGGGCGTAGAACGCCTCGCCCTTCTCGTTGCCCTCCTGCATGTCCCATTCGACCCGGCCGGGCGTCCGCGCGCTCAGCTCGTCGAGCAGCTCCCGCCCGAGGCCGAAGCGGCGGTGTTCCGGGCGCACGAAGAGGTCGTCGAGCCAGATCCCCGGCCGGGCCTCCCAGGTGGAGAAGTTCCAGCTGCAGAAGGCGAAGCCCGCGATCTTGCCCGGTTCACCCGGAGGGGTGGCCAGCAGCACCCAGGCCTTCGGGTCGGGTCCGAAGAGGAACCCGGCCATCTCCTGCCTGTCGAGCTTCAGATCGTGTTTGTCCTCGTAGACCGCGTGCTCCTCGATGAGCGCGCAGATCTCCTCGATGTCGTCCGCGACCGCGTCCCGTACCGGCATGGGTCTCAGCTCCGTTCGTAGACGATGTCGCCGCCGACGGCGGTGGCGACGACGTGGATCGAATCCAAAGTGGACTCGTCGGTCGGGTCGGCCGAGAGGACGGCGAAGTCCGCGAGCTTGCCGACCTCCAGCGTGCCCAGGTCCTTCTCGGCGAAAGCCGCGTACGCGGATCCGTACGTGTACGCGCGCAGGGCTTCGGCCGGCGTGAGCCGCTCATCGGGACCCAGCACGACACCGGACGCGGTCTTCCGCCGCACCATGTCGGCCAGCGCGAGCAGCGGCGCGCCCTCGACGACGGGGCGGTCCGAGCTGGCCGGGAGCACGCAGCCCGCGTCGAGCAGGCTCTTGAGCCGGTAGCACCACGGTTCGCGCTCGGGTCCCAGCGCGGCCCGCATGCCGTCGCCGATCTCGTTGACGAACCGGCCCTGCGGCGACGCGACCAGCCCCAGCGACGCCAGCCGCTTCAGCTCCCCGGGCCGCAGCACCGCGCAGTGCTCGATGCGGTGCCGGTGGTCGGGCCGCGGGTCGGCCTTGAGCGCGGCTTCGTAGGCGTCGAGGACGACGGTGATCGCGCGGTCGCCGATGGCGTGCGTCGCGATCTGCCAGCCCGCCTTGTGCGCGGCTGCGATCGTCCGCGCGATCTCGTCCTCGGGCACCTGGAAGTAGCCGACGTTGTCCGGCTCGCCCGCGAACGGCTCGTGCATCGCGCAGGTCCGGCCGATCAGTGATCCGTCGGCGAACAGCTTCATCGCGCCGATCCGCAGCCATTCGTCGCCGAACCCGGTGCGCATCCCCAGGTCCAGACCGAAGCCCGCACCCGCATCGAGGTCGTGGAGCACGCTCGCCGCGACCATCACCGTGCTCCGCACGCGCAACACCCCGCGTTCGCGCGCCAGCTGGTACGCGGCGAGTTCGGCGGGGGTCTCCCCCACGAGACCCCCGCCGATCCCGGCCTCCTGGACACTCGTGATCCCCTCGGCCAGATACCGCTCGCCCGCCCTGTCCAGCCCGCGGACGACCCGCTCCACCGGCGTCGGGTAGGTCAGCGGCCGCAGCATGAGCTGGGCCTGCTCCCGCAGGAGACCGGTCGGCGAACCGTCCTCGTCGCGGACGACGTCGCCGCCCACGGGCACGTTCCCCAGGTCCAGGCGCTCCAGTACCGCGGAGTTGACCACGGTCATATGCCCGGAAGTGTGCTTGAGCCGCACGAGGTGGCCAGGGGCGGCGCGATCGAGCCCCTGCCTCGTCGGATGGCCGCCCACGAGCTTGTTCTGGTCGTAACCGCTGCCGATGATCCAGCCGCCCGGCGGCGTCTCGGCCGCGCGCCGCGCGACGGCGTCGTACACCTCGTCGACACTGCGGCAATCCGAAAGCGCGACGTCGTCGAGGGCCATGCCGAACCAGGCCATGTGGTTGTGCGCGTCGTGGAATCCGGGCACGACCACCGACCCGCCGAGATCCACGCGACGTTTCGCGGAAAGCGCGGCGGCGTCGTCGCCCGACGCGACAATCCGCCCGTTCAGCACCGCAAGCGATGCGGATTCCTCTGTTCCGGTGAGGAACCGGGCGTTCTCGTAGACCGTGTCGACCCGCATGGATTCGACTCTATCGATCGATCGATCGGTCGTCTAGGCTCGGCGTCATGAGCACCGTGGACTACGCACTCGACGACGGCATCGCCGTGATCTGGCTGAACCGCCCGGAGCGGCTCAACGCGGTGGTCGCCGAACTGGTCGACGACCTGCTGGAGGCGCTCGACGCGGCCGCCAAATCGGACGCGCGCGCCGTCGTGCTGGCCGGCCGGGGAAGGGCGTTCTGCGCCGGTCACGACCTCAAGGAGCCCACCCCGCCGGGTGATTCACGCCCGCGACTCGACCGGCTACAGGACGTGACGCGCCGTCTTCGCGGACTGCGCCAGCCCGTCATCGCCGCGGTCCACGGCTACGCGATCGGCGCGGGCGCCGAGTTCGCGATGGGCTGCGACCTGATCCTCGCCGCCGAAGACGCGGTGTTCGCCTTCCCCGAGGTCTCCTTGGGCCTGAGCGTCACGGGCGCGGCCTCGCGGTTGCTGCCACTGCTGGTCGGCCCGCTGAAGGCCAAGGAACTCCTGCTGCTGGGCGAGCGCGTGAGCGGCGCCGAAGCGGCCGGACTCGGCCTGGTCAACGCCGCCCTGCCCGTCGACGATCTGATGGACACCGCCCTCGCCTGGGCGGCCAAGATCGCCGCGCATCCGGCGGCCGCGGCCACGATGGCCAAACGCGCCCTCGATTCCGGCATCGACAGCTCCCTCGACGCGGCCCTCGAACTCGAAGTCAGCCACGCGCTGATCACCGAGCACTCCGCCGAGGTCGCCGCCTCGGCCGAGGCTTTCCGGAGCCGGGCATGACCTCGTTCGCCGGAATCGACACCCTCCTCGGACTGACCACCAGGGCAGCCGCGCTCTGGCCGGACAAGACGGCGTGGATCTTCGACTCCACCGGTGAAAGCTTCACATTCGCCGACGTCGACGCGCGCAGCACCGAGTTCGCCCGCGCGCTGCTGGAACTCGGCGTGGAACCGGGTGACCGGGTCGCGGTGATGCTGCGCAACCAGCCCGAGTTCCCGTTGCTGTGGCTGGCCTTGGCCAGGATCGGCGGGGTGCTCGTCCCGGTCAACACCGGGTACCGCGAGTTCGACGGCGCCCACGTGCTCCGGCACTCGGGCGCCAGGTTCGCCGTGGCCGCCGAGGAATTCCTGGAGCTGCTGAACAAGATCGCGCCGGAGACCTCGCTGGAACGCGTGCTCACACCCGGCGAACTCGCCGGTTCCGGTGCCGCCCCGGCCTTCACGAGCGAAGCCGAACGGCCGGTCAACATCCAGTACACCTCGGGAACCACGGGCGCACCCAAGGGCTGCGTACTGCCGAACCGGTATTGGACGACACTCGCGATCGGCCTGGCCACGGACTACCCGTCGGTCGGCACGGACGACGTCATCCTGACCGCGCAACCGTTCCACTACATAGATCCACAGTGGAACGTCGCGCTGGGGCTCGCGGGCGGCGCGACCCTGGTGGTGCTCGACCGCTTCCACCCGTCGACGTTCTGGGACAAGATCCGCGAACACGGCGTCACCTGGTTCTACTGCCTCGGCCTGATGCCCACCCTCCTGCTGCGGCAGCCGGAAAGCGAGCTGGACAAGGCACACCAGGTGCGCGCGATCTGCGCTTCGGCCATCCCGCGCGACCTGCACGCCGCGCTCGAAGCACGCTGGGGCGCGCCGTGGTACGAGGCCTTCGGCATGACCGAGACCGGCGGCGACATCCGGATGTACCCGGCGGATCACGAGGAGACCGTCGGCACCGGCTGCCTCGGCAGGCCGACGCCCGCCCGCGAGGTGATGATCGCCGGCGAGGACGGGAAACCGCTGCCGCGCGGGGAAACCGGTGAGCTGCTGATCCGCGGGGTCGGCCTGATGCACGGCTACCACGACGATCCCGAAGCGACCAGGCGCGCCTTCGACGGCGGCTGGTTCCACACCGGCGACCTGGCCACAATGGACGCCGAAGGCCGCGTGTACTACGTGGGCCGCACCAAGGACATGATCCGCCGCAGCGGCGAGAACATCTCCGCGGACGAGGTCGAACGGGCGCTGCAGCTGCATCCCGCGGTCAAGCTCGCCGCCGTCATCGCGGTGCCGGACGACATCCGCGGCGAGGAGGTCAAGGCGTACATCGTCCTCGACGAGAACGAGCGGCACCGGTGCGAGCCTGCCGAGCTGGCGGAGTTCTGTTCGACGAAACTGGCCTACTTCAAGGTTCCCCGGTTCTGGGCCATCGCGGCGGAGCTGCCGATGACGCCGTCCGAACGGGTCGCGAAGGGCGAGCTGAAGAAGGCGGGCGACCTCCGCGCCGGTTCGTGGGACAGGACCACCGGGACATGGTTGTGAGCACCCGGGAGAGAGTCCGGCAGGCGGCGGTGAAACTGTTCGCCGCCAAGGGGTTCCACGGCACCGGCATCCGGGATCTGGCGCAGGAGGCGGAGCTGTCGTCCGCCAGCCTGTACCACTACATGGGCACCAAAGAGGATCTGCTGGTCGCCATCATGAACGAGTCGCTGCGGCGCCTGCTCGACGCGGCCGAGCGGGCGACCGCCGGACTCACCGATCCCGTGTCGCGGCTCGGCTCCCTGGTGGCGCTGCACGTGCTCGCGCACGCCATCCAGCCGGATGACACCCGCGTGGTGGACAACGAGGTCCACGCGCTCACCGCGGGTGCCAGGGCCGAAGTGGTGGGACTGCGCGACGCCTACGAAAGACTGTGGGCGGACGCCATCGAGGACGGTGTCGCGGCGGGCGCTTTCCACACCGACCAGCCTTCGGTGACCCGGCTCGCGCTGGTGGAGATGTGCAGCGGGGTCGCGCGCTGGTATTCGCCGTCGGGGCCGCTCACCCTGGATCAGCTGGCCGCGCATTACGCGGAGCTGGCGCTGCGGGCGCTCGCCTGCGAAGGCCGGCTGGACGTCACGGCGTTGCAAAACTGCCGTGAAGTGGTCTCGGGAGTGTGGCGAGTGCCCGTTTAGCGGCGACTCATACCCCCTACGCCTTGCTCAGACGGCTTCTCTGGGGGACGCTCGAAGGGTGACTGAGCAAACGATCCAACTCGAACTGGACGACTCGGGTCTCTCGCCGGCGTTGCCGGTGCCTTCGAACCCCCGTGATCAGGTGCAGGACGTCCCCTACCGCCCGGTGGGCTTCCGCGACGACGACCTGCCCACGGCGCTCGAACGGTGCGCGACATGGCTACGCCAGGCTCAGGAGTGGCTCGGGGAACCGGTCGATGTGCTGGCCGTCCATCTCGACTACGACGACCGCAAGGGTTCGCCGTACTACGACGTGAAACTTCTCTGCAACGAAGAGGACCTGGCCGGGGTCCCGATCGCGATGCGGAACCAGAAGGACGAGGACTAGAGAAAGTCCGTGAAGGCCTCCTTCCCTACGCTCAAGGTAGGGAAGGAGGCCTTCACGGCATGTACGGCCGTTAGGCAGTGCCAGGCACTGTCAGCCTAAGGTGCCGCCGACCTTGACGTGCCCCTTGAGCAGGTTGCGCGCGATGGTCCGGCGCTGGATCTCGTCGGTGCCCTCGTAGATCCGCAGCAGCCGCAGTTCGCGGTACCACCGCTCGACCGGCAGCTCCCGCGTGTAACCCATCCCGCCGTGGATCTGCAGGACGCGGTCGACGATCTCATTCGCCTTCACGCCGCCGTACAGCTTCGCCATCGACTGCGCGTGCCGCGAGTCCAGCTTCTGGTCGACCTGCCAGGCGGCGTGCAGCACCAGCCAGCGCAGGGCCTCCAGCTCGGTGCCGGAGTCCGCGATCATCCACTGGATGGCCTGGCGCTCGGCGATCTTCTGCCCGAACGTCTCCCGCGTGTTCGCGTGCTCGATGGCCATGGAGATCAGCCGCTCGCAGGAGCCGATCGCGCGGGCGGGCAGCAGGTAGCGGCCGGCGCCGATCCACTGCATGGCCAGGTCGAAACCGTGGCCGAGCTCGCCGAGGATCTGCGTCTCCGGCACGCGGACGTCCTCGAAGACCAGCGACGCCGGGCCCCATTCACCCATGGTGTCGATGTATTCGGACTTCCAGCCGGCGTCGCGGTCGACGAGAAAGCAGGTGACACCGCCGTTCGCGCCCTTCTCGGGGTCGGTGATCGCGAAGACCATCACGAAGTCGGCCTCGTTGCCGCCGGTGATGAACGTCTTCTCGCCGTTGATGACCCAGTCGGTGCCGTCCTTGCGGGCGGAGGTCCGGATGGCCTTGGCGTCCGAGCCGGCGCCCGGCTCCGTGATCGCGAAGCACGACTTGCGTTCGCCCGAGATCGTCGGGAGCAGGTAGCGCTCCTTCTGCTCGTCGTTGGCGTAGTAGAGGATGTTGTCCGCGGCGCCGCCGAAGCGGAACGGCACGAACGTGCGGCCGAGTTCGGCCTCCAGCAGCGCGGTCATCACCGCGGACAGGCCCATGCCGCCGTACTCCTCGGGCGTCTGCACCCCCCAGAAGCCGGATTCCTTGGCCTTCAGCTGCAGTTCGCGCAGCTCGTCGGCGGTCAGGCCGGGCTGACCGGCGCGTTCGCGGCGCAGCACCTCCTGCTCACGCGGCATGAGGTCGCGCTGGACGAACGTGCGGACCCAGTCGCGCACCTCGCGTTCCTCGACGCTCAGAGAGAAATCCATGGTCAGCCCGCTCCTGTTCGACAGTGACTAAGCGCTCGCTTAGCTCAAGCGTACCGCTTCGATTGTCGTTCGCCGAGGAGTTGTCATAAGTTTTCGCGACCTGTCCCCATCTCGTCGAAGGGCACCAATGAGCACGGAAGCACCAGCGGCGAAGCGTGACCGCACCCATTACCTCTACATCGCCGTCATCGCGGCGGTGGCGCTCGGCATCGCGGTCGGCATCCTGTTCCCCGAGGTCGGCAAGGAACTGAAGCCGCTCGGGACCGGGTTCGTGAACCTGATCAAGATGATGATCTCGCCGATCATCTTCTGCACGATCGCGCTCGGCGTCGGCTCGGTGGCGAAGGCCGCGAAGGTCGGCCGCGTCGGCGGGCTCGCGCTCGGGTACTTCCTGGTCATGTCGACGGTCGCGCTGGTCATCGGCCTGGTCGTCGGCAACCTCCTCCAGCCGGGCACCGGACTGCACCTGACCCCCGAGATCGCCGAAAAGGGACAGGGCCAGATCGCCAAGAGCGAGGGCACCGTCGACTTCCTGCTCGGGATCATCCCGAAGACGCTGGTCTCGGCGTTCACCGAAGGCGAGGTGCTGCAGACGCTGCTGGTCGCGCTGCTCGCCGGGTTCGCGCTGCAGAAACTGGGCACGAAGGGCGAGCCGATCCGCCGCGGCATCGAGCACATCCAGCGGCTCGTGTTCCGGATCCTGGCGATGATCATGTGGGCTGCCCCGGTCGGCGCGTTCGGCGCGATCGCCGCGGTCGTCGGCGAGACCGGCTGGAAGGCGCTGCAGAGTCTCGCGGTGATCATGCTCGGCTTCTACATCACCTGCGCGTTGTTCGTGTTCGTGGTACTCGGGCTGATCCTCGGCCTGCTCGCCAGGGTCAACATCTTCAAGCTGCTGAAGTACCTCGGCCGCGAGTTCCTGCTGATCCTGTCGACGTCGTCGTCGGAGTCGGCGCTGCCGCGGCTGATCGCGAAGATGGAGCACGCGGGCGTCTCCAAACCGGTCGTCGGAATCACCGTGCCGACCGGGTACTCGTTCAACCTCGACGGCACCGCCATCTACCTGACGATGGCGTCCATCTTCATCGCGGACGCACTCGACAAACCACTGACCATCGGCGAGCAGATCTCCTTGCTGGTGTTCATGATCATCGCGTCGAAGGGCGCGGCAGGGGTCACCGGCGCGGGGCTCGCGACGCTGGCGGGCGGGCTGTCCTCGCACCGGCCGGAGCTGGTGGACGGCGTCGGGTTCATCGTCGGCATCGACCGGTTCATGTCCGAGGCCCGCGCGCTGACGAACTTCGCGGGCAACGCCGTCGCGACCGTGCTGATCGGCACTTGGACCAATGAGATCGACCGCGAGCAGCTGGATCGGACCCTGAACGGCCGATCACCGTTCGACGAGGCGACGCTGCTCGACGAACACCCGAGTGATCCGGTGCGGGATCGGGTAAAAAGGGAGACGTGATCGAATGTGCGGTCCGCTGGTCCCCGCCCCTGCCCGCCGAACCCCGGTTCCTGGCCCTGCTCGACGAGCTGGAGCAGGGCCGGTACGGAAACTACCGCCAGGACATCGACAAACGCCGGTTCCTGACAGGCAGGGTCTTGGCCAAGACGGTCGCCGCCGAGCGGCTCGGCATGGCCGTCGAGGACGTGAGCTTCGACGCGACCTGTGACGACTGCGGCAAACCGCACGGACGACCCCGGATCCCCGGCGCGCCGCTGATGCTGTCGATCTCGCATTCCGGCGACCTCATCGGCGTCGCGGCCACCGCGGGGACGCCGGTCGGCCTCGACGTCGAGACGGCCACCAGGCGGGCCGAGGACTCGCTCATGGAGTACGCGCTGACCCCCACGGAGCTGGCCGCGATCTCCGGGCTGTCCGACGACGAGCGCACGACGGCGTTCTTCACCTACTGGACGCGCAAGGAAGCCGTCATGAAGGCCACCGGGAAGGGCCTCAAGATCCCGCTGCAGAGCATCACGTTCTCCGGCCACGGCGAGCAGGCGCGGCTGGTGCGGTCGAGCCATCAGGCCCTCGACCCGGACCGGACCCGCCTCGCGGACCTGAAGGCGGCCGAGGGCTACCGGGCCGCCGTCGCGCTGCTGACCTCGGACGACATCGCGGTAACCGAAGACTTCGCGCCCCTCTGACTCCACGCGTTTCGTCCTCTGAATGCGGTAGTTGCGCGTGCAAGTACCGCATTCAGAGGACGAAACGCGTCAGATCTCCAGGCCCATGGCGGCCAGCAGGGTGCGGAACTTCGCCGAGGTCTCGTCGAGCTCGGTCCGGGGGTCGGAGGCGGGCACGATGCCGCCGCCGGCGTACAGCCGCATGGAGGTGTCGGCGATTTCCGCGCACCGGATCCCGACGGCCCATTCGCCGTCCCCCGCCGCGTCGACCCAGCCGACGGCACCCGCGTAGTACTCGCGATCGAACGGCTCCAGCTCCTGGACCAGTGAGCGCGCGGCCCCGGTCGGCGTGCCGCAGACCGCGGGGGTCGGATGCAGCGCGGCGGCGAGGTCCAGCGCGGTGACGTCCTCGTCGATCAGCTCGCCGGTGACGGTGGTCGAGAGGTGCCAGATCGCCGGGGTCGAGACGAGTTCCGGGCCGCGGACGTCGAGGGTACGGCAGAACGGCCGCAGGATCTCGACGACGGACTCCACCACGACGGCGTGTTCGACGTGGTCCTTTTCGGACGCCAGCAGCGCCTCACCGTTCGCCTTGTCGATCGCCGGGTCCGCGGAACGGGGCATCGACCCGGCATGCGGGCGGGACACCACGGCGCCGCCGGTGCGGGAAAGCAGGAGTTCGGGAGTGGCGCCGACCAGCGTGCGGCCGCCGGGCAGCTGCGCGGCGTAGGTGGTGTGCCGGGGGTTCCCGTTCGCCAGGTTCCGGACGACCTCGGCGACCGGGACGGCCTCCTCGAAGTCGAGGTCGAGCGCTCGGGCGAGGACGACTTTGCGCAGGTCACGGTCGCTCAGCGCGGAGACGGCCGCGCGGACGGCGGCCAGATGCGCCTCGGGTTCGGGCACGGGAGAGACCTTGACCGGCCGGGGAAGCGCGGTGCGCGGCGGGACGGTCGCGTGGTCGGAAGACGCGCGATGGATCGCACGGGGCAAGACCAGATGCCCCGGCATCGAGGTGGTGTCGAACGGCAGCACACCGACCGCGATCGACGCGCCCGAGTCGGTGAACAGCCCGGGGAGCACCCGGGACAGCCGCGACGGCTCGGTCTCGGTCGCGGTGGCCACGGCCCCGCTCGCGAGGAGCGCGTGCCGTGCCGTGGCCAGGAGGAAGTCGCCCCGCTCGTAGCGGGCGGCCAGGTCTGCCGGGGTCGCCGGTGCGGTACTGGTCGTCACCCCACCAGCGTCCCAGGCTCCGGCTGAGACCAGGGGAAAGTGTTGCCCGGGCAACAGCCTCTCAGGCAACACCTTCCCCCGGACAGCCCGTGACCTGGGCGGAAGCGTTACTTCAGCGCCTCGAGAAGGGCCTCGCGCTGCCGCTCGCCCAGGCCGGCGGCACGCCGGTCCGGGTCGATCCCGGCCTGCTCCAGCAGGGCGGCGACCTTGACCGCGCCCAGGCCGGGCACGGCCTTCAGCAGCTGCGTGACCTTCGTCTTGCCGATGGTCTTGTTCTCCTTGGCCTGCTTGAGCACCTTGTCGATGCTCTCCTTGCCGGACTTGATCGACGCAAGCAGCTCGGAGCGCGCTTTGCGAGCCTCAGCCGCCTTGGCGAGGGCATCGGCGCGCTGCTCCGGAGTCAACGTGGGCAGAGCCAACGTAGTAGTCCTTTCATCTCAGGTCTCCGCTTTCGCGGCCGACGGCCTTTAAACCATGCTTGCAAGAGCAAGCGCTGGCCAGCCGTCTCTGTACCACGGCTCCAGTAAACGCCACCCGTTCCTCGGCCGTGAAACCGACACGCACTTATTACCCCTCGACCACGCCGCGGGCAACCCGCCCCAGCCTGCGGAAACACGCCGTTCGAGCGGCGATTCGCCCGCGTTCATCACCCTTATGAGCGATGTCATCACTTCGCACAGTCGGCCATTTTTCGTTTCATGGCACGAAAAATACGAATTATTGAGGATCTTGGCCCGAACCGGCGAACACCCGTTAGCGCGACACTGTGACCGAACGGTTGCCTGCGATGTTACTGACCGGTTCACCCCTCCCGGATTAGAGTCGGCGCAACCCCAGTTCACCGGAGAACGAGCACCACGGGAGTACGCGATGTTGAGCACGATGCAGGACGGGCAGCTGTCACTGGGCAGGCTGCTCCGCCACGGCACCACGGTGCACTCCGAGAGCGAAGTCATCACCTGGACCGGTTCAGAAGCCCGCCGCGAGACCTATGGCGAGCTCGGCAAACACGCCGCGAAGCTCGCGAACGCGCTCCGGAGCCTCGGTGTCACCGGCGACCAGCGCGTCGGCACCTTCATGTGGAACAACGCGGAGCACATGGCCGCCTATCTGGCCATCCCGGCCATGGGCGCGGTGCTGCACACGCTGAACATCCGGCTGTTCCCGGAACAGCTCGTCTTCGTCGCCAACCACGCCGAGGACCAGGTCGTCATCGTCGACGGCACGCTCGTCCCGCTGCTGGCCAAGCAGCTGCCCGAGCTGAAGACCGTGCGTCACGTCATCGTGGCCAACGGCGACGCCTCCACCCTCCGGGCGCCGGACGGCGTCCAGGTGCACTCCTACGCCGAGTTGCTGGCCGGCCAGCCGGACACCTTCGACTGGCCCGAAGTGGACGAGCGTTCGGCCGCCGCGATGTGTTACACGTCGGGCACCACGGGTGACCCGAAGGGCGTCGCGTACTCCCACCGGTCGATCTGGCTGCACTCCATGCAGGTCACGATGTCCGACAGCATGCGGCTGGCCCAGCACGACAAGGCCCTCGCGATCGTCCCGATGTTCCACGCGATGGCGTGGGGCATGCCGTACGCGGCGATGATGGTCGGCGCCTCGCTACTGATGCCGGATCGCTTCCTCCAGCCCGCGCCCATCGCCCAGATGCTCGAGGCCGAGAAGCCGACCTTCGCCGGCGCCGTCCCGACGATCTGGCAGGGCCTGCTCTCCCACCTCGACGCGAACCCGCAGGACATCTCGCATCTGCGCGAGGTCGTCGTCGGCGGATCGGCGGCACCGCCGTCGCTGATGCACGCGTTCGAGGACCGCTACGGCGTACCGATCCTGCACGCCTGGGGCATGACCGAGACGTCACCGCTGGGCAGCGTGGCGCGTCCGCCCGCCGCCGCGACCGGCGAGAAGGCGTGGGACTACCGCTACACCCAGGGCCGGTTCCCGGCGTCCGTCAGCGCCAGGCTGATCGGCGACAACGGCGAGGAACTGCCGTGGGACAACGAAAGCGTCGGCGAGCTCGAAGTGCAGGGCCCGTGGATCGCGGCGTCGTACTACAGCGGCACGAGCGGTGACGAGCCCGACCCGGAGAAGTTCCACGACGGCTGGCTGCGCACCGGAGACGTCGGCAAGATCAGCCCGGACGGCTATCTCACGCTGACCGACCGCGCGAAGGACGTCATCAAGTCCGGCGGCGAGTGGATCTCCTCGGTGGATCTGGAGAACCAGGTGATGGCGCATCCCGCGGTGGCCGAGGCGGCCGTGGTCGGCATCCCCGACGAGAAGTGGGACGAGCGCCCGCTGGTCGCCGTCGTGCTCAAGGAGGGTCAGAGCGCCACGGCCGAGGAACTGCGCGAGTTCTTGTCCGACAAGGTCGCGAAGTGGCAGCTCCCGGAGAATTGGACCTTTGTGGACGAAGTCCCGAAGACCAGTGTCGGCAAGTTCGACAAGAAGCGGCTGCGGGCGTTCCACTCCGAAGGAAAACTCGACGTCAGTCAGCTCTAACGGGTTAATCTCCCGCGCGCCTGCCCTTCCGTGAAGGCCATCTTGAGGGACGCTGGTCCCTGAAGATGGCCTTCACTGCGTTCGGCGAAGGGTTTTGTCGGTGCGTAAGACAAACAGGCGAACGTTCCTGGCGCTCGCGGGGACGACCGTGCTCTCCGCCTGCGGATCCAACACCGTCCAAACGGGAAACCCGCCGCCGTCGACGGCCTACTCCGCCGGCGTGACCAGGCCGAAACCGAAACCGGTGGACCTCGCGCAGTGGTACCACCCGTATCCCGAGGCCGGCGTCCAGGAGGCCGTCACGCGCTACGCGGCCGCGTACCAGAAGTCCAAGGTCGCGGTGCAGTGGAATCCCGACGACTACGAGACGAAACTGAACGCCGCGCTGCAGGCGGGCCCGGTCCCCGACATCTTCGAAGGCCAGGTCACCGTCGACCGCGTCCGGCAGAACCTCCTCGTCCCACTGGACGACGTGATCGGGCCGGTGCGCGGGGATTTCAACCCCTCGGTGCTGGCGGCGCAGACGGTCGACGGCAAGGTCTACGGGATCCCACAGGCACTCGACACCCAGGTCCTCTTCTACCGCAAGAGTTTCCTGCAGGAGGCCGGGGTCCAGCCGCCACAGACGCTGGACGAACTCGTCGACGCGGCGAAGAAACTGTCCAAGGACGGCGTCAAAGGATTGTTCGCCGGCAACGACGCGGGCGCGGCGGTGCTCGCCGGGCCGCTGCTGTGGTCGGCCGGGCTCGACTACGTCAAGGACGGGAAATCCGTCGGCTTCGACGATCCGCGTGCCGCCACGGTGTTCGCGAAACTCCACGAGCTCAACGGTTCGCTGCTGCTGGGCGCTTCGACGGACTGGGCGGATCCGCTCCCGTTCATCGACGGGCTCACGGCCATGCAGTGGACCTGGCTGTGGAACCTGCCGAAGATCCAGGACACGGTGAAGGACGACTTCGGTGTCCTGGCCTTCCCTCGGCTCGACGCGGCGGGCGCGCCGTCCGTCCCGGTCAGCGGGTTGAGCGCGATGGTGCATTCCAAGAGCCTGAACCCCAACGCCGCCAAGGACTTCGTCAAATGGCTGTGGCTGGAGCGCACCGACTTCCAGCAGGAGTTCGCCACCAGGTTCGGGTTCCATCTGCCCGCACGGCTGAGTGTGCTCGACAAGGTCGCCGCGGCGGCCGACGCCGCGAAGCTGGTCAAGGAGAACGGCCGTGCCGCCGGTCCACTGTGGACTCCGGTGGCGAACACCGCGCTCGTCGACGCGCTGGGCCGGATCGCCCGCGACGGCGCCGACCCGGTCGCCGAGACCAAGGCCGCCGTCGAGGCCGTCAAAGCCGAACTGGGTCGCCTGTCCGCGTGAGCCGCCGCGAACGCACGTAAGCGACGATCAGCACGATCGACAGGATCACCGCGCCGCCATCGGTGATCAGGGAGGGGAGCACACCCGGCCAGCCGTGTTCGGCGATCACCGCCCGGTGCACTTCGAACGGCACGACGTACACGCCGAACGCCTGTGCGACGTCGACCGCGAGCACCGGCCAGAACAGCCACCGCCGGCGGAACCACACCAGCAGGCCGAGCGCGTTTCCGACGATGAAGACGTTGCCCACCAGCCGCAACGCGCCGAGATACGCGGGCGCGCCGGCGGTGTCCACCACCTTGAGCCGCATGCTCGCCTCGATCAGGTCCAGATCGATGATCACGTAGTTCTGCAGCGTCGTCCCGACGATGAAAACGGTCGAGCACAGCACCGCGACCAGGCGGATCTTCGCTGTCCAGCGCATCACTTCCCCCGTTCTCTATCCGTGATAGAGATCACTGAGGCCGCCGTCGAACTGCTGGACCTCGTCGCCGAGGCGATCTGCGCCGACGCGTTCGAGATCGACGGCGACCTGCCGTGGCGCGAACAGCTCGCGAGCGGGCTTCGCCAGTTCCGCGCCCTGCTGCTGCGTCACCGGGACGCGGCCGCACTGCTGCGCGAGCGGCCACCTACCGGGCCACACCGGCTTGGCCATATCGAGACGACCGCGCGGATCCTGCTGGACGCGGGCTTTTCGGAAGAAGACACCGCGGGGATCTCGCGACTGCTCACGGCACACGTGCTGACTTCGGTGGAGACCCTCCCCGCGCGGAAGCCGGACGAGGCGTTTCTCGATCGTTTGGCGGCCTATCCCCATGTGAGCAGGCTCGGCCCGGCTTTCGCGACGCAAAGCGGCGAAGACCTGTTCGAGCTGGGCGTCGAGGTGATCCTGGACGGGCTCGAAGCTCGGCTCCAGTGGGTCGTGAGTGGCGATTCGTGTTCTAACCCGAATCGCCACTCACGACCCGCTGGACCGAACTCCTCAACCGCCGGCGCTCACCTTTAGTCCCCGGAGACACCCCAGATCGCCAGCTCGACGGCGACGTCGTTCTCGTACAGCAGCGCACAGTTCGCGCTCCAGCGCGGGCGGCGCTCGTACGGCAGCCGTCCCGCCTTGTCGAGTTCGTCGAAGTCGGCGACGGACGGCTCCTCGGTACCGAAGGCCGCCACGAGTTCGGCGTCGGTCAGGGGCCGGATCGTGCCGAAGTCGTCCTCACCCGTGGCGCTGATGAACTCGTGGACGTCCAGCACGGAATGGGTCCCGGACTCCTGGACGCTCTCCACCTCGTACAGCTCGTCGATCGAGTCCGGGCGGCCGAGTTCGTCCTCCTCCCAGAGGTAGTCGCCCTCCTCGAAGACGCGTGCCTTCATCGCGTCCAACGCCGCTTCCGGATCGCCGTCGAACCGGCCGCGGACCGACCAAGCCGAAGCACCCACCTGGCCACCTCCCACGCTCGCCAAGCGGCCAGCGTAACCAGCCCGCTTGGCTTCTTTGGTATTCCGCCGAACGTGACAAATTTTCGCATTACCCTTTTCTGACGTTCACCTCACGGCTAACGTCTTCCGGCATCGTCCTTCCGCGACATCCATCCGCGACGACTGGGGGCACCGCCATGTCCGTCATCTCGAGGCGCACCTTCACCGCGGCCGGCGCCGCCGGCGTCGGCCTGTTGCTGTGCACGCCCACCGCCAACGCGCTCGACCGGGCACTGGCGCGCACCACGACCCGCGCGGTGCGCACCGCGGGCACCACGCTCGAAGCCGCGGCGGCCCCGCGGACCAGCGGACCGGGCTACACGCGGCTGACCGCGGGCCCCGGCTGGCCGCTCGTGGTCCGAGGCGACCTGGCCGCGCCGAAGTCCGGCCGCGACGATCGTCGCCGCGCGATGGCCTCCTTCGCGCAGTTCACCGACCTGCACTTCACCGACGCCGAAAGCCCGGCGCGGTTCGAGTACCTCCACCCGTTCGTCGGCTCGGCGCACCGGCCGCAGGAAACCCTCGGCCCCGTCGCGACGACAGCACTGGTCGAGCGGGTGAACAGCCTGAAGGCGGGGCCGTTCACCGGACGGCCGATCGACTTCATGGTCACCACCGGTGACAACACCGACAACCACGAACTCATCGAGCTCGAATGGTTCCTCAAGGTGCTCAACGGCGGCACCGTGAACCCGACCTCGGGCGACCCGAACGTGCACGAAGGCGTCCAGACGTCCGGGTCCTCGCACTACTGGAACCCCGGCGAGACGCTGGACGACGCGTACACGAAGAAGGGTTTCCCCCAGCTGCCCGGCCTGCTCGACGCGGCCTCGAACACCTTCACCTCGCCCGGTCTCGACGTCCCGTGGTTCTGCACCTTCGGCAACCACGACGACAGCATCGTCGGCACGGTGCCGGACCTGCCGGGGATGGACGCCTGGTACACCGGCCGCTTCAAGGTGATCGGCAAGGACGAGACGACGTCGCGAAAGCTCGCCAAGGCGATCGGGTCCGGCTCCGGCGTCCCGGTCACGGAGCTGTTCGGCGGCTCGGGCACGATCCGCGAGGTCACCCCGGACGAGCGACGGCGGCCCTTCAGCACCGCGGAGTTCGTGCGGCACCACCTCGACTCCGCCAACACCGGACCCGGCCCGGTCGGCCACGGGTTCAGCGAGAACAACGCCGACGGGCGGAACGTGTACTACACCTTCCGCATCGCGCCGGGGATCACCGGCATCAGCCTCGACACCACGACGATGGCCGGGCTGGCCGACGGATCGATCGGGCTCGGGCAGTTCACCTGGGTGGAGAACACGCTCAAGCGCAACAGCTCGACGTACTACGACTTCTTCGGGCGCAAGGTCACGCAGAACGTGACGGACGAGCTGTTCATCCTGTTCAGTCACCACACCAGCGACACCATGGGCAACGTGCTGCCGGACGCGCGCCACCCGCTGGAGCTCCGGCTCAACGGCGACACGTTCGTCTCGCTGCTGCACCGGTTCCCGAACGTGCTCGCGTGGGTGAACGGGCACACGCACCACAACAAGATCACCCCGCACGCCGGCAAGACCGCGAAGCAGGGTTTCTGGGAGATCAACACCGCTTCGCACATCGACTTCCCGCAGCACGCGCGGATCATCGAGGTCGCCGACAACGCCGACGGCACATTGTCGCTGTTCACAACCCTGATCGAGGCGGAGGCCCCATACGAGGCTTCGTACTCGGACACCTCGACGCAAGCGCTTGCGTCACTGTACCGGGAGTTCTCGTACAACGACATCCACGCCTCGCTTTCCGCCGTCGGTACCGCCCAAGACCAGAACACCGAACTCCTCCTGCCGAACCCGCTCGCCTGAGTTCCGCCTTCGATCACGCGAGTTACGCCTTCAATCACGCGAGCACGTGCTTGGAGGCGGAACTCGTGCGATCGGGGGTAACTGTTTACATACCTCGCGCGACCGGCGAAAATCCCTTCCCTACTGGGTGGACACGAGGGACGGAGCGGGGATGCGCATACGAGGGCTGGTCACGCTGCTGACGATCGCGACGATGACCGCGGTGACGGCACAGACGGCGGAGGCCGGACCCGGCCGCCCGCACGACGAGTCGATCGACTACCACGAATGGTCCGGTCACCACGGTTTCCGTGACGGCAGGCTCGAAGGGCTCGGCCTCGACCACGGCGCGCTGCGCATCGACCGCCCGATCGGCACGGTCGAGCACACCGAACCCACGCTCGGCACCACGAAGACCTACGAATACGGCCAGTGGACGTCGAGGAGTCACACGCAGGGCTTCGACGCCTCGCAGCTGGTCGCCTCGTGGAACGCGAAGACGCCCGCGAAGACATGGATCAAGGTCGAGGCGAAGGGCCGCACCGCCACGGGCACGGAGACGTCCTGGTACGTCATGGGCCGGTGGGCCAGCGGGGACGCCGACATCAAACGCACCAGCGTCGACGGCCAGAGCGACGCCAACGCCGCGGTCGACATCGACACGCTGGTCATGAAGGCCGGTGTCGCGCTCCGCTCGTACCAGCTGCGGGTCAGCCTGTACCGCGAGGCCGGCTCCCGCGCCACGCCGTCGGTGACGTCAGTCGGCGCGATGACGTCGCTCGTCCCGGACCGCTTCGAGGTCGAGGCCACGAAACCGGGCCGCGCCACCGGCATCGAGCTCAAGGTGCCCACGTACGCGCAGAACCTCCACAAAGGACAGTTCCCGGAGTACGGCGGGGGTGGCGAGAACTGGTGCAGCCCCACGTCCACCGAGATGGTCGCCGAGTACTGGGGCAAACGGCCCAAGCCCGAGGACATGAAGTGGATCCCGGAGGGTTACGTCGATCCGACCGTCGCGTACGCCGCCCGCTACACGTTCGACTACGCCTACGACGGAACAGGCAACTGGCCGTTCAACACCGCGTACGCCGCTTCACTCGGACTGCGGGGGCACATCACCCGTTTGCACTCCTTGAACGAACTCGAGAACTACATCGCGCGCGGCATCCCGGTGATCACGTCGCAGTCGTTCAAGGCCGAGGAACTCGACGGCGCGGGCTACGGCACCGCCGGGCACATCATGGTCGTCGTCGGCTTCACGAAGGACGGTGACGTGATCGCGAACGACCCGGCCGCCAACAGCAACGACCGGGTCCGAAATGTCTACAAACGACACCAGTTCGAGACGATCTGGCAACGCACCAAGCGGTACAACACGAATGGCGGCGTTTCCAGTGGTCCCGGCGGCGTCGCTTACATCATTACGCCCGGGCACTAAATCGATTCTGCGCGCGCGGCGCGTCCGTTGAGGGCGGCGGCGGGGGCATGGATGGAGGTTCCCCACCCGAGCGGATGTCGCGATCCCGGTCGTCTTCGTGGCAAGCTGCGAAGTCAATGACTCGGAGGTGGGCATGCCGTACGAGGTCCCAGGCGTCGTTTCCCGCGCCAAGGGTGAACCGGTCTCGCTGGAGTCCGTGACGGTGCCCGGCCCCGGGCCCGGCGAGGCCGTCGTCTCGGTCAAGGCGTGCGGCGTCTGCCATACCGACCTGCACTACCGTGAGGGCGGGATCAACGACGAGTTCCCGTTCCTGCTCGGCCACGAGGCCGCGGGCTTCGTGGAGGCCGTCGGCGACGGCGTCACCGGCCTCGAACCGGGCGACTACGTGATCCTGAACTGGCGCGCGGTCTGCGGCAGCTGCCGGGCCTGCCGCCGGGGCAAGCCCTGGTACTGCTTCTCGACGTTCAACGCCGCCCAGCCGATGACGCTGGCCGACGGCACCGCATTGTCGCCCGCGCTCGGCGTCGGCGCGTTCATCGAGAAGACGTTGGTCCACAGTGGACAATGTACGAAGGTCGACCCCGCCGCCGAACCGGCCGTCGCCGGGCTGCTCGGCTGCGGGGTGATGGCCGGTCTCGGCGCGGCGCTGAACACCGGCGCGGTGAGCCGCGGTGATTCCGTCGCGGTCATCGGCTGCGGCGGCGTCGGTGACGCCGCGATCGCCGGGGCGAACCTGGCCGGCGCGAAGACCATCGTCGCCGTCGACACCGACGACCGGAAACTCGCCTGGGCCAAGGACTTCGGCGCCACGCACACGCTGAACAGCAAGGGGCTGAGCGAAGAGCAGGTCGTCGAGGCGATCCGGGAGTTCACCGATTCGTTCGGCGCGGACGTCGTGATCGACGCGGTCGGCAGGCCCGAAACGTGGCGGCAGGCGTTCTACGGCCGCGATCTGGCGGGCACGGTCGTGCTCGTCGGCGTCCCGACCCCGGACATGCGGCTGGACGTGGCACTGATCGACTTCTTCTCGCGCGGCGGCTCGCTCAAGTCGTCGTGGTACGGCGATTGCCTGCCCTCACGCGACTTCCCGATGCTGATCGACCTCTATCTCCAGGGTAGGCTGCCGCTCGACAAGTTCGTCACCGAGCGGATCGCCCTCGACGGCGTCGAGCAGGCCTTCGAGCGCATGCACCGCGGCGACGTCCTCCGCAGCGTGGTGACGTGGTGAAGCTCTTCACCGACGCCGATTTCCCGGCCGATCCGTATCCGGGAGCGCGGCCGGGGCATTCGTTCGTCCACTTCGACGGCGCCGGGCACAGCCTCGACACCGCGCCGGAGGGCTGGCGCGAACGCCAGGCCGTGCTCGCCTACGGTTCGAACGCGTGCCCGTCAAAGATCACCTGGCTGCGGGAGAACATGGGCCTGACCGGTCCGGTCGTCGTCTGCCACGCGCGCTGCACCGACCTCGCCGCGGTCTGGGCGTCCGGTCTGCGGTTCCGGGACGGGCAACGGCCCGCGACGCTCGCCGCCGCGCCGGGCGTCGTCGAGGAGCACGCCGTCTGGTTCGCGACGCCCGGCCAGCTGGCCGTGCTCGACAAATGCGAGGGCAAAGGACAGCGCTACAACCTGGTGCGGCTGACGGCCCCGGCCATCACCCTTGACGACGGCACCGTGCTCGACGACGTCGTGGCGTACGTCGGCGCCGCGGACATCCGCCTGCCGATCCTGGTGGACGGCAGGCATATCCGCGTCGCCGACCTCGAACAGCGCCGCGCCGCCGCACTGCAAGGCATCCCCGCCGAAACGCACGGTCTGGACTGCACGCTGGTCGAGGCCGGGACGCTGGTCAGCGGATCTGGTGGTGAACCCGCGTCCGCGATCGACGTCGGCAGGGCGAGACTTGATCGTCCAGCTCACGAAGGTGCCGAAGGCGCCCTGCCACCGCGATAGCGGAGCCTTCGGCCGGGCGGGTTCACGCGTCGAGTCACTTTCCGAAAGAGTCTCTCAGCTCCGCCGACAGGCTCAGAGAAGCTTCCCGGGATTGAGGATCCCGGTCGGGTCGACGGCTTTCTTCGCCGCTCGCAACACTTCGACGCCGATCTCGCCGATCTCCGCCGCCAGATGGCGCGCGTGGTCGACGCCGACGGCGTGGTGATGCGAGATCGTGCCGATCCCGGTGATCGCCTCCGACGCCGCCGCCTTCGCCCGCTGCCATTGGCCGACCGGGTCGGCCTCGTCACGGGCGGTGAGCACGGTGAAGTACAGCGACGCGCCCGTTTCGTACGCGTGCGAAACGTGGCACATGATGATGGCGTTGCCGAGCGTGGCGGTGAGCGCGGCACGGACGGCGTCGCGCAGGTCGCTCAGTTCCGTCCAGTACGCGGCGGTTTCGAGGGTTTCGACGCAGACACCGTTGTCCATCAAGGCGTCCCGTTGCCGAGGTCCGGAGAACCGGCCGCGACGCCAGGATTCACCGAGCGCGGCCCCGATGCGGACGGCGTCGAACTCCTCCAGCACGTGGGTGGTCTCCTGACGACGCCGGGCGACCGCGCGCTTCGACGCGCCTTCCCAGCCGACGATCAGCAGGCAGGGCGCGTGCACTCCCCGCGCCTTGAGGTACCGGCGCAGCGCCTTGGTCTTCAAGCTGTCGTTGAGCGCCAGGGAAACCTCGCTCTCGTCCACATCGGACAGTCGTGTGACGTCCGCGAGCACGTGCCGCTGGGCGAGTTCGCGGACCGCCGCGGTGCCCTTCTCCCAGCCGTCGAGGACATAGCCCTCGTAGCGCCGCACCTCCGGCACCGGGCGGACCCGGAGGGCGACCTCGGTGATCACGCCGAGCGCGCCTTCGCTGCCGATGGCCAGATGCCGCAGGTCGGGTCCCGCGGCCGATGCCGGCGCGACGCCGAGTTTCCATTCCCCGCGCGGAGTCGCGAGCCGGACACTCGAAACCATGTCCTCGAACCGGCCGTAACCCGACGAAGCCTGCCCGGCGGACCGGGTCGCGGCGAATCCGCCGATGGTGGCGCGTTCGTAGGACTGGGGAACGTGCCCGAGGGTGAAACCGTGCGCGGCGAGCAGCCGGTCCGCCTCCGGGCCGGTGACGCCCGCTTGCAGGACCGCGATCCGGGAGACCGGGTCGACGGAGACCAGTTCGCCGAGCCTGGTGAGGTCGAGCGCGATCACCGCGCTCTTGTCCCCGCGCAGCGCCGCGACCCCGCCGACCACCGACGTCCCGCCGCCGAACGGGACGACGCCGACGTCGTGCCGTGCGCAGATTTCCAGTACCGACTGGACTTCGGCGGGATTCTCCGGCAGGACGACGGCGTCCGGCACCGGAAAATCACCGAACCCGCGCCGCCGCACCAGGTCCAGATAGGACAGACCGCTCGCCCGCGCGAGCCGTTCCCCCGGCGCCAGCAGGACTTGGTCGGCACCGACGAGTTCCTCGAGGTCTCGTTTCGGCTGTTCGCCCAGCACCGAATCGGGAACGGACAGCGCCGAATCGGGCGCGAGGGGCGCCGCGGAGCCCAGCGGACCGATACGCTGGACGAGCCACCGCAAGGCCTTCGCCGGAAGGTGGGCCGCGTCACCGCCTTCGGGCGTCCAGGATCGTCTTAACCGGTGGTCAATAAGCTCCGTCACGACTACAGTGTTACATATGGACGTAAAACGTCACTCACCTGCGGAAACAGGCGTTTCGGCGCTGGCGGACACCCGATCCCGCCAGGCCTCCACGCGTGTGTCCGACGACGTTCTGCTCGACGCCGCGAAGAAGTGCGTGCTCGCCGTCGGCGTGAGGCGGACCACCCTCGCCGAGATCGCCCGTACCGCGAAGGTCAGCCGGATGACCGTCTACCGCCGGTTCCCGGACGTGCGCAGCGTGCTCGCGACCCTCATGACCCGCGAGTTCGGCGGCCTGCTCCAGGGCGCCGCCGAGCCGGAGGTCGAGCCCGCCAACTTCCGCGAGAAGCTCGTACAGAGTTCGTCCGCCGCCGTCGCCGCGCTGTCGGGCGACCCGCTGTTCCGCACCCTGCTGGACCTCGACTCCGAACTGGTCCTGCCCTACATCGTCGAGCGGCTGGGGAAGACCCAGCGCTTCGCCGAAGGCGTGATCCTGCACCTGCTGAAGTCGGGCCACGAAGACGGCTCGATCCGCAAGGGCGACCTGCCTTCGCAGGCACGCACCCTGCTGCTGCTCATCCAGTCCTTCGCGTTCTCGTACCGCCCCGCCACCGCGGACGTGAACGAGAAGGAGCTGATGGCGGAATTCGCCCACGTACTCGACGCGGCGTTGCGGCCGTGACGCCGGGCTCGCTCAACGCCCTGCGGCGCGACCGGGAACTCACGGCGCTGGCCGGCGGCGAGCGGGTCGATCTGGTGGTGGTCGGCGGCGGTGTCACCGGCGCGGGGATCGCGCTGGACGCGGCCGCGCGCGGCCTCTCGGTGACCCTGATCGAGGCGTACGACCTGGCATACGGGACGTCACGCTGGTCCAGCAAGCTCGTCCACGGCGGCCTCCGGTATCTGGCCAAGGGCGATCTGGCGCTGGCGCACGAAAGCGCTGTCGAACGCGGGATACTGATGACCCGCACCGCCCCGCATCTCACCAGGGCGATCCCGCAGCTCTTCCCGATGTACCGCAAGACCTCCCGCGGCCAGCAGGCGTTCATCATGACCGGCCTCGTCGCCGGTGACGGCCTCCGCCGCGCGGCCGGGACCCCGGCGTCGGTGCTGCCGCGGCCGAGGTCGGTCCCGGCCGCGGAGGCGCTGGCGCTCGCACCCGGCCTGTCCCCTCAAGGCCTGCGCGGCGCGCTGCTGGCCTACGACGGCGCGCTGACCGACGACGCGCGCCTGGTCGTGAACCTGGCCCGCACGGCGGCGTCACGCGGCGCGAGGATCCTGACGAAGGTCGAGGCACTCCGGCTCGACGCGGAATCGGTGCTGGCCAGGGACAGGCTCACCGGGCAGGAGATCGAGATCCGCGCCCGTCAGGTGATCAACGCGACGGGCGTCTGGGCGGGAGAACTGGCGGAGTCGGTGCGGCTGCGACCTTCTCGCGGCTCACACCTCATCCTGGCCTCAGGAGCGGCGCGGATCGGCGCGACGTCGGTCAACGTGCCCGTTCCCGGCGAGAACAACCGCTTCGTCTTCCTGCTGCCGCAACCGGACGGCCGGGTGTTCGTCGGGGTCACGGACGAGCCGACCGATGGGCCGGTCCCCCGGGTGCCGTCCGTGCCGGAGTCCGATGTGGACTTCCTGCTCGAAGTGGCGTCGATGGCGCTCACCCGCCCGCTGACGCGCGCCGACGTCGCGGGTTCGTTCGCCGGGCTGCGGCCTTTGGTCGAGGGCGGCGGCGGGCGCAGCGCGGACCTCTCGCGCAAGCACGCGGTGGTGACCGGCGCCGACGGCGTGCTCACCGTCGTGGGCGGCAAGCTGACGACGTACCGGAAGATGGCCGAGGACGCCGTCGACGCGGCGCTGAAACGGTCCGGGCTCCTCGCCGGGCCGTCGACCACGTCCAGGCTTCCCCTGCTCGGCGCGACACCGCGAAGCCGCCTGTCCACTGTGGACGCGCCAGCGCGGCTGGTCGCGAAGTACGGAACCGAAGCACCGCGGGTCGCGGCACTCGGCGAGGTCGATCCGGAACTGGGCCTGCCCCTGTTCGACGGGACGGAGATCAGCGCGGCGGAAGTCGTCTGGGCCGTGCGGCACGAGGGCGCTCTCGACGTCGAGGACGTCTTGGAGCGCCGCACCCGGCTCGGCCTGGTCACCCCGGACGCCGAGGCGGCCCGCGGCCGCGTCCAGGACCTTGTCGACAAATCACTCGCCGGCCTCTCCTGACCCTCCCGCATTTAGTCCTCTGAATGCGGTGAAGCGCGCCCTAAACTTGACGGGTCGTTGGGTTTTTGCAACAGTATGTTCCATGAGCCCGGTCAGACGCGGCAAAGAGCTGCCGATCTACAACCGGCTTCCCGTGCTCCGGGCGGAGCGCGGACTGAGCAGGGCCGCCCTCGCGGCGGCCGTCGAGGTCAACCCGCAGACCATCGGCGCGCTCGAACGAGGGGACCACTACCCGAGCCTGGACCTGGCGTTCCGCATCTGCGCGGTGTTCGACCTCCCGGTCGAGGCCGTGTTCAGCCGCGAACCGTTCACGCCGCTGTCCACTCAGGTCTACCGGGAGGGGGGAACATGAGCGAGGAGCGAGGCCGCCTCGCGGCGTACTGGGAGCGCCAGCAGGAACGGCTGGACGAGGTGGAACGCAAGCGAGCGCTGAAGCTGCCGACCTGGCGCACGCGGAAACGGCGGCGAGCGTTGAGTGTGCTGGTGGTCGCCGGCGATCTGATCCTGATCGCCGGAGCGGTCTTCTATCAGGCAGGGCAGACAGGAACCTTCCTTGTGTGCTGGCTCGGCGGGGGCGTCGTGGCGGGCGGCGCCCAGTACCTGCTGCGGATCCTCACCGGCAAGATGAGCGGCGGGTTCTCGATGCGGCTCGACGAACGCGAGCGGGAAATGCGCCACCGCGTCACCTACGTCAGCTACCAGATCCTGGTGGCCCTGATGCTGTTCGCGGTGCTTTACGGCCTCTTGGCCCCCGGCCCCAAGGCCGGTGGCGCGATGATGGCCTGCGCGCTGTTGATCACCGGCACCACGGTGTCCGCCGTCATCCTGGGCTGGTCGCTGCCGGACGACGACCCTGAAGACTTCGAAGGGGTGCTCCCCGCATGACCACCACCCGCACGCGATCGGATCGCCGTCGTCTCGCCGTCGCGGCCGTGATCGGCCATCTGGTCGTGATCGCCGGTGCCGCCCTGCTGCGCGAGCCGACCTTGTGGTTCGCCGTTGGCCTGATGGGGCCCGGGCTGTGTCTCTGCGTCGGCACCGCGGCGGTGCTGCGCAAGGCCGTCGGCAGACCCGGCTCCGCGGCGAAGGATCTCGACGAACGCGAGCTGCTGCTGCGAAACCGCGCGCACTACGCTGCGTTCCAGGGGATCTGCGTGTTGATGCTGGTGGATCTCGGGTACGGGCTTTACGCGGCGGGGCAACCGGATTCCGGTTCGCTGCTGTCCGCGATGACAGCGGCGTTGTTCGTCTTCGGGACGTCGCTACCGGCGCTGTGGCTCGCCTGGCGGCTGCCGGACGATGACCCTGAAGACTTCGAGGGGGTGGCTCCGGCATGACCGGGGACAAGAAGCGGCACAAGATGTCCATCGGCGTGGTCGCCGTCGTGCTGGTGGCGGGTGGGGTCCTCGCCGGCGCGGGCCGGGCGGTCCTGGTGTACCGGGCCAGCTCGGTGGTGAGCAACGTCAAGCTGGACGGGCTGATCGAACGGAACCGCACGGTTTCCGGCGTCCATCGGGGATTCGCGGCGCTGGTGCGGTATTTCGAAGAGGGGAAGTGGAAATGAGCGAGGGGAAGCTGGAGATCGACAAGGTCTCCAAGCGCTACGGCGCGAAGGTGGCGCTGGACGAGGTGAGCTTCGAGGTCCAGCCCGGTGAGCTGTTCGGCTTCGTCGGCAGCAACGGCGCGGGAAAGACCACCACGATGCGGATCGTGCTCGGGGTGCTCGCGGCCGACTCCGGCCAGGTGCGCTTCGGCGGCGCCCCGATCACCCACGAGACCCGCACGCACATCGGGTACATGCCGGAGGAACGCGGCCTGTACCCGAAGATGAAGGTGCTGGAGCAGCTGGTCTATCTCGCCGAGCTGCACGGGATGTCGGCCAACGACGCCCACCGCAGTGCCGAGAACTGGATCGCCCGGCTCGGGCTGACCGAACGGCGCAAGGACGAGGTCCAGAAGCTGAGCCTCGGCAACCAGCAACGCGTGCAACTCGCCGCGGCGCTGGTGCACGATCCGAAGGTGCTGGTGCTGGACGAGCCGTTCTCCGGCCTCGACCCGCTGGCCGTGGACGTGATGAGCGGCGTGCTGCGCGAGAAGGCCGCGACCGGCGTGCCGGTGGTGTTCTCCAGCCACCAGCTCGATCTGGTCGAGCGGCTGTGCGACCGGGTCGGCATCATCCGAAGTGGACGGATGGTCGCCTCCGGCACCGTCGGCGAGCTGACCGCCGGTGCGGGCAACGGTCTCGTCGTCACCGCGCCCGCCGCCGCGCCCGGCTGGGCCGCGTCCGTTCCCGGTGTCCGGACGGTCGAGCAGAACGGCTCGACGACGATCCTCGAACTCGAGGCGGGCGCCGACGATCAGGCCGTGCTCGCCGCGGCGCTGGCCACCGGCCCGGTCACCGAGTTCACCAAACGCAGGCGTTCGCTGACCGAGCTTTTCCGCGACGCGGTCGCCGAGAAGCCGGCGGCACAGGGAGTTTCCGCATGAACACCGTATCTTCGTGGCGCGCGGTCTGGCTCATCGCCAAACGCGAGCTGAACACCCGGCTGCGCACCAGGTCCTTCGTGGTCGGCACCGCCGTGCTGCTGGTCATGCTGATGGGCTACGTCCTGCTGCAGTCCACGCTGATCAGCAACGAGGACAAAAGCAAGGTCGGGCTCACCGGCCAGACCGCCGGGATCGCGCAGCAGCTCAAGACCGCGGGCGAGGCGATCGGCGAGAAGATCGAGACCGTCACCGTCGCCGATCCGGCGCAAGGCCGGTCTCAGGTCGAGAACGGCGACCTGGACGCGTTGCTGTCCGGCAACGCCACCGAGCTGAAAGTGCTCGTCAAGTCCGATTTGGACACGAAGCTGCGTTCCCTGCTGAACGGCGTGTCCCAGCAGGAAGTGCTGAACGGCATCCTTTCCGAGGCCCAAAAGTCGCCGGACGAGGTGATGCGCACGGTCCACCAGACCCAGGTCGAGGTCGACTCGATCAAACCGCCGGACCCGGAGAAGTCACAGCGGATGGTGATCGGGCTGATCGTGGCGGTGCTGCTGTACATGAGCATCGTGACCTACGGGACGCTGGTCGCGCAGGGCGTGGTCGAGGAGAAGTCCAGCCGGGTGGTGGAGATCCTGCTGTCCACGGTCCGGCCGTGGCATCTGTTGCTGGGCAAGGTGATCGGGCTCGGGCTGGTCGGGCTGACGCAGCTGGTGATCATCGGCGGCGCCGGGTTCGTCGTCGCGTCGGCGACCAACGTGCTGACGCTGTCCGGGGTCGCGACGAGCGCGCTGCTGTGGGGTGTGCTGTGGTACCTGCTCGGGTTCCTGCTGTACGCCACCGTCTACGGCGCCATGGGTTCGCTGGTCTCCCGGCAGGAGGACACCCAGTCCGTGATCGGCCCGGTCAACATCGTGCTGATCCTCGGCTTCGTCGTCGGATTCAACCTGCTGGCGCAGGCGCCGGAGGGCACGGGCACGAAGGTGCTCTCCCTGGTGCCGCTGCTTTCCCCGGTCCTGATGCCCGCCCGGATCGCCGCCGGGACCGTCGAGACGTGGGAGATCGCGCTGTCGCTGGGCCTGAGCGTGGGCGCCATCGCCCTGTTCACCTGGCTGGGCGCGCGGATCTACCAGAACAGCGTCCTGCGGGTCGGCAGCCGGATCAAGCTGACCGAGGCGCTGAAGGGCTGACCCGCGAGTCCGTGAAGGCCTCCTTCCCTACCCTGAGAGTAGGGAAGGAGGCCTTCACGGACCTTTGATGGCGCCGTAGCGCTCCAGCGCGACCTGACGTTCATGGGCGTGGTCGACCATGGGTGCGGGGTAATCGGGCACGCCGGCGGGTTTGTGCACGGCTTTGCCCTGCACGGAGCGGAGTTCGGGGACGTAGCGGCGGACGTAGTCGCCGGAGGGGTCGAACTTCTCCCCTTGCGTGGTCGGGTTGAAGATCCGGAAGTACGGCGCCGCGTCGGTGCCGCTGCCCGCGACCCACTGCCAGTTCAGCTGGTTCGACGCGAGATCGCCGTCGACCAGATGCTTCATGAAATGCCGCGCGCCGAGCCACCACGGCAGATGCAGGTCCTTGACCAGGAAACTCGCCACGATCATCCGGACACGGTTGTGCATCCAGCCCTCGGCGAGCAGCTGCCGCATCCCCGCGTCGATGATGGGGAACCCGGTGCGTCCCTCGCACCACCGCCGGAAAGCCTCGTCGTCGCTCTCGTGTTCCATGGCGTCGAACCGGGAATCGTAGTTCTTCCGCGCGGTTTCGGGACGGTGCCACAGGACGTCGGCGTGGAACTCACGCCAGGCGAACTCACCGCGCAGCGCCTTGGCGCCGGATCCCTCGTTCCCGGCGAGGTCCGCCAGCAGGGTGCGCGGGTGGACGCACCCCCAGCGCAGATACGGCGAAAGCCTTGTCGTGCCGGGCCGATCCGGCCGGTCGCGATCTTCGTCGTAGGTTTCGAGGCCGTCGTCCAGGAACTCGTGCCAGCGTTCGAGCGCCGCCCGCTCACCGGGCTCCGGCAGCTCCATCCCCTTGAGCGACGGGGACTTCGGGAGCTTGACGGAGCGCGGCGGTTCCACCCAGTCCACTATGGACTTACCGGTGTCCGCGGGCCGCGGCCAGCCGTGGCGCACCCACGCGCGGTAGAACGGGGTGAACACGCGATAGGGATCGCCGTCGGGTTTGGTGATGCGGCCTGGCGTGATCGCGTACGAGGAACCCGTCTCGACCCAGTCGATGTCGTGCTCCGCCAACGCCTTCTTGACCTCGTCGTCGCGGCGGCGGCCGTACGGGCCGGTGTCCGCGCTGACGTGCACCGCCGCCGCGCCGATCTCGCGCGCGGCCTTGACGACCTGCTCGGCCGGGTCGCCCTTGACGAGCATCAGCCGTCCGCCGAGCTGATCGTCCAGCGCCTTCAGGCAGCCGTGCAGGAACGCGACGCGCGGGGCACCGGAGGGTTTGAGGAGCGCGTCGTCGAGGACGTACAGGGCTAGGACGTGCTTGCTGTGTTTCGAGGCCTCCAGGAGGGCGGCGTGGTCTCCGAGGCGGAGGTCGCGGCGGAACCACAGCACTACCGGGGCTTCTCTGGTCACCCTGGAACCCTAAGGCCGCTCCCGTGGCCCCGCACGCCCGGATGCAATGAAAGGTCCTTTCCTTGCGAAATTTGCAAGGAAAGGACCTTTCATAGCGCTTGCGGGAGGGGGATCAGCGCTCCGAGATGGGCGCGTAGTCCCGCGACGCGTAGCCGGTGTAGATCTGCCGCGGGCGGCCGATCTTGGTGGCCGGGTCCTGGATCATCTCGCGCCAGTGCGCGATCCAGCCCGGCAGGCGGCCGAGCGCGAACAGCACGGTGAAGTACTTCGTCGGGAAGCCGAGCGCCCGGTAGATCAGACCGGTGTAGAAGTCGACGTTCGGGTACAGCTTCCGCTCGATGAAGTAGTCGTCCGAGAGCGCGGTCTCTTCCAGCTTCTTCGCGATGTCGAGCAGCTGGTCGCCGCCCTTGAGCTTGGAGAGGATCTCGTCCGCGGTGTTCTTGATGATCTTCGCGCGCGGGTCGTAGTTCTTGTAGACCCGGTGCCCGAAGCCCATCAGGCGGACACCCTTTTCCTTGTTCTTCACGCGGGTGACGAAGTTCGCGACGTCGCCGCCCTCGGCCTGGATGCCCTCGAGCATGTCCAGGACCGCGCTGTTGGCGCCACCGTGCAGCGGGCCGAAGAGCGCGTTGATACCGGCCGAGATCGAGGCGAACAGGTTCGCCTCGGAGGAGCCGACGAGACGCACGGTCGAGGTCGAGCAGTTCTGCTCGTGGTCGGCGTGCAGGATGAACAGCAGGTCGAGCGCCTTGGCGACGTCCGGGTCGACCTCGTAGGGCTCGGCCGGGAAACCGAAGGTCATCCGGAGGAAGTTCTCGACCAGGCCGAGCGAGTTGTCCGGGTACAGCAGCGGCTGGCCGACGGACTTCTTGTACGCGTACGCGGCCAGGGTCGGGACCTTGGCCAGCAGGCGGATGGTGGACAGCTCCACGTTCGCTTCGTCGAACGGGTTGAGCGAGTCCTGGTAGAAGGTCGACAGCGCGGATACGGCGCTGGAGAGCACCGGCATCGGGTGCGCGTCGCGCGGGAAGCCGCTGAAGAAGGCCTTCAGGTCCTCGTGCAGCAGGGTGTGCCGCTGGATCTTCCCGGTGAACTCCTCCAGCTGCGCCTGGGTCGGCAGCTCGCCGTAGATGAGCAGGTACGAGACCTCGATGAAGGTCGACTTCTCGGCCAGCTGCTCGATCGGGTACCCGCGGTAGCGCAGGATGCCGGCGTCACCGTCGATGTAGGTGATGGCCGACGACGCGGCACCGGTGTTCACGAAACCCGGGTCGTGGGTGATGTACCCGGTCGTCGCCAGCAGCTTCCCCAGCTCGATCCCAGGCGCGCCCTCGACCGGGTGGATCACCTTGAACTCGTGCTCGCCGTTGGGCAGGCGCAGCGTCGCGGTCTCGCCGGACTGCCCCGCAGCCGTCGTCGCGTCGGACATGTAAGTCCCTCTCACGTTCAGCACGGGCCGGCGGCGCCTGTAGGTTCCACAGGTACGCCCTCTTTCACGCGCGTGACCCACGGCCTCGCTGCACACCGCCCCGCTGGGTATGAATTCCCCTCTACGCTAGTCGAGAATGGGGTCAACGCGCAGCGGGTGAGTTGCTCACAACAGCCCCTTTGGGACCAGGTTCACACGGCGGATGCCATATCGCCCGCCGTCGGCGGTTCGGCCCCGCTCCGCGAGACGGTGATCGACGCCGCTTTCGCCGCGAATTCGAGCGCCGTACGCCAGCCGTCGGCGTCGAGAGTGGACAAGTCACGGACGCCGTTCGAGTACAGCCACGCCAGCAGGGCGCCCTGCACGGTGTCACCGGCGCCGATCGTGTCGACGACGTCGACCCGGCGTGAGGGGACCTGGGCGATTTCGCCCGCTCGTGTGATGACGGACAGCCCTTGCGCGCCCCGGGTGAGCACGACGGCATCGACTCCACAAGAGGTCCAGACCTTTGCCGCGTCGACCGGGTCGGCGCCCTCGGCGAGCCATTCCGTGTCGTCGTCGGAGATCTTGAGCAGGCGGATATGCGGCAGCCAGGAATCGAACCTCGCCCGGTACGCCGCCGGGTCGGCGATCAGCGCCGCACGGATGTTCGGATCGAGCACGGTCAGGACGCCGCGGTCGGATTCGCGGCGCAACACGGTTTCGTACGTGCTCGCGCCCGGCTCCAGGACCATGCCGAGGGTGCCGAGCGAGAGCGCCGTCACATCCTCCGGCAGCGGGCCGGGGTCGGCGACCAGCCGGTCCGCGGTGCCCTCGGTGTAGAAGGTGTACTGGGCGGAACCCTTCTCGTCGAGCGCGACCACGGCGAGGGTCGTCGGCTCGTTTCCCCGCTGCAGCAAGGCGGTGTCGACGCCGGAGGCGTGCAGCCGGTCCACCAGCGCGACGCCGAAGCGGTCGTTAGAGACGCGCGACAGGAAGCCTGTCGGGACGCCGAGCCGCCCGGCGGCGAGCGCGACGTTGTAGGGACCACCACCCATCCGGGGCAGCAGCGCGCGCAACCCACCGTCCACAGTGGAATCCAACGGTTCACCGGGAACGAGGTCGACCAGCGCCTCTCCACCTACGACGATCACGGGCGCGATGCTAGCCGAGGCGGCGGTGAGACCACCAGAATTGTCAGTTCAGGACATTTTTTGTCGCGATCCCGCCAAGCAAAAGCTCCGACAACGCGGTGAACGCTTCGGCGTCGGTCACCCCGGTGCGCTGACCGACGACACCGGTCTGGATTCCCTCGATGATCAGTCCCGCCATTTCCGCGATCAGCCGCGCGTGCACCTCGCGGAAAACACCGTCGGTGACGCCGCGATCGATGAACGACCGGATCCGGCGGGCCGCGGCGCGACTGTTGAGCTGATACGCGTCCCGCGCCGGCGCGAATTCGGCGATGTCGGTCATGAAAGCGGCCGAAGCGCGATTCAGGTACTCGGAGATCCCGGCGAGGTACTCCCCGAGGATCTTGCGAGCGTCGTCGATCCCGGCGATCCGCTCTTCCAGCAGTTCGGCGGCGCCCTTGAAAAAGTGGGTGACGACCTTGACCGCGAGCTGCTCCTTGCTGGGCGCGAGCGCGTAGAGGGTCGACTTCGAGCAGCGGAGCCTGGCGGCCAGGTCGTCCAGCGTGAACTGGGAGAACCCTTCGGCGAGGAAGACCGCTTCAAGTTCCGAGAGCAGCGCTCTCTGACGCGCGGTGGGCTGGCGGCGCGAGGTCATCGGATCACTATCCCCTACGCGAACGGTGTACCCCCAGCGCCGTCTACTGTACGCTGAATCAGCCCACAGTACTGTTTTTAGTACAGCTCAGCTCGGAGGAGCCATGCCGGCGGACCGTCTGCTGCCCAGCACCGAGGCCCAGGATCTGGTCGACCTGGCCAAGGAGATCGCGCGCGAGGAACTCGCCCCGATCGCGAGCAAGTACGAGGAGACCGCGCACTTCCCGCGCGAGCAGTTCCGGCTGCTCGGGCAGGCCGGGCTGCTCGGCCTGCCGTACTCGGAACGCTGGGGCGGCGGCGAGCTGCCGTACGAGGTGTACCTGCAGGTTCTGGAGGAAATCGCGGCCGCGTGGATGTCGGTCGGCGTCGGGCTCTCCGTGCACACGATGTCCTGCTTCGCGCTGGCGCACCACGGCACCGACGAGCAGCGAGACCGCTGGCTGCCCTCGATGCTGGAAGGCGGCCTGCTGGGCGCGTACGCGCTCTCGGAGACCCACGCCGGCTCCGACGCGGCCGCCCTCTCGACCCGCGCGCGGCTCGACGGCGACCAGTACGTCGTGAACGGCACGAAGGCGTGGATCACCCACGCGGGTGAGGCCGACTTCTACACGACCATGGTGCGCACCAGCGACGACGGCGGCCAGGGCATCTCCTGCCTGCTCGTCGACGCGGCGACGCCGGGCCTGTCGGCCGCGCCGCCCGAGCGGAAGATGGGCCTCACCGGGTCGACCACGGCGCAGCTGATGTTCGAGGGCGCCGCCGTCGACGCCGACCGGCGGATCGGCGAGGAGGGCCAGGGACTGAAGATCGCGCTTTCGTCGCTCAGCTCCGGACGGCTGGGCATCGCCGCTTGCGCCGTCGGGCTCGCGCAGGCCGCGCTGGACGAGGCGCTCGAGTACGCGAAGGGCCGCACGCAGTTCGGGCGGCCGATCATCGAGTTCCAGGGACTGGAATTCCTGCTGGCCGACATGGCCGCGACCGTCGAGACGTCGCGCGCGATGTACCTCGACGCCGCCCGCCGCCGCGACCGCGGGCTGCCGTTCCAGCGGCAGGCGTCGATCGCGAAGCTCGTCGCGACCGACGGCGCGATGAAGGTGACCACCGACGCCGTGCAGGTCCTCGGCGGCGCCGGGTACACGAAGGACTTCCCGGCGGAGCGGTACATGCGGGAGGCGAAGGTGCCGCAGATCTTCGAGGGCACGAACCAGATCCAGCGCATGGTGATCGCGCGGGAACTCCGAAAAGGCTGACTCTCCGCGCCGATATGCTCACCAGTGGTCACGTGGTGATCGTGAGACACCGTGGAAGACGTGAGGAGATGCTGTGCCAGCCCTTCCCGACTCCACGGCCGGGTCACACGGTGGACCGGGGTGGGCCATCCCGGATCACCTGCTGTCGGTCGCGGAGTACGCGGCGCTCGGTGAGCCCGATTCCGGATTCACCGAGCTCGTGGAAGGCCGCCTCGTCATGTCGCCAAGCCTCAAGAGGAGACACAACAAGGCGCTCTACGCCTTGGCGAGGCAACTGGAATCCCAGCTGCCCGAACACCTCGAGTTCATCCAGGACATCGACGTCGATCTGGGACTGGTGCCGCCTGGCGAGCCGGGTTTCGCCAGGCGACCGGATCTGATCATCGCCCTCCGTGAAGCAGGCGAGCGAATCGACGAAGAAGACACGATGTACCACGCGGACGACGTCGTCGTCGTGGTCGAGATCGTGTCACCGGGCTCGAAGCGCACCGACTACGTGACCAAACACGGCGAGTACGCCGACGCGGGGATCCCGCACTACTGGATCGTCGATCTCAGCGAGCCCGTCTCGCTTGTCGCCTGCCACCAAGCGGGCGAACTCGGCTACCAGGACGCTCCGGCCATGACCGGCGAATTCGCCGCCGCCGAGCCGTTTCCGGTGAAGCTGGATCTCGACCGACTGCTCTCGTGAGTGGTGAGGACGGTTGGAACCCAATGCCACGCAGCTTAAGTTGATCTTGGGTGAGGTTGGCAGGTGGGGTGAAGGCTCCCTTCGCTGCGTCTGATGCGACGAAGGGCGCCTTCGGCTCTGGTCGCGGGTCGGGTTGGTCGTGAGTGGCGTTTCGGGTTCTAACCCGAAACGCCACTCACGACCCTCCGTGCCCCGGCGGGCCGAACCGCTGTGGCGGCGGACCGGCCTGCGGCGGCTGCTGCGGCCATCCGGTCCGCGGCGGATAAGGCTGCTGCCCCGGCACGGGCTGAGGCGGGGACTGGAATCGGGCGCCATGCGCCTGCTGAAAACCCTGCTGCGGAAACCCCGGCGGTTGCTGAAAACCCTGCTGCTGCGGGAAACCCGGCGGTGCCTGCCACCGCGCATCCTGCCGAGCCGCGGCGACGGCGCGATCCTTGCGCCGTTTCCCGCGGATCAGCATCGTCGCCCCCAAGCCGGTCAGCGCCACCCCGACCCCGGCCATCCAGAGCCCGTGGTCGCGGAACGTCTCGGCCCTGGATTCGGCGGCGGCCTTCATCTCGTCGTAGGTGTCCTCGTCGACGGTGCGGCCACCCTTGGTGCTTTCGCAGACGTCGCCGGGGCCCATGATCCGGCCACCGCATTTGACGATATTCGGATCCTCACGGGCGAACAACAAGGTGACGACCAGGAAACCGATACCGACGACCAGAACGAAGACCCAGCGCTTCATGTGTTACACATCCTCCCCAGTGTGTAACACATGAGAGCACGGGCCGGTCGTTCTGACAAGACCGGTTCAGCCCTCGCGGTACCGGCGTTCCTCGGTGACGCCGACGCCGGTCTCCTCGTCGAAGTGGTAGACCTCGCGCCCCCGCACGAACACGCGCATGGCCCGGTTCATCACGTCCAGCGGGTCACCCGACCAGATGACCACGTCGGCGTCGAGGCCCGGCTTCAGCGAGCCGACCTGGTCGTCGAGGTCCAGCATCGCGGCCGGGTTGACGGTCAGCGCCTTCAGCGCGGTCTCCGGGTCGAGGCCGTCCTTCACCGACAGCGCGGCCTGGTAGACCAGGAAGTTGATCGGCACGACCGGGTGGTCCGTGGTGATCGCGATCCGCACACCCGCCCTGGCGAGGATGCCGGGCGCACGCAGGGTGCGGTTGCGCAGCTCCACTTTGGACTTGGTGGTGAACAGCGGGCCGAGGATCACCGGCACGTCCCGCTCGGCCAGCAGGTCCGCGATCAGGTGCCCTTCGGTGCCGTGGTTGATCACCAGTTTGTAGCCGAACTCGTCGGCCAGCCGGATCGCGGTCACCATGTCGTCGGCGCGGTGGACGTGCTGGTCCCAGTACAGCTCGCCGTCGAGGACCTTGGCCAGCGTCTCCTTGGTCAGGTCGACGTCGAATGGCTTGCCCTCGCCGGCCGCGTGGTCGCGCTGGGCGGCGTAGTTGCGCGCGGAGGTGAACGCGTCGCGGATGGTCGACGCGACACCCAGCCTGGTCGACGGCGTCTGCTTCTTCTCGCCGTAGACCCGTTTCGGGTTCTCGCCGAGCGCGCTCTTCACGCTGACGCCCTCGGCGAAGATCATGTCGAGCACGGTCCGGCCCCAGGTCTTGACGCCGATCGTCTGCCCGCCGATGGGGTTCCCGGAGCCGGGCTTGATGACGACGCTGGTGACGCCGCCCGCGAGCGCGTCGTCGAAGCCGGGCTCGTACGGGTCGATCCCGTCGATCGCCCGGAACCGCGCGCCGTTGGGGTCGGTCATCTCGTTCGTGTCGTTCCCCGACCAGCCTTCGCCGTCTTCGTGGACGCCGAGGTGGGCGTGCGCGTCGATGAACCCGGGCAGCACCCAGCTGCCCGCGGCGTCGATCAGTTCGGCGTCGTCGGGGACGTCGACGTCGGCGTCCGTGCCGACCGCGGCGATCTTCCCGTTCTCGATGAGGACCGTGCCGCCGTCGATGGGATCACCGTCGACCGGGACGACGTAACCACCGACGATGGCCTTGACCAGTACTTTGTCAGACATACTTTGACACGCTAACGAACTGGGCCACCGGTCCGCACGCGGGGCTTTTCGAAGTGGACCAGTTCGTAGTGCTTCTCGGGCGTTCGGTGCGTCTCGACGTAGCCGAGTTTCCGGTACATCCGCAGCGGGCCCGCGCTCCGCTCCCCGGTGAACAGGCGGAACACGGTCACCGAAGGCGGGGCGGCGGCCTCGGCGGCGAGCAGCAACGAGCCGCCGAGGCCGTGCCCCTGCCTGTCCGGGGCCACGATGAGCCTGCCGACGAGACCGGCCTCGCCGTCCACGACGATCCGGACACTCGCCACCAGCCGCCCGGATTCCCTGATGCCCCAGGCGAAACACGCGGGGTCGCCCAGGGCATCCTTGGCCTGCTCGAAGGTCTCCAGCAGCGGCGGGAGGTCGAGGTTCTCGTGCTCCCTGGCCTCCGGGACGTACGCCGCGCGCTGCAGCGTGAGCACTTCGCCCGCGTCCACGGGGCCCAGCCGGAGCAGAGCCGTCATCAGCGCACCCGGATTCCCCAGCTCCCGGTCCACGAAGTGGCGGGCTCCAGGTCGATCAGGTCGGTGCCGGTGTTGAGCGCGTCCGCGGGGCAGGTCATCGGCTCGATCGCCACCGCCCGGCCGCGGCCGACCAGGTCGTCCGGCGTGAACACCTGCGCCCAGCGGAAGTCGGGCCCGGCCCAGACCAGCAGCTCCTGCTCCCCGTGCGAGAGGACGTGGTGGTGGTTCCCGTCCTCGGCGACGCTCAGCCCGCCGAACGCCGTGTCGAGGTCGACGCCTTCGAGCACCTTGCCGGACCGGAAGTCGTACTCGGTCCCCTCGACGTCCTGCTCGTCGGCGTACGGCATCTGCTCGTCGCCGAGATACGGGCGGACCCGGCTCGCGGGCAGTGTCAGGGTCAGCTCGTCGGTGGGCACGTCGCCGATGCGGAAGTAGGGGTGCGTGCCGAGCCCGACGCCGATCGGGCTCTCGCCCTCGTTGCGGATCTCGTGCGTCACGACCAGTTCGCGCGGCGAGATCTCGTACGTGATCGTCGCACGCAGCGGCACCGGCCAGCCCTCCTGCGCCGGGACGTCGATGGCCATCGTGATCGACGACTCCGCGTGCTCGAGAAGCTCCCACTCCTCGTGCCGGGTCAGGCCGTGGATCGCGTTGCCGCGCGCCTCCTCGGTGATCGGGAGTTGCTGCTTCTCACCCTGGTACACCCACTGGCCGCCCTTGGTGCGGTTCGGCCAGGGCAGCAGCACCTGCCCTGCGCCCTTCGGCGGCTTCTCGTCCTCGGCGAACGCCTCGACGTAGGGCACTCCGCCGACCTCGAACGCGCGCAACCCGGCACCGATCTCGGTGACGACGGCGCGCGCGTTGCCGCGGGTGATCTCGAACTGCTCTCCGGTGGGATTGGCCATGCGGACGAGGTTACCGGCGGGCGCCGGGAACGTAGTCTGGGAATGCCACGCCCGGACGAAGGAGACCGCCGCGATGACCGTTCCCGGCTACCCCAGCACCGTCGGCCGCGTCCTGGAACGGAGCGCGCGACGCGTCCCGGGCCGGGTCGCGCTCACGTTCGCCGATCGCGTGTGGACGTACGCGGAGCTCGACCGCGCGGCGGGCCGGGTCGCGGCGAAACTGCTCGACCGCGGGCTCGTCCACGGTGACCGCGTCGCGGCCTTCGGCAAGAACTCCGACGCGTACCTGTTGCTGTACCTCGGTTGCGCGCGGGCCGGGCTGGTGCACGTGCCGGTGAACTTCAACGCGCGCGGTGAAGAGCTCGAGTATCTGCTCACGCAGTCCGAACCCGCCGTCGCCTTCGTCGACCCCGCGCTGGCCGAGCACGTCAACGTCGAACATGTGTCCACACTGGACGTTCTGGAGTGGGCACTGGACGGAACCGTCGAGCCGCACGAGGAGTCCGGGGTCGCGGACGAAGACCTCGTCCAGTTGCTCTACACGTCCGGGACGACCTCGCGGCCGAAGGGCGCGATGCTCACCCACCGCGCGCTGGTGCACGAGTATTCGTCCTGCATCGCGGCGCTCGACTTGAGCGACCGTGACGTGCCGCTGCACGCGCTGCCGCTGTATCACTCGGCTCAGATGCACGTCTTCCTCATGCCCGGTCTGGCCGTCGGCGCGACGAACCACCTCGTCGAGGCGCCCGACCTCGGCGACATCCTCGCGCGGATTCCCCGCCAGGGCATCACTTCCCTGTTCTTCCCGCCGACCGTCTGGGTGGGACTCGCGAACCATCCCGGTCTCGCGGACGCGGACCTGAGCTGCCTCACCAAGGCCTACTACGGCGCGTCGATCATGCCGGTGCCGGTGCTGAACGCGCTCCGCGCACGGCTGCCGGAAGTCGGGTTCTACAACTGCTTCGGGCAGTCGGAGATCGGTCCACTCGCGACGGTCCTGCGGCCGGAAGAGCACGACGCCCGGCCGGATTCGGTCGGCCGCCCGGTCCTCTTCGTCGAGACGCGGGTGGTGGACGCCGAGATGAACGACCTTCCGCCGGGTGAACTCGGCGAGGTCGTGTACCGCTCTCCCCAGCTGTGCACCGGTTACTGGGGCAAGCCCGAGGAGTCGGTGGAGGCGTTCGCGGGCGGCTGGTTCCACTCTGGCGACCTGGTACGGCAAGACGAAGAGGGCTACCTGTTCGTCGTCGACCGGATCAAGGACGTCGTCAACACCGGTGGCGTCCTGGTCGCGTCGCGCGAGGTGGAAGACGCCCTGTACGCGCATCCCGCCGTCGCCGAGGTCGCCGTCGTCGGTCTGCCGCACGAACGCTGGATCGAGGCGATCGCGGCGGTCGTCGTGGCGAAGGAACCCGTCGAGGAAGCTGAACTGATCGAGTTCGCCAAGAACTCGCTGGCGGCGCACAAGGTGCCGAAGTCGGTGCATTTCGTCGGCGAACTGCCGAAGAACGCGTCCGGGAAGCTGCTCAAACGCGAGCTGCGGCAACAGTTCGGCGGATCAGCGTCCGCGATCGGCGTCTAGCGACCAGGGGCTGTCCTGCAGGTTGGTTCGCGGTCTTCACGCCCAGGTGTCGCGAAAGCCATTTTCGGGACATCAGGCGTCGCGAACGTGGCTTTCGCGACGTGCTCCGGCTGCACGATCACTTGCGGGACGCCGTCGGCGGCACAGATGTCCACAAAGGCCTTTCTTCGAGGCGAAGATGCCCGATTAGGCCGATTTGAGTGGTTTCACAAAGGGGTCGTGAGTGATAAAGAGGGTTAGAACCCTCCTTGCCACTCACGACTCCACCTGAAAACCGTACATACGAGCATCAAGCGAACATTTCGGCCAGCAAAAGCGTCCTTTGTGGACACTTGAGGAGGCGTAGATTTACAGGACGCCGCCTAGCTGGTCGCGGTGATCGTGAATGGCGATTCGGGTTCTAACCTGAATCGCCACTCACGACCCCGCCCAAACGAGTGAGAAGTTGTTGTGCCGCAAGGACAGAACGCTCATCCCCGGCGTCGAGCAGATCCGCCGCGACGGCCGCCGGGATCGCGAGGTCTCCGGCCCCCGGCGGGCGCAGCACACCGGACAGGGCAGGAACACGAATCACGACGTTGGGTTCCGCACTGTCCAGCCGGAGCCGGCGTGACCGCGCGAGTTCGTCGAACCGGGCGGCGTCCACATAGAACTCTTCATCGCCGCTGCCCGCCATCAGGTCGGCGCCGTGGCGCCCCGCGGCGACAGGCCCGCTGACGACGGCGTGCGGGTCGTCCCGGAGTCGCGCGAGCGGCCCGGCCAGCATCCGCACACGATGGACGCGCGCGCGGCCGGAAAGCAGGCGCGGCCATTGGACAGGCTCGCGTTCCCGCGCGTAGCGCTTGAGCCGGACGCGTTCCGACGGCGAGATCCACGACGGCCGATAGCCGCTCAACGACCACAGGAAACCCCACGTCATCCGAGCGGAGAGCGGCCGTCCGGCAGCGGGCTTCACCACACTCTTCCGGTGCTCGACCGACCGCGCGTCGACCAGCAGCTCACGGCCGATCCGGATCGCGTCCAGCCTGCCGTCGTGCACGAGTTCGCGGACACGCTCTCGTGAAATGTCCAGAACATGCGCCGCCCGCGCGACCGGGAGCAACTGGGCCGAGTCGACCATGTCCGCTCCCTTCGAGCACCGATCGGTTCACCGACCAGTTTACACAAATATTCTGAATGAAGAGGGTTTGTGTAAACCAATCTTACTAGACCGGTCGTCATAGTTTGAGCTACAGTCGGTCGCATGGTCCGCCGCACCGACACCCGGCAGCGCATGCTCGATTCCGCCGCCGAGCTCTTCCACCAGCAGGGTTACCACGCCACCGGTCTCAACCAGCTCGTCGCCGCCGTCGGCGCGCCCAAGGGATCGCTCTACTTCCACTTCCCCGGCGGCAAGGAGCAGCTGGCCGCCGAGGCCATCCGCCAGTCCGCCGACCGGCTGTGCGACCAGTTGCGCATGATCGCCACGAACGCGCCCGACGTCGTCACCGGGATCGAGAACGTGGTCGAAGCGCTGGCGACCTCGCTGGAGGAGTCGGATTTCCAGCGCGGCTGTCCGCTCGCGACGGTCGCGCTGGACGCGTCGGGTGACAGCGAGGCGATCCGTCAGGCCTGTGCCGATGGCTACACGTCCTGGCACACCGTCATCGCCGGCGCGCTCGACACCGACAAGGCGGATCACCTGGCCACCGTCGTCCTCGCCGCCATCGAGGGCGGTCTGCTGCTGGCCAAGACGTTGCACGACACCGCGCCGCTGCGCGCGATCGCCCCTCACCTCCGTGCCACCCTCGAACGGGAGCTGTCCTGATGCGCGTCCATCACCTGAACTGCGGAACCATGCGGCCGCTCGGCGGCAAGCTCATCGACGGCAGGCCCGGTCTGTTCCGCCGCGCCGAACTGATCTGTCACTGTCTTCTGCTGGAGACCGACACCGGGCTCGTGCTCGTCGAGACCGGTGTCGGAACGCCGACCGTCACCCGCCCGGTCGAATGGCTCGGCGCCGGTTTCGTCCGGCTGGTCCACCCCGACAGCGACGACGACCTCAGCGCCACGACCCAGATCCGCAAGCTCGGCTTCGACCCGGCCGACGTGCGCGACATCGTGCTCACCCACCTCGACCTCGACCACGCGGGCGGGCTCGTCGACTTCCCTCAGGCGCGGGTCCACGTCCACGATCGCGAGCTTCAGGCGCTGGAGAAGCCGATCGACCGCAAGGAGGCGAGCCGCTACCGGAAGGTCCAGTTCAGCCACGGTCCACTGTGGAGGTCGTACCGCGCCGACGGCGAGCCGTGGTTCGGTTTCGACGCCGTCCGCGAACTCGAAGGGGTCCCGGACGTCCTGATCATCCCCCTCGCCGGGCACACCCGCGGGCACGCCGGCGTCGCGGTCGACACCGGCGACGGCTGGCTCCTCAACGCCGGTGACGCCGTCTTCCACGGCGGCGAGCTGGAGCGAAATCCGCACATCCCTCCGGCCTTGGGCTTCTTCGAGTCGTACATGCAGACGGAGAAGACCGCACGACTGGACAACCAGCGCCGGCTGCGCGAACTTGTCAGTAACAACGGTGACGAGGTGACGGTGTTCGCCGCGCACGACGCCACCGCATTCGAACGGCTCAGCCAGAGGAGCAGGCTATGAAGGTGCACCACCTGAACTGCGGCACGATGCGGGCACCGGGAGGCAGGCTGCTCGACGGCCAGCCCGGCCTGCTGCGCCGCTCGGAGCTGGTGGCGCACTGCCTGCTCATCGAGACCGGCGACGGACTCGTACTCGTGGACACCGGTTTCGGCCGCAAGGGCGTCGAGAATCCCGGGGCGTGGCTCGGCACGCCGTTCACGCTCATGGTCGGCGCGAAACCGGTCGAGACGGAGACCGCGGCGCACCACGTCGAAGCGCTCGGCCACAAGCTCGAAGACGTCCGGCACATCATCTGCACCCACCTCGACGTCGATCACGCGGGCGGGCTCGCGGATTTCCCGAACGCCGTCGTGCACGTCCGCACCGCGGAGCACGACGCGGCGACGTCACCGGCCAACCAGAGCGAGAAGCTGCGGTTCCGCGCCAACCAGTTCGCCCACCGTCCACTGTGGAGCATGTACGACGAGGCCGGGGACGACTGGTTCGGTTTCCAGGCCGTCCGCGAGCTGAAGGGCCTGCCGCCGGAGATCCTGCTGGTACCGCTCGCGGGCCACACCAAGGGCCACACCGGGGTGGCCGTCGACACCGGCGACGGCTGGCTGCTGCACGCGGGCGACGCGTATTTCTTCCATGGCCAGATGGATCCCGTGAAGCCGCACTGCCCGCCGGGGATGACCGCCTTCCAGAACATGGTGCAGACGCTGCGCAAGCCGCGGCTGGAGAACGTCGAGCGGCTGCGGGAGCTGAGCCGAGAACACGCCGACGAGGTCACCGTGTTCTCGGCCCACAGCCCGGTGGAGTACCAGTCGCTCAGCCGCGGCTAGCCGACCGGCGGCTCGACGGGCTGCCGGTCCTCTTCCTTGTGCGTGGCCCGCATGACGAGCCAGTTGATCCCCCAGAGCACGATGCCGACGCCGAGCAGGATCGCGGCGACTTTGTAATCGCGCGCGGGTCGTCCGGACAGCGGCGTCACCAGGTAGAGACAGAAGATCGCGGCCAGCACCGGGATGATCGTCGGCGCGCGGAAATGCTGGTGCGCCGCCTTCTCCTTGCGCAGTACCAGGACCGCGACATTGACGATGGCGAACACCGCCAGCAGGAGCAACGCCGTCGTACCACCGAGCACACTGATGTCCACAAAGGACACGAGGCCGATCGCGATCAGGCTGGTGAACACGATCGCCACCCACGGGCTGCGGCGGAACGGGTGCACGGTGCCCAGCTGCTTCGGGATGATCCGCTGGTTCGCCATGCCGTAGAGCAGACGGCTGGCCATCAGCATGTTGATCAGCGCCGAGTTGATGACCGCGAAGAGACCGATCGCGGAGAAGATCTCGCGCGGGAAACCGGGAGCCCCGACGTCGAGCACCTTCAGCAGCGCGCTGCTCTTGGCGGCCTCCAGTTCGTCGGCGGGCACCAGCAGCGAAGAGGTCACGGAGACCAGGATGTAGATGGTCGCGGCGATGACCATGCCCCACAGCATCGCCTTCGGGAAGATCCGGATCGGGTCTTTGCACTCCTCGGCCATGTTCACCGAGTCCTCGAAACCGACCATCGCGAAGAACGCCAGCGACGTCGCCGACGTGATCGCCACCAGCATCGTCTGGTTCTCGGTGTCGAACTCGACCAGCCGCGACGCGTCCCCGTTGCCGTTGAGCACCGCCCACACGCCGACCCCGATGATGATCAGCAGACCGCCGATCTCGATGCAGGTCAGCACCACGTTGGTCTTCACCGATTCGGAGACCCCGCGGAAGTTGATCAGCGCGAGGCCGATCACGAACAGGATCGCCACCAGCGGCATGGGCGCGGTGATGAATTCCTTGAGATAGGTGTCACCAAAGGCCTTCGCCGCCGACGAGGCCGACGTGATCCCTGAGCACATCACCGCGAACGCCACCATGAAGGTGAGGAAGCGGAGCTTGAACGCCTTGTGCGTGTAGAGCGCGGCCCCGGCCGCCTGCGGGTACTTGCCGACCAGTTCCAGGTAGCTGAACGCGGTCATGATCGCGACCACGAACGCGATCAGGAACGGCAGCCAAAGCGCGCCGCCCACCCGGCCGGCCACCTGCCCGGTGAGCGCGTAGACGCCCGTCCCGATGATGTCCCCCACCACGAAGAACAGCAGGAGTTTGGAACCCATCACCCGCTTGAGGCTCGGTTGACCGGCCGGACCGGTCTGTTCTGTTGTCGTCGTGTCCGCCATGCGGCAAGAGTGTGCCGCATCACGTCTGGTGCCGACAGTCCGGTTTGGTCAGTTCTTCGTCACGGGTTGACGAAGCACGCCTTTGGGTAATTCGCTCAGTTGGCGTCGACCGCGGTCTTCACCAGCGGGAGCATCATTTCCTGCGTCATCTTGGTCGGCCCGGTGTAGTTGACCAGTACCGGCACGTTGTCCACGAGTTCGGCGGCCGCCAGCGTCGCGGTCTTGTTCTCGTCGGTGTAGTAGATGGCGCCTTCGCCGACACCGGCGACGTCCTTCGCGTTCGGCTTGGCCTTCTTCAGCGCGGTGACCATCTCGGCGGGCTTGATCTTGTTGCCCTCGAAGCGGGTCACCGCGAGCGCGCCGATCTGCTTGCCGGCGGCCGAGTAGACGCAACTCTTGGCCTTGCCACCGTTGGCGGCGTTGTCCTGCACCGGACCCGGCGCCGACGTCACGCCCTGGATCGAGACCGCCTTGCCCACGGCCTCGGCGGGCAGCAGCGCGCACGGCTCCTTCGACCCGGTGCCACCGGTGGGAACGGCGGAGGAACTCGGCGCGGCGGAAGGAGCCGGAGCCTGGCTCGACGGCTTGGCCGCGTTGTCCGTCTTCTCGTCCCCGGACGAACAGGCGGAAAGGGTCGCGATGACAGCGGCGAACAGGACGATCGCCCGTGAAATACGCATGGGCCCGACGATAGACCGAACGGCTCAGTCCACCGGGGCCCGGTACCGCCAGAACGACGGGATGAGCAGCGCCGCGCCGATGACCAGCACGATGACCAGCAGTCCACCGCCGGAGGCCGCGGCGGCCGTGCCGACGCCGGCGGCGGCCCAGCCGTGAGTGAGGTCGGCGATCCGCGGGCCGCCCGCGACGACGACGGTGAACACGCCCTGCAGCCGTCCGCGCATCTCGTCGGTGGTGGCGAGCTGCAGGATCGACATGCGGTAGATCGCGCTGACCATGTCGGCGGCCCCGGCGAGCGCCATGAAGAACACCGCGAGCCACAGCGAGTTCGCGAGCCCGAAACCGGCGACGGCCGCGCCCCACACACAGATCGAGACGATCACGCCGACACCCTGTTTGCGGATCCTGGTCAGCCAGCCGGAGAAGAGGCCGATCAGCATCGCGCCCGCGGGGAGCGCCGCGTACAGCCAGCCCAGCGCCGGGCCGCCGCCGGGCGGATCGCCGAAGGTGCGCTCGGCCATCTCCGGGATCAGCGCGCGCGGCATACCCGCGACCATCGCGATGATGTCGACGAGGAACGAGGCCAGCAGGATCTTCTGGGTCGCCAGGTACTTGAAGCCGTCGACGATGTCGCGGATCCCGGCGCGGCGCGCGATCTCGCCGAGCGGCGGGATCGGGGGCAGCTTGTAGACCGCGATGAGGGTCAAGGTCAGGGCGATGACGTCGATCAGGTAGAGCGTCGAGAGGCCGAGGATCGGGATCAGCGAACCGGCGAGCAGCGGGCCGAAGACCGCGCCGAAGGTGGACATCGTGCTGCTGAGCGCGGTCGCGGGAGCGATCAGGTTGTCCGGGACCAGCCGGGCGACGACGGCGCCGCGGGTCGGCATGTTGATCGCGAAGAACGCCTGGTTGACCGCGAGCAGGCCCAGGACCAGCCAGACGGAGCCGATGTTCAGGAACGCCTGGAGCCACAGGACGGCCGAGGTGAGCGTGACCCCGACGTTGGTGACGAGCAGGAGTTTGCGGCGGTCGACGGCGTCCGCGATGGCGCCGCCCCAGAGCCCGAAGACGAGCAGCGGGATCAGCGCGACCAGGCCGGTCAGGCCGACATACGCCGACGAGCCGGTGAGGTCGAAGACCTGTTTGGGGACCGCCACGGCGGTGAGCTGGCTGCCGACGGCGGTGACCGCGGTGGACAGCCAGAGGCGGCGGAACGCGGGGATCTTGAGCGGCCGGGTGTCGACCACGATCGAGCCGAACAGCTTGCGGACACCTTTGCGCTGGTCAACCCCCACGTCGTCATCCACAACCAGACAGCTTAGCCGCGCTAACTAACCATCCGCGCGCGATTTAGCTCACCCGTCGCCGCCGGGATCATCCTTTCCCTCGGCCGGCCGCGGCCTCGGTGACCCCACGGTCTCTCGGAAGCGCGTCAGCGCGACGAGGGACTTCACTGTCGCGCGACAAAAAATTACGGCGCGACGCGCTCGATCTGCCAGCCGTCGTCGGTGCGGACGTAGCGGAGCCGGTCGTGCATGCGGTCCTCGCGGCCCTGCCAGAACTCGACGACGTCGGGCCGGACGCGCCACCCGCCCCAGTGCGGCGGGAACGGGATGTTCTCGACGTCGGCGAACCGGCGCTCGATCCCGTGGAGGGCGTTCTCGAGGGCACGGCGGCCGTCGACGACGCGGGATTGCGGCGACGCCCAGGCCCCGAGCTGCGAACCCCGCGGGCGGGACGCCCAGTACTCGGCGGTCTCGGCGACGTTGACCTTCTCCACCTCGCCGCGCACGTGGACCTGACGCTGCAGGGCGTACCACGGGAAGGTGACCGACGCGTAGCGCGTCGCGGTGAGGTCGTGGCTCTTGGTCGAGGTGTAGTTCGTGTAGAACACGACACCGCGCTCGTCGAGTCCCTTGCACAGCACGGTCCGGGAGGACGGCCTGCCTTCCGGGTCGGCGGTGGCGAGCACCATCGCGTTCGGTTCGGGGATCCCGGCGGAGACGGCCTGATTCAGCCAGTCCTGCAGCTGGGCGGTCCACGTCTCCGCCAGCGCGGACTCGTCGAAGGCGGCCCCTTCGTAGGCCACCCTCATTCCGGGCAGGCGAACGACGGCGTCGTCAGCGCCGACAGCGCCAGCAGCGCCATCCTTGATCTCCGGCATCATCCGCCAAACCTCCGTACCCGATCGGGGCTACAACTTCGGCTTCGCCGCCGACGGTATTGCCTAGAAGGCGGCGGCGAAACCCACTGAACGGTGACACCCGCCACCCCTGCCCGATCATCTGTGTGTAGCCGCTGGACCGCAAGCCGTCACCTCCCCGTTACCCGGCGGACCTGATCGATCAAGGTCGAACGTCGCTCCATCCGGGGCCTTGTCCCGAATCGTTCCACCCGTCCGCGAAATCGCGCCCGCCCTCACAAAAGCCGGAAACCGCCTGGACAGACCGGGTCGGCAAGGAATTACCGTCACCATTTCCCGCTTTTGTTTCGTCGATGTTTCGGTACTCCGCGAACAATTCTTCCGGTTTTCACGGCGGGACCCGCGCCCGCCCGAGCCAATTCTGTCGATTGACAGAAATTACTGTCCGGAACATCTCCGTGAGATGTGTCAGCGAAGGCCGGCTCCGGACGCCAATTCGCGTCCCGAAACCGGCCTTCGCGTCTTCTGTCGCGCTGTCAGTTCGTGACAGTGAACTCGGCGCGGACGATCCAGCCCCGGCAGTCGTACGACGCCGTGTACCGCCCCGGCACCGTCCCCACCGGACCGTCGCCGCGCAACGCGACACCGATGCCGCCGGTGCCGCCGTCTCCCACCACCCGCAAGGGAATCGGCGCGGCGAGTCCGTCCGCGACGAGGGTCACCTGCGACGACGGCGTTCGGGCTCAGAACCAGACTGGACGGCCTGGTCGCGTTCGCCTGCCCCGCGCCGGCCAAGGTGGACAAGATCGCCGCCCCCGCGACGCACGACGCGGCCGCACGAAGTTTCATCCTCTGCTCCCTTCGGAATTTTCATCCGCCACCTGATGGACGTACGGCGTCCGGCACGGCGTTGCCCACCATGCGAGAGTCCGCCCTTTGGGGCGAACGGCCGGATTTAGCAGAATGTGACAGCGAATCGTGCAAGAGCCGACGATCACACTAGGTAGACCTTGCGCCACTCGATAGGATCGCCGCCGAGAGCAACGGGGTGATCACCTCTGTCCAGAGTGTTCAGAGGTTTTGGTGGGGGCGGCAGGGTGTGCGGCCGCATCATCCGCTATTGCCGGCCGGGCTTCCGTGAGGGAGTTCGACACCGGTCGATCAGTCCTGCGCTCGAACAGCCGGAACTTTCCACGCCCGAGTTACTCCCCTTCCCCAGGAGTGCGTTGTGATTTCCCGTTCCCGCCGTCTCGTGACGGCGTTGTTGTGCGTCCTTTCGCTGGCAGGCGTGACCGCCCTTTCGGCTTGTTCCGACAGCACGGCCGCTTCCGGCACCAAGGTCACGATCGGTTACAGCGCCTGGCCGGGCTGGTTCCCGTGGGCGGTGGCCCAGGAGAAGGGCCTCTTCGAGAAGAACGGCGTGAACGTCGACCTGAAGTGGTTCGACAGCTACACCGAGAGCATCAACGCCCTCTCCTCCGGCGCGATCGACGCGAACAGCCAGACCCTGAACGACACGCTCGCGTCGGTCAGCGGTGGCGCGAAGCTGTCGGTCGTGCTGGTCAACGACAACTCGACCGGCAACGACAAGGTCATCGCCCGCCAGGGGATCACCAGCGTCGCCGACCTCAAGGGCAAGAAGGTCGCCGTCGAGCAGGGCACGGTCGACCACTACCTGCTGCTGCTCGCGCTGCAGGAGGCGAAGCTGACCGAGAAGGACATCGAGCTGGTCCCGCTGCTGACCGACGCCGCCGCGGCCGCGTTCGTCGGCGAGCAGGTCGACGCCGTCGCCGCCTTCGCGCCCTTCACCACGAAGGCACTCGAGCGCCCGGGCAGCCGCGCGATCGCGACGTCCGCCGAGTTCCCCGGCGCCATCCCCGACCACCTGGTCGTCTCCGAGCAGATGTCGAAGGAGCGCAAGAAGGAGGTCCAGGCGCTGGTGAACACCTGGTTCGAGACCATCGAGTGGATCAAGCAGAACCGGGACGAGGCCGTGCGGATCATGGCCAAACGCGGCGCGGTGTCGATCGAGGAGTACAAGACCTACGACGCGGGCACCACGATCTTCACCAAGCAGCAGAACCTCGACGCGTTCACCCCCGGCGTCACCCCCGCCCACCTCAACTTCCAGGCGGGCAAGATCGCCGAATTCATCGTCTCCAACGGCCTCGCCCAGAGCAGGCCGAACTTCGACGGGCTGTTCGACGACCAGTACGTGAAGGCGGTGAAGTGAGCGCCACGGACGCGTCGGGGCGGGCCGCTCAGCGGACGGACGCCGCGGACGAGGCCGAAGCGCGCCGCCTCGACGACGAACAGCGGCTCGCCGAGGCGCAGGAGGAGCGGCGCGGCACGCGACCGGACTGGTCGCCGCTGCCCCGCCGGGCAGGCCTCAAGCCGAACGCCTCGCCGCTGCTCTCGCTCCGGACGCCGATCCCCGCGCGCTGGCGGTGGGCGCTGGCGGTGGCCTCGTTCGTGATCCCGCTGCTGGTCTGGGTGACGCTCAACGCGCTGGGCACGATCAAGCCGATGTTCCTCCCGACGCCGGTCGCGGTGTTCGACGCGCTGCTGAAGATGATCGAGTCGGGCGAACTGTTCAGCGACCTCTGGGCCACCACCCAGCGGGTGCTGCTCGGGTTCGGGCTCGCGGTGCTCGTCTCGGTGCCGCTCGGCATCGTGATGGGGACGTTCGACGCGGGGCTGGCGCTGTTCGAGCCGGTCATCGCGATGCTGCGCTACCTGCCGGCGAGCGCGTTCATCCCGCTGCTGATGATCTGGCTCGGCCTCGGCGAACCGTCGAAGGTCGCCGTCCTGTTCCTCGGCACGGTCTTCTTCAACACGCTGATGACCGCCGACGCCGTCCGCGGGGTACCGCGTTCCCTGATCGACGTGTCCTACACGCTCGGCGCGCGGCGCGGCGAGGTCCTGCGCAAGGTGATCGTCCCGCACGCGCTGCCCGGCATGATCGACGCGACCCGCGTCAACGCCGCGGCCGCGTGGAACTTCGTGGTGGTCGCCGAGCTGATCAACGCCACCGCCGGGCTCGGCCTGCGGATCATGCGGGCGCAGCGGTTCACCCAGACCGACCGGATCTTCGCGCTGCTGATCGTGATCGGCCTGCTCGGGCTGGTCATCGACATCGCCTTGCGGCTCCTGCGGGCCAGGGTCGGGAAGTGGGCGGCATGACGCTTCAGCTGAAGGCCGTCGCCAAGGACTACACGGTCCGCGGCAAGACCACCCGGGCGCTCGACGGGATCGACCTCGACGTCGCTCGCGGCGACTTCGTCTGCGTCGTCGGCGCGAGCGGGTCCGGCAAATCGACCCTGCTGTCGCTGATCGCGGGACTGACCGAACCGACCGACGGCCTGATCACCCTCGACGGTGACGCGGTGACCGGGCCCGGCCCGGAACGCGGGCTGGTGTTCCAGCACGGCGCGCTGTACCCGTGGCGCACCGTGGAGGGCAATGTCGCGTTCGGGCTCGAACTGCTGAGCCTCGACAAGGCCGAACGCGCACGCCGCGTCGACTGGTATCTCGACGAGACCGGGCTCGATCACCTGCGGAAGTCGTTGCCCAAACAGCTTTCCGGCGGGCAGAAGCAGCGGGTCGCGATCGCGCGGGCGCTGGCGTGCGAACCCGACGTGCTGCTGCTGGACGAGCCTTTCGGCGCGCTGGACGTCCAGACCAAAGAGGACATGCAGGTCCTGATCCGCCGGATCTGGACCGACACGCACACCACCGTGCTGATGGTGACCCACGACGTCGAAGAGGCCGTGTTCCTCGGCCGCCGCGTCGTGGTGCTGGCCTCGGATCCGGGCCGGGTGGCCGCCGACATCGTGGTCGACCTGCCCGCCGAACGCGACCTCGCGGTCAAACGCGCGCCGGAGTTCGTCGCGCTGCGCGCGTCCATCGAAGACCTCGTCCGGGAACAGCACCGCGGACACCTCGGGCGGAGCCGGGGAGAAAGGTGACCATGAGGCACGAGAAGACCCGGCCCGAACGCGGGTCGCGGTCCGGATTGCTCGGCAGGCTCGGCATCCGGGGCAAGCTCAACCTGCTCTTGATGCTGCCGCTGACCGCCGTGGTCCTGGTGTCGGTGCCTTACGTCGCCGGGGAGATCGACGACGCCCGGTCCGCCCGCATCACCGCCGACGTCGCGTCGCAGGCCCGCGCGCTCGGCACGCTCGCCTGGGAACTGCAGCGGGAACGGCTGCTGACGGCGCACTACATCGCGTCTTCGTCGGCGAGCAGTTCGGCGATGCTGAAGCAGCAGACCGTCGTCGCGGACACGGTGAACCAGGTGCGTTCGCAGCTGAGCGCCGACGCGCCGGAAGAACTCGCGGCGGCGCTGGTGCGCATCGGATCGCTGAACGAGATCCGGGAGAACGCGCTCCGGCGCGGCGCCTCACTCGACAGCGTGGCGCGGACGTATCACGCGGTGATCGACGCGGTCATCAACTCGCTCCGCCTGGTTCCGCAGCAGACCAGTGACGCGGAAGGCACCCGGCAGCTGACCGCGCTCGACGCGCTGCTGCGCGCGAACGAGGAGAACTCGTTGCGCGGTATGGCGTTGATCATCGTGCTGGTCACCCCCGAAGCGGGCACGCCGGTGCTGGCCGACGCGAAACAGCAGTCGTCGCTGTTCCTCGAACGGTTCGTGCAGCAGGCCGACGTCGCCCAGGCCACTCAGGTCGTCGCGGTGGAGCAGGGCGAGACGGGCCGCCGGGTCGACGCGCTGGAAGCCAGGCTCCCGGAGGCCCGCGGCCCGCAGGCCGTGCAGAGCCTGCTGCCGGACATCCTCGGCGCCGTCGACGCCCAGTCGAACCAGCGGCGCCTCGCCCAGGACGCGGTCACCACCGGCATCACCGACGCGGCGACCGCGCGAGCCGACGCGGCGCAGAACCTGGCGTGGACGATCGGTATCGGCGCCGGGGTGCTGTTCCTGCTGGTCGGTGGTCTCGCGATCGCGGTCAGCCGGTCGATCGCGGATCCGCTGCGGAAGCTGACCACGGCGGCGACGTCGGTCGCGGACCTCGCGAGCACCGAACTGGTCCGCGTCACCGACACCGAGCAGGCCGAAGAACTCGCGCCGCGGCTCGCCACCATCGACGTGTCCTCACAGGACGAACTCGGCAAACTGGCCGAGGCGTTCAACCGGGTGCAGGCCACCGCGGCCGAACTGGTGGAACGGCAGGCCGTCACGCGGCGCAACGTCGGCCTCATGTTCGCCAACGTCGCGAAGCGCACGCAGAACCTGGTGGGCAGGCAGCTCGCGCTGGTCGACGAACTGGAGCGCAACGAGCAAGACGTCGCCCTGCTGGCCAGCCTCTACCGGCTCGACCATCTCTCCACCCGGCTGCGCCGGAACGCGGACAACCTCCTCGTCGTGTCGGGGAACCGTGACGAGGCAAGGATTTCCGGTCCGATCGAGCTGTCGACGGCGCTGCGTTCGGCGCTCGCGGAGATCGAGGACTACCAGCGCGTGCGGCTCGGTTCGATGGGCGACGTCCTGTTGTCGTCGCCCTTCGGCTCCGATCTGGTGCTGATCTTCGCCGAGCTGCTGGAGAACGCCACGTCGTTCTCGCCACCGGAGTCCTTTGTGGATGTCGGAACGAAGATCCTGCCCGACGGCTCCTGCCTGATCGTGATCGTGGATCAGGGCATCGGCATGACCGCGGAACGGCTCGCCGAGGAGAACCGGCGGCTGGTCGAACGCGAACGGCTCGAACTGGCGCCGACCAGTGTGCTCGGGCTGTTCGTGGTCGGACGGCTCGCGCGGCGGCACGGGCTCAAGGTCGAGCTGACCGAGACCGAGCCGGGAGCGGGGATCACCGCGCGGCTCACCGTCCCGCCGAACCTGCTGACCTACCGGCCACCCACACCGAAGTCCGTCCCCACGCCGCCGGTGTGGCCGACGGCGGAACCGAGTGAAGAGCCCGAGCCGCGGCAGAAGGCGGCTCCGAGCGAGCCGCCGACGCTGGCGATCGCCGGGATGATCCCGCGCGACGGCATGCGTCCCAAGGACTTCCGGTGGTTCCGCAAGACCGATGGGGAGATCGCCGAACCCGCGCCGGCTCCGGTGCCCGAATCCGCGCCCGTGTACCAGGCGCCCGCGCCGACGCTCACCGCCGCCGATTCCGGCGAGACTCGCGGCGGGCTGCGGCGGCGGGTCAAGGGCGCGCAGCTCCCCGGAGCCCCCGAAGCGCCTTCGCGGCAGAAGTCCAGGCATGATCCAGAAGCGGCCAAGGCGGCCTTCGACGGCTTCGAGGCCGGGCTCGCGAAGGCCACCGCGCCGCCGGCGGCCGCCCCGGCGCCGATGCCGACCCCGACACCGGTGCCCGCCGCCTCGCGCGGCGGTCTCACCAGAAGGGTCCCCGGCGCGCAACTGGCGCCGGGGCTCGCGAAAGGTCCGGCCGCGCGGCACCAGACCGCGCGGGCGGCGCTGAACACCACCAAGCCCAAGGGCATGCGTGACCCCGAGGCCGAGCGTGCCGCGTTCGACGCCTTCAGTGACGGGTTGGAGAAAGCCGTCAACCCGGAGATGCAACAGAGAGAGAAGAGCAAGAGATGACGACCGGAGTCAGCGTCGAAGCCCGGAACTTCAACTGGTTGGTGACGCGCTTCGCGCAGAACACGGCGAGCGCGATGGGCGCGATCGCCGTCTCGGCCGACGGCCTGCTGATCGCGATGTCGTCCGAGCTGGAGCGGGCCAACGCCGACCGGCTGGCCGCGATCTGCTCGGCGATGCTCGGCCTCGCGCACGGCGTCTCCGAGAGCCACCCGCTCGGCTCACCCGACAAGATCATCATCGAGCTGGAACAGGGCTATCTCCTGGTCTGCACGATCAGCATCGGGTGCTCGCTCGGCGTGCTCGCCACCAAGCAGGCCAGCCTCGGCACGATCGCCTACGAGATGGCGATGTTCGCCAACCGCGCGACCGAGGTACTCACCCCCGCGCTGATCGAGGAACTCAAGAAGAGCGTCGGCAGCTGAACTGACGAGGGGACAAGGGAATGAGCGACGACCAGGTACCTCAGCCGCGGGGCGCCGAACAGGGCATCTCGCCGCTACGCCCGTATCTGCTCACCGCCGGCCGCGCGCAGCCGGTGGACGGCACGCTCGAAATCGAGGCTCAAGTGCTCACGAGCAGGCTCGGCGCGGCTTCGCACGCGAGGCTGACCTTCGAACGACGGGAGATCGTTTCCCTTTGCCGGGAAACGAAATCCGTCGCCGAAGTGGCGGCGATGCTCGGCCTGCACATCGGCGTGGCCAGGGTGCTCGTGGCGGATCTCGCCGCACTCGGCTACGTCGTGCTCCGTCGCCCCGCCGGAGCCTTCACCCAGGACCTCGGCATGATCGAAAGGGTCATTCGTGGACTCGAAGCAATTCGCTGAACCGGCGCCCGCCAAGCCGCCGACACCGGTCAAGATCGTCATCGCGGGCGGGTTCGGGGTCGGCAAGACGACCACCGTCGGCGCGATCTCCGAGATCAAACCGCTGACCACCGAGGCCGCCATGACCTCGACCGGCGCGGCCGTCGACGGCACCGGCGGGAACGTGCCGTCGAAGACCACCACCACGGTGGCGCTGGACTTCGGCTGCATCACCATCGACGAAGAGGTGAAGCTGTACCTCTTCGGCACGCCGGGACAGGACCGGTTCGGGTTCATGTGGCACGACCTGGTGCTGGGCGCGCTCGGCGCGCTCGTCATCGTCGACACCCGGCGGCTCGACGACTGCTATCCGGCCGTCGACTACTTCGAGAAGGCGGGATTGCCGTTCGTGGTCGGGGTGAACGTCTTCGACGGCTCGCTCAAGCACGACCTCGAAGACGTGCGCTGGGCCCTCGCGGTGGGCGAGGACGTCCCGCTGATCACCTTCGACGCACGAGCTCGGCTTTCGGTCCGCGACGCACTGCTGGCCGTCCTGCACAACACCTTCCGGCGGGCGTCCGCCGCCTCCTGATGCATTTAGTCCTCTGAATGCGGTACTTGCGTGTGCAAGGACCGCATTCAGAGGACTGAACGCGGGGTCAGCCGGGCCGGGTGATCGCGGCGAGCATCAGGGCCCGGAGTTCGGCGGCGACGTCGGCGACCGGCAGCGGCGGGGTATGCGCCTGCCACTCGCGCAGCAGACCGGTCGCCGCGCCGACGAGCGCGATCGCCGTCAGGCGGTAATCGCGATCCGGCGCCACCCCGTGCGCGGCGGCGTGCCGGGCCTCGGTTTCGATGAAGGCGGCCCACCGGTCGACCCATTCCTGGTGCTGCGCCTCCAAAGCGGCACTCACGCCGACGGCCTCGACGTAGTTCAGCCTCGGCATCCGGGGATCCGACGTCACCGTGCTGACGAAGACGTCCAGCAGCGTCCCGATCCGGGTGACCGCGTCGGCGCCCTCCAGCCGTTCCAGGGTGCCGGTGACGTGCTCCAGCGCGAGCGCGTTGATGCGCTCGTGCAGGGTGAGCAGCACCTGCTCCTTGCCCTCGAACTCCTCGTAGAAGTTCCGCGTCGAGACGCCGGCGCGGGTGCACAACTCGGTGATCTTCGCCTGCCGGTAACCCGTCGAGGTGAACAGGTCCAGGGCAGCCGAGAGCAGGCGTTCACGCCGCTCGGCGCGCCGTTGCTCGGGCGCGACCCCGCCGTAGGTGCGGGCCACTCGACCTCCCCCGATTCGGTAACAGGGATTGCCAGATGCTAGCAACACCGCCTACATTGCGAAAATCTCAATTACCAAACTGGAGGCAACGGTGCTTCGGACAGTTCTGGTCTCAGCCCTCGCAGCCACCCTGATCGGCGCGCCCGCCGCGCAAGCCGCGCCGAGCGCGCCCGGGGACCTGGTCGACTACAAACAGGTCATCGCCACCGCCCCGGCGAAGGCCTGGAAACTCCACTACCGCTCCACCTCGGCGACGGGACAGCCGAACACGGTGTCGGGCATCCTGCTGGTCCCGCACACGCCGTGGACGAAGGGCGCCCGCCCTCTGGTCAGCTACGCCGTCGGCACCCACGGCCTCGGCGACCGCTGCGCGCCGTCGACCCGGCTGACGAACGGGTCCGAGAACGAAGTCCTCCTGATGAGCCAAGCGCTTTCGCGCGGCTGGGCGGTCGTCGTGACCGACTACGAGGGCCTCGGCACCCCGGGCACGCACACCTACGCCGTCGGCCAGTCCGAAGGCCGGGCCGTCCTCGACGCCGCCCGCGCCGCCTCCCGTGTCCCTGAAGCGGGCCTCTCCAAAACCGGTCCGGTCGGCGTTTTCGGTTACTCACAAGGCGGTCAGGCCGCGGCTTTCGCCGGTGAACTCCAGCCGTCCTACGCGCCCGACGTCAATCTGGTCGGCGTCGCGGAAGGCGGTGTCCCGGCGGATCTGAACGCGGTCCTGAAGTTCAACGACGGCGGGCCGGCGTTCGGCCTGGTGCTCGGTGCCGCCGTCGGCTACGCGACCGCGTATCCGGAACTGCCGTTCACCGAGGTGCTCAACGCGAAGGGCGAGAGGGCCGTCGCGAAGGTCAAGGAAGCGTGCACCGTCGAACTCGGCGCGGCGGCGCCTTTCGCGCGGCTCAACGACTTCACGACCGTGCCGAACGTGTCGTCGGACCCGCGCTGGCAGGCCCGGCTCGGCGAGAACCTGGCGGGCAAGACCAAACCCGGCGCGCCGGTCTTCCTGTACCACGCGTCGCTGGACGAACTGATCCCGCTTTCGGTCGGCAAGGGCCTGCTCGACCGCTACCGCGCCCTCGGCGCCGACGTCACCTGGCAGGAGTTCCCGCTGCTGGAACACATCGGTGGCGTCGCGGCGGGCGGTCCGGTCGCGATGACCTGGCTGGGCACGAAGTTCTGACGGGGAGTCGGTCCGTGAAGGCCTCCTTCACTACTTTCAGGGTAGGGAAGGAGGCCTTCACGGACATTCGAACCCCCGGAGCGCGGTCACGGCGTCCGGCGCCAGCGATGTCGTGAGCGTTCCACCCGCGGCCAAAGGCGTTCGCGACCACCACTCCCCCGAGGCGGCACGCGGCACCGGTCCGCCCACGACCAGATCGGTCGCCAGTACCCGGCGCCCGGCCAGGTGCGCCAGGCTGGAGTCCAAAGTGGAATCCCCAATCTCCAGCGTCTGCCGCAGCACTGGTATTTCACCTCGCGTCACGTGCTGCGTGGTCACCAAAGAACCCGGCCGTTCACCCGCCCGCCCGAGCACCAGCACCTCGCGCGTGTGCAGGTAGGCCTCCGACGCCAACGAGGCCAGGAACACGGCGGTGTGCCGCGCGCGAGCGGTCACCACGGTCGGCTCCGGCAAGTACTCAAAAGACCCACCGTCGTCCACGGCAACGTCCACAAGGGACGAACTCGCCTCACCGTGCGGTCCCGGCAACGCGATGGTCGCCGCGACACCGGAAAGCCGCAGCGAAGCCCCGGCACCGACGCGGATCGTCAGCTTCAGCTCGTCGCCACCCAAGGGCGAAGTCGCCGAATTGACCAGGTGCACCACCGCCGTCGCACCGGTGCCCCGTTTGGGAAGCAGCGTGAGCGGCGCCATCGAGCGCAGCTCACGCAGTACGGTCCGGCCGCCCTCGAAGCGGGCGGTCAGCCGCGCGTGCGCCTTCACCCCGCGCGGACCGGGAGCAGCGAGCGGACCCAGTCCGCCACCGCCGGCGCGTTCGGGGTGTCCACAAGGGACTGCGTGATCACCGGCAGCTCGCCCCGCATCCGGTGCGCGTCCGAGGTCATCACGTCCATGTCCGCGCCGACCAGATGCGCGATGTCGATCTTGTTGATCACCAGCAGATCCGCCGTCGTCACGCCCGGCCCGCCCTTGCGCGGCACCTTGTCGCCACCGGCGACGTCGACCACGAACACCTGGCTGTCGGCGAGTCCCCGGCTGAACACCGCGGTGAGGTTGTCCCCGCCGCTTTCGATGATCACCAGGTCCAGTCCCGGGAACCGCTCCTCCAGGCGTTCGACCGCGTCGAGGTTCGCGGTGATGTCGTCACGGATCGCGGTGTGCGGGCACGCGCCGGTCTGCACGGCCTCGATCCGCTCCGGGTCGAGCACCCCGGCCTTGCGCAGGAAGTCGGCGTCTTCGGTGGTGTAGATGTCGTTCGTGACGACGGCGAGGTTCACCTCGTCGCCGAGCGCCCGGCACAACGCCGCGGTGAGCGCGGTCTTCCCGCTCCCCACCGGCCCGCCGATCCCGATCCGGTACGCGCGCCCCGCGGTCGGCGCCTGCTCGTAGTGGTCGGGTTCCGCGGCGGTCGGGTCGAAGTTGACCGGATGCACATGTCCGTGACCGTGACCATGCTCAGCTGGCAAAGAGACGCACCTCTTCCTTGTGGTGCCGGGCGTGTGCCTCGGCGAACAGATCGAGCGCCGGTGAACCCGGCGCCGGGAGATCGGCCGGATCGTCGCCCGCGACCTCGGCCGCGCGCAGGGAAACGTCCCGGACCTCCTTCGCGAGACCGGCCACGACCGCGTTGACGGCGAACGGGTCGAGACCGAGCAGCCGCACGGCCGCGCTCGCGGGTCCGCTGATCGCGAGGTACGCCACCGCCATCGCGGCGTCGAAGGGCACCCCGATCAGCGCACCGGCCACCACCGGGTGATGCGGTCGCGGGGTTTCCTTCAACAGCCGCGAAAGCATCGGCGACGGCCACGCCGCCTTGCCCGCCCTGGCCGTCCCGCGGCCTTGCGCGCGCGACGCCTCCCGCTGCGCGAGCGAAGGCGTCCTGGCGTCGAGCTCGATGTCGAGCCGCCGCCAGTGTCCACTCCGGACGTTCCGCGCCGCCGCGTGCGCCGACGCGGCGGCGAACACCGCGGCCAGCGAACCGGCCGTGCGCAAGCGCCCGGAGAGGAACCCCGGCAGGTCGCGCTCGTGCGTGATCAGTTTCCGGGTGACGGCCTCTTCGAGCCCGCCGGAATGGACGTGCCCGCCCCCGGGGAACCGGGAGTCGGCCAAAATGATCGCTGAAAGATCCATCAGAACAAGAAGTATCGTTGCGCCATGGGCAGTTCGGTCACCGGCCGGGGCTCGATCAGCTCGCCGTCGACGTGCACGGCGAAGCTGTCCGGCTCCACCCGGATGTCCGGCGTCGCGTCGTTGAGCACCATGTCGGCCTTGCCCCGCGAGCGCGTGTCCGAAATCGGCACGAGCTTCCGCGCGATGCCGAACCGTTCCGCCACCCCGCTTTCCAGCGCTTCCGGCGCCACGAAATGGAAGCTGCTCGCGGCGGCGACCACCGGGGCCGCGCCGAACATCGGCCGCGCCAGCACCGGCTGCGGTGTCGGGATGGACGCGTTCGCGTCGCCCATCGCCGCCCACGCCGGGAATCCGCCCTTGAGCACCACCTGCGGCCGGACACCGAAGAACTTCGGCTCCCACAGCACGAGATCCGCGAGTTTCCCGACCTCCACCGAGCCGATCTCGTGGTCCATGCCGTGCGCGATCGCGGGATTGATCGTGTATTTGGCGACATAGCGACGAGCCCGCAGGTTGTCGGCCGCGCCGTCGCCGGGCAGGGCGCCGCGCCGCCGTTTCATCACGTGCGCGGTCTGCCAGGTCCGGATGATCACCTCGCCGATGCGGCCCATCGCCTGCGAATCCGAGCTCATCATGGAGATCGCGCCGAGATCGTGCAGGACGTCCTCGGCCGCGATGGTCGTCGGCCGGATCCGGCTTTCGGCGAACGCCAGGTCCTCGGGTACCGACGGGTTCAGGTGGTGGCAGACGACGAGCATGTCCAGGTGCTCGTCGAGGGTGTTCGCGGTGTGCGGCCGGGTCGGGTTCGTCGACGACGGCAGGATATTGGGCAGCCCGGCGACCTGGATGATGTCCGGCGCGTGCCCGCCGCCCGCGCCTTCGGTGTGGTACGCGTTGATCGAGCGGCCGCGGATGGCGTCCACTGTGGACTCCAGGAAGCCCGCTTCGTTCAGGGTGTCGGTGTGGATCGCCACCTGGACCCCGGATTCGTCGGCCACGGTCAGGCAGGCGTCGATCGCGGCCGGGGTGCTGCCCCAGTCCTCGTGCAGTTTGAACCCGCCCGCGCCGGCGGCGAGCTGTTCGCGCAGCGCCTCGTGCCGGACGGTGTTCCCCTTGCCCAGCAACAGGACGTTGACCGGCTGGCCGTCCATCGCCTGCAGCATCCGGCCGAGGTTCCACGCGCCGGGCGTGACGGTGGTGGCCTTGCTGCCTTCGGCCGGGCCGGTCCCGCCGCCCACGAGGGTGGTGAGGCCGGACGCCAGCGCGGTCTCGGTCAGCTGCGGGCAGATGAAGTGGACGTGGCAGTCGATCCCGCCCGCGGTGAGGATCTTCCCGTTGCCGGACAGCACCTCCGTGGACGGGCCGACGACCAGCGCCGGGTCCACACCGTCCATGGTGTCCGGGTTGCCCGCTTTGCCGATCCCGACGATCCGGCCGTCGCGGACGCCGACGTCGGCCTTGACGATCCCCCAATGGTCCAGGATCACGGCGCCGGTGATGATCAGGTCAGGCGCGCCTTCGGCCCGGGTCGCCATCCCCTGGCCCATGGATTCGCGGATGACCTTGCCGCCGCCGAACAGCACTTCGTCGCCGCTGCCGGACGGACCCATACTGCGGTCTTCGGTGACTTCGATCAGCAGATCGGTGTCCGCGAGGCGGATCCGGTCGCCGGTCGTCGGGCCGAACAGTTCGGCGTACCGCTCGCGATCGATCGACGGCATCAGGACTCCATCCGCAATCCGGGCACCGCGCGGTTCCCGGCCAGCGGGACGAGGTCGACTTCGCGTTCGACGCCCGGCTCGAACCGCACCGATGTCCCCGCGGGCACGTCGAGACGATGTCCTCGCGCGGCTTCGCGATCGAATTCGAGCCCCGGATTCACCGCCGCGAAATGGTAGTGCGATCCGACCTGGACGGGCCGGTCGCCGAGGTTCCGCACGAGCAGCCGGACCCGCGGCCTGCCCGGGTTCAGCTCGACCGGCACCTCGCCGGTGATGATCTCCCCTGGTCGCACTCGCGGCCCTCCCTAAACGATCGGGTCGTGCACGGTGACGAGCTTCGTGCCGTCCGGGAAAGTGGCTTCGACCTGCACGGAATCGACCATCTCCGGTACTCCGTCCAGCACCTGCGCCCTGGAGAGCACCGCGCGGCCGCTCGCGACGAGTTCGCTCACCGTCCGGCCGTCACGGGCACCTTCGACGACGTGGTCGGTGATCAGCGCGACCGCTTCGGGGTAATTCAGCAGGACCCCGCGTTCCAGGCGTTTGCGAGCCACGTCCGCCGCGACGTGGATGAGCAGTTTGTCCCGCTCCTGGGGGCTCAGGTGCATGGGAAAGGTCTATCACCGGAAACCGCCCGCCGCCGGTTCTCGAAACACAGGATTTACGTCGGCGTCCGGTACACGGAAAGTGAACGACACCGTAACTCTTCGCGTACGAGGCCCGATTTCACTGAATCGTTCTCGTAATCGTGACCGAAAGCACCACATCTTTCGATTGCCCCGGGCCGCGACGTGGAGCAAAGTTTGTCCATCCGTGCGATGAGGCGCGCCTTCGCTGCGTGCATCCCGTCCACGCATGAAACACAAAGCCGGGGAATGCGCATCGAAAGGTTTCACCACAGTGAGTACCTCCACGATCAGCACCAAGCCGTCCGACCAGGTCGACGACGGTTTCCGACCGGGTCTCGAAGGTGTGGTCGCCTTCAAGACCGAAATCGCCGAGCCCGACCGTGACGGTGGCGCGCTGCGCTATCGAGGTGTCGACATCGAGGATCTCGCCGGCAAGGTGACCTTCGGCGACGTCTGGGGTCTTCTCGTCGACAGCCGCTTCGGCCACGGGCTACCGCCCGCCGAGCCGTTCCCGCTGCCGGTGCACACCGGCGACGTCCGCGTCGACGTCCAGGCCGCGCTGGCCATGCTCGCCCCCATCTGGGGCTACCGGCCGCTGCTCGACATCACCGACGACGAAGCGCGTGACCAGCTGGCCCGCGCCTCGGTGATGGCGCTTTCGTACGTCGCCCAGTCCGCTCGCGGCATCGGGCAGCCCGCCGTCCCGCAGACCCGGGTCGACGAGGCGAAGTCGATCACCGAGCGGTTCATGGTCCGCTGGCGCGGCGAGCCCGACCCGGCCCACGTCAAGGCCATCGACGCCTACTGGGTCTCGGCCGCCGAACACGGCCTCAATGCCTCCACCTTCACGGCCAGGGTCATCGCCTCGACCGGCGCCGACGTCGCCGCGGCGCTGTCCGGCGCGATCGGCGCCATGTCCGGCCCGCTGCACGGTGGCGCGCCGGCGCGGGTGCTGCCGATGATCGAAGAGGTCGAGAAGACCGGTGACGCGGTCGGCCTGGTCAAGGGCATCCTGGACCGCAAGGAACGGATGATGGGCTTCGGGCACCGCGTGTACCGCGCGGAGGACCCGCGGGCGCGCGTGCTGCGCCGGACCTGCCAGGAACTCGGCGCGTCGCGCTACGAGGCTGCCGCGGAGCTGGAGCAGGTGGCGCTGAAGGAGCTGCGTGAGCGGCGTCCGGACCACCCGATCGAGACCAACGTCGAGTTCTGGGCGGCCGTGATCCTGGACTTCGCCCAGGTACCGCCGCATATGATGCCCGCGATGTTCAGCTCGGCGCGCACCGCCGGCTGGGCCGCGCACATCCTGGAGCAGAAGAAGACCGGGCGCCTGGTGCGGCCGTCGGCCAAGTACGTCGGGCCGGAGCCGCGCAAGCCGGAGGACGTCGAAGGCTGGGACCTGGTGGTCAAGCAGTCCTGACGCGCGCTATGAAAGGTCCTTTCCTTGCAAATTTTGCCAGGAAAGGACCTTTCCTGGCATCTGCGGGACCGAAGAATCGTGGGCCGCGGTCGCCGACAGCATGGCCGTGAGCTGATCGACCAGCCAGCCGTCCAGCACCTCGCGCGGTACGGCCCGCTCCTGCAGCCAGCTCAGCAGCGAGCCCTCCACCACCGCGGTCCAGCAGCGCAACGTCAGCAGGAGCATCGGCGAGGGTTCCGGTACGGCCAGCGCGTCGAGGATGAGCTCGACCGCGCGGTTGCGGACCTCGTCGATCGCCGCGTCCGTCTCCGAGGTCGCGATCACCGAACCACTGCGCAACAGCGCGACATAACCCGCTCGGTAGTGATCGGCGACGTCGATCAGCCCGCGCACCGCGGCCCGCAGCCGGGTTTCGGGCGGGCCTTCCTCAAGCCCGGCCAAGCCGTCGATAAGACCTTCGGTGACCGTCTTCAACGCCTCGACCTGCAGTTCCCGCAGGCTGGAGAAGTACCGGTAGAACAGCGGCCGCGAAACCTCGGCGCGGGCGATGATGTCGTCGACCGTGACGAGTTCGGGCGCGCGCGAACCGAACAGGTCCAGCGCGGCGCGGATCAGGTCCTCGCGGCGCGCTTCCGGCGACATCCGGCGAGGGCGTCTGGTCACGGGGTGACGTCCAGTTTCGCCGCGGCCCGCAGCAGTCCGGGGGTGAGCCGGGAGAGGACGAGCGCGGCCTTGGCCTCCGGCGTCGACGGCTGGATCGCCTTGTCCTTATCGACCGCGCGCAGGATGTCGCGCGCGACCTTCTCCGGGCCGAAACCGCGTTTCGCGTACAGCTTGCTGCTCGACTTCTGGCGCCGCTTCTGCTCGATCTCGTCGACGCCGACGAAACGGGTGGTGCTGGTGATGTTCGTGTTCACGATGCCGGGGCAGATCGCGGTGACGCCGATGTTTTCGGCGGCGAGCTCGGCCCGCAGGCAGACGCTCAACGTCAGCACGGCGGATTTCGTGGTGGCGTAGGCGGACAGGATCTTCGACGGCAGATAAGCGGCGGCCGAAGCGACGTTGACGATCTGTCCGCCTTCCGCCCGCTCGCGCATCTGCTCGGCGAAGACGCGGCAGCCGTGGATGACGCCCCACAGGTTGACGTCGATGAGGCGTTCCCAGTCCTTGACCGTCGTGTCGAGGAACGGGCCGGACAGGCCGATCCCCGCGTTGTTGACGACGATGTCCGGGACCCCGAACTCCTCCTTGACCTGCTGGGCGAACTTCTCGACCGCCTCGGCGTCGGAAGAGTCCACTGTGTATTCACCAACGGTGGCGCCCTTGTCCCGCAGGAGTTTCGCGGTATCCGCAGCGGCCGAGCCGTTGATGTCGGTGATGACCAGGTCGGCGCCCTTCTCCGCGAACGCGAGCGCGGTCGCGCGGCCGATCCCGCTGCCGGCGCCGGTGACCACGACGAGCTTGTGCGCGAAACCGCCGGACCGGGCACGCTTGAGCGCACGGCTCTCCTCGCCGCCTTCGACGTGGTCGATCAGCTCGGCGGTGGCGTCGGCGATCACCTGGGGCTTCTCACGGACCACCCAGTGCGTGCCGGCGATCCGGCGGATCCGGAGCTCCGGCGCCCAGCGCTCGATCTCGGTCTGCAACGGCGTGGTGACGAACTTGTCGCCGGTGGGCGCGAGCACCTGCACCGGGATCTCGGCCGGTCGCGGCCGTGGCCGGGAAAGGCGGGTGAACATGTTGGCGCGGTAGAGGTTGAGCCCGTACAGGCCGTCCGAAGTGGACGGCGCCGCGGCCGCAGGGTCCATCCGGCCGATGAGCGCGCTCATCGCGCCGGTGCGCCAGAGCACCTGCGGGATCAGTGGGATCTGGAAGCCGAGGATGTAGGTCGAATGCGCCCACTGGACGAGCGCGTTCTTGAGCCGTTTCGGGTTCGGGCGCAGCTGCGCGCGGAACCACGCGCCCGCGTGGTCGAGGCTCGGGCCGGAGATCGACGTGAAGGACGCCAGCCGTCCGCGCAGCCGTTCCCCGGTGACCGAATGCCAGGTCTGGATGGAGCCCCAGTCGTGCGCGAGCAGGTGGACCTTGCCGTCGGGCTGGACCTCGTCGACGACCGCGGCCAGGTCATCGGACAGCTGGTCCAGTTTGTAGGACCCGCGTCCTGAAGGCTTGTCCGAACGGCCCGCGCCGCGGACGTCGTAGACGACGACCCGGTAGCGGCGTTCCAGCAGGGCGGCGATGCCGTCCCACATGGAGCCGTTGTCCGGGTAGCCGTGAACGAGCACCACCGTGGGCGCGTCGTCGACGCCGGTCACCCGGACCGAGAGGCGGACACCGTCGCTGGCCGTCACCCACTTATGAGACATGATGTCATGTTAGACAACTTGTCAATAAGGCCGCTTTCTCAGTACCTCGCGACCGACGCTCCACAAGGTGTCGATCACGAGGACGAAGGTCCAGATCCGGCCGACGTTCAACAGCCAGTGACCACTCGAGTTCCAGTACCAGCCGGCTTCGTGCGCTTCACCGAACAAGGCTTCGACCGGCCAGCTGTAGCCGGCGAACGCCAGCGCCGTCTGCGCGACGACGTAGACCCCGACATGAACCGCCCAGTTCCGGAGCGGGTTCGCGCGCTTGTTCGGCTCCTCCGTCACCGATTCGGCCGCTTGCGGACTCTCCCCGACCGTGCGGGTGACCGGACTTTCCTTTTGTGACACCGTTTTTCGTGGTTCCACGGGAAACTCCGCAACTCCGACACGCCGTACGGCACCACGAACCACGAAGGATCCGAAGAGCAGGAGCGTCGCCGCGCCGAAGCAGGCGACACGCCATCCCGCGTCTGAACCGTAGAGCTGACCCGCCACGAAGGTGCCGATCGTCGCTCCGAGTAGCGTCGCGCTCTCGTAGATCCCCATCGCGCGGCCCAGACTGAGCCCGGCCGCCTCGGCGACCACCGCCTGCTCCACCGGGATGGCGGCCGCGAACGCCGCCGCGGACAGCACCCACATGATCGCGAGCACCGCCGGGCTCGGCGCGAAGGACAACCCGGCGGCGAAGACCGCGCTCGCCATCATCGCCAGCGCGAGCACCCGCGTCCGGCCGACCTTGCGGACGAAACCGTGCAGGTAGTCCGGCAGCAGGCTGTACACGATGAAGCCGGGGATGAACACCGCGGCGATCTCGCCGAGCTGCAGCTGATGCCCGCGTTGCAGATGCATCAGGAGCAACAGGGCGACCCCGGCCTCGGCCATCGCGGTCAACGCGACGAGCGCGAGCATCGGCCGCATCCGCTTGCCCAGTTGCAGCAGCCGCGGCGCGCCTTCTTCGCGCACGGGCGCGGACTTCGCGTTCAGCAGGACCACCGCTGCCACCGCGCAGGCCGCCGCGCCGAGCCAGAACACACCCCGGTAGTCGATCCAGGCGATGGCCGTCAGCGCGACCACGAACGCGATCCACGTTCCGCCGCCCTCGGCCGCGAACAACTTGCTGAACGCGCCGTCGTCCCTCGCGAGCCCCTCCCCCACACGGGCCCGCAACGCGACCCAGAACAGCGCGCCGCCCGCGCCGCCGAGAACCGCGGCCAGATAGGCGACCCCGATGCCCGGCGCCACCGCGTAGACCACAAAGGACAGTCCATAGAGGACCGCCCCGGCGGCCGCGATCCGGCCCCGGTCGAACCGGTCCGCGAGCGTGCCCGCGATCGGCCGGACCACGAACGACACCAGTGTCTCCAGCGCCGTCAGCGTCCCGACCTCGGCGGCCGACGCGCCGAGCTGACTCCCCACCCACAACGGCAGAAGGAAATCGAGAACCTCCGCCGGCCCCTTGGCCAGCGCGGCGGCGAGCTGATTCTCCTCCGACCGTCGTTTCTGTGCGACTTCGTCCACCCCAGTACCCCCTGTTCGGATACGACTGTATTCTAAAACGCGTTGGCCAGGCAAGGCGGGCCGGGTCAGGTGGGTCGTGGGGGGGGGTTTTGGGTTGGAACCCAAAAAACACCCCCCACCCCCCCCCCCCCAACACCCCCCCTCTTTCTTCCCCCCCCAAAACCCCCCGGCA
>NZ_JBWKEA010000003.1:302956-392430 GCF_056435685.1 Amycolatopsis sp. NPDC043885
GTCTCACGCAAGGGTTCGGCCGGGAGGGGGGTTTCGTGGTGGTGGGGGGGGGGGGGGTTTTTGGGGGGAAACCCAAACCCCCCCCCCACGACCCACCTGACCTAGTCGGCGAGCAGAGGGGAGGATTCGGTCGTGCCGAAGATCGTCGACCACGCCGAACGCCGCCGAGAGATCGCGGGCGCTCTCCTGCGCATCGTCGCGCGTGAAGGCGTCGAGGCCGTGAGCGTGCGCTCGGTCGCCATGGAAGCCGGGGTATCCGCGGGCGCGGTGCAGAAGTACTTCTCCACCAAGGAAGATCTGTTCCGCTTCGCCCTCGACATGACCAGCGAGTTCCTGGAGCAGCGCTGGGAAACCCTCGATCAGTCCGGCGACCTGCTCGACCTGCTGCTGCGCCTGCTGGTCGAGGCGATGCCACTCGACGAGCAGCGCCGCGCGGAGGTGATCGTCATCAACGCCTTCACCGCCCGCGCCGCCGTCCGGCCGTCGTGGGCCGAGTTCATCCGCACCGGCTACGACGAGCTCGCGGAAATCACGGCCCAGTACCTCTCGAAAGCGCAGTCGGCGGGCCATGTCCGCGACGACCTCGCGGCCTCCGACCTGGCCGACGGAGTCCTCGCCCTCTCCGACGGCTTCGCGAACCGGATGCTCACGTCCACCGACCCGGCAGCCCTCCTACCTTCCCTCGAAACCTCCGTCCGCACCCTCCTAACTCCCCGCATTTAGTCCTCTGAACGCGGTAGTTGCGTGTGCAAGAACCGCATTCAGAGGACTAAATGCGGGGAGGGCGGTGACACCGGTGTCCATCGATCGGTTGACAGCCAGGTTCAGTCCTGCGGATGTCCCGGGACCCCGGTCCCGCACAGCACGATCGAGGTATGAAAACGGCAGTGAGAGTGCGCGGTCTGCGCAAGGAGTACCCGGGCCACACGGCTGTCGGAGGGATCGACCTAGACATCGAGCAGGGCGAAGTCTTCGCGCTCCTCGGCCCCAACGGGGCGGGCAAGACGACGACGGTCGAGATCCTGGAGGGGCACCGCGTGCGGACGTCGGGCGAGGTCGACGTGCTCGGCGAGGATCCCGGCACCGCGGGCCGGGCTTGGCGGGCGAGGCTGGGGATCGTGTTGCAGACGGCCAACGACGCCGCCGAGCTCACCGTCGCCGAGACGGTCCGGCATTTCTCCCGCTACTACCCGGATCCCCGTGACACCGAAGAAGTGATCGAGCAGGTCGGACTGACCGAGAAGGCGGGCGCCCGCGTCAAGAGCCTTTCCGGCGGGCAAAGGCGTCGTGTGGATGTCGCGCTCGGGATCATCGGCAGGCCCGAGCTGGTATTCCTCGACGAGCCCACGACGGGGTTCGATCCGGCGGCCCGGCGCCGGTTCTGGGAGCTGATCAGGAGTCTCGCCCGCGAAGGCACCACGATCCTGCTCACCACCCACTATCTGGACGAGGCCGAGGCGCTGGCCGGCCGCGTCGCGGTCATCACCCGCGGAGAGATCGTCGCCGAGGGGACGCCGCGGACGCTCAGCGGCCGCGCGACCGCGGAGGCCACCGTCCGCTGGGCCGACGAGCGCGGCGGCCATCAGGAGCGCACCCACTTCCCGGCCAAGCTGATCCGCGAGCTCTCCGCCGACGGCCGCGAGCCGTCGGAGCTGACCGTCCACCGCCCCACCCTCGAAGAGACCTACCTCGACCTGATCGGAGAAGCCCGATGAGCACGCTGGCCCTCCCGGGCACCTTCTCACTCGGCCTCGTCAGAGGCGCCGCGGAGATCAAACAGTTCTTCCGCATCCGGGAGCAGGTGATCTTCACCTTCGCGTTCCCGTCGCTGCTGATGATCCTGCTCGGCTCGATGCTGAACTCCTCGATGCCCGGCATGGTGATCACCACCGGTCAGGTGCTGGCCGCGGGCATGATCGGTTCCGGCATCGTCTCGACTTCCTTCACCAACATCGGGATCAACCTCGCGTCCGATCGCGAGCTCGGCGCGCTGAAACGGTTGCGCGGCACGCCGATGCCCGCCGCGTCCTACTTCGTCGGCAAGATCATCCTCGTCGGCTTCACCAGCATCGCGCAGGTGGTGCTGATGTCGATCGTGGGCAGCCTGCTGTTCGACCTGGAACTGCCGAGCGACCCGGCGAAACTGCTGACCGCGCTGTGGGTCTTCCTCCTCGGCATCACCAGCTGCACGTTGCTGGGGATCGCGCTCGGATCCGTCACCAGGACGGTCAGCGGCGCGGTCGCGGTGACCAACCTGATCTACATCGCGCTGCAGTTCATCTCCGGGGTGTTCGTCACGCCGATCACCGCGCTGCCGAGGGTTATGGTCGACATCGCTTCGTTCTTTCCGGTGAAGTGGATCTGCCAGGGCTTCCGCTCGGTGTTCCTGCCGTCCGAAGCCGCGACCCAGGAAATGGCGGGGACATGGGAACTTCCGATGGTGGCACTGGTGCTGACGGCGTGGTGCGCCGCGGGGCTGCTGCTGGCGAAGCTGACGTTCCGCTGGTCGAACGAAGGCAAGTGAACGCCTGGGAGCGGTTCTACTGGCTCTGGGAGGTCCTGTTCGGGGTCACCTTCGTCGCGACGACGGCCTTGGTGCTCCTCGAAGACGGTGCGACGACGGGCAAAACGGTCGCGCTCCTGTGCCTGACAGGGCTCGGCGCGACCTACCTGATCCGGGGACGCCGCCTCATCAAAGGCCCGGACCACGACCACACACCATGGTTGTTCGCCGGGGTGATGATGCTCTTCACGACGGGTGCCATTTTCGCCGCGGGCACCTCGAGCTTCATCCTCTTCCTCGTCTGCCCCGTGCTGTACATGACGATGCCGACGAAGGCCGCGTCGATCCTCACCACGGCGGCGGTGCTGTCGAGCCCGGTGTCCCTGCTCGCCCGGGGCGGGCTCGGCGAACAGCCGGTCCTGCTGCCGATGACGGCGATCCTGATCATCTTCAGCCTCCTCGCCGGCCGCTACACCACCCAGATCATCGAGCAGAGCAAAGGCCGGGCCGCACTGATCGACCAGCTGGAAGCCAGCCAGGCGGAGGTCGCCAGGCTCTCGCGGGAGGCGGGGACGGCCGCCGAACGCGAGCGCATGGCCCGCGAAATCCACGACACGCTCGCGCAGGGGTTCACCAGCATCGTCACGCTCACCCAGGCGATCGAGTCCGAAATGGACACCGATCCGAATGCGGCCCGCCGCCACCTGGAGCTCGCCGCCCGGACGGCGCGGGAGAACCTGGCGGAGGCGCGGGCGATGGTCGCGGCGCAGGGGCCATCGGCGCTCGCCGCCGCTTCACTGGAGGAAGCGCTGCGCCGTCAGGTGGAACGGCTGACCGAGGAGACCGGGATCGAGGCGTCGATCGACGTCGACGGCCCGCTGCCCGCGCTCCCGATGGCCACCGAAGTCGTCCTGCTGCGAGGCGCGCAGGAGGCGCTGAGCAACATCCGCAAGCACTCACACGCCACCGCGGTCTCGCTACGCCTGTCCGTTGTGGACGGACAAGTCCGGCTCACCGTGACCGACGACGGCACCGGATTCGATCCCGCCGCGCCCACCGGTGGCTTCGGCCTGGCGGGGATGCGGGCGCGCACCGATCAGGTCGGTGGCATCGTGACACTCGAGAGCGAACCCGGTGCGGGGACGACGCTGGAACTGGAGGTGCCCGCGTGATCACGATCATGCTGGTCGACGATCACCCCGTGGTGCGGGAAGGCCTGCGCGGCATGCTGGAGGCCGAGCCGGATCTGAGCGTCGTCGGGGAAGCGGGTTCCGGCGACGAGGCCGTCGCGCTGAGCCGGATCAAGCAGCCGGACGTGATCCTGATGGATCTGCGGATGCCCGGTCTCGACGGCGTCGGCGCGACGCGGAGGATCCTCGCCGACCGGCCGGGCCAGCGGGTCGTCGTGCTCACCACCTACGAGACGGACGCGGACATCCTGCGCGCTGTCGAAGCGGGCGCCTCCGGGTATCTGCTGAAGGACGCTTCGCGCGCGGAGCTCGCCAGTGCGATCCGTGCGGCGTCACGCGGCGAGACGGTGTTGGCGCCTTCGGTGGCCGGGAAGCTGGTGAACCGGGTACGCAATCCGACGGCGTCACCGCTGTCGGCGCGCGAGATCGAAGTACTCCGGCTGGTGGCGCGGGGAAGCACGAACGCCGAGATCGGCAGGGCGCTCCACATCAGCGAGGCGACGGTCAAGACCCACCTGCTGCGCGTGTTCGGCAAACTGGACGTTTCGGACCGCACGGCCGCGGTGACCACCGCTATGCGACTGGGCCTGCTCGGGTAGGCAGAATGCGTCCCATGCTTGCCTCGACCGAATTGGCGCTGCTGCGCCGCCTCGCGCACGAGCAATCCTCGTGCCGCGCCCCGTCCATCGTCGCCGCCGTCGTCCGTGACGGCGAACTCGCCTGGTCCGGAGGCCGCGGACGTGTCGACGGCGAGACACCCGGCGCCGACACGCAGTACCGGCTCGGCTCGATCACCAAGACACTCGTCGCGACGGCAGTCATGCGGCTGCGCGACGAAGGCAAGCTCGGCCTCAACGACCCGCTGGAGCAGCACCTGCCGGGCACCGCGTTCGGCTCGGCCACCATCGCGCAGCTGCTGTCGCACACCTCCGGCCTGACCGCGGAATCGCCCGGCTCCTGGTGGGAGCGCACGGTCGGCGCCGACTGGGACGCGCTCGTCGAGAGCCTCAAGGACGGCGCGACGCGGCTGCGGCCGGGCAGCAAGTTCCACTACAGCAACGTCGGATACGGCGTGCTCGGCGAGCTGGTCGCCCGGCACCGTGGGCAGTCCTGGCTCGACGTCATCCGCGCCGAGATCCTCCGCCCGCTCGGCATGACCCGGACGTCGCCGCACCCCGAAGGCGCGCACGCGAGCGGATTCGCCGTGCACCCCTTCGCCGATCTCCTCATGCCGGAACCGTCTCCGGACGCGGGAGCGATGGCCCCCGCCGGGCAACTGTGGTCGACGATCACCGACCTCGCCCGCTGGACGTCGTTCCTCGGCGGCCACACCGGCGGCGTGCTCAGCGAGCAGACCGTCGCGGAGATGCGCGAAATGGTCACAGTGGACGACGGCGACGTCTGGACCACCGGATTCGGCCTCGGCGTCATGCTGATCCGCACGGAGGGCAGGCGGCTGGCCGGGCACACCGGGTCGATGCCGGGGTTCCTCGCCTGCTCGCTGGTCGACGCGAACGCCGGCATCGGCGCGCTCGTGCTGACGAACTCGACGGCGGGCGTCGGCATCACGCAGCTCTGCCTCGACCTGATGAAGCTGACCGAACAGCACGAGCCGTCGATGCCCGCCGAATGGCAACCGTCCACTGTGGACCCGAAGCTGCTGGAACTGACGGGGTTGTGGCACTGGGGCCCGACGCCGTACCACCTGCGACTGCTCCCGGGCGGCCTGTTCTCCCTCGCGCCGGCCGACGGCCCCGGCCGCGCTTCACGCTTCGCGCCGGTGGGCGAGGACACCTGGGTCGGGCTCGACGCCTATTACGCGGGCGAAACGCTGCGGGTCGGGCGGGACTCGGCGGGCAAGCCGAACCATCTCGACCTCGCGACGTTCATCTTCTCGCGGACCCCGTTCGATCCGGCCGCGCCCATCCCGGGCGGCGTCGACCCCGAGGGCTGGCGCTAACGGAAGCGGAAGGCGGCGGTCGTGAATTCGCGGCCGCCGTCGGCGCACACCAGGCCGTCGCCGTAGTCGGCGTCTCCGACGACCCACATCCGGCGCGGGCCGCGCAGCGACTCGGCGAGTTCGCCGGGGCATCGCTCGATGACGAACTTCGCCGGACGTCCGTCGAGGACGGCCCACTCGCGCGCGGTTCCGGCGGCGGGATCCAGTGTGGCGGTGGCCAACGCCCAGGGGCCGAGCACTACGTCGAGGACACGTTCACGACGGCGGATCGTGCTCTCCCCCGGGAGGTCTCCGTGCATCCAGCTCGGCAAGCCGGGGACGAACACGAGCACGAGAGTCGCCGCGAAACCGACGAGCGCGCCGATGGTGGACGTGTCGTCCCAGTCGGCGAAGATCCAATGACCGCCGAGCCCGAGGAAGTACAGGAACAGGAAACCCCATCTGGGTCTCCACGGATCGGACATCAAGCGGCCGGAGTGTGCCCGACCGCCGCGCCGACGGCCGCGATGAACTTGCGGGCGATGCGCTTGCCCTCACCCCAGTCGACGAAGCCGAACTTGAGGCTCGTCTGGATCGCCAGCCCGGAGCCCTCCGTCGTCCGCTCCACCTTCACGGTGACCGTCTGCCCATAGCTGAAGAAGCCGAGCTTGGTCGAGAAGGTGACGTATCCGGCCGCGGCGTCGTAATAGGGGACTTGGCCCTTGACCGCGTCGACCCCGTTGGGGAGGGCCTGCCACAACGCCTCGGGGGGAACGGGGAACCGCTCGTGCACTGTCGCCATGAGGCGAGAAGCTACCCGGCGGTCGGCTCCGACGGGAGCCGGTCCGCCGATCCCATATTCCGGACACGCGGCACCGACTATCAGCAGGGTCGTCCCGACCTGAGAGACTGGGCGCATGACCGACGCACCTGAGTTGACCCTCCCCGCGGACCTGAAGCCTGCCGATGGCCGCTTCGGCTGCGGACCGTCCAAGGTCCGTGACGAGCAGCTCGCCAACCTGGCGAAATCCGGTGCCACCTACCTCGGCACCTCGCACCGTCAGAAGCCGGTGAAGTCCCTCGTCGGCCGCGTGCGTGCGGGTCTGTCCGAATTGTTCTCCCTGCCCGAAGGCTACGAAGTGGTCCTCGGCAACGGCGGGACGACCGCATTCTGGGACGCCGCCGCGTTCGGGCTCGTGCGGGAACGTGCGCAGCACTTCACCTACGGCGAGTTCTCCTCGAAGTTCGCCACGGTGACCAAGGGCGCCCCGTTCCTCGCCGACCCGATCGTCGTCAAGGCCGACCCGGGCAGCGCGCCCCAGATCGCCTACGAGGCAGGCGCCGACCTGGTCGGCTGGGCGCACAACGAGACCTCGACCGGTGTCGCGGTGCCCGTGCGCCGCCCCGAAGGCAGTGAAGGCGCCCTCGTCGCCATCGACGCCACCTCCGGCGCGGGCGGCCTGCCGGTCAAGGCCGAGGACTTCGACGTCTACTACTTCGCGCCCCAGAAGTCCTTCGCCTCCGACGGTGGCCTCTGGATCGCGCTGGCCTCGCCGGCCGCGGTCGAGCGCATCGGCGAGATCGGCGCGAGCGACCGCTGGATCCCCGAGTTCCTGTCGCTGACCACGGCGCTCGACAACTCCCGCAAGGACCAGACGTACAACACCCCGGCGGTGTCGACGCTGTTCCTGCTGGCCGACCAGATCGAGTGGATGAACTCGAACGGTGGGCTCGAGTGGACCACCTCGCGCACCCGCGACTCGTCGACCCGGCTGTACGAGTGGGCCGAGAAGACCGGCTACACGACGCCGTTCGTCAGCGACCCCTCGCTGCGCTCGCAGGTCGTCGGCACCATCGACTTCGCCGACGAGGTGGACGCCGCGGCGGTGGCGAAGGTGCTGCGCGCCAACGGGATCGTCGACACCGAGCCGTACCGGAAGCTCGGCCGCAACCAGCTGCGCGTCGGCCTGTTCCCGGCCATCGACCCGGACGACATCACGAAGCTGACCCAGAGCATCGAGTACGTCGTCGAGCGCCTGGGCTGAGCTAGCGGTCCGTGAAGGCCTCCTTCCCTACCCTGAGAGTAGGGAAGGAGGCCTTCACGTATTTACCGGCCAGAGCGAGTACGACCAGGCCGTACAGCACGTAGGACTCCGTCGCCAGCCACCAGCCGAAGTTCCCGGCGGGCCGCGGCGCGAGCCACATCGGCGCGATCACGAACAGCGCCACCGTCACGGCCGCGAGCGCGTACGAAACGACCGAGCGCGCCCAGATCAGCAGCGCGAGGATCGGCACGCACCAGATCCAGTGGTGCGTCCAGGACACCGGCGACACCAGCAGCCCGCCGACAGCGCACGCGGTCAGCGCGAGCACCGGTTCCGCGACGCGCACGATCACGAACGCGGTCAGCGCGACCACGGCGATCGAAGCCAGCACCCAGACGATGTCTTCCGCCGAGCCGAGCCCGAAGCGCGCGAGCATCCCGCGCAGCGACTGGTTGCCGACATAGCCGCGATCGCCGATGCGGCCGGTGTCGAAGAGGATGTTCGTCCAGAACTTCGCGGACGCGCCCGGCGCGGCCAGGAACATCAGCGCGCCCGCGCCGAGGAACCCGGCCACGACCCGCGTGGACGAGCGGAAGTCCTTGCGGAACAGAAAGAACAGGATGAAGAAGGCCGGGGTCAGCTTGATGGCCGCGGCGACGCCGATCAGCAGTCCCTTCGTGCGGGCGCGGCCCGGCAGGAGCGCGTCGAGGACGACGATCAGCATCAGCAGCGTGTTGACCTGGCCGAAGCCGAGCGTCGAGCGGACCGGCTCCATGACGCCGCCGACGGCCTGGGCCCCGATCGCCGCCAGAACGGCGATGGCACGGCCCCGGACGTTCGCACGGTCGGCGAGCGAACCGTTGAGCGTCGCGACGAAGAGGTAGACCACGATCCCGCCCGCGATGATCGACGCGAGCCCGACCAGCCTCGTGGCCAGCGCGGCGGACAGCAACGTGCCCGGCAGGAACACCGCCGCCGCGAACGGCGTGTACGTGAAGGGCAGCCAGCCGCCGTGCGTCTGCACCCACGCGCCGTACGGGTCACCCGAGTCGAGGAGCAACCGCGCGCCGCCGATGTAGACCTCGAGGTCCTGGCCGTCGAACACCTTGAGGGTGAACAGCACGCCGACCACGACGACTTCGAGCGCGATCAACGCCCCCGCGAGTTTCCGCCCCGACAATCCCACCAGCACCTGGCGAGATTACCCACCGCTACTCCGCATCCAGTCCTCTGGATGCGGTAGTCGGCACTACGAACTACCGCATCCAGAGGACGAAACGCGAGCTAGGCGAGGGCCTGGGTCGGGGGCAGGCGTGCCGCGCGCATCGCCGGGTAGGCACCGGCGACGGCACCGACCAGAGCCGAGACGCCGACCCCGCCGAGCAGGGCGCCGACGGGGAGCACCGCCGGCCAGCCCTGGCTCAGCGCGTACCCGGCCGTCACCAGCACGCCGACCAGGACCCCGGCGATCCCGCCGAGCCCGGACAACAACACCGACTCGGCCAGGAACTGGCCTCTCACCTGCCGTTTCGTCGCGCCGAGCGCGCGACGGAGGCCGATCTCCCGGCGCCGCTCCAGCACCGAGATCACCATCGTGTTGGCCACCCCGACACCGCCGACCAGCAGCGCCACCCCGCCCAGCCCGAGGAACAGCGCGCTGTAGGTGTTCTCCGTCAGCTTCTGCGCCTCCAGTGCCTCCGACGGACGGCGCACCTCGACCTCGTTCGGCGCCTCCGGGTTCATCGTCTGCGCGAGCACCGAACGCACGTTCTCGACCTGCGAATCCTTCGCCCGCACGTACACGGTGGTCGGATGCCCCTCGAAGCCGAGGAGCCGCTTGGCGACGTCCCAGCCGACCAGCGCCGACCGCTCGATCTCGGGCGCCAGCGGCGTCGGCCCGAGAATGCCGCCCACGGTGAACCATTGGCCGCCGATGAACACCTGGGGCGGCTTGGCCGGATCGATGTGGTCGATCCCGAGCCGCGCGGCCGCGACCGAACCCAGCACGGTGACCGGGTAGTCGCGGGTCGCGTCACGGAGGAAACGCCCGGTGCGGACGGCGCCGCCGATGACGTCGAGAAGGTCCGGGGTCGCCGCGTAGACACCGAGGCCGGACGTCTCGTCCTTGTCGATCTTGTCCGTACGCCGGACCGTCCCGTCGGTGGTGCCGGTCGCGGACGCCGCCGTCACCGGGGCGATCCGCTTCGCCATCGGCACCGCGCTGTCCGGCAGCGTCGCGTCGCCGCCGAACATCGTCTTGCCCGGCCCCGCCGAAAGCAGGTTCGTGCCGAGCGCGGCCAGCTGGTCTTGCAACGCCTTCGCGCCCGACGCCGGGATCGCGAGCACCGCCACCATCGCGGCGATCCCGATCCCGATGCCGAGCGCGGACAGCACCGCCCGCATCGGCCGCGTCCGCATCCCGTGCGCGCCGAGGTTCAGCACGTCACGCGGGCCGAGCCTGGCCGGATTCGGCGTCGGCGTCTTGTCGACGACGGGTGCGCTCACACCAGCACCCCCGTCCCGGTGTCGAGCCGGATCCGGCCGTCCCGCAACTCGATCCGCCGCGGGATACCCGCCGCGATCTCCCGGTCATGCGTGATGATCACGACCGTCGTCCCCTGCGAACTCAGCGTGGCGAGCAGGTTGAGGATCGCCGCGCCGTTGCCCGTGTCGAGGTTCCCGGTCGGCTCGTCGGCCAGCAGGATCGACGGCGAGTTGACGACCGCCCGCGCGATCGCCACCCGCTGCCGTTCCCCGCCGGAGAGCTCGTTCGGGAAATGCCCCGCCCGATGCGCGAGACCGACTCGGTCGAGCGCGGCCAGCGCCCGCTCGTGCCGTTTCCGCCGCGGCACGCCCGCGTACAGCAGTCCCGTCGCGACGTTGTCGACCGCGCTCACTCCCTCGCTGAGGAAGAACTGCTGGAACACGAACCCGATCCACCGCGATCGCAACGCGGAAAGCTTGCGGTCGGGCAGTTTCGCCACGTCGTGCCCGCGCAGTTCGATGACGCCGCTGGTCGGCCGGTCGAGCGTGCCCATCAGCTGCAGCAGCGTCGACTTGCCGGAGCCGGACGGGCCGACGATGGCGACCATCTCCCTGTCCTCAATGGACAGTGACACCTCGTGGAGTGCCCGCACCCCGCCGGGATAGGTACGCGAGGCGCCGCGCACGTCCAGCACCGGGGTCATGAGGTCGTCACCACCCGCATTCCGGCGGCGAGGCCGGTGCCGGTGACCTCGACGCGGCCGCCGGAGAACAGGCCGGTCTTCACCGCGATGAGACGCCGATTGCCGCCTTCGTCGACCTCGACGGCGTATCCACCCTCGGCGAGCGCGAGCAGCGCGCCGACGGGGACCGCCAACACTCCACTGTGGACTTCCTTGGTGAACCGCACCGAGACGGGTGTCGAATCGAGCGACCCCGCCGCGGCCGGATCGTCCAGCTTGATCTTCACCTTGATCTTCGGCTTGCCGTCGTCCTGTCCGGCGCCGTCCTTGCCGGTTTCCGCGACCTTGCCGACCTCGGTGATCACGCCGGTCGTGTTCTTGCCGCCGGTGATGTCGACCCCGACCTTGTCCCCCTCCTTCGCGATGGCCTGTTTGGCGGCGTCGAGCTTGACCTCGACGAGGCGCTCGGTGCCGGTGTACTTCAGGAGTTCGCCACCGCCGGGGCCGCCGAGTTGCGCGGCGACCTGCGAAACCCGGATCTCACCCGGCGCGAGGACGACGTCGCCCTGTCCGAAGGTGCCGGTCTGTTCGACGCCCAGCGACTTCTGCCACTTCTTGAGCGCGGCGGCGGTGGCCGAGGTGAACTTCTTGTCCGGGGTGCCGAAACCGCCGAAACCGAGCGCCTTCAGGTTCTCTTCCAGCTGCTTGACGTCCGGGCCGTCCGCGGCCCCGTCCGCCAGGTCACGGAAGAACGGCAGCGTGCCGTAGAACAACGGCACCGGTTTGGCGTCGACGCCGTACACGGTCTTCCCCCGGGTGTACACCGCACCCGTGTCCGGCAGGGCGGTGACGGTGCCTTGTTTCCGGCCGGCGAGGGGGTTTTCCGCGCCGTAGCCCAGAGTCCCGTTCGCCTCTTCCTCCTCCCGCAGGTCGGTCTTCTCGACTTTCGCGGTCTCCACCGGTGGTGGCGCCTGCCCGACCTGCTGGGCCTCCGACGTGACCCTGGTCAGCACGACCACCGACGTCGTCCCGACCACGACGACGAGGACCGCCGCGATGATGAACCAGCGTGTCCGGCGCGAACGCCGTGCGCGACCGGGTCCTTCGTGTTCGCTCATTTCGCCGGGGCCGCCCTCATGGTCATGCCGAGACCGCAGGCCTTCGCCGCTTCTTCGAACTTCTTCGGGTCGCCGCCCGCGTCACCCAGCGCGATGGCGCCCTTGCCCCCGGGCTCGGGGTCCGGGAAGTCGATGCCGTGGTCGCGCATGCACTTCGCTTCCTTGCGCATCTTGTCGAGCTCTTCCGGCGTCGGCGGCTTGATCTCGCCACCGTTCGGCAGCAGCTTGCGGCACGCCTCGTCCGCGGCCTTCATCTTGTTCTCGTCGGGCATGTCGGTCGCTTCGAAGGTGATCGTGTCCTGGCCGTTGGCGTCCCGCTTGGGCTCGGGCATGTTGACCCCGTGCTCGCGCATGCACTTCGCGAAATTGCGCCTCTTGTCCTCGTCGGACACGTTGTCGGCCTGTTTCCCGTCGTCGGCGCCGGCGGCGGGCGGGGACGAGATCGAGGCGACCTTGTCGCCGCCGTCCCCGCCACCACCGCAACCGGCCACCAGCGCGAGGACCGCTCCGGCGATCAGTACCGCCATGGGTCGTTTCCGCATCGCTGCTCCTTCGGTCGTCTTGGCGCACCGATTTCTACGGAGCGGGCGCTTCCGGCGCGGTAAGCGAAGTCGCTTATGTCGCGCTTACCGTCCCAGTCAGCGGAACAGAGATCCGATCTATCTGCCGTCTTTACGGGTGAACTAGGCACCTAGTGAGACTTCCAGGGGTTCACATCCGACCTCTGGCTTCTTAGAGTCCCCGACGTCCACACCTCAGCGAGGAGGAGTGCATGAATCGCCGCAAGCCACTCCGGGCCCTGGCGGCCCTCGTCATCGCGACCACCGCACTGGGCGTCGTACCCGCCGCGGAAGCCGCACCACTCCCGTCCGACCACGCCTACGACGACCCGTTCACCGCCGAGCGGACGCGCTGGTGGCGTGACGACCGCTTCGGCCAGTTCATCCACTTCGGCGCGTACTCCCAGCTGCAAGGGAAGTACACCCGTCCCGACGGAAGCGTCTGCCAGGACGCGGAGTGGATCCAGCGGAACTGCCAGATCCCGCGTGCCGAATACGAGCAGATCGCCGCGAAGTTCAACCCCGCCGGGTTCGACGCGAACGCCATCGCGCAGTCGGCGAAGGACGCCGGGCAGAAGTACGTGGTGATCACGTCGAAACACCACGACGGCTACGCGATGTGGCCGACGAAGGTCAACAAGTTCAACCTCCGCGACCATTCGGCGTTCGACAAGAAGCGCGACATCCTCGACGAACTGAACCGCGCGACGGCCGCGCGCGATGTCAAGCTCGGCTTCTACTACTCGATCTGGGATTGGCACGACCCGGACTTCCCCGATCCCGCGACGTTCCCGAAGTACAAGGAGCGGATGTACGCCCAGCTCAAGGAACTCGTCGACAACTATCATCCGGCGGTGTTGTGGTTCGACGGCGAATGGAGCACCGACCGGCCCAACAACCCGTGGACGGAAAGGGACGGCGAGGAACTGGAGGCCTACGTCCGCGGCCTCGATCCGTCCATTGTGGTCAACAACCGCGTCGGCAAACGGCGGGTGGTCGACGGCGACACGGGGACGCCCGAACAGGAGATCCCGGACAAACCGGTCGACGGGCAGCTGTGGGAGTCGTGCATGACCCTCAACGGCAGCTGGGGATACACCGATTGGGACCATAACTGGAAGTCCTCGGCGGATCTGACCAGGAAGCTGCTCTCGATCGCCGGCCGCAGCGGCAATTTCCTGCTCAACGTCGGGCCCGACCGCAACGGCCGCGTGCCGCAGGAATCCATCGACCGGCTGAAGCAGATGGGCCAGTGGCTGCGAACGAACGGCCAGTCCGCCGCCGTCTACGGAGCGGGCGCGCCGGGACTGGTCGCCGAACCGGGCTGGGGCGTCGTCAGCCGTCGCGGCGACAAGCTCTACGCGTCGGTGTTCGACTGGCCCGCTTCGGGCGGCTCGCTGACGCTCGAAGCGTTGGCACCTTTCCGGGTTCGCGAGGCGCGGGTGCTCGGCAGCCGTCAGCGCGTACGGGTCGAGCAGACCTCCGGAAGCGTGAAGCTCACGCCGTCGGGCGGCCGGACGAACGATGTCGCGACCGTCATCGAGCTGAGCGTCGATCCGCTGCCGCAGGCGCCCGCCGGCCGCGGGACGGGACTGACCGCCGAGTACTGGCCGAACGCGGACTTCACCGGGACACCGACGGTGCGCCGGGTCGAGCCGGGCGTGAACCACAACTGGAAGCTCACCGGCTCGCCGGACGCGAAGATCCCGGCGGAGACCTTCTCGTCGCGCTGGACCGGCCGGGTCACCGCGCGGGACACCGGGAAGTACACGTTCACCACGGTTTCGGACGACACCGTGCGACTGTGGGTCGACGGGAAACTCCTGATCGACAACACCATCCCGCACGGCCCAAGTGTCGACAAAGCGACACTCGCCCTGGTCGCCGGGCGGTCGTACGCGATCCGGCTCGAACACACCGAACGCGGCGGGGAAGCGTCGATGAAGCTGTTGTGGTCCAGCCCGAACACCCCTCAGCGGGTGATTCCGGCGCGGCAACTGCACCCGGCAGGCTGAGCGTTCGGTACAGGTGGTCGTGAGTGGCGTTTCGGGTTCTAACCCGAAACGCCACTCACGACCCACGCGACCCGGCGCTTATCCCGCGCTTACCCCCTCCCGGGGCAGACTGGCCAGGTGAGAGTGCTGGTGGTGGAAGACGAGCGGCTGCTGGCGGACACGATCGCCGAGGGCCTGCGACGGTTCTCCATGGCGGTCGACGTCTGCTACGACGGCGCGCAGGCCCTGGACCGGGTCGGAGTGCACGGCTACGACGTCGTCGTCCTCGACCGGGATCTCCCCGTCGTGCACGGTGACGAGGTCTGCGCCGCGGTGATCGGGGCCGGCGGCGAGGCGCGGGTCCTCATGCTGACGGCCGCGGCCGACGTCAACGACCGGGTCGCCGGGCTGGGCCTCGGCGCCGACGACTACCTGACGAAACCGTTCGCGTTCGCCGAACTCGTCGCGCGGGTGCAGGCGCTGTCGCGGCGCGCACGGCCGGCGCTGCCGCCGGTGCTGGAGCGCGGCGGCGTGGTCCTCGACCCGCCCCGGCACCAGGCGTCGCGCGACGGCCGGTTCCTTCCGTTGTCCCCCAAGGAGTTCGCGGTACTGGAGGTGCTCATGCGCGCCGAAGGGACCGTGGTCAGCGCGGAAGACCTGCTGGAGAAGGCGTGGGACGAACACGCCGACCCGTTCACGAACGCCGTCCGGGTGGCGATGATGACGTTGCGGCGCAAACTCGGTGAACCGCCGCTGATCGAGACCGTGCCCGGCGCCGGTTACCGGTTCGGGTCGTGAAACCGCTCCGGCTCTCCGTCCGCACCAGGCTGACGGCGCTCTACGGCTGCGCGTTCCTGATCGTCGGGCTCGCGTTGCTGATCGTCAACTATCTGCTGGTGAGCTCGTCCCTGCCGGATACGGCGGCGTTCGCCACCGACGCCGCGGGTATCGCGGTCCAGCGCGCGTACCCCATGGACACGACGTCCTTCCTGCCCGCAGGGCGCGCTCAAGCCACGGAACTGGTCGCGACGTCGATCACCGAATACCGCTCGGACGTGCTTTCGACCCTGCTGTGGCAATCACTGGTGGCACTGGCGATCGCCGGCGCGCTCGCGGTGCTGCTCGGCTGGCTGATGGCCAGCCGAGTGCTGCGGCCGTTGCACGCGATCACTTCCACCGCACGGAAACTCGAGGTGGAAAACCTCGACCGGCGTATCGACCTCGACGGCCCCGACGACGAGCTCAAGGAACTCGCGGACACCTTCGACGGCATGCTCGACCGGCTCGCCGTGTCGTTCGACAGCCAGAAACGCTTCGTCGCCAACGCCTCCCACGAACTGCGGACCCCGCTCGCGGTGCAGCGCACGCTCGTCGAGGTGGCGATGGCCGATCCCGACGTGAGCCCCGAGGTCCGGAAACTCGGTGAGCATCTGATCTACACCAACGAACGCAGCGAACGGATGATCGAAGGCCTGCTCGTGCTCGCCCGCAGTGACCGCGGCCTGGCCGCGCGCGGCCCCGTCCGGCTGGACGAGGTCGCGGCGACGGTGATCCGGTCGGCGTCGGCCATGGCCGAGGAAGCGGGTGTCACAGTGGAGTCGCGGCTGCGGCCGCGGACGGTGTCCGGCGATCCCGTGCTGCTGGAACGGCTGGTCACGAACCTGGTGCACAACGCCATCACCTACAACCACAAGGGCGGCTGGGTCCACGTCGACATCGGCGTCGATCCGGCGCTGGTGGTGCGCAACACCGGCCCGCAGGTGCCGCTGGACGCCGTACCCGCCCTGTTCGAGCCGTTCCGCCGGCTTTCGGGCGACCGCACCGGCGACTCCCGCAACGCCGGGCTCGGCCTGTCGATCGTCCGGTCCATCGCCAAGGCGCACGGTGGGACCGCGGGCGCGGAACCGGGCGGCCGAGGCGGTGGACTGGTCGTCCAGGTGCGGCTGCCGTAGATTCCCCCGATCGTGACTGTGCGTGTCCGGCGCGTCACGCCACGAGCCGCCCGTCGCTCCCGCAGAATTCCCCTTGCCGTCATGAACAAAATAGTGAGCAGGACACATGACATCGGCGCGCCTCACACGTCAAGGCGACGCGCCGTTTTAACGTGGACACCCACAATGGTGAAGAATCGGGGAGGCGAGAATGCGAGCGCTACGGGTGGTCGGGCTGCACGAGGACGGTAAGTCCATCGTGTGCGAAGACCCGGCGAGCCGCACGCGCTTCCTGCTCCCCGCGGATGAGAGGCTGCGAGCGGCGGCGAGGGGTGACATCACCCGCCTCGGCCAGATCGAAATCGAGTTGGAGAGCCAAATGCGGCCACGCGAGATCCAGGCACGAATCCGGGCCGGTGAGTCCGTGGAGCAGGTCGCGAGCAGCGCCGGCGTCACCGTGCAGCGCGTCGAGCGGTTCGCGTACCCCGTCCTGCTCGAACGTTCCCGCACCGCCGAACTGGCCCAGCGAGCCCATCCGGTCCGCGAGGACGGCCCCGACGTCCAGACGCTCGGCGAGGTCGTGGCGCACTCCTTCGGGCAGCGCGGCCACGACTACAGCCAGGCGACCTGGGACTCCTGGCGAGGCGACGACGGCAAGTGGGTCGTCGTGCTGAGCTGGAAGGCCGGCCGCTCGGACAACCGCGCGCACTGGTCGTTCGCGCCCGGCGCGCACGGCGGCACCGTGCAAGCCCTCGACGAGAACGCCGAAGTCCTGCTCAACCCCAACGCCTACCGCGCCCCGCGCACGGTTCGGGCGCTGGACCCCGGCAAGGAAGCGGTCGTCCAGCCCACCCTCGATTCGGCCCCCGAAGAGCCGGTCGCGAAGGTGATCGACGCGCCGATCGCGGAGCCCGAAGAAGAGGCCGAGCCACCACTTCCGGCTGACGAGCCGGAGGAAGTGGCCGAACCCGCTCCACGGGCGAAGGGGAAGAAGAACCACCCCATCGTTCCATCCTGGGAAGACGTCCTTCTGGGCGTCCGATCACAACGAGGTTGAATCCGCACGTAGTGGCCCCTTCCGGTGGAGGGGCCACTACGTGCGTCCGGGGACCTGCGCGATCAGGGATTTCGGCGCCACGAGGCAATACGCGTCGACGACGATCCGCTCGATTTCGGTCCAGTCGACGTCCACGTCCAGCCGTACCCCGAGCCACCCCCGATGCCCGACATACGGCGGACGGAAGAATCGCTCGGGTTCGGCGCCCACCAATTCCTCCTGCGCCCCCGGCGGCGCCGGGCACCAAAAGGCGACCTTGTCGTCGTGATGACGGTCGGCGTACATGACGAACGTCTTCTTGCCGCGGACGAACCACGTCGGCTCGCCGTGACTGAGCCGCTCGGAGGTCTCCGGCAGCGCGAGACACAGCCGTCTGAGTGAATCGAGCGGGTCACCGGTCATGGATCTCAGTATCCTCGGGCCAGGGGGGATTCATGCAGGATTGGTACGCACGCGCCGTCCGATTGCGTTTCCAGGTTTTCACCGGGACGCCGTACACGCATGTCTCACCGATGGAATGGCGGATCGATCCCGACGCTCTCCGCGGTATCGCCCGAAGCCGCGGCTACCTGGAGATCGCGCCGATGTTCCAGGGCTGCCTGAGCTTCCAGTTCGCGCCGCAGCACGTCCCGCCGGTCCCCGTCTTCGACGGGCCGGACAGACCGGACAAAGACCGCGAACGCTGGCTGCTGAACCATCTCAGCGGCTCCGGCCGGGTTTGGATCAGCCTCAAGCACGCGAACCTCTCCGCCCGGCGTGTCGCGGAAGTCGCCGAGACGGAGGGCCTGCGTGTCGCGGCCGAATTCGCGGATCCGAGCGACCGGGTCCTCCTGCTCAGCCGGGATCCGTCACCGCCGAGGCTTCCCCTGCCCGCACCCACGGGCCTCCGGTTCCGCTACGCCTGGCTGAACAACATCGCACCCGTCACCGTCCTCGTCCTCCTCGGCGCGGCGGCGGTGATCGTCGGAATGCCGTCAGGCCACGAAGCCCCGGTCGTCAGCCTCCTGTTCATGGCGGCCTTCGCCGGCGCCATCCCGGCCGCTTTCACCACCAGCCTGTTCCCGCGCACCACCCGCGTCGGCTGGTTGGCCCGGGAATTCGACGGCAGCCCCCACGTGGAATTCGCCATGCGCGCCTATCAGATCCCCGCCGACCTGGTCGTGCAGATCGCGTCGTATCACGGTTATGAGCTTTACGGGCAGTCTGCGACACAGGCGGGCGGCCCGAGTCTCAAGTTCTACAAACGCGCGTGACTCGGTTACCCTCGGCGCCGGGGAGGGTGATCATCGGTGTACCTGTCGCAACAAGGCATCCAGCCGGTCTCTCTGGGCGTCGACTGGGCGTGCCGACTGGCCTCACTGCGGTACCTGCACTTCGACGGCCGTCCCATTGTCCATGTCTCGCCCTCGATATGGGCAATGGATCCGCAGGTGATTCGGCAAATGGCCGCCGATCGGCGGTATGTCGAAATCCCGCCTTCCGATCCGAACATCCTGAGTTTCCAGTACGCACCGGACAGCTTTCCGGGACGGCTCTATGACCATTGGCAGCCGAAACCGGACCCCGCCGGGCAACGCGGTCTGCTCCGGCGGATCCGCGGCGAAAACGAGGCTTGGCTCAGTCTTCGGCACGTGAAGCTGGCCCGCCGGTACGTCGCCGAGCTCGCCCATCAGAACGGGATGATCATCACCCGGGAACTCGCGACCAGTGCCGACAGGCTTCTACTGCTGCAGCGCGACCCGGCCGCACCGCCCCGGCACCGAAGCGGGTTCCACCCGGGCTCCCCACAGTTTCCCCTGTTCACCGGCGTGATCGCGGCTCTGCTGTGCGGCGTCCTCATGCTCGTGGGCAAGCTGACCTCGCAAGAATGGCTGTTCTACCTCGGCGCTGCGCTGTTGCTCCCCGGGATCGCGGCGGGTGCGCTCTGGATCTACCTGGTGCCTCGTTCCACTCGCGTCGGGTGGCTCGCGAACCGGTTCACCGCCGGAGACCCGGCAGTCCACGTCAACACGATCGTCAGCGGGCTCGATCCCGAGCTCGCGGCGCAGATGGCCGCCGGTTTCGGCTACTTCTACACCGCCTGGCGCCGGGGCAAATACGAATGGCAGAACGAAATCGTCTTCGTCCGGGGAACGCGGGTGAACGAACGATCGTCAGATTCCGGAACGGCCGAACGGCCCTGAGCTCTTCGACACCGATTCACAGGGGAGGACGGCATGGCCGGGTACGCGGTGAAGATCGCCGAGCTGGGAAAGCTCATCGGCGATCTCGAAACCGGCGCCGACCGGATGGCAGACGCGAACAAGAAACTCGCCGGCGGAGGCGTATGGGGCGCGCTCGGCAACCCGGATCTCGCGAAATCCGGCATGGATTTCGAGGAAGCCTGGGAATTCGGCATCGGAAGGCTCGGTGAAGCTGCGGAAGGCGTCACCGAAAGGCTGAAGGCCGCTCAGGAGAAGTACCGGAAGATGGAAGAAGAGTTCGGCGAAGGCCTCGACAAGCTCGGTGACCTCATTCCCGAGCCTGCCGACGCTCCGCCGAAACCCAGTGGCGCCGGTGGCCCCGATCCCTCGCCGCGGTTCCCGCTCGGTGACGACGGCGGCCCGGTCGGCGGCGGCTACACCGGCGGCATCACCGACATCCTCGGAGGCGGCAGGTGACCGGGAACCAGTACCCCGCGCTCGGCTTCGACCCGGCTCCCGGTGACGTCGTGGGCGTCGGCGATCTGGCCGAGAAGTACCGCACGGTCAGCCGCGACCTCGAAGAGGCTGACACCATGCTGCGCCAGATCGTCACGAAGCAGGGAATCTGGACCGGCGAAGCGAGTGAAGCGTTCGCTCGTCGTCTCGGCCCACTCCCCGACTATTTGGACGGCGCCGCGCGTTCGATGGCGCAAGCCGCGTACGCACTCGAAGGCTGGGCTCGTGACCTCGGGGAGATGCAGCGTCAAGCAGCGGACCTGGAGCGTCAGGCCCAAGCGGCCGCCCAGGCCGCCGAGCAGGCTCGCGCCAATCCGGACTTCGCGCTGGCGAACCAGACGTTCACCGACCAGCAGTCCTTGCGGATCGCGCAGGCTCTTCTCGACAACGCCGGACAACAGCTCCAGGCGGCCATCGACGGCTGCTCGGAGATTCAGGAAGCCGCGAAGAACCTGCTCGCACAGCACACCTCGCTCGCCGCTCGCGCTGCGGAGTCGCTCCGGAGGGCGAAGGAACTCGCTCCCGACGAGCCCGACCTCCTGGACGATGTAGTCGACGCGGTCACCGGTGTCGTCAAGGATCTGGTCAACCTGACCGCCGACGTGGTGGACGCGGTCTGGGACGCCGTTCAAGACAACGCCGAGGCTCTTTCGAAGGTTTCGGACGTCGTGGGTGACGCGGGGAACGTCCTCGGTCTCGCCGGGGAGTTCATTCCGCCGCCCGCGGGCGAGGTCGTCTCTGCCATCGGCACCGGCTTCGGGGTCGTCGCGACCGCGGGTCACGCCACGGCCGCCTTTGCCGGGGCCGACGTCTCGCCGGAGACGATCGCGTTCGACCTGGCAGGGGTGACCACTTCCGCCCTCGGCGCTCTCTTCCCGAACAGTCCGTGGATCAAGCCAGTGGGTCTGGGCTTGGTGGGCGCGCAGTTCCAGACCGATGCGGGTACCGAAGTGGCCGGGATGAGCTTCGAAGGCCCGATCGACGACTTCAAGAACTACTGGTGGCCCAAGGACGCCGGACAAGCCGCCATGGCGGCGGCGTCGATCTTCAACGGGTTGCCCGTTCTGTGGGGAGCCGTCGCGGTGGGCAACGCCACCGAGGCGGGGGTCGCCGCGGACAACACCCCAGAGCGGCGACGCGAACGCGCGGAAGACAAGGCCTGGAGCTGATCCATGAACTCGATCGAGACCGGCCTACTCCTGGATCTGCCGCCCGGCTTCATCGGCATGCCGGTGACGGGCGACGACGAAACGAACGCGGAGATCACGAAGGCCCTCGGCCAGAAGGTGGCCGAGGTCACCGGGACGGATGCCGAACAGTTCAGCGCTCATCTGAGGGCGTTGGCCCCTTATTTCAAGGCCAACGGCGTCCGCCTGTTCGGCAGATTCGCCGTCGGCGAGGGTCCGGAGCACGTGGCCACACTGACGCTGGGAACCGTCCGCTTGCCGTCTGTCCGCACAGGGCCGGCTGAACCGGACGGCGAGGTGATGACGAGTGCGTTGCTGGACGTCCATCGGCGAAATCATCCGCTGGCGGATGTTCGTGCGGTCCGGCTACCACTCGGCCCCGCACTGGCGGCGATCGAGGTCGGTGAATTCCGGCTTCCGCCCGAACTCACCGGGCAGGCGGAAGACCTGGTCCAACCCCGGATCAAGGCGGAGTTTCAGGTTCCACTGCCCACTGGCGAGGGCGTCGTGATCCTCGCGGTGACCGCGGATTCTATGGAGGCGTGGCCCGCGGTCGCGGAAGCCGCGTCCCGCGTTGCGCACAGCCTTCGCCCGGGCACCACGGAGGAATGACCATGGCGGAACTCAGCAATCCCCAGCTGATCGAGGAAATGCGCTGGCAGCTGCGCGAGATCGAGGCGCGCAAGGCCGAGAACGCCAAGGCGCTCGCCGCGGCGGGTGACGTGACCGAGGTGACTTCCCCCGACGGCACGGTGACGGTGACCGTCGGACCCGGCGGCGCGATCGGCGAGGTCCGGCTCGCCGACAAGGCGATGGCGTCGAGCGCGAGCGCGCTCGGTGACGTCATCACGGCGACCATCCGGCGTGCGCTGACCGGGGAGCCCGCGCCGCGGCCGAACCGTCCGGCACCCGCCGAGGACGAGCACGACGAGCCGATCGACACCGTTTTCGATCTTTAGAAGACGACGATCAGCACGCCGATCCACGCGATCACGATCCCCGCGGCCGCGCCGAAGGAGGCCCAGCGCACGATCGGCACCCTCCGCGCGAGCCACAGCGACGGCGTGATCCCGGCGGACACGACGGCGGACGCGAGCAGCGCGAGCCAGCCGTTGGTCTCACGCGCGAGAGTGTTCGCCAGTGCCAGCATCGCCACGACGACCACGGCCGCGGCGAACGCGGAGACGGTCAGCCCGGTCAGCCAGGGTGTCGGTTCCCCGGCGGGGTCCGGCGTGCCGAAGAGCCGCCGCGCGAGTTCGTTGCGGGGTGCCGGGGCGGGCGGGTCGATGAGGACGCCGTCGCCGGAGACAGGATCGACGAACCGCACCGACGTGCCCATCGTGGCGGCGACCCGCTGGGCGAGCTGGCGGCCTCGCTGGGAGACCACGGAAGCCGCCTCGGTGCCGGAGCCGCCGACGGCGGAAGCGACCCTGGCCCATTCGTGCAACGCCTGAGCGAGATCCGAACCGATCGCGAGTGAATGCGGGTCCACCTCGCGCGCGCTTTCGCCGCCAGGACCGGCCAGCACCGCGCGTCCCTCACGGATCCGCAATTCCATGGGTTCTCCTCGTGATCGCTCGGGTGCTCACGATAGCGGTGGACGCGTCTCGTAGAACGCGATCGCGCCCGCCGTGGCGACATTCAGCGAATCGACGCCTTCCGGCATCGGGATCCGGACCGCGACGTCGGCGGCGGCGATGGCCTCCTCGGTCAGGCCGGGGCCTTCCGCGCCCAGCATCAGCGCGACCTTCTCCGGTGTCTGGTCGCGTAACTGGCGCAGCGAAACGGAATCCGCACGAGGAGTGAGGGCCGCGATACGGAAACCGCGTTCCCGCAGCAGTTCCAGGTCACCGGGCCAGGAGCCGATTGTCGCGAACGGCACGCGCAGGACGTGCCCCATCGAGACGCGGACGCTGCGCCGGTACAGCGGGTCCGAGCAGCCGGCGCCGAGCAGGACCCCGTCGACGCCGAGCGCGGCCGCGTTGCGGAACAGCGAACCGAGATTCTCGTGGTCACCGACGCCTTCGAGCACCGCGAGCACCCGCGCACCGTCGATGACCTCTTCCACCGCCGGCGGCGGAGACGGCCGGTCCGCGACGGCCAGGATGCCGCGATTCAGGTGGAATCCGACCACCTCGGCCATCGTCTCGGCCGAAGTCACATAACCGGGGACATCGACGCCGTCCAGGTCGCCGCCCAGTTCGTGGAACCGCCGTTCCACTCCGAGCAGGGAACGGACCGGATAGCGGGACTTGAGCAGCCGCTCGACCACGACGGTGCCTTCGGCGATCACAAAGCCACGCCCACCCGGCCTATCGGGACGCCGATCGGCTGTGGACAAGTCGCGGAAATCGTCGAGCCGCGGGTCGTCGCGGTCGTCGATGGTGATCAGTTCTGCCACCAGGAGAGTGTGTCATCCGCCCGCTGCGCGCCGTTTGCGTCCGATCGCCTGCGGGTAAATGGTACGAATGGAGGTATTTTGCTGTCAGTTAACCACTCGTGACAGAGAGCACCAGTTTGGCCGCTAGCCGGGCGACAGCGAGGCGTGAAACCGTTGGGCCGCCTGGCAGTCCCGCCTGGATCCCGCGGAGCGTGGCCAATGAGGAGCTCGACGAACATGGGTAAGAATCTTTCGGCGGACCCCTCCGAGCCGCAGGATCGCGGCCGCTATCGCCGGAAGGTCCAGCGCTGCCTCGACACCTTGGCCCGCATGCTCACCGACGGAAGTTTTTCCTTCCCGCGCAAGAACATCGGCCTCGAGGTCGAACTCAACCTCGTCGACGGCCAGCTGCGCCCGTCGATGACGAACACGACGGTGCTCGAAGCGCTGAACGATCCGTCGTTCACCACCGAACTCGGCCAGCACAACCTGGAGCTCAACGTGCCGCCGCGGCCGCTGGCAGGCGAGTCCGCGCTGCAACTGGAGGATGATCTCCACGCGTATCTGGGCGCCGCCTCCCGCAAGGCCGAGGAATCCGGCGCCTCCCTGGCGATGATCGGCATCCTCCCGACGCTGCGGCACGAGCACTTCGACCAGAAGTGGCTGACCAACAACGCGCGGTATTCGTTGCTCAACGACCGGATCTTCGCCGCGCGCGGCGAGCGCACCGTGCTTTCGATGGAAGGCGCGCCGCTTCCCTGCCGTCAGCCCGAGCGGCTGCGCAGCTACTCCGAATCCATCCTGCCCGAGGCCGCCTGCACCTCCGTCCAGCTGCATCTGCAGGTCGCGCCGGAGGAGTTCGCGGCGCACTGGAACGCGGCGCAGGCGCTGGCGGGCGTCCAGGTCGCCGTCGGCGCGAATTCGCCGTTCCTGCTCGGCAAGGCGCTCTGGCACGAGACGCGGATCCCGCTGTTCCTGCAGGCCACGGACACCCGGCCCGAAGAGCTGAAGAACCAGGGCGTGCGGCCGAGGGTGTGGTTCGGCGAGCGGTGGATCACGTCGATCTTCGACCTGTTCGAGGAGAACGTCCGGTACTTCCCCGGGCTGCTTCCCGAGACCGACCGCGAGGATCCGATCGAGGCGCTCGACTCCGGGCAGGCCCCGAAGCTCACCGAACTGCGGATGCACAACGGCACCGTCTGGCGCTGGAACAGGCCGGTCTACGACGTCGTCGACGGCCTGCCGCATCTGCGGGTGGAGAACCGCGTGCTGCCCGCGGGCCCGACCGTCGTCGACATGGTCGCGAACGCCGCCTTCTTCTACGGCGCGCAGCGGGCCCTCGCCGAGGCTGACCGTCCAGTGTGGACACAGATGTCGTTCCAGGCCGCCGAGGAGAACATGTACGCGGGAGCGCGCCGGGGTTTCGACGCGCAGCTGTACTGGCCGGGGATCGGCTGGATCCCGCCGGACGAGCTGGTGCTGCGGGTCCTGCTGCCGCTGGCGCACGAGGGACTACGCCGGTCGGACGTTTCGGACGAGGCGAGAGAGCGCTATCTGGGCATCATCGAGCAGCGGTGCCTCACCAGGCGGACCGGCGCGGCATGGCAGCGGGAGTACGTCCTGCGCGCGGAGGAGCGCGGCGCCGAGCGGGAGACCGCGCTGCACCGGATGCTGGGCCGGTATCTGGAGCTGTCGGCCACCGAGACGCCGGTGCACACCTGGTCGCTGGAGGCTTAGAGTCTCCCTCCAGGGAGGTGGCTCGTGCCCAAGATCATCGGCCGGTCGCTGGAGGAGCACCGGCGCGAGGTCCGCAGCAGGGTGTTCGACGTCCTGCGCGGGCAGCTGTACGAACGCGGATTCGACGCGATCACGCTCGCGGGTGTCGCCGCCGAAGCGGGCCTCGGCCGCACGGCGATGTACAACCACTTCCCCGACAAGGAGAGCCTGCTGGTCGCCTTCGTCGAGGACGAGGCGACCCGGTACGTCGAACGGCTGACGGTGGCCGTCGCGACCGCGGACACCCCGGTCGAGAAGCTCGCGACGTTCGTCCGGCTCCAGCTGCGGGTACTGGCCGAGTACCACCTGCCGCCGGGGACGGCGCTCGCGTCCGCGCTGGCACCCGCCGCGTACCGGCGGATCAGCGCGCACGCCGACCCCATCACCGGCCAGTTGCGCGAGATCCTCGCCGAGGGGACGCCGGACGAGGACCCCGACGTGCTGATCCCGATGATCACCGCCGCGCTGGGCAGCCGTCAGGTCGTCGACGTACCACCCGAACGGCTGGACGACGCGATCGAGGGAGCCGTCCGTTTCGTGCTCAGAGCGGTCGGGATGATCGGGAAACCGGAAAATTAGGGTAGCCTAACCCGCAGTTGTGCCTTACGCTCTTTCTGACAGCATGTCAGATCGATGCTTGGAGGCTCTGTCCATGCCGGTGACCACCGACGTCGAATCCGGGCCGTTCTCCGCGACCCTGCGCGCCTCCACCTTGCCCGCCCACGAGCGGGCCAACCACTCCGAGTACATGAACGCGCTGCTCGGCGGCGAGCTCACTCGCGACGGGTACACCCGGCTGGCGATCCAGTACTACTTCATCTACCAGGCCATCGAGCAGGCCGCCGACAAGCTGGCGAAAGACCCGGTGGCGGGCGAGTTCGTCTTCGAGGAGCTGCGGCGGCTGCCGAGCCTCGAACGCGACCTCGAACACCTCGTCGGCCCGGACTGGCGCGAGACCATCCGGCCCCTGCCCTCGACGGAGCGTTACGCGCGGCGCGTCGCCGAGGCGTCGGACTGGTCCGGCGGGTTCGTCGCCCACCACTACACGCGCTACCTCGGCGACATCGCCGGCGGCCAGGTCATCCGGCGGCTGTTGGAACGCAAGTACGAGCTCACCGAAGCGGGTTCGCTGTTCTACCACTTCGACCAGCTGGGCAGCGCGCCCAAGTTCCGGGACGACTATCGCGAGCGGCTGAACTCGGCGCCGTGGACCGAGGACGAGCGCGCGCGGCTGATCGAGGAGGCCATCGTGGCCTTCGAGTGCAACATCGCGGTGTTCGACGAGCTGGCGAGCGAGCTGGACGCGTACCGGGCCGCCTGACCTCCTGCGCCTGACTGCCAGCCGCCGTCGACGCCGGTGGACGCGAGCGCCGAGACCCCGGAGCCGCACCGGACACCGAGCCGCCGGGCAGGCTCACGCAAGAAGCACCCAGGCTGACGGTCGCCTCGTCGAGCGCCTCCCGGACCTTTCTCCTTCTCCTGATGGCGGACCGGTCGCGGGGTAGGGCAGGCCCCACCCCCCGATCGGCGGCCCGCCGGATCCCTTCTCCCCGGGGAAATCCCTAACTTTCGGGGTATGTTCCGGATCGCGGCCACCGCCGCCCTGCTGACCGTCGCGACGGTCCTGAGTGCCCCCGCCGCCCAAGCGGCGACACCCGGCTCCGCCGCCGGCGTCTTCGATGAAATCCTCCCGCGAAGCCTTGCGGAGCATCACATTCCCGGCGCCGCCGTGGTGGTCGTCGAAGGCGGCAAGACCGTGTTCTCGGCGGGCTACGGAGTGTCCTCAGTAGACAGTCAAGCCAAGGTGGACCCCGCGCACACCGGGTTCCTGATCAACTCCGTCGGCAAGTCGATCGCCGCGACCGCCGCGATGCAGCTCGTCGAGAAGGGCGAACTGGCGCTGGACGCCGACGTCAACACGTACCTGAAGTCGTTCAAGATCCCCGAAACCTTCCCCGGCCGGCCGGTCACCCTGTTCTCCCTCCTGACCCACACCGCGGGTTTCGAGGACCGCGTGTACCGGATGTTCACGCCCCGGGACGAAAAGCTGCCGACGCTCGCCGAGCACCTCGCGAACGAGATACCCACCCGCGTCCGCCCGCCCGGCGAGGTCGCCATTTACTCGAACTACGGCTTCGCGCTGGCCGGGCATCTCGTGGAACTCGCGTCCGGACAGTCCTATGCGGACTACGTGCGGCAGCACATCTTCGAACCGGCGGGGATGAAGGACAGCAGCGTCGCCCAGCCCACCCCGGACGTCCCACTCGCCACCGGCTACCGCTGGGACGGGTCCGCGCAGGTCGTCCCGCCCGCCAACTTCGGCCCCGAACCACCCGCCGGTGACGGGAACGTCGCCACTCCGGCCGACATGGGCCGCTATCTGTCCGCGAACCTCGTCCCTGGCGTGTTCAGCCGCTCCTTGCTCGACCAGTTGCATGGCGCGCGGTACCGCAACGACCCGCGACTGCCCGCGATGGGGTTCGGCTTCTCCGAGCGGTACCTGAACGGCCTGCGCATGGTGGAGAAGAGCGGCGACTCACCGGGGTTCTTCAGCGTGCTGGAACTGATCCCCGAGAAGAACACCGGCGTGTACCTGGCGTTCAACGGCGGCGCGTTCTCCGGTGACGCCGCCGCGGTGACCGCCGAGGTGCTCAAAGCCTTCCTCGACCGGCTCCAGCCCGCCGCTCCCATTCCCGCTCCCGTGCCACTGACGGGGGACGTCTCACGGTTCGAAGGCGATTACAACAACACCCGGTTGGACTACGACAGCTTCACGAAGGTCCGCGCGCTCGCGGGCGGCGTCACGGTGACCGCCGACGGCGACGGCGCGCTGACGACGTCCGGTCTCGGCGAAGGGACCCGGCGATGGACACAGACCGAGCCCGGTCTGTTCACCGACGCGGCGGGCGAGCGGCTCGCGTTCCGCGAATCCGGCGGGCAGATGCTGCTCTTCGCGGGCGACGACCCGAACTCCTCCCACGAACGCACGTCGTGGCTCGGTTCGCCCTCCACGCATCTGCTGATCCTCGGTATCGCGCTGCTGCTCCTGCTGGGCGCGCTGGTGTGGTGGCCGATCCGCGCGTTCGTCCGGCGAGGCCGTGAGCGGAACCCGCCGGGTGCCCGGTTCGCGACCGTCGCCGCCTGGTCCGCTGCCCTCGCGGTCCTGCTGTTCACGGGTGGTTTCGCGCTCCTCATGAGCGATCTGAGTGCCACCGCCGTCGCGCTGACCTCTGGGCACTCCCCCTTGCTGAGCATCACCCTGCTCCTGCCGAACGTCGTCCTGCTCCTGGCCGGCGCGGCCGTCGCCTGCACGGCGCTCGCGTGGCTCCGCCGCTGGTGGAACACCCCCGCCAGGATCACCTACACGGTGATTTCCGTGGCACTGGTGGCCTTCCTCGGAGTGATCGCCTCCTATCACCTGGTCGGGCTGCCCTACCTGGCTTGATGACCGCCGTCACATCGCCTTGACCTCCAGCTAACTGGAGCTAGCAGGGTGGGTTTCAAGCGGTGGCCCCACGGGGTACAGCCGCTACGAACGGGTCGTTCCACCTGGGGAGAAACGCGGCGCCCCCGGTCGCCGCAAACGGGTGAAGACGACTAAGTTCGTCCTTGGAAACTTGTGTCGAAGACAGAAGGAGGGCCGATGGCCCGCTACGTGCTCCCCGATCTCGACTATGACTACAGCGCTCTGGCGCCGCACATCTCGGGCGAGATCAACGAGCTGCACCACAGCAAGCACCACGCGACCTACGTCAAGGGCGCGAACGACACGCTCGACAAGCTCGCCGAGGCCCGCGAGGCCGGCAACTTCGGCGACATCGTCGGCCTGCAGACCACGCTGGCGTTCCACCTCGCCGGGCACGCCAACCACGTCGTGTGGTGGAAGATCCTCTCCCCGGAAGGCGGCGACAAGCCGACCGGCGAGCTGGCCTCCGCGATCGACGAGGCGTTCGGCTCCTTCGACAAGTTCAAGGCGCAGTTCACCGCGGTCGCCACCACGATCCAGGGCAACGGCTGGGCCGCACTCTCCTGGGACCCGATCGGCAAGACGCTGATCACCCAGCAGCTGCGGGACCACCACAACAACCTGGTCCTGCCGACCACGCCGATCCTGCTGGTCGACGTGTGGGAGCACGCGTTCTACCTGGACTACAAGAACGTGAAGCCGGACTACGTCAAGGCGCTCTGGAACATCTTCAACTGGGCCGAGATCTCCAAGCGGTTCGACAACGCCGTCGCCGGTGGCAACGGCCTGCTGCTCGGCTGACCTCTCGCCACGAAGCGGGGCTCTCCTTCCGGGAGGGCCCCGTTCTTTGTTTCCGCCTTGACCTCCAGTGGAGTCGAGGTGTGAAGGTGGACGCATGGACGTCGCCGCATACCTCGACCGCCTCGGGCTCGACCGTCCCGCCACCGCGGACGTCGCCGCGCTGCGGACGCTGCAGGAACGCCACCTCGCGGTGGTCCCGTTCGAGAATCTGAGCAGCCACCTCGGTGAGCCGATCGTCCTGGACATCGAGGCGCTGTTCGACAAGATCGTGCGACGGCGGCGCGGCGGCTTCTGCTACGAACTGAACGGGCTCTTCGCCGCCTTGCTACGGGAACTGGGGTTCGACGCCGAGCTCAGGCCGGCGAAGGTGTTCCGGCCGGACGGCACCCTCGGGCCGCCGTTCGACCACGCGGTCGTCCACGTCGACCTGGACGAACCCTGGCTGGCCGACGTCAGCTTCGGCCGGTTCAGCCGGTTCCCGCTGCGGCTGTCCGCCACCGAGGCGCAGGCCGACCCGGAGGGTGAGTTCCTGGTCCTCGACGCGCCCCACGGGGACATCGACGTCCTGCGGGACGGCGATCCCCAGTACCGGATCGAGCGGCGGCCGCGGGATCTGGACGAGTTCGTCCCGACGGCGTTCTGGCAGTCGACGTCGCCGGACTCGCATTTCACGCAGGGGCCGACCTGCTCGCTGCCGACCAGGCACGGGCGGGTCACGCTCGCGGGTGACAGGCTGATCGTCACCACCCATGGCGTCCACGAGGAGACCAGGCTTTCGGGTGATCGGGAGATCCTGGACGTCTACCGGAAGGAGTTCGGGATCGAACTCGACCGGGTGCCTTGACCGAATCGGCATGGTCATCGACCATGAACCCTCCGGAATGAACGAAGCCCCGCCTCCGGGGGTGACCCGGTTGCGGGACTTCGTCCGTTCCCGAACTGACTGCCGCTCCCACCACGAAGCGGACATGTATGAGGTTAGCCTAACCTCATCTACCCCGACAAGGGGTTCCGCCGAAAGATGCCGATCTCACCCTTCCGGGTGACAGCACACTGGTCCCCATGAGTCTTCTGAGCGGCAAGGCCGTGGTCGTCACCACGGCGACATCCTGTGCGTCCTTAGGCAGACCGTGACCAAGGACCCCGTCCTCGAACGGGACGCCTGGACCGTCGAAGACATCGCGGACGCCGTGGGCGGCGACCTGCGGGAGGCGCTGGAGCCGCCTCCCTCGGCCAGGTGGAGGTGAGACCCGGTCTCCGCCTACCTGCCGCTGACCTCGGGACCACGGGGGCGGTGGTCGTCCATGAAGGATGCCCCGGGTCCCGAGTTCAACGGACGATCCGGGTGCTGAACGTTCGAAGTCTTCCGCGCCAACCGGAACGCTGTGCTGTTCATGTCTTGAGCATCACGATACGGGCGTTGTTCCGCCCCACGAGAGGTGAGCGCCTTCCTCGGCCGTTGATCTGGTTACTTGGTGACAGCGCCGCGCTGTTTTCAGGCGACCTCACGTCCGCCTGACGTGCCGTACGAAGCCTGGTGCTTCCGGGGCAACGTCGTCTGCATTTCACCCACGAGAACGATGGACGCCGGAAACGGAATCCTGGACACCATCTCCGAGCTCGGGCCGACGGTGATGATCTACGTGCTTTCGAAGAACCGCTGCTCGCTGTCCCGGTCGCCCTCGCCTGGTGCTGGCAGCGCGGCGGTCACAAAAAGAGCCGAGTGAGAGAAATGGCGGAAGAGATCAGAATCCCACCCACCGTCCGGAAGGCGGCCGGGTCCACTTCGCCGGTTTACTGACCAGCGCTGGTCCAGGTCTACGCAACTCTCCTCGAAGATCCACCGTGCGGATCCATCCATCGGGTTGGCGTTTCGCCGGACAGCGGACGCCCGACGGGCTAGCTTCACCCCGTGGCCACCCCGAACGACTACCGCGCCATCGCACGCAAGACCGACCGTCCGATGTGGATCTGGGCGGGCTGCGCGCTGGTCAGTGTCCTGCTGCTGTTCGGCGCGGGTATCGCCGTCGCGATCATCATGCTGAACGAAAACAACGAAGAGCCAGAGGCCGAACTGCCCGCGGTCTGGCCGTCCAAGACCGGGCTGGCGCTCCGCCCGGTCACGATGCCGACGGGCGAGATGGTGGCCGCGCTGACGGACGAAACCGGCGCGCAGGTGCTGTGCCAGGCGATCCCGGAGCAGCGCTGGGAGGAGATCCTCGGCGACCGCACGCTGCGGGAGGCAGGAAGCTCCTGTCACGCGATCACCACGAAACTCGACGTCAGCGTGCAGATGATTCCCGCGCTGCCCGAGGACACGAGCCGGGGCATGCCCACGAAGACCTCGGTCGCCGGCAAGCTCGCGGTCATCGCCACCGACAAGGACGGCACCAGCCTGAGCGTCGAACTCGTCGAGGTCGCGCCGCACAACGGCGCCTCGCCGGTGCTGCATGTCTCGCTCCGCGGCAGGATCGTCAAGAGCCCCGAAACCGAAAAGACGGCGAGGGCACTCGCCGAAGCGTTGATCGCAGGCGTGACACCACCAGGGCCGAAGTTGCCGAAAATCGGCAAGGACGGTGAGATCGCCGTGGAGAAGATCGAACCCGGCCCGATCAAGGACAGGCCGCTCCCGGTGATCTCGTGGCTGCTGTGCGGAGAACTCGGCCGCGCGCTCGGTGTGCCGCCGGACAAAGCGAAACCGATCTTCTTCGCCGGATGCGAGCTGAACGGCGTGACCGCGGACTACAGCGAACTGTCCACCGCCGTCGCGCCGACCACGACGATCGCCGGGTTGCCCGCCCAGATCGACGGACGAGGTGTCGTCGTGCAGCTCACCGACGATCCGGCCGGGCAGACGCTGAAGTTCAAAGGCACCGGCGACCTCCAGGCGCTCGCCGAAAAGATGGTGCCGCCGCTGCTCGGCCGTTAAGCCCGGTAGTCCGCCAGAAGATCGCCGAGCAGCGTCTCGTACGCCTTCCGGTCGAAACGGGCCCCGGTGAACCGGTACTCCTCCGGGTCGTCGAACGGCTCGTAGTCGGTTTGCCAGCCGAAGGCCCGCCACTCGACCGCGTGGTCGCCGAAGACAATCTCGACGCTGTACCCGCCGCAGCCGAGATCACCGCACAAGGGGCACACCAGCAGCGCGACCCGGCCGTCGTCGAAATCGCCGGGCAAGCGGCCGAGCAACCGCGAAAGCGTCTCGACCGCCGAATCACGCCATCCTTCGTCGTCCAGGGACAACGGCGTCTGCTGCTGAGCGGGAACCAGCGTGCGCAGCGCGACGCCGTCGATCGTCCAGTCGAGGAACCGGGACTCGCCGGTCACCGACGGTTCGACGCCGAGTTCGTTCACACCCGCTCCCGCTTCAGCACCCGCAGACCGTTCCCGAACCGCCGCACCGGCAGGCTCACCCCGCCGCGCCGGATCAGCACGACAGCGCAGGCTATCGCGGCGAGCGCCGAGACCGCGCCACCGATGTAGAACGGCGAGCGGCCGCCGAAAGCGTCGGCCATCCAACCGGTCATCGGGCCGCCGATGGGGTTGCCGCCGATCAGCACCAGCACGTACAGGCCCATCACGCGGCCGCGCATCTCCGGGCTGACCGCGGTCTGCACCAGCGCGTTCGCCGTGTTCAGGAAGGTGATCGTGGCGAAGCCGAGCGGGATCAGCGCGAGGCCGAAGGTCAGGTAGGTCGGCATGAACGCGGTGATCACCTCGAACGCGCCGAGCAGGAACGCCGAGATCAGCAGCAGCCGCACGCGCGGCCCGCCGCGGGTGTTGCGGCGGGCCGACATCAGTGCGCCGGTGAAGGTGCCGACGGCGACCAATGTCGACAGCAGGCCGTAGCCGTCGGCGTTGGTGTGGAAGACGTTCGCGGCGACGATCGGCAGCGACGTGAAGTACGTGATGCCGAACGTGCTCACGAAGAACACCAGCACCATCACGGTCATCAGGTCGCTGCGCCGCCGCACGTATCGCAGCCCTTCGACGAGCTGCCCCTTCTCGCGCGGGATGGCCGGGCCGCGGAAGAGCCTGTCCGGGTTCATCATCACCAGCGCGGCGATGACGGCGCCCGTGCTCACCGCGTTCGCCATGAACAGCCAGCCGGTGCCGACCCAGGTGATCGCGAAACCCGCGATGGCCGGGCCGACGATACGGGCCATGTTGAAGATCGACGAGTTGAGCGCGACGGCGTTGGTGACCTTGTCCCTGCCCACCATCTCGGCTACGAACGACTGCCGCGCGGGCACCTCCAGCGAGGCCGTCACGCCGAGGGTGAAGCAGAGGAGGTACACGTGCCAGAGCGCCGCGATCCCGCTCAGATCGAGCGCGCCGAGGACGACCGCCTGCGCCAGCACGGCGATCTGGATGCCGATCAGCAGCCGCCGCTTGTCGACGCGGTCGGCCAGCACCCCGGCCCACAACGAGAGGAACAGCGTCGGCGCGAACTGCAGCGCGACCGCGATGCCGAGCGCGATCGGGTCGTTGCCGCTGAGGGTGAACACCAGCCAGTCCTGCGCGATGCGCTGCATCCAGGTGCCGATGTTCGAGATGACCTGGCCGGTGAAGAAGAGCCGGTAGTTACGGACCTTCAGCGAGGAGAACATGCTCCCGCGCGGCTTCTCGCGCGCGGGTGGTGGCGGTGGAGTGGGTTCCCGGGTAACGGTGGTCTTGGAAGGACACTGTGTTTCGTTACCCGTGGTCGTCACCGCTGTTAGTTCCCCGCCATCCTGTCGATGATCTCGGAGGCGCGAGAGAGCACTTCACGTTCCTCGGCGCTCAACTCCGCCAATTGCTTGTCCAGCCAGATCTCCCGCGCGGTGATCTGCTCGATCACGTAGGCCCGGCCGCGGTCGGACAACTCGACGATCGCCTGGCGGCCGTCCGTCGGATGCGGCCTGCGCTCGACGTAACCCATCTCCTCGAGCGCGGCGATCACCCTCGTCATCGAGGGCGGCTGGACGCCTTCCTTCGCGGCGAGCTGACCGGGGGTCAGCGCACCGCATTTGTGCAGCGTCGACAACGCGGACACCTGGGTCAGCGAGATGCCGTCACCGGCGCGCTGGGCCCGCAGCCGTCGATTCAGCCGCACCACCGCGAGACGCAGGCGGCTCGCCAGTGAGCGCTCGTGCGTGTCTCCGGACATATAGTTAGCATACCTCACGATCGGATCATCGGCCCGTGAGATCGCCCACGGATGACATAACCGCTGGTCAGTTGAACGCGGCTTGGATGGGACCGACCGCGAAGTAGGCCACGAACATCACCGCGATACCCCACATGAGCGGATGCACACCCTTGGCCTTGCCGGTGACCGCGCGGATGACGACGTAGCTGACGAAGCCGGCGCCGATACCGTTGGCGATCGAGTAGGTGAACGGCATGACCACGATCGTCAGGAACGCGGGCAGCGCGACGGTGAAGTCGGCGAAGTCGATCTCCTTGACCTGGCTCATCATCAGCGCGCCGACGACGACCAGCGCCGGAGCGGCGGCTTCGACCGGGACGACCTGATAGAGCGGGGTCAGGAACATGGCCGCGATGAAGAGCACCCCGGTGACGACGTTCGCGAGCCCGGTCCTGGCGCCCTCGGCGATGCCGGACGCGGATTCGACGTACACGGTGTTCGAACTCGAAGACGCGAACCCGCCCGCGGCGCCGGCGAGACCGTCGACGAACAGGGCCTTGCCGACGTTCGGGAGTTTGCCGTCCGGCGGGAGGAGACCGCCCTCCTTCGCCAGGCCGGTCATCGAGCCCATGGTGTCGAAGAAGTCCGCCAGCACCAGGGTGAACACCAGCAGCACGACGGTGATGATCGGCAGCCGCGTCCAGGCGCCGAAGGAGATGTCGCCGACCAGCGAGAGGTCCGGCACGCCAAGGACCTGATCGGGCAGCGCCGGGTAGCCGAGGTTCCAGCCCTGCGGGTTGACGCCCTTCGACGGGCCGACCTTGGTGATCGCCTCGATGACGATCGCCAGCACGGTCGAGGCGAGGACACCGATCAGGATCGCGCCCTTGACCCGCTTCGCCACCAGGATTCCGGTCACCAGCAGGCCGACGACGAACACCAGCGTCGGCCACGACGCGATCGAACCGTTGATGCCGAGCCCGACCGGCACAGTCGTCTTCGCGTCGTCCGGGACGCGGCGCACGAATCCGGCGTCGACCAGGCCGATGAGGCAGATGAACAGGCCGATGCCGACCGCGATCGCGGATTTCAGCGGCGGCGGCACGGCATTGAACACCGCCGTCCGGATACCGGCGAACACCAGCAGGACGATGACCAGACCCTCGATCACCACCAGGCCCATCGCCTCCGGCCAGGTCATCTGGGAGGCGAAGGTGACCGCGATCAGGCTGTTGATGCCGAGACCGGTGGCGATGGCGAACGGGTAGTTCGCGACCAGGCCCATGATGATCGTCAGCACCCCGGCGACCAGCGCGGTCACCGCGGCGACCTGCGGCACGGGGAGGATGTCGCCGAGGACGTCCTTGTGCGCGCCCGCGTCGTCGGCGGAGAAACTGCCGAGGATCAGCGGGTTCAGGACCACGATGTAGGCCATCGTGAAGAAGGTGACGACCCCGCCGCGGATCTCACGCCCCGGTGTCGAGCCGCGCTCGCTGATCTTGAAGAACCGGTCCAGTGTGGACCGGGTGCGCTGCTCCGCCATCGCGTACCACCCTTCGCCCGTTGCCGGGTACCCTTCCCCACGTGGGCGAATCGATCAATTCCGGGGAAGTAAACGGTTCATTGCGGCCAACGCCGGAGCTGCCGAAGCGGCTGACCGACCTGACGCCGGTCGTGATCGTAGGTACCTCGCTCTGGGCGGTCGCGACCGTGGTCCTGTTCTTTGTGACCGACGGCATCTGGGTGCAGACGGCGTTCTCCGGCCTCGTGCTCGGCTTCATCGGTCTCGCGATCATCGCCTGGCAGCGCGCCGCCGCCCGCCGGGGCTCGAAGAGCGCCCAACGCTTCTAGCCGCGCATTTCGTCCTCTGAATGCGGTCCTTGCGTGTGCAACTACCGCATTCAGAGGACGAAATGCGTCAGTTCAGGAGGGCCGAAGGCGAGGGGTCTTCGAGCAGGGCCGTGAGGACGTGCCGGTCGGCCCAGCGGTCCGTCGCCCAGGCGAAGGCCCGGCCGAGCCCTTCGGGGGTGTCGGCGGCGTGCAGCCTGCCGTCGGACCACCAGGCGACGTCATGCTCCGCGTCCTCGAAGGTCACCGTCAGCGCCTCGTGCAGCAGCACCCCGCCCTCGGGCGGTTCGACGCCCAGCTGATCGGCGGCCAGCCGAAGCGCGGGCAGCTCCGTCCACGGCACGTATTCGCCGTCTTCGATGACCTTGGCGTCGAGACCGCTCGCCACCGGCAGGTCCAGCAGTTCCGCCAGCGCGGCGGCGCCGCTCGCCGCGACGACCATGCGCTCCGGCGCCAGCACGGCGGCGAACCACGGCACGTCGAGCACGACGGCGTTCTGGGCATCGACGGCCGAACCATCTGCGGCGCGGACGCGATCCGGCGGCGCGACGTCCACTGTGTACTCGGCGAGTGCCGCGTGTGCCAGGGAAGCGAGTCCGGAGCTCACCTTGCGCTCGGGGTCGCCCAGCCGCTCCAAGAGATCTTCGACGTCTTCGGCGTCGGAACCCAGCTCTGTCCTTACCCCGATGGCGAGCAGGATCTCCTTGCTCAACCCCGAATCCGGGACGACGTCGTAGAGCCCGGCCAGCGCGGACGCTTCCGGCATCCGCCAATCGAGCGGCGCGTGCCCGTCCAGGAGCGCGTACCGCGCGAGCCACCAGCCGGTATGCCCGCCGGGTTCGGTGAGGGCACGCCAGGTTTCGGGACGGGACGCGAGCAACCGCAGCGCCTCCGGCCAGGCGTCATCACCGACGAGATCGAGATCGCGCACGGCGAGCACCCGTGACGGCGGGCGCTCCAGCGAATCCCACCAGTCGTGCTCGTCGGGCAGGCCGTGCTCGGGTTCCAGCGGTTCGTCGTCGGTGATGATCGCGAAGGAATCCAGCACGCCGACCGCGACGAGCGTGGCCGCCGGCCAGTCCTCGGCGAATTCCTCGTCCAGCACGGACAAAGCGCCGTCTTCTTCGAACACCTCGGGATCGAAGATGTCGCCCAGTGGCGACGTGGGCAGGACGAGTTCGTCCGCACGACGCCAGCCGTCCTCACTCGGCAAGGCCAAGGCGCCCGCCCAATCGAGGGCCTCGTCACCGACCTCGGCGATCAGGCGGAGCACCGCACCCGCGAGGGCCATACCGTCCAAACCGGACCGGACGTCTTCGACGCTGCGTTCGACGGCGGCGCTCAGCGCGTCGGCTTCGAGCAGGTCGCTCGCCTCGGCGTGCTTGGCTCCCAAGCGTTCCAGCAACGGATGCGCGGCGGCCGGATGCACGAGCCGCAGGCCGATGATGTCCACATCGGACAGAAGTTCGAGCAGTTCCGCCGAGCCGCCGACGAGCAATGCGTCGCGTACGCCTGGCAAGGTACGACCGTCCGACATCGGTACCGGCAACGCGCCGAGGTCGTCCTTGGTGAGGTCGTGCGCTTCGAGTGCCGGCAGCAGCACGTCGTAGAGCGAACGCCACCACGAGGGCTCGCGCTGCGCCCCGGTCAGCAGCTCGATGGCCTCGGCGGGTGAGAGCGACTGCGCACCGACGGCGCGAAGGTCCACACCGGACAGTGAAATGAGCCCAGGCACGAGGTCCGCCAGCAGCGGCGCCAGCCCCGGCACGTCCACCGGCAGGACACGCGCCTGACGCCCCGGCAAGTCGTCACCTGATTGCGCGGGAAGCCAGGCCGAGTCGGCGAGATTTTCGAGGATGACCTCCCGCAGCGTTCCGTCCACAGTGGAACGCGGGAAGTCCGCGCCGGGCACGAGCGCCAGACGTTCCTTGCCGGGCAAGGAACGGACGAGTTCGACGTACTCCCGCGCGGCGTTCTTCAGTGCCGACGTCAGCTCCGGACCCGGCAGCGCGCGGCGGCGGGACGGCTCGATCGGCAACGTCGCGATCAGCCTGGCAGGCAGGGAAAGCTCGTCGTCGGTGGGGGTCGGCGCGTGCAGGACGTCGTCACCGAGCGGCCGGGGCGAACCGGCCCCGTCCAGCGGGACGGCCCAGACGACGTCGCCGCGATGGACCTGCCAGTGCTCGGCACCCTCCGGTGACGCGAGCTCGACGACGCCGTCACCGAGATCGGACCGGCGCCAGACACCGCCCTCGATCTCGATGCTTTCGAGCCAGGACAGGGTGAGCAGGAGATCGCCGATGTCGTTCTTCAGGTTCTCCAGCAGGGCCTGGCTGTCGACGCCCTCACTCAGCGGAAGCCGGACCTCGGTGGTGAAGCCTTCGGGCACGGGAGGTTCGGCTTCGGCGACCGGCCACGGAAGCCGGAGCACGGGAACGTCGCCGGCGCGGTCGGCTTCGGCGCGCGTGCGTTCCGCGGAGAAGGCGACCCCACCGGTCACCGAAACGATCCTCGGCTCGGCGGAAACCGTGAGCACGGCGGCGAACCCGACGCCGAAGCGGCCGACGGTCTCCTCCCCCTTGCCGGAAGCGCGAAGGGAGGCAAGGGATTCGACCCCGCGGGCGTCCAAGGGCGCACCCGTGTTGGCGAACCTCAGCTCACCGTCCACGACGGACACCCGGAGCCTGCCGCGTTCACCGGCGGCCAGGGCGGCGTCGGCGGCGTTCTGCGCCAGCTCGACGAACAGCCGGTCACGGTAGCCGCCGACCCGCAGGTCGTTCTCGGTGTTCGTGTCCTCGGTGAACCGCGTCGGCGAATCGGCCCACGCCCGCAGGACGGCGGCGCGGAGCCGCTCGGTGCCGAACGGGTCAGTGCTCACTGGCGCTTTCGGCCTCGACCTGAGCTTCGTCGGCGGTCTCCTCGGCCGGGGAGACGGTCTCCGGCTCGACCTCCGGCTGGACCTCGGCGGAGGTCTCCGGTGCGGGCTCGAAGTCGATCAGCGAGTCGTCGTAGACCAGCTCCGCCACCGGCACCGACGAGGTCACCTCGACCTCGATCTCGGAGTGCGCGCCGCAGCCGTACTCGACGTCGACGACGTGGCCGTCCGCCGGGGAGATGTCGTTGGTGCACGCGCCGAAGGCCGCGCTGAGCGACCCGGCGAGCGGCACGAAGAAGCCGCAGCTCCCGCAGACGTCCGGCGCGCTGCGCGCCATGTCCGACCGCGGGCCGAACTCGCCGCCGTGCCAGCGGGCGGCGGCGTCGAGCCTGCCGTACCGGGACAGCACGTGGACCCGGCCGAGGCCGGTCTCCTTGGCGACCGCTTCGACCGCGGGGTCGTCGGACTCCAGGTACGCCGGGACGAGCCGCGGGTCGTCCTTCTCCACCGGGAAGATGTCGCCGACGCCGAGATCGCCCGCCTGGACACGGCGGTCCCACGGCACCCACGCCGGGGCGACGCGCGCTTCCGGACCGGGGATCAGCACGACCTCGCTGACCGTGATCGGCTCTTCCTCGCCGGCGAGCGCGACCGTGACCGACCAGCGCCAGCCTCGATAACCCGACACGGTCGCCTCGAACAGGTGGCTCGCGGAGACCGCGTCCTCCCGGTCGACGCCGACGTGCGCGCCGACCTGTTCGGCACCGGCGTCCTCCAGCACCGCCGCACGGGCGAGATCGACCGCCTCGGCGAGTTTGCGCTGGATGGAGCCGTCGTCCAGGGTCAACAGCAGGGTCATGCCCCCATTCTGCCGCACGCGATATCGCGGTCCGTGTCAGGCTGTCCGCGTGCGCACGCTGATGACCATGTCACTCCTGCTGGCCGCCGTCCTCGGTGGCTGCGCCGCCGCGCCGGTGAGCGACGCCGCCCCGCCCGCGCCCGAGAAATTCAAGGTGCGGGTGCTCTCGACGCTGCCCCACGACCCGGCCGCCTTCACCCAGGGCCTCGAGTTCTCCGGCGAGACGCTGTACGAGGGGACCGGCCTGGTCGGGAAGTCGTCGATGCGGGCCGGGCCCCCGGGCGCGGCGCCGTCGGTCCGGCAGGACCTGCCCGGCCTGTTCGGCGAGGGCATCACCGTGCTGGGGCCGACGGCCTGGCAGATCACCTGGCAGGACGGCGTCGCGATCGAACGCGACGCCAAGACGCTGGCCGAGCTGAGGCGCGTGAACTACACCGGCGAGGGCTGGGGGCTGTGTCACCGCGACGGGCAGCTGGTGATGAGCGATGGGTCGTCGAAGCTGACCTTCCGTGACCCCGTGACCTTCGCGCCGACAGGCGGTGTCGATGTCGGCCGTGACCAGCTGAACGAGCTGGAATGCGTCGGGGGCTCCGTGTACGCGAACGTCTGGCAGACCGACCGGATCCTGCGGATCGACGCCGCGACCGGGCGGGTGACCGGCGAGATCGACGCGTCCGGGCTCCTCACTCCCGAGGAGCGGAGCTCCGCCGACGTCCTCAACGGCATCGCGGCGGTGCCGGGGACCGACGAATTCCTGATCACCGGCAAGCTCTGGCCCAGGATGTTCCGCGTGAAATTCGTCGCGACCACCTAGAAAGCAGTGGTGAACGCGCGAAGCGAGACCCGCGTAAGGCAGGATTGAAGCGTGGGAATCTTCGGCTCGAACTCTGGACCCGACGGCACGCCTTCCGGCAGGCCGGGCAAGGAGCGTGGCCGCAAGAGCAAGCGGAAGTGGACGCCGGAGCCGGGAGCCGCCCAGGCGCGCAACTGGTCCGCGCCACCGCCCACCCGCGTCGACCAGCAGCCGGTGCCGCCCGCGGCCCGTCCGCAGCACCAGCCCCACTACCAGCCGCATCCGGCCGGGCCGACCGCCGACGAGGCACGCACCAGCGCGATCCCGATGGGGCACCACCAGCCGCCCCCGCCGAGGACCCCTCCCCGCGGCGCGCGGCCGTATCCGGATCCTTCGCAGCGGCAGACCGAACCCGTCCGGCGTCGTCCGGGCGGGTTCTACGACGAGCACCCGCCGGGCAGCGGCGAGTACGAGCACTACGACACCGGTGGTTACGCGGGTGAGCCGCGTGTCGCCCAAGAGCAGCCGCACGAGCATCCGACGACCGCGGTCCCGCCACGCGCGGGCTCCCTGCCGAAGATGCCGAAGAAGATCACGGTCACCCGGGTCGCGGCGATGCGCAGCCGTCAGCTCACCGGGCAGGCCGTCGGAGCCTTCCAGCGCGCGACGAAGGCGGACGGCGCCGACAAATCGGGCCTGACTTCGCTGACGTACGCGGTGATGCTGAACTACGCCAGCGACGCCGCCATGGCGATCGCGCTGGCCAACACCTTGTTCTTCGCCGCCACCAGCGGGGAGAGCAAGGGCAAGGTCGCGCTCTACCTGCTCATCACGATCGCCCCGTTCGCGCTGGTCGCACCGGTGATCGGCCCGGCGCTGGACAAGATCCAGCGCGGCCGCAGGCTCGCGATGTGCGTGTCCTCGGCGGGCCAGGCGCTGATGGCGATCGTGATGGCGCTGCACTTCGACGACTGGCTCCTGTACCCGGCGGCGCTGGGCATGATGGTGCTCTCGAAGTCGTTCACCGTGCTCAAGGCGGCCGTGACCCCACGGGTGCTGCCACCGGAGATCACGCTGTCCAAGACCAACGCGCGGCTGACCGTGTTCGGCCTGGTCGCCGCCGGTGCGTTCGGCGCGCTGGCGAGCGGGGTCAACGCGATCTGGGGCTCTCAGGGCGCGCTGTGGTTCACCATGCTGATCTGTGTCGCCGCCGCGGTGCAGTCGATGCGCATCCCGTCCTGGGTCGAGAAGACCGAGGGCGAGGTGCCGGCGTCGCTGTCCGCGCATCCCGAGCGGCGGGTCAAGAAGCAGCGGCAGCCGATGGGGCGGCAGATCGTCGTCTCGTTGTGGGGCAACGGCACCGTCCGCGTGCTGACCGGGTTCCTGATGATGTTCTCCGCGTTCGCGGTGAAGGCGCAGGCGGAAGGCAGCGGGCAGAGCCCGTTCGACCAGCTGCTGCTGCTCGGGATCATCGGCGCCGCGGCCGGTGTCGGCGGTTTCCTCGGCAACGCGCTGGGCTCGCGGCTGCACTTCGGCAAACCGGATCAGGTGATCCTGGCCTGTGTCGGAGCCTGTCTCGGCATCGCGATCATCGCCACCGTGGCGGCGGGACTGGCGACGGCGGCGATCGTGGCGCTCGTCGGCGCGACCGCGAGCGCGCTGGCGAAGATCAGCCTCGACGCAGTCATCCAGGAAGACCTGCCGGAAGAGTCGCGCGCGTCGGCGTTCGGGCGGTCGGAGACCGTGCTGCAGATGTCCTGGTGCTTCGGCGGTGCCGTCGGCCTGCTGCTGCCGCCGACGTACTGGATCGGCTTCCTGGTGCTGTCGATCCTGCTGGCCGTCGGGTTCACGCAGACGTTCATGGTCCGGCGCGGCACTTCGCTGATCCCGGGACTCGGCGGCGACCGGCCGCTGCGCCCGGAGCCGACGAGCGAATCGCCGATCCCCTCGCAGCCCGGTGACTCCCGGTGGCGGCCGGGCTCGTAATCTTCACCGTATGCGGCGACTTCGTATTTTGGCCCTACTCGCGGCGGGTGGTTTCGTGGTGGCCGGTTGTGCGGCCCCCGGCCCCGAAGAGGTGACCTTCTTCGCCGACGGCAAGACGGTGAACGTCGCCCCGCTGGCGTCCTGCGACATCAAGAGCGCGCAGTGCACCACCAAGCCCGACGCCGCCGGCAAGCTGCGTATCCGGCCGGGGAAGCCGGTGCAGATCTCGGTGCCGAGCGCGATCGCGGAGACACCGTGGAAGGTCACGGTGCAGTACGTGAACGGCAAGGGCGAGCCGCAGGAGCTCAAACAGGACATCATCACGTCGCTGGACCGGTTCGCCTACACCGTGACGACGCCCCGGCCCGACGACCAGATCCTCGTCGTCGAGGTCGCGCAGGCTTCGGTGATCAGCCAGACCGGGCGTCCGGAGGACGCGGAGGCGGTCACCACGGCGATCTGGTCGCTGCAGGTCGAGCCGCCGGCCGCCTGAGGGGAGCAAGGGACCTTTGCTACCACGCGCGGCCCATCGGTCCGTGAAGGCCTCCTTGCCTACCCTGAAGGTAGGCAAGGGGGCCTTCACGGACCAGCTGCAGGCCCCCGAGCCACCCGCAGGGGCGCCGATCAGGGATCGAGGTCCCGGGCGACGGCGCGCATGATCTCGGCGATCTGCTTCGTGTTCTTCCGGTCCGGGTAGCGATTGCGCCGCAGGTCTGGCTGCACCTTGAGCTCGAGCAGCTTGATCATGTCCTCGATGAGCCCGTGCAGCTCCTCGGCGGGACGGCGGCGCGCCTCGGCGACCGACGGCGGCGGGTCCAGCAGCCGGACGGAGAGCGCTTGCGGGCCGCGGCGGCCGTCGGCGACACCGAACTCGAGGCGCTGGCCCGCCTTGAGCCCTTCGACGCCCTGCGGCAGCGCGGCTTTGCGGATGTAGACGTCGGCGCCCCCATCCTGGGTGACGAAACCGAAACCCTTCTCCGCGTCGTACCACTTGACCTTGCCGGTCGGCACTTCCCTCACCAGTCCTTTGCTGTCCTGCTCACAACGAACGCGCCCGGGGCGTACCCAGGGCGCGCGTCCCATAAGCGTATCTCGCCACACGCCCTGTGGAGAAGCGGATACCGGCGGATACCCTCTGCTTCATGGAGACCGCAGTAAAGGAGGCCGCTGTGGCCGTCCCCGAAAAGCCCGGCAAACCGATCCTCATGCGCGTCGGCATCGGCCTGTTCGCGCTCGGCATGATCGCCGTCACAGCGGTGTTCGTGCTGTTCGCCGCCGGACTGGAGAACCTGCCGGTGTGGCTGTCCGCCGCGGCGGGTGTGATCACTCCGCTGGGGCTGGCCCTCGGCCTGATCGCCCTGATCCGCGAGGCTCGCCGAAAGAGCTGAGCCAGCCGGGGAACTCGGTCAGCGAGTCGAACACCACGTCGGCCCCTTCCGCGAGCAGCTCCTCCTTGGTGCACGGGCCGGTCGTGACCCCGATGGGGACCGCACCGGCCGCCAGTGCGCCGCGGATGTCGCCGAGGTGGTCCCCGACGTAGACACGGGCGCCGTGCTCGGTGAGCGCGGCGGCCTTCTCCGTCGACCACAGCTCCCCCACCAGGACGTCGACCTCGAGACCGAGCGCGTCCAGGTGGAGTTTCGCGTTGGGCGCGTACTTCCCGGTGACGACGACGGTGCGCCCACCCGCCTCGTGGACCGCGTGCAGTGCCTCGGCCGCGCCGGGCATCGCGACCGTCACCGGCACGACCGTCTCCGGGTACATCGCGCGGAAGCGCGTCACCAGCTCCGGGATCCGCTCCTCCGGCGCCCCGAAGCCCCGCAGGCTGGCGTCGAGGGGCGGGCCGAGGTTGGCCGCGAAGAACTCGCCGTCCAGCGGCAGGCCGGATTCCACGCCGAGCGCGTTCATCACCGCGACCATGCCCGGCCGCGGATCGATCAATGTCATGTCGAGGTCGAACCCCACGGTAATGCCCACCCGGCCACGGTAGCCGCCCCCACCGACTGATTTACACCGAATGGGGTGCCCGTCAACTTCTTTGACATGGACGCGATCTGTGTCAAGCTGGAAGTGTGGGCGACATCACGAGCTTCTCCGATCGAACCAAGGCCTCTCTGCGGGAGGCTCTGCTCGACGCGGCGACCGACCTGCTCACCGAACGCGGCTACACGGCCCTGCGGATGGCGGACGTCGCCGCCCGCGCCGGAGTGAGCAGGCAGACCGTCTACAACGAGTTCGGCAACAAGGGCACGCTCGCCGAGGCCGTGATCCTCCGGACGACGTCGGAGTTCCTGGAAGGCATCCGCCTGCGCGTCCAGGACGCGCGGAACCTGCGCGACGGGATCCGGGTGGCGGTCGTCCACACGATCGAGCACGCCCGCGAGAACCGGCTCGTCGCCACGACACTCGGCACCGAAGCGGGCGAGGATCTCCTTCCCCTGCTGACCACCAAAGGCGAACCGATCCTGGCCGCGGCCACCGAGGTCGCGGCCGGGCAGTACCGCGAGTTCGAGCCGTCGCTGTCCCCGGAATCCGCCGCGCTGCTGGCGGAGACCGTCGTGCGGCTTTCCCTCTCCCATCTCGTCATGCCGACGCATTCGGCCGACGAGGCGGCGGCTTCGGTCGTCGCCGTGCTGGCGCCCGCCATCCGGGCGCTGACCACTGATTAGTCCACAATGGAGTGACATGAAGGGTACGTCATGACCGATACGGTCTCCGAACTGCGGACCGGTTTTTCCTCACTGCGCGAAGGCGGGCTGAATTGGGACTCGTTCCCCTTGCGGCTGTTCGTCAAGGGGAACATGAAGTTCTGGAATCCCGCCGACATCGACTTCTCCCGGGAGCGCGAGGGCTGGGAGACGCTCAACCCGGAGCAGCAGCGGTCGGCGACGTACCTGGTGTCGCAGTTCATCGCGGGCGAAGAGGCTGTCACCGAAGACATCCAGCCGTTCATGCGGGCGATGTCCGCGACCGGGCGCTTCGGCGACGAGATGTACCTGACGCAGTTCTGCTTCGAAGAGGCCAAGCACACCGAGGTGTTCCGCCGCTGGATGGACGCCGTCGGTCTCACCGAGGACCTGCATCCGTATGTCGCGGAGAATCCGCACTACCGCAAGCTTTTCTACGAGGAGCTGCCGCAGTCCTTGCGTGCGCTGGAGGACGATCCCAGTCCGCTCAACCAGATCCGCGCGAGCGTCACCTACAACCACGTCATCGAAGGCAGTCTCGCGCTGACCGGGTACTACTCGTGGCAGCTGATCTGCACGCAGCACAACATCCTGCCGGGTGTGCAGGAGGTGGTACGCCGTATCGGCGACGACGAACGCCGCCACATGGCGTGGGGCACCTTCACCTGCCGCCGTCACGTCGCCGCGGACGACTCACTGTGGGACGCGGTGCAGCAGCGGATGGGCGAACTGCTACCCCACGCGCTCGACATGATCCAGTGGGTGCAGAGCCAGTTCGAGGAGCCTCCCTTCGACTTCGACCAGGACGGGATCACCCAGTACGCGGCGGACCGGGCGCGGCGGCGCCTCGGCGCGATCGAGTCCGCGCGCGGGATGCCGGTGGAGCAGATCGACCTCGACTACTCGCCGGAGAACCTCGAAGAGACCTTCGGCGAAGAAGACGCGAAGGCGATCGCCGCGGCCGCCGCCAACACCGCGGCCTGATGTGCCGTGAAGGCCTCCTTCCCTACTCTGAGGGTAGGGAAGGAGGCCTTCACGGACTTACCCGGCGGGCCAGTAGACGGCGTGCGTGCGGCCGTTCTCGTTGTCGGACAGGCCGATGATCGTCCCGTTCGCCGTGATGTGGTCGGCGACGCTGTAGGTACCGCCCGGCAAAGCGCCGAGCACCGTCCGGGTGCCGTCGGCGGCCCACTTCGTCGCGATGTTGTTCTCCAGGCCGACGACCGTCCCCGCCCGGTCGATGTCGTGACCCAGTCCGCGTTCGGTCGAAAGCGTCGTACGGGTTCCCGCCCGGTTCCACTTGACCGGGCTCTCCGTTCCGAACACCAGGTAACCGCCGCCGGCGGCGGCACCGGCGTTGTTGACCGCCATCGCCCAGCCTGGCCACATCTCCGGGTACTCCAGCCAGGTCATCCGCCCGTCACGCTCCCATCGCACGGGTTTCGGATTGCCGTTCACGTCGTCGGCACTTCCCACGATCACGCCGAAATCGTTCATGTCCTCCGGGGTGCCGCGCGGATTGCCGGGGGAAAGATCGGTGATCGCGCCGGCGAGGTTCCAGCGCACGACGTGGTTGTTCCCGGCGGCGTCGGACGCCGTCCCGGCGACGGTCCTGCCGTCCGGGGTGATCCATTCCGCGTTGGCGTAAGCCCCGCCCGGCAGGCCGCCGAGGTCCACCACCTTCCCGTCCGGATTCCACCGCACGGCGTGGATCTTCCCGTCCGCGGCCCGCGCCGCGCCGACGATCACGCCACGGTCGGTGATCGCGTTCGCGATCGCGTAATCCCCGCCCGCCAGGTAGGGCAACGCGGTGACCGTGCCGTCCGGCGCCCATTTGACCGCCGTCTGGTTCCAGGCCGCGTCCTTGTGGGCCCAGCCGACCGCGACCCCGCCGCGGTTGATGTCCGTCGCCTTGCTCTGTTCACCGCCGAGGCCCGGCAGCGCGGAAATGCGGCCCCGCGGGTCCCATTTCGCCGCGTGGTACTTGATCTGGCCGTCCGGCGGCGTCGACGAGCCGACCATGACGCCGTCGTCGTTGACCGCGTTGACCTGGCTGTACTGGTCTCCCGGCAGGGTGCCCAGATCGATGGGGGCGGTCGCGGGAGCCGCGGCCGCCGCGCCGGGCAGCGACAGCGGCAGGACGATCGCCGAGACGGTCAGGGCGAGAACTCTTCTGCTTCGCTCGAGTTTCATTCTTCTCCCCTCGCGGCGGTTCGGATCCACCGCGAAGGGAACACGCGGCAAAACTGTGACAGGTTGCCCCCGAAGTGTCAGGCGTGTTCGGTCGCCGCCGCCTTTTCGAGTCCGAGGATGCTGATCGACTCCGCCCGCATCTCGACCTTGCGCACCTTGCCGGTCACCGTCATCGGGAACTCCTCGACGACGTGGACGTACCGCGGGATCTTGTAGCGCGCCAGCTTCCCCTCGCAGAACTCCCGCACGGCTTCGGCCGTCAGCGGCTCCGCGCCCTCGCGCATGCGGACCCACGCCATCAGTTCCTCGCCGTACTTCTCGTCCGGGACGCCGATGACCTGCGCGTCGAGGATGTCCGGATGGGTGTAGAGGAACTCCTCGATCTCGCGCGGGTACAGGTTCTCACCGCCGCGGATGACCATGTCCTTGATCCGGCCGGTGATGTTGACGTACCCGTCGGCGTCCATGATCGCGAGGTCGCCGGTGTGCATCCACCGCGCCGCGTCGATCGCCTCGGCCGTCTTGTCGGCCTGCTCCCAGTAGCCGAGCATCACCGAGTAGCCGCGGGTGCAGAGTTCGCCGGGTTCGCCGCGCGGCACGGTCAGCCCGGTCTCCGGATCGACGACCTTGACCTCCAGATGCGGCCCGACCCGCCCGACCGTCGACACCCGCCGTTCCACCGAATCGTCCGCGCGGGTCTGCGTGGACACCGGCGACGTCTCGGTCATGCCGTAGCAGATCGACACCTCCGCCATGCCCATCCGGTCGATGACCTGTTTCATCACCTCGACCGGGCACGGCGAGCCCGCCATGATCCCGGTGCGCAGCGAGGACAGGTCGTGGGAAGCGAAGTCCGGGTCGGCCAGTTCGGCGATGAACATCGTCGGGACGCCGTACAGGGAAGTGCATTTCTCGGCCGCGACGGCTTCGAGGGTGGCCTTCGGCTCGAACGCGGGCGCCGGGATGACCATGCACGCGCCGTGGGTCGTCGCCGCGAGATTGCCCATCACCATGCCGAAACAGTGGTAGAAGGGCACGGGGATGCAGATCTTGTCGGCTTCGGTGTAGTTGCAGAGTTCGCCGACGAAGTAGCCGTTGTTGAGGATGTTGTGGTGGCTCAGCGTGGCGCCCTTGGGGAACCCCGTGGTGCCGGACGTGTACTGGATGTTGATCGGGTCGTCCGCGGACAGTTCGCCTTGGCGCTTGGCGAGCCTCGACGGATCCGCGCCGCGTCCGTTCTCCAGCAGCGACGTCCACTCCTCGCTTTCGAGCAGCACGACGTGTTCCAGCGCCGGGCATTTCGGGCCCGCTTCGGCGATCATGCCCGCGTAGTCCGACGTCTTGAACGACGCCGCGGCCACGATGAGCTTGATCCCGGCCTGGTTCAGCACGTACTCGAGTTCGTGCGAGCGGTACGCCGGGTTGATGTTGACCAGGATCGCGCCGATCTTCGCGCATCCGTACTGGACGCAGGTCCACTCCCACCGGTTCGGCGACCAGATGCCGACGCGGTCGCCCTTGGCGATCCCGAGGTCCAGCAGGCCCAGTGCGAGCGCGTCCACCTCGGCGGCGAGTTCGGTGTAGGTCCAGCGTTTCCCGGCGGCGCGGTCGACGAGCGCGTCCCGGTCGCCGAAGGCGGCGACGGTGCGGTCGAAGTCGTCCCCGATGGTGTCCCCCAGCAGCGGGGTGTCCGAGATTCCCGATGCGTAGCTCGGCAAGGCGGGGGCGTCGGGCATGGAGACTCCTGCGTTCGGCGGCATCGACGCGCCGAGTCTAGGAACGCGGCGTGACGGCGGCCACCTGCAAGTGGAGACCACCTCAGGGGAAACCCGGAGGCCGGGTCCGGCCGTGGCGGATATCGTCGGAGACATGCGCCTCTACATCGTCGACGCCTTCACCTCCGAGGCCTTCGCCGGTAACTCCGCCGGCGTCGTGCTGCTGGACTCGCCGGGCGACGCGGGCTGGATGCAGTCCGTCGCCGCCGAGTTGAAGCACGCCGAGACGGCCTTCGTCGAGGTCGGTGGCGAAGGCCCGAAGTCGCTTCGCTGGTTCACGCCGGAGACCGAAGTCGACCTGTGCGGGCACGCGACGCTGGCGACCACGCACGTCCTCGGCGGCGAACAGACCTTCACGACGAAAAGCGGCGAGTTGCGCTGCCGCGCCGAAGACGGCTGGGTGTCGATGGACTTCCCGTCGGACCCGCCCCGCGAGTCGGACGACGATCTGTCGTCGATCCTGCCGGGTGTCTCCTTCGAGTACGTCGGGCGCAGTAAGCACAACCTGTTCGCGGTGGTGGACGACGCTTCCGTGGTGCGCTCGCTCGCCCCGGACCTCGCCGCGCTGCGCGCGCACTGGAACGGGCGGCTGATGGTCACCGCGCCGGGTGACGTGGACGGGATCGACTTCGTCACCCGGTTCTTCGCGCCGGGCGTCGGCATCGACGAAGACCCGGTCACCGGCTCCGCGCATTGCGTCCTCGCGCCGTACTGGGCCGCTCGCCTCGGCCGGGAGAAGCTCGTCGGCGAACAGGCCTCGTCCCGCGGCGGCATCGTCCGGATGAGTCTCGAAGGCGACCGCGTCCTGCTTTCGGGGCAGGCGGTCACCGTGGCCAGCGGGGAGTTGCACGTCTGATGCGCCTGATCCTGAACGTCATCTGGCTCGTGCTGTGCGGCCTGTGGATGGCGCTCGGCTACGTCGTCGCCGGCGTCATCTGCTGCATCCTGATCGTCACCATCCCGTTCGGGCTGGCGTCGTTCCGGATCGCGGCCTACGCGCTCTGGCCGTTCGGCCGCACCGTGGTGGACCGGCGCGACGCCGGGGCCGCGTCGACGATCGGCAACGTCATCTGGTTCCTCTTCGCCGGGCTTTGGCTCGCGATCGGGCATGTGCTGACCGGGGTGGCGCTCTGCGTCACGATCATCGGGATCCCGCTCGGCGTGGCGAACTTCAAGATGATCCCGGTCTCGCTGATGCCGCTGGGCAAGGAGATCGTGGAGCTCCCCTGACGATCAGTCCTCGGGTTCCCAGGGCAGCGGCACGATGAGGCACGGGCCGCCGACGAACAACCCGCCGTCGATCCCCAGCGCCTTCCCGCCCGCGTAGAGGTACGGTCCCTCGATCTGCGCGGGGTGGATCCCGAGCTGGTCGGCGATGACGCTGTGCCCGTGCACGATCCGCTCGCCGCCGAGCCGGTCCATGACCTGCTGCGCGACGTCCGCGCCGTCCGGGCCGCGGAAGGCGTAGCGCGTGGTCATCCGCCGCCAGACGTCCCACCAGGCCTGGATGTCGCTGCCTTCGAGGATTTCGCGGCCGCGCGCGTTGATGCCGTCGATGTCCTCGCCCCAGTCGAGGTACTCGAGCGTGTCCGAATGCATCAGCAGATGGTCCGCGGCCAGCGTCAGCATCGGACGGGAAGTCAGCCATTCGATATGTTGCGGGGTGAGCCTGTCCTGGTCTTCGAGCAGCCCGCCGTTGATCTCCCAGCTGCGGGCGAAGCTGCGCGGACCGAAGTCGGACGGCACCTCGGTGTCGCCGAAGTGGTACATCCCGAGCAGCAGGATCTCGTGGTTGCCCAGCAGCGTCCCGCAGTGGCCGCCCGCCGTCGCGGCCTGCCGTTCCAGCCGCATCACCAGGTCGATGACGCCGACGCCGTCGGGCCCCCGGTCGACGAAGTCACCGAGGAACCAGAGGGTCGTCTCCCCACCGGACCAGTCGTCGTCGGAGTCGATCAGCCCCTTCGCCCGGAGCGCTTCGGCCAGCTCGTCCCGGTGTCCGTGCACGTCACCGACCACGTAGGTCGAGGACGCGGGCTGATCGTCGTGCATCGTCTGACGATAAGCCCTCCGCATGCGGCTGTGTCGCTCAGCCTGTTGGCGGAGCTGATGACGGCCCGCGAAACCGGCCGAAGGCCCCGCTACGGGGCTCGGTCGCTCGCCTCTCCACACCGAGGTTGTGGCTTTCGCGACACGCCGCGTACGGACGGCACCTGGCCGGTCCCACCCGTGGAGAAGTGAGAGGTGACGGCGCCGCGCCCTGCCGACGTCGATCTCGGACGCGGGTTCACCACGGACTCAGCCTTCGCCGAAGGGGTCGCCGGTGCGCCCGACCAGATCGGCGATGGAGTCGATGATCTTGGTCGGCCGGTACGGGTAGTGCTCGGCGCTCTCCCGCGTGGAGATGCCGGTGAGCACCAGGATCGTCTGCAATCCGGCCTCGATTCCCGAGTGGACGTCGGTGTCCATCCGGTCGCCGATCATCAGCGTCGACTCCGAATGCGCGCCGAGCCGCCGCAGCGCGGAGCGCATCATCAGCGGGTTCGGCTTGCCGACGTAGTACGGCGAGCGGCCGGTCGCCTTCTCGATCAGCGCCGCGACCGAACCGGTGGCGGGCATCGAGCCTTCCATGCTCGGGCCGGTGGCGTCCGGGTTGGTCGCGATGAACTTGGCGCCGCCCTCGATGAGCCTGATCGCGCGGGTTATCGCGCTGAAGCTGTACGTGCGGGTCTCGCCGAGTACCACGTAGTCCGGGTCGCGTTCGGTCAGCACGTAGCCGACCTCGTGCAGGGCCGTGGTGAGCCCGGCTTCGCCGATCACGAACGCCGAGCCGTTCGGCCGCTGCGACGCGAGGAACTTCGCGGTCGCCAGCGCGGAGGTCCAGATGGCCTCCTCGGGGATGTCGAGACCGGTCCGCTCGAGCCTCGCCCGCAGGTCGCGCGGGGTGTAGATCGAGTTGTTGGTCAGCACCAGGAAGCCGATGTCGTTGGCGCGCAGCTCCTTGAGGAACTCGTCCGCGCCGGGTACGAGATGCTCCTCCTGGACCAGCACGCCATCCATGTCGCTGAGGTATGTCCAACGGCGCTCGTTCATACCGCCCACCCTAATGATCCGAGACGGCGTGAACAGCCACGGACGCCGCCTTGACCGAAAGATTGACCGGTGTGCCGGGTTCGAGCGCCAGCTCGGCGACCGCGGCCGGGGTGAGGTCCGCGGCGAGACCCGCCGCCCAGTCGTCGCCGCGGGCCCGGACACGGATCACCGGTCCGTGGGGTTCGAGCGCGTCGACGATTCCCTCGACGGTGTTGCGCGGGCTGCCCCGGTGCTCGCCGTCCCGCAGGTACACCGCCACGGCACTGGGCGCGAAGACGGCGACGGCCGCTTCGCCCTCGACGACGTCCTCGGCCGGAATTCCGGCCAGCTGCCCGCCTGACGTGCGCAAACCGCCCTCGACGGCGATGCCGGGCACCAGGTTCAGCCCGGCGATCCGCGCGGTGAACGCCGTGCGCGGCGCGGAGAGGACCTTGCGGGTCTCGCCGCGTTCGACGATCCGGCCGCCGTCGAGGACGGCGACGTGATCGGCCAGCGCCAGCGCGTCGAGGGGGTCGTGGGTGACCAGCACGGTCGGCGGCCCGGAACGCAGGACCCGCCGGAGCAGCCCCCGGATGGCGGGCGCCGCGTCGACGTCCAGCGCGGCGAAGGGCTCGTCGAGCAGCAGGAGTCCCGGCTCGGCGGCCAGCGCCCGCGCGATCGCGACCCGCTGCGCCTGCCCGCCGGAGAGCTGCGCGGGCCGCCGTCCGGCCAGTTCGAGAGCGTCCACTTCGGTCAGCCACTCCCGCGCACGTTTCTTCGCCTCGGCGCGGCCGGCACCGGTCGAGCGCGGCGCGAAGGCGACGTTGTCCAAAGCGGACAGATGCGGGAACAGCAGTGCGTCCTGGGAGAGCAGGCCGATACCGCGCGCGTGCGGCGGCAGGCCCGCCAGGTCGCGGCCGTCGAGGGTGATCCGCGCCCGGCCGGGCCGGAGCAGCCCGGCGAGGCAGCCGAGCACACTGGACTTCCCCGACCCGTTCGGGCCGAGCAGCGCGAGCACCCCGCCGTCGGGAACTTCGAAGCCGACTTCCAAGGTGAACTCGCCACGCCGCAGGGCGAGCTCGGCCGACAGGGTCACGACCGGACTCCTTCGAGCGCGCGCGGCCGGGCGAGCGCGATCACCGCGACGGCGACCAGGATGAGCAGCAACGCGAGCGCCACCGCGCTGTCGACGTCGACCTCGGCCTGGGTGTAGACCTCCAGCGGCAGGGTCCGGGTCACCCCTTCCAGGCTGCCGGCGAAGGTGATCGTCGCGCCGAACTCGCCCAGCGCCCGCGCGAAGCTCAGCACGATGCCCGAACCGAGCGCGGGCAGCAGCAGCGGCAGCGTGACCCGGCGGAACACCGTCCACGGTTCGGCGCCCAGTGTGGATGCGACCCTTTCGTACCGGTCGCCGGCGCCCCGGAGAGCTCCTTCGAGGCTGACCACCAGGAACGGCATCGCGACGAACGTCTGCGCGATGACCACGGCCGCCGTGGTGAACGGCACCTGCTCACCGGTCAGGGTGGTCACCAGGATCCCGAGGAAACCCTTGCGGCCCAACAGGTACAACAACGCCAGGCCGCCGACCACCGGCGGCAGCACCAGCGGCAGCAGCACCACCGCGCGCAGCACGCGGACACCGCGCGCCCCCGAGCGCGCGAGCACCACGGCGAGCGGGACCCCGAGCAGCACACAGGCCACAGTGGACAGTCCGGCGGTGATCAGCGAGAGCTTGAGCGCGTTCAGCGACGACGTCGAGGTGATGAGGCTCGGGAAGCGGGTCAGGTCCGAACGCACCAGAAGGCCGACGACCGGCAGTACCACCAGCGCCAGCGCGCAGATCGCCGGCGGCCACAACACCCACGGCACCCCGGCCCCCGCATTTCGTCCTCTGAATGCGGTACTTGCGCGTGCATCTACCGCGTCCAGAGGACGAAATGCGGGGTCAGGGCGTGCCAAAACCGGCCTTCGCGAGTTCGGCCTTGCCCTCCGCGCCGAGGACGAAGTCCCTGAACAGCCCTGCGAGCCGAGCCTGCGGAGCGTCCTTCACCACCGCGATCGGGTAGTCGTTGACCGCGCCCGCCGCCTCCGGGAAGTCCACCTTGTCCACCTTCGCGGCCGCGGAGGTCGCGTCGGTGACGTAGACGAGTCCCGCGTCGGCATCACCCGACTGCACCTTCGCGAGCACAGACTTGACGTCCTGTTCCTCGCTCGCGGGCTTGAGCGTGACCCCGGACGACTGCTGGACCTTCTTCGCCGTCGACCCGCACGGCACCTGCGGCGCGCAGACGACGACGGTCAGCCCGTCCTGCGCGAGATCGGCCAGCCCCTTGATGCCCTGGGGGTTGCCCTTGCCGACTGCGATGGCGAGCCGATTGGTGGCGAGGACCGACGGCTGCCCGTCGATCAGCCCGGCCTTGGCGGCCTTGTCCATATTGGCCTTGTCTGCGGAAGCGAAGACGTCCGCCTTCGCGCCTTGGGTCAGCTTCTGGACCAGCGCCGAGGAACCCTCGAAGCTGAACTTCACGGTCACCCCGGAGTTCTGTGCCTCGAACCGCTTGCCCAGCGCCCCGAACGACTCGGTCAGCGACGCCGCGGCGAAGACGGTCAGCGTCCTTCCTCCTTCTTGAGGCGCCGCCTCCGAACCACAGGCCGTCGTGGCCAGCGCCAGCGCGAGCAGGACGGGCGCGAGCTTCCTCATCGGCTTCCTTCCGGGGTTTCGACCACGACGGTGGTCGCCTTGACGACGGCGACCGCGAGCACCCCCGGCCGCAGTCCGAGTTCGCGGACGGCCTCGGCGCTCATCAGGGAGACCACGCGATGCCGGCCGCACTGCAGCTCGACCTGTGCCATCACCTTGTCCGTGATCACCTCGGTGACGAGCCCGACGAACCGGTTCCGCGCGGAGCGGCCGACACTCGAAGGGTCCTCAGGCTGTTCTGCCTGCGCCTTGGCGAACGCGGCGAGCTCGGCGCCGTCGACGACCTTGCGGCCCGCCGAGTCGTCGAACGCGGTCAACTGGCCGGCACGTACCCACCGGCGGACGGTGTCGTCGCTGACGCCGAGCAGACGAGCGGCCTCGGACAACCGGAATTGCGGCATGTCCGGAAGGTTACTTCCGCAGATGCGGAAAAGCTATGGACGCGGAGAATCGCCGGGGAGTTCGTCGCGGAGGCCGTCGAGCACCGCGCTCTGGAATCGCTCCAGCACTTTCCGTTCCTCGGGAGAGAACTGTTCGAGCACCGTCTTCATGTTCGTGTACGCGGATTCGAAGAGCGGCGCGTGCCGCTCCATGGCGCCGGGGACGACCTCGATCAGGACCTTCCGGCGGTCGGCGGTATCACGGACACGGCGGGCGAGACCGGCCTTCTCGAGCCTGTCCATGACGCCGGTCACAGCACCAGTCGACAGTCCGGTCAGTTCGGCGATCCTGCCCGCTGTCAACGGTCCCGGCGCCTGGCCCGCCAGTTCGAGCACCTTGTGATCGGTGGCCGACAGGCCCATCCGCTCGGCGATCCTGGCGTGCCGGAGAACGGTCAGCGTGCTGCTCTCCCTGCCGAGATGGGCGAACCGGGCCAATTCCTCCGCCGAGAGCGGATATTTCGCCATCCGGAAACCCTTCCGATTCTGCGCGAAGAGGGATTGTAGACAGTCGGTTTTCGCCGGCTTCGGGGTTAGTCTGGTGTCAATGACAGCAGTCGATCTCGGGTTTCCCCGTGTCCCCGGTACACGAGGGCGTCCCAGCGTGCCCAGGCCGGACAACCCCGCTCTGATCGACACCTTCGGCCGCGTGGCGACCGACCTGCGGGTGTCGCTCACCGACAAGTGCAATCTGCGCTGCACCTACTGCATGCCCGCCGAAGGGCTCGAATGGATGCCGAGCGCGGACGTGCTGACCGACGACGAGCTCGTGCTCCTGCTCCGGATCGCCGTCGAACGGCTCGGGATCACCGACATCCGGCTCACCGGCGGCGAACCGCTGCTGCGCCAGGGCCTGGAAAAGATCGTCGAGCGGGTCGCGGCACTCGAACCGCGGCCGCGGCTTTCCATGACCACCAACGGAATCGGGCTCGCGAAGCGCGCGAAGTCGCTCGCCGGCGCGGGGCTGGACCGGATCAACGTCTCACTGGACACCGTCGACCGCGCGCTGTTCGAGACGATCACGCGTCGCGACCGGCTTTCGCACGTGCTCGCCGGCATGGCCGCGGCGCGGGAGGCCGGGCTGGACCCGGTGAAGGTCAACGCGGTGCTGATGCGCGGGCTGAACGAGGACCAGGCCGTGCCGCTGCTGAAGTTCTGCCTCGCCGAGGGCTACCACCTGCGCTTCATCGAGCAGATGCCACTGGACGCGCAACACGGCTGGAACCGCGCCGACATGATCACCGCCGAGGAGATCCTCGGCATGCTCGGCGAGGAGTTCACCCTGTCGCCGTTCCCCGCCGCGCGGGGCGGGGCGCCCGCCGAACGCTGGCTGGTCGACGGCGGACCGGGCGACGTCGGCGTGATCGCGTCGGTGACCCGTCCCTTCTGCGGCGCCTGCGAGCGGACCCGGCTGACCGCGGACGGCGCGGTGCGCTCGTGCCTGTTCAGCAACGACGAGACCGACCTACGCGCCCTCGTGCGCGCGGGCGCGCGCGAAGAAGAGGTGGCGGACGCGTGGCGGGCGACCATGTGGGGCAAACTCGCCGGGCACGAGATCAACGAGGCCGGGTTCGCGCAGCCGATCCGGCCGATGAGCGCGATCGGCGGCTGACATGGTGACCATCGTGGTGCGGTACTTCGCCTCGGCCCGCGCGGCCGCCGGTCTCGACGAGGAGAAGGTGACGCTGCCGGACGGCGCCCGCGTCGCCGATGCCGTCGCCCACCTGCGTGAATTCCACCCGGAGAAGCTGGCGAAGCTGCTCGACGCGGTCTCGTACCTGCTGGACGGTGTCGCCGTGCGGGATCTCACGCGGCCGCTGACCGAGGGCGCCGAACTGGACGTCCTGCCCCCGTTCGCCGGCGGCTGACTGCCGTTGCCCCGCTGCCCGCGCACGGTGCCTGCCGGGCGTGTCGCGAAAGCCACTTTCGCGACACGATCGCCGGGGTCACATCGCCCCTGAACTGCGTGAACGGCGAAAGTGGTAGCAAAGGTCCCTTGCTCGCCGTCTCGAGTTCACCATCCGGTCGCCGAAGCAGCCGAGGATGCGCCAGTGATCACTCCCCGCCGTATTCTCGCCGCACTGCTCGCCGCGGTCGCCGCCACGAACCTCGCGACCGCTCCGGCGTCCGCCCACGAACGCGGCGTCCGGCCGCTGGCGCAGGCGCACAGCCACAACGACTACGAACACGCCCGTCCGCTGCACGACGCGCTCGACCGGGGCTTCACCAGTGTCGAGGCCGACATCTTCCTGGTCGACGGGCAGCTCCTGGTCGCGCACGACCTCGCGGACACCCGCCCGGACCGCACCCTGGAGTCGCTCTACCTGGAGCCGCTGCGCGACCGGGTGCTGGCCAACCACGGCGTCGGCGTGTACCGGCAGCGCGCGGAGTTCCAGCTGCTGATCGACGTCAAGGGGGACGCGAACAGCACCTACGCGGCACTCGAGAAGCGCCTCCACAATCCCCGCTACTCCTTCCTCTTCTCTCTGTACGCGTTCGGTCACGTGAAGAAGCGGGCCGTCACCGCGGTGATCTCCGGCGGGCGCCCCAAGGACGTGATGCTCGGGCAGCGGTTCCGGCTCGCCTTCTACGACGGCCGGATCAGGGACGAGAACGACCTCGGCATCGGCTCCGACCCGCGGGTCACGCCGCTCGTCTCGGACTCCTGGAGCGGCCTGTTCACCTGGACCGGTGACGGCCCCTTCCCCGCCGGTGAGCGGGCGAAACTGCACGATCTGGTCAAGCGGGCCCACGCGGCGGGTCAGCGCGTGCGCTTCTGGGCCACGCCGGACGCCGCCGGGCCCGGCCGTGACGCGTTGTGGAAAGAGCTGGTCGCCGCCGGGGTCGACCACCTGAATACGGATGACCTGCCAGGGCTGGCGAACTTCTTGAGGTCTCGCTAAAGTGCGCGGCCCATTCGCGCGCGAAGGCGCACGAATGGGCCAGTCATCCCTTAATCCACGTGATGCAAGCCTCACGATCCGTGAATTATCTCGGTCAGGAAACGGCCAGATAACGGCCCACTGACCTGCATAAACAGTCGAATCGCCATGAGTTGCCTGCTGTTACTGTGATGTAGGTCACGGCTCGAATAATTTCCGATCAGGCCGTTCGTTACGTACCGTCGCTTTTCGGTTGGCCCCGACCGACCACGCAACACCGGGAACCCGTAGCGCCGAGCCCTGTCCAACGGATTCCCGGACCCAACCCCGAGCGAAAGCATTTCCGGACAGGGACGAGGGGACCGAGCCGACGCGTCGTGCGTCAGGCGAAGTCAGCCGGCCTGAGACGGCCGGCCAGGACCCACGGGTCCTTCCCTCAGCACAGACTCGTAGGCGCAGGGAGCGAGATTTATTCACATGTCTTACCGAGGCAAGCACCGCAAGATGTCCGCCGCCACCCGTCACATCGCCCGCGTCGCCATTGCGGGTGTCGCGGTCGGCGCTCCCCTCGCAATCGCCGCGACCCCCGCGTCGGCGACCAACTGGGACGCCATCGCGCAGTGCGAGAGCAGCGGCAACTGGAGCACCAACACCGGTAACGGCTACTACGGTGGTCTGCAGTTCTCGCAGAGCACCTGGCGTGCCTACGGTGGCACCGGCAGCGCGCACAACGCCACGCGTGAGCAGCAGATCGCCGTCGCCGAGCGGGTCCTCCAGGGCCAGGGCATCGGCGCGTGGCCGCACTGTGGCAAGAAGGGCGGCTCCGCCAGCCCCGCCAAGGCCAAGTCGAGCGCCCCGAAGGCCACCAAGAAGGTGACCCCGAAGAAGTCGACCGCTCCGGTCACCAAGCAGCAGGCCCCGGCCCCGGCCGCCGCCAATGTCGCGAACTCGAACCCGGCGGGTGACTACACCGTCGTGGCCGGCGACACGCTGTCGAAGATCGCTTCCAAGTTCAACGTCCAGGGCGGCTACCAGAAGCTGCAGGAGCTGAACAAGGAATACGTGCCGAACGCCGACTTCATCGTCGTCGGCCAGAAGCTCGCCACCAAGTGAGCTCTTGAGCACCGGTAAGTCGTGACGCCCGCGGGATTCCCCGCGCGGCCACGTCACGACTGACAAGGCCCCACCGCGCCATTCCCCCGGCGGTGGGGCTTTGTCGTGTCCGGGGGCGTGCCCTCCGGATCACCCCGCTACGGCGAGTTGACCCACTCGTCGCTGCCGTCGCTGAAGTGCTGGTGTTTCCACACCGGCAGCCGCGCCTTGACCTCGTCGACCAGCTCCGAGCAGGCGGCGAACGCCTGCCCTCGGTGCTCGGCCGCCACGGCGCACGCCAGCGCGACGTCACCGATGGCCAGCGCGCCCAGCCGGTGGCTGACGGCGACCGCCCGCACGCCCTCCCATCTGCCCGAGAGATCCGCGACGACCTCCGCGAGCACGTCGGCGGCGCTGGGGTGTCCTTCGTAGGCGAGCCGGTCCACCGACCGGCCGCCGTCGTGGTCCCGCACGACCCCGCCGAAGGTGACGACGGCACCCGCGGCCACGTCGTCCACCAGGCGGGCGTGCTCTTCGACCGAAAGCGGCTCGTCGACCACCGCGATCCGTGCGACCCGAACGCTCACTGCTGTGCCTCCCGTGGGTGGTCGCCGCCCGTCAGCTGGTCGACGGCGTGGTCGAGGATCCCGTCCAGTACTCCCAGGCCGTCCTTCACCCCGCCACGCGAGCCGGGGAGGTTCACCACCAGGGTCCGGCCCGCGACGCCGGCGACGCCGCGCGAGAGAACGGCCGTGGGCACCTTGGGCAGTCCGGCGGCGCGGATCGCGTCCGCGACGCCGGGGAGTTCGTAGTCGAGGACGGCGCGCGTGACGTCCGGGGTGCGGTCCGTCGGCGAGATGCCGGTGCCGCCGGTCGTCACGATCACCTGCACCCCGGCCGCGACGGCGTCCCGCAGGGCTTCGCCGACGGGTTCCCCGTCCTCGACGACCACAGGCTCCGGCACGTCCCAGCCCCGTGCGGACAGCCAGTCCGTGATGACCGGGCCCGTGGTGTCCTCGTAGACGCCCTTCGCGGCGCGGTTCGACGCCACGATCACCCTCGCGGCCCGGTTCACGGCCGCTCCCAGGTCCCGGTCTTGCCGCCGTCCTTGCGGATCAGGCGGACGTCGTCGAGGGTCGCCGCGGGATCGACGGCCTTGATCATGTCGTGCAGGGTCAGCCCGGCGACGGCGACGGCGGTCAGCGCCTCCATCTCGACGCCGGTCCGGTCGTTCGTCTTCGCGGTCGCGGTGATGTGCACGGCGGTCTCGTCGAGGACGAACTCGACCTTCACCCCGGACAACGCGATCTGGTGGCAGAGCGGGATCAGCTCGGGCACCTTCTTCGCGCCCATGATGCCCGCGATCCGGGCGGTCGCGAGCGCGTCGCCCTTGGGTAGCCCGTCCGTCGCCAGCAGGCCGAGCACCTCGGCCGTGGTGTGCACGGTGCCGCCCGCCAGCGCGGTGCGGGCGGTGGGCGTCTTGCCGGAAACGTCGACCATACGGGCGGCACCCGTATGGTCGACGTGGCTGAGTTCACTCACGCCCAGCAGGCTAGTCCTCAGAACATCCGCTGCTTCGAGCGAACCTCGTCGAGCGCCTTCTCCCGTTCCCGCCGCTGCTCCGGCGTCATCGAAGCGAAGAGCCCGCCCTTGTCCGCGGCGCAGGCCGTGTCGCGCGCGGGGCGCTTGCCTTCCACGAAGAACCGGTTGACGGCGTTGTTGCCGCAAGCGTTCTCGTCGCTCAGCCAGACTCCGTGCCCGCCCTCGTCCACGGTCACGATCCGCGCCCGGTCACCGAGGGCACGGCGCATCTCCTTGGCACCGCTCAGCGGCGTCGCCGGGTCACGCAGGTTCTGCACCATCAGGATGTTCGACGGACCCCGGTCGCCGATCCGTACCGGCGGCTCGATCGGCTCGGACGGCCAGTACGCGCAGGCCCAGATGTTCGCCCCGGCGGCGCCGAACATCGGGTACTTCACCCGGTCCTTCGCGACGTTGCGCTGGTAGGTCGCGACGTCCTCGGGCCAGTCCGCGTCGTTGCAGACCACGTGCAACTGCCCGGCCAGCAGCTGCGCCGGATCGATCTGCTGGGCCTGAGCGGTCTGCTCCACGGTGCCTTCGGTGTCGAGCGCCTGCCACTGCTGCGCCAGCACCGGAAAGGAACTGGTCGCGTAGAGCGCGCCGAAAGTGCCCATGCGGAACGCCGCGCCGTCGACACCGGGGACGGCGCCGCCGTCGAGTTTGGCGACGAGTTCGTAGAACTTCGCCGTCACCTGCTGCGGAGTGCGGCCGAGCCCGTAGCTCGCGTGCCGCGCCGCCGCCCATTTCGCGAAGTCCGGGAAGCGGTCCTCGAACCCCTCCGCCAAACGGCGCGAGGTGACCGGATCGAGCCCGCCGGGGCCGGTCACGCTGTCGATCACGACGCGATCGGTCTGCCGCGGGAACAGCGTCGAATACACGGCGCCGAGGTAGCTGCCGTACGAAACGCCGTAGTACGAGAGCTTCTCCTCGCCGAGGGCTTCCCGGATGCGGTCCATGTCGCGGGCGGTGTTGGCCGTGGTGATGTACGGCAGGTTCGCGGCGGTCGCCGAGGCCCCGCACTGCTTCGCGATGCCCTCCACGTACTTCGCGCGCTCCGCCACCGCCGCCGCGTCACGCGCGTACGGCGGGACGTTGCTCACCTGCTGCTCGGGCTTGAGATCGCAGGTGACCGGCGTGCTGTGACCGATCCCGCGCGGATCGAAGCCGATGATGTCGTACGCGTCGAGCACGCTCGACGGCATGCCCGCCGCGCGCAACCCGGCGGGCATGGTCAGCCCTGGCCCGCCGGGGCCTCCCGGGTTGGTCAGCATGATCCCGCGCCGCTTCGCCGGCTTCGTGCTGGCGAGTTTCGAAACGGCGATGTCGATGGTGTTCCCGCCCGGGTTCCGGTAGTCGAGCGGGACCTTCAAGGTGGCGCACTGCACGCCGGGCGCGGCCACGTCCTCCGGACACGGCCCCCAGCGCACGGACGAAACCGCGGCGGACGCCGTGGCCGGTACGAGTACCGCCATGGTCACCGCCGCGGCCGTGAGTGCCCCGATCCTGCTCAGGACAGAGCGATTCATCCCCAACCCCCGTCATGATCGACTTCTTGGTCGGGGTCGAGCCTATGAGCGGGCCAGGCGCGGAGTCGTCACCCTGAAGTCGGCCACGAGGTCGGCCTCAGTGATGACGAGCACTCCGAATGGAGCAAGGGACCTTTGCTATCACTTCCGGCTACGGGTCTCCCCAAGGGCGCCCCGCGGAGACTTCACCGCCGAGCGCCCTGATTCGGGCCGAAGGCCCACGGAAACACGATGAAGGGGCGCCCTCCGCTCCCACCGTGAGGTGGATGCGGAACCGGCGCCCCTTCGGCGGGTTTTCGTCAGCGCTCGGCAGACTTCGCAGCTTTCGCCGCCTTCTTCACCGCGTCCGCCACCGCGGGGGCGACGGCGTTGTCGAACACGCTCGGCACGATGAACGAAGCGTTCAGCTTGCCGTTGTCCACGACGTCCGCGATGGCGTCGGCGGCCGCGAGGAGCATCGAGTCGTCGATGTGGTGCGCCTGCGCGTCGAGCAGCCCGCGGAAGACGCCGGGGAACGCGAGCACGTTGTTGATCTGGTTCGGGAAGTCGCTGCGGCCGGTGGCGACCACGGCGGCGTGCTTCTGCGCCTCCAGCGGGTCGATCTCCGGGTCCGGGTTCGCCAGCGCGAACACGACGGCGTCGGACTTCATGGTCGCGACCTGCTCGGCCCCGAACAGGTTCGGCGCGGAGACCCCGATGAACACGTCGGCGCCGACGAGCGCCTCGTGCAGCGTGCCCGCCTGCTGCTCCTTGTTCGTGTGCGCGGCGATCCAGGTGAGGTTGTCGTCGAGGTTGCCGCGCGCGGAGTGCACGATGCCGTCGATGTCGGCGGCCACGATGTCGCCCGGGTTCTTGCGCAACAGCAGGCGGATGATCGCCGAGCCCGCCGCGCCGACGCCGCTGACGACGATCTTGCAGTCTTCGATGTTCTTCCCGACCACGCGCAGGGCGTTGCGCAGCGCGGCCACCACGACGATCGCGGTGCCGTGCTGGTCGTCGTGGAACACCGGGATGTCGAGCTGCTCACGCAGGCGCTTCTCGATCTCGAAGCAGCGCGGCGCGGCGATGTCCTCGAGGTTGATGCCCGCGTAGACCGGCGCGAGCGCCTTCGCGATCATGATGATCTCTTCGGTGTCCTGGGTGTCCAGGCAGACCGGCCACGCGTCGACGTCGGCGAACTTCTTGAACAGCGCCGCCTTGCCCTCCATCACCGGCAGCGCGGCGGCCGGGCCGATGTTGCCCAGCCCCAGCACCGCGGAACCGTCGGTGAGCACCGCGACGGTATTGCGCTTGATGGTCAGGCGGCGCGCGTCCTCGGGGTTCGCCGCGATCGCCTGGCAGACGCGGGCGACACCCGGCGTGTACGCGCGGGAGAGGTCGTCACGGTTGCGGAGCGCGACCTTGGGGCTGACCTCGATCTTGCCGCCGAGGTGGATCAGGAACGTCCGGTCGGAGACCTTGCGCACGCGGACACCCGGCAACGAGTCCAGGGTCTGCGTGATGTCCTGCGCGTGGTTCTCCGACAGGGCGTTGGCGCTGATGTCGACGACGATCGAGTCGGGGTGCGACTCGACGACGTCGAACGCGGTCAGCACGCCGCCGACCCGGCCGACGGCGGTCGTCAGATCACCCGCCGCGGTGGACGACGCGGGGGCCTCCACCCGGACGGTGATCGAATATCCGGGACCGGGAACCGGCATGGCACTACCCCCGCTGAGGAACGCTCGAATAGGTCGATCGAAAACCTACTCCCGTGACGACCGCCACGAACCCTCGCAGGGGGTGACTGACCAGTAACTTTCTACCGGTTGATCTCGGTCTCGGGGTGCACGTAAGGCACGCTCTCGAGCGGGAAGGTCACGTCGCCGAACGGGGACAGCGCGCCCTGCCGATCGGACGCGAGCTCGGTGACGGGGTGCTCCCCGTCTTCACCGGGCCACGTGGGGTCGATGCCCGCGCGCTTCTTGTTATCGCCCTTCGCCACAACGTCCTCCAGAGCATGGTCAAGCGTTCTCGGGGGACAGTCTGCCCGAACGCGGCTGCCGGGCCACCACCCGCCCGGTATCCTGGTCCTCTATGCCCGCGCCCTCCCTGGCGGACTGGCTGCGCCAGGAGTCCGACGACGCTCTCGCGGCACTGCTGCGCACGCGTCGCGACCTGTCGACGCCGCCCCCGTCCGACACCATCGTGCTCGCCACCCGGGCAGGCACGCCGGGCTCCGTCGCGCGCGCCTGCGAAGACCTCGACACCTTCACGCTCGCCGTCCTCGACGCCCTGCTGCTGGCCGGGGCGGACACCGAACCGGTCGCCGCGGCCGAGGTCGCGCGGCTCGTGGGCAAGGAGCTCGGCGAGCCACTGGCACTGCTGCGCAAGCGGGCACTGGTCTGGGGTGAGGACGACGCGCTGCGCGTCCCGCCGTCGGCCCGTGACGCGCTCGGCCCCTTCCCCGCCGGGCTCGGGTCGTCGTCGCCCTCGCTCGCCGGAGCGGATATCGAGGCCGCGCTCGCGGAGGTCGGCGAGGACGAACGCGCCCTACTGACGACGCTTGCGGCCGGGCCGCCGATCGGCCGGACCCGTGACGCGGCGGCCGACGTCCCGCTGGAGCGGGCACAGAACCCGGTCCAGCGCCTGCTCGCGCGCGGCCTTCTGCTGCGCCGGGACGACCAGACCGTCGAGCTGCCGCGCGAGATCGGGATCGCGCTGCGCGGCGGGTCGGTGTTCGACCCGGCGTCACTGCGCGAACCGGAACTCCCCACACATCCGCATCAGCCGTCCACAGTGGACACGACGGCGGCCGGTGAGGCGATGGAGTTCTTGCGCCAGAACGAAAGCATGCTTCGCGCGTGGTCGGAGACGCCACCGCCGGTGTTGAAGTCCGGCGGTCTCGGGGTCCGCGAGCTCAAGAAGCTCGCCAAGGATCTCGACGTCGACGAGACACGGGTGACCCTGCTCGCGGAGATCGCGGTCGGCGCCGGGCTGGTGGCCGACAGCGAAGCGACCACGCCGGAATGGGTGCCGACGACGCTCACGGATTCGTGGCTCGCGTCGCCGACCGCGCAGCGCTGGATGACGATCGCCCAGGCCTGGCTCGAACTGCCCCGGCTGCCAGGGCTCGCCGGCGGGCGGGACGCGAAGGACAAGCCGATCGCGCCGCTTTCGGAGGACCTGCGCCGTCCGCTGGCACCCACGTCGCGGCGACGGATCCTGCTCGCCCTGGCCGCTCTTCCCGAGGGCGCGGGCGTGAAGAGCACCGACGAACTGGTCGCCGCGCTCGCCTGGCGCGCGCCGCGGCGGGGCGGGCGGCTGCGCGACGAGACCGTGCGCTGGACGATGGCCGAGGGGGCGGCGCTCGGCCTGATCGGGTTCGGCGGCCTCACCACGGCGGCACGGGCGCTGCTGGCCGAAGACAGGCCCGGAGCGGTCGAGGCGATGATCGACGCGCTGCCGCGTCCGGTGGACCACGTCCTCGTCCAGGCCGACCTGACCGTGGTCGCGCCCGGGCCGCTGGAGGCCGAACTCGCCGCCGAGATGACCGCCGTCGCCGACATCGAATCGGCCGGGCACGCGACCGTCTACCGGATCACCGAGACGTCCGTGCGGCGCGCGCTCGACACCGGGCGGACCGCGGGAGAGCTGCACCAGCTGTTCTCGACACGGTCGGCGACGCCGGTGCCGCAATCGCTGAGCTACCTGATCGACGACGTCGCCCGGCGGCACGGGCGGCTGCGCGGCGGGGCCGCCGAGTCGTTCCTGCGCTGCGACGACGCGTCGCTGCTCGCCGAGGTGATGGGCAGCCCCGTCGCGACCGAGTACGGCTTGCGGATGATCGCGCCGACGGTGCTCATCAGCGCGTACCCGCTCGCCGAAGTCCTCGACGCGCTCCGCGCCGCCGGGTTCGCCCCGGCCGCCGAAGGGCCCGACGGACGCGTCATGGACATCAGGCCGTCTGGACGTCGCCTGCCCGCGAAGGCGCGTGCCGCGCGTCGTGCGCCTGGCGAGCCTGCCGGGCTGACCGACGAGCAGGTCGGCAAGATCGTCGCGCACGTCCGGGCCGGCGACGCGGCTTCGGCACGGCGCCGGGGCGAGACGGTGCGCGCGCCGCAGGGTGGCGGCGCCGGGGACACGTCCGCGACGCTGGCGCTGCTGTCCCAGGCGACCATCGAGCGCCGTGAGGTGTGGATCGGGTTCGTCGACTCACGCGGGACGGCGAGCCAGCGGGTGGTCCGGCCGCTGCGAGTCGGCGGCGGGGTCCTCGAAGGGACCGACAACGAGCGCTACCCGCTGCACCGGATCACGTCGGCCGCCCTCGTCGAAGACTGACCACACCGCGCGTTTAGTCCTCTGAATGCGTGACGGCTGGTCTTCGGTCCTGGACGCTTGTGTCCCCAACCCGCTGCACCAGAGCGCATTTAGAGGACGAAATGCGGGCAGGGGGCACCGGCGTCCCGATCCCGACCGAATGCAGCGCGGACCGGATGGCGGCATGAGCCTCCGCGACGCGCTTTACGGCGATGACTGATCTACACTGTGTTCGGAGCGTGACGTCGCGGACGTCAGGCGAGTCGCAAGGCCAGGTGCACCCGGGGCAGACCGGGACCCTGGCCTTACGCGTGTCCGCTCAACAATTCGTCTCGACGGCTATCTCGTACACGAGGTCCTCGATCAACGCCGATAGCCGGGGCGCCCGTCCTTCCTGGCCCTGATCGCTCCGGCGACCATGTCCGCGGCCCAGAGCAGCGGTTCGTCCTTGCCTCTCTCGTGAGCGACACGGAACGCGGTGCCCTTGGGCAGATCGAATCTGGCACCCTTGACCGTCTCGACATCTCGGACGTCCAGCGTGGCCGTGCGTGATTCGAGCACGAGCATCTCCACGTCGAACGCGGCGAGTTCGAGCACCAAGCGCCGAAGGCAACGGGCACGAGCACGTTCCTGTCGTCGACGGGGTACCGGGGAGCCGACCGCGACGAGGTGAAATCCGTCGAGATCGGCGAGGCTCTTTGACGGCGGCCTCTTGTTCCGCCGGATCCATCTCGTTCCAGTGGAGTTTCGGGATACGCCGCCGGCCTCGAAGCTCCGACATGACAGTACGGACCTCGTCGTGTACAGCTCGGTCGAAGACAGCCGCGGCAAGTACGGAGAACCCGTCGACGTCGGATTCCTTGAAGGATTCGTCACCGAACGCACGGATCGGGAACCGGCCCCTTGATGACATCGCGTGATCTTACGTCACGTCATGCAACCACGGGTTGGCTGCGGGTCAGAGGGCGCGAAGGCCCTGAAGTACCCGCTCCATGAAAGCCCGCGAAGAAGAGTCGCCGAGGATCAGCTCCGTCTGGTGGATCAGCACCAGCCCGGCGTCCGCCATGTCGCCCACGAGCACCTTCACCACGCCCAGCGGCAGCCGCAGATGCGCGGCGATCTCCGCGATCGACCGGGTGTCCAGGCAGAGGTCGCAGATCTGGCGGTGCTCGGGAGTCCGCACGCCGCGGTACCGGCGGCCGTCCTCGCTGGTCGACACCAGCGCCTCCAGCGCCAGGTCGTGCGCGGTGCGGGTGCGCCCGCCGGTGCGGGTGTAGGGCCGGACCCGGGAGCCCGAAGTCGGCAGATAGACCGAAGCGGGTGCGACGTCAGCGGGCGTGGGACGCGGCCGCGACTGACGGATCGGCGAAGGCATCGACGGAGGCGCGGGAGGCGGCTCCGTCGGCGCGGCCGGGCGCCGCGGCATCACCGTGCTGATCGAGCTCAGCTCGAAGCGGCTCGGCGAATCGAAGGCTTCGCGTTCGGTGCCCTGGTAGAGGGAGTCCCAGCCGGACGGTTCCGGTTCGGTGAATCCGGTGATCTTCATCGGTCACCCACGTACGCCGCCCTGGAGCTGCGCGCGCAGCTCGGGCGTGATCTGCTGGCCGACCCGCTCGACGAGCAGGGTCATCTCATAGGCCACGGTGCCGATGTCACAGGTCGGCGCGGCCAGCACGGCGAGTGACGAGCCGTCGGCGACCGACATGAGGAAGAGGTAACCGCGTTCCATCTCGACGACGGTCTGGTTGACCCCGCCCGCGTCGAAGCAGCGCGCCGCGCCGGCGGTGAGGCTGATCAGCCCGGAGGCGACCGCGGACAGCTGTTCGGCCCGTTCCTGCGGCAGTCCGTCCGACGGCGCGAGGAGAAGCCCGTCCGCTGAGACCAGCACGGCGTGCGCCGCACCGGGAACCCGGCGCGCGAAATCCGTGATGAGCCAGCCGAACGAGCTTTGCTGCCCGGATGCCGTCACAAGTCCCTCCTCGCTGCTCAAGACCACCTGGGCGGCGTGGTCCGGGCGTCTCCCGCCGACCTGCACCGATCCCGGGACCGTCGAGCCGAAAGACGCCTCCACCCAGCGTATTCGTCCCGTCGATCGTGTCGAGTCCGCCACCCGGCCAACGGCGTTAACCGAACGTGAACGTCCAGCCGCTCACCGCGTCGACCCATCGCGAACCACGCATTCGTGGGTCACCCCGTGGTGGCCGGGTGCGCCCAGGCGTGAACCGGCGTCCGCGCAGGTCATCGGCGTTACGGTCGCTCGAACGGGTGGCGCCGGCGCCGGATCGAGTGAAAGGGGTCGCCCCACGGTCGATCCGGCTGATGACGCCACTCCCCGAAGCGGGTGAAGCCTGCCGAGTTCACTCCAACGGCCGCATCCGCTCCGGGCTTTCGTCCCTTTTAGCCGGCGCGCAACGCCGAATCGTGTGCGATGGCGTGCTGCACGACCGAGATCAACACCTGCTTGGCGGACTCACGTTCCCGGGCGTCACAGGCCATGATCGGCACGGACGGGGAGATCGTCAGCGCGTGCCGGACGTCCTCGATCTGGTGGTGCAGCAGCCGGTCGAAGCAGTTGATCGCCACGACGTACGGCAGCTTCCGGTTCTCGAAGAAGTCGATCGACGGGAACGCGTCGGCGAGCCGCCGCGTGTCGACCAGCACGACGGCACCGATGGCACCGACCGCGAGGTCGTCCCACATGAACCAGAACCGGTGCTGGCCCGGCGTACCGAACACGTACAGCACCAGGTCCGAGTCCAGCGAAATCCGCCCGAAGTCCATGGCCACGGTCGTCGTCGACTTGTTCGGGGTGGCCGAATTGTCGTCGACGCCGGTACTGGCCTCGGTCATCATGGCCTCGGTGGTCAGCGGATCGATCTCCGAAACCGCTCCGACCAGCGTGGTCTTCCCCGAGCCGAATCCGCCAGCGACCACGATCTTGGCCGACGAAGTCGGTCCGGTCACCTGCGGCGCATTCGCGTCGGAGTCAAATTCTCCGAAGCCCACTGAGCACCCTCTCCATGAACTCGATACTCGGCCGGTCACCCACGTTCTGGCTGGCGGTGTGCACCAGGACCAGACCGAGGCCGGCCACGTCTCCGATCAGCACCCGGACCACGCCGAGCGGCAGGCGCAGCAGCGCCGCGACTTCGGCGACGGACCGGGTGTCCAGGCAAAGGTCGCAGATCGACCGGTGTTCGGGGACGCGTACCCGGTCGAGCACACGTCCCTGTTCGCTGGTCGAGATCAACGCCTCGATGGCAAGGTCGTACGTCGGCTTGGTCCGGCCCCGCGTGCGGAAGTACGGCCGGACCAGGCCGGAGGATTCGACGTCGGTGGTGTACTGCTCGTCGACGTACTCGTTCTGCGCCTGCTGCGGCAGTGCCGCGGCGAGCGGGTCGGCGGCGGCCGCCGCCGCCCGGCGCTCCTCCTCCTTGTCGAAGGAGAACTTGGCGAACTCGCCCGAGTCGTACAGCGGACCGCTGCCACCACCGAACAGTTCCGCCCCGGGGCCGCCGAGGAGGCGTTCCCGGTAGTCCGAAACGCTGAAATCGGCGGGTCCCTGACCCGCGTTCGAATCGGTCAGCCAGCGGGAGGCCTCGTCCGGGGAGACAGGGTCGTTGTCCGACCCCTGTGCCCGCCGCGATCGCCATTCGCGGTCGACCCGGTCCCGGAAGGACGTCCAGTCCTCCCGGCCGTCGTCACGTTCCGACCACCCGCCGGAGAAGTCGTCACCGAGCCGGCCATCGCCCCTCAAGCGCCCGTCGTCCACGGCATTCTCCTCGGTTCCCGGTCGCTCAGCGGCGGACCGACGCGCCCTGCAGCTGCGCGCGCATCTCCGGTGTCAGCTGTTGCCCCACCCGTTCCACCAGCAGGGTCATCTCGTAGACGACCAGGCCGATGTCGCTCTCCGGCGAGCCGAGGACCGCCAGGCAGGACCCGTCGGACACCGACATCAGGAAGAGGAAGCCGTTGGCCATCTCGACCACCGTCTGCGCGACCGTGCCACCTTCGAACACCTTCGCCGCACCGCGGGCGAGGCTCGTGAGCCCCGACGCGACGGCGGCCAGCTGATCGGCCCTGTCCTTGGGAAGTCCCTTCGAGGAGGCCAGCAGCAACCCGTCCGCCGACACCACCACGGCATGCGCCGCGCCCGGGACCCGGTGCACGAAATCCGTGATCAGCCAGGCAAAGCTGCTCGTGTGTCCTTTACCCTGCGCCTGGCCGCCAGGCTGCGCCGGACCACCCGGCTGCATCGCACCCGCCCGTGTCACTGTCACTCCTTACTGCTGTCATCGGCAGGGGAACCCGCACCCCTGCCAGTCACCGGAACGCCGTTGTCATCCAGCGCATCGAGCGGGCGTTCCTTCAACGCGTGCCGTCCCGACGTGTAGCCCTTCTGGAAGCTTGCCATCCGACTCCGCGCCGCCGTCGCCGAGCGGGCGATCGCACCCGTTCCCGGCATTCCGGAGGTCTTGTCGGCGAACGAGTCTTCCTTCTTCGGCTCGTTCCCGCCGATCGAGCCGGGGACGAGGTACTGGTTCGGCACCCGTTTGGGCAGGCCCGCCGGGGTGATCTCGTCGTTCCGATCTTCGTACAGGACCTGCGCCGCCTGCCAGCCGTCGTCCGACGCGCTGCGCCAGCCATTGTCCTGGAGCACCGTCTCCGGCGGAACACTCCGCGGTGTCCGAGTGGGCAATGCCTCTCCGGAAGCGTCTCCAGTGTCCCCGACGGCGGGTTCCTCCACTTCGGCGTCACCGTTACGGGTCCGCGCGGCGGTGTCGGACTCGACCGGCTCGGTGTAGGTGGTCGGGCTGTCAGCCCCGGCCTCGTCACCTTCGCTGAACCAGCGCGAGAGCACCGACTGGTAGATCGGCAGCCGCCGGGTGGGCACGTCGTCTTCGAGCGCCGACTTGCCGGCGTCCGAAGAGTCCTCCGGCTTGTTCTGCGGCTCGACAGGGGTGTACTTCGGTTCCCGCTTCGGCAGCACCAGCGACGCGAACTGCGTCTCGGTGCCACTGGAGGCGCCGTCGCCGTTGGCGGGCGAGATGTCTTCGGCCGTCGGCCACGCCGGGGTCTCCTCGGCGGGCGTCGCGGGGCTGAGGAACGGCCCGGCCGCGTTCTTGCCCGCGACCAGGTCGTCGAGGCTGATCGGCTGGTCGAGCGGGACGAGCCCGCCCTGCTGCGCGACCGGTTGCGAAGCCGGGGGCTTCGACGGCGGCGGCGGGGTCATCTCCAGACCGCGGTCGGAAGCGGGGATGTTCGGCAGCGAGGTCGACATCTCGGACACCGACGGCATCGAAGGCATCGACGTTTCCGAGCGGTTCGCCGGCGGCGGGGTGTTGCGCACGCCGGGCCGCATCTGCGTGAGCAGCTCGGCGGGCACGACGACCCGCGCGATCACGCCGCCCTCGATGTCCTCGTTCTCCCGCAGCCGGACCTCGATGCCGTGGCGGCGCGCCAGGCGCGCGACCACGTACAGGCCCATCCGCCGGGTCACCGAGACGTCCAGGTCCGGCGGGTCGGCGAGCCGCTGGTTGACCTCGGCGAGCCGCTCCTCGGTCATGCCGACACCGTGGTCGGTGACCTGGATGGCGAGCGCCTTCTTGCGGGTGATCACCGCGCGGACGGTCACCTTCGTCTCCGGCTCGGAGAAGTAGGTGGCGTTGTCCAGCAGTTCCGCGAGCACGTGCACGAGGTCGTGGATCGTCAGGCCCTGGACGGCGACCTCGGGGACGATCCCGATCTCGATCCGGGCGTACTGCTCGATCTCCGAGACCGCGGCGCCGATGACGTCGGCGGCGGGCACCGGCTTGGGCACCGACTTCGCGAGACCGGCGCCCGAGAGCACCAGCAGGCTTTCACCGTTGCGGCGCAGCCGCGTGGCGAGGTGGTCGAGTTCGAACAGGCTGGCCAAGTGGTCCGGGTCCTGCTCGTCGGCCTCGAGCCGGTCGATGACGCCCAGCTGGCGTTCCACCAGCCGCTGCGACCGGCGGGACAGGTTCACGAAGATGCCGTTGACGTTCTCGCGAAGGAGGGCCTGCTCGGCGGCCATCTTGACGGCCTGTTCGTGGACGACGTCGAACGACCGCGCCACTTCACCGATCTCGTCACGCGAAGTGACGGGCACCGGTTCGACCGACCGCTTCGAGGCGTTGACCGGGTCCGGGTCGTCCAGGATCGCTTGCACGGTTTCCGGCAGTCGTGTGTAGGCCACGTCGAGCGCCGTCTTCCGCAGCACCCGCAGCGGGCGCAGCATCAGGCGGGCGATGACGAGCATCAGGAACAGCGCCGCGAGCAGGGCCAGCAGCACGATCGCGCCGCCGATCCAGGCCGAGTTGATCGCGTCGGTGGCCAAACTGTCGGCCTGTGCCCGCAGCTGGCCGAGCAGGTTGGTCTCGACCGCGCGCAGCTTGTCCAGCGCGACCCGGCTGTCGTTGCCGAGCGCGACGTTGTCGATCGACGGCGGTTCGTTCTGCTGGTGCAGCGAGAACGCCATCGTGGTGATCCGGCGGCGGTCGTCGACCTCCGGGCCGGAGAAGGTGTCCGAGTAGAGCTGCCGCTGTTCGGGGCTGGCGTTGGCGACGAAGGCCGCCGTCGAGGCATCGCCGCTCGCGACCGCCGAGCGGGCCTGGTCGAACAGGTCGCCGGGGAACCCGGAGCGGAAGGAGGCGATCAGCAGCGCCGCGTCACCGCGGGCGATGAACTCCTTGCTCTCACTGATGGCCTGCACGGTCACGCCGAGCCGGAGCACGTCGCGGTTGGCCACCGCGGTGGTCACCTCGCGACCGAGCTGGACCAGCGAGTCGAGGATGTTGGAGTACGCGATGAGGACCGGGGTGTCGCCCAGCAGCGAGGTGTTCATCGCGCCGCGCAGCGGGCGCAGTGCGTCGAGCCGCTGCAGACCACGCGAGTAGCGGTCCCTCGTGTCCTGATCGTCCGGGTTGATCTGGTTCGCCGAAGCCCGAAGGTCGTCGACGGCGCGGTCGACCTTGGCGATCTGCGCGTCGAGACCGTTCTGGCGCGACGGGTCACCGGAGGCGATCTTGGCGACCGCGAGCGCGCGTTCGCTCTGCAGCTCGTGCACCACGAGGGTGATCTTGTCGGCGAACGCGACCTGATCGGCGGTGTCCTGGAACCGGGCCGCCTCGCTGCTGTCGTCGATCACGCGCAGCGTGCCGAGCACGAGCGCGGTCAGCGTCGGAATGATCAGGACGGCCGCGAGCTTCGATCGCAGACGCCAGTTACGCAGGCCCAGGAACGACCCGGCCTTCCCGCCAGGACCGTCTCCGGTTTCCCGCGCAGGGGCCCCTCCCACCCCCGCGGTGTCTTCGTTCGGCACCGCCGCACCACCATCATCTTCATCCGGGCCGGGAAAGCCCATTTTGGACATGCCGTTCTCGAGCTGGCCGTACTGCTGCTGTCTGGGTCGGTTGTCGAAGACCACTACCCGCACGCTCCCGTCACCCGGGAGGGACACGCACGGCGTGAGTATCCACTCATCCGAATGAGGAAGTCTTCTTTGAAGCGATCTCTCAAGTGCACTTGACCGAAACCCTGCTCGGTGCCATTGGTCTGTTCGGCCTAACCCGCCAGTGCGCGGGTGCGCACCAGCGAAGCACGGACGTGTTCACCGTGTTCAACACAGAGTGCCTTGCACCTCGGGAAAGGTCCAGAGCGTTCGGCCATCCAAGGCACTCTCTTTCACTACATCAGTGGTCCACACCTCACTACCGGTGCATGAGGGTAGCGAACGGGCGGCCCAGATGTAACCCTTCGGTCAAGACCTCCGAGAAAGACCCGGACGGGTCTTGACCCGTGAGCGCTCAGTTGTCAACAAGTCTCCGGCGCGAACACGCCCAGTTATGTTCACTTCTGACAAACAACCTGTTCGGGTGATCGTTACCACTTGGGATCATAGGATGACCACCCATTGTGAGCGCATGATCGGTTCTCTACAGTGTGCCGTGACTTGAGACAAAGAGTCACTTCCGAATTCCACATCAGGCCACGTCATCACGTGTCCTCCCCCCGATCAGGAGCACCACTTGCTTTCGAAGAAGGCCTTGAGCGCCCGCCCGGGGCGGCCGTCTCGTGGAATGGCGAGGGCGATCGCCTTCGCGATGGCGGCCGTCCTCACGACGTCGGTCGGTGGCTGCGGCCTGCTCGGCGGAGAAGATTCGTCCTCTTCCGACGGCTCGGGCAACCTCGAAAAGCCGAAGATCAAGGTCGCGGTGATGTCGACGATCGACGTCGCCGCCTTCCGGCTCGCCCAGGACGGCGGCTACTTCAAGAACGAGGGCCTCGATGTCGAAGCGATCGAGGCCGCCAGCGGGCAGGTCTCGCTGACCAAGCTGATCGGCGGCGAGGTCGACATCGCCTACGCCAGCTACACCCCCTTCTTCATCGCGATGAGCAAGGGCGCCGCCGACATCAAGCTGGTCACCGACGCCTCCTCCGCGGGCCCGAAGAGCACCATGGTGGTCACAGTGCCGACGAGTTCGGTGAAGAGCGTCAATGATCTGGCCGGGAAGCGGATCGGCATCTTCGCGCCGAACACGGTCTCCGACACGCTCACCAAGTCGGTGATGAAGGACCACGGCGTCGACTTCAGTGGCGTCAAATGGGTCCCGGTCGGGCCGCCGAACATGGCGATCGCCCTCAAGAACGGCGACATCGACGCCGGCTTCCTCACCGAGCCGTTCATCACGCAGGCCGCGAAGGCCGTGGGCACGATCCCCGTCGTGGACACCGCGACCGGCGCCACCCAGGACTTCCCGACCGCCGGCTATGGCGCTCTCGGCAAGTTCGTGAACGAGAACCCGAAGACCGTGGCCGCCTTCCAGCGAGCCATGCAGAAGGCCACCCGGGACGCGGCGGACCGCTCCAAGATCGAGCCGTTGCTGGTCAAGTACGCCAAGATCGACCAGGACACGGCCGCGCTGACCACGCTGCTGACCTTCCAGGCCACCCTGGACCCCCGCCGCATCCAGCGGGTCCCGGACCTGCTCCTGCAGATGGGCGCCATCCAGACGAAGATCGACGTCGGCCCGATGATCGCGCCGCAGACCACGAGTTAGTGACACGCGGTTACCCCGAATCGCCGTTCCACCCGAAATTCGATCACTGAAAGTGATGATGTCCAAGTGGGTGATCATGCGATCAGGCGAATGGCCTAAAATGATCACCCGCTTACGACACCCATTGTGAGCGAGTGGGCAAATCTCTAAGGTGACCGCGTGCCTGGCGAATCAAAGCCACGACACGGATGAAAAAACCCAACGGTGATTCATTGTTTCCGAGGAGCTGGCTTTGTTTCGAAACGCCATGAGCAGGAACGGTGCACGTAGAGGACGGGGTGCCGTCGGCGTCGCCCTGAGCGCGCTCATGCTGGCCACGTTGGGCGCCTGCGGCGCACTCGGCGGCGAGGACACGTCGAAGGCGTCGGGTGGCGAAGGCGGGCTGGAGAAGCCGAAGATCAAGGTGGCCCTGCTGCCCGTCGTCGACCTCGCGCCGCTGCGGCTGGCGCAGGAAGGCGGCTACTTCAAGGCCGAAGGTCTCGAGGTCGAAGCGGTCGACGCCCCCAGTGGCCAGCAGGCGATGACCAAGATGATCGGTGGCGAGGTCGACATCGCCTTCTCCACCTACATGCCGTTCTTCGTCGCGAAGAGCAAGGGCGCGGCCGACATCCGGCTCGTCGCCGACTCCGTTTCGGCCAGCCCCAAGAGCAACGCGGTCGTCACCGTGCCGACCTCGCCGGTCAAGACGATCAACGACCTCGCGGGCAAGAAGATCGCGATCACCGACAAGAACACCGCCTCCCACCTGCTCACCGTCTCGGTGATGAAGGACCACGGCGTGGACACCAGCAAGGTCCAGTGGGTGCCCATGCAGCTGCCGAACATCGCCGCGGCGCTCTCCTCGGGCCAGGTCGACGCGGGCTACCTGCCCGAGCCGTTCCTGACCCAGGCCTCCAAGGTCGTCGGCGCGACGCCGGTCGTCGACATCTCGACCGGCGCCACCCAGGACTTCCCTCTGGCGGGCTTCGGCGCGCTCGGCTCCTTCGTGGACAAGAACCCCAAGACGCTGGCCGCGTTCCAGCGCGCACTGGGCAAGGCCGTGCGCGACTCGGCCGACCGCTCCAAGATCGAACCCCTCATCGTCAAGTACGCCAAGGTCGACGCCGAAACCGCTTCACTGCTCACGCTGCCGACGTTCGGGTCCACACTGGACGCCCGTCGCCTGCAGCGCGTACCGGACCTGCTGCTGCAGACCGGTGTGATCACGGCCAAGCTCGACGCCGCTCCGATGCTCGCCCCTCAAGCTGGATAAAGGTCAAGGTGCCACGACTTCTCCGTGCCCTGGCCGGTCTGGCCGGTTTCTTCCTCGTCTGGGAAGTGATCGTCCAGGCCGGCCTGGTCCGTAAAGAGTTCCTCCCCCCGCCGTCCGTCGTCCTCGTGACGATCTTCGAGCAGTTCGGCGAGACCCAGTTCATCCGGGATCTGATCGCCACGTTCCTCGCATGGGCGATCGCCCTGCTGATCGCGGTCGCCATCGCCGTGCCCGCCGGTCTGCTGCTGGGCAGCATCCCCGGCCTGCGCACCGCGACCGCGGTGGTCATCGAGTTCCTGCGGCCGATCCCCGCCGTCGCGCTGATCCCGCTGGTGCTCCTGCTGATCGGCGGCGGCCCCGAAGCGAAGATCACGCTGGCCGTGTACGCGTCGTTGTGGCCCATCATGTTCAACACGATCTACGCGCTCGGCGAGATCGACCCCGTGCTGCAGGAGACCGCGAAGGCATGCGGTACCAGCAAGTTCCGGACGCTGACGTCGGTGGCGCTGCCGCATACCGCGCCGTTCGTGTTCACCGGGGTGCGGCTGTCCGCCAACATCGCGCTGATCGCGGTGGTCAGTACCGAGTTCCTCGCCGGCGCCAAACTCGGCATCGGCAACTTCATCATGCAGGCCAGCACCGGGTCCACCAGGTTCGACCTCGTGCTCGCCGGCACCGTGGTGGTCGGCGCGCTCGGCTTCCTCATCAACGGCGGGCTCGAGATGATCGGCAGGCGGGCGTTCCGCTGGAGCACGGTCGACCGGGAGGCGGTCTCGTGACGACCCTCACGCTGACCAGCCGCGTCGGCAGGCGCGTTGGCCGGGGTATCGGCATCCTGGTCCGCAACTGGCTGCTGTTCTTCGCCCTGCTCGGGATTTGGGAGCTCGCGACCCGGCTCTCGGAAAGCCCGTTCTTCCCGCCACCGACCGAGATCCTGTCCGCCTCGGTGAAGCTGTGGTTCACCGGTCCGGCCTCCCAGCTGTTCCTGACCGACACCGTGTTCGACAACGTCCTGCCGAGCCTCGGCCGGACGCTCGGCGGCTGGCTGCTGGCCGGCGCCCTCGGTGTCGCGCTGGGTGTCCTCTTGGGACGGTCCAAGACCGGGATGGACTACGTCGGGCCGCTGTTCGCGTTCTTCCGCTCGGTGCCGCCGCCCGCGCTGATCCCGGTGTTCATCGTCCTTTTCGGACTCGGGCCGGGGATGCAGACCGGATCGATCATCTTCGGCGCGATCTGGCCGGTGCTGCTCAACACCGTGGACGGCGTCCGGTCGGTGGACCAGGTGAAGATCGACACCGCGAAGTCGTTCCGGACTCCCCGGTCGTACTGGGTGCGCTCGATCGTGCTGCCCGCCGCCGGGCCGAAGATCTTCGCGGGCCTGCGGCTGAGCCTGTCCATCTCCTTGCTGCTGATGGTGATCTCGGAACTGGTCGGCTCCTACAACGGCATCGGCCGGTCCCTGATGGACGCCCAGCAGGCGTTCGACTTCCCGCTCATGTGGTCGTGGCTGGTCCTGCTCGGGCTCCTCGGCTTCGGGTTCAACGCGGCCTTCCTCGCGGTGGAGCAGAGAGTGCTTCGCTGGCAGCCCACCCGCAACGGCCGTCTCTAGTTCTTTCGAAGGGTCAGCAAGATGTCAACCATGCTCGAAGTCTCCGGGCTGAACCACCGGTACGGCGCGGGAGAAAAGGCGCACGTCGCGGTCAACGACCTGTCGTTCACCGTCGAAGCGGGACAGCTCGCGAGCATCGTCGGCCCGTCGGGCTGCGGCAAGTCGACGCTCCTGCGCTGCATCGCCGGGCTGATCAAGCCGACGTCCGGCCGCGTCAGCCTGCATGGCGACGACGTCTCCGGGGTGCCGGAGGATCTGGCCGTCGTGTTCCAGGACTACAGTCGCTCGCTGTTCCCCTGGCTCTCGGTCGCGAAGAACGTCGAGTTCCCCTTGCGGTGGCGCAACTTGAGCCGCTCGGAGCGCCGCACGCGGGCGCAGGAGGCGCTGGAGTCGGTCGGTCTGTCCGGGGTCGGCTCGAAGTTCCCGTGGCAGCTCTCGGGCGGTATGCAGCAGCGCGTGTCGATCGCGCGGGCGCTGGCCAGCCGTCCCGCACTGCTGCTGATGGACGAGCCGTTCGCGTCGGTCGACGCGCAGACGCGGTTCGAGCTCGAAGACCTGACTCGGCGCGTTCAGCGCGAGAACGGGAGCACGGTCCTCGTCGTCACGCACGACATCGACGAGAGCGTCTACCTCTCGGACCGGGTGCTGGTGCTGTCGAAGTCGCCCGCGAAGATCGTCGCGGACCTGCCGGTGGGGCTGCCCGCGGAACGGGACCAGATCACCACGCGCGAGTCGGCGGAGTTCGTGACGCTGCGCGGTGAGGTGGCGCGGCTGCTGCACGGCGGTGCCCCCGAAGCCGTCACCGCGGCTTCGGACGCGGCCGAGTACGAGCTGGCGCAGCAGGAGGCGGCCGACGCCGCCGAGTCCGAGGCGCGCGCGAAAAGCTCCTGACACATGCGATGAAAGGTCCTTTCCTTGCGAAATTCGCAAGGAAAGGACCTTTCATCGCACGCGCGGATGGGGCAAGGCGGCCCCAGTGGTTCAGTACAGCGTGCGCGGGTTCGCGTCGATGCGGACGTGCACCAGATGCGGCCGCTCGTCCGGCAGCGCGGCCTCCAGCGCCGGCTTGAGGTCCTCGGCCTTCTCGACGACCGACGTCCGCAGCCCCAGGCTCTTCGCCAGCGCGGGGAAATCGATACCGCCGAGGTCGACACCCGGCACCTTCTCGCCGCCCGCGGCCTCGCCGAGGATGCGCACGGCGGCGTACTGCGAATTGTCGAAGATCACGAACGTCACCGGCAGGTTGTGCTGCGCCGCCGTCCACAGTGCCTGGACGCAGTACATGCTCGAACCGTCGCCGAGGATCGCGACGACCTTGCGGTCCGGGCGGGCCAGCGCGGCACCGACGGCGGCGGGGAGGCCGTAGCCGAGGGTGCCGCTGGCGACCGTGAGGAAACCGGTGTCGGTGGACTTGATCGGCAGGTGGTCGTGCAGTTCGTTGCGGTGGCTCGGGGTCTCTTCGACGACGATCGCGTCGTCCGGCAGGACCTCCGAGATCACGGAGTAGGCGAAGGCCGGGGTGATCGGCGTGACCGCGGCGGGCTTTTCCAGCCTGGTACGGGGTTTCGGCGCTTCCCGCGGCGCGGCGCGATCCAGCAGCGCGCGGATCGCGAGCTTCGGCGTCGCGCGGATGCCGGTGCCTTCCGCGGCCCTGGCGAGGATCTGCTCGTCGTCGCTGACCAGGAACAGCGGCGGCAGCGCGGTTTCCGACTCGCCCCGGTACACGTGGTAGGTGAACGCTGGAGCGCCGATGACGACCACGAGATCGTGCTCGGTCAGCGCGCTCGCGAGCGCTTTCCGTTCCGGCTGCAGGAATCCGAAGAACTGCGGGTGGTCCTCGGGGAACGAGCAGCGCGCTCCCATCGGCGGCGCCCAGACCCCGGCGCCCACCTTCTCGGCCAGTTCGACGACGTCCGGCACGGCGCCTTCCCCGTCGATACCGGGGCCGACCACGATCGCCGGGCGTTCGGCGGCGTCCAAGGCGGACACCAGTTCGTCCAAAGCGGACGGATCGGGCGCGAAGCCGGGGATCCGCGGCCGGGAGACGACCGGCTTCGAGGTCTCGACGTCCCAGTCGTCCACCGGCACCGAGACGAACACCGGACCCATGGGCGCCTGCGTCGCGATGTGGTACGCCCGCGCCAGCGCCGCCGGGACGTCCTCGGCCCTGGCGGGCTCGCAGCTCCACTTCACGTACGGCTTGGGGAAGTTCGCCGCCTCGACGGCGCCGAGGAACGGATCGTCCGGCAGCAGCGACCTGGTCTGCTGGCCCGCCAGGATGATCAGCGGGGCGTTGTTGCGGTACGCGGTGAAGATATGCCCGAGCGCGTGGCCGACCCCGCCGGCGGAATGCAGGTTCACCAGCGCCGCCTGCCTGCTCGCGCGGGCGTACCCGTCGGCCATCGCGACGACGGACGCCTCGTGGAGCGCGAGCACGTAGGTGAAGTCGTCGGGCCATTCCGTCAGGAAGGCGATCTCGGTCGTACCGGGATTGCCGAAAACGGTGGTCAGGCCCAGATCGCGCAGCAGTTCCCTGGTCGCGTCACGTACGGTGCGGGTAGCCATGGCCACACGCTATCTGGTCGGTACCGGATAGTTGAAGATGCAACCTCGTATCACCGTGTGTGGTCTGGACCTGACCCCGTGTTCACGGCTTCGGTACGGGGGTCGCGAATGGAGTGAAGGCCTCCTTGCCTACCTTGAGGGTAGGGAAGGAGGCCTTCACGGCATGCGGAGCGATACGGCGCGCCGCGCGGTACCGGCGTTCGGGGCCTACTCCTTGACCAGCGCCGCCCACTCGCGAACGGCGGCGGCGTCCACATCGGACTCCCAGCCGCCCGGGCGGACCGCGCCGCCGACGTGGAACGCGCCGACCCCGCCCGCTCGCAGCAGATGCACCTGCTGCGCCCGCAGGCCGCCGCCGACCAGCAACCGAGGCCCGTCCTCACGCCGGGCGAGCCGCTGCAGCACCGAAAGCCCGTGCGCGACGCCGTGCGGATGCCCGGCCGCGAGCACCGTGTCGCAGCCGAGGCCGGTCAACTGGTCGTAGGCGCGCAACGGATCCCGCGCGCGGTCGATGGCGCGGTGGAAGGTCCACGGCAGCCCGTCGAGCTCCTTGACCAGCGCCTCGCAGGCTTCGACGTCGATTTCGCTTTCCAGGTCCAGGAAACCGAAGACGAACTCCCGCGCGCCCGCGTCGATCAGGCGCACCGCGTCCGCACGCAGCCCGTCGAGGTCACCGGCGGCGAAGGACATGTTGTCGCGCAGCATGACCCGCACCGGGAGATCGGTGGCGCCGAGCACGTCGCGCACCGTCTCGACCGACGGGGTGAGACCGTCGCTGGCCATGTCGCTGACCAGTTCGAGGCGATCGGCCCCGCCCTCCTGCGCGCGCTCCGCGTCCACCGCGGTCAGCGCGATCACTTCCAGCAGGCCGGTTTTCGGGGTCATGGACCTTCCAATTCGCTCAGTGTCTGTCGGTGAACCCGCGGCCGCGATCGCGTCGCCACGGCGCGGTCGCGAGGGGTGCGTCGCGGTGGCTTGGCAGGGCGCCCTGCCGCCGCGATGGCGGAGCCTTCGGCGGAGGCGGGTTCAAGCTCAGGGTCGCCTTCCGGGTACATCGCAGCTCCGCACATTCGCTCAATCCGAGGGGTTGTCGTCACCCCTGGCGTGGCGACCGCGCCGGAATCCGCCTTGCAGGCTGGTCATCCGTTCGCGGACCGCTTCGGGGGAAAGTGAGAGTATCGGCCTCTCCCCTCGCGGCTTCTCCGGCCTGTCGTCCTGCGACCGGGCCTCGGGAACGACGGCGGGCAGCACCGGCCAGGTCTCCTCCGCCCCGTCTTCCTGTTCCAGCTCGGCGGGCGTCGGCCAAGCCGGTTCCGGCTCCTTTTCCTTCGGCTCCAGCGGCTTCAGGGTCGGTTCGGTCGGCTCGTCCGGATCCTGCGCGGGTTCCTCGGGCACGGCGTTCTTGACCGGCTCGAACGAAGGCAAGGAAGGCGGGCCGGGTTCCGCGGGCGAAGGCCCTTCGCGCGGGCCGCCGTGGTCGAACCACTGCGAAAGCACGCTCTGGTACTTGGGCATCCGCTCGGTCGGCGAATCCAGTTCGAGATGGTTGACGGCGTCGTCGTCCGAAGACGGCCATTCCGGCTGGGTCTCGCGCTCGACGACGGGAGCGCGTCGCAGCGGGCCGGGGTCCAGCACGGGCGCGAACCGCGACTCCTCGGCGCTCTCCTCCGGCTCGGGCAGCGGCGGGACTTCCAGCGGCGGCTCGGGTTCCGGCTCCGGGACGACGACGGTGACGGGCACGGGTTCCGGCATCGGGGCGGGCCGGGGCGCTTCGACGATGAGCGCGGCTGGCACGACGACCACCGCGGTGATCCCGCCGCCGTCGGCGGACCGGAGACGGACGTCGATATGGTGCCGGATCGCCAGCGTCGCGACCACGAACAGGCCCATCCGCCGGGAGACCTCGACGTCGACGTCCGGTGGATTCGCCAGCCGCGCGTTGGTGCGGTCGATCTCCGCCTGCGGCATCCCGGCGCCGTGGTCGGTGATCTCGATCTGCCATTCCCCGCGGTCGGTCTCGTGCCCCTCGACCTGCACCATCGTGCTCTGATCCGAATAGCGGGTCGCGTTCTCCAGCAACTCGGAGACCACGTGCACGAGATCGTTGACGGCCTCGCCGCGTACCGCGATCCGCGGCGCCGGGCCGAGTTCGATCCGCTGGTAGTGCTCGACCTCCGAGAGCGCGGCGCCGATGATCTCGTCGGCGACGACGGCGCCACCGTCCTCACGGACGACGTCGGTTCCGGACAGCACCAGCAGGTTCTCGCTGTTGCGGCGCATCCGGGTCGCGAGATGGTCGAGTTCGAAAAGCCCGGCGAGCGTGTCGGGATCCTGTTCGTCGGCTTCCATCCGGTCCAGCACGGACAACTGCCGTTCGACGAGATCCTGGCTCCGCTGCGACAGGTTCACGAACATCGCGTTGATGTTCTCCCGCAGCATGGCCTGTTCCCCGGCGAGCCGGACGGCCTCGCCGTGCACCGCGTCGAACGCGCGCGCCACCTGGCCGAGTTCCTCGCGGCTGAACACCGGCACCGGAGCGACGGCCAGCCGCCGCCGCAGGTTCTCCGGCTGCGGTTCGGGGTCGCTCAGCAGTCCTTCGACGGCCGCCGGCAGCTGGTGTTCGGCGACATGCAGCGCGCTGCGGCGCAGGATCCGCAGTGGCCGCAGCAGCGAACGCGCGATGATCACCGAGAGCACCCCGGCGACGACCAGCACGGCGAGCACGATGCCGCCGTCCCAGATCGCGGACGTCCTCGCCTGCGCCGCGAGGGAGTCGGTGCGTTCCTGAAGCTGGACGAGCAGCGCCTGCTGCACCTGGTGGGCCAGATTCACCGTGTAGGTGGCCGAGGTGTCCCACTGGTTCGGATCCAGCCCGCCGAGCCCCTGATCGTTCTCCGCGCGGATGAGCGCCGATTCGACCATGTCGTTGCCGATGTCGACGATCAGGCCGATGACCGTGTCGTCGTACATCCGCTGCTGTTCGGGGGTCGCGAACGTGCGGTAGTCGTTGCGGGCGGCGGCGAGTTCGGCCTCCGCGCCGAGCAGCGCGCGGGTCCTGTCCCGGTTGAGGCCGCCCTGCGCGAGCGCGGCCGCCATGATCGCGCGTTTGACCGACATCTGGTCCTTGACCCGCGCGAGCGCGTTACCCGCGAGGCGGAGCTTTCCCAGATCCGGGTCGGACACGTCGGCGGCGGTGGAATCGCTGATGTCGAGCAGACCGGAGATCAGGTCGCTGTAGGAGCGGAGCACCGCGTCGGCGGGAAAAGCGGAGTGTTCCGCGGAAAAGCGGAGCCCGGTCAGCACGCGCAGCCGGTCGCTGGTCTGCTGCAGGCTGGTCGCGGTCTTGCCGCCGAGCCTGCTCTTGCTCTCGCCGAGCGTGCGGTCGAACGTGCCGATGGCCTCGTCGACGCGCTTGCGCTGCTCGGTCAGTTCGGAAAGGTCGCCCTTGCGATCGCCGGCGACGAACCGGACGGTGAGGTCTCGTTCGCGCTGGAGCTGGTGCACGGCCTCGGCGACGGTGCTGTCGACGCGGCCGCGGGTGGCGAACTCGGCCAGCTGCCTCGCGTCCCGCAGATCGGAGTTGACCCGGAGCCCGACGAGGGCGACCACCGCGAGGGCGGGAATCAGGAGTACCACGAAGAGTTTGGTACGCAGGTGCCAGTTCCGCAGCCGCCAGCGTCCGCCGACACGAGGATGCCGTTCCGCCGCGTCGCCCCCACGGGGACGCTTGTCGCGACGGGCCACCTGGTTTCCTTTTCCCACCACGGGACCCTTTCCCATGGCTGACATCGGGGACGAAAGCCCGAACCTACTGTAGAGTAACAAGGTTCGGGAACGATCGAAAGCCGCGCCATCGGGGCGCCTCCCCCAGGCGATCGTATGGGGCGCGGACCATACGATCCAGAAGCAGGAGCACATTCTCTCGGTAGGTGAGCGGTGACGAAGATGCGCGTCTTGGCGATTCCGCTGGTAGCGGCGCTGCTGGCGACCGCAGGTTGCGGAGTGTTTTCCAGTGGTGACGCAAGCACCGACGCGCCACTCGAACGGACGGAACTGCGCATCGGCGTCGGGAACCCCATCGACACGGCCCCCTTGCGGGTCGCCGTCGCGGACGGGAAATTCACCGCGGCCGGCCTTTCCGTGACCCTCGTCGAGGTTCCCGCCGATCAGGCGATCGGCAAACTCGCCGCGGGCGAGATCGACCTGGCGTTCGCGAGCGACGTGTCGATCTTCCGCGCCTCCGCGGCCGGGACCGCGCTCCAGTTGCAGGGCGAGGCGTACACCGCCGGCCGCAACACCATGGCGCTCGTCACACTCCCCGGCTCCGAATACACCGAGCCGACGCTCAAGAAGTCACCGAAGATCGCGGTGAACCTGCTCGACGATGTCGGCGTGCTGGCGGCCCGCTCGGTACTGGGGACCGCGGGCGTCGACGTGAACCGGATCCAGTTCAAGCAGCACCCGTTCGACCGGATGCCCCAGGCGTTGCAGGCGGGCGAGGTCGATGCCGCGTGGATGGTCGAGCCGTACATCACCAGGGCCGAGAAGGAGCTGGGGGCGAGCATCCTCGCCGACGGCGCCCGCGGCGCGACACTGGACTTCCCGATGTCGTCCTACGTTTCGACGGGAGCCTTCGGCCAGGCCAACGCCCGCACGCTCGCGGCGTTCCGGAAGGTGCTCGGCGAAGCGCAGGTGCGGGCGGCCGACCCGGCCGTCGTCCGCGACGCGCTGCCGTCGTTCTCCGACATCGACCGGACCACGGCGTCGCTGATCTCGCTCGGGACGTACCCGGTCTCCCTCAACGGCATCCGGCTGCAACGCGTCGCCGACCTGATGCACAACTCCGGCCTGCTCGGCGCGCGGCTCGACGTGCAGTCGATGGTGGCGCACCCCTAACCCGGACCCCGCCCCGCCGCCACCCTCAACGGACAGGCTTCGCCTGACTGCTAGATATTTTCGCCGGTCGGCCTGAGGCACACCGTGCGCTCGGGCGGCCCGGTGTAGTGCAGGGCGGTGTCTTCCGACGAACAGGCGTACTCCGACGATCCCCGCGAGACGACCGCGCGCGCCTCCGCGCTGATGTCGCTGCAACGAACCTTCGCGATCCGCGTCTCGTGCACGACGTCGCGCAGGCAGTCCCCGCTCTCGACGTTCAGCGCGAGGCAGAGTGTCTTTTCCGCCCTCTTGCTCGACGAACCCCCGTACAGCTCGAACTGGATGTAGTCGGCACTACGGCAGTCCGACGAGCCCGTCCGCACCTCGTCGATACGGAAGGTCGCACGATTCGACGAGCAGCTGGCCGTCGTGTAGCTCTGGTTTCCGCCCGCCTCGTCGGTCAGATACAGGCACTTGCCCGCCTCGACCTTGGTGAACCTGCTCGACTGCGAGAGCCCGAAGGCGACCAGGCTCCCCAGGCCCAGCGCGGCGACGACGCCCAGCACGATCGAGGCCTTGGCCAGCACGCTCAGTGGCGGCGGCTTGGGGAACGGCGTCGGCGGTGCCGCCTCCGGCATCGGGGGCAGCGGCGCGGGCGCGTTGAACGGGTCGTACTCGGGTGTCCCGCCGGTCGGTGTAGTCGTCAAGGTCCCCTCCAGTCACCTGCCGCATATCCTTCCACCAGCGGTGCCGCGGCGGGAGCCGGTGTGGCCGGAACGTATAAAGGACGATGTGACCGATGGCCCGCTGATCGTCCAGTCCGACAAGACCGTGCTCCTCGAGGTCGACAACAGCCAGGCCGACGACGCGCGGATCGCCATCGCGCCGTTCGCCGAACTGGAACGCGCGCCCGAGCACGTCCACACCTACCGGATCACGCCACTGGCGTTGTGGAACGCCCGCGCGGCGGGCCACGACGCCGAACAGGTCGTCGACGCGCTGACGACGTACTCGCGCTTCCCCGTCCCCCAGCCGCTGCTCATCGACATCGTGGACACGATGGGGCGGTTCGGGCGGTTGCAGATCGCGAACCATCCGGCGCACGGCCTGGTGATGTCGACCATCGACCGCGCGGTGCTGGAGGAGATCCTCCGGCACAAGAAGATCAGCCCGATGCTGGGCGCGCGGATCGACGAGGACACCGTCGTCGTGCACCCCTCCGAGCGCGGGCGGCTCAAGCAAGCGCTGCTGAAGGTCGGCTGGCCCGCGGAAGACCTCGCCGGCTATGTCGACGGCGAGGCGCACCCGATCGACCTAGCCGAGGTCGACTGGGAACTGCGGGACTACCAGCGCAAGGCCGCCGAGGCGTTCTGGGCGGGTGGGTCCGGCGTCGTCGTGCTGCCGTGCGGCGCGGGCAAGACGCTGGTCGGCGCCGCGGCCATGGCGCACGCGAAGGCGACCACGCTGATCCTGGTGACGAACACCGTCGCCGGACGGCAGTGGAAGCGGGAGCTGGTCGCGCGGACCTCGCTCACCGAGGAGGAGATCGGCGAGTACTCCGGGGAGAAGAAGGAGATCCGGCCGGTCACCATCGCGACATACCAGGTGGTCACGCGCAAGACCAAGGGCGAGTACAAGCATCTGGACCTGTTCGACTCGCGGGACTGGGGCCTGGTGGTCTACGACGAGGTCCACCTGCTGCCCGCGCCGGTGTTCCGGATGACCGCGGACCTGCAGTCGCGGCGGCGGCTGGGGCTCACCGCGACCCTGGTGCGCGAGGACGGGCGCGAGGGTGACGTGTTCTCCCTGATCGGCCCGAAGCGATACGACGTCCCGTGGCGCGACATCGAGGCGCAGGGCTGGATCGCGCCGGCGGAATGCACCGAGGTCCGGGTGACGCTGACCGACGCCGAGAGGCTCGCGTACGCCACGGCCGAAGCCGAGGAGCGGTACAAGCTGGCGGCGACCGCGGACACCAAGACCAAGGTGATCAAATCGCTGGTCGACCGGCATCCCGGCGAGCCGACCCTGGTCATCGGGGCCTATCTCGACCAGCTGGAGATGATCGGCGACGAACTCGACGCGCCGGTGATCCAGGGCGCGACGCGGAACAAGGAACGCGAAGAACTGTTCGACGCTTTCCGTCGCGGCGAGATCAGGACGCTGGTCGTTTCGAAGGTCGCGAACTTCTCGATCGACCTGCCGGAGGCGTCGGTCGCCATCCAGATCTCCGGGACGTTCGGCTCGCGGCAGGAGGAGGCGCAGCGGCTCGGACGGCTGTTGCGGCCCAAGGGCGACGGGCGGCAGGCACATTTCTACTCGGTCGTCTCGCGGGACACCGTCGACACGGAGTACGCGGCGCACCGGCAGCGGTTCCTGGCGGAACAGGGGTACGCGTACCGGATCGTGGACGCGGACGACCTGCTGCGCCCCATTTAGGGACAGTCCGCGCTCTTGTCCGGGTGGTCGTGAGTGGCGATTCGGGTTAGAACCCGAACCCCCCCCCCCCAACCCCCAGGCCCCCCACACCACCCCCGGGGTTTTCT
>NZ_JBWKEA010000003.1:392440-409984 GCF_056435685.1 Amycolatopsis sp. NPDC043885
GACCGTGCGCTCTTTTTGTGGGGGGGGGGGGGGGGGGGGGTGGGGGGAAAACCCAAACCCCCCCCCCACAACCACCCGGGCCCACCACGCCACCGCCGGGCTTCTCTCTTGTAAGCCGTGGTTCCTCTGGAGGTAGCGAAGGCCTTCACTACCTTCAGGGTAGGCAAGGAGGCCTTCACGGCCCGGCCTCCGCGGTCGACCGCCACACACGGGTGCCCGCGTGAAGGCCCCCTTCCCGCGCCGCTGCTGGTGCCGCTGGGGCTCAAGGTGCCCTTCACGGAACCGGACTCCTGCGAGGAACGCGTTGCGAAAGTGGCTTTCGCAACAGCACCTTCGCCATCCCGGAAAGTCCTCTGTGGACAAACCCTGTGGCCACTGTGACATCAGGGGCGCCTGAGGCACTCGTCGCGAGATACCGCAAACGGGGTATCGAAAACTGTCGGTGCCTCGAACTAGTGTTCGGGTAGAGTTGACCGAACACCAGTTCGAGGGGAAGCCGATGACGATCGCACCGTTCCGTCCGGGTACGCCGCCCGTCCAGACCCTGCCACCCGGCCGGTGGCACGGCCGGATCTGGGTTTCGGATCTGCCGTTGGCCAGGCCGGAGCGCTACACCGGCTGCGTCGCCGAGTTCGACCGCTCCGGTCTGTGGCCGGTGCTGATCCCGCACGACCAGCGCTTCGCCGCCAACGGCGAGGACTGGATCGACGACCGCGGCAGGCTCGCCCCCGCCGATCACCGGATCTCCTCGGTGGACCCGGCCGAGGTGCTGGCCCGCTGGTGGGACACGTCGTGCTGCGACGGCGCCTGCCTGCGTCCGTTCGGCGCGAAGTTCCCCGGGCTCGCCCGTCGTCCGGCGCGCCGGGCGGATCCGCTGGCCGAGGCGGGCAACACCGGGTCGATCCTGGCCGCGCGCGGGCCGCACCGGCTGGCGCTGGTGCAGACGGAGCGGCCCGCCGACATCCCGGCGATCCTCGGCTGGACGGGCATGATCAAGGCGACCGATCAGGTCCACGAGCTGTCCGCGGTCCTGCGCAGCTGGGAAGACCGTTTCGGCGCGACGCTCACGGTCCTGGGCTTCGATTCGCTGGAGCTGTCGGTGGCCGCGCCGCCGCGCACCCAGGGCCGCGCGCTCACCGTCGCCGCCGAGCACCGGGCGTTCTGCCTGCCCTCGTTCGCCGGTCAGCCGGGCAATCTGCGCGAGTTCGCCTCCAGCCTGGTCCAGACCCGCCGCTGGCGGTTCTCGTGGGCGTGAGCGGGCGTTTGCATCGGCCGGAGAGGGGGAATCTGGGCGGCACGGGAAGGCGGTGATCGACGTCACGGAGCTGAGGATCGGCACTTCGGGCTGGCGCTACCCACCGTGGCGCGGGGACTTCTACCCCCGTGGCCTGGTGCAGCGGCGCGAGCTGGAATACCTGTCGTCCCGGATGAACTCGGCCGAGATCAACGGCTCGTTCTACTCACTGCAGCGTCCCGAGCGGTATCGGGCGTGGGCCGAGGAGACACCGGACGACTTCGTCTTCGCCGTCAAAGGTGGCCGCTTCATCACGCATATGAAGCAACTGCGTGACGTCGAGACGCCGCTGGCGAACTTCTTCGCGTCCGGCGTGCTGGCGCTCGGCCGGAAGCTGGGACCGATCCTCTGGCAGCTGCCGCCGCGGCTGGCGTTCGACGCCGAGCGCGTCGAGGCGTTCTTCAAGCTGTTGCCGCGCACCAGCCACGCCGCCGCCGAACTCGCGAGCGAGCACGACGACAAGCTGAAGGCCGAGCCGCACACCGATCCGAAGCCTCGCCGGAAGCTCCGGCACGCCGTCGAAGTACGGCATCCGAGCTTCGCCGAGCCCGAAAGCCTCGCACTGTTCCGGAAACACGGCATCGCACTCGTGGTCGCCGACACCGCGGGCAAGTTCCCGTTCGTCGACGAGATGACGAGCGACGAGTTCGCGTACGTCCGCCTGCACGGCGACGAGGAACTGTACGTCAGCGGGTACAGCGACAAGGCCTTGGAGAAGTGGGCCCGGAAGATCAAGGGCTGGGACCGCGACACGTACGTCTACTTCGACAACGACGTCAAGGTCGAGGCGCCGAAGAACGCGATCACCCTCGCGAAACTGCTGGCTTGACCCGCGCACGCTGCACAGTCAGCGCGCAGTGAGCGGTGTCCTGTTAGGTGACGTGTGCGGGCACGGGCGTACTCGCGTGCTGCGGCTGGGGGTCGGCACGCCGGACGCCCGTGCCTCACTCCGCCTTGGCCGTTTCGCCCACGAGCGAGGCCAGCTTCGTCCGGACGTCCTCGGCGTCGGGATGCGCGAGCTCGGTCAGCACCCGGACCGAACGCAGCCAGCACTCCCGCGCCGACGAGGGATCACCGAGCCGCAGATGGATTCCGCCGAGCTGGGCCAGCACGTCGGCCGCCTCGTAGAGCTCGCCGTGGGCGAAGAACATCTCGACGGCGCGCCGCATGCAGGCGATGCCCTCGTCGCCGCGGCCGAGCCCGACCAGGGCGGTCCCCTTGGTGTGCAGGGTGAAGCGGGCTTCGTCGGGGAGCGCGTGCGCCTCCAGCGCCAAGGCCTGATCGGCGAAGTCGAGTGCCTGTTCGAAGCGGCCGGCCTGGGTACAGATGTCGCCGAGCGCCTGCAGCGCGCTGGCCTCCATGCCGGCACCGACGTTGCTCTCCCGGATGAGCCGCAACGCGCGCGTCCCGTATTCCCACCCGGTCTCCGGGTCTTGGCTGGCCAGCGTGAGGTTGTAGAGGGCCCGCGCCTCCCCTTGCCGGTCCCCGACCTGCCGTTGCAGTTCGACGACCTGCTTCAGGTAGGCGATGCTGTCGTCGTATTGGCGGGCGACCCCGCAGGCCACGCCGAGCCCGCTGAGGATGGCGGCCTCGCCGGAGCGGTCCCCCAGGTCGCGGGCGGCGCGGAGCGCCACGCCGAACACCGAACGCCAGTCCTCCAGCCGCGCCCGCACGATGAAGTACGACTGCAGCAACCACGCCAGCTGCCAGCACTCCCGGTATCGCCGCTCCCGGTACGCGACGTTCACCGCGGCGATGAGGTTCCCCGCCTCCTCGTCGAACCAGTCGAGCGCCTGCTCGTAGTGCCCGAACCTCAGCCCGGCGCCGTCGAACCGCTCCGGTTCGACGAGCCGGTAATGCCGTTCCGGACGCAGGAGCCTCGAAGCGTTCAACGCCGAAGCGAGGGATGCGTGGACCAGCCTGTCCAGCACCGCCGTCCGCGCTTCGGGCCCGTCGATCTTCGCCGAGAGCTCGGCCGCGTACGCGCGGATCAGGTCGTGGAACTGGTACCGGCCGGGCCTGGACCGCGCGATCAGGTGCGCGGACGCGAGTTTCGCCAGATCCTCGTGCGCTTCGACGATGTCGACCCCGGCCACCGCCGCGGCCGCGGGCACGCTGAAGTCGCCGCCGGTGGGCAGGCCGAGCAGCCGCAGCAGCCGCGCGGCCCGTTCGTCGAGCGCGCGGTACGAGTACGAGAAGACGGCCCGGATGTTCGTCTCGTCGCCGTCGGCGAGGTCGAACGAGCCCAGCCGGTCCTGTTCGGCTTCCAGCAGCCGGACGAACTCCCGCAACCCGAGGTCCGGGAACTGCGCCGCCCGCACCGCGAGGATCCGGATGGCCAGCGGCAGCCCGCCGCAGTACCGGACGAACCGTTCGGTGGCCTCGGGGTCTTCGGCGACCCGGTCCAGCCCGATCGTCGACGCGAGGAGGGCGATCGCGTCCTCGTCCGGCAGTTCCTCCAGCGCGACGCGCCGCGCGCCGTGGGTCGCCACGAGCGCCTGCAACTGCCATCGGCTGGTCACCAGCACCAGGCAGCCGGGGCCGGGCAGCAACGGCCTGATCTGCTCGGTGCTCCCCGCGTTGTCGAGCAGGATCAGCATCCGGCGGCCGGCGCTGTAGGTACGCCAGGTGGCCGCGCGCCCGTCCACGTCGGAGGGGATCCGGTCGGCGGGGACACCGACGGAGACGAGCATGGTTTCGAGCGCGGCGGCGGCTTCGACCGGCTCACCGGGGCCGTAGCCGCGCAGGTTGAGGTACACCTGCCCACCGGGGAAGCGGTCTCCGACCTCGTGCGCGAAATGGACGGCGAGCGTCGTCTTGCCGATGCCGCCCATCCCCTCGATCGACGCGATGGACGTCGAGCGTTCGGTGTCCAGCGCCTCCGGGACGAGGCCGTGCAGCGCCTTGAGGTCACGTTGGCGGCCGGAGAACACCCGGAGATCGGCGGGGAGCTGCCGCGGGATCAACGGCTCGGCGCCGAGCCGGTACCGCGTCAGTTCGGAGTCCAATGTGGTCTCGACGGACTCTTCGCCGGTCAGGATGGCCTGGTGCGCCCGCTGCAGCGACGCGCCCGGGTCGAGGCCGAGTTCTTCGGCCAGTACCGCGCCGATCCGGCGGTAGACGTTCAGCGCCTCGGCCTGTCTGCCGGAGCGGTAGAGCGCGATCATCAGCTGTTCGTGCAGCCGCTCGCGCAGCGGGTTCTCGCGGCACAACCTGGTCAGCTCGGGAACGACGGTGACGTGATCGCCGAGAGCGATGAGCGCGTCGGCCCACTGCTCGCGCACGCGCAACCGCTCTTCGCCCAGCTGGTCGGCTTCGTCCCGAAGCAGCGCTTCGGAGTGGACGTTCTGCAACGCCGGGCCACGCCATTCGGCCAGCGCGGCGGCGAAACGATCCGCGGCGCCGCGCAGGTCACCGTTCCGCGCGGCCTCGGTTCCGGCCGCGGCGAGTGACCGGAACCGGGCGAGGTCGAGCAGCTTCTCGTCGAGTTCGAGCAGGTAGCCGCCGCGTTCGGTGCGGATGGTGACGTCGTCGCCGAGCGCGCGCCGGACCCGCAGGATGTAGGTCTGCAGTGCTCCTTTGGACCGCCGCCGGTCGTCCGGCCACAGCCAGCGGCCCAGTTCCTCGACCGGCACCACCGTGTTCGCGCGCAGCAACAGGCCTGCCAGCACGATGAGCGGCCTGCTGCCGCCCAAGGGCACCGGCAGCCCGTCCGCCGTGACCTCCGTGGGCCCCAGCACGCGAAAGTCGAGTGCCACGTCGCTCATTCTGTCCGGAACCGGGACAAACGGCACGTGATTCCCGCGGTGGCATGATCGGTGCCGATGGACGTCTACGCGATCCCCCTGCGCACGCGGTTCCGCGGCATCACCGTCCGTGAAGGACTGCTGATCCGCGGCGAAGCCGGCTGGGGCGAATTCTGCCCGTTCTCCGACTACTCCGACGTCGAGAGCGCGCCGTGGCTGGCGTCCGCGCTGGAGGCGAGCGACCGCGGCTGGCCGTCGCCGGTGCGGGAGAGCGTCGAGGTGAACGCGACCGTCCCGGTGGTGTCCCCGGACAAGGCGTACGAACTCGTGTCCGCGTCGGGCTGCCGCACGGCGAAGGTGAAGGTCGCCGACCCGCGGGTGAGCCTCGCCGAGGACTGCGCCCGGGTGGAGGCGGTGCGGTCCGCGCTGGGCCCGCGGGGCGCGGTCCGCGTCGACGCGAACATGGCCTGGGACGTGGACACCGCGGTCAAGGCCATCGGTGAACTCGACCGCGCGGCGGGCGGACTCGAATACGTCGAGCAGCCGTGCCCGTCGATCGAGGAGCTCGCGGACGTCCGGCGCCGGGTCGGCGTGCGGATCGCCGCGGACGAATCCATCCGCCGGGCCGAGGACCCGCTCAAGGTGGCCGTGGCGGGAGCGGCCGACCTCGCCGTGCTGAAGGTCGCGCCGCTGGGCGGGGTCCGGCGCGCGCTGGAGGTCGCCGAAGCGTGCGGGCTGCCCTGCGTGGTGTCGTCCGCCGTCGAGACGAGCGTCGGTCTCGCCGCCGGGCTGGCGCTCGCGGGCGCACTGCCCACTTTGGACTTCGCCTGCGGACTGGGCACGATGTCCTTGCTGACGGGAGATGTCTGCGGCGACTCACTGTCCCCTGTGGACGGTCGGCTGCCGGTGCCGCTTCAGGCTCCCGTTCCCGACCTGTTCGCTGCCCACGCCGCCGCCCCGGATGTCCGGGCGGCCTGGGAAGCCCGCCTCACCCGCGTCCGCGCCCACCTCCCGATGCCATGAAAGGTCCCTTCCTCGCGAAATTCGCAAGGAAGGGACCTTTCATGGCGTTCGGGAGAAGATCAGCCGCAGTGCTCGAAAGGCGATTCGTAGCTGGTGGAACCCGCCGAGCCGCCCCACCGGACGCACTTCGCGCCGGCGGCCGCACTCACAGGGCCCGCGTAGTACTCGAAGCTGCCGGAGTCGGTCTTCCTCGCCGAACCCTGGACTTCGAGGAAGGCCGAAACCGCGCTGCCCGTGCCGACCGAGGTGGACTTGATGGTGGTGACGCAGTTGTTCTTGTTCGTGGCGTTGTACAGCAGGTATGCGGTCGCGGCGCTGCCGAGCGCCCGCGAGTTGATCACCTTGTAGCCGTCGCCGCACACCTCGACGGCGTCGTACGGGTTGGGATTCCCGCCACCGCCGCAGGTGTTCTTCGAGGTCACGTTGGCGTTGGGGTAGCCGAACTTCACGCCGTTGAAGTACGCGGGCTTGATGTTGCTCGGCCACGACGAGTCGTTGGTACGGACCTCGTAGTGCAGGTGCGGGCTGATGTTGTTGCCCGGCTTGGAGGTGTTGCCGACCTCGCCGATCTTCTGCCCCTGCGCGACCTGCGCGTTGAGCGCGACCGAGCGGACCTTCAGGTGCGCGTAGTAGGTCGACCACCCCCCACCGTGGTCGATCTTCACCAGGTTGCCGAACCCGTTGTCCGAACCCTGGTGCGCCGAGATGACGACCTTGCCCGCCGCCGCCGCGACCACGGTGTCGCCGAGGTCCGCCCCCGCGGAGCTGCCGCGGTTGAAGTCGATCTCGTAGGCCCGGTGCGCGCTGCTGTTGTCGTTGTCGCCGTTCCACACCTGGTTGCAGGGGAACGGGAGCTGGAAGTTGGGCCGCGGCCCGACGGCGGCCTCGGCCGACGTCGCGGTGATCGCCAGCCCGGCCATGCCCAGCAAGGCGGTGGCGGCCGCCGTGACCACTCGTCTGAATCTCATCGGATGTCCTTTCTCGGCGTTTCGCGAGAAGCGTCCCGAAAGGGCGTACAAGCGAGATACAAACGACCACGAGCCCTCCTGGCCGAGGGGACCAGGAGGACTCGTGCCGCCTCCGCACCGGGACCGTCCGCGTCTTCCCCGCCCCGGTGCGGGTGTCTCAGCCGACCCGCTCGATGGTGGCCCGGCGGATCAAGAACTTCCCCGGTTCCCGGACTTGCTCGAAGGCCGCGTTGTTCAGCAGCGCGCAACTACCGGAAACGCCCGTGACCTCGACGGTCGTGGACTTGTCGTTGTCCAGGTTCGTCACCTTCAGCTTGGTGCCCGCCGGGAACTGGCTGCTGGACGCCGCGGGCGCGCCGCCCTCGCCGGACAGCGTCACCGTGGAGCCCTGGCAGACGACTTCGCCTTCCCCGGCCACCTCTGCTTCCTGATCGACGACCTGTTCCTGCTTCGCGCCGTCGGCCTGGACGTCCTCGGTGCATCCCGCGGCTTCGCGGCGCTGCTGGATGAGGTCGACGACGGCCTGCCGGTTCGCGATCCGCGCCCCGGACTGCGCGTCCGGATCTGCCTGCTGTCCCGCGATGAAGTTCAGGTTGTTTCGGAGGGCGGTGTCCAGTCCCTGGCAGCTTTCCGCGGCCTGCCCGTCCGGAGTGCTGATCGCGAACATCGCCGCGGCGATGGCGGCCACCCCGAGAACGGACGCGATGCCGATCGTCGCACGCTTGCGGTGTTTCCCGGCACTGTTCATCATCGGTGCTTCCTCCGGTCTGGTTCCTCCTCACCCACATCCAGGGATACGGCCGGGTAACGGAAGTGGTTCAAAACGATTTCAGCCGAGCCAGGGTTTCGCGATCCGCGCGTAGGTGCCGTCGTTCAGCGCGAGATGCAGCCACTGGTCGGCCCACTCCTTGAACACGACGTCGCGCGGCAACAGATACGCCTTCTCCGAGAAGGTGAACGGTTCGTCGGGATGCACCGCGCACAGCCGCGGATTCTGCTTTGCCTGCCAACGGGTTTCGGTCGCGTCGGTGATCATCAGATCCGCCCGGCCCGCCAGGATCTCGGCGAAGATCGTGTTGTTGTCCGGATGCCGCACGATGGTCGCGCGCTTGAGGTTGGCGTCCGTGAACTGTTCGTTGGTACCGCCCGGATTCACGATCGCCCGGACGCCCGGCTGGTCGATCTGCTCCAGGGTCTGGAACCGCTTTTCGTTCTCGCACAAGGTGATCGGGGTCTTGCCGTCACGGAGATAGGGAACGCTGTAGAAGCCCTTCTTCGCGCGGTCCAAGGTCACCGACACCCCGCCCATCGCCAGATCGCATTTCCGCCCGACGTCGTCGGCGATCGCCTTCCATGTGGTCTGGACCAGTTGGCGCCGGACACCGAGCCGCTTCGCGAGGTCACCCGCGAGGTCGATGTCGATCCCGCTCCACGCGCCCGCCGCGTCGCGATAGGTGAACGGGCGATAGTCGCCCGTCGAACACACGCGGATCTCGCCGCGAGCCTGGACGACGTCGAGCCTGCTCCGCGCGCCATGACCTTCGGGCGCGGCACTGGCCGTGCCGATTCCCAGCACGGTCAGCACCGCGACCCCGAACGTGAGTACTTTCGCCTTGATCGTCATCAAGGCATTTTCCACACCCTGGACTCCGAGGCGCACCCGGTTTCCGGCCCCTCAGGGTCGGATTCCAGGGTCGGCTCGGGGCCGTTCCCCGATGTGCCGGGGGCCGTTCCGGAGCGAACATTGACCCATGACCAACAGCGTGTACACCCCCCAGGCCACCAAGAAGCTCTACCGCAGCCGCACCGACAAGATGCTCGCGGGCGTCGCCGGCGGCTGGGCCGCCTACCTCGGCGTCGACGCCGCGATCCTGCGCATCGCCCTCGTGGCAGGCGTCTTCTTCACCGCCGGATTCGCGATCCCGCTCTACGCCGCCGCATGGCTCCTGACTCCGGAACAGCCGGGCGAATCCTGACGGGGCGGACGCCGCGCGCAGGGGGCACGGCGTCCGAGGGGCAGGGGGAGGCCCGGGCATGGGGATGCCCGGGCCTTTCACCGTAACTCGCGTGATTGAAGCCGGAACACGCGTGTCCAGAGGCGGAACACGCGTGCTTGGAGCCGGATGACGCCCGGATGGAGAGTTCCGCCCCCAAGCACGCGAGTTCCGGGTCCAATCACGCGAGTCCCGGCTCCGGACACGGAAAAGCCCGGACGCGCGAGGCGCGTCCGGGCTTTCCGGTGGTGCTACAGGCTCGAACTCAGAAGTCCATGCCGCCCATGCCACCGGACGGGTCGGCGGGAGCGGCCGAGGCCTTCTCCGGCTTGTCCGCCACGACGGCTTCGGTGGTCAGGAACAGCGCCGCGATGGAAGCGGCGTTCTGCAGCGCGGAGCGGGTGACCTTCGTGGGGTCCGGCACGCCGGCGGCGAGCAGGTCCTCGTAGACACCGGTGGCGGCGTTGAGGCCGTGACCCTGCGGGAGGGACTTGACCTTCTCCGCCACGACGCCGCCCTCGAGGCCGGCGTTGATCGCGATCTGCTTGAGCGGCGCCTCGACGGCGACCTTGACGATGTTGGCACCAGTGGCCTCGTCGCCCTCGAGCTTCAGACCGGCGAAGGCGGCCTCGGCGGCCTGGATGAGAGCGACGCCACCACCGGCGACGATGCCCTCTTCGACAGCGGCCTTGGCGTTGCGCACCGCGTCCTCGATGCGGTGCTTGCGCTCCTTCAGCTCGACCTCGGTGGCGGCACCGGCCTTGATGACGGCCACGCCGCCGGCCAGCTTCGCCAGACGCTCCTGGAGCTTCTCGCGGTCGTAGTCCGAGTCCGAGTTGTCGATCTCGGCGCGGATCTGGTTGACGCGACCCTGGATCTGGTCGGCGTCGCCCGCACCCTCGACGATGGTGGTCTCGTCCTTGGTGATGACGGCCTTGCGCGCCTTGCCCAGCAGGGAAAGGTCCGCGTTCTCCAGCTTGAGGCCGACGTCCTCGGAGATGACCTGGCCACCGGTCAGGATCGCGATGTCCTGCAGGATCGCCTTGCGGCGGTCACCGAAGCCCGGGGCCTTGACGGCGACGGACTTGAAGGTGCCGCGCATCTTGTTGACGATGAGGGTGGCCAGGGCCTCGCCCTCGACGTCCTCGGCGATGATCAGCAGCGGCTTGCCGGACTGGATGACCTTCTCCAGCAGCGGCAGGACGTCCTTGACGGTGGAGATCTTGGAGCCGAAGAGGAGGACGTACGGGTCCTCGAGCTCGGCTTCCTGACGCTCCGGGTCGGTCACGAAGTAACCGGAGATGTAGCCCTTGTCGAAGCGCATACCCTCGGTGAGCTCGAGCTCGAGCCCGAAGGTGTTGCTCTCCTCGACGGTGACGACACCTTCCTTGCCGACCTTGTCCAGCGCCTCGGCGATGAGCTCACCGATGGTGCGGTCCGCGGCGGAGATCGACGCGGTGGCGGCGATCTGCTCCTTGGTCTCGATCTGGACGGCGGCCTTGTGCAGCTGCTCGGTGATGGCCTCGACGGCCGCCTCGATGCCGCGCTTCAGGCTGATGGGGTCGGCCCCGGCGGCGACGTTGCGCAGACCCTCGCGGACGAGAGCCTGGGCGAGCACGGTGGCGGTGGTGGTGCCGTCACCCGCGACGTCGTCGGTCTTCTTGGCAACTTCCTTGACGAGCTCGGCCCCGATCTTCTCCCACGGGTCCTCGAGCTCGATCTCCTTGGCGATGGAGACACCGTCGTTGGTGATCGTCGGCGCGCCCCACTTCTTTTCGAGCACGACGTTCCGGCCCCGCGGGCCGAGGGTCACCTTGACGGCTTCGGCGAGGGTGTTCAAGCCGCGCTCAAGACCGCGGCGGGCGTCCTCGTCGAACGCGATCAGTTTGGCCATTGCGGTGTGGTCCTCCGGTATTGGGCGCCGCCGCACGCCTACTACAGCGCGGCGGCAGGACTCTTCCTCGGCCAGGCTCGGTGCCCGCGACGGACGACCCACCCGATCAAGGGTGCGGCCTCACCGTCCCGACCTTCAGGCGAGCGGTCTGGTGACCGCCCTGCCTGGCACTCGACGGCGTCGAGTGCCAATGTCGTGTTTAGCACTCTCCAGGGGAGAGTGCAAGAACCGCAGGTCAGCGCGGTGGTATCAGGTGCTCGGCTTGATGGAGATCGACGACGGCGGCGGCTTGAGCGACGATCCGGGAGCCTGCGACTGCGAGCCGCCGGGGCCGACCGGGATGTTCGGCGCGGTGGTCTGCGGGCCGTTGCCGCCGCTCGAATCACCGAAGATGAAGATCGCGGCCACGATCGCGCCCGCGACCACGAGGGCGCCGACGATGATCCAGATCCACTTGGCGCCGCCGCTCTTCTTGGGCTGCTGCTGGAAACCGCCCTGCTGCGGCGGCGGGCCGTAACCCGGCGGCGGCCCCTGCTGGAAACCACCCTGCTGGAAACCGCCTTGCTGCGGCGGCGGGCCGTAACCCGGGGGCGGCCCCTGCTGGAAACCGCCCTGCTGGAAGCCTCCCTGCTGCGGCGGCGGGCCATAGCCGGGCGGCGGGCCCTGCTGGGGCGGGCCTTGCGGCGGGGGACCCTGCGGTCCCGGTCCCTGCTGGCCGTAGCCGGGCTGCTGTCCTCCGTACGGGTGCACGGGGCCCCCCTCTCCCTGTGGCGGCGTGTTCTGCCGTGGCGCCTGCTGCGGCGCGGTCTGCTGGACCGGCGCCGCGGCCCCGGGCGGGCCGGGAGGCTCGTTCGAAGTCGCGAGCGGGCCGAGCGCGCGCCTGGCGGCCGCGATCATCTCAACACAGTTGGGGTAGCGATCGGCGGGATTCTTCGCCATTCCCTTCCGGACGACCTCGTCGATCCCGGCAGGCAGGCCGACGATCCGCGAGATGGCCGGGGGCTCGCCGTTCAGGTGCCCCTTGATGACCGTCTGCACGTCGCCCTTGAAGGGCGGGCTGCCGGTCAGGCAGGCGTAGAGGACGCAGGTGAGCGCGTACTGGTCGGTGCGGCCGTCGAGCGGCTCGCCGCGCAGATGCTCGGGGGCCGCGTACGTGGGCGAGCCGAGGAAGTCGCCGCCGCGCGTCCGGTGCCCGGTGGCGCCGCGGCGGGTCAGGCCGAAGTCGGCGACGTAGACGTGCTCGCGCGAGGTCTCCTTGCTGGTGACCAGGACGTTGGCCGGTTTGACGTCGAGGTGCACGAGACCCCGGTTGTGCAGGGTGTCGAGCGCGTCGGCGACCTGGTCGAGCATGGTCAGCGCGCGGGCGGGCGCGATCGGGCCGCCGGAGATCAGTCCGGCGAGATCCCCGCCGTCGACCATCCGCATGGCGATGTAGAGCATGCCTTCGAGCTCGCCGAAGTCGTACAAGGGCACGACGTTGGCATGGTCGATCGCGGACGTGTTCCGCGCCTCGTCGACGAAGCGTTCGCGGAACTCGGCGTCGGCCCCGAGGTGATCACCGATGACCTTCAGTGCCACCTTGCGTCCGAGCCGCACGTCCGTGGCCTTGTAGGTCACGCTCATGCCGCCCTTGCCGAGCACTCCGTCGATGCGGTAGTTGCCCAGCCGGCGACCGGTCAGGTCCCCCGACTCATCGCCTGTCACGCAGCGCAGCCTAACGCGCCAGTTCCGGAGGCCGCCGGGGGTTCGCCCGAAGTCTCCGCTAGACCTTGCGTACGTCCGCCGCCTGACTCCGCCCGTCACGGCCGGACTGGACTTCGAATTCCACGCGATCACCCTCGTCGAGCGTCCGGAATCCGTCGGCCTGAATGGCCGAGTAGTGGACGAAGACATCGGGCCCTTCGGTGGATTCGATGAATCCGTAGCCCTTTTCCGAGTTGAACCACTTGACGGTGCCGACTGCCACGGCGCACTCCCTCAGCACTGGATCCGTCGGCCTTCTCTGCCCCGGCCGGCGGTTTCGAGTGCAGTTCACGCTACCCGAATTACCGGCGTCGGCAATGCTCAATTCGTCCGAAGGTCATCCGCGGGAAAGCCGCCTATTGCGCGCTTGCACGAGGACGCGTCCCGGTCCCGCGAAGTCCAGTGCGAGCCCTTCGCCGGTGCGGACCGACTGCGGGCCGGACTGGTCGACCGCGCGGAGACGGCACTGCACGGTGTCCGGGTAGGCCAGCAGGAAGTCCGGCCGGACGGTGACCAGTTCGCCCGCCGCGAGTTCGAAGGCGTCGACCGGGCCCTGCGCGGCCAGAACGAGCGGCCCGGTTCCGCTGTAGTGCTCCAGGAAGCCGGAGTCGGCCCCGAAGAGCGTCTGCAGCGGCGCCCAGCCCGGATCGTGCCGGACGGTCGCCGGCCGGGCGAGGATCGCGTCCCGGCTCACGCACCAGCCCGCCCCGCCGGTGAATTCCAGCGGGTAGACGTCACCTGCGGCCAGCGGCGCGAAGTCGATCCAACCGCCGCCCTCCGGCGCGTTGAACACCGACGGCGCGCCCTTGCCCGCCCGCGAACCACCGCGGGAGGGAACGGTTTCGGTGATGCCGAAACTGCTGGCCAGCATGGTGTCCCCGGCGGCCTGGACGGCCTCGCCGGAGGACAGCAGCACTCGTGCGACCCCGAAGTTCGGGGTGTGCCTCGTCTGGACCCGCATGCGCTCAGCGGGAGGGGACCTGGGCGATCACCCAGGCGGACAGCGCCGACGGGTTGCGGGTCTGGGTGAGCAGCTGGCCGGGCCCGGCGAAGTCGAAGACGAGGCCTTCACCGCTCTTCATCGACTGGATGACGCCGGTGGCGACCTTGCGGATCTGGTACTGCAGGGTGTCGGCGAACGCGACGACGTGCCCGGTGTCGATGGTGATCACCTCGCCCTGCTGCAGGGTCACCGTCTCCAGTGCGCCGTAGCAGGCCACGACCAGCGGGCCCTGCCCGGTCGCGTGCGTGAGGAACCCGCCCTCGCCGCCGACGAGGTTCTTGAGCCCGCCCCATTTGGTCTCGGTCTGCACGCCGTGCGACGACGCGAGCCACGAGCCGCGGGTGACGCACCAGCCGGTGCGGCCGTCGAGGTTGATGATCTGCATGTCGCCCGGCAGGTTCGCGGCGACGTCGACCCAGCCGCCGTTCTGCGGGGCGGTGTAGGTGGAGATGAAGAACGACTCGCCGGAGAGGAAGGCGCGGCCGAGGCCCTTCATGATGCCGCCCTGCGCCTGGGACTGGACCTGCACGCCATAGCTCGTCGCCATCATCGCGCCCGACTCGACCTGCGCCGGCTCACCCGGGGCGAGCATGAGCCTCGCCACCGCGAACGAGGGCTGGTGACGGATCTGAACCTGCATGTCTTCTTCTCCCCGGTGGTGGTTGTGACGCGCAGAGTCTTGCATGCGACCCCCGACCGAGGAGGATGGTCCGGTGATCTCCGTCGACGCCCACCGTGAGACCGTCACCGGCCTGCTCGGAAACGCCCCTGTCATCCGCCTTCCGCTCGCCGCCGCCGCGGGGCTCGTCCTCGCCGAGGACGTGCGCGCGGGGGTTTCGCTGCCGCCTTTCGACAACTCGGCGATGGACGGTTACGCCGTCCGCGCCGAAGACGTCGCGGAAGCGCCGGTGACGCTGCCGGTCGCCGAGGACATCCCCGCCGGCCGGGTCGACATCACGAAGCTGGAGCCGGGCACCGCGCACCGGATCATGACCGGCGCCCCATTGCCGCCCGGCGCCGACACGGTCGTGATGGTGGAGCACACGGACGGCGGTGTGACGGACGTCCGGATTCTCCGGACAGCCGTCCCGGGCGCGCATATCCGGCGCCGGGGCGAAGACGTCGTCGAGGGCACGGTGGCGCTTCCGGCCGGGACCGTGCTCGGCCCGGCGCAACTGGGCCTCGCGGCGGCCGTCGGGCTCGCCGAGGTTCCCGTGTTCAGGCCGGTGAAGGTGCTCGTCGTGTCCACCGGGACCGAACTCGTCGACGCGCCGGAACCCTTGCGGCACGGGCAGATCTACGAGTCGAACAGCATCATGCTGGCGTCGGCGATCCGCGCGCTCGGCTGCGAGGCCGAGGTCGTGCGCAGTGTGGCCGACGACGTGGACGAGTTCCGTTCGGCGATCGAGCCGCGGCTGGCGGACGCGGATCTGCTGGTGACCTCGGGCGGGGTCAGCGCGGGCGCGTACGAAGTGGTGAAGGACGCGCTGACCGGGCAGGGCGTGGAGTTCCGGAAGGTCGCGATGCAGCCGGGCGGGCCGCAGGGCTGCGGGCGCTGGAACGGCGTGCCGGTGGTGACGCTGCCGGGCAATCCGGTGAGCGTGCTGGTCTCCTTCGAAGCGTTCCTGCGGCCGGCTCTGCTCGCGGCGATGGGGCACGCGGGCGTCGACCGGCAGCAGGTGCGGGCCCGGCTGACCGAGGCGATGACCTCCCCCGCCGGACGGCGCCAGTTCCGGCGGGGCTTCTACACGCATTCCGAAGGCGAGGTCACCGGGATCGTCGGCCCGCGCGGCGGGCCTGGCTCGCATCTGCTGGCGTCGTTCACGCAGGCGAACTGCCTGATCGTGCTGCCGGAGGACGTGGACTCGGTCGAGCAGGGCGACGAGGTGGACGTCCTGCTGCTCTGAAGCCCGCTAACGGCGATCCGTCGGGAAGTCGCGGCATCGGCCGATCGGCGTGAACAGCAGGGCGAAGACGGCGACGACCTCGAGCCCGGCCATCAGGCCCAGCGTCTGCCGGACGCCGGCGGTCTCGCCGAGGACACCGCCGAGCAGGCCGCCGAGCGCGATCGCCCCGAAGCTGAGCACGGACATGCTCGCGGTGACCCGGCCGAACATCGCCGCCGGGACATACCGCTGTTTGAAGGTGGCGTTGAGGACGTTCGAACCGACGACCCCGGCGCTGAGCGAGAACCCCGCGGCGACGAAGAAGGCGAGCCCCCAGCCGCCGTTCGCGAGCGGACCGAGCAGCATCATCAGCGCCCCGAAGGCCTCGCAGAGCACGAAGGCACGGGCGGTGCCGATCCGCGCGGCGAGTTTGCCCGACAGCGCGGCGCCGAAGACGCCGCCCGCGCCGACGAGCGCGAGCACGAGCCCGGCGGCGCCCGCTCCCACGCCGAGGTCGCGGACGAGGAAGACGACCTCGATCGACTGGTAGCCCATGAGCGCGACGTTCGAGATCGCGCCGAAGACCGCCAGGACACGCAAATACGGGTCTCGGGCGACGAAGGCGAGGCCGTCGCGGATCTCGTCCCGCAGCCGTGAACGCGTCTTCGCCGGACGTGCGGGCTCTCGATGGCGGATGGATCGCAGGCACAGTGCGGAGATCCCGAAGCTGATGGCGTCGGCGAGCACTCCGGCGACGGCGCCGAACCCCTGCGCCAGCAGACCGGCCAGCCCGGGGCCTCCGATCTGCGCGGCGGATTCGCTGCCCTGCAGCTTTTCGTTGGCTTCCTGGAGTTGGTCCTTCTCGACCAGCGAAGGCAAGTACGCGCGGTACGCGACGTTGAAGAACACCTTCGCGACGCCGCCCGCCAAGGCGACGACGATCAGCTGAGTCATCGTGAGCAGGCCGAACCAGGCGGCGACCGGGACGCTCAGGAACACCAGCATCGAGATGCCGTTGCACACCAGCATGACGGGGCGTTTCGGCCGTCTGTCGACCCAGGCGCCGGCGGGCAGGCCGATCAGCAGCCACGGCAGCCAGGCGGCCGCGGTCAGCAGCCCGACCGCGAACGTGCTCGCCTGCAGGGTGACCACCGCGACGAGCGGCAGCGCGACGACGGCGATGGAACTACCGAGCACACTGGTCGTCTCGCCCGTCCACAGGAGGCGGAAATCCCTGGAGCGCAGCAATCCGCCGCGTTCGCGGGTGGTCACGGGCGGGCCGGGACGGCGCGGGTGGCGATGAAGACGGGACGGCGTTCCTGGCCGTCGTCCGGGATCTCACGGCCGCTGTAGGACTTGATCAGCTCGTGGACCTTCTGTTCGAGTTCGGCCAGTTCGGCGACCGACATCTTCGCCCAGCTGTCGGTGGCGAAGGCGGCGCGATGCCACTCCTCCGGATAGCTCTCGCGTTCGGCGAACCATTGGCGCGCCATGGAAACCTGACGTTCGAGGGCGAGGGATTCGGCGGCGGCCGCGACCGGGTCGTCGGGGAAGTCCGAGGGCGACCAGGAAACCGCGTAGCCGACGCGGCGCCACCAGCGCTCACGGCGGTCGCGGGCGAGTTCCGGCGCTTCCTCGACCAGATCGCTGGCTGCCAGCACTTTCAGGTGGTGGCTGACGTTCCCGACCGCTTGCCCGGTCCGCTCGGCGAGCACGGACGCCGTACACGGGCCGTCGAGGCGGAGGACGTCGAGCAGGCGGCGCCGCAGCGGATGCGACATCGCGGCGAGCACCTTCGAATCGTGGACTTCATGTACCTCATGGTCGGCCATGACGCACAACAGTAGTTGCACAAGACTTCTTGTACAAGAGTAATTGTGGGTTCGGTGGGACCTGGGTCAGGGTGGTCGTGAGTGGCGATTCGGGTTAGAACACGAACCGCCACTCACGACCACCGCGGGCGGGCGGCGCCACCGGGGCCACCTCGGGCAGT
>NZ_JBWKEA010000003.1:409992-509424 GCF_056435685.1 Amycolatopsis sp. NPDC043885
ACGGGGGGGGGGGGGGGGGGGGGGGGGGGGGGGGGGGGGGGGGGGGGGGGGGGGGAGTGGGGGGGGGGGGGGGGGGGGGGGGGGTGGGGGGGAAAACAAAACCCCCCCCCCACGACCACCGCGGGCGGGCGGCGCCACCGGGGCCACCTCGGGCAGTCCACGTAACCTCGATGGCATGGGTTTCTTCTCGTGGATCGTGTTCGGCGCCATCGCCGGATGGCTGGCCAATGTCGTGGTCGGCGGCCCGGACCGGCGGGGCGGCTGCCTGTTCAGCATCCTGATCGGCGTACTGGGCGCGGCGCTCGGCGGCTTCGTCTACCGCATCGCCACCGGCACCGAGCGGACCTTCGAGTTCGACTTCCCCAGCTTCGGCGTCGCCATCCTCGGTTCGATCGTGCTGCTCGCCCTGCTGCGGCTGGTGCGCGGTTCCGGGCGGAGCGATTCCTCTCGCCGATGACCGATGGAGTGACCGTTGGTAACGGTTTTCTCGGGACCGGCGATCACGGGCGTCCGGCGAACTAAAGTGGGAGTTTCGCTCAGTTCCAGTGGCCGCGTCCGGTCGCATGTGCCGTCGGGGGGCATATGCGACCGGACGCGCGTGCCTCGGCGATGACCGAGGCGGCGCGGACGGGATCGATGAGCGGAGGCATCGGCGCCGCCGAAATGTCCCTCTTCCAGGCGCGGAACAGCTCGGCGAGTCGCTCGCCTGCGGGGTCCGGACTGGCGGGCATTCGCGGGTCCTCAAGGTCGGCTATCGGCATCAACTACCTAGAGTTATCGCGTATTTCCACCTTCCGTTACCGGGATGTGGCCCCTCCCACCCGGCCCGGGGAAACCCTTCCGGGGGAGGCCACGGCTCGTCTCCGGACAGGGCGGTAGCGTGGTGGCTCTTCCTGTCCCGACCCCCCGACACGAACTGCGGTGAACCCGACCAATGAGCGGCAACCGGCCGGAAGCCACTGGTAATCCCCTCGCGCACGCCGTGAAGCTCGCCCGCGAGACCGTCCCGCCGATGCACCCGGCCGGCAGGCCGTTCGTGTTCGGCGGCCTCGCCGCGACGCTGGTGCTGCGGAGGTTCTCCAAGCGCCTGGGCGTCGTCGGCGCGCTCGCGACGGCCGCCACGGCCGCGTTCTTCCGTGAGCCGAAGCGCGTCCCGCCCGCCCAGTCCGGCCTCGCGGTCGCGTCGGCGGACGGTCTGGTCTCGTTGATCGAGGAGGCCGTGCCGCCGCCCGAGCTGGGCCTGCCCGCCGAACCGCGGATGCGGGTGAGCGTGTTCCTGTCGGTGTTCGACGTGCACGTCCAGCGGGTCCCGGCGTCGGGCGTGATCGAGCGGGTCGCGTACCGGCCGGGGAAGTTCCTGTCCGCGGACCTGGACAAGGCGAGCGAGGACAACGAGCGCAACTCCGTGCTCATGCGCACCGAAGACGGCCACGAGCTCGTCGTGGTGCAGATCGCCGGGCTGGTGGCCCGGCGCATCCTCTGTGAGATCCGCGAGGGTGACAAGGTCGGCGTCGGCGCGACGTACGGCATCATCCGCTTCGGCTCGCGAGTCGACCTGTACCTGCCGCCGGGCAGCAAGGTTCTCGTCTCGAAGGGCCAGCGCACGATCGGCGGCGAGACGCCGATCGCCGAGCTGCCCACGGCGCCGCACCCGGAAGGCTGATCCATGGTCCGCGTGACCACTCCCGGCGTGCGGCTGCTGCCGAACGCCATCACGGTGCTCGCCCTGTGCGCCGGCCTGTCGTCGGTGCAGTTCGCGCTGATCGGCAACTATCCGATGGCGATCGCGTCGATCGGGATCGCCGCGGTGCTCGACAGTCTCGACGGCCGGATCGCGCGGCTGCTGGACGCGACGTCGAAGATGGGGCAGGAGCTCGACTCGCTGTCCGACGGGATCTCGTTCGGTGTCGCGCCCGCGCTGGTGCTGTACGTCTGGCATGCGGAGGGCGAGCGGATCGGCTGGGTCGCTTCGCTGATCTTCGCGGTCTGCATGATCCTGCGGCTGGCGCGGTTCAACACGCTGATCGAGGACACCGAGCAGCCGCCGTACGCGGGCGAGTTCTTCGTCGGGGTGCCCGCGCCCGCCGGTGGTCTGCTGGCGATGCTGCCACTGATCCTGGAACTGCAGTTCGGGCAGGGCTGGTGGTCGCACCAGTACGTGGTGTGGGTGTGGACGATCGCCGTCGCCGCGTTGCTGATCAGCCGGATCCCGACGCTGTCGCTGAAGACGGTGAAGGCGCCGCCCAAGGCGATCGCGCCGCTGCTGGTCGGGGTGGGCCTGCTGGCCGCCGCGATCATCCAGTTCCCGCTGGTGGCGCTGGCGATCGCGCTGGTGCTGTACCTGGCGCACATCCCGTACTCGGTGTACCGGCAACGGTGGCTGGCGAACCATCCCGAGGCGTGGATGGCGCCGCCGCGGGAACGGCGCGCGATCCGGCGGCGCTCGAGCCGCCGCCGTCTTGGCCTGCGCCCGCCGCTGCGCCGGGTGGTGGCAGGCGCCGCTCAGCGGGTCCGGCTCCAGCGGGGCGAACAGCACGTCGCGCGTACTCCGCGCACCATCAGCACCGACAAGGACCGCGACAACGGCCGAGGCCCGCGTCGCCGCTCGTGGCGCCGGATCGGCCTCCGGAAACGCTGACCCGCGCCACCCCAGCCCCCCACCCGTCCCTGGGGGACGGCCCCGCGCCCAGCGTATCGGGGCTGTCCGACGGGACCTGGGGAAACGGGGGTCAGGGACCGGAGTTGTCCACAAAGTGGGTGACCCTGTGGACAACTTGGGGCAGACGGCTTGAGTACATGAAGGCCTCTTTCCTCGCGTTTAGCGCGAGGAAAGAGGCCTTCATGTACTTCGGCGCCTCACCGCGCGGCGGCGGCTGAGCGCGCGGCGGCTGGATAGGGTGGCGGGGTGAGCGCACCCCAGATCACGCTGACCGTCCGGCACACCCCGTCCGCCCTGGACTCCCGCCGCGGCGTCGTCCGGCTGCACCCCGAAGTCCTCGACGCACTCGGCCTGATGGCCTGGGACGCCGTCCGTGTCACCGGCGCGCGGGTCAGCTCGGCGCTGGCCGCCCCGTCGGACGCGGAGGGGATCCCGGGGGTGATCCTCCTCGACGACGTCACGATGTCGAACCTCGGCGTGACCGAGGGCTCGGAGGTCGTCGTCGCGCCGGCGGAGGTGTCGGCCGCGAAGACGGTCACCGTGGCGGGTTCGCGTATCGCGAGCGTGTCGCTCTCCCCGCACACCCTGCGGCTCGCCCTGATCGGCAAGGTCCTGACCGTCGGCGACGCCGTTTCCCTGCTCCCCCAGGATCTCGCGCCCGCGCCGGGTTCCGACGTCTCCGCGGTCCGCGGCCAGCTGTCCCGCGCCATCGGCATGACGTGGACGAACGAGCTGCTCACCGTCACCGCCACCGAGCCGTCGGGGCCGGTCGCCGTCGGACCGTCCACTGTGGTCAGCTGGCGTGACGGCGCCCGCACCGGTGAGCCCGCGCCCGCCGCCGCTCCGGCCCGCGCCGGGACGACGCTGGTGCGCAGCACTCCTGCCACGCCATACGAGGATTTCATCGACGCCGAGATCGTCGAAGACGAGCGGATCGACGAGGCGGCCGAGGAATCCGTGCCGCCGTTGTCGGATCTCGCCGGCTCCGAAGCGGCCGCGCGCAAGCTCGCCGAATGGTTCGACCTGGCCTTCCACCGCCCGGAGCTGCTGGCGAAACTCGGGACGTCGGCGCATCTCGGGGTCCTGTTGTCCGGGCCGGAAGGCGTCGGGAAGGCGACACTGGTCCGCGCCGTGGCGCAGGCCGAGAAGGTGCGGGTGGTGTCGCTCGCGGCGCCGAACATCGCCGTCCTCGAACCGAACGTCGCCGCGGCGCGCCTGCGTGAGGCGATCGAGCAGGCCACCCACGACGAAGACCCCGCTGTCCTGCTGATCACCGACATCGACGCGCTGCTGCCCGCGTCCCAGCCGCCGCCGCTCGCGACGGTCGTCCTCGACGACCTGCGCAAAGCCTTGCGCACCAAGGGTTTCGCCGTCGTCGCCACCACCGGGCGAGCCGAGTCCACCGATCCGCGGCTGCGGGCCGCAGACCTGCTCGACCGCGAACTCGGCCTGCCGCTCCCGGACTCGAAGACCCGAACGGAACTGCTGCGCGTGCTTCTGCGCGAGGCCCCGCTGGAGTCCGGCGTCGACGTCGGCCCGATCGCCGAGCGCACTCCCGGCTTCGTGGCCGCGGACCTCATCGCGCTCCGCCGCGACGCCGCCCTCCGCGCCGCGCTGCGGCAACGCGAAGCCGACGAACCCCGGATCTCCCAGCAGGACCTGCTCGACGCGCTGACCACCGTCCGTCCCATTTCGATGTCCACTTCGGACAACCTGGCGACCGGTGGGCTGACGCTGGACGACGTCGGGAACATGACCGACGTCAAGCAGTCGCTCACCGAGGCGGTGCTGTGGCCGCTGCGCTACCCGGACTCGTTCGCCCGCCTCGGCGTCGATCCGCCGCGCGGCGTGCTCCTGTACGGGCCGCCCGGCGGCGGCAAGACATTCCTGGTCCGCGCGCTCGCGGGCACCGGCGCGCTGAACGTCTTCGCGGTCAAGGGCGCCGAACTGATGGACAAATGGGTCGGCGAGTCCGAACGCGCCGTGCGGGAACTGTTCCGCCGCGCCGCCGAGGCCGCGCCGTCGCTGATCTTCCTCGACGAGATCGACGCGCTCGCCCCGCGCCGCGGCCAGTCCTCGGATTCCGGCGTGTCGGACCGCGTCGTCGCGGCCCTGCTGACCGAATTGGACGGTGTCGAGCCGATGCGCGAGGTCGTCGTCCTCGGTGCGACGAACCGGCCGGAACTGGTCGACCCGGCCCTCCTGCGGCCCGGACGGCTGGAGCGCCGCGTCTACGTCCCGCCGCCGGACGCGCACGCGCGCGAAGCGATCCTGGCCGCCAGCGCCAAGAACACGCCGCTCGCGTCCGATGTGGACCTCGCGGCCTATGCGGCCACTTTGGACGGTTATTCGGCGGCTGACTGCGCGGCGCTGATCCGGGAGGCCGCGCTGACCGCGATGCGCGAATCGCTGGAGGCCAAGGAGGTCACCGCCGAGCATCTGGCGAAGGCGGCCAAGGCCGTGCGGCCGTCGCTCGACCCGGCTCAGCTCGCCGCGCTGGAGGCGTACGCGCAGACCCAGGTCTGAAGTACGTGAAAGGGCCCTCTTCCTCGCGAGGGAGAGGGCCCTTTCACGGATCGGCTAGGAGCCGTCCTTGTCGTTGGTCTTGTAGTCCTTGGTGAGGATGACGATCACGCCCGGGCCGATGTTTTCGATCTCCTTGAACCTGGGCTCGGCGCGGAAACCGAATTCCAGCGCCAGCGCCTTCGCGGCCGCTTCCTCGTCGGTGCCCGGCCGGTAGTACGCCACGGTCTCGGGGAGCCTGCCCGGGTAGCCCTTGACCTCGGAGACGTTCCAGCCGGAGGCGCGGAAGTCCTTCGCGGCCTGCTCGGCGAGACCCCGGATCGTGCTGTTGTTGTAGACGCGCACCGTCACCCACTTGTGCGACGCCTGCTGATCACCGCCGGGCTGTCCCGGCCCTGGCTGGCCGGGCTGACCCGTCTGCCCTGGCTGGCTCGCAGGTGGCGCCGAACTCGCGGGCGCGCTCGACGGAGGCGCCGACGACGCGGGCGGCGTGCCGGCGGAGGGCGAACCCGGCGCCGGGGACGAAGGCTGCGTCGCGCCGTCCGAGGACGTGGGCGTGCTGCCGGGCGGCGTCGCGGTGTCCGAGTCACCGCCGCCGCTGGTCAGGGTGATGCCGCCGATCACGGCGGCGATCACGGCGACACCGACCAAGGCCAGTCCGGCGGCCTTCATCGGCCGGGACAGACCCGAAAACAGACTCATGAGAGATCGATCCCCAGTCGCCGGGCCGCGCGATTGCGCTGCCGGGCCGCTCGCGTCTTTCGCAGGCGCTTCACCAGCATCGGATCGGCCTGCATGGCTTCGGTCTTCTCGAGCAGCCGGTTCAGCAACTGGTAGTAGCGCGTCGACGACATAGAGAAGCGTTCGCGGATGGCCTGTTCCTTCGCGCCGGCGTACTTCCACCACTGCCGTTCGAACGCGAGCATGTCGAGCTCGCGCTCGCTGAGGCCGTTCACGGTCTCCGACGGGGACGGCTGGTCGGGCTCAGCCATCGACTCCGCGGCGTCCATCCGACTCCTCGCAATCAGGTCAGTGCTCGGCGGGCGTGAAACCACAGGCTTGTCATTCCGCGGCGCCATTAGACCACGGATGCGGCGCCCGGCCTCGGTAACGACGTCGGCGCGTCATGGGTAAGGGTGTACCAGAAGGGTCCGACTAAACTGCGCGCGTGACCGTCCATCCCATCGTGATCGCCGGCGAGCCCGTGCTGCACAACCCGACTCGGGAGATCACCGAGTTCGACGCCAAGCTGCGCACGCTCATCGACGACATGTTCGAGACCATGTACGCCGCCGAAGGGGTGGGCCTCGCGGCCAACCAGATCGGCCTCGACCTGCGCGTGTTCGTCTACGACTGCCCCGACGACGAGGGCACGCGCCACAAGGGCGCCGTGGTGAACCCGAAGCTCGAGACGTCGGAGATCCCGGAGACGATGCCGGATCCGGACGACGACTGGGAAGGCTGCCTGTCGGCGCCCGGCGAGTCGTACCCGACCGGCCGCGCTTCGTGGGCGAAGGTCACCGGCTTCGACGTCGACGGCAATCCGATCGAGGTCGAAGGCACCGGTTACTTCGCGCGCTGCCTGCAGCACGAGACCGATCACCTGGACGGCTTCATCTACCTCGACCGGCTCGTCGGGCGCCACGCCCGTGCGGCGAAGAAGATGCTCAAGGCGAACAAATGGGGCGTTCCGGGCAACACATGGCTGCCGGAAGCGCGGCCCGAGTCCGCCGACGACTGACCCTCTCGCAGCTGCCCCGCGTGCTATGAAAGGTCCTTTCCTTGCAAATTTTGCAAGGAAAGGACCTTTCATAGCGTTCACGGGAGGGTCAGCAGCCCAGGAAGTGGCACCGCACCACCCGCGGCTGTTCGATCACCTTCCCCGCCTCCACCGACCACGCGAGCCGGAGGTACTGCGCATGCGTCCAGGCCAGCGGCGTCGCGGACGCGGTCGGGGTGCCCGCCGGGAAGCCGGGCTGCCCCGAGGGCGCGTTCTCGTCCCAGACCTGCTCCGGCATCGTGTCCCCGGAGCTGCTGACGCGCCCCAGGTCGCGAAGGCGCTTCGCGGCCGTACCACGGTCACCATTGGCGAGGTCGTACTCGCCGCGTTCACCCGCCAGCAGCGGCCAGAGTCGCCCGAAAGTGGTCCGGCTTTCCGCCGGGAAGATGTAGTCCCACGGTGACCCGTCGGCCTTCTCGCCGTAGCCGTCCTTCGTATACCTGTGCCAGAACTGACCCGTCGGGGTGGTGAAGGCGATGTCGGCATCGGTGACCTTGACGCTGTTCCTGATCACCGGATCGTCGGCGCGGTAGATGCCCAGCCTCACCAGTTCGAGGAATCCCGCGTCGGTCACGGCACGCTGGTCCATGGTCACGCTGGAGTTGCCCAGGTTGTACTTCGTGCCGTTGTTCGCGATGCCGTCCTTGGTCAGCCGGACGAAGTACGGGTCCTTCGACAGCGGGCCGTTCGTGGTCACCGTCCACTGGGCGAGCTTCGCCTTGAACGCGTCGGCGGTGTCGAGGTAGCGCTTCGCGTCGGCGGCGGCGCCGTTCGCCTTGGCGATGTCGGCCGCGCAGACCAGCCCGGCGATCACCGCGGCGATCGTCGAAGGCGAGTAGCCGTCCTGTTCTTCCCAGCGTTCCTGCTGGCTGTACGGCGACGCGTGCCCGTTGTCCGCCTTGTAGGACAACAGGAATTCCGCCGCCTTGCGCACACCCTGCCACGTCTTCACGTCGGTGCGGCCGAGCTGCTGGGCGAGCACGATCGGCAGCGCGGTCTCGTCGAGCTGGATGGACGTCCAGTACGGCGTGCCGTCGACGTGGCTGTTCTGCGGCAGATGCCCGTCCGGCAGCTGCTGCGTCCCGAACATGTAGTCGATCGACCGGTTGGCGGCGTCGCGGTCGCCGGCGGCGAGCAGACCGGTCGCGATCTGGTAGAGGTCCCGCGGCCAGACCAGGTGATAGGTACCCGACGGCGACCATTCCGGGTCGTTGTTCCCGAACCGCCACGGCATACTCGGCGACGCGATGAGCGCCCCTTGGTGGATCTTGTCCTCGCTCGCCGCGAGCATGAGCACGGACGCCTGGTAGAGGTCCCGTTCCTGCTTGGTCTTGAGCGACGACGGCGCGTCCTTCACCTGGCGGAGGTACTGCTTCCAGCCGCGGTCGTACGCGCGGGCGGTGTCGGAAAATCCGCGCCGTAGCGAGGCTTTCGCGTTGGCGAGCGCGTCGGCGTCCTTAGCGCCCATGCCGAGCGAAAGCGTGAAGTCCCGCGAGCGGACACCGTCGGCGGACGTCTGCCCGGTGATCAGCACGTTTCCCTTGGCCGCGGTCGCGTAATCCTTGAGGGTGAAGGATTTCGTCAGCTGCGTGATGCCGTCGGAGGAACCCGAATAGCCCACGGAACTCCGCGAGAACGCCGGTTCCGCCGCCAGCGCGGCCGCGGTCTTCGCGTCGGACGCGACCCCGTTCACCCCATCGGTACGTGCGGAGTCGTCGGATCCTTCGTTCGTGAGATCGGGATCCGCGACCGCGTACACCTGGTACGGGCGGCCGGTCAGCGAAACGAAGTCGACGTCGATCAGCACGCTCGTGCGCGCCGGGTCGGTGACGTAGGTCTTGCGGAGCTTCCAGCGGCGCTGGTCGTCGGTGATCGTCTGTTCGTAGGTGAGGCCGTCGGTACGGCGCACCCGCTGCGCCTTGGCCGACGAATCGACCGTCGCGAAGCTCGTCCCGTCGGTGACGACGAGGTCGAGCGCGCGAACGCCCGGCGTGGACAGATCCGGGTAGTAGACCTCGGACATCCGGCCGCCCTGGAGGGTGAACCAGACGTTGCTCGCCCGTTCGCGGGCGGTGCCGAAGCCGGTCTTGTCCGCCGGGAGCCAGCTCGGATGGGCGCCGGGCGCTCCGGGCGCCTCACCGCCCTGTGCCGCGGCCACCGCCGGGACCAGCCCCGCGATCAGCACGCCTGCCAGTGCCGGGAGCACGAGTTTTCGCATATCCACCCCAGACTTCTGTAACGGTGCAGAACCTCCGGGATTCTGTCGTGAATCCCCGGCGCGCACATGCTCCAAACCGGTGAACCGCTAACGCCGTCGACATGTCGGCCCAGAGAATCGCGTTGCCGCCTTCCTCATGGCGATGCGATCCCCGGCCCGGCGACGGTGATGCTCATCAAGCGGTCGGCGAAGGGCTCACGCCGGAACGCGTTCGCCACCGTCGCGGGTATCGAGGCGGGCGTCGCGTTCTGGGGACTCGCCGCGGTCTTCGGCCTGACCGCGCTCCTCATCGCCTCCCAGGTCGCCTACGACGTCATGCGCATCGCGGGCGCGGCTTCCGCTCCGGCTTCCTGATCAACGTGAGCAACCCGAAGGCGGGCGTGTTGGCGATCTCGTTCCTCCCCCAGTTCGTCCCCTCCGACGCCGGGCCGTGGCCGCTGCTGCTGTGCGTCGCGGTGTGGATCGCCGTCGACATCGTCTGGTCTTCGTCGCTCGCCCTGCTGGTCACACGCCTGGGTGAGTGGCTGCGCCGCGATCGCGTCAAGCTGTGGCTGGAGCGCACGTCCGGCGGTGTCCTGGTCGGCTTCGGAGTGACCGTCGCCTTGGAGGGTTGATTGTCCGCGCCCCGGCGTGGCATGGTCGGGGCACAACCAAACAACCGCGGGAGCTCGCGCCATGGCGGGCTGAGAGGGCGGCTGGTGTCTTTCCAGAGGACCCGGCGCCGCCGACCGCATGAACCTGACCGGGTAATGCCGGCGTAGGGAGTGAACGTCGTTGACGACGCTTGAGAATGCCCAGGGCATCACGCCGACCGTGACCACCGGGCCGATCACCGGTTCCCGGAAGGTCTATCACCAGACGGAATCCGGTCTCCGGGTCCCCGCGCGGCGGATCGATCTTTCGAACGGCGAGCATTTCGACGTTTACGACACCTCCGGCCCGTACACCGACGACGACGCGCAGATCGATGTCCACAGTGGACTTCATCGGCTGCGCGCCGGCTGGGCCGACGGTCGTGAGCACAACACCCAGCTCGGCTGGGCGAAACAGGGCGTCATCACCCGCGAGATGGAGTACGTCGCGGCACGCGAGCGCTGCTCGCCGGAATTCGTGCGGGACGAGGTCGCGCGCGGCCGGGCGGTGATCCCCGCCAACCGCAAGCACCCGGAGACCGAGCCGATGATCATCGGCAAGAAGTTCCTGGTGAAGATCAACGCCAACATGGGCAACTCGGCCGTCTGGTCCTCCGTGGAGGAGGAGGTCGACAAGATGGTGTGGGCCACCCGCTGGGGCGCCGACACGATCATGGACCTCTCCACCGGCAAGCGGATCCACGAGACGCGCGAGTGGATCATCCGCAACTCGCCGGTGCCGGTCGGCACCGTGCCGATCTACCAGGCACTGGAAAAGGTCAACGGGGAGCCGGAAAAGCTGTCGTGGGAGGTCTACCGCGACACGATCATCGAGCAGTGCGAGCAGGGCGTCGACTACGTCACCGTGCACGCCGGGGTACTGCTGCGCTACATCCCGCTGACCGCGCGCCGGGTCACCGGCATCGTCTCGCGCGGCGGCTCGATCATGGCGGCGTGGTGCCTCGCGCACCACAAGGAATCGTTCCTGTACACCAATTTCGCCGAACTCTGCGAGATCCTGCGCGAGTACGACGTCACGTTCTCGCTCGGTGACGGCCTGCGGCCCGGCTCGATCGCCGACGCCAACGACCGCGCGCAGTTCGCCGAACTGGAGACGCTGGGCGAGCTCACCCACATCGCCCGCGAGCACGACGTCCAGGTGATGATCGAAGGCCCCGGCCACGTGCCGATGCACAAGATCAAGGAGAACGTCGAACTCGAGGAGAAGCTGACCGGCGAGGCGCCGTTCTACACCCTCGGCCCGCTCGCGACCGACATCGCGCCGGCGTACGACCACATCACCTCGGCCATCGGCGCGGCGCAGATCGGCTGGTACGGCACGGCGATGCTCTGCTACGTCACGCCGAAGGAGCACCTCGGCCTGCCGAACCGCGACGACGTGAAGACCGGCGTCATCACCTACAAGATCGCCGCACACGCCGCCGACCTCGCCAAGGGGCACCAGTACGCGCAGGAGTGGGACGACGAGCTTTCCAAGGCCCGCTTCGAATTCCGCTGGAACGACCAGTTCAACCTGTCGCTGGACCCCGACACCGCCCGCGCGTACCACGACGAGACGCTGCCCGCGGAGCCGGCGAAGACGGCGCACTTCTGCTCGATGTGCGGGCCGAAGTTCTGCTCGATGCGCATCACCCAGGACGTCCGCAAGTACGCCGAGGAACACGGACTGTCCACTGTGGAGGCCATCGAGGCGGGCATGGAGGAGAAGTCGCACGAATTCGCCGAGCAGGGCAACAAGGTGTACCTGCCGGTGGTCAATCAGTGACAGCCACGCCCAGGACGGCCCTCACCATCGCCGGATCGGATTCCGGTGGTGGTGCGGGCATCCAGGCAGACCTGCGCACCTTCTTCGCCAACGGGGTGCACGGGATGGTCGCGCTCACCGCGGTCACCGTGCAGAACTCGCTGGGTGTGCAGGGGTTCAGCGAGATCCCGGTCGACGTCGTCACCGGGCAGATCAAGGCCGTCGCCACGGACATGGGCGTCGACGCGGCGAAGACCGGCATGCTCGCGACGGCCGAGATCATCAACGCCGTCGCGAAGACCCTCGACGAAGTCCACATCGGACGCTCGTCGGACACGCCGTTCGTCGTCGACCCCGTCGCCGCTTCGATGACCGGGCACGCGTTGCTGCGCGAGGAGGCGCTGGAGGCGATCCGCACCGAACTCTTCCCGCGCGCCACGCTGATCACGCCGAACCTGGACGAGGTGCGGCTGCTGACCGGCGTTTCCGTGACCGGGCCATCGACTCAGCGCGAGGCGGCGGAGGCGTTGCTGGAGTTCGGGTCCGAGTGGGTGCTGGTGAAGGGCGGGCATCTCGACGCGGCTCAGGACTGTGTGGACCTGTTGTCCGACGGTGAGTCCTGGGTGGAGCTGAGCGGGCCCCGCTTCGATACCCGGAACACGCACGGCGGCGGCGACACGATGGCTTCGGCGATCACGTCTTCGCTGGCGAAGGGGGCGGACGTGCCGACCGCCGTCGCCGAGGGGAAGCGGTTCATCGAGCGCTGTGTGGCGGAGTCGTATCCGCTGGGGGCCGGGGTAGGGCCGGTGTCGCCGTTCTGGAGGCTGCGGTAGGTGCTGGGCTCGTGAGTGGTAATGACGGTTAGAACCGTCCTTGCCACTCACGAGGTCAGCTGACGGGCTCCATCACCCGCGAGTCGTACTCCTTCCGCGATTCGAGGATCCCGTCGAAGTTGGCGACGGACCATTCGCTGACCGCCATGAGCAGCGTGCCCGCGCTCGCGCCGCGTTCGGTCAGCGCGTACTCGACGGTCGGCGGCGTGGTCGGGAAGACCGTGCGCGTGACCAGGCCGTCGCGTTCGAAGGCACGCAGATTCTGCGTCAGCATCTTCTGGCTGATCCCGCCGACGGCGCGGCGCAACTCACCGAACCGGTGCGGCCGCCGCGACAACGCGCCGAGCACGAGCGCGGTCCACTTGTTGGCGAGCAGATCGAGGACGTCTCGACACGGGCAGTTCCGCAGGTAGATGTCCCACGGGGATTCCGGCACTTCACTATAAGTGCCTTCTAGCGAAAAGAGACCAAGCGCCCGAGCATGGAAAGCACCGACAACGGAGGAGCTTTCCATGCGCGTCGTGACCCAGCAGCGGCTTGGTGGCCGGAAGTGCTGGAGGTGACCGAAACCGATCGGCCGTCCCCCGCCCCGACGGAGGTGCTCGTGCGGGTGCGCGCGGCCGGCGTCAACCCGGTCGACTGGAAAACCCGGGCCTACGGCGTCTTCATGGGCGAGCCACCGTTCGTCCTCGGCTGGGACGTCTCCGGGGTGGTGGAGGAGCTCGGCGTCGGCACCACGCGTTTCGCCGTCGGCGACGAGGTCCTCGGCTTCCCGTGGTTCCCTCGGCAGGCCGGCGGCTACGGCGAATACGTGGCGGCGCCCGCCCGCCAGTTCGTACGCAAACCCGCGAACCTCACCCACGAGCAGGCCGCCGGACTGCCGCTCGCCGGGCTCACCGCCTGGCAGGGCCTCGTGGACATCGCCGACGTCCGGCCGGGGCAGCGTGTGCTGATCGACGCGGCCGCGGGCGGGGTCGGGCACCTCGCCGTCCAGGTGGCGAAGGCACGTGGCGCGTACGTCCTCGGCACGGCGAGCGCCGGGAAACACGACTTTCTCCGCGAGCTCGGCGTCGACGAGCCGATCGACTACCGCGACGAGAGCGCGACCGTGTCCGATGTGGACGTCGTGTTCGGGCTGGTCGGCGAGCAGAGCGACCTGCGCTGGCTCGACGCGGTGAAACCGGGCGGCCTGCTGATCGCGGTGCCCGGCGGCCCGAGCGAGGCTGTCGTGACGAAGGCGGAGAAGCTCGGCGTGCGGACGTCGGGGATACTCGCCGAGCCCGACGAGATCGGTCTACTAGCGCTGACCGGCCTCGTCGAGAAGGGTGAACTGCGCGTCCACGTCGACCAGACCTTCCCTCTCGAGGACGTCGCGAAGGCGCACGAAGCCGGCGAAGGTGGCAGGGTCACCGGGAAGCTCGTCCTGACCCTCTGAGAACGCGCGTGGAAAATGAACCCATGAGCGAGAACCCGAGCCCGCCGTCGGCGCTGACCATCGCGGGGTCCGACTCCGGCGGCGCCGCCGGCCTTCAGGCGGATCTGCGCACGTTCCTCACCTGTGGCGTGCACGGTCTGGTCGCGGTCACCGCCGTGACCGTCCAGAACACCCTCGGCGTGCACGACCGCACGGACATCCCGGCGCGGATCGTCGCGGGCCAGATCGAGGCCGTCGCGGCCGACATGGGCGTCAACGCGGCCAAGACCGGCATGCTCGCCTCGGCCGAGATCATCCACGCCGTCGCCGCGGCGTGCGACAAGGCCGAGATCGGCCGCGACAGCAAGGTGCCGTTCGTGGTCGACCCGGTCGCGGCGTCGATGCACGGTCATCCGCTGTTCGACGAGGCCGGGCTGGTCGCGCTGCGGGACGAGCTCCTGCCGCGCGCGACCGTCCTCACGCCGAACCTCGACGAGGTCCGCCTGCTGACCGGGATGACCGTGACCACCCGTGAACAGATGCACCAGGCGGCCGTCGTGCTGCACCGGCTCGGGCCGAAGTACGTGCTCGTGAAGAGCGGCCACCTCGTCTCCGACCCCGAATGCGTCGACGTGCTCTTCGACGGTTCCACGTTCGTCGAACTGCCGGGCGAGCGGTTCGCGACCCAGCACACGCACGGCGCCGGGGACACCATGGCGTCGGCGCTGACGGCCGGTCTCGCGAAGGGGATGTCCGTCGTGGAGGCCGCCCGCTACGGCAAGTGGTTCGTTTCACACGCGGTCGAAAACGCCTACCCGATGGGTGCGAAGGTCGGTCCGGTTTCGGCGTTCTGGCGGCTTGCGCCCGGGCACTGAGCACCCGTCCGGTTACGATCTGCGCCGTGACCGGACGCGAAACGGTGGCCAGGGTCGTCGAAGACCGCCGCTTCCAGAACTTCATCATCGCGGTGATCGTCTTCAACGCCGTCACGCTCGGCCTGGAGACCTCCACGAGAATGCTCGCGGAGTACGGGAGCCTGCTGCACACGGTCGACTACATCGCGCTCGGGATCTTCGTCCTCGAACTGGGCGCGAAGCTCTACGCCTATCGCGGGAAGTTCTTCCGCGACCCGTGGAACATCTTCGACCTGGTCGTCGTCGGGATCGCGGTGATCCCGACGACCGGCCCGTTCGCGGTGCTGCGGGCGTTGCGGGTCCTGCGCGTGCTGCGGCTGATCTCGGTCGTGCCGTCGATGCGGAAGGTCGTCACCGGCCTGCTCGCGTCGATCCCCGGGATGGCTTCGATCGCCGCGCTCCTCGCGCTGATCATCTTCGTCGCGGGCGTGATGGCGACGAAGCTGTTCGGCGCGATCTCGCCGGAGAACTTCGGCGACCTCGGCACGTCGCTGTTCACGCTGTTCCAGGTGATGACCGGCGAGGCATGGCCGGACATCGCCAAGGAGGTCATGAAGGAAGCACCCATGGCCTGGGTGTTCTTCGTGGTCTACATCCTCGTGTCCAGCTTCGCGGTGCTGAACCTCTTCATCGCCGTGGTGGTCAGCGGGATGGAGGACGAGCTTCGCCAGGACATCCGCGAGGAAGAGGCGAAGCAGGCCGAAACGCAGGCCCAGGCCAACAAGGAGATCCTTGACGAGCTCCGCGCCCTTCGCGCCGAAGTCGCGGAACTCAGCGCTCTTCGTCCGCGATGAGCGCTTCGAGCGCCGGAAGGGCCGCCGCCAAGGCCGCCTGGTGCTCCGGGCTCAGCCGTTCGAGGCGTTTGCCCAGTTCGTTCACGCGCGTCGACCGGACGCCGGAAACCAGCCTCTCGCCCTCTTCGGTGGCCTCCGCGAGCCAGGCACGCCTGTCGATCGGGTCCGATTCACGGCTGACGTAGCCCGCTTCGACCAGCGAAGCGACGATCCTCGACATGGTGGCCGCGGCGACGCCTTCCTTCGCCGCGAGGTCACCCAGCCGGAGCTGGCCGTAGTGCACGAGCGTGGCGAGCGCCGAGATCGCGCCGTGGCCTGGCCCGGGCACGCCCGCCTGGCGCAGTGACCGGGACAGCCTGCCCACCGCCAGGAACAACCTGCCCGAAACGTCCTGGACCGCTGACGTGGTCACCACTGGCTCCTCTGGGTACACGGCGGCGGGTGCGCCTCCGGAAAGTGCCGTCAACCATACGGGCTTCCGGTGCGAACTCGCCGTGAAGGCCGTGAACCGTACAAAAGGGTTACCGGGGCGGGCTCGACGCGTGCGCCCAGAACCGCTGCGGGATCCGCCCCGCGCCGGCGGCCAGCCGCCCCGCGGTGACGGCGGCCCGCATCGCCGACGCCATCCGTTCGGGGTCCGCGGCCCTGGTCACGGCGGTGGAAAGCAGGACGGCGTCGCAGCCGAGCTCCATCGCCAGCGTCGCGTCGGAAGCCGTGCCGATCCCGGCGTCGAGGATCACCGGGACCCCCGCGCGCGACACGATCAGCTCGATGTTGTGCGGGTTCCGGATGCCGAGACCGGTGCCGATGGGCGCGCCGAGCGGCATCACCGCCGCGCAGCCCGCCTCCTCCAGCCGCAGCGCCAGCACCGGGTCGTCGTTGGTGTACACGAGCACGGTGAAGCCGTCCGCGGCGAGCTGTTCGGCCGCTTCGAGGGTCTCGAACGGGTCCGGCAGCAGTGTGCGGTCGTCGGCGTGGACCTCCAGCTTGATGAGGTCGGTCTCGAGCGCTTCGCGGGCGAGCTGCGCGGTGAGGACCGCTTCGGCGGCCGTCCGGCAGCCGGCGGTGTTGGGCAGCAGGCGGATGCGGAGGCGGCGAAGCAGTTCGAGGACGCCAGAGCCGCCTTCGGCGTCGGCCTTGCGCATCGCGACGGTGGTCAGTTCCGTGCCGGACGCCACCAGCGCGCGTTCCAGCACGGCGAGGTTGCCCGCGCCGCCGGTGCCGATGATCAACCGCGACGAGAGCTTGTGCTCGCCGATGACGAGGTGGTCGCCGTCCATTTCAGCCTCCTTGCACAGCGGTGAGGATGTCGACGCTGGCGCCCTTGCGCACCACCGCTTCCGGCCATTCGCCGCGCCGGACGACCACGCCGTCCACCGCGACCGCGACCCCCTGTGTCGCCGTGCCCAGCGCCTCCAGCACGCCCTCGACCGTGGTCCCGTCGGGGAATTCGCGCCACTGGCCGTTGACCTGGATCTCCATCACACCCGCTCCTCGCTTCGCCGCGACGGCGTGGCCGCCGCGACCTCGTCCGGCAACGGCACTCCGTCCAGCCAGGCGACCGCGGCGTCCGCGGTGACCGGGGCCATCAGGAGACCGTTGCGATGGTGACCTGTCGCGGCGAAGACACCTTCGCCCAGCTCACCGATGAAGGGCATCGTGTCGACACTCGCCGCGCGAAGCCCGGCGGCGGTCTCGACGAGTTCGTATTCGGTGAGGCCCGGGAAGACGCGCTCCGCGCCTTCGAGCAGCTCACGAACGCCTCGGACGGTGACGGTCTCGTCGAAACCGGCCTCGTACTGGGTCGCGCCGAGTACGAGCTGACCGTCGTCGCGCGGGACGAGGTAGATCGGGCGGCCTTCGACCATCGCGCGGACCGTGCGTTTCGGTGGTGGCAGGCAACCCCGTCGCGGCCGGAGGCGGAGGATCTCGCCCTTGAGCGGGCGGACGGCGCCGTCGAGCGCGGGATGCAGCCGCCCGGTCCAGGCTCCCGCGGCGAGGACGACGTCGCCGTCGAGGCTTTCGAGGTCGGTGACCGTCTCGTGGCGGAACTCGACGCCGTGCGCGCCGCAGGCGTGGCGGAGCGCGTGCAGCAGCCTTCTGTTGTCCACGGCCAGATCTCCGGGCACGAGGAGTCCACTTCGGACGGACCCGGCGAGCCCGGGTTCGGCGCGGCGGACCTCGCGGCCGGTCAGCCGCTCGACCTCGCGGCCTAGCTCGGCGAGGTACGCGGCGAGCATTTCGAGGTTGCCCGCGTCGGCGCTGTCCAGCGCGACGACGAGCGTGCCGTGCGGCGAAAGACCCGGGTCCACACCCTCTTCCGCCAGGTCACGGGCGAAATCGGGCCAGCGCCGCAGCGACGCTTCGCCGAGCTTGAGGACGTCTTCCTCGCCGGGCCATGCCTCGGTGACAGGCGCGAGCATGCCGCCTGCGAGCCACGACGCGCCGCGCCCCGGCTCGGGGTCGTACACGGTGACGCGATGGCCGCGTGCGGACGCGCGCCAAGCGACCGAGAGGCCGATGACCCCGCCGCCGACAACCGAAAGTTCTCTCATGAGATCACGCTCCCTGCGCCGGCATGACCCGGATCAGGTTCCACGGTCGGAGCGGTCCCGGCTCCCTCTCAGCCCGTCCTCGGGCTCCCGTGCGGACCACCCCACCGTAGCGCGCGAGTACCGTCGCCGCCATGCCCACCCTGTCTGGTTCGCTGATCCGCGCCCGGCTCGCGGACGCCCGCCTGTACCTCTGCACCGACGCCCGGTCCGGCCGCGGCGATCTCGCCGAATTCGCCAACGCCGCACTGGCCGGCGGGGTCGACATCATCCAGCTGAGGGACAAGACCGGCGGTGCGCCGATCGAGGCGAAACACGAGATCGCCGCACTGGAAGTGCTGGCGGAGGCGTGCGAGAAGCACGACAAGCTGCTGGCGGTGAACGACCGCGCGGACGTCGCGCTCGCCGTCGGCGCGCACGTGCTGCACCTTGGCCAGGACGACATCCCGGTGTCGCTCGCCCGTCGCGTGCTCGGGGACGACGTGGTGATCGGCCGGTCCACCCATTCGGCCGAACAGGCCACGGCCGCCGCCGGGGAGGCCGGCGTGGACTACTTCTGCACCGGCCCGTGCTGGCCGACCCCGACGAAACCGGGCCGCTCCGCCCCGGGGCTCGACCTGGTGCGCTCGACGGCCGCGTCCGGGACGACGCGGCCGTGGTTCGCGATCGGCGGCATCGACGCCGAGCGGCTGCCCGAGGTGCTGGACGCGGGGGCGTCGCGGATCGTCGTCGTCCGCGCGATCACCGAGGCCGAAGACCCCGAAGCGGCCGCCCGGACCCTCCGCTCCACCCTCCCCTGACTCCCCCGACCCACGCATTTCGTCCTCTGAATGCGGTAGTTGGCAGCGCGAACTACCGCATTCAGAGGACGAAATGCGGGAAGGGGATCAGGGCACGGGGGTGTTCGAGGCGGGAGCGGACGGCGTCGTCGGGGGCGCCTGGGAGGTCGAAGGCGTCGTGGACTGCGTCGTCGGAGGCGCCTGCGTGGTCGTGGGGGCCGTCGGGGTCGTCGACGGGGTCGGCGTGGTCGACGGCGTCTTCTCGGGCTGGTTCTCCCGCGTCTCCGAAGGCGTCGTCGCCGGCGGGGTGTCGTGCTTGTCCTGCCGCTCCTGGGGCTGCCCGCCGCCGATGATCTTCCCTATGGTCGTCCCGGTCCCACCACCGAAGGTCTTCCCGGTCGCCCCCTCGAAGCCGGTGATCGCGACGAGCGCCACCGCGAACGCCGCCACGCTGACTCCGGCGATCACCGCCCAGCGCGGTTTGAACTTCCGCGCGGACGGCTCGTCCTCCTTCGCCGGGGTGAGCCGGACCGTCTCCTGCTCCGCCTCCTGCTCCGCCGGGTCGAGCACCTTGCGGCGCCCGGGAACGGTCAGCACCACTCGCGCCTTCAGTGCCGCGTCCTTCGTCCGTTGCAGCGAACGCAGGTACAGTTCGCCGCCGAGCGTCGTGATCACGCTCGCCAGCCCGGCACCCGCCACCGTCCCGGCCACGCCGAGCGTGGAACCCAGCAGCGCCGCGGTGATCGCGGCCATCGCGGCCGCCGTCACCTGGATGATCCGGCCTTGCTTTTCCGTCTTTTCGGTTTTCTCCGTGGTCTCCTTGGTCATGATCCCGTTCTGCTGCTAGTCGGTCCTCACCGGTCCTAACGACTAAGGCGCACGGGATGCTCCCTTCGTTGTCCGCACGTGAGCAGCGCCACGTCGTCTGTCCATAAAGGACTGTCCACGGCTCACAACTCCTTGACATAATCGGACGTATGGACCTGGTATCGATCGAGGAAATCCGCGACGCGGCAAGCCGTGTCAAAGGCGTCGCGGTGCGCACCCCGTTACTGGAACAAGGGTGGGCGCCGTTGTGGCTCAAACCGGAAAGCCTTCAGCCGATCGGCGCTTTCAAGGTGCGCGGCGCGTACAATGCGATCGCCGCGTTGAACGAAGATCAGCGCGCCCGCGGCGTCGTCGCGTTTTCCAGTGGCAACCACGCGCAAGCGGTCGCGTACTCGGCGAAGCGATTCGGGATTCCCGCGGTGATCCTCGTTCCGGACGTCGCCCCGCGCGCCAAGGTCGAAGCCACCAAGGCGCTCGGCGCCGAGGTCATCGAGGTCCCGATCGACGCACAGGAATCCTCCGCGCTCGCCGTCGCCGACGAACGAGGGCTCACCATGATCCCGCCGTTCGACCACCGCGACGTCATCGCCGGGCAGGGCACCGTCGGCCTGGAGATCGCCGAAGACCTGCCGGACGCCGGCGTCGTGCTCGTGCCGCTCAGCGGCGGCGGGCTGGCCTCGGGCGTCGGCACGGCGATCAAGGAACTGCTGCCGGACGCGAAGGTCATCGGCGTCGAGCCGGAACTGGCCGGCGACACCGCCGAGGGCCTTCGCGCGGGCAGGCGGATCGAGTGGCCGATGGACCTGCGGGCCCGCACCAGCGCCGACGGCCTGCGCGCCCAGCCGTCGGACCTGACCTTCGCCCACCTCCAGTCGGTGCTCGACGACGTCATCACCGTTTCGGAGGAGGAGATCCGGGAGGCCGTCCGGACGCTGGCGCACCAGGCCCGCCTGGTCGCCGAGCCGAGCGGCGCCACCGCGACCGCCGCGTTCCTTTCCCACCGGGACACGCTGCCGCCGGGCAAGGTCGTTTCGGTCGTTTCGGGCGGCAACCTGGACCCGGCGACGTTGGCCGACCTGCTCGCGTAACTCGCGTGCGTAAAGCCGGATCTCGCGTGCGTGAAGCCGGATCTCGCGTGATTGGGGCCGGATCTCGCGAGTTCCGCCTTCAAGCCCGCGAGTTCCGGCTCCGATCACGTGTGTCCGGCGGGACGGACGTGCGTCGGCGGCGAGTCGACCCCGCAGTGGAGGCATTCACCCGGATGCGGTGACTTGTCGGTGTCATCGGCAGGTGTGTCGAGGACACCGTTGTGGATGCCGAGCGCGATCAGCCCACCGCCGATCGCCAGGGCCGCGCACACCAGCAACGCCGTCCGCCAGCCCGCCGTCAGCGCCACCGGATCGGTGTAGGCGGCACCGGACAGTCCGGCGACGGCGGGCAGCACGGCGATCGCGAGCAGGCCACCCGACCGGGCGATGGCGTTGTTGACCCCGGAGGCGACGCCGGCGTATCGGTCCGGAGCGGCGGCCAGCACCGTCGCGGTCACCGGTGCGACGACCGTCGCCAGCCCGGCGCCGAACACGACGACGGCGGGCAGCACCGACCCCAGGTACGAAGATCCCGGCCCGACACGCATCAGCAGGAGCATGCCCACGCCGATCAGGATCGGGCCGGCGACCAGTTGCGTACGCGGACCGATCTTCTGCGCGAGCGCGCCGGACCGGCCGGAGAACAGCAGCATGATGACGGTGATCGGCAGCCCGGCGAGCCCGGCCGCGGTCGGCGAGTAGCCCAGCGACACCTGCAACTGCATGACCATCAGCATCATCACACCGCCGAGCGCCGCGTAGACGACGAAGGTCAGCGCGTTGGCGAGGCTGAACGTCCGGTCGCGGAACAGTTTCGGCGGCACCAGCGGGTCGGCCGAGCGGTGCTGGATCACCAGGAACGACCCCAGCCCCGCGACGCCGAGCACGATGGCGACCAGGACGACGACGTCACCGATACCGCGTCCGGGCGCCTCGACCAGCGCGCCGGTCAGCCCGGCCAGCCCGATCGCGCCGACGGCGGCCGCGAGGAAGTCGGGATGCCCGGTCGCCTCCTCGTCACGGGACTCGGGTACGTAGCGCCGGGCGAGCAGGACGCAGACGGCGGCGAGCGGCAGGTTGATCAGGAACGCCAGCCGCCACGACCACACCTGCACGAGGACGCCGCCGAGCAGCGGGCCGATCGCCGCCGCGATGCCGCCGAGCCCGGACCAGGCACCGATCGCGCGGGCCCGGTCGTCGTGGGCGAAGGACGCTTGAAGGATCGCCAGCGAGCCGGGCGTGAGCAAAGCTCCCCCGATCCCCTGGAGGATCCGGGTCGCGACGAGCAACTCGGTGGTCGTCGCGGCGGCGCACAGCCCGGAGGCGACACCGAACCAGACGACGCCGACGATGAACATGCGGCGGCGGCCGTAGCGGTCGCCGAGGGATCCGGCGACGAGGATCAACGCGGCGAGCGCGAGCAGATAGCCGTCGAGGATCCATTGAAGGCCCGCGACGGACGCATCGAGTTCTTTGCCGATCCTCGGTAGCGCGACGTTGATGATCGTCCCGTCGAGCATCGCCATGCCCGAGCCCACGATCGTCGTCGCGAGCACGCCGCGCGCCACCGGCGTCCCCCACCGAATCCCCGCCGCCGTGTCAGTCATGGGACGACTGAATCACGACGGCAGGGAGCGGGCCACCGCGAAATCGGCATGAATTCCGGGAAAGCGATCTTTCCCGGAATTACCTGACTCGTCAGGGAAGTAGCGTGGTGACGAATTTGTAACGGTCACCCCGGTAGATCGCGCGCGCGAACTCGACCGGTTTTCCGTCGGTGGCGAAGGAATGCCTCGAAAGGAGCAACATCGGCATTCCGACGTCGGCGCCGAGCATCTCCGCTTCATGCGGCCCGGCGAGGGCGGTCTCGATCGTTTCCTCCGCCCTTTCGAGCTCGACGCCGTAGTGCTCCCTCAGCACGGCGTACAGGGACCCACCTGCGGAAACATGTTTGCGCAAACCGCGGAAGCGGCCGAGCGGGAGATGCGTGGTCTCGAGGGCCATCGGCTGCGAATCAGCCAGCCGGAGACGGCGAAGGCGAAGGATCTTCGCGCCGACACGGATTCCGAGCAGCTTCGCCAGATCGGCTTCGACGGGCAGTTCGTCGATCTCCAGCAGCTTGGACGACGGCTTGAGCCCCTGCTTGCGCATGTCCTCGGTGTAGGACGACAACTGCAGGCGCTGCGCGAGTTTCGGCTCGGCGGCGAAGGTGCCCTTGCCCTGCACACGGTGGAGCCTGCCCTCGGCGGTGAGGTCGGCGAGCGCCTGCCGGACGGTGGTGCGCGAAACGGTGAATTCCCCCGCCAGCGCCCGTTCCGTCGGAATCGGCGAGCCGGGCGGCAACGCGTCGAGCAGATCGAGCAGATGCTGTTTCAGCGCCCAGTACTTGGGTTCGCGCTGCCCGCGCATCCCTGCCGTAGCGCCCGCCTCACTCGCGGTGGTTGTCTCCAACATGACCGACTCCCTAAGCCTTCCCACTCAAACGCGCACCGTCCCCGCTAGGAAACGTACCCTTCACCACAAACGTCCATTCGGGCTAGCATTGGTCTAGACCTACTCGGGGGACGAAGTACGTCCCGGTGGAAGGGAACGAGATGACCGAACAGCGCCCCGGCGAGCACATGGCCGCGGAGATCTCCCAGCAACCCGCCATTCTGGCAGGAATCGTGGAGCGACAGGCCGAAATCGCCGAGGTGGCCGAAGCCATCTCCAAGCGCCCGCCCAGGTTCGCACTCCTCGCCGCCCGGGGCTCCAGCGACCACGCCGCCCTGTATGCGAAGTACCTGATCGAAGTACTCCTCGGTCTCCCCTGCGGTCTCGTCTCACCCTCCACCGCGACTCTGTACGGCGCCCGTCCCGATCTGCGGGACGTTCTCTTCATCACAGTAAGCCAAAGCGGTGGATCCCCGGATCTCATCGAGGTCACCGAAACCGCGCGTCGCCAGGGAGCGCTGACCGTCTCGGTCACCAACACCCCGGAGTCGCCGCTTCGCGCCGCCGCCGAACTCGGCGTCGACATCGGCGCGGGACTGGAAAAGGCGGTGGCCGCCACCAAGACCTACTCGGCCACCTTGCTTTCGCTTTACCTTCTGATCGACGCGGTCCGCGGCGGCAAGGGCGCGGACGCGGAGACGCTGGGCGAGCTCGCACAGCAGACCCTCGACGGCTCCGAAGAAGGCGTGCAGCGCGCGGTGGACCGCTACCGCTTCGTCGACCGGGTGCTCACCACGGGCCGCGGTTACTCCTACGCCACGGCGCTGGAAGGTTCGTTGAAGCTGGCCGAAACCAGCTACCTCGCGGCCCGCGCGTACAGCGGCGCGGACCTGTTGCACGGTCCGGTCGCCGCGGTCGACGGTGAAACCGCCGTGCTCGCCGTGACGAGCCAGGGACACGGAGTGGACGCGATGCAGGAGGTCCTCGAAGCCGTCGGCAAACGCGGCGCGGACGTGCTCGCGGTCGGCTCCGCTTCGGCCGACGTGCCCGCGGCGCTGCGGATCGGTGTCGCGCCGTCCGCCGAAGAGGTCGCTCCGATCCTGGAGATCCTGCCCATCCAGCGGATCGCGCTCGGCCTTTCGCTGGCGCGCGGCGGTGACCCGGACAGCCCGCGCGGGCTGCTCAAGGTGACCAAGACCCGGTGACCCACGTCATCGGTGTGGACGCCGGAGGCACGTCGACGCGAGCGATCGCCGTCGACGCCTCCGGCGCCGTCCTCGGTACCGGGCGCGCGGGCGGGGCGAATCCCAATTCCCATCCGCCGTCGAAAGCCGCGGCGCGGATCGCGAGCGCGATCACCGGCGCGCTCGGCGGGCTGGATCCGGCCGCGACCGCCGCGTGCGTCGTCGGCATGGCGGGCGTCAGCAAGCTGAGCGATCCGGCGATCGCGGAGATCTTCGAAGCCGCCTGGAGGGACACGGGAATCAGTCCGGTGCGGACGGTCCCCGATCCCGAGGTCGCCTACGCGTCGGCGACTTCCGCGCCGGACGGTTCGGTGCTCGTGGCGGGCACCGGGTCGATCGCCGGCCGGATCCGCGGCAGGCGCATGGTGTCCACCGTCGGCGGCTACGGCTGGTTGCTCGGTGACGAAGGTTCGGCGTACTGGCTCGGCCGTGAAGCCGTTCGCTCCACTTTGGATGTTCTCGGCCGCGGCGGCGAACCCGGTCCGCTCGCGCGCGCCGTGCTCACCGAAGCGCTCGGACCGTCCGCAGTGGACCCGGCGAGCGACCGGGCGCCGCTGTGGCGCGCGCTCATCACGAGCGCCAACGCCGAAGCGCCGATCCGGCTCGCCAGGTTCGCCCCGTTCGTCAGCGAGGCCTGCCGCGAAGGCGATCCGGCGGCGGACGAGATCACCACCCGCGCGGCCACCTTGTTGGTGACGAACGTCATGGCCGCCCGGGATCCCGGGGAGGACACGCCGGTCGTCCTGGTGGGCGGGGTGTTGTCGCCAGAGGGGCCGGTGGGGACGAAGGTCCGCGCCGAACTCGCCGGCATCGAGGTCCTGACCAGCACCGACGGGGTACTCGGAGCCGCTTGGCTGGCCGCCGTCGACGCCTACGGAGAAGGGGCACCGCGGCCGGTCCCACCCTGGAAAAACACCAAAAACGCGCCCTAAAAGACCAAACCATCGACTCCGGGGCCGAACTCCGGGTACCGTAGGACCCGGCCCCCGGACCCTCCCCCCTCGCCGGGGGCCGCCTTATGTCCTGGGCAGCCCATCGGGCGCGGAATCCGAGGGATCCCCGTTCTCCTCCACCACCCGCAGGCCGGGATGTTCCGGAGGCAGCGTGCGGTACAGCACCCAGCCGCTCACGGCGACCGTCACCGCGACCAGCGGCCAGGACAGCACCGTCCTGGCGATGCCGAGCGCGACCACCTGCCCGCTCCACCACAGCGAGCCGTACACGACGACGCGCAGCGTGTACTGGAGGAAGACCCACACCCAGCTCGCCCGCGAGTACGCGCGCAGCAGCGCGGGATCACGGCGCCATCGGGTCTTCTGCCCGATGACGAGCCCCACCACGACGCCGAGCAACGGCCACCGGACCACGATGCTGGCCGCCCACAGCAGCGCGCTGGCCACATTGGACAGCAGCTGGATGAGGAAGAAGTCTTCGGCGCGGCCGGTGTGCAGGGCGATCAGCGCGGCGGCGATCACCGCGGCGAGGCTCACCACGACCGCGCGGGCCTTGTCGCCGCGCGCGACCCGGTACCCGCCGAGCAGCACCGCCACCCCGATGGCCACCCCGGCGCCCCAGGCGATCGACTGGCCGGCGATCAGCCAGCCGAGGACGAAGGCCGCGGGCGGGATGCTCGCGTCGATGGCGCCTCGCCGCCCGCCGAGGATCTGGGCGAGCGACTCGCGCGAGGGTCGTGAGGTCACCCTTACAGCCTGCCGGATCTATGAGCCCGAACACCCGGGCGGGGAGATGTTCGCCACATACCGTGTCCGGTTTACGCCCTCTTGAGGGGAATCTACGCAGCCCAGGAGTGTACATCCCGGTAATGGAGATGCATGGACGTCCGACAAAATAAGAGACTGTGTCAACGGGCTGAACCACGGGTTTCGGTCAGATGGGATGGCAGGGGCGCTCTCAGCTGTTAGTTGTGGTGTACAAGTACCAACCGGGGGCACACGGACGGAAGGGGACCCAACGTGTACGGATTCGACAGCTACGTGGCGATCGGTGACAGCTTCACCGAAGGACTCAACGACGACTTGCCCGACGGCAGCTTCAGGGGCTGGGCGGACAGGCTCGCGGAGATCCTCGCCGAAGGCAGGCCCGACTTCCAGTACGCGAACCTCGCCCTCCGCGGGAAGATGCTCGACGAGATCCTCGAAGAGCAGCTCCCGATCGCCCTCGCGGTGAAGCCCGACCTGGTCACCCTGTGCGCGGGCGGCAACGACATCATCGTGCCCGGCGCGGACGTGGACGCCGTCGCCGCGCGGCTGGAGGCGGGGGTCGCCAAGCTGCGCGAGGCCGGGATCCCGGTGCTCATCTTCAACGGGCCGGACACCAAGTACCTGTCCGTGATGCACGTCCTGCGGGGGAAGGTCGGCATCTACAACGCGCATCTGTGGGCGATCGCCGACCGGCACGGCGCCAAGATGGTCGACATGTGGGCGATGGCCCCGCTGCACGACCGCCGCGCCTGGAGCGACGACCGGCTGCACTTCACCCCCGAGGCCCACCGGCGGATCGCGCTGCGCGCGGCCGAGGTCCTCGGTGTCCCGGTCGCCGACGACTGGCGTGAGCCGTGGCCGGCGTCCGAGGAGCCGAGCACCTGGATCACTTCGCGCCGTTCGGACCTCGAGTGGACGAAGGTGCACCTGCTGCCGTGGATCCGCCGTCAGCTCAAGGGCGAGTCCATGGGCGACGGCCTGTCCCCGAAGCGCCCCGAGCTCGCGCCGCTGCTCCCGCTGGAGCAGATCGAGTCGACGGGCGTCTCCCTCCCGGCCAAGGACATGCGGGAGATCCACCACCACGCGAGCTGAACCGCGGACCGGTCCTCTTCCCCTAGCGCGTGAAGGCCCCCTTCCTCGGCTGCCCCAAGGGGAAGGGGGCCTTCACGCGCATCAGGGCCATCGATCGATGTCACCCAGAAGGGTCATGTGCCGACCATTCGGGGTCCGGCGGCCGGCCACGGGCCGCACTGACGTCGCAGGCCAGACGGGTGCGCGGCGCCCCGCGGAGAGCGCGGGACGTGCCGGAAGCCGGTTCGCCAACCGGTCGGAGGCGGCTTACAGTCCCTCCATGCCCGGTACCCGCTGGAGCCGCTTGCTGCCTACAGCGCTGCTGGTCACGCTCGCCTTGACGGCGATCACCGTCTGGTCGGCCTCGGACGACATCGAGGCCGAGCTGACCGCGCGCGCCAAGAACGCGCTCGCCGACGTCGGCGTCTCCGGCGGCCAGGTGAGCTTCTCCGGCCGCGACGCGAACCTCACCGGCTTCCCGCCGGACAAGGCCGCGCAGGCGATGGACGCCATCCAGCGGATCGACGGGGTCCGGACGGTCGAGATCTCCGGCGACACCGCCCCGCCCGCCGGCCCGGTGACGACCAGCGGCGAGCCGTCGAGCCAGCCTCCCCCGAGCCCGTCGCCCAGTCCCACGCCGACGTCGGCCAAGCCGGTGGACAAGGCCGGATTCCAGGCCGAGATCGACCGCCTGCTGGCGGCCACGCCCATCACGTTCGAACCGGACACCACCGAACTCACCGCGGACGGCGAACGCGGCGCGCTGGAGATCGCGAAGCTGCTCACGGACGCGCCCCGCGAGCTGAGGTTCCGGATCACCGGGCAGGTCGCGACCGGTTCGGACCGGAAGCTCTCGCTGAACCGGGCGCTGACGGTGGAGCGGCTGCTGGAGCGCAACGGGGTCAAACGCGACCAGGCGTACTCCACCCAGCGCAGGAACTCCGACGGCGCGAACGGCGAGGGCCGCCGCGTCGACATCACGGCAGAACAGAGGTGATGGCCTGATGCTCTGGCTCTTCGGGCAGATCTGGCTCTGGCTGCTCATCTCGTTCGCTCTCGGCTGCGGTGTCACCTGGCTGCTGATGCGCGGCGAACGACGTGAGCGACCGGCCGCGGAACCGGTGGCCCGCGAGCCGGAACGCACGGCACCGGTGCCTGCCGAGCCGGACCCCGAACCCCTGCCCGAGCTGCTCTCCACCGAACGGACGCAGTTCCTCCCGCCCGCGCGGATCCAGGACGACGACGAGCCGTACGACCAGGAGGCGGAAGGCCACCGCGAGGGCCAGTTGACGCCGGAACCGGTGCGGGGCTACCACCCGGGGCCGCCGGAACCGGCCGCCCGGAACGGCGAGGGCGGCCACGAACCCGAACCCGTCTGGCCGAGCGACGAGGACTGGCCGCCCGCCGGGCACGCGCCCGAGCACCGGCCGGGGCAGGGCGGCTGACACTCGCCTGGTAAATTCGGCTACGCACTGTGAGCGGGACGCCGGGTACGTTTCTTCGATCGGGAGCTCCGGCACACGAAGGAGGCTCCGATTGGCGCTCCCCTATTGGACGCCGCACAACCTGCTGCCTCCTGGCCGCCATCCCGCCGATCTGGCCGACGTCTACGAGCGGCTGGTCTTCGACGCGCCGCACCAGAACGACCGTGAAATCCTGTTCAGCGCGCTGAACAGTTACCTCGGCGTCGCCCGGCGGATCATGCCGACCGGCCGCGCGTGGATCGGCGGCGATCTGACCGCCAGGACCCCGCACGCGCCGCTCGGGCTCGACGTGGTGCTGATCCCGGACGAATGGGGCGCGCTCAAACGGCTCGACGACGCGGGGCGCTCTGCGCTGTACGGGCTGCTGACCTTGCGCGGGGTCATCGTCGGCCAGCCCGCCATGTACCTGGACCAGGTCCAGCCCGTCGGCGGCATGCTCGACGGGTTCCTCTGCCGCCCCGGCGACGAGGAGATCTGGGAGGAAGTGTGGGCATCGGGTGGCAGGGGAATTCCGGAAGTGATCTGGTGAGGAACGAATTCCGGCGTATCGCCGACGAGATCCCCGGCGGCACCTGGCTCGACGACCTCGCCCGAGCGTCGGCGATGGCCGCGTACGCCAAGTTCGAGCGGACGTCGCGTTCGCCGCTGCTTCGCGTTTCCGTGCTCGGCGAGTCGCATCTGGACGCGTACACCTTCTCCGACATCAGCCGCGCGCTGCAGGACGCGACGGCGAAGATCGGGCACATCATCCGCAACCCGTCGGGCGAGGTGACCTTCGTCCAGCCCGCGGACCGGGAGAAGGCCCCGCTGATCCAGCGTGGACAGGCGGGCAACGCGATCTTCTTCGGCTTCCCGGAACCGGCGCTCGACGACGCGCTCATCCACGACGGGATCGAGTCGCTGTCCGAACGCGCGGTCAAGGAACTGTGCGACTTCCTGCCCGCCAACGGTTCCGACGACGGCGCGCTGGACGCGGTGCTGCTGCAGCGCGACACCGTCCGCAACGCGGTCAGCGACATCGTCAACGCGGTCAGCAAACACGCCGGGATCGGCATGGCGCTGACCCCGACCGCGGGCGACGAGCTGACCCGCAGCATGACCACCGAGCAGGCGAGGATCCTTTCCGGGAGCCTGCGCGAGTCACGTGAAGCCGTCGGCTACGAGACGGTCAGCGGCAGGCTGGACGGCGTCCGCACGCGGCGCCGGATCTTCTATCTCGAACGCGAATCGGGCGGCACGATCCAGGGCGCGGTCGCGCCGGATCTGCTCGACGAGATCAAGGAGAACCTGGACCGGCCGGTGACCGCGCGGCTGCGCGTCGTGCGGACCACGACCATCGACGGCCGCCGCGGCCGCCCGGTGCACGAACTGCTGGAGATCACCCCGGAAGTCAGCCTGTTCGATCAGTGATCGGGTTTCCGACATTCGGCGATGCCACAATTCTCGTCAGAAAATATCGGTGACCGCTTGATCATCGTTGAATGATGACTTTTTCCAGCAGGTAACAATTTCGGCCATTGCCCCGAACGATGGGTTAACGTCTTCGGACGGAAGCCTCCGAAAGGGCATGTATGCCGACCGATCCACCTCTCCCGCACCCGCCCGCCACCCGCTACGGCTCTGGGTTCGCCGCGCACGGAACACGGCACCGCAAACCCAAGAACGGCGTGGTCATCGCAGGTTTCCTGGTCGGCATGGCGGCACTCGGGGTCGCCTTCGTCCCGGTCGCCGGGATCGCCGCATGGCCGCTCGCCGTGATCGGATTGATTCTTTCCGTGATCGGTTTGACCAAAATCAAGAAGGGCGAGGCGGACAAGAAGGGAATGGGGATCGCGGGGCTCGCGCTTTCGATCACCGGACTGCTGGCCGCCGGCGGGTTACTGGTCTACACCAGTTTCTTCGCAACCGGCGAGTCGGGGCTGCACGTCCCGGCGGTCGCCGGCGACAAGAACACCGTCGAGTTCGTCGTCAGCGCCTCCGGCGGCGCTACCATCCGGTACGGCTCGCTCAACGACCAGCGGACCGAGACGACCCCGGCCAGCACCGACGAATGGCGCGGCACGGCGTCGTTCAACTCGGGCGACTACCTGCTCACCGTCACCGCGGACACCCGGAACTCGTCGGTCAGCAACCAGATCGCCTGCACGATCCTGGTCAACGGCAAGAAGGTGGCGGAGAACAAGGGCCAGACCATCGCCCTGTGCACGGCGGGCACCGGCTGACCCCACGCGTTTCGTCCTCTGAATGCGGTAGTTGCACACGCAAGGACCGCATTCAGAGGACGAAACGCGGTGGTGCCGCCTGGCGGCCGGCCGGTATCGCCCCCACCTCCACCGGCCGGACCGCCACGAGCCGCTCCTGGCGGCTCTTCAGACGGCCCCGGAACGGGCCCGCCCGAGCGCCGATCACTACCGATGCCCCTCCCCTAGGGCTCGATCGACACTGAATCGGACCCTACGCGCGTGCGCGGCGAGGCCACTAAGAATCCGCTAAGGATCACTCACGGAGTTTCGCCGAGGTCCGTGAGTTCGGCACGGACCAGTGCGGCGAGCTTGGGATTGGCGTCCGCGAGGATTTTCAGCGCGAGCGCGAATTGTTCGCGGGCACCGTCCACATCCGACCCGGACCGCAGCACCCGGCCCAGCGTCAGCCGCAGGACGCCCTCCTGGAGGACGAACCGTCTGCTGATCGTCAGGTCCACGGCTTCCCACACGTACCGCTCGGCCGCCGCGAGTTCGCCGATCCGCATGCTCAATTCGGCCAGGTTGTTCAGCGAGACGACGACGTAGCTTTCGTCGCCGAGGGTCCGGTCGATCTCCAGCGAGGCGACCTGGTGCCCGATCGCCTCGATGAACCGCCCGGCCCGCTTTTCGGCCTCGGCGCAGTTGTTGAGCGCCTGCCCGCGCAATTCGAGATCACCGGTCCGCTCGGTCTCCTCGACCGCCCGCCGCAACGTCCTGATCGCCTCGTCGTGCCGCCCCAGCAGGGTCAGCGCGGAGCCGAGATGGATGTTCGCAGAGTTCATCAGCCGGTCGTCGCCGATCGCGGTCGCGAGTTCGAGCGCGCGTTCGGCGTCGGCGAGGCAGCCTTGCGGCAGCTCGAAGGTGAGGGCGATGGCGCAACGGGAGATCAGCATCCAGCACCGGCCGAGGACGTCGCCGGATCGCTCGGCGGCCTCCAGCCCGATCCCGACCAGCCGCGTCCACTCGTCCAGCAGCGGGTACACCGCTCGATAGGTGTGCGCGACCCTGGCCAGCTGCCAGACGTCGTCGTGGCGTCCGGCGGCGCGGGCGGCTTCGAGGACCTCGATCAGGTTCTCCCATTCCGCGGTGAACCAGTCCTGCGCCTCGTCGAAGGAACCGATCGGCGGCGTCTGCGCGTCGGTCAGCACCCCGGTGAAGTCGAGCGGGTCGACGATCCGCAGCATCTTGCGCCGGGCCCGGTCGGCGACGGCCTGATAGAACCGCACCGAGCGCGACAGGACGGCTTCCCGGTCGGCTTCGTCGAGTTCGTTCTCCGCCAGTTCACGGAGGAACAGGCGGACGAGGTCGTGCGGGACGAAGGAGTCGCGGCCGGTTTCGGCGAGCAGGTTGTGCGCGGCGAGCACCCGCAGATGCCGCCGCGCCTCGGCGACGGTGATCCCGCCGATCGCGGCCGTCAGATGCGAACCGGCCGAAACGCACTGGACCACGCCGAGCCGCAGGAACGTGTCCGCGACCTCGGGCGGCAGCCCCCGGAAGGAGACGTCGAACGCCGCGCGGACGCCGTCGTCCGGGCCCTCGACGTCGAGCGCGGCCAGCCTGGTCCGTTCGTTGCCCAGTTCGTCGACCAGATCCTGCGCTGACCACTGCGTGCTGGCGGCGAGCCGGGCACCCGCGATCCGCAGCGCCAGCGGGAGATAACCGCAGAGCCGGGCGAGCGCGTGGTTGAGGTCGTAGCCGGCGGGCCCGGCGAGTTCCTCGATCAACCGGACGGCGTCGCCGGGCGCGAGGGTGCCGAGCACCCGCAGCTTGGCGGCGTTGGACACGGCGAGCCCGTCGAGCCGGGAGCGGCTGGTCACCAGCGTCATCGACCGCGAACCGGGCGGCAGCAACGGCCGGACCTGCTCGGCGCTTCGGGCGTTGTCGAGGATGACCAGCATCCGGCGTCCGGCGATCATCGAGCGGTAGAGAGCGACGCGTTCGTGGACCTGTTCCGGGACGCCCTCGGCAGGCACGCCGAGCCCGAGCAGGAACTGGGTGAGCAGGTCGGCGGGCTCCAGCGGCGGATGATGCGGGTCGAAACCCCGTAGCGAGGCGAAAAGGATGCCGTCGGGGAAGCGGCGGCCCGCGCGATGCGCCCACCACACCACCAGGCTGCTCTTGCCGATCCCGGCCGTCCCGGTGACCACGCCGACCGCGGTCTCGCCCGCTTCGGCGCGCTCGGCGAGTTCGTCGAGCCAGGCCAGATCGGCCTCGCGTCCGGCGAGGTTCGGCACCGCGGGCGGCAACTGCTGGACGGGCGCCGCCTCGGCCTTCGGTTCCGCGGCGACCTTGACCGGCAGGTCGTCGTTGAGGACGCGTTCATGCAGCCAGCGCAGTTCCGCTCCGGGCTCGACGCCGAGGGTGCGCAGGGTCGCCCGGGACACCGTGCGGTAGAGCTCGAGCGCGTCGCCCCGGCGGCCGGCGTGGTAGAGCGCGCGCATCAGCTGACCGGCCGTGCGCTCGGCGAGCGGGTTCGCGCGGACCAGCGGGCTGAGCTCGACGATCAGTTCCGCGTGCCTGCCCAGTTCGAGGTCCGCGTCGACTCTGGCGCCGTGGACGGCGAGCCGCAGGTCCTCCAGTTCGGGAGCGCGGACCGACCCCGGCACCCCGGCGAGCGCGGGCCCCTGCCAGAGCGCGAGGGCCTCGGTGAGCAGTTCGGCCGCCTTCTCCGGCTCCTCCGCGGAAGCCCGCTCCAGCAGGGATCGGGCGCGGTGGACGTCGATCCGCTCGGGTTCGACGGTGAGCTGGTAGCCGGGCGGCGCGGTGAGGATCCGGGCACCGTGCGGATGATCGCCCTGGATGCCCCGGAGCACGCGCCGCAGATGCGAAACGTTGCCGTGGACGATCGTGCGGGCCGTGGCAGGCGGGTCGTGCCCCCAGAGCGCGTCGATGATCTCGTCGAGCGCGACGACCTTGTTGACCTTCAGCGCCAGCAGCGCGAGCAGACCACGGACGCCCGGGCCGCCGACGGGGACCGGCCGATCGCCGTCGAGGAGGCGCACGGGACCAAGGAGTTGGAAGCGGGCAGGGGAGCCGCTTTCGCCCATGACAAGCCCCCCTCCTCCGATCTCTCCCCTTACCGGAGTAGCCAACCTACCGCGCCAAGACGCCGCCAACCAGGACACTCAAGGTCGTGAAGGCCTCCTTCCCTACTTTCAGGGTAGGGAAGGAGGCCTTCACGACCTCGGCGATACGGACAAAGCGCGCCAAGCGGGCGGGTAGCGTCCACTGTGGACTTCGACTGCCGGGTGACCGGCGCTCACTGCGTGTCCTGAGCCACGCAGCCGCGGCAGGTAGCGCGTGAAGGCCGCCTTCCCACGGCTCAGCCGAGGAAACTCGACCTCCCCAAGTACATGAAGACCCCCTTCATGTACTTCCGGCTCGCGAACAGGCACCAAACACGCATCACCACGAAAAAGAAAAAGGCTCCGTGCCATCAGTCCCGATCTGATGGCACGGAGCCGGGAGATATCCGATTTGGGCCGCCTGGGGGCGCGACCCACACCGGACATCGGCGTCCACGTCCGTCCGGGTGGGCTCACCCCGAGCGAAGAACCCGTTCGGCCGTCGACAACACCTACGTGAGCGAGCCCACTGGCCCGCTCACGTGGCGACAACGTAACAGGGTGCACACCGACGGCTACAAGCGCCCCGTCATGGCCTTCGCGACCTGCGGTTTCGTCAGCGCGACAGCGGGGTCGAGTCACGGCCGGCGATGAACGCCGGACGCGGTTCGATCGCGGCGAACGGCTCCCGCAGCGCGTTCTCGACGCTGTTGAACACCAGGAAGATGTTCGACCGCGGGTACGGCGTGATGTTGTTCGACGAACCGTGCATCACATTCGAATCGAACCAGAGCGCCGAACCGGCCTGTCCGGTGAATTGGTCGATTCCGTATTCGGCGGCGAGCGCGGTGATGTCTTCCTCGCTCGGGACGCCGACCCGCTGCTCTTTCAGTGAACTCTTGTAGTTGTTCTCGGGGGTTTCCCCGGCACACTGCACGAAGGTCCGCTGCGAACCCGGCATCACCATCAGCCCGCCGTTGAACGGGTAGTTGTCGGTGAGCGCGATGGAGCAGCTGACCGCGCGAGGTACCGGCATGCCGTCCTCGGCGTGCCAGGTCTCGAAGTCCGAGTGCCAGTAGAACCCGGTGCCCTTGAAGCCGGGCATGTAGTTCACGCGGCTCTGGTGGATGTAGACCTCGGAGCCGAGGATCTGCCGGGCCCGGTCGAGCACGCGCGGGTCGCGGACGAGTTCCGCGATCAGCTCGCTGGTCTCGTGGACGTCGAAGATGGAGCGGACCTCACCGGTCTTGGCCTCGGTGATCACGCGCTCGTCGTCGCGGTGGTCCCCCGACGACATCCTGACGAGTTCCTGCCAGTAGGCCTGGACCTCACCAGGCGACAACAACTGGTCGACGACGGTGAAACCACGCGTTTCGTGGTTCGCGAGCGTGGCCGCGTCCAAGGGACCGTCGGCCTCGGTGCCCCAGACGGTGGGGTGCGTCCTGGGCAGGTGTTCGGGCTTACCCGTGATGCGGGTCGGGTAACTGTCGTCGACTCGGGTGTCGGTCAGCGTCAATGCAGTCGCCTCCTCGAGCGATTTCTAGGGTTCGGTGACGAGCGGGTACACGCCGTTTTCGTCGTGAACCTCACGGCCGGTGATGGGCGGGTTGAACACGCAGACGCACTTGATCTCGGTCTTGGGCCGGACCTGGTGCTTGTCGTGGTCGTTGAGCAGGTACAACGTGCCCGGCTTCAGCTGGAAGACCTCGCCGGTCGCGGTGTTTTCGAGCTCCCCCTCACCGGAGGTGATGAACACCGCTTCGATGTGGTTCGCGTACCAGAAGTCGTTGACCGTCCCGGCGTACAGCGTGGTCTCGTGCACCGAGAAACCGACGCCCTCCTTGGCCAGCACGATGCGCTTGCTGCGCCAGTTCGGGGTCTTGATGTCGGCGTCGGTGTCGGTGACCTCGTCGAGTGTTCTGACAAGCAAAGGAAAACTCCTTCTCGTTCCTGGTCGAGGGCGGTCGGTTCAGGTCAGTTGAGGACGGTGGCGACGGCTTCGTCGATGATCGACAGACCCTTCGTGAGCTCGTCGTCGGTCAGCGTGAGCGGCGGGAGGACCTTCATGACCTCGCCGTCGGGGCCGGAGGTCTCCATCAGCAGCCCGCGCTCGAACGCGGCGGCGCAGACCTTGCCCGCGAGGTCGCCGTCGGCGAACTCGATGCCCCGGGCCAGGCCGCGGCCCTTCGCGAACAGGTTCGCGTCCGGGTACGCCTCGACGATGCCCTGGAAGGCGGCGGCGATGCGCTCACCCTTGGCCTTGGTGGACTTCTCCAGCTCGTCGTCGCTCCAGTAGACGCGCAGCGCCTCGGTCGCGGTGACGAACGCCGGGCTGATACCGCGGAAGGTGCCGTTGTGCTCGCCCGGCTCCCAGACGTCGAGGTCCGGGCGGATCAGCGTCAGCGCCATCGGGATGCCGTAGCCGCCGATGGACTTCGAGAGGCACACGATGTCGGGCTTGATGCCCGCGTCCTCGAAGCTGAAGAACGGGCCGGTGCGGCCGCAGCCCATCTGGACGTCGTCGAGGATCAGCAGGATGCCGTGCTTCTTGCACAGGTCGTCCAGCGCCTTGAGCCACTCGACGCGCGCGGCGTTGATGCCGCCCTCGCCCTGCACGCCCTCGACGATCACCGCGGCGGGCTCGTTCAGGCCGCTGCCGGAGTCTTCGAGCAGCTTCTCGAAGTAGAGGAAGTCCGGGATGGAGCCGTCGAAGTAGTTGTCGTACGGCATCGGGGTGGCGTGCACCAGCGGGACACCCGCGCCGCCGCGCTTCATCGAGTTACCGGTCACCGAGAGGGCGCCCAGCGTCATCCCGTGGAAGGCGTTGGTGAAGTTGATGACCGATTCCTTGCCGGTCACCTTGCGGGCGAGCTTCAGCGCGGCCTCGACCGCGTTCGCGCCACCGGGACCGGGGAAGACGACCTTGTAGTCGAGATCCCGCGGGCGGAGGATCTTCTCCTGGAACGTCTGCAGGAAGTCGCGCTTGGCCACGGTGAACATGTCGAGCGCGTGCGTCACGCCGTCACGCGCGATGTAGTCGATCAGAGCCCGCTTCAGCGCCGGGTTGTTGTGCCCGTAGTTGAGCGCGCCGGCGCCGGCGAAGAAGTCGAGATAGGCCTTGCCGTCCTCGTCGTACAGGTAGCTCCCCTGCGCCCTGTCGAACACGACGGGCCAGCCACGGCTGTAACTGCGTACTTCGGATTCGAGTTCCTCGAAAATGCTCATCACGTTTTCTTTCTCCCTGAGATCCCCGGATTTACGTTCTATTGACTGCTGAGCGGACCGATGCGGTACAGGTCCTCCTGCTCATGCGTTCCTTCCTCGGCCGGGAAATCCGTCGTGGAGAACAGATCCTGGCGTTCCACGGTGGCGTCCCACCGCTTGGCGAACGAGGCGAACAACCGGATCGAAGCCTCGTTGTCCGGCGTGATCGTCGTTTCGAGGTACCGGACGCCCTGGGCGGTCAACTGGCCGAACAGCTCGTCGAGCAGAGCTCCGGCCAGGCCTTTTCCTCGCTGGGACGCGTCGACGGCGACCTGCCAGACGAAGCCGGTGTCCTGCTTCCGGTACCCGATCACGAAGCCGACCGGCGTGCCGTCGACTTTCGCGACGACCGAGGTGTCGGCGAAATCGTGGCACCACAGCAAATAGGCGTAAGGCGTGTTGAGATCCAGCTTCTTGGAATCGCGGGCGATTCTCCAGAGCGCGGCACCGTCTGCCTTGGTCGGATTTTCGATCAAGTGCTTTCCGGACATGTCCAAGAAACGTACCGGAGGATTCGGGCGCGGTCAGATCAGCGCGGCGGCGGCAACGCGGCTACCTGCAACAACCTTGAAACACACGTGACAAAGGTAACGGTAACGTTTGAAGCGCAGCACTTGTGGGTAAGGCCGCCTCGCTGCGGTCTCACTGCACGTGACGATACCAACCGTTACCGCTTCGTCGCAGGGTCAGGGCGCTATTCGGCGCCCGATTCCGCTATTCACGACGCCGCTTGCGACCCGCGAGCGAGCCGAGCGGCGTCCAGATGGCGGGCAGCACGAGCAGCAGGCAGACGACCAGCCACCAGACCGGCGCCTCGCCACGCCGCCAGCCCGCGACGACGTCGCCGAGCCAGCCGAACAGCGGGTCGCGCACCGGTGGCAGGAAGGCGGCGAACAGCAAGGTCGCCACCACGAGCACGCCGAGCACCGTGAGCATCATCCGCCACGTCTTGCGCAAGGTCATCAGGCTCACCACCAGGAACACGATGGCGCCCGCGGCCACCGGCACGCCGACCCATTGCAGGACCGGGCCGCCCTGTCCACCGAGGACGAAACCGGCCAGCACGGTGATCAGCGCGGCGAGCACGTTCCACGGCGACGGCAGGGTGGCCGCCCCGCGGGTGATCCACCACGCGCTGCGCCCGGCGGCCTTGGCGAAGGTCGCGGCGGGCTGGACCGACTTCGGCACCCGCGTCGCCCCCGCGGCCGCGTTGAGCCCGGCCGCACCGGCCTTGACCAGCGTCTTCGTCAGGAGCATCGTCCCGCGTTCGTGTTCGAACCGTTCGCCGGAGACCTGGCACGCCTGGAACGCGCGCTGGGTCTGTTCGTCGGTTTCGGGCTCGTTCTCGATCATACGCCGGAACCGTTCCGACGGTTTCCCGTTGCCCTTGGCCGTTTTCGCGTCGTGTCCACAGTGGAGGCCGACACACGGCAGTTCTTCGCGCGCGATCTCCAGTTGCCGGACCCTGGCGAGCACCATCGCCGTCACCGGCATGCTGATCGGGAGACCGGCTTCTCCTTCCACATCGGCCAGTTCACCGTCGAGGCCGAGGAAAGCCAGCTCCCCGGCCAATTGCGCGCGCAGGGCGTCCGCTTCCTCTTGCGACAGGCCGTCTTCCGTGCCCGGCTGCCGCCAGCCGATCTCCTTGAAGGTGTCCCGTACCCGTGCCCGGAACGCCTCCCGCCCGACGACGTCGCGCAGCAGGCGCAGGCGTTTCGGGTCCAGCAGGCATTGCACCAGCCAGCCCGCGCCGTCGACCCTGCCCCACATCCAGTCGTTCGCGCGCCAGGACGCCTTGTAGAACGCGCCGAAGTAGTCGGCCTGCATGCCGGTGAGCTTGTCCCACGAACGGCGTCGTTTCATGTCCAGCAGCGTCCGCGAATCCGCGCTCACCTGGACGAGATCGACCCGCTGGTCGACCGACGGCGCCTGCGCGAGCAGCCCCCGCGTCGCGATGTGCAGGCGCACCAGCCGCGAGGTGACGATGGGATCACCCGCACTCTTGTCGTCGGACGTGAGCCCGGTCCACGCCAGCAGCGTGCTGACCGTGTCGGCGGCTTCGGTGTCGGGTTTCGCCTGCGCCAGCGGCAAAAGGACCGGGGTGGCCTGCCGGAGGGCGGCGACGACGAGCGGCCACGCCTCCTTCAATGTGTCCGCGCGGCCGAGCGCGGCCCATTCCTTGGCGAGGCCTTCGATCCAAGCCGCCAGCGTGACGTCGGCCGTCGGCGGATCCTGTTCGGCGACCCAGCCCGCGAGCCGCTTCCCCCGCGCCGCCTTGTGCCGCGCTTCGTGCAGCAGCACGCGGCAACGGTTGAGCTGCACCGCGTGCTCCGGCGACGGATCGAGCCGGAAGCCCGCGTTCACCAGTTGCAGCCCGGTGGCGACCGAATCGTCGAGCGCGGTGGTGCGGAAGGCGACGAGATCCGCGAGTTCGCAGGTGTCCTTCGGCGGCTCGGCGGGGAGGCCGTCCCGCAGCCCGGCCGCCGCGGCCGCGCGCAGCTGCGCCGCCGTGCCGGACGCCCACTGGCGACCCTGATCCTCCACATCGGACAGTGAGAGCCTGCGGGTCGCCTCGCGGACCAGCGCGGTGGCGTCCTCCTGCACGCGCCGGTCGCGGTAGTCGTTCATCAGCCGCTGGTCGACCAGCGAGTCCGGGCCGCCGCGAACCCCCATCGCGGCAAGGGAAACCCGGGTCCCCCTTGTCCGGACGACTGCGTCGTTGTGCCTGGTCAGGTCCTCCAGCTCGGCGCTGATCGTCTGGCTCAGCACGGTGCCGACGACCTTGCTCATCGCGGTACCCAGCAGCGGCGGCCGCTCCGGATCGACCACGACCCGCTCGGCCTCGCGTTCCGCCGTCGGCACCACGTACAGCAGCAGCCGCCGGACGTCCGAATGCGACTGCCGCTCGAAGATCTCCCGCAGCGCCGGGCGCAACGGTTTGTTCAGCAGCACCCCGCCGTCGGTGAGCCAGTGCGAGCGCGTGACGTCGGTGTACTTCGTCATGTCCGGATGCAGCGGTCCGGTCTTCTCGCCGATCGGCATCCGGGAAAGTTCAAAGGCACCGGGGAACGACGCGGTGGACCTTGCGGCGAGCGCGAGCGGGCCGACCACCTCGTCCGTCCACAAAGGACCATCGAAGCGGAACAAGAGCCGGTGTTCGGTGTCCCGCACCAGATTGCCGAGCGCGTCGTCGAACCTGGTCGTCTCGCCGTCGATCATCGTGCCGGTGAGCAGCACCGTGATGTCGGGACAGTCGGGTTTCACCGTCGCCTTGTCGGTGATCCGGTGCAGCGCGTCCTTGAGATCGCCGAGCAGCACCTTGTCGCCGTCGAGCAGCGAACGCGGTTCCTTCTCGCCGGGATCGCGGATCAGGTTGTCGAGCGATCCCGTGCTGATCCACGTGTCGCGCAGCACCTGCGGGCTCGACCGGAACGCCTCGGCCAGCCCGAGGCACGCCGCGTTGATACCGCCCGCGCTCGTGCCGGTGAGCACGTCGAGCGAGACGGTGGCGTTGAGCAGATCGAGCAAGGCCCGGTACGGGCTTTTCGATTCCGGCGTTCTCGACGCCTGGAGCAGATGCGAGGTCTCGGTGGCGACCCCGCCCATCCAGACCGCGAGACTCGCCCCGCCCACCATGGTCATCGCCAGCCGGATCTCCTGCGGCCACGGACTCCCCGCGTCGGCCATGTGCGCCCTCCCCCAAGGCTCAGTGCAGGAGGCACTCTAGACCGGACGGAGGGCCCGGTGTACCGCCGATGAGGCAGCCATCCGCGCATTTAGTCCTCTGGATGCGGTCCTTGCGCGTGCAACTACCGCATCCAGAGGACTAAATGCGGGTCGTCAGGCGGCGAAGTGCTCCAGCAGGAGGACCTGCGCCTCACCGACGGCGAAACCCAGGACGGCACCGGTCGCGATCAGGATCCATTCGTCCTGCTGGAACGCCGGCCGCAGCAGTCCCTCGAACTCGCGCGGCGACAGCTCCTTCATCTTCGTCACCAGCACGTTCCGGATGTCCATCGCGTCCGTCGCGTAGTCCTCGATGTACCGCATGGTGTCCGGCAGTTCGTCCATGATCTTCTCGGCGATGTTCAGCTTCATGTCCTGATACCGCTTGCTGCCGACGGCGAACACCACCAGCGGTTTCCCGACGCCGATACGCCGCCCGAGCTGTTCGTCGAGCTGGCGCTGGATGAGCCCGAGCACGCGGTCCGACAGCGGGCCGTGCAGAACCGCCTCGATCACGTTGTGCGGGGTGATGATCTCCTTGGCGATCAGCGCGCCGTACGCCTCCGCGACCTCGCCGCGCCGTTTCAGGAACAGGCCCTGCCAGCGCACGCCGAAGTACCGGCGTTCCTCGATCGGATAGAAGATCATCCGCAGCGCGAGCCAGTCGGTGAACCAGCCGGTGAAAAGCCCGAACAGGGGCATGATCAGCGGGAACTTGAACAGCACCCACGCGACCATCTGGATCACGCCGATGAGCCCGCCGAAGAAGATGCCGGAGCGGGCGATGAACTTGAACTCCTTGTCGCCGGCCTCCTGGAAGATCCGGTTCAGCAGCCGTTTGTCCTTGACCAGTGCGGTGACCACCATGCCCTTGAGGTCGAATACACTGTCCACATCGGACTTGATCAGCTCCAGCACGGCCGCGACCATCCGCGGCGTCTCGGCCTGGACGCGCTGGATCACCAGCCGCTGCATCCCCACCGGCAGGGATTCCCACAGCCCCGGCTGATAGTGGGCGGCGACGTCGCGCACGATGTCCTCGACCGCTGCCTGGAGCGGTTTTTCGATCTCCTTGGCGATTCTCTGCGGATCGAGCCTGGCGACGACCTCGGCCGGTTTGATCAGCTGCTCGGTCATCGTGTCGCAGGCGATGCTCGCCATCCGCGCGGCGCGTTTGGGCACGATGCCCTGCCAGCCGAGGAACGGTTTGATGCCGACGAACTCGACCGGCTGGAACATCATCCGGATCGCGACGAGTTTGGTGGTGTAGCCGATCAGGGCGGCCACGATCGGGATGGAGACGTAGAGCGGCCAGTGCTCGCCGAAATCGGCGAGGATCCCGTCGAGGAACGCACCCATGCCGAAGTCAGCCGGCGCTCGGGTCGCAGGCCTGCCAGAACTGGGCGCCGAGCCGGGAAATATGGACCGTGCGCTTCACGAACTTGGCCCGCTTGACCGACTTCTCCGCCTCGCGGACGGTCTCGTCGGTCAGCAGGATCTCGTACTGCGTCTCCAGCGCGGGCACCTCTTCGTCCAGCTCGATCAGGCCGAGCCCGATCAGCCTGGTGAGGTAGCCGGGCACCTGGTCCGGCAGTGACACCCCGGCGGCCTTGCCGACGGTGGAAGCGTTGCGGAGCACGAACCGTCCGGCCGCGCCGAGGCTGGTCCGCTCGGCGACGTCGACGGCGGGGAACGGCGAGCCGTCGGAAAGCGCGGAAAGGATGCGGGCCTCGTCCGGCGTGAGCTGCCGCAGGATGATCGCGTACAGGTATTCGCGGGCCCGCTCGCGGCCGAAGCCGATCGAGTGGTTGAGCAGTTCGGCCATCGCCGCGCGGAGCGGTTCGAGCTGGGCGCGGGTGTGCACGAGGGTGATGGTCGCCTCGACCGGCCGCGAACCGTTGGTGTCGGGCCGGTTCATCGCGGACGCGGCGGTGAGCGCGGCGTGGTACGGGTCGTCGACCTCGTCGAGACGGCGGCGCAGCTCCGAAAGCAGCTGCCGCTCGCCCTGTTTGACGATCTGTTCCGCGATTTCGACCCCGGGGAGTTTGCGGGTGAACTCGAAGCCCGTGCGGGCGGCCCAGCCCGCCAGCTGTCCCGCGCGTTTGGCGAAAGCGGCCAGGTCTTCACCGGCGGGTCGATCGTTGCTCACGGGCACTCCCCTCACGTTCGCGCTGATGCTACCTGCGAGTAGGCCGAATGGCCGAGAATGTGATGGACCTGGGTGTTTGGATGGTCACCATGAGCTTCACGCGCTGGGGTCCGCCGATCGACGTCCTCCCGCTGTTCGCGCGGGAGGAGCAGGCTCTGCTCGACGTGCTCACCGGTCTGGACGCGGAGCGGTGGGCCGCGCCGACGGTGTGCACGGGCTGGACGGTGCACGATCTCGCGGCCCACATCCTGGGCGACAAACTCGGCAGGCTGTCCCGAGACCGCGACGACTACCGGGCGACGGCACCGCGCGAGGGCGAACGCTTCGGGGACTTCATCGACCGGATCAACGACGAATGGGTGGTCGCGTGCCGTCGGCTGTCCCCCGAGGTGCTGTTCGCGATGCTGGTGGACAGCACCTCGCAGATCGCCGAGATGTGGGGCCGCGCCGACCTCGACGCCGTCGGCGAGCCGGTGAGCTGGGCCGGGGACGAACCGGCGCCGGTCTGGCTCGACGTCGCCCGCGAGTACACCGAGTTCTGGGTGCACCAGCAGCAGATCCGCGAGGCCGTGGGCGCGCGGACGCTGGACGAGCCGGAGTTCCGCGGGCCGGTGATCGATACCTTCATGCGGGCGCTGCCGTACACCCTGCGTGACGTCGACGCCCGCGCCGGCAGGCAGGTCGCCTACACCGTCACCGGCCAGGGTGGCGGGAAGTGGACGGCGCGGCGGACCGCCGACGGCTGGGAACTCGACCGGGTCGCGCCGACGTCACGCGCGCCGCTGGCCTCGGTGACGACGGACGCGGACACCTTCTGGCGGCTGTGTACCCGGAACCCCGCGGACCGCGCCCGGGTCACCGCCGAGGGCGACGAAAACGTTTGCGCCACCCTGCTCGGGATGACCTCGATCATCACATCAGGTAACGGCTCACCTTCTCCGGCCGGATGACGAGCCGCACGAGATCGAGGGTCTGGATCCCGGCGAGCTCGCCCGCGTGGGCCGGGTCTTCGAGGTCCCAGTAGCGCTCGGCGAGCCGCGCGGCCAGTTCGTGCGCCCCGCCGGGCTCCACCGTGACGCCGCCGGAGACCGAGACCCAGCGCTCGCGTTCGCCCCCCGGGGCGGCCACGATGATCGACGCGCGGGGATCGTCGTCCAGCCTCCGGACCTTGGGCGACTCGCGGGGCGTGAACAGCTGGATCGTGCCGTCGTCGGCAGCCTCGAACCACACCGGCCGGACCGGGCCGCCGGCCACGGTCAGGAATCCGTGCAGGGGGCGGCGGAGGAATTCGAGGTCGTCAGTGGTCAGCATGAACTCGATTCAACCCGGCAGACTTGGACGCGCCCATAGGTGAAAGGCCGGATCGCCTGTCCATTCGTCTAACCTCGGCAAGGTGGACGTCTTCAGTGACCTGATCCGCGGCGTGCGGTCCCAGGGCTCCTTGTTCGGCAGTTCGACCCTGTCCCCGCCGTGGAACCTGCACTTCGTGGACGGCGCGCCGCTGACCCTGTGCGCCGTGCTCACCGGCGCGGGCTGGGTCGTCCCGGAGGACGGCCCGCCCGAGCCGCTTCGCGCGGGCGAGTCGGTCATCGTACGCGGCCCCGCGACGTTCACCTTCGTCGACGAAGTCGGCACTCCGGCCGAACCGATCGCGTGCGGCGAGCACTGCGCGACGCCCGAACAGGGCGGGACCCGGCACCGGCTCGGCTGGGTCGACGACCCGGGTGGCGAGACGACGTTGATCGTCGGCGCGTACCCGGTGCGCGGCGAGATCGGCCGCCCGCTGCTGGACGCGCTGCCCGTCGTGCTGCGCGTGGACGCCGGTGGCGCGGGCGACCCCGTGCTGGAGCACCTCGCCGCCGAGGTCGCCGTCGACGCGCCGGGTCAGCAGGTGGTCCTCGACCGGCTGCTGGACTGGATGCTCGTCTGTTCGCTGCGCGAGTGGTTCGACCGGCCGGGCGGCGAACCCCCGGCGTGGTGGGCCGCGCAGCGGGATCCGGTGGTCGGCGACGCCCTGCGCCTGCTGCACGCGGAACCGGCGGCACCGTGGACCGTCGGCACGCTGGCCGGGCGGACCGGGGTCTCGCGGTCGACGCTGGCCAAACGGTTCGCCGACCTGGTCGGCGAACCGCCGCTGGCCTATCTCACCCGCTGGCGCATGACCCTCGCGGCGGATCTCCTCGCCGGACCGGAGCACGCGACCATTTCCGACATCGCCCGCACCGTCGGCTATTCCGACGCGTTCGGGTTCAGCGCGGCGTTCAAACGCGTGCGGGGCGTCAGCCCGAGCGAGTTCCGCCGCGGGGTCCCTCAGCGCAGCTGATGCCGCGACTTCTTGGCCTGCTTGCGCAACTGCAGGATCCGGGCGCCGCCGACGAGCGCGACCAGCGCGCCACCGGCGATCACGGAGAACAGCATCGCGACCGCCAGCGGCATGCTCCCGGACATGCCCAGGAAGTGCACGGTGGCCGTGTCCTGGTTCTGCAGGATGAACACGAGCAGGAACACCAGCACGATCAACGCCACGATGACGGCGATCCATGTGCCGCTCACCCGCGTCCGTTTGAGCTTCGGGCCGGCTTCGAATTTACCGCTGTGGCGTGCGCCGCCCGCGGTTTCGGACGGCTTGACGGGAACCTCGGCGGCGCCCTCCTCCGGCTGCGTCATGCAGGACAGTGTCCGCCGAAGCGGGCTTGATCGCGCTCTCAAGCGTCCGAACGGGTGACCTCGTCCGCCGCACGCAGCACCCGCAAGGTGTTCTTCCCGGCCAGTTTCGCGCAGTCCTCTTCGCTCCAGCCGCGTTCCAGCAGCGCGGCGAACAGCACCGGGTACTTCGAAACGTCTTCGAGGCCTTCGGGCAGCGTCGCGACTCCGTCGTAATCGCCGCCGAGCCCGATGTGGTCGACGCCCGCCACTTCGCGCACGTGCTCGATGTGCGCGACGACGTCGTCGATGCCCGCCTTCGGCTTCTCGGGGCCGCCTCGTTCGGCGGTGAACTTCGTGCGCTGGTCGATGTTCCGGTAGTCCTTGCCCGCGGCTTCCATGTCCTGGCGCAGCCGGTCGTCCCACTCGGCGACCTTCGGCGAGATGAAGCCCGGCACGAACGTCACCATCGCGACGCCGTCCTTGGCCGCCAAGGTTTCCAAGACGTCGTCGGGGATGTTGCGAGGATGGTCGTTGACCGCGGTGCAGGAGGAGTGGCTGAAGATCACCGGCGCGGAACTGACCTCGAGCGCGGCGCGCATCGTGCTCGGCGCGACGTGCGAGAGGTCGACCAGCATGCCGATCTTGTTCATCTCGCGGACGACGTCGCGGCCGAACTCGGTGAGCCCGCCGTGCTCGGGTTCGTCGGTGCCGGAGTCGGCCCAGGTGGTGTTGTAGTTGTGGGTGAGCGTCATGTAGCGGACGCCGAGGCGGCGCAGGATCCTCAGCACGCCAAGGGATTCGGCGATGCTGTGGCCGCCCTCGGCGCCCAGCAGCGACGCGATCTTGCCGTCGCGGAAAGCGGTTTCGGCCTCGTCGGCGGTGTCCACGAGGGCCAGGCGATCGGGGTAGCGCTCGGCCATCTGGTGCACGATCTCAATCTGTTCGAGCACCGCCGTCACCGCGCTGTGGCCCTCGAACTGGCAAGGCACGTAGACGGACCAGAACTGCATCCCGAGCCTGCCTTCGGCGAGCTTCGGGAAGTCGGTGTGCAGATGCGGCTGACGGACCGTGAGATCCGTGCCGGTCACGGCCTCGACCGGGTCCGGCCCGGTCGTGACCCGCAGCTCCCATGGCAGATCGTTGTGCCCGTCCGCGAGGAGGACCCTGTCGAGCAGGGCCTGGGCGCGGACGAGGTCCCCGTTAGTCATCGGACGATGCTACGTTCGCGTCCTTTGCTCTCCCCGCTATGGGTTGAGCCACCCCGCGGCCGCTACCGAACCGTTGCCGGTCACCTGGTGCCCGCCGGGATGGCGATGGGCGACGACGTCCGCGCCGCGCTCGCGCAGGTCACGGACGAGCGTCTCCGCCGAGGGCAGCGGCGCCATCGGATCGTGCTCGCCGTTCGACAGGAAGACCCGGGTTCCGGACAGATCGTTCCGCGGCGGGGAAGGAACAGGCGACATCGCCGCGAACAGCACGGCCTCCCTGACGGCGTCCGGGCGGAGCAGGGTCACCGCGGCGGCGATGTTGGCGCCGTTGGAGAACCCGATGGCCACCAGCCGCCGGTCACCGAGGCCGTACTCCTCACGCGAGGCGAGCACGAAGTCGGCCAGCTGGTTCGCGCGGAAGACGACGTCCTCGTGGTCGAAAACGCCTTCCGCCAGCCTGCGGAACCAGCGTGCCGCACCGTGTTCCGACACCGGCCCGGCGGGCGCGAGCAGCGCTGACGCCGGGCTCAGCTGCCGGGCGAGCGGCACGAGATCGTCCGGGCCGCCGCCGGTGCCGTGCAGGAGCAGCAGCACCGGCTCGTCGGGCGCCCCTTCGACGTACTTGTGCTCCAAGGTGCTCATCGCGGGTTGTTCTCGCTCGGCAGGTCCAGCTTCGGCAGCATGGCCTCGATGTCCTCGCGTTTGGGTTCCAGCCACGGCGGCAGTTTCAGCGCGCGGCCGAGCTCCAGCAGCGGCTCGTCGATCGCGAAACCGGGTTCGTCGGTCGCGACCTCGAGCAGCGTGCCGCCCGGCTCGCGGAAGTAGATCGAGCGGAAGTACTGACGGTCCAAAATGGACGTCACGTTCACGCCGTCGCCGATCAGCTCGTCGCGCCAGGCGGCCTGGGTGTCCTCGTCCGGCGCGCGCCAGGCGACGTGGTGCACGGTGCCCGCCGCCACCAGCCCGCGCGGGGCGTCCGGCGTGACGAGGACGTCGACGAGCGCGCCGGGGCCGCCTTCGCCTGCGGAGAACCGCAGGCGGTTGCCGTCCTGGTGTTCGAAGGTCAGGCCGAGGCCGTCGGTCAGCATCCCGGCGGTCGCGTCCTCTTGGGACACCGACAGCGTGACGGAGTGCAGCCCGCGGATGGCGTGTTCGGCGGGGACCAGCTTCGTGTCCCACGGGTCACGCGGGTCGCCCTGCGGATGCGCGACGAGCGCGAGTTCGAGGCCGTCCGGGTCGAGGAAGGTGAGCGTCTCCTCGCCGTCGGAGTTGCGGACCTGGCTGGTCTCGACGCGGTTCTCCGCGAGGTGCCGCGTCCACCAGCCGAGTGAGGCCTCCGGCACGGAGAACGACGTCGTGGTCGCCTGGCCGGTGCCGTGACGGCCCTTCGGCGCGTCCCGCCACGGGAAGAACGTCATCAGCGAGCCGGGCTTGCCGGACTCGTCGCCGTAGTAAAGGTGGTACGTGCCGGGGTCGTCGAAGTTCACGGTGGTCTTCACCAGCCGCAGGCCGAGTGCCCGGGTGTAGAAGTCCGCGTTGCGCTGGGGGTCGCCACCGATGGCGGTGACGTGGTGCAGGCCCGAAGTCTTGATCGACATGGTGCCCTCCTCTGGAGCCGGTGGACTCAAGCTAACCCGATAACCTCTCGCGCGCAAGATATATTCCAGGAAGAGTTCTTGGTGTACCCTCGCTCGCGTGGCATTGGTGAAATCGGAGGAACCGAACGACGACGAAGTGGTCACGTGGTGGGGCCTGGTGATCGAGGGCTACCTGGCCACGCAGAACAAGCTGATGGGCGAGATCGCCGAACGGTTCGGTCTGGCGCCGGCGTCGTTCGACATCCTGCTGCGGCTCGTGCGCTCACCCGAGCACCGGATGCCGATGACCCGGTTGGCCGTCGAGGCGGCCCTGTCGAGCGGCGGGTTCACCAAGGTCGCGGACCGGCTGGTCGCCGCGGATCTGATCTGCCGCGTGCCCAGCCCGGACGATCGCCGCGTCACGTTCGCGGCGCTCACCGACCACGGTCTCGACGTCGCCGAGAAGGCGCGGGAAGCGTGTGCCGAGATCCTGCGGCGCATCGTCCTGACCCCGCTCGGTGACGGCGCGCACGATCTGGCCGAGGCCATGCGGACCCTGCGCACCGTCAACGGCGGGTGACGCGCGGCCTGGCACCTCGCATTTAGTCCTCTGAATGCGGTACTTGCGTGTGCATGGACCGCATTCAGAGGACTAAATGCGGCGGGGCGGGGGCCCGGACCTCGTACATGTCCCGTACCAGTTCCCGGATGACGTTGCGCCGGATCTTCCCGGTCGCCGTCTTCGGCAGTTCGCCCAGCTCGACGATGCTCCGCGGCCGCTTGAAGGACGCCAGCCCGGCCCGGCAGAACTCGATCAGCTCGTCCGCGTCCAGCCTGCCGCCGGGCACACCGACCACGCACGCGACCGGTTTCTCGATGCCGTCGGCGTCGAAGGCGGCCACCACCGCGACCTCGGCGACCGCCGGATGCTGCAGCAGCCTGTCCTCGACCTCGGCGGGAGACACCCAGATCCCGCCCGGTTTCAGCATGTCGTTGAAGCGCCCGAGGCAGGTGTAGCTCCCGTCGGCGTTGCGCACGAAGCTGTCACCCGTCCGCAGCCATTCGCCCTGGAAGACCTGCTTCGTCGTCTCGTACCGCGCCCAGTACCCGGTCGCGATCGACGGCCCGGCGACGAACAGTTCACCGGGCTGCCCGTCCGGCACCGGCCCTCCCTGTTCGTCGCGCAGCGCGATCTCGTAGCCCGGCACCGGCACCCCGGTGCTGCCGGGTCGGACCTGACGCGGCCGGTTGGACAGGAAGATGTGCAACGCCTCGGTCGAGCCGATCCCGTCCAGGATCTCGACGCCGAAACGGTCGCGGAACCGTTCGTACAGCACGGCGGGCAGCGGCTCCCCCGCCGAAACCGCTTGGCGCACCGAGGAGAACGTGTCGTCGGGGATGTCGCTGGCGAGCAGCGCGGCGTAGAACGTCGGGACGGCGAAGAACAACGTCGGCCGCTCCGCGCGGACCCTGGCGGCGATCAGCCCCGGGGTCGGCCTCGCGGGTTCGAGCAGTGTCGTCCCGCCCGCCGCGAGCGGGAAGAACGCCGAATTCCCCAGCCCGTAGGCGAAGAACAGCTTGGGGACGGAAAGGAACCGGTCGTTCGGGCCGATGTCCAGCACGCCGCGCGCGTACGTTTCGCAGACCGCGCGAATGCTCGCGTGGCGATGCATCGCGCCTTTCGGCTTGCCCGTCGTCCCCGACGTGTACAGCCAGAGCGCGGGCGAATCCTCCCAGGTCGGCGCCGGTTCGAAACCGTGATCGTCCACTGTGGACAGCTCGCTCCACTCGTGCGCGCGGACCCCGGACGGCAGTTCGGCCGCCTTGGCCCTGTCCAGCACGACGTCGGTGACCTCCGGCGCCAGCCCGAGCGCGACCGTCGCCTGCGCGGCGAACTCGCCCGAAACACACAGGACCCTGGCGCGGGAATCGGCGAGCAGTTTGCCCAGGTCCAGCCCGGTGACCATGGTGGACACCGGCACCGCGACCGCTCCGGCCAGCATCGCGCCGAGGATCCCGGTGAGCAGTTCGACGTCGTCGACCATGCAGAACAGGACCCGCTCCTCCGGGCGGACGCCGATCGCCTTCAGCCCCGCCGCGACCCGGCGGCTTTCGGCCGCCAGGCCCGCGTACGTGAGGTTCCGTCTCGGGGAAACGACCGCGGCCTTCGCCCCGCGCCCTTCCGCCAGATGCCGGTCGAGCAGGTAGCTCGCCGCGTTGAAACCGGTGGCAGCAGCGGACACGGGCGCACCTTCTATCGGCTCAGCTCAGGTAAACGTATTCATAGTCGAACGGTTTCCCATTGATGCCCTGACGTGGCGGTGCCACCCAGCTCGCGATCTTTCCTCGCTCGTACACCGGGTGCATCAGCGATCGGACGAAGGTCAGGTCTTCGGGAGTGGGCAGCCACTTGCGTTTGCCGGCCAGCCAGGTCCGCTCGTCGACAACGGTGCCGTCGGGCGTCACATGGTGGCCGGAGTTTATGCCGACTTCGCGATTGAATCCAGGGTGCGGGAGGACGAATCGGAAGTCGATGCCCGCCTCGTCCAGGATCCTGTTCCAGCGGTTGACGCCGGTCTGGCAGTCGGCGCGGTACTCCTCCCGCAGGTCGAGGTTCAGCAGCAGGATGGCCGGGAGTTCCTCGGTCTCCCAGGTGCCGTCGGCCCTCGGCCGGGACAGCGATCCGGCGGCGTCGGTGAGCTTGTGGTCGTCCTTGCGGCGGGCCTCCTGCCAGCGGCCTTTCAGCCCGGCGGTGTAGTAGTTCGCCGCGTTGGTCGACGTCTCGCCGCCGAACAGGTCGAGCGAGACGGTGTAGTGGAAGTTGAGGTAACGCTGGATGACTTCCAGGGGGATCCCGCCGTGCCCGGCGATGTCGAAGGTGTCGTGCTCGCGGATCAGTTCGGCAGCGCGGGTGACCACCCGGTCGACCCCCGTGGTGCCGACGAACATGTGGTGCGCCTCTTCCTTGAGCATGAATTCACAAGTGCGGGAAAGCGGGTCGAAGCCGCTTTCCTTGAGGGTGCCGAGCTGGTATTTGCCATCGCGATCGGTGAAATAGGTGAACATGTAGAACGCGAGCCAATCCGCGGTCTCCTCGTTGAAGGCGCCGAGGATCCGGGGCGCGTCCGGACTTCCGGAATTCCGGAGCAGCAATCCTTCCGCTTCGTCGCGGCCTTCGCGGCCGAAGTAGGCGTGCAGCAGATACACCATCGCCCACAGGTGGCGGCCTTCTTCGACGTTGACCTGGAAGAGGTTCCGCAGGTCGTAGAGGCTCGGCGCGGTGAGGCCCAGCAGCTTCTGCTGCTCGACCGACGCGGGTTCGGTGTCGCCCTGGATCACGATGAGCCGCTGCAGGTCGGCGCGGTATTCGCCGGGCACCTGCTGCCAGGCGGGCTCGCCCTTGTGCTCGCCGAAGCCGATCACCCGGTCCGGATCCGGCTCCGCGAGGAAGATCCCCCACCGGTAGTCGGGCACGTCGACGTGGTCGAAATGCGCCCAGCCGTCCCGGCCGACGCTGACCGCGGTCCGCAGGTAGACCCCTCGCGTCCGCAGCGCGGGGCCCATTTCGCCCCACCAGTCCAGGAATTTCGGTTGCCAGCCCTCCAGCGCCCGCTGGAGGCGCCGATCACCGGAGAGGTCGACGTTGTTGGGGATCTTGGCGTCGTAATCGATCTTGGTGGGCATGGGCTGTTCAAACCCGCTTCCTGTCGAAGACGGCCTTCTGACCGGTCCCGTAGCGACGCAGCGCGCCCTCGGGACCGGATGCGTTCGGACGGGTGAAGATCCAGTTCTGCCAGGCGGCGAGCCTGCCGAAGATCTTGCTTTCCAGCGTCTCGGGGCCGACGAACCGGTGGTTCGCCTCCATTCCGGTCAAGGCGTCCGGGCTGAGCGACGCCCGTCCTTCCAGCGCGATCCGGATCTCGTCCTCCCAGTCGAGGTCGTCCGGTGCGTCGGTGACCAGGCCGAGTTCGTTCGCCTCGGCCGGGCTCAGCGTTTTGCCGCGTACCTCCGCGAGCCTCGTGACGTGATCGGGGTCGCCGAAGAACCGGGACTCGAGGCGGGTCAGGCCGTTGCCCATCGGGTAACGACCGAAGTTGGCTTCCGACAGCGTGATCGACGCACGTTCTTCACTGTCTTCGTCATCGAGCGGCGGACCGTCCAAGATGTACTGCCGGTCCGCGGCGAGCGCGAATTCCAGCAGAAGCCCGGCGTAGCAGCTGCCAGGCTCGACGAGGGCGATCAGGCTGCGGCTGGTGACGTCCAGCCGCTTCAGCGTCCGCTTGAAGTAGTGGACGATTTCGTTGCTCAGGCAGTCTTTCGCGTCGAACACGGCGCGTTCGTGTTCGAGGACCTTCGCCGGATCGCCTTCGGTACGGAGTACCCACGTGCCGAGTTCGGGTTCGTTGGTGCGCAAGCGAAGGATCGCGTCGTCCAGTTCGCGGGTGACGTCCAGCAGCCAGCCGTCGTCGCCATCCGGGCCCTTGACAGTGATCGTCGCGTCGGTCTTGCCGCGGGCGATGTCGACATAACGATGCTTGAGTGGCCTCAGATCGACGCCTTCCCCGTCGAGCCGCTCGCTCGTCCGCGCGAGCTCCTTCGCCCTGGCCAGCACGGCTTCGCGGAAACCCTGCCGCGGCACGAGCTCGTCGACGAGCCGCCAGTCGACAGCGGTGCGCCCTTTCACCCCGTCGGGGCGGGTGGCGAAGACGTCGGCGAGATCCCGCCGCACGCCGCGTTTGTCGACCACCCTGGTGAGCCCGCCGGTGCCGGGCAGGACGCCGAGGAGCGGCACCTCCGGCAGCGCGACGGTCGAGGAGTTGTCGTCGACCAGCAGGATCTTTTCGCAGGCGAGCGCGATCTCGTAGCCGCCGCCGGCACAGGTGCCGTTGACCGCCGCGACGTAGATCTGCCCGGAGTACGCGGCGGCGTCCTCCATGGCGTTGCGGGTCTCATTGGTGAATTTGCAGAAGTTCACCTTCCACTCGTGCGACGACGAAGCGAGCATGCGGATGTTCGCTCCGGCGCAGAAGACGTTGTCCTTCGCGCTGGTCACGATGACCACGCGGACCTCGGGATGCTCGAACCGCAGCCGCTGTGTCGCGTCGTACAGCTCGATGTCGACGCCGAGGTCGTACGAGTTGAGCTTGAGCTCGTACCCCGGCACGAGACCGCCATCCGCGTCGACGTCGAGTTCGAGCCACGCGACGTCGCCGTCGGTGGACAGTGTCCAGTGCCGGTAGCCGCTGGGATGACGTTCGAACGTCACCGATGTGGTCCGCGTCACCCTTCCGATTGTCTACATCGCACTGATCAGCGTCAATGTTGTGTAGAAAGTTGGTCAGCCGTCGTCACCCGGCTGAGCTTCGCCGCCGCCCAGACCACGAACACCCACAGCAGCAGCGCGGCCGCCGTGTCGGTGTAGATCGTGGCGAACCAGAAGGCCGGGATCCGCGGCACGGCGACCAGGAAGTGGCCGAGGCTCGCGAGACCGGAGAGCGAGTAGACCATCAGGAAGACGAGCGCCCGCCAGTAACGTCCGCGCAGGTAGTCGCGGTAGCCGAGCACGCCGAAGACGGAGAAGAGGACGTACGCGACGACGACCAAGGTGGCGGCCATGCCCACCGAGATCCCCTCGACCTGCGGATAGTCCGCCGCCCTGATCACGTTGTGCGCGTAGTGCAGCGTGGTGGACAGCAGCGCGAAGGCCAGGATCAGCCGTAACGCGGCGAGTCCCTTGTCCTGAAGAGTTTCCATGTTCGCCCCCTTGGCGACTTGATAGATCGCTCTAGCGAGAGAGAATAGACCATGGCGGGCGAGAGATGAAGGGACCTTTGCTCCCGCGGGACGGGGTGTGTGGGTTTCGGTGCGCTAGATGTCCCAAACCCACACAGTCACCGAAGGCGGCCCGATCCGCTTCGCGCGCGGGAGCAAGGCGTGACCGGGCGGACGACAGGAGGGTGTGCGGAAATAGAGACGTTGAGTGTCCCTATTCCCACACACCCCTCACCCCGCGTAGCGACACTGACCGACCGTGTGGATTTTGGGACGTCAGATGTCCCGAAACCCACACAGTCACCGAAGGCGGCCCGATCCGCTTCGCGCGCGGGAGCAAGGGACCTTTGCTACCGCCTGGTGCCCGGCCTCGCCCTTCGAGCGCAGGTTGCGAAAAGATGCTTTCGCAACGCCCTCCACCGCGGAAGCGCGACCGAAGCGCGGTGACACATCAGGAAAAGCACGCCCCACCCCTTCAGCTCTCGGAAATGTCGGTGGGTGCGCGTAGAGAAGGACGAGTGCCCGAAGCGACCGTGCCCCTGATCGGGGTCGAGAACCTCAAGATGCCCGAATGGGCCACGGTCGACGAGACCGTGGCCGCGGCGGGGATGGTCAAGGCCATCCGCACGCTCCCGTCCGCCGTGGCCATCGTGCTGCGGCTGGCCTGGCGGACGTCGCCGCGGCTGACCCTGCTCGCCGGCGTCGTCCACCTCCTTTCCGGCTGTGTCACGGCCTTCGGCCTGCTGGCCACGGCGAACGTGTTCATCGCGCTGCTGGAGAACGGGCCGACGCCCGAGAGGGTGCTGCAATCGCTGCCCGCGCTGCTGATCGTCGTCGGCACGTACGCGTTGCGCGCGCTGCTCGACACGGCGGTGGCCGCGGTCGAGGGCGCGCTCCGGCCGCGCGTCGTGACTTCGGCGGGCGACGAGGTCACCGCCGCGATGGTCCGCGTCCACCTGCTGGCCTTCGAGGACGCGGACTTCCGGGAGCTGGCGAGGCAGGGCGCGCGGTACGGGGTCCGGTCGATCGAGATGAGCCTGCGCTGGCTCGCGGATCTGACGTCGGCGCTGATCTCGCTGGTCGCCGCGCTGGTGGCGGCGGGTCTGCTCAACCCGTGGCTCGCGCCGGTGCTGCTGCTCGCGGCGGTGGCCGACGGCTGGGCCGCGGCGAAGGTCGCGAAGCTGAACTACCGGCATTATCTCGACACCGTCGGCCGCAACATCCGGAAAGGGATCGCCGAGGAGGTCGCGACCTGGCGCGAGTTCGCTCTCGAACGGCACGCCCTCACCCTCCAGGAGCCGTTGCTCGGCGAGTACCGGCGGATCACCGACAGCTTGATGCGCGAAGAGGTCCTGCTCGCGCATCGCAGCAACATGGTCCGCCTGACCGGGCGCGCGGCGGCCGGTGTCGGCACCGCGATCGCGTATCTGGTGCTCGGTCTCCTGCTCTACTCCGGGCAGATGGAGCTCGCCCTCGCCGGGACGGCCGCGCTCGCCATGCGGACGGCGTCGAATTCGTTGTCCATCACGATGCACGCGGTGAACTCCTTGTACGAGGAGTCGTTCTACATCGCCTTCTTCAATCGGCTGCTGGTGGAGTCCGAGAAACGGGGCCCGGCGAAGGGCGGGGTCGCGGCTCCACCGGATCCGGCGGAGATCCGGCTGGAGAACGTCGGTTTCACCTACCCCGGCCAGGAGAACCCCGCACTGCGCGAGGTTTCGCTGACCATCCGGCGCGGCGAGGTGGTCGCCCTCGTCGGGGAGAACGGTTCGGGCAAGACCACGCTGGGCAAGCTGCTCACCGGGCTCTATCCGCCTTCGGAGGGAAAGGTGTACTGGGACGACGTCGATCTGGCCGGCGCCGATCACGAGTCGGTGCACGCCAACATCGCCGTCATCGCCCAGGATCCCGCCGAATGGCCGATGACGGCGGAGCACAACGTGACCGTCGGCAGGCTCGGCCGGGAAGACCCGGAGCGCGCCGCGTGGCACGACGCGATCACCTCCTCCGGCGCCGAAGAAGTGATCGATTCCTTGCCCGCCAAGGAGAAAACGGTGCTGTCCAAGAAGTTCAACGACGGGCAGGACCTTTCGGGCGGGCAGTGGCAGCGGATGGGCATCGCCCGCGGGATCTATCGCGACGCCGCCGTCCTGGTCGCCGACGAGCCGACGGCCGCCCTCGACGCGAAGGCCGAGGCCCGGGTCTTCGCGGGGCTGAGGCACGCGAGCGTTTCCGGGGCGGGCAGGCGCACGACGATCCTGGTGACCCATCGGCTGGCCAACATCCGCTCCGCGGACCGGATCCTCGTGCTGGAGAAGGGACGGCTGATCGAGCAGGGCACGCACGCCGAGCTCATCGAGGAAGGAGGCGTCTACCACGAGCTTTACGAGATCCAGGCCCGTGCGTATCGCGGCGAGTGAGCGGGTAACCGGTGGACGGCAAGGACCCGATCCACCGGAGGGAACCATGTCCGACCAGGAAGACCGCGAAGCAGCAGACGGCCCGAGCCCGGCCGACGCCTCCGAAGAGGCTGTCCAGCTCAGCAGGCCCGACGGCGGCGAACCGGGCGACACAGAACCGGAGGAGATCGCCGAAGACGAGGGCATGCAGCGGGCCGCCGGGCCGGAGAGCCAGGCCGTCCACGTCGAGGACGCGTAGCCGTTTCCGGCTTCGGCGGTCACACTGTCCTGATGCCGGAGAAGATCGCCGAAGTGAACGGCATCCAGCTGTGCCACGAGACGTTCGGGCCGCCGGGCGGCAGGCCGTTGCTGATGATCATGGGTTTGGCGTCGCAGATGATCTGGTGGGACGACGAACTCTGCGAGAACCTCGCGGCCGAGGGGTTCTACGTCATCCGCTACGACAACCGGGACGCCGGCCGGTCCAGCCGGATGTCCGGCCGGGCGAACCTGCCGCTCGCGTACGCCCTGCGCACGGCGCCGTACTCACTGGCGGACATGGCTGGTGACGCCGCCGGGCTGCTGACCGCACTCGGCGTCGAGAGCGCGCACGTCGTGGGCGCGTCGATGGGCGGGATGGTCGCGCAGACGCTGGCCATCGAGTATCCGTCGCGGGTGCGGTCGCTGACGTCGATCATGTCGACCACCGGCAACCGGTTCGTCGGGCGGCCGAGCGCCAAGGCGATGGCGATGCTGCTTTCGGCGCCTCCTCGCGGCCGAGAGGAGTACGTCGATTCGCTGGTGCGCATCTTCCGCGTCATCGGCTCGCCCGGCTACCCCTTCGACGAGGCGCGGATGCGGGAACGCGCGGAACGGTCCTTCGATCGCGGCGTCGATCCCGGCGGGACCGGGCGGCAGCTGGCGGCGATCGTTTCGAGCCGGGATCGCTTCCGCGCGTTGCGGAAACTCGAGGTGCCCGCACTGGTCGTGCACGGTTCGAAGGATCCGCTCGTGCACGTTTCCGGCGGCCGGGCGACGGCCCGTGCGCTGCGGGAGTCCGAAGTGGACATCGTCCCCGGCATGGGGCACGACCTCCCGCGCGTGATCTGGCCGCGGCTGACGCGCGGTCTGGTCCGGACCGCCGACCGCGCCGACGTCAAGACCCGGTGAGCGTGATCGAGCCCAGATGCGAGAAATGCGCCGCCACCCGTGAACCCGGGCGCACGTCGACCGCGTCGGTCATCCCGCCGGTGAGCACGATCCAGCCAGGCTCCAGCGCGAGCCCCCGAGCACCGAGGGTGTTGGCCGCCAGCGCCAGCGCTTCCGCCGGATGTCCCTGCACGGCCGCGCCGGTGGCGGTGTCGACGATCGCACCGTCGACCTCCAGAAGCGCCGCCTCCAGCGAGAGATCAACTGTGGACGGCTCGGCGCCGACCGGGCCCAGCGTGAAATAAGCCGAGAAACCGTTGTCCGCCACGGCGTCCGGCAGCCTGCCCCGATAGTCGCGGTAGCGGCTGTCGACGATCTCGATGCCGCCGTGGACCCGATGCACCGCCGCCATCGCGGTCGCCGCGGTGACACCGGGGCCCGCGAGCCGGTCACCCAGCACGAAAACCAGCTCGGGCTCCGCACGCGGGTGGATCAGCGACGGCACCGGGACGCCGGCGGGCAGCACCATCGCGTCGGTCAGCCACGCGAGCAACGGCGAGTCGATCCCCATCCGCCGCTGCATCGCACGCGAGGTCAGGCCCAGCTTGACGCCGATCACCGTCTCGCCGCGCACCCGCCGAAGCCGCAGTGCCTCGTCCTGGATCGCATAAGCGGTATCGACGTCCAAAGCGGGCCACGTGTCCGTCAGTGGCTCGCGTTCTTCCCCGGACAGCAGCGCTTCCGCCGCCTCACGCACACCAAGGCTCACGGCCGTTCCTCCCCGGAGAACTTCGCGGTGACACTGCCGAGCCCCGCCATCGTCGCGACGACGGTATCGCCGGGACTCACCGGGATCGCGCGCGTCATCGAACCCGGCAGCACGACGTGCCCCGGTTCGAGCGCGACACCGAGCGGCCCGACCGTGTTCGCGAGCCACACCAGCGCGTTCACCGGTGAGCCGAGCACCGCGCCGCCGGCCCCGGTCGCCGCGATCTCACCGTTCTGGTGCAGGACGCAGCCCACCAGCCGCAGGTCGATGTCGCCGATCGCGGTCGGCCTGCTGCCGAGGACGACACCGCCCGAGGACGCGTTGTCCGCGATCGTGTCGACGATGCTGATCTTCCAGTCCCGGATACGGGAATCGACGATCTCCAGCGCCGGGACGACGAAGTCCACCGCCCGCAGCGCGTCCGCCACCGTGACGCCGGGGCCGCGCAGCCGTGAGCCGAGCACGAACGCGATCTCCGGCTCGATCCTCGGCTGCAGGAAGCCGCCGACCGGGATCGGCTGGTGTTCGAGGTGGAACATCGAGGCGGTCAGATGGCCGTAGTCGGGCTGGTCGACGCCCATCTGCCGCTGCATTGCGGCGGACGCGAGACCGACCTTGTGCCCGCGCACCTCGTCGCCGCGTTCGGCCCAGTGGCGGACGAGCCGCTGCTGGATGCGGTACGCGTCCTCCAAGGTCGCGGCGGGATACGTCTCGATGAGGGGCGCGATCGGCTTGCCGGTCTCGTACGCGCTGAGCAGCGCGGCCGCGGCCTCCTGCAGCGTGCTGGCGTCCATGGGCTCCTTCCGACAGCCGAACTCTGCCCCGTCGCCTGTGCCCGCACAAGACGCCCGTTCCACTGGCCGGTACGCACGGATTAGGCCGAAAGGGTCTCGCACGCCCCCGATCATCACCTAGCCTGCACCCATGTCCGATTGGACGCTCTCACGGGCGAAGGCCAGGATCGACCGCCGCGAAGAGCTCGACGAGCTCACCGCGCGCATCCGCTACGAGGTGCGGGTGCACCTCAACGAGCCCACCGCGCACAACGCCTACGACGAGCTGACCGACATCTTCGCCATCGGGCACGCGGAGTGTTCGGCGCTGCTGAAGCACCGCCGTGTCCTGCCGCTGTGGGAGCGGCTGCTGCTCCAGCGCTACACCCGGCGTCTCTACGGCAAGGCGGTCTCGGCGACCGTCGGTGACCTCCCCGCCGACGCGGGGCCGGCGCCCGCGTCGGCGTTCGGCCCGGAGATCGCCTCCCTGACCCCGGATTCCGGTGACACGGGGGCGAAGTTCGACCTGCAGGGCCGCGGCCTGGTCAACGTCTTCCGGATCGCCGCCGGGCGGCACGGCGAGATCTGGCCGGACCGCCATGACGTCGCGACGACCTCCGCGCGCAGCGTCCTCACCTGCTCCGCGGTCTTCCTGCGCCGCCGCGCCTGGCACGTCGTCTGGCCGGTGTATCGGGTGCGGGGGCTGCGACTCTGGAAGCTCTAGGAATGCGCTGCCACCCGCCGTCGTTGAACCCGGTATGACCGATCGCGCCACCGAGATCCTCGCCGGATCGAAGACGATCGCCGTCGTGGGGCTGAGCCGCGATCCGGCCAAGGCCTCGCACGGGGTCGCCGCCGTGCTGCAGGCACACGGGTTCCGGATCATCCCCGTCCACCCCTCGGCCGACGAGCTGCTGGGCCAGAAGGTCTACCGCTCGCTCACCGACATCCCGGAGCCCGTCGACATCGTCGACGTCTTCCGGCCGTCCGAGGACACCCCGCCGATCGCCGAACAGGCCGTCGCGATCGGCGCGAAGGCGCTCTGGCTGCAGCAGGGCATCGTCTCCGCCGAGTCCCGCCGGATCGCCGAAGAAGGCGGGCTGGCTTACGTCGAAGACCGCTGCACCGCCGTCGTCCGAGCGGTCGCGAATCTGTCTGTGCGTTAGAAACGTACTTCGCCACGAACCCTCGCCGCGATTTTCCGGCGGGGGTTCGTTCATATCCGTGAACAGAAGAATGACCTTTGAAGTCATACACCGATTCTGATCAGCCGAACGAATTGGTCCAAACCGGTGATCTTGACGGGAAGCCTCCAAGCTGGGAAAACTTGTCCGGTCGCCAGTTTGTTAAGAAACCTTCCCTAGGGTGGGGCGAGCTGTTAACGTCCGAATCCGCTTAGCGGAAACAGGTGCCGATCACCGGCACCCCGGTCCATCGGAGGGCGAAGTGGGCACACCCCGCTCCCTGGATTCCAGTGGCACACTCGAGCGCGGACTCGCGGTTCTCGAGCATGTGGGCCAGAACCAGGAGATTTCCACCAACGCGATCGCCCGGCAACTGGGTCTCTCCCGGAGCGCGGCCTACCGCATCGTCGGCACCCTCAAGAATCTCGAATACCTCGAAGCCGATCGCACCACCGGCCGCGTGCGGCTCGGCACCCGGCTGGTCGAACTCGGCGCCCGCGCGATGGCCGCGACCGACCTCCACCGCTGCGCGCCGCGTTATCTCGCGTCGCTCGCCGAACGCAGCGGCGAGACGACCTATCTCGCCGTCCCGGACAACGACACGATGGTCTACGTCGCCACCGAACGCAGCGCCAACGCCGTCACCCTTGCCTGCCGCCTCGGCACCCGCCGCCCGCAGCACGCGACGTCGCTGGGCAAGGCGTGGCTGGCGGCACTGCCCGAACAGGACCGCGTCGAACGCATCCGCCGGATGAAACTCGACAGTCTCACGCTCAAGACGATCAACGATCCGGCCCGGCTCCTCGACGACCTTGCCAGGACCAGCCGCCGCGGCTGGGCCGTGGACGACGTCGAGAACGAACCGGACGTGGGCTGCGTGGCCGCCGCCGTCCGCGACCACACCGGACGGCCGATCGCCGCGATCAGCATCGCGGGCCCCGCCGGCCGGGTGCTCCGCCGCACCGACGAACTGGGCGCGACGGTGGCGGGCACCGCGGCCGCGCTGTCGCTCCGGCTGGGTTACGTCCGCGCGCAAAGGGCCTGACGTGGGCTGGGTCCATGACTACCAGCCGGCGGGCGGGCTCTGGCCGTCCGCCGCGCTGCGGCGCTGCCGATCATCGTGCTATTGGTGACGCTGGGAGTCCTGCGCCGATCGGCGCAGCTCTCGGCGGCGCCGGCGCTGATCACCGCGCTGCTGGTCGCGGTACTGCTGTATCGCATGCCCGCCGGGCTCGCCTTCGATTCCGCGGCCATGGGTCTCGTGTTCGGGGTGTGGTCGGTGGCCTGGATCGCGTTCCACGCCGTGTACTTCCACAACGTCACCGTCGCGACGGGACGATTCGACGACATCAAGGCGGTCCTCGCCGGGTTCAGTGAGGACCGCCGCCTCCAGGCGACGGGCGATCGCGTTCGGCTTCGGGGCGCTGCTGGAAGGGATCGCGGGCGGCGGCTCGCCGATCGCGATCACGGCGGCGATGATGGCCGTGCTCGGTTCCCGCCGGTGAAGGCGGTCGTGCTCGCGTTGCCGGCGAACACCGCGCCGGTCGCGTTCGGCGGCCTCGGCAATCCGCTGATCGTGCTCGGCAGGCTGACCGCGCCGATCCTCGGCATGAAACAGGAACAGGCGACGGAACTGTTCTCGTCGATGGTCGGCCGACAGCTCCCGTTGCCGGCGCTGATCGTCCCCGGCTTCCTGATCGTGGTCCTCGCGGGCTGGAAACGGATGATCGAGGTCTGGCCCGCCGTGCTGACGGCCGGGCTGTCGTTCGCGGTCATGCAGTTCGTCACCTCGAACTTCATCAGCCCGAGCCTCGTCGACGTCGTCGCCGCGCTCGCCGCGATGGCCTCGCTGTGGATCTTGACGCGGTTCTGGCAGCCGTCGGCGATCCGGCGTTTCGACGGCGAAGAACCGGTGCGGGCCGGGGCAAGCCTCGACGCGGCGAAAGCCGGGCGCGGCGCGCTGTACGCGTGGGCGCCGTACATCATCCTGATCGCGGCGATCTTCCTGTCCCGGATCGGCACGATCTTCAAGAACCTGCCGGAATGGCTGGACCTGACGAAGCTGCTGCACAAGGCCGACTGGGCGTTCGCGTGGCCGGGACTGCACAAGGAGGTCGTCCAGCACGCGCCGATCACGCCGAAGGACACCCCGTACGCGGCGACGTTGACCGTCGATTTCCTTTACTCGCCGGGAACGGTGGCCCTGATCGCGGCGATCGTGGCGGGCTTCCTGATGAGCGCGAAACCGCGGCTGCTGCCGGCGACCTACCGCCGGACGCTGCACCAGATGCGCTGGGCGCTGGCGACGATCTTCATGATCCTCGCGATCGCGTACGTCATGAACTACTCGGGTGCGACGCAGACACTCGGCCTGGCGCTGGCGACCACCGGGGTGCTGTTCCCGTTGTTCTCGGCCTACATCGGCTGGCTGGGGGTGTTCCTCACCGGATCGGACGCGTCTCTTCGGGCCGATGCAGGTGATTTCGGCTCAGCAACTGCACGTCGACCCGATCCTCGCCGGTGCCACCAACACCTCCGGCGGCGTGATGGGCAAGATGATCTCGCCGCAGAACCTGTCCATCGGCGCCACCGCGATCGGGCGATCCGGGCAGGAGGGCGCGCTGCTGCGGCAGACCTTCCTGTGGTCGGTCGTGCTGACCGCCGTGGTCGGGGGTATCGCGTTGCTTCAAGCGACCGTGCTGGAGTTCATGATCCCGTCGTGAGCGGGAATGCGGGAATGTCCACAATGGTCACCCGATCTTTACCGGCCATTGGGCTGGATGGATGAACGCCAGGTTCGTTCACCGGAATGGGAACTACCGTTGTCCTCATGCCCATGACGCTGATCAAAGGTACGTTCCAGCTCGTCGGAGCCTCACCGGACGGCGATTCGGTACGGTTCTATCCCGAAGATCCCCAGGCGACCAAGAAGGCGGGCCTGAAGGTCCGGCTCAATTCGCGGGGCGGGATGCAGCTTCGGCTCGACGCGATCGACGCGCTCGAAACGCATTACCAGGGCAGGGGAACCGGCGGGATGTGGCATCAGCCCGCGGAATTCGCCGACGCCGCCGCGGCGAACCTGCTGAAGGCCCTCGGCTTCAAGACGGTCGAACGCGATGAACGGGGAACGGTCACTTCGTCGACGCCGATCAAGGTACCCGGTCACATACTGACGCGGTTCGCCGACAAATACGGACGGGCGGTGGCGTTCGCCTTTCCCGGACAACGGCCGGGACGGTCGGCGGACCTTTCCAAGGTCCATCTCGACGTCAAAACGCTGAAGAACTCCGCGAACTACCGGCAGGTCGCGGACGGGCTCGTCTACCCGACGTTCTATTCACTGCTTTACCCCGATCTGCGTGACGCCTTGGCCGAAGCGGCGGTCGAAGCGCGCCAGAACGGGCTCGGGCTGTGGCCTCAGGACGTCACGAACTCCGGGTTCAAGCTCTCGTCGCGCCGGCAACTGGCCGACGAACTGGTGATCCTGCCGAAACTGTTCCGAAGGCTCGTCGACTACCTCGCGCTCGACGAAAGCGGCGGGGTCTCGCTGAGCGGCTTCTCCGACTTCCTCGATTCCCGCGACGACCGCCTGTTCACCGTCCCGGACGGGCACGCCACGGAATTCGAGACCTTGGTGAGCGTGAGGCGGCAGACCGTGAGCCTGACGATCGAGCCCGAGCGGACCGTCTTCATCGAGGCCTGAACCATGTCCCGTGTCGGCAAAAACACCGTACCTCCCTCCCCCTCCACCGTGCTCATCTGAAAGGTGGGAGAGGGAGCCGATGCGAGGACACGGTTCACGACGGCCGGAGGAGGCCGGCGGGCGGATGGAGACGGCTTCGAAACTCGTCGACGCCATCCGCGTCCTGGTCATGCGCTACTGCCGGGCGCGGATCGGCCGCCGTGCGGGCACCTACGACATCGCCGACGCGATCGCGAAGGACAGCTGCCGCGAGATCTTCGCCGGGGCGGCCGGCGCTCCCGCACTCCTCAGGTTCGCCTACGACGTCACGCGCGGCCTGGTGGACGACTTCCACCGGACCACCGCCGAGCTGCCGAACCCGCTTTCCGGGCTGCCGGGCCAGCAGCGCGAGATCATGGTGCTGCGGTCGCTCGTCGGGCTTTCCGCCGACGACACCGCGCTGGCGCTCGGCTGCTCCGTCCAGGCCGTCCGGCTGGGGCAGCATCGGGCGCTGAGCGCGTTGCGTCCTGCCCCCGCCTGACGCGTTTCGTCCTCTGGATGCGGTAGTTCGTGGCGCGAACTACCGCATCCAGAGGACTAATCGCGGCGGGTGCACTCCGCCGCCCGGTTCAGCAGCAGGGTGCGCTCGCGGTCGTTCCCGGTCATCCCGGCCGCGCGCTCGAACTCGGCGCGGGCCTCGTCGAGGCGGCCGAGCTTCGCCAGGAAGTCGCCGCGCACACTGGGCAGCAGGTGGTACGACTTCAGCGCGGGCTCCGGCACCAGCTTGTCGACGACCTCCAGCCCCGCCTCCGGACCGACGGCCATCGACAGCGCCACCGCCCGGTTCAGTTCGATCACCGGCGACGGGTTCAGCTTCCCGAGCCCTTCGTACAGGACGGCGATGCGTGCCCAGTCGGTCTCGTCGCCCGTTCGCGCCCGCGCGTGACAGGCGGCGATGGCGGCCTGCGCCGCGTAGACGCCGAGAGCGCCGTCCGCCAGCGACTCGGCGAGCTCCAGCGCGGCGAGACCACGGCCGATCAGGAGCCGGTTCCATTTCGTCCGGTCCTGATCCATCAGCAGCACGGGTTCGCCGTTCGGCCCGACGCGCGCGGCGGCTCGCGACGCCTGGATCTCCATCAACGCGACGAGCCCGTGCACCTCGGGTTCCCTCGGCATCAGCCCGGCCAGGATCCGGCCGAGCCGCAGTGCCTCTTCGCACAGCGCCGGTCGCATCCAGTCCTCGCCCGCCGTCGCCGAATAGCCCTCGTTGAAGATCAGGTAGATGACCTCGAGCACCGAGGACAGGCGCGCGACCCTGTCCTCCCCCTCGGGCACCTCGAACGGCACCTTGGCGTCGCCGAGCGTCTTCTTCGCCCGGACGATCCGCTGCGCGATGGCGGTCTCCTTGGCGAGGAACGCCCGCGCGATCTCGTGCGTCTGGAGCCCGCCGATCATCTTCAGCGTCAGCGCCACCCTGGCCTCGGTCGACAGCACCGGATGACAGGCGGTGAACACCAGCCGCAGCAGATCGTCCTCGATATGGTCGTCGAGACCGGCGGTGAAGTCGGGATCCTCCTCGAACTCCAGCTCGCGGCCGATCTCGCCGAGCTTCTTCTCGTACCGCTCGTTGCGCCGGAAGGTGTCGACGGCGCGGCGTTTCGCCGTGGTCATGAGCCAGGCGCCCGGGTTCCTCGGGACGCCCGACTCAGGCCACTGTTCGAGCGCGGCGACCAGCGCGTCCTGCGCCAGTTCCTCCGCGAGTCCGACATCGCGTGTCATCCGCGCGAGGCCGGCGATGAGGCGGGCCGATTCGATCCGCCACACCGCGTCGATCGCCGAACGGGGGTCTGCTGTTGCCGTCACGCCGACCAATCAACATCGTCGGCGCGACGACCGCAACCACTAGTTCGCTCCGGACTGCTCCCGCAGCTTCTGCTCGCGCTCGACGATCTCCGGTGTCGCGTTGTCGAAGTCCTCCAGCTCCGCGATGCGGCGGATTTCGATCTCGCCCTCGCGGAACGGCGCGCGCTTCATCCATTCGACGACCTCGGCCCTGTCCTTGACCTGCAGGATCCAGAAACCCGCGATGAGCTCCTTGCTCTCGGCGAAGGGCCCGTCGACGACCCTGGCCTCGTTGGTGCCGGAGTACTGGATGCGGAAACCCTCGGCGCTGGGGAGCAGGCCTTCACCCGCGAGCATGACGCCGGCCTTCACCAGTTCCTCGTTGAACTTCCCCATCTCCTGAAGGTCCTCGGCGCTCGGCTGCGCACCGGCCACGTCGGTCTTCTCGTCGCTCTTGACAATCACCATGAACCGCATCTCGTGTCTCCGTTCCCGGCGGGGCTCGTCCCTGCCACATCTACGCGTCGATCGGGCATCCCCGGTTTCGACACGGTCCCCGAACTTTTTCCGCGGATATTCGAGCAGCCGGAAAACCGCAGGTCAAGGCCCATGAGAGGATGTTCCCTCGTGGCAGCACTCCCCCAAACCCTCCGCTCCGCCCTCGACGAAGAGCTGGGCAAGTACCCGCAGAACAGGCTGACGCAGTCCGTCGAGCGGCTCAGCACGCGCTACCGCGAGAACAACCCCGCGAGCGCGCCCATCCTCTCTTCCGAGGTCGACATCGCGGCGTACGCGGGCTACCGGATGCCTGCCACGTACGCGGCCGTACACGCCGTTCTCGCCGAAGCCGCCCTTCGCGCTCCTGGGTTCGCTCCCCGGACGCAGATCGACGTCGGCGGCGGGACCGGTGCCGCGATCTGGGCGGCGGCCGGCGTGTGGCCGTCGCTGGAGGAAAGCACCGTCGTCGAGCAGGTCCCGGGCGCGATCGCGCTGGGGCGGCGGCTCGCGGGGAACGCCGGCGACAAGGCCGTCCGGGGCTCGACCTGGCGACGTGGCCTGATCGACCCGGCCGCGCCCGCGCCGGAGGCCGATCTGGTGACCCTCTCCTATGTCCTCGGGGAGCTGCCCGAAGCCCGCAGGGCCGACGCCGTCCGCTGGCTGTCGGCGAAGGCCGGGATGCTCGTCCTGATCGAACCCGGCACCCCCGCCGGCTACGAACGGATCGCCGAAGCGCGGGATCAGCTCGTCGGGCTCGGGCTCTCCCTGGTCGCGCCGTGTCCGCACGAAGGCGCGTGCCCGATCCCGCGCGGCAAGGACTGGTGCCATTTCTCCGCGCGTCTCCCGCGCACCGGCCTGCACCGCCAGCTCAAGTCGGGAACGCTCGGCTTCGAGGACGAGAAGTTCTCCTACGTCGTCGCGTCGCGCACGGCACCGGAACGCGCCGAAGCCCGCATCCTGCGGCATCCGGCCAAACGCAAGGGCATGGTCGGCCTCTCCCTCTGCGCCGGAGCCGGGCTCACCGAAACGATCGTCACCAAACGGCACGGCCCGGCCTACCGCGCGGCCCGCGACGCCGAATGGGGCGACGCCTGGCCCCCTCAGTCCACAGTGGACTGAGGACCTCGCCGCACCTGATTGCCGACGGCGGCGAGCAACGCGCCGAGGGCCGGATTGTCGTTGCTCCGCCGCCACATCAGTTCGAGTTCGACCGGGCGGTTCTCGACACCGTCCACCGGACGGAGCACCACCCCCTCGAAGCGCAACGCGGCCGCCGCGGCCGGCACCAGCGCGACCCCGATCTCCGCCTTCACCAGCGCGAGCACCGTATGCACCTGACAGGGGTACTGCGTGTACTCCGGCAGCACCCTGGCGGCGCGGAACACCGCCACGACCAGGTCGTGGAAGTAGCGGCCCTCCGACGGCGAATACATGATGAACGGTTCGCCGTCGAAGTCGCGGACTTCGGGATTCTTCTCGCGCCGCGCCAAAGGATGCGCCGACGGCAACGCCGCCAGCAGCGGCTCCCGCCACAGCGGCAGGGTCACGACGTCGGCTCCCGTGACCGGCGGCCGGATCATGCCGAGATCGATCCCACCCGCCAGCAGTTCCGCCACCTGCGCCGCCGTCACCATCTCCCGGAGTACTAGATCGACGCCGGGCACCTCGGCGTTCGCCACGGCGATGACGCGTTCGAGGTAGGAATACGCCGCCGTGGCGGTGAAGCCGAGCGTGACGACCCCGGCCTCGCCTTTCTTCGCCCCCCGGGCGTACAGCGTCGCCTCTTGCACCGAACGAAGGATCTTCCTCGCCTCGGCCAGAAAAACCCGTCCTGCCGGGGTCATCCGGACCGTGCGGTGCGTCCGGTCGAACAGCTCGACCTCCAGTTCGCGCTCCAGCAACTGGATCCGCCTGCTCAACGGCGGCTGGGTCATCGAGAGCCGCTCCGCCGCCCGGCCGTAGTGCAGTTCCTCGGCCACCGCGACGAAACTCACCAGCTGCTCCAGGGAAAACACCCAGCCAGTCTAGGTATCGCCGAAGGGCGGACAAGCGCCGAATCGGTATCGTTCAGCGCGGGATTTCCACCGTGCGGTCGATGATCCCGGTCGCCACGGAGAGGATCTTGCGATTGTTGCTCCGCGCGTAGGCGCGCAATACGCCGAACGCGTCGTCGACCGAAACCCGGAGCCGCTCGGCGAGAACGCCTTTCGCCTGCTCGATGATCACCCTGCTGTTCAAAGCCGCCTGGAGCTGCGCGGTGATGATCTCCTGCCGCTGCCACATCCGGTGATGCAGGATGCCGATCGTGGCGATGTCCGCGAGCGCCTGCCCCAAGCACAATCCGTCGTCGTCGAGCGACGCGGGCCGGGTGTCGAACAGGCTCAGCGCACCGATCACGTCTTCCCGAAGCCGCATCGGCAAGGTGTACACGGAGCGGAATCCGGCGTTTTCCGCCTCTCGGGAGAACTTCGGCCAGATTCCGCCCGCCCGCGCCAGATCCGGGCAGTCCACCGGCTCGGCGCGCCGGTAGCAGTCCAGGCACGGCCCCTCCGAGTTCCGTAGCTGGAACAATTCGAGCAGGCGGGTCTTTTCCTCGGACGCGGCGACCATGGTGAGGGTGCCGCGCGGGTCGGCGAGCACCAGCCCGGCGGCAGGGACACCGAGTAGTTCGACGCATCCGCAAGCGAACAGATCGAGGAACTCGATGAGGTCGAAGTCGTCGACAAGGGTGTCCGCCAACTGGACGAAGGTCTCGCGCAAGCCGGCCGTCAGGTCGATCATCGTTTCTGATATCTCCTCAGGCTCACGCCCGTCATGGTTCGGACCGGAACGTGACCCGGCGAAGCACCACGTCCATGGCCACCTCGTCGAGCCTCCTGTCGTTGGTGTAGGCATAGGCACGCAAGCGCGCGAGCGCGTCCGCGAGCCCGACGCCGAGCTGGACCGACACCATGCCCGCGGCCTGATGCACCCGGTCGCGATGGCCGGTGAATCGGCGATCGATCAATCCGGCCAGCCCCGGCCCACCCGTGTCGGCCTCGGCGACGGCGAGGGTGATCACCGCATCGGCGCAGACGAGTGCTTGCGCCCTGCCCTCCCTTGACAGGGATCCGGCGAATTCGCGATAGCAGTCGACAACGCCCACTTTGATCGCACCGGCCTGAATCGGCACCGCGATGATCGATTTCACGCTTCGGTCAATCGCCTCCGGCGCGAACATCGGCCATCGGAGTGCCGCCTCCGAACTGGTCAAATCGGTTACGACGACGAGCATACCGCCGCGCGCCACTTCCACCGCGGGACCTTCGCCAAGGGTGAACTGCAGATCTTCCAATTCGCGGCTGCGTTCGTCGGTGGCGAAGACCGGCTCGGCGAGACCTTCCCCGGGGGTGAGCACGAGCCCGACACCCGCCGCGTCGAGGACCTCTCCGCAAATGACGCAGGCGTGTTCGATAGAGACCGGTGAATCGGTTTCCGAAGCGAGAAAACACATCTTCGCCCATACCGAAGCGGCGCGATCATGCCGTCGAATCGCCATGGCGTGCCTCCCGGCGTTGCCCGATATCGGACGGGCCCGCCGGGATCAAGAGCGAACAGCGCGTACGGCTTGTCCGCACCAAGGACCATTCTTCCATGTTTCAGTGACGAATTCCCCTGCCCCAATGGCCCGTTCGGCCGGTTCCGGCTCACCGGTCCGCGCCTAGGGTGGATCCGAGACCGCTTGTCCCTGGCCCCCGGCAACGGCACTCGCCGGCGAGCTCTGGAGGGGCCATGTGCGTTCGCATTCTCGAAACCCGCGCCAAACGGGAGAACCCTTTTGTCCGGTTGTTGATCCGCATTCAGCTCAAGGCGTCCTGGCGCTGAGCACAGGCGCGCAGCCTGCTGATCGCGCGGTGCTTGGTCACCCGCACACGTGATGACGTCGTCCCGAGCGCCGCCGCGGTCTCGTTCGACGTCAGCTCGCCGATCACCCGCATTCCCAGCACCTCGCGGTGGGAGATCGGCAGCGTCCTCATCAGCCTGCCGAGCCGGAGGCCGAGTTCGGTCCGCAGGGCGCGTTGCTCGGGTTCCTCCGCGGCCCCCGCCGGACGTTCGGGGAGTTCACCGGTCAGCACCTGCTTGCTCCGCGCGGCCTTCCGGAAGACGTCGGCGACCTTGTTCGCCGCGATGGCACGCAGGAGGAACACGAAGGAGCCTCCGCGGCGGCCATGTCCGGGGACCGCGACGAAGACCGCGAGGCAGATCTCCTGCGCCACGTCGGCCGGCTCGAGATAGGTCAGCTCATGGCCGCTGAGGCGGGTCTCGACGTACTGCCGCGCCCACGGCATGAGTGCGGTCATGAGGTCGTCCATGGCGTGCGGCGCGCCGTCCACCGCGGCCTTGGCGAGGCCGTCCCAGCCGGCGGGGGAAATCCACGTCTCACCGCCGCCGGTTCTTCGTCTCGGAAACTCGTCGCTCATGTCCCGCTCCCCACGGATGAGAAAACCCGGCCGCCGGGGTCCAGGACGGAACCCGGCCCACGGTAGCCGACGAATCCGGCCACCTCAATCGACGAAAGGCCCGCGACAAATTGTCCGGCCCGGCGGAAAACCGGACAGATTCCCACCAATGGTCTGGACATCTCCGCGTCCGGCGACGTAACTTCCCGTGCTGAGACCCCTCGCCAAGGTCACGCCCAGGCCGGGAACGCGCCCCCGGCCGACATCCGCAAGCACCGCCGCGGCGCGTCCGCGCTCCGCGACGGGATTCCGCCGAGGAGTGAACTGTGCGCATCCGCAAGAAGATCCGGCGCGTCTTGACCGCGTTGGCGGTCGCTCTCCCCCTGGTCACCGGAGTGTCGGCGCTTTCGGCACCCACCGCGGTCGCCGCGGGCCCCGATCCGCTGCCACTGACCGTCACCAACAACTCGAACCGCTCCGACGCGGTCCACCTCTACGTGCTCGGCACGAACCTCAACACCGGGAAACTCGGCTACGTCAACGCCGACGGCGCCTTCACCCCGTGGCCGCCGGGCGCGAACCCGCCGAGCCCCGCGCCGGACGTCTCGATCGCGGGCCCCGGCAACGGCGGCTCGACCACGCTGCGGATCCCGCGGATGCTCTCGGGCCGCGTCTACATGTCGTTCGGGCAGAAGATCAAGTTCTTCCTGACCCCGGACGGGCTGGTGCAGCCCGCGCCGTGGGCCGACGGCGACCCGAACCGCGACATCCTGTTCGACTGGAGCGAATTCACCTACGACAACGGCGGGCTGTTCATCAACAGCTCGCAGGTCGACATGTTCAGCGTGCCGCACGCCGTCGGGCTCACCAACGGGGCGGGGACGAACAAGGAGGCCGGGCGGCTCAAGGCGGGTGGCCGCGAAGCCCTCTTCAACGCCGTCCAAGGACAGTCCGGTTTCTCGAACCTGGTGTACAACCGGCTGCGGGTGCTCGCTCCCGGCAAGGGGCTCGACACCGGCAAGTTCAGCGGGACCTACCTCGACGGCTACGTCACGAGCGCCTGGAACGCCTACAAGTCGACACCGCTGACCGTGGTCCCGTTCGAGGCCGAACCCGGCAAGAAGTTCACCGGCCGGACCGGCGGGGACGACGTCCTGCGCTTCACCGACACCTCGGGCGCCACGGTGGCGTCGTTCAGCAAGCCGAGCACCCGTGACGTCTTCAACTGCGACGGGCGGCTGCACGCGCCGAACGACCAGGTCGTCGGCCCGATCGCGCGGACACTGTGCGCGGCGCTGCACCGCTCGACGCTCGGCACCCTGCACACGCAGCCGACCTACGACGCGGGCCAGTTCTACAAGCAGCCCGTGACCGACCACTACTCGCGGATCGTGCACGAGCAGATGGTGGACGGGAAGGCGTACGGATTCGCCTTCGACGACGTCGGGCACTTCGAATCGCTGGTGCACGACGGGGACCCGCGGACCGCGCGGATCATCCTCACCGCGTTCTAGGGGCGCGCCTCACCGCGCCCCGCTCCCGATCCGCCAGGCCGACATGCCGATCCCGCTCGGCACGCGCGAGAACGACGGCGGTTCGGGAGTGCGGGCGCGCTCCAGCTCCACCGGCATGTATCGCACGCATTTCCGGTGCCATTCCAGGATTCCGGCCATCCAGTCCTTGAGGTGGTCCGCGTACCCGGTCAGCGCCGTGCGGACGTCGTCGCCGAGCCCGAGGTCGTCGCACATCCGCGGCAGGCCCTCGCCGTCGAGCTGCTCGAACTGGTCCAACCGCGCGTTCATCAGCCGGGCGGCGATGTCGCGGGCCTCGATCCGGTCCACCGCCAGAAACCGTTCGACCACGTACACGAGGTTGTGCACCTCGCCCTCGTACTCGATCTCCTTCTGGTACGAGAACAGGTCGTTGGCGAACGCCGCGTAGTCCTGTGCCGCGGTGTCGAGTTCGGACAGCACGCGGTTCTGGAAGAGCTCCGGCGGCACGACGTCGCCGAGTTCGAGGAGCGCGAGGCTCTTCGTCAGGTCGGAGCCGAACGTCCGCCGCCGCGTCTCCACGTAGTCGACCGGGTCGGGGACGCGGTTCTGCGCTTGGTTCCCCACCTCCCACACCCAGCTCGCGGTCATGCTCTCGACCGCCCGCCGGAACTCCGCCCGCCCGTGCGGGGTCAGCGGTCCGGCGGTGCGGCCCCACAGATCCGCGAGGCCTCGCTCGACCGGGTTCGACGGCTGCGGCATCGGCTCGCCGCCGAGCGGCATGAACAAGGAAAGCCGGTCACTGCACAGTTTCGCGGCGATCACGTCGCGTTTCGCACCGAAGACCAGAGGGAAGTAGTCGTCGCCGTAGGTGCCCCAAGTGAGCCAGTCGGTCGACAGCTTCAGCCGTTCGAAGTCCGCGTCCGCGTCGATCATCGCGGCGCAGTGCGCCAGGTCGATGCCGAGATACCGGCGCTCGTCCCAGACCCCCTCGTCGAACATCCCCATCTCGCGCGCCCAGCCCGGCCCGTACGCGCGGGCGGCGGCGAGGTGGGGGCTGGTGCGCACGGGGTACGGCATGCGGAATTCCGGCAGGGGCAGCTGCCCGACCTTCGCGAACGGCGGGGGCGCCTGCTGCCGCACCCGCTGGACCAGCCCCAGCCGGTTCGGCGAGAGCCCCGTCGGCTCGGTCACGCCCTCGTTCATGTACCGGCTCGACCGCACGTGCCATTCGTGTCCGCCGGACTGCCAATCCTGCAGGCCTTTGACGTAAAGGCCGACCGCGATCTGCTCGGACAGCGAGACGTCGCGTTCGGCCAGCAGCGCGGGCACCTCGACCAGCGCGGTGTTCTCGAACTGCTGCAGCCGCGAGGTCAGCAGGTCGTTGGTGAGATCGGCGGCCTCCTGCGTCGGGCAATCGAGGAATTTCTCGAAGACGAGGACCGCGTTCGAATTCTCCCCCTCTTCGCGCACTTCGCGTTGGTAGGAAAAGAGATCGTTGCGAAGGTGGACGGCGTCGGCGAACGTGTCGCGCAGGACCTCCATCGGCCTGGTCGCCGCGATCTCGGCCGGCACTTCGGCCCCGACGGCGTACTCGATGAGGTTCGCCGACCACGGCGCGCCGCCGACCCGGCGACGCATCTGGACGTATTCGATGGGGTTCGCGATCCGGCCGCGGTCGATGTTGTCCAGTTCCCAGAGCGATTCGACCATCAGGTTGTGCGTACTGGTGACGAAACGCCGTCGCCAGGCCTCCGACATCGAGGGAATGGTGCGCCCCCAAAGGTCTTCGAGCCCGGCCTCGGCGGGATTCGCAGGCTCCGGCGATGTTTCCCCCGGCCCGGTCATGAACAGTTCCAGGCGGTCCAGATAAGCCTTCGCACCCTCGATGTTCCGGGTGTACTTGAATTGCGCGAGGAAATCGTCGTCGAAGAAGAACACCCACACGTACCAGTCCGTGACCAGATCGAGGGACGGCCCGTCACAGTCCGGATGGGTGTGCGCGCAGAGCAGCGCGTAGTCCATTTTCGCCAGTGCCTGTTCGGTCCAGACGACGTCACCGGACGGCGAGGGTGAATCGAGCATCCCCATTCGCCTCGCCCAGGCCATACTGTGCGCCCGCGCCGCTTCGAGGTGCGGATTCATCCTGGCCGGATGCGGCACGTAGAACTCGGGCAAGGTGAAAGCCTGCATCTGCGAGCGCCTCCCGGGCCGATGTCGGATCCGTTCCGACGTTTCCAGCCCGCTGCCGCGCCGGGCAACCGTCCACCCGAGCGATTCGCTGTGCCATGGAGTGAATCAGTGCCAAAGGGACGCCGAATCGACATACGGCGCCAGCAATCCGGTCAATACCTCGTCGCCGTTCCCGTTCAATGCGTCCTCGGCGATCCGGCGGGCGACACCGGCCAGGAAATCGGCGGCCTGCACCCGCGGATCGGTCCGTGAATCCACGAACCTCACCCCGGCCAATCCCGGGCTCGACTCGATCCGGGCGAGCCGGTCCCCTTTGAGCGACGGTTGTTCGTCGTGGACGAGGAAGACCTGCTCCCCGCCCTCGCTCCAGTATTCGACGGCGCGCAGGATCGCGGGCACCAGCGGATCGAGGATCTTGGCGTCACGTGCCGCGGCGACCTTCACCCTCAATTCCGCGGTGTCCCCGGCCATTGCGAAGAACGACCCCGCCGCCGGATCCCCGCGATTCCTGGCCCGCAGCACGTCGTTGAACGCGGCGAGGAGTTCGTCGTCCGGCCGGATCTCCGGCCCGGCGAGCGCGCGCAGTTCGTTCGCCAGCAGCCGCTTCTTGTCCACGAGGTACACGTGGGCTCGCCCGCGGACCGGGCCGAGCGGCCCGAGGAACCATTCGAGGACTCGCCGGTGTTTCGTCCGGAGGAGATGGTTCGCCTTGTACTCGACCGCCGGCGAACGGATCCTTCGCCGCAGTTCGACCAGGCAGGCGGCGGCCTCTTCGAGACTCAGCCGGACCCCCGCGTGCGCGAACACGTCGGTCTCCCCGCCGATCAGTTTCTCGCCCTCGGACCCGGACTCGTCACAGGCGATCTCCAGGGGCACGCTGCGCATCGTGCCCGATCACCCCGGCGACGTCGACCCGGTTACGCGGGATCGGGCAGTGGCTCACCGGTCTCGAGCAACGTCTTGAGGCTCGACAGGATCGACGGCCAGCCGCCCTTGACCATCTCCAACGCGGTGCTGCCCGGGTCGAAACCGTCGTGCACCACGGTCAGTTTCACCGTGTCGCCGACGGGTTCGAGATCGAAGGTGACCTTCGACCGCGATTCGGCCTGGAGCTTCGCCGACACGTCGTCGTCGAGCCCCACCGACTTCGCGAACTCCGGCGTGAAGGTGTGCCACGTGTAGGACAGCCGCCGGTACGGATCGGATTCGAGGACGACCTGTCCGGGGTCCTCCAGCTTCACGCCGAGCTGCTCCCAGGCCATCGCCGACCCGGGCTTCCAGTCCGAGGTGAACTCACAACCCCAGTACCGCTTGGTGAAGGCCGGATCGGTGAGTGCCCGCCAAAGCCGCTCCGGCGTCGTCCTGATGTAGCTCGTGTACACGAATTCGTCGGTGCTCATGGGTTCCTGCTCCAATGCCTTCTTGAGGTCGGCGAGCGCGTCGATGCGGCCCTGGTGGTAGCGGTCGATCCAGCGCTCGGCGATCGCGTTGATCGGCTCCGCGTTCACGTAGTGCAACTTCTCGCGGCCACGGCGCACCGTGGTCACCAGATTGGCCGCTTCCAGGACACCCAGATGCTTGCTGACCGACTGCCGCGCCATGTCCAGTCCCGCGCACAGCTCACGCAGGGTCTGCCCGTTGCGGGCGTTCAGGTCGTCGAGCAACCGGCGACGACTGGGGTCCGCCAATGCCTTGAAGACCTCGTCCATGCCGCTCTCCCTGATATGCAGCCGCTTGGCTGCCTTTGCAGATTAGGCAGCTAAGTGGCTGCATGTCAAGCGGCAGGCTCAGCCGTTCCCCGGCCACCAGGTTGTGTCACGTTTCCGGTGGCTACCTCGTCGACGTGGTGACACTTCCCCCCGAAGGAGTTCCCATGCCGACCCCGTTGCGCGTCGCGATCGCCGTGCAGACCCTGGCCGTCTTCCTCACCCCCATCTCCGCCGGTCTCCTGCTGACCGTGCCGAGCGGCCACGCACTGCACAGCGCCACGTCCTACACGCTGTTCATCGTCGCGACGCTGCACGTGCTCACCGCGATCCTCGTGTGGCGGCCGGGCGGCGGCTCCCCCGAGCCGATCCTGCCGGCGGCCGTGTTCCTCGGGCTCACGCTGGTACAGGTGTTCCTCGGGATCGCGCACGTGACCGCGGTCCACGTCCCGCTCGGGGTCCTGCTGTTCGGTTTCAGTCTCCTGCAGCTGAGCCGGATCCGCCCGGCGCGGGAAGCGGCGGTCCCGAACGCCTGACCCAGGGTCCGCCGGGCTTTCACTCCTTGTTCGGCACCAGGTACAGCTCCTGCTTCCCGAGAGTCGGCGCGTCGAGCGTCCAGTGCGCGAGCGCGTCCGGCGGCGGGGCCGCCAGCCGGCGCAGCACGAGTTCGGGACGGCGTGGCCGGACGTCGAAGTCGAAGAAGGCGTAGTTCACGCGGAGTATCGCGCGGATCCAGCGGTTCTCCTCGCCTCGCGCCTCGATCGCGGCAGGCAGCAGGCCACGGTCGGAGAAGACGTCGACGACCGGGCAGCCGCAACTGTAGGCGAGGACGCCGATTTCGCCCGCGCTGCCGACGATCCGGCCTCCGGCGAGCGTTCCCAGTTCCGCTCCGATACGGGCGTACTGCGCGCTCGACGTGTAGTTCGACGTGAACGGCGCGTACGTGCGGGGAAGTCCTGCAGCCGCGTACGCGATCAGACCGGCGACGATCAGCGCGAGCACCCCGCGGACCATGATCCGGTGGGAAACCGCTACGGCACAGACGACAACGGTCGCCGCGGTGAGGCCGGGGCCGTAGTACCAGTGGTAGGGCGGGACCGCCAGCAACACGTAGCCGAGGTGGTAGAGCAGACCGCCGAGGGCGAGCAGCACGAACGGCCGCAGCCCGGCGGGGATCGTGCGCAGCCGGACGGCCAGTGTCGCCACGGCGAGGACCGCGAGGACGGCGGGAAGGAACGCCAGCACGGCCATCACCGGCGAAGTCCGCGCGTAGAACAGCGGGCCGTTGCCGAAGTTCCAGGCGCCCCAAGCGTGTCGCGCGCCTTGGAGAGTCTTGATCACGACGGTGTCCGGTACCGCCGCGCCGAGAACCACCCAGCTGAAGCCGAACCACGGCAGCGTGATCAGCCCGGCGCCGAGCAGGGCGCGTCCCGTGCCGGGACGGAGGAAGACGGCGAGCACCACCGCGAACACGATCAGGTCCAGCCGGACCAGGGCGAGCACGCCGGCTGTCAGACCGAAGGCGAATGGGTTCTTTTCGACGGCGAACACGGTGAGCCAGCCCAGGACCGCCGCGCCGAGGGTGACCTCGAGCCCGATCGACGAGAGCAGAAGCGGGTTCGCGGTCAGCGCGGCGAGTGTCAGGGCGGGGAACCGGGGCGACAGCCCGGCCGCCGCGCCGAGTCTGCGCAACGCCAGGGCGAGAAGGACCTGGCACAGCACGAACAGCGCTCCGGCGGCGAAGACGGCGTCGCGGACGAAGATGGTCAGGGCCGCCAGGATGAGCACGTTCGCCGGCGACGTCGCGGTGTTCGACGTCGCGTCGGCGAGCAGGCCCCAGTGGCCGTGGAAGGCGACGTTGCGCGCGTACGCCAGCGTGATGAACGTGTCGTCGATCAAATGCGGCCGGGCGAGCAGGAACACCACCGCCGAGAGCACCGCTACGGACAGGGGCATCCGCCAGGACGTCGCCTGGTTGTCCGTCGTCCGGACCTGTTCCATGATCATGGCTTGATATGGCTCCTCCGACCCGGAAAGTTGCGCGCAACGTTCGGCCGGTGCCGGCCACAACCAGGGCGTGAGCAGTCTCGCGAGCGAGGTGGGGGTACCGGTGGAAAAGACCGGTGACCGGGAACTGTGGGCCCGCGCGGCCGGCGGCGACGAGGGGGCGTTCAGTGAGCTGTTCGAGCGGCACGCCGAGGCTCTGTGGAACTACACGTATCGCCTGACCGGTTCGTGGAGCAGCGCCGAGGATCTGGCGTCCACGACGTTCCTCATCGCCTGGCGGCGGCGGGCCGAGGTGACCCTGGTGCGGGACAGCGCCCTGCCGTGGCTCTACACGGTCGCGGCCAATGTCGCCCGTGACGAGCACCGCGGTGCTCGTCGCCGGCTGCGGCTCCTCGGGAAGATCCCGGCACAGCCCGCCGTATCCGACCACGCCGATTCGGTGGCCGAGAAGATCGACGGCCAGCGCCGGCTGGGGCAAGTCGCCGAAGCCGTCCGGTCGCTGCCGAAATCGCAGCGCGAAGTCGTCGAACTCTGCCTGGCCGCCGAGGTGAGCATCGCTGACGCCGCGGAGTTGCTGGGCATCGCCGAGGTCACCGTCCGCGCCCATCTTTCCCGGGGACGAGCCCGGCTGCGTACGTTGCTGGAGGAGAAATGAGCGGCGAACCCGTGTACCCGCCTCGCCAGGCGATGCCGGACGAGGTCCGCGCCCGGATGCGATCGGCCGTCCACGAGGGGATCGCGAAGCCGCGGCGGACGGCGCGCGTCTGGTACGCCGCCGCCGCGGCGGTCGTTCTCGTCGCGTCCGGCGTCGCCGCCGCGACGCAGCTGCTCCGTCACCAGGGCGCGGACCCCGGCCCCGAGCCTGCCGCCGGCGGGCTCAACCTGGACGTCGGGCTGGCGACGTCGTCGCTCGACCGCTGCTGGGCCGCGGTGCGAGCCGCGGGCAAGACGGACCGTGTGCCCCCGCGCGAGGAATGGATTCCCTTGTTCACGGACGTCATGCTGGACGTTTCGGTCGTCGCCGCGACGGCGGCGGGCAAGCCGATGTTCTGCGAGACGACGCTGACCACCGTGACCGTGTCCGACCCGAACGCCGCCCCCGCGTATGTGCCGGGCACCCGCACCGGGCTGCTCCTGCAGAGCTCGACCGGGCTGATCGGCGGGGTGCTGGATCCGGCCTGGCCGGGTGCGGGTCTCGCATTCCAGGCCGAGGATTCCGGCGGCGGGGACTCCGTGGAAGCTTCGCCTCTGTCACATCAGTTCGTCTCGTTCTCCTGGACCGACCCCGCGAAGACGCAACTGACCGTTTACGAGGCCGCCCGAGCGACGACTACGAGCCTGCCACCGGCTCCGGCGCCGCTGCTTTCGGCCGTCGATCGCCCGATCGCCCCGGCCGACCGGACCTCGCCCGCGGGACGTGCGCTGGGCGAATGTCTGTCCGGCGCGGTGGACGCCATCTCCGACGTGGCGGGCTACAGGCCGGGCGCGCTGCTGGACAAGGACGGCTATCAGGTCGTTCTCGGCCGTTTGGGCGACCGGAGTCTGGCGTGCACGACGGTTCCGGACCCGCGGCGTCCCGGTCGGATGAAGATGCGTGTCTACCAAGACCATTTCGAGATCCCGCCGGAGCAGCCCCGGAATATCCCGATGCAGCCCCTGGGTGGCGTGGAAGACGGTGGTGACCGGGGCAACTCCCGGACGCCGTTCGCCGGGACGCGGCTGCCGGCGACGGCGGTGACGGTGACCTGTGACTTCGGCGCCGGACTGACCTCGACAACCGATGTGGTCGACGGGACCTTCGTGGTCTTCGTACCGAAAGAGGTGAATGACCCGTTCCCGCAAGGGGTCCGCATTCAAGCGCGTGACGCCAACGGCACGGTCGTGTTCGCAGGGACGCTGTAGCCGGGTCGCCGGCCCGCGACCGCCAGATCGTGTCCAGTGGCGCCACCGACGCGAGAAATGAATATCGTTTTGGCCTGCGAGATCGGAATACGAAGACTCTTGTCTCGTCTTGCGATCTCCTGCGAGGCCCGAGTAGCACAAGACCCCTTCTCTCGGCTCATCCGAGAGAAGGGGTCTTCGGGTACTTAGAGGCGTTTAGAAACCGCCGTAAAACCACCAACTGCCGCCGTTCTGGAGCGACCAGTAGCAAGGGTCACTGTAGTTGAACAGAACCCTGGCGCTTTCGCACTCCCCTTCGGTTGCGAACGGGCCGTAGTAGTCGCCTGCCTCTTTCGCGCTTGCCACGCCACCCAGCGAGAGGGTCATCACCGCGACGACTCCCGTCCCGATCACCAGGTTCTTCAAAGCACGCTTCAAGTTCACATACTCCTGACCGCTTAAGTGATACTTCGTCGAGGCGCTGATCAGATTCGCCACAGAGGTCGCCCCCAGCAAGAAATCCCCAGATGATCAACACCGAAAGGTTTTCTATCACACCAAGATGCGCGGCGCAACTCGCCAACCAGCGCAGCCTGAGCCTTACCCCGCGAGCGACAGAATTCGCGTTCCGGCTTCGCCTACCGCCAGCCCGGTCCATAAAAGCATGAATGGACGATGGCGCCACGAAGAGCCAGGCGCCTTTGTCTCGAACACCATGCTTTCGGGGCACCTGCCCACGGTCGCCGTCACAACAGAGAGTGCGTCGATCGGCGGACTCACCACGCCGGCGCGCGAACCTCGCCACCCTCGGGACCCGCGCCGGCCACCCCGGATGCGAGAAGGTCGAGGTCCGGGTGGCCAGAACCTGTCGAAGGAGGCCGATCCGAACACGTGGCGGATGTGGTGGACCGAAGTGGAGGTGCCCACCGGCGTTCACCAAGTGTTCTGCCGCGCCACCGACAAATCCGGTACACCCGGCGCGGGCACCGTTCCCGACGGTGCGACCGGCCGGCACAACGTGCCGTTCACCGCCGCCTGAGAAAGATCGGCGAACGACCAATCCGCGTCACCGGCCGCCACGAATCACTTTGCGAGAAGACGAAACGAGTCGTCCACAGTGGACAAGACTTTGCCGCCTCAAGCAATGGAGTGGTTTTCGTGAACAAGATTCGCGTCGCAGGTATCGGTTTCACCGCGGTCGCCGCACTGGCGCTCTCCGCGTGCAGCGGTGACGACAACGCTTCGTCCGGAAATGCCAGCACCCCCGCGCCCGCCCCGTCCTCGTCGGCCCCGATGTCCAGCTCCGGCTCGACCGGTTCACCCGACGGTGTGACCACCAACGCCGACGTATTCGGCCCGGCCTGTTCGCAGCTTCCGCAGGGCAGTGCCCCGGGTTCGCTGGACTCGATGGGCCCGCAGCCGGTCGCCAGCGCCGCCTCGACCAACCCGCTGCTGACCAAGCTGGTCGCCGCGGTGAAGGCCACCAACCTGGTCGACACGCTCAACAGCCAGCAGGCCATCACCGTGTTCGCCCCGGCGGACCCCGCCTTCCAGGCACTGGGTGACGCCAAGTTCAACGAGCTGGCCGGCAAGCCGGACGAGCTGGCCCCGATCCTGCAGTACCACGTCGTCGGCAAGCGTTACGACGCCAAGGGCCTCGCGACCGCCGGTTCGGTGGAATCCCTCAACACGGCCGGCGGCCCCGTGAAAATCGAAGGCACCGGCGAGAACATGACCGTCAACGGCGCGAAGATCCTGTGCGGCAACATCCCCACCAAGAACGCCACCGTTTTCGTCATCGACAAGGTGCTCACACCTGGCACCAACAAGAACTGACACTCGTCCGGGCCATCACCGACCCCCAGTCGATGGCCCGGCCACAACGGCCGCCGCAGCTTTTGTGACCTCCGAAGCCGCGGCGGCCCCTTCCTCTACGTCCACAGTGGCCACTGAGGCCTGTGGACCACAGCCACGCGGCAGAACGAGCACCATCTGCCGCATGGGGAACGTTGTAGCGGCAGCGTTCCGCCGGTCGTCGCCGTCGCTGGTTCACTCCATGGCCACGGCGACGGCCGGCCCCCCGCCATAAGGAACGAGCCACGCCGAACCGTGGATCTCCAGAGCCGACGCGATCACCGCAACCCTGGTTGCCGCTGCTCACGCGCCGCACGCCGGCGGAACGAGCCGCGGGCACTACGCGAACCATCTCACTCCGAGCAAGACTGTGGGCAACGGTAGTCAGTGACGAGTTCCCAGAGGCCGTCACGTTTACCCCGCGAACGGAGGGTTCTCATGAATTTCATGCGATCGATCGCTGATCGACCGGCGCGACGGCGTCCGCGGCAACTCGACATCGACAGCCCGATCGACCACTCGGCTTCATCGAAGCGGACGGATGTCGCGTGTCGCGATCATGATCGGCAGGACCACCTCCCACCTGACCACGAAGGTCGTCAGCCTGCTCGCCACCAGCCTCTGCGGACTCGCCATCCGCTGGCGCGTCCTGGCCTACCTGCTGATCCTCTTGTTCGCCGTCGCGATGTCCTGGGTCGGCGCGTCGGCCTGGTCGCCCGTATCTCCTCCGGCTTCGTCTCGGTGGCGGCGATGCCCGAACCACTGCGACGATCGCGGAGTGGAACCGATGAGCACCGGCTTCCGTTACTTGCCGGGCAAACGAGTGACATCGCGGTCCGGCACCGCCCGCGAGCTTCGCTGTCCCGAAAACCCTTTGACGTCTATCGAAGGGAAGCCGAGATGAGCGGGCAGCTGGATCCAGCCGACGACGGAACCGATCCGCCGTTCCCGGTGGACCTCGATCTCGAAGTCGAACGGCTGACCCAGCGAGTCTCCTGGGCGGCGGAGGTCAGGCTCGGGCTGTCGAACCGCCCTGAACTACGTCGCGTCCATGCGACGGTGGTGAATTGCCTGGGTTTCGGGCGTGGTGAGCACGAACCGCTTGGCGCGGTCGTGCTGGTGGTCGACGAGCTGGTGTCCAACGCCTACCGGCACACCATCACTCCCGGCGTCCTCGGCATCACCCGGACGTCCCGCGGTCTCCTGGTGGAAGTGACCGATGACGACCCCGACGTGGAGCGGATGAAAGCGAGAACGGACGAACGATTCGGTCCCGGCCATCACGGGCTTCGTCTTGTCACCCACCTGTCGCTCGAATGGGGAGTACGGCCTGAAGAATCCGGGAAAGTGGTGTGGGCGCTGGTTCCGGCGCAGATGTACTTCGAACGGTGAAACAGCGGCCGACGCTTTCACCGAAGTCGTCGGCAGGGCCGAGCGGAGACACCCGCCCGGCCCTGCCACGGTGTCAGCCGTTGGCAGCGCTGGTGTTCACGTCGCCGTTGACACCCTTGGGGAAGAACCCGCCCGACGTCGCCGCTTTGGGAGTCAGGTAGACGATGTTGAGCACCTGGCCCGGCGACCGGCTGAAAGCGATGCCGTTGCCGTCGGTGGGAACGATGTTCGCGCGGCCATTCCCGTCGACGACGCCCTGGTCGAGGTCTGTCGTGCCGTCGAGACCGTCGCGGGCGTCGGAGAGTTTGACGCTGGCTTCCCGGAGGTCACGCCCCAGCAAGCCGAGGCCGAGAATTCCGCCGCTGTGCTGGTAGAGCGCGGTACGGATGTTGGCGGCGTGATAAGCCTCGACGGCGAGAATGCCGGCGGCGGCCTCAAGGTAGGTCTTGTTGCTGATCAACGGTGCCGCCCCCTTGTAGGCGGTGACACCGACGTCCTCGAACAGGTAGGCGGCGAGGAGGAAGTTCTCCTCGCAGGCGAAAGCGTCGAAGCTCTGCCCTTTCCTGACCAGCCCTGCCGCCTGAGCCGCCGCGGTGAAGCTGGACTGCAGATCGATCGCCGGACGGCTCACCGCGGCCGAGCCGAGCGCGGTGCGCAAGAACTCCACATGCGCCTTCTCGTCGGAGGCGATCTCCTGGGCGTACTGGCGGGCGGCCTTCGTTTTGAACCGCACCGCGCGACCCCCGGTGACCCCACCACGCGTCCCGGTGCCGGTGGTCAGTGAATCGGCGAGCCCCTTGCCGGTGACGGCGTGGAGATAGAACTCGGCTTCCAGGTACTCCAGGTTGAGGGCGAAGTTGAGCACGGCACCGTCGCTGACCCCCTCGGCCGCCGCTTCTCCCTCGGCCTGCCGCGGGGTGGCAGCGGACGCTGGACCGGCCAAGCCACCGAGAGCTCCCGCGCCGACGACCCCAAGACCCGTCATCCCGGCAGCACGCAGGAATCGACGCCTGTCCTGCGGGTTCTCCGCACTGCGGTTGATCATCGATACGGCATGGCGTTTGCCGAACATGTGCGATCTCCTTCCCGCCCGTGTCCTGGCTACGCACGACAACGGGCGTGCCCACCACCTCGGGCGGACCCCGAAGAGGGCGGGTTTGACCTTCGCGGACACTCTGCTTTCGTGCTCGCGGGCGGCGCGGCTTGGCACCCTCACCACATCGACCTGGAATCCACGAGAGTGCAGTGCTGGAAGAAGTGGGCCCGGCACCATCCGTCGCACGCGACACGCACACGGCACAGCCGACGAGCACCGCCAAGCCCGTCGAAGCCCGGTGCTACGCGGAGCACTGGAGCGCCACCGCAACATTCCGGTCACCATCGACGGGCTCACTCCGTGCTTACCCCTGTTCGGGGCCGACGCTGCGTGAGTGTCGCGGACGGGCGTGTCCACAGTTCTCTGAACTTGATCTCGATTGACGTTGCCCGGCCCGATCGCGACAAGATCGCCGGCACCCCGGGCTATTACGAGCAAAGCCCGGGATCGCGTTGGCGACCCCGAGCTTTGCCGGTGAGCAGCTAGGAGATGACTATGAAGCAGCGGCGAAAATCTCCATTATGTGGTTACCCGTGCGTTACTGGACGAAGGGAGCATTGGCGTCGAGGACGCACGGAGTCCGCGGGCCCGGGGCGAAATCGGAGGGAGTCCCGGTGAACGCGACCCGGTGAAGCGACAACCTAGCCGGGTGCGAATGAGTCGCCACGGCATCCACACGAGCACCCCCTGGCGTACCCAGCACCAGCCTGAGGGGCCTGGTCCCAGAGAGGTTTTCGGTGAAGACCTGGTCGGGCACACAGCCGGTGAAGGCGGCGTTGGCGATCGTGTACACCTGCCGCGGCCCCAAGACGGTGCCCGTTGGGATCGGCATCGTCACGATCTGCTGACCGACCATCGCCTGCAGCTGCAGGCCCCCGATGGGCACCCGTGCGAAGCTGGGATTCGCGATCTCGATGAAGTCCTGGGCCGCCCCGGCGGGGCCGGTACCGCGGGTGGCGACCTCGCTGATGTAGACGGTGGGCACCTGCTGCTGGGCCGCCTGCTCCGCCGCGGTCGCGGCGCCGGAAGCCCCGAGCATCAGTGCGCCAGTACTGGCCGCTACGGCAAGTGTGGAAATAATGCGTTTCACAAGATTCTCCTTTGTCAGGTTGAAAAACAACTCCAATAAATGGAAACCCAGCCGGGGAGTGGCGGATCCTCTCGGCGACTCGACCGCGGAGCCTTGATATTCTCGCCACCGAGGGATCCTGCAATAACTGTGCCTTAAGAACACCCCCTCTGGGAAAGGGGCCGTTGCTGCGGCCCCGAGAGTCGGGGTACACAGAAAAGCGGCTCAGCGACGCAATATCGGGTTACCCAATTGCTGTAGCTCCATGGCGGATGCCGGATGGGCGGAGCTGAGCGACGCCACTTGGCATGCGCTTCCAATGGCGCGGCCCGCACGTCACCCACTTCGGGCGAACGGCGATAGCGTCGGCACGGGAAATGTTGTGGTCACGCACCTGTGCGGAGCATCGCGATCTACCGAACCAGCGCGGGCCGAACACCGCTCAGGGACGCCACGCTCGCGTCTCTGCACGTGCAGCCAACGACCGAAGTGCCGGACCAGGGCGACGGCTTGCCCGGTGCCGGTGGGCCATACCGCCGGCGAACGGCATCATGAACAGGTGGGCCATCGATCGAGCTGTTCCCGTACCGCCCGTTCGACCAGGATGTGAACGAACACTCGCACCCGCGCGCAAGCGAAGCGGTCGGACTCGTCTCGCACCAGCCGGCTCACCGTGTCCGGAGACACCGCTGGATAGCTGCGGTCCAGCCTGTCGGCCAGCGCGGCCAGACGGCCATCGAGCCGGCCGGATGAGATGTTGCCGATCGTGCGCGCATCGGTCATCGAAGTCGCCTCTCTTGCGCCCGCCAGAGCCGGTAAGCCACGAAATTCGCTCAGTTTATTGTCGCGAGTTCGGTCGGCGACGTTCTTGCCATGGCCACTATCGGCCATTGGCCGGAACTCGCCTCAAGATCAGTTTCCGCACTCCTTTGTTTACGTCCAGATCACGAACTGGACGTGAACGATGCATGAGACGTCTCTCTTTCGCGGTCAGCATGAGGCGGTTCCTGTCCACCGCCGGGCCGGAGTGACTGACCCGGCGTATCCGGTGTCGGGAGGATTCGTGTTTCCGCGACGAATTGTGGCCATCCTCGCAACCGTCACGACGACGTCCGGCAGTGATTCTTCCGTTCTGACCTGACGCAGGAGGGCGAGCCACGTGTATCTGTCCAGCATCGGTCGTCGAGGGCGCAGCGGTACAGTGTCCCGGTACCCGTTCGGCGCGGTCGGTTCGAACGTCGTCGCGCTGGGAACCGTCAGCCTGGTCACCGACATCTCCGCCGAGATGGTCGCCGCGATCCTGCCGGTTTACCTGGTTCTCGGCCTGAACCTGAGCCCTGCGGTCTATGGGCTGGTCGACGGCTTGCACTCCGGCGCGACCGCGCTGCTCCGGTTGGCCGGTGGCTATCTCGCCGACCGTGTGGGTAGGCGCAAGACCGTCGCGGGCATCGGCTACGCGCTCTCCGCGGCCGCGAAGCTGGGCTTGGTCGTGGCTGGCGCCTCCGCGACCGCGATCGGCGTCGTCATCGCCGTCGATCGGATCGGGAAAGGGCTGCGGACGGCACCGCGTGACGCGTTGATCACGCTGTCGGTGCCGGAATCCATGCTCGGCCGCGCTTTCGGTGTGCACCGCGCGATGGACGGCGCGGGTGCGTTCACCGGTCCGCTTGTCGCGCTCGGGATACTCGCCGTGGTCGGCTCGTCCGCCGGCGCCGACGCGTTCAAAGCTGTGTTCTTCACCGGCTTCTGCATCGCCGCGGTCGGCCTGCTCTTGCTCGTGTTGTTCGTCCGCGAGCACCAGGCCTCACGCCCGGTCGTCGGCGGCGTATCACCGCGTGCGGCACTTTCTCTCTTGCGCGGCAGCGAGGTACGCCGGCTGTTCCTTGCCGCCTGCGTGCTCGGCACTGCGACCATCGGTGATGGGTTCGTGTACTTGTTGTTGCAGCGTAGAGAAGAAATCGCGACGGGGTGGTTTCCGCTGCTCGCCGTAGGCGCCAACCTCGCTTACCTGTCGCTGGCCGTGCCACTGGGTGCGGTGGCCGACCGGTTCGGTCGGCTCACGGTGACGCTCTGCGGATACGGCGCGCTGGGCGTGGTCTACTTGCTGCTCGTGAGCCCGGTATCGGGCTGGCCGCTGCTCGTGATCACGCTCGGGTTGTACGGCGCCTTCTACGCCGCCACTGACGGAGTGCTGATGGCGCTCGCGAGCCGGGTTCTGCCGGAATCGTTGCGCGCCACCGGCATCTCGCTCATCCAAACCGGGCAAGCGCTCGCCTACCTCGTCTCATCCGTCCTCTTCGGTTTTGCCTGGCAGGTCTGGGGCGCGGGCATGGCGACCGGGTTGGCCGCGGGCGCGGCGCTGTTCGCGATCGTCTTCACCCTGATTCTCCTCGTCCCGCGCCCGTCGGTGAAAGAAGGTCGACGATGAACAACCGCAGCCGGATTCTGATCGCCGTCGCCGGTGTAGTGGCGCTTGCCGCGGCCGCCACCGTCTACGTGGGACAGATCGCCGCCCGCAGCCGGGACATGGCCGCCGTCGGCACAGACGGCGCGGTGACCCTCACCCCCGGCCCGAAAGTGCTCGTCCGTAGCACCGCGGATGCCGATCGCGGACATCTGTTCGTTGTATCCACGGCCGACCCCGGTGGCCCACGCGTAGTGTCACAGGTGTCCTGCACACGGATCCATGCCGCCGGCGGCACCGGGATCTGCCTGCACCCGGACAACGATTTCATGACGCATCTGACCGTCCTCGACGAGCAACTCAAGGAGCGGCAAGAGGTCCCGCTGTTCGGGGTGGCCAGCCGTGCCAGGGTTTCACCGAGCGGCCGGATGGTCACCTGGACGGTGTTCGTCGCCGGCGATTCCTACAACTTGGGTGGGTTCTCCACCCGCGTTGGCATCCTGGACACCGCGACCGGCGAGCTCACGGGCACGTTGGAGGACTACACGGTGACGGTGCACGGCAGGCCCTATACGGCGGCCGACTCGAATTTCTGGGGTGTCACTTTCGCCGAGGACGACAATCGGTTCTTCGCGACCATGTCGACCAATGGTCACCGGTATCTTGTCGAGGGTGATTTCGCCGCGCGCTCTGTCCGCGCGGTGCGGGACAACGTCGAATGCCCGTCGCTCTCACCCGATGGAACGCGTATAGCGTTCAAGTCCGCGGTAGACGGTGACCCGGCGAAGGGGTGGCGGCTGTCAGTGCTCGACCTGTCCACATCTGTCGTGACACCGCTCGCGGAAACACGCAGTGTCGACGACCAGGCGGCGTGGATCGACCATCACACGGTCGCCTATGCGATCCCCAGCGGCGTAGGTCATTCCGACGTGTGGTCGGTGCCCGCGGACGGTTCCGGAAGGCCACATCTGCTGATCGCCGAGGGGGATTCTCCGGCGGCGTTGGGGTGATGTGCAATCACAGAAGAATGGTCGTCTTCGTTCGCGGAGGATCGCTGTTCAGTACTGTCCATTGTGGATGGGCAAGCTTTGCTACGGCACCGGTGAGGCAATGAGGCCGGAGCCGACTCCGCTTCGTCACGCAACAGGGAATTCGGGTGAAGCCGGGAGACGGAGAAAACCCTTGCTCGTGCGGCGCGGGCTTTCTCCGTCAGGTCATGGGACTGATCTGCCCAGCCGGGTCAATGGCAGGTTCCCGTTCCGGAGTCGGTGAACGGTGTCTCCGGCGCCGCCACGAAGGCCCAGTCATAGCTTGTGGGGCGCAGGGTGAGCTTGAGGACGCCGAAGATCTGGGACTTGCGGACCACGCTGTTCGGCATGACTGTGGAGAATCCACTGTAGAACGAGCCGCCGGTGCCGACCACGATCTGGCGGATCCCGTTGGCGTCGTCCCGGGCCCCGGACGGGTTCTGCGGCGCAAACCGCTCATAGCTGTGGGAGTGTCCGGCCAGCAGGAGATCCACGCCGCCGCGGTACATGGTGTCCACCAGCGGTGCCACGTCCGCGTAGGCGAAGCTGTTGGAACTCCACCGTGGCCGGTGTTGCAGTACCGCGGTGCACTTGGCCGGATGCGCGGCGAGGTCGGCGGCCAGCCATTGCTGCTGCGGTGATCCGACGGCGCATCCGGTGCCGCCGCTGATCTTCGCGCATTCGGAGTTCAGCACGACCACGTGCCAGTCGCCTACGTTGAAGCTGTACCAGCCGTTGCACTGCTTCACGCACCCTGGCTGTTGCGGGGTTCCCGCGTCGCCGAAGTAGCTGAAGTACCCTCCGCCGCCGTGCGTGCCGTACTCGTGGTTGCCGATCGCCGGGCGTGTGATCGGCTTAAGCCGTCCCCACGACCGGGCGTAGCTGGTGTTGAAGTCGGCGAGGGAACCGCTGTTGTACTGGGCGTCACCGAGCATGAACACGGATGCCGGGGCGATCTGCGTGGCAAGGTCCGATGTGGTCTTCATACGGCAGTGGCCAGGGGTGCCGAGGCCGTCGTTGAAATCCGGATCGGAAGGTGCGCAGGCGATGTCTCCCACCGCGACGACCACTGGGTCGCCGGCGAATCGGGTGGTCTCGGCCTGAGCGTGCGACGGGGCGACGACATTCGTGAGGCTCAGCACGAGAAGGGAACCGTACGTGGCCGCGATCCGGGATTTAGTGGCCACTGTGACCTCCATGCAGGATTTGGTCGAGGGTGTCCTGTGCGTCCGCGCGCAGAGTGGTTCCGGCGTCGATCTGGCGCCGCATGAGGGGAAGGTCGCCGGTCAGGCAAGCCTGGGCGGCCTGGGCGAACTGTGCGATGCCGATGTTGGCGACTGTGCCCAGCTGTGGACGCGGCGCACGCCTGCCGTGCAGCAACTGCTGCGATACCCGCTCGAGTTTCTGGCATATCGTCGTCGCCCGGGCGAATGGCTGAACGAGTTGCCGCGCCTCGACGAGCGTGTTGTTGAGCTCGATCTGCAGCGGCTCCCGGCCGCTGAGCCATTGGTGGATGCTGAGATCTTCGGGCGGCGTCGCCCGCGGTGGCGCGCCTGACACCAGCAGGAGACCGCCGCCCAGCAGCGCACCTGCGGACACGGCCAGGCTTATGTGCTTGCTCCTCATCGAACCGGCACCTCCAGCGTCCTCAGCCTGAAATTTGTTGGCGGACCATGTGAGCGTGTCGTGAGCTCGAGCATTCGGGCGTGCTTGTGCAGCCGCGTGGGACCGTCAGAACCGGTGCGCGACTTGGTGGGAAAAGATCGGGAAGCTCAGGTGAGACCGGGATGGGGGCCGGCCACAGGTAGTTATCGCAGATCAAAATGGCCGTAGAGATGTACGGAAACGTACTGGTCGATGTCCGCGCGGGAAACGTCAAAGGCCTTGATCGCTTCAGGCCTGATGCTCGGGAATCGGTTCTGAATCGCTCACGCGGACCGGTACCGGCGCCGGAGCACCAGGACGACAAGGATGACGAGCAGCAGAAGCGCGCCGCCCGCCACGACCGGCCCGGCCGGGAACCCGCCCCGAGCGCCCGTGCCGCTGGAGTCTTCCGCCAGTGGGCTCAGGCGTGGCACGGATGTGCCGGTGATATCCCGCAGTACGGTCAGGTAGCGGTCGCCATACCGGACGCTGGGCTCGACATGAGAGTTCTCGCTGAACTCGTTCCAGCTGATCAGACCGAGAGCGTCCGGAGAGGATTTGATCGCCGCCGCGTATTGACGTCGCAGTGCTTCACCGTCCCGCCGCTCGACCACGCGCTTACCGCCGATCCGCCGTGCGTCGAACCCCGGCGCGAACGGCGCGATCCATAGCCCCTTGTGCCGATGCACCGCCGCGCCCATAGCGGCGAGTTTGGCCGCCGCACCCGTGTCACGGTAGGGATCGACGGAGGACCAGTAGTACGCGTCACCGTCCACAGCGGATGCGATGCGCTCGTAGCCGGCGAGATCTTTCTCCGAGCCGAGAACCAGCAGCCTGTCGCGCACCGGCCCGGCGGCACGCGTGATGTCCTCGATCGAGAATTTCCAAGTCCCCGACCAGATCACGAACGGCTCGCCGAACACTCTGAACACCGGGTCGGCCGCGTAACGCTCCTCGAACCACGCCAGGTCGGCCGCCACCCGATCGGTCGGCAGCGGGTTGCGGTGAAAGTCCAGCGCCTGGTAGATGATGGAGAGTGTGAAGCCCTCCTCCCGGGCCACGCCGGCCAGCGTCGCCAGCCGGCGATCCAGGACGGGAGTGGACTTCCAACTGACGATGAACCCGGTGATGCCGGCACTCTTCGCTGCCCGGATGTGCCGGCGCATCACGCCGGAGTCGTCGCTGGAATAGCGGCTTAGACTTGGATAATCTGTCTTCGCCCGATCCCACGAAGCCTCGGTGTACCAGATGTAGTAGTACGCCAGCACTGGAAGTACGGCTCGCGGGCCGGCTGCCGCCGGAGGGAGCGGCAGGACCGCGATCAGGACGGCGAGCAGGACAGCGGACATTCGCCTCACGTGACTGTCCTCGGCCGCTTGCGCAGTCGCCACCTGCCGACCACGACGAGTACGGTCAGCGTCGTCAGTGCGGCGACGGTCAGCGTCGCGACGTCCAGATAGGTGATTACGGGAAGCTCCACATACCGGCTACGGGACAACGTGATCTTCTGGGCCTGCGAGTATCCGGCCCCGGATACCTTCACCTGGTAGGTACCCCGGGCCAGGTTCTCCACCGCCACGTCACCGTCCTGGCCGGCTGTCAGCCGCTCGGTGCGGCCGTCCGGATAGGTCAGTTCGATGCCGGTGGCGATCGGGTCGCCCGAGAGCCAGTCGCGGATCTGGAAGCGCACTGATCGCAGCAGAACGACGAACTTGGCGTCAGCGGTCCGGTTGGGGATCAATCGCTGCTCCCCGACGTTGACTACGTTCGTGCCGTCGATCACGACACTCTGCAGGTAGTACGTCACCTCTTTGGCGACCGCGGAACCGGCTTCCAGCACCGGCCGTACTGCGGTCAGCCGGACTGGCTTGACGCCCTCCACGGTCAGCTGCCGACCGGAGTCACTGCGTATGGTCATCGAGGTGATCCGCTCCGGCGCGACCGGTCTGTGAGCCTGGTCGACGAAGGCGTAACGAACGGTCCGGGTGGTCTGGAACGTCGCCTGGATCCGTGTGGTGCGCCCGATCACGAGATCGGACAGGGATGCGGTGAATCCCTGATCGGCACCGCCGCGCCCTGCCCACCGGACGAAGTCGGCGGTCCCGCCGGGTGAGTCCAGGTGCGGTGTGAGCAGCTGCAACCGGTGCTTTTCCCTGTTGCGCGGCACAGTAGCGTACGCCACGCCTTTGTCATCGGTCACGAGTGGCTTGCCGTCCAAGGCGAACCTCGCGGACGGCAACGACGGCACGGTGATCACTTTGAGGACGTTGCGCGACGGCGGTCGCGCCGCTGAGGCTGTCGACGGGAATCCGGCCATGATGATGGCCGCGAGCACGGTGACGCCGATCCCTCTGATCGTCCTCATCGGACGGCCCTCCTCCTGGTGGACCGGCGGTGCCCGAGCCGCCGGCCGATGGGGGTGACGGTGAAGCAGCTCAGCAGCGCGAGAACCGCGGCGCCGCCATACGTGAGGTAGACGATCGAGGCGGGGTGGGACGCCGTCGGTGCGGCGGCGCGATCAGTGCCCAGCAACTCGGGCGGTCTGGGCGGCGAGGCGAAGTCGAACGCTCCGGTGATCCCCGCCGAACGCGCGTCCCGTTCGCCCAGCGGCGCGACGCGCCAGTTGTCCTCGATGAATTTGAGTACCGCGGTGTGATCGAGTTGGGTCCGGTCGATGTGCCCACGTCGGGAGTAGGCGCTGACCAGCAGGGCGGGTACCCGGAAACCGAGGCCCGCGCTGTCCGCTTTGGGTGGTGAGACGTGGTCGTACCAGCCGCCCCAGCTGTCGTAGCTCCACATGAACGCCGAGCTCGACCAGTAGCGGCTCTTCGCCAGTCCCGCGATCATCTCGCGAACGAAGGCTTGTCCGGTCTGCACCCGGCCCGGCGGGTTCTCGTTCGACCCCGACGCCACGACGTAGGCGACCGCCGGTAGCGTGCCGGCGCGCAGGTCCGTGTAGTACTGGTTCAGGTCGACGATTTTGCCGGACAGCGTGGGCTTGTCGAGGAATCGGGCGAAGTTCAGCAGCGGGACCCTGGTCGTCTGGCCTGCCCGCGGACCGGTGCCCGGCGTGCGGAAGGTGATCTTCGGGTCGTAGTTTTCGACGTAGAACTTCCAGGGGACACCGGCCTGTTCGAGCCGGTCGAAGATCGTCGGGATGTCGCCGTAGCCGCCCGGCGGCACGCGTTCACCGCCGCCGGGCGTGGGCACGCCGGCGATCCAGTAGAAACGGTTGCGGCGGTTGCCGGTGGTCGCGGAGCTGAAGAACCGGTCGAAGAGCGTGTACTTGTCGGCGACGTTCCAGTAGTAGGGGAGGTCGTTCGCGTCGTAGTAGCCCATCGCCTGGGCGCCGTCGAGGCCTCTTTCCCGGTACGTGGAGACGAAACCGTCCATTTTTCCGTCCGCGTACTGGGCCCGCTGAGTGGCCGGGCCGTGATCGAGGTGGTCCGGCGATTGATCGCCCAGCCGGAAGGGACGGACGCAGTCGGCCGGTTTGTCCTTGCGCTGCCGCATGCACGTGTCGGCGGGGATGCCGTCCGCGCCGGGGTAGGTGCCGAAGTAGTTGTCGAAGGAGTGGTTGGCCTGCATGAGCGTCACGAAGTGCTTGATCGGCGTGCTCGTGGTGCGCGCCGGCTCGGCGGCGGCCGGCCAGGGCACCGGCGCGGCGAGAATGAGGAGGACTATCAGCACGCTGGTCAGGCGCAGGGTCATGACCGCACCTCGTAGACGATGATCACGGGTTTCGGTGTGGTCCGGCCGCCGGGCGTGGTCACTTCGACCGCTTCGGTGTGGATGGCCACGCCGCTGTACTTGCGCACGTAACGCATCAACCGCTCGCTGAAGAACGGCGCCCGGGCAGCCGAGAACGCGTCCCATACCACGTACTGGAGGTTGCCGTTGCGCAGTTCCCGGTCGGGGTTGTCGATCGGTTCATAGGATGGATTGCGGGACAACGGGTTGGGGCTCACGGAAAGTGCGAATGCCTTACGGTGGCCGTAGAATCGCACCAGGTTCGCCATCGACGGTCCGATCGTCATCAACCGGCTGCCCTCGGGCAGGCCGGCCTTGATCCACCTACCCGCCTCCCGGCCTCCTGGCACGCCGCCGGAACCGGCAAGGAACGTGGTGCTCGGTGCCGGGTTCACGGCCGACCAGGCCGGTACCACCAGGCTTGCGCCGACGGCGACGACCGCGAAGGCCCGGACCCATCGGGCCGCCGCGGGACGGCGGCCCGAAAGCCAAGGCACGGTTACCTGGATCCCGGTTCGTGCCGCCAGCACCGCGACGGCGGGCACGATCGGCAACAGATACTGGTACCCCTTCACCGGCCACAGATGGAAGAACACCAGCGGTACGGCCATCCAGCAGACCAGCAACCATTCCCGCCACGTGTTCTGCCCGCGCAGCAGCCAAAGACCGGCGGCCGCGAGCACGAGCACCGCCGGCCCGACCGCCGGGGTCACGGTCTCGCTGTAGAACGTGATCCCATGGTTCGCGCGCCGGAACAGTTGCCACGCCAGGTAGTTCTGTCCCGTGCCGGTACGATCGGACAGGCTGAGCGACAGCGGGTACGCGACGACGACCGCGCTCAGGATGGCGAGCCCGACCAGCAGGTCGCGCAGCCGGATGCGGAACTCCCGGCTGAGCACGAAGAACACGAACACCGCGAGCACCAGGATCGCCGCGCTCTCCTTGGTCAGCAAGGTGAGCCCCAAGACGGCGGCCGCGGAGTAGAGCCACCCGGGGGCCCGCTCGGAGCAGTACCGCGCGACGCAGTACAGGGCGACCACCGCGAAGAAGGTCTCAGGCCCATCGAGCAGTACCTGGCGGGTGATCACGACGTGGTAGGGCATGACCGCGAGGAAGAACGCCGCCACCAGCCCGGTCTTCCAGCCGTACAGCACCTTGCCGAGCAAGTACACGGCCACCACTGTGGACAGTCCGAAAACGACGGACAGCATCCGGGCGCCGGTGTCGCTCATGCCACCGGAGAACCCGAGCGACAGCATCACCTGGAACAGCAAGGGGTGTGCGCGGAAGATCGGGAACAGCCCGGTCAGCGCGGGGTCTCCGGCCAGCGCGGCGGCCTGCCCGGCGTAGACGGCCTCGTCGCTGTTGAAGCCGATCTCACCCAGCGCCCACACCCGCAGGAAGCCACCTGCGCCCAAGATGAGGGTCATCGCCGGCACCACGCCACCGCGTGAGAACACCCGCGCCGGCCATCGGTACCGCTGAGCGGTGGCGGTACCAGCCGCCATGTCCGGCGTCGCCGGTACACCCATCACGCAGACCGGCGCGGCTCGGGCCGCCCGTCGGCCGGGCCTGTGATCAGCAGTCCGGGGATCTCGTCCGCCCAACTGAAGTCGGGCACGGCCAGCGAGCGTGCCCTGATCTCGCGGACAGCGGCCGACAGGATCTCGCGTTCCTTTTCCCGCAACGCCTGATGATCGTCTTCACCGATCACAATGGATGGTGCGAAGTGGCTGAACGGCGGGAACTGGTAGGCGTCCTCGGTGTTGGCCAGCAGTGTGCTCGTTGTGTCCTCCGGCGACAGGTCGGCGATGGCATACGGGCCCCGCTCGATCACGAACAGCTCGGTCACCTTGGTCTCGGATGCGATCTCACACGGCAGCAGCCGGTCCACCGCGTACTTCGGCGGCGGCACGATCCGCTGGGTGAGCGCGTTCGTGCCCATGATCGGCACGTTGAGGTGGCTGAGGGACAGGCCCAGCTGACGGCCTTGCCGGGAGTGCAACAGGCTCTGCAGCCACAGCCGCCGCCACTCCCCGCGGCTCAGCTCGTCGGACTGCGCCGCCCGCAACGTGTGGTGGCTGATCGTCAGAGGCTTGGGAAAGCAGCCCACCTGGCCATCGCCGTGTAGCACGACCATATCGTCGGAAAGGAACTTCGCACCGCGTTCGCGGACCAGCCGGAGCACGGTGCCGGTCTTGCCGGTGTCGGTTCGCGCGGAGATCAGCGCGCCGACACCGTCGAGTTCGACGCATGCCGAGTGCAGCAGCATCACGCCGCGCGATACCGCGACGAACCGCAGCAGCGCCTCGAGGATGTTCGTGTAGACCACATGGGGTGACCGGCCAAGACTCGGGGAGACGACCACCTCGATCGGGCCGCCGAACGAAACCCGGAAGTTGGCCCCGAACCGGCCGAGATGTTCGGAGTATTCGATCGCGGGCGGCCCGGCGAACTGGGTGACCACCGCCCGCGGCAGCGGGCGACGGCTGCCGACCGAACCGACCCGGATCTGAATCTCGGTGTCGTTGCCGAGCCACTGCGCACGGAAGTAGTCGAGTTCCGCCAGCCGCACCTGCGAGCCGATCGTCGCGACATTCGGAATGCTGTACCGATACGGCAGGTACCGTGCCAAGCCGGAAGAGCGGTTCAGAGTTCCACCCGCCGGGCCCCCGGCGGGAGCGGCGTCGACGATGAGCCGGATCGGATCGCGTCCGGATCTGGTCGTCGGCGATTCACCGCGTCCATAGATCGCCGTGTCGGTCACCACGAACCGCACCAGGAACAACAGGCCGAGGGCGAACGCGTTGGCCGACAGCACGCCCAGCCCGATGCCGTCCACCAGCAGGACCAACATCGGCAACCGCAGCACCAGCAACGCGTGGTTGAGCAGGAAGAACCGAACGGCACGAGAGGCCGTCGAACTCGATTTCGCACCGCGGTAAATGAGCACTTCGGTGAGGGCGAACAGCCACGTCGTGGACGCCTCGGTGGCCAGAACGGCGGCCAGCAGATAGTGCAGGCCCAGCAGGTGGTCGTGCAGCAACCACAACACGGCCGTGTTGACCACCAGCCCGGACAGCCCGACCAACCCGAACGCCCCGGCCCGCACCAGCCGGTTGTCCGGCGAAAGAGCCTGTCGGCCTGGCGGCGCGATCCGCAGCCGGAGCAGCTGCCGCACGAGCGCCACGCCCGCACGCGGCGAGACCGGGCGGCGCCCATCCGGTCGTGGCTGGGCCGTCAACGGGACCTCGGCCACCCGCAGGCCCGGATGCCGGACCAGGATCTCCAACAGGGTCCTGACCCCGTCCAGCCGTAACCGGTCGAGGTCGAGCGCGGCGCGACGGACGGCGAAGAAGCCGCTCAGCGGGTCACTCGGCCGGCCGAGCCGGTGCGGGAAGAGGGCCTTGGCGGCCGCGGTGGACAGCAGGGACGCCCAGTGCCGTGAGACGCCGGCCTGCCTGGCGAACCTGCTGGCGACCACTACGTCCACGTCCCGTGATCGGCCGATCTCAGCCAGCCGTAGTGCCAATGCCGGCGGGTAGCGAAGGTCGCCGTCCATCAACACGAGCCACTCGCCACGCGCCTGCACCAGGCTGGTGAGCACCGCGCCACCGAGTCCACCGTGCCGCTCGCCGGACGCGCGGTGGATCAGCCGGATCGGGACGCGTGACCGCGCGACGAGGGAAAGCACGGCATTTCCAGCCACATCGTCGCCGTCATCGACAAAGAGAATCTCCAATGGCGACCCCGAATGCTCCTTGGAAAGCCGCCGCACGATGACGGCGAAATCGTCAGCCTTGGCGACAGACAGAATGATGACGCTTATCTCGGGTGGCTGACTTGCCCGTGCCGACCTGATAGCGAATTGGGCGAGGCTCGAGTCGGTCCCACTTTTCCCTTTTGTGTTCTCCCGCACAGCTTCCCTTCCCACGCCTCGCGAACCGACAAACCAGGCAGCCGAGGAACAGGCGAACGTGACAGCCGGAGAGTCTGACCGTTGCCTGCGGGACCGAACTCGGGGCGGAATCTACGTCAACTCTTTGCCGAAAGGCCGTGGACCTCATCTCGCTATTCCCAGCACTTGGAATAAGTATGCGATCCGGTGCCTGAAAAGAATAGGCGACCATACGCCCGGCCCCGCCAGGAGACGCCGACCACTACGCCGCCGGCCAGCCCGTATCGACATGATCTGGCCGCTCCCGCATCAAGCTCATTCTCCGGTCGAACAGGTCCGCCCATGCGGGGCGGTCAAACGAGTGATGCCGTCTATTGCGCCGGACGAGAGCTCGGCCATCGAGGGCGAGTCCGAAGAATGCGCGCACTATCACCAGAGTGTCGCGCATCGACGAGGGCTGCCCAGTGGGGTCGCCCACCTGCGGACATGGGCCGTGCCCGCCGGTCACCTGCTGTTGACCCGAGTTGCCGCGCAGAACAGCCGGCCCCGAGGGCGCCGCGCATGAGAAGGCAACATCGGAGAGCGGCGAGCGCGCGCGTCGCTCCCCGCAGGTCGGCCGTCTGAGTGAGACGCAGCATGCGGCTGTCTATAGAGGGGTAAGGCAAACGTGGCGTGCCGGAGTTGGCGGCAGAAGCGGGACTCGCCGAACAGGCACCTTCCCAACTGTCCATAAGAGACTTTTCTGCGGCGACAGTGTCCGGCTTGGGTGATTTGCACGGTTCGACGAGGGGGTCGTGGGGGGGGGGTTTGGGTTTTCCCCCCACCCCCCCCCCCCCCCCCCCCCCCCCACCCCCCCCCCCCCCCCCCCCCCCCCCCCCCCACCCCCCAACACCCCCCCCTTTT
>NZ_JBWKEA010000004.1:0-79504 GCF_056435685.1 Amycolatopsis sp. NPDC043885
TACCCTACTTTTTCCGTTTCCTTCCGAGGGGGAAGGGGGGGGAAAAAGGGGGGCGGTCCTTTGTGTGGTGGGTGGGTGGGGGGGGGTGGTGGGGGGAAAACCCCAACCCCCCCCCCACGACCGCAGGGCGCGGAAGGTCGCGTTCACCAGCGCCATCTTCCGCGGATCGTCCCGCATCAGCGGGCCCATCCGGTTCATCGTGTAGCCGAAGGCGATCCCGCTTTCGGGATCCGCGCCACCGGACGAGCCGCCGAACCCGTCGTGCCCGAACGCGCGCGGGTTCGGCCCGAAGCCGCGTTCCTCGCTGCCGAGGTAGAACCCCAGCGCCCATTCGTTGCCCAGCCCGCCGACGACGTCGGCCTCGCGGCCCTGTCCTTCACGGGCGGTCGCGAGCGCTCCGGCCGAGAGCAGGCGCCCGGAGGCGAGCGCGCCGTAAATGGTCGCGATGGCCCTGGCGGTGCCGTGACCGTTCAAGGCGGGCAGGATCGCGCGCCGCCACGCGGGATCGTTGGCGTCACGGCCTTGTACGCGCGGGTTCGCCAGCGCCGCGAGAGCGACCGGGCCTGCGTTGGTGAACGCCTGGGTCAGCGCGGTCGTCATCTCGGCGCTGAGCACGGGCTCGACGAGGGTGGAGCAGCGCGCCAGATCGGCGTCGGAGTCCAGGCCGATCCGGAAGTCCGCGTCCAGCGGGCCGGCGATGTGCCCGGCGAAGTACGCGCGGACGTCCTGCCCGCTCACCCGGCGGATCACCTCGCCGACGAGGAACCCGAACGACAGCGCGTGGTAGCCGCTGGCGGTGCCCGGTTCGAAGAGCGGCGCCTGCGCGGCGAGCAGTCCGGTGATGTGGTCCCAGTCGTACAGTTCCTTCACCGTCACCGGCCGGTCGAAACCGACCCCGGTCACCCCGGAGCGGTGCGAGAGCAGCCAGCGCACCGGGATCTCCCGCTTGCCCGCCGCCGCGAACTCCGGCCAGTACTTCGCGACCGGCGCGTCGAGCTCGAGCAGTCCGGCGTCGGCGAGGTGGTGAGCGCAGAGCGCGGTCATGCCCTTGGTGGTCGACCAGACGTTGGTGAGCGTGTCCGCCCGCCACGGGGTCGTCCGGTCCGGATCGGCCCAGCCGGCCCAGAGATCGACCACGGTCTCGCCGTGCCGCGTCACCGAGAACGCGGCGCCGATCTCGTCGCGTTCGGCGAAGTTCTCCTCGAAGGCGGCGCGGACGGGTTCGAAGCCCGCCGCGCACTCGCCGTGGATCTCGGTCATGGCACGGACCTCCTGCGGACACCGACCGGTCGGTATGTGACCGTAGAAGCGCCGCGCGGACGAGTCAAGGAACTCGTCCGCGCGGTAAAGAACTAGCGGAGAGCGGGAACCCGCGCGCCGTACTTGGCCAGCAGCGCGGCGTTGGCCTCGTCGCCACCGTCCACGTTGGAACTGCGCCACAGCGGGATGTCGACGCCCTGCGCCGCACCGAGGTCGACGACCTCGGCGAGCACGAGGTTCCACAGGAACGCGTTGATCACCGTGGACAGCGGCGCGGTCCGCGGCGCTTCCGGCGGGTAGCTCGCGTCCCCGGGACGGACGTGGGAGTCGAGCACGATGGTCGCCTCTTCGAGCAGCGTCGTGGCCGCGCGTTTGGGCGCCTTGGCCACCGACGCGGCCGAACTCACCGCGATGACCGCTGCCCCGCGCTTCCGGGCACCGGCGGCCAGTTCGACCGGGTACGGGTTGACCCCCGAGGTCGAGAACACCACGAGTACGTCGTCCGGGCCCGGCGCGCGCTCGGCCAGCACCTCTTCGGCCAGCCCGGAGCGGCGCTCGGTCTTGGTGCTGTGCTGCGCGCCGTGCAACGGCAGCAGTTCGGGGTGGTAGACCGGGTACACACAGGCGAGCCCACCCGCCCGGTAGAAGGTCTCGGCGACCGCGGCCAGTGAATGTCCGGCCCCGGCGGTGAACACCAGGGCGTCCGCCCGGATGACCCCCAGGATCAGCTCGGCCGACTTCCGGATCTGCTCCGCGTTACCCCGTTCGGCCTCAGCGAGCCGTTCGGTGACGCCTGCACAACGTTCGGTGGTGCTCACCACATCCGCCCTTCCGTCTGGAGATCAGCGACGAATGTATCGCGTGGACCAATGGCCGAAGTGGAATACATCGGGTCATGATCGAGGTTGACCCGATCACTGCGGCCGGGGTTTCGGAGACTGGAGGGTCCAGGGTGAGCGAGGCTGATCCCGCGGTGCGGACTTGGCGAGTACGCGGCCGGGTGAAAGGCGTGGTGCTGGTCCTGCACGGCGGCGCGGAGCACAGTCATGCCCGCGTCGCGCCGTGGCGGCTGGCGTACCAGCGGATGGTGCCGCTGGCGAGGGACGTCCATCGGGCGGGCCGGGCGCACGGGGTCGAGGTGAGGCTCCTGCGCAACCGGATCTACGGCTGGAACGACCACGGCACCGACGCGCTCGCCGACGCGCGCTGGGCACTGGAACGCGTCCGCGATGACCATCCGGGGGTTCCGGTGATCCTCGTCGGCCATTCGATGGGCGGGCGGGTCGCCCTGCGCGTCGCCGACGATCCGGCCGTCATCGGCGTCTGCGCGCTGGCGCCGTGGACACCACCGGGTGAACCCATCGGTGCCGTCGGCGGCCGTGCCGTGCTCATCGCGCACGGGACCAAGGACCGGATGACCGATCCGGTGGCATCACACGCTTTCGCGGAACGCGCCGAAAAGGTGACGTCGCGATCCGCGCGGTTTGAAATAGGCGGCGAAGGGCACGCGATGCTACGAAGGTCTCGCGTCTGGAACCGTCTCGTACGCGCTTTCACACTCGAGCTGATCGAAGCCGGGGGAACTGACGAAACGCTGAGCGGCGCCTGGGGGCGGCCGAGCTCGGAACGGCTGCGGATCCCGGTCTAGACCGGGCGGGAGGGAGTACTCATGTCCACGTCGAGCGTCGATCGGACGGCCGGTTCGTCCGGCCTGCCCACCCTTGACGAAAACCGGTGGCCCGGACTGGCCACCCCGCCGCATTCCCCGTTCCGGGCGCGGATCGCCGAGCAGTTGTTCCGGCAGGCGGTGCGCCCGCTGAACGTCCGCGTGCGCATGCCCGACGGCTCGCAGCTCGGCGCCGGCGGGCCGGACGCGCCCGAGATGCGGCTCAACCGCCCCGCCGCCTTCTTCCACCGCCTCGGCGTGGACGCGAAGATCGGCTTCGGTGAGGCCTACATGGTCGGCGACTGGACGAGCGACGCGCTCGCCGAGGTGCTGACCCCGTTCGCGGAGCGGATGGCGACGCTCATCCCGCCGCTGCTGCAACGGTTCCGCCGCTTCGTCGACCGCGGCCACCCGGCCGGCGAGGAGAACACCGTCGAGGGCGCGCGGGCGAACATCCATCGCCACTACGACCTGTCCAACGACCTGTTCGGTGCGTTCCTGGACCCGTCGATGATGTACTCGTCGGCGTTGTTCGGCCCGGACGACGACCTCACCGCCGCCCAGCACCGCAAGATCGACAGCGTCCTCGACTACGCCGGGGTCCGCGAAGGCAGCACCGTGCTCGAGATCGGCACCGGCTGGGGCGAACTCTCGATCCGGGCCGCCGCGCGCGGGGCCACGGTCACCTCGCTGACCATTTCCGAGGAGCAGGCGAAGCTGGCGACCGAGCGCATCGCGGCGGCGGGCTTCGCCGACCGCGTCGATGTCCGGCTGTGCGACTACCGCGACTCGACCGGCCAGTACGACGCCGTGGTCAGCGTCGAGATGATCGAAGCGGTCGGGGAAGCGTACTGGCCGACGTTCTTCGAGACCATCGGGAAGCGGCTGAAGCCGGGCGGAAGGCTGGGGCTCCAGGCCATCACCATGGACCACGAACGCATGCTCGCCGCGGCCCGGTCCTACACCTGGGTGCACAAGTACATCTTCCCCGGTGGGCTCATCCCGTCCACGACGTCGGTCGAGCAGGGCATGCTGGCGCACACCAGGCTGAAACTGGAGGGAGTACGCGAGTTCGGCCAGGACTACGCCCGCACGTTGCGGCTGTGGCGGGAGAATTTCAGCCAGCGGTGGGACGAAATCACCGAACTGGGCTTCGACGACGTCTTCAAGCGGACGTGGGAGTTCTATCTGGCGTACTCCGAAGCGGGGTTCCGTTCGGGGTATCTCAAGGTCCACCAGTTCGGATTCGCCGAAAACGGACGGTGAGCTCCACCCAACCGATGCGGGGTGCCGGACGTCCTTCACCTAGGGTCTGCGGTTGACTGGGCCCTACACGCGAGACCGGGACGGGTGATTCGGCATGACGTATGGAGGCGACGACCGAGGGCGACGGATGCCGCCGCCGCAACGGCCGCCGTCCGGCCGCCCCCGGCGGCATCAGCCCGCGCAGATGATGCCGCTGCCGGGCCGGGGGAGCAGCCCGTACGACGAGCGGACGAGGCCCATGGGGCACGGCGGCCAGGAACGGCCCGCCGGTCCGCCACCACGCCGTCCAGGCCCGCCGCAGCCCCCTCCTGGCCGCCCGGCCGACGACGGTGCGCGGCCGCCGCGGCGACGTAAGCGCTGGGGCTTCGGCAAGGTGCTGCTCACCCTGCTGACCGTGTTCGTGGTGTTCCTCGCCGGCGTGTGGGTGTACCTGGAGTTCTCCATCAACCGCGTCGACGCGCTGGCCGACTACTCCGGCCGCCCCGTCGCTGCCGAAGGCACCAACTGGCTGATCGTGGGCTCCGACAGCCGCGACGGGCTGACCCCCGAAGAGCAGGAGAAGCTGGTCACCGGGGACAGCAAGGCCGCAGGCGGTGGCAAGCGCACCGACACCATCATGATCGCGCACGTCCCTGACAACAGCACCAAACCGACGCTGCTGAGCCTTCCGCGCGACTCGCAGGTGACCATCCCGGGGCACGGCAAGAACAAGATCAACGCGGCGTTCTCGATCGGCGGCCCGACGCTGCTCGCGCAGACCGTCGAGGGCGCCACGGGCCTGCGCATCGACCACTACGCCGAGATCGGCTTCGGCGGCTTCGCGAAGATCGTCGACGCGATCGGCGGGGTCCACATGTGCGTCGAGAAGCCGATGGAGGACACCCTCACCAAGATCAAGATCCCCGCGGGCTGCCAGGACCTCCAGGGCCCGCAGGCGCTCGGGTTCGTCCGCATGCGGCACAGCGAGGCCACCCCGCGTTCGGACCTCGACCGCGTGGCCAACCAGCGGAAGTTCATCGGCGCGATGGTCAGCGAGATCGGCAGCCCCGGCACATTGCTGAACCCGTTCTCGCTTTTCCCGCTGCTGTCGACGGCGCCGGACGCGCTGACGATGGATTCGGGCGACCACGTGCACAATCTGGTGGGGCTGGCGCTGGCGATGCGCGGGATCTCCTCGGGCGGCGTCGTCACCACGACGGTGCCGGTGACCAGCGGTTCGGCGGAGAACTGGGACAAGACGAAGTCGAAGCTGCTGTTCGACGCGTTGAAGAACGACACGGAGATCCCGGACAGCGCGATCTTGACCTGATCGTCGGCCTCGTGAGTGGTAAGGACGGTTCTAACCGTCCTTGCCACTCACGAGGAGCCTGATGGAAGCGCCCGCCGAAACCCTCGCCGACGACGTCGTCACGCTGCGCCGCTGGAAGCCGGAGCAGCTCGAAACCCTCGCCGCCGTCGCGGGCGACTCCGCCGGGCATCTCGGCGCCTGGATGATCTGGGCCACCTACGGTTGTGGCCGTCGTGAAGCCGCCGACTTCCTGGAGCGGACCGCGGAGAACTGGGCCGACGGCAAGACCTACGACTTCGCGATCCTCAGCGGGGAAGACCTCGTCGGCGGCGCGGGCATGATCACGCATCCGGGCCGGATCGAGATCGGTTACTGGCTCGGCAGGCACCACACCGGTCGCGGCTTCGCGACCAGGGCCGCGAAGCTCTTGGCCGACGAGGCTTTCCGGCTCGGCGCGCCGGGGATCGAGATCCGGCACGACGAGAAGAACCTCGCGAGCGGTGCCGTGCCCGCGCGGCTGGGCTTCACGATGACCGGCGACGAGGCCGCCGAACCGCCGCTCGCCCCCGCCTGCGCGGGCGTCAACCGGATCTGGCGGCTCAAGCGTCCTTAGTCTTGCGCTCGCGCAAGGCCGCGAGCGCCTTGTCGGCGTGCACGGTGAACTTCAGCTCACTCTTGATCACTTCGAGCACCTTGCGGTCGGTGTCGATGACGAAGGTGTGCCGTTTGGCATGCAGCGGGCTGAATTTGCGCCATACGCCGAACTGTTTCGCCACCACACCGTCCACATCGGACAGCAGGGGGTAGTCGAAGCCGTGCTTGGCGGAGAACTCCTGCTGTTTGGCTACGGCGTCCGGGCTGATGCCGACGCGGTGCGCGCCCACTTCGGCGAATTCCGCGGCCAGGTCGCGGAAATGGCAGCTTTCCGCGGTGCAGCCGCTGGTCATCGCGGCGGGGTAGAAGAACAGCACGACCGGGCCGGACGAGAGGAAGTCCGACAGCGTGCGCTCCTCGCCCTTGTCGTCGGGCAGAGTGAAGTCCGGGGCGATGTCACCTTGGTCCATGGACCGATCCTGTCACGTCAGTGGGCGTGCCGTTCGATCAGCTCGTCGACCTCGTCCCCGGTCGCGGAATCCGCCACGAACGAACCACGCGCCGCGAGTACGCCGTACCGCCGCAGCCGTTCGGCCTGTTCGTGACTCCGGACGCCCTCCGCGCCGATGCGCAGGTTCAGCTCCTTGGCCCTGGCGACCAGCTGGCACAGGTGGCGGACGTCGGCCTCGTCCTCGCCGTCGGCCAGCGCGTCGACGACCGCGCCGGACAGGATCACGTGGCGGACCGGCAGCCCGTGGCGCGGGATCAGCTCCAGATCGTCCGAACCGGAGATGGCCAGCACCAGCTGGGAGCCCAGATCGGCCAGCACGGCGAAGGAGTCCAGCACCTCGCCGCTCGAGTCGAGCACGGACTCGCGGTCCGTGCACAGCCGCAGCGCCTGGGCGGGCAGGTTGTGCCGGTCGAGCTGTTCCTTGACCAACAGGACCAGATCGGGCTCGATGGCCAGCCGGTTCGGCAGCCGCACGCAGACGTCGGGAGCGGCCTCGCCGAACCTGTTCCGCCATCTCGCGGTGGCGGCGAGCGATTCGGCCAGCAGCCATCGGCCGAGCGGGATGGTCATCCCGGTGATCTGCGCGAGCGGATAGAAATCGTCCGAGTCCAGTTCACCCTTCTCCGGGTGGCTCCAGCGCAACCCGGCGTTGACCGCGGCCAGCTGGTCGGGATTCGCGAGCTTCACCGTCGGCTGGTAGATCAGCGAGAACTCACCGTTCTCCAGCGCGCCCGCGATGACCGCGCCGAGCTGGTAGCGGCCCCGGTCACGCGCGTCGAGTTCCGGATCGAACAGCATCCACTGCGCCTTGCCCGCCTCCTTGGCGCGGTGCAGGGCGATTTCCGCGGCGCGAAGCAGGTCTTCGGGTCCGCCGTCGGCGACCGGGCGGACGACGATGCCCGCGCTCGCGCTGACCCCGATACCGTGCCCGCCGAGGTAGATCGGCTCGACCAGCTCCTCCAAGGCCTGCTCGACCAGCGCGATCACATCGGGCGGGGTGAAGTCGCCGCGCAGCAGGACGGCGAACCCGTCGCCGGACAGCCGGGCGACCGAGCCGTTGTGCCTGCCGGTGAAGACGGACGTGAGCTTCTTCGCGACCCCGCGCAGCACCTGATCGCCCACGCCGGCCCCGAGACCGTCGTTGATCACCTTGAAGCCGTCGACGTCGAGATAGACGAGCGCGACCTGCTCGCCGCCGGACCCGGCCAGCGCGGTTTCGAGGGCGTTGCCGAACGCGGTGGCGTTGGGCAGGCCGGTCAGCGCGTCGTGCACGTTCTGGTGCAGCAGCCGTTCCTGCAGCAGGTGGATCTCGTTGGCGTCGGAGACCATCAGCACCGGATAGGTCGAATCGGGCCGGTCACCCGGGAGGTCGGTGAGAGTCACGTCGACCCAGAGCGAGCCTTCCTCGCTGTGATCCAGCAGCAGGCGTTCCTGCTGTGTCGGCTGCCCGTGCGTCATGAGCTGCGCGAGCGCGTTCCGCAGGCGGGCGACGTCGTGTTCGGCGGAGCCGAGATCGGGGATCTCCCGCCCGCGCAGCGCGGAGGGGCGGCAGCCGAGGAGACGGCCGAGCGCGGCGTTCGCCTCCACGATGGTGCCGTTGGCGTCCGCGAGGGCGATCCCGATGGGAGAGGCGGAATAGAGCTTGGAGAAGCGCAGCACGGCGGGCTGATGGTCGGGCTCGGCCAAGACGGCGTCCTGGGCGACACCGAGCAGCAGCTGTTCGAGTTGCTCCTTGGGAAGCGATACTCCTTTAGTGTCAGCGAGCGTCTCGGCCCATCTCCGAGCGACGTCCACCAACCCTGGCGCGGAACCAGGTTCGGGCACACTTCACCTCTTCATGCTCGGTTGATGGCCAGCTCAGACCGGGTGTCCGAGCCCACGGACCCACACTAGGTATGGGCCGACCGGGTGTAGTGTCACGGCATCATGCGCGATCCGGGGTGTCTACCGGCTGAAAGGGTGATCGCTGCTACACGAGTGGTGACCGGAAGTTACCAAGAGTGCTCGATCGTGTTTGTCCGATTGGTCCGGCTTCAGCGGGATGTCAGGCGGATCGGCAGTCCGTCCGCCGGCACGGGCAGCGAGACGTAGTCCCAGCGTGCGGTGTAGTTCTCCGGTACCGACCACCGATACGCCCGCAGCATCTCGTGCAGCAGCGCCTTCACCTCGAACGTCCCGAAATGCAGGCCGATGCACTTGTGCGCCCCGCCGCCGAACGGCATCCACGCGTAGCGATGCGACTTGTCCTCGCGGCGGTCCTCGCCGAAGCGGTCCGGGTCGAACCGCATGGGGTCGGTCCAGTGCTCCGGCGAGAAGTGGTTGACAGTGGGGGAAACCCCGACGAGTGTCCCTTCGGGAATGAAATGCCCGAGAACCTCGGTGTCCTTCACGGTCTTCCTGGTCAGGGAAGGAACCGGGGCCACCAGCCGCAGGGCTTCCTTGATCACCAGATCCAGCGTCGTCAGGGTCTCCAGCGCCTCGATGTCCGGCACGTCGTCGCCGAGCGCGAGCGATTCCCGGCGCGCGCGTTCCTGCCACTCGGGATTCTTGGCGAGGTGGTAGACGGCGGCGGCGCTGGTGATCGTCGAGGTGTCGTGCGCGGCCATCATCAGGAAGATCATGTGATTGACGACGTCGGAGTCGGTGAAGCGGTCACCGTCTTCGGTGGTGGCGTGGCACAACGCGGTGAAGAGGTCGTCGCCGTCGCCGGCCCGTTTCGCCGGCAGGTTCGCCGAAAAGTAGCGTTCGAGGACCTTGCGGCCGTGCAAACCCGCCGCCCAGCGGCCGCCGGGAACGGGGAACCGCACGATGGCCGTGCCCGCGCGCACGGAGTTCACGAACGCGCGGTTGATCGCGGCCGCGTCGTCGCCGGAACTCATGCCCATGAACACGCGCGTCGCGACGTCGAGCGTGAGCTGCTTGAGGGACCAGTAGATCCGCGGGTTCGGCCGGTCGGCCCACGCGGCGACGCCCTTACGCAGGGCCGGCCCCATCTGGTCGACGTAACCGGTGAGCCGTTGCCGGGAGAACGCCGCCTGCATGATCCGCCGGTGCAGATGGTGCTCGCCGAAGTCGAGCAGCATCAGACCGCGGTCGAAGAACTGCTCGATGAAGAACTTCCAGCCCTCCTGGGAGAAGGCCTTGTCCTTGTTCACCAACGCGATCTGGGTGGCCTCCGGACCGGTGAGCGCGACGATGCGGCGCCCGAACGCGCCCATCCACGACACCGGTCCGTAGGTCTCGTAGCGTTTGAGGCCGAACTCGATGCCGAAGCGCATGAAGTCCAGGGCGTGCCCGATGACCGGCGGGCCTTCGTCGCCGAGGACGGGTTTGAGGCCCGGCGGGGCGGGCGCGAGCTCGCGGACCGGCCAGGTCGCGCCGAGCCAGCGCTGGTCGACCGAACGCGGCAGGGGGATCGAGGTGAGCGGCGGGACCCGCTCGCGCAGTGCCCCGGTGACCTTTTCGACGGCGTTCGCCATGGCGACCATCTCCCCGCTGAGATCGGTTACCGTTCCACCATCGCACCCTTATTGACGTCCTGACAATACCCCGGTGGAAGTTCCGTGAAGGCCTCCTTCACTACCTTGAGGGTAGGGAAGGAGGCCTTCACGGACCGGTCAGGCCAGTTCGGCGCGGACCACGCGGGCGGCCGCGACCAGGTTCCGCAGGGCCGGTTCGACCTCGGCGTACCCACGGGTCTTCAGACCGCAGTCCGGGTTGACCCAGATCCGCTCGGCGGGCACGGCGCCGACGGCGGTCCGCAGCAGCCCGCTGACCTCGTCGACCGCGGGGACGCGCGGCGAATGGATGTCGTAGACGCCAGGCCCGACGCCGCGGCCGAAGCCCGCCGCGCCGAGGTCGGTGACGACCTCCATCTTCGACCGCGCGGCCTCGATGCTGGTGACGTCGGCGTCGAGCGCGTCGATCGCCTTGACCACGTCGCCGAATTCCGAGTAGCACATATGGGTGTGGATCTGCGTCGCGTCGTCGATTCCGGAAGTCGCCAGCCGGAACGACGAAACCGCCCACGCGAAGTACGCCTCGTGCGCCGCCGCGCGCAGCGGGAGCAGCTCCCGCAGCGCCGGCTCATCCACCTGGATGACGCGGATGCCCGCCTCCTGCAGTTCGTGCACTTCGTCGCGGATGGCCAGCGCCACCTGACGGGCGGTCTCGCCCAGCGGCTGATCGTCGCGGACGAACGACCACGCCAGGATCGTCACCGGTCCGGTCAGCATGCCTTTGACGGGTTTGCCGGTCAGGCCCTGCGCGTAGCGGGCCCACTCGACGGTCATCGGCTCCGGCCGGGAGACGTCGCCGTACAGGATCGGCGGCCGGACGCAGCGCGAACCGTAGGACTGTACCCAGCCGAAGTCGGTGGCCGCGAACCCGGCCAGCCGCTCGGCGAAGTACTGCACCATGTCGTTGCGCTCGGGTTCGCCGTGCACCAGCACGTCCAGGCCGAGGTCCTCCTGCAGCCGGACGACGCGCTCGATCTCCGCCTTCATCGCGGCTTCGTAGCCCGCGTCGTCCAGCGAACCCGCCTTGTGCGCGGCCCGCGCCTTGCGGACGTCGGTGGTCTGCGGGAACGAGCCGATCGTCGTGCTCGGCAACGGCGGCAGCTTCAGCGCGGCCTGCTGAGCCGCCGCGCGCCGGGCGTAGGGGGAGCGGACGGTGTCCTCCGGCCGCAGTGCCTCCAGCCGGGCGCGGACCCCGCTGTCGGCCAGGTCGGCCGCCGTCGCGCGATCCGTGGCCGCGGCACGGGCGGCGGAGAGGTCGACGCCCTCTTCCTTCAGCGCGCGCCCGAGCAAGACGACCTCGTCGACCTTCTGCCTGGCGAAGGCGAGCCAGCCCTTCAGACGCGGGTGCAGTCCGTCCTCCCGCTCGACGTCGTAGGGCACGTGAAGCAATGAGCAGGACGTCGACACGCTGACCGATTTCGCGATACCCAGCAGCATCGCCGCTCGGCTGAGCGCGCGGGTCGGATCCGTGCGCCAGACGTTGCGCCCGTCCACGACACCGGCCAGCACCTCCTTGTCCCGCAGGGCGGGTTCGGCGGCGACGGCGTCCACAAAGGACTCATCGGTGACGAGGTCGACCGCGATGGCGTCGATCGGAGAGCGCGCGAGCACACCCAAGCCGCGGCCGAGACCGCCGAAGTACCCGGCGACCAGGATCTTGGGCCGCGCGGTCTCCTTCGCGAGCCGGTGGTAGGTGCGGATGAGCGCGTTGAGCTCCCTCTCGGTGCGGTCCGCGGCGAAGGCGGGTTCGTCGAACTGAACCCACTCGACGCCTTCGTCGTGCAGACGGCGCAGCAGCTCGACGTAGCCGTCGAGGAGGTTGTCGAGCAGGTCCAGCGGTCGGAAGTCCTCCGGAGCGGTCTCGGCCGGCTTCGCGAGCAGCAGGAACGTCACCGGGCCCACCAGCACCGGCCGGGTCTCGACACCGACCGCACGGGCTTCGCGGTATTCGTCGAGCGGTTTGGTGCCGGTGAGCGAGAACGTCGTGTCCGGGCCGAGTTCGGGGACGAGGTAGTGGTAGTTCGTGTCGAACCACTTCGTCATCTCCATCGCCGGCGCGTCCTGCACCCCGCGTGCGGCGGCGAAGTAGGTGTCGAGCGGCGAGAGACCGAGCGTCGTGAAGCGCTCCGGCAGCGCTCCGAACAGCTCGGTGGTGTCGAGCACCTGGTCATAGTGGGAGAAGGTGTTGGAGGGGACGGATTTCAGTCCCGCGTCCTTGAGTTCCCGCCAGGTCCTGGTGCGCAGCGCGCGGCCGGTGCCCAGTAGCTCGGCCTCGTCGATCTTGCCCGCCCAGTAGCGTTCGAGTGAACGCTTGAGTTCCCTGTCCGGTCCGATCCGGGGGTAGCCCAGCACAGTCGTGCCGATTTCGGTCACAGCTCTCTCCTCGCGAGCTTGTCGGGCGAGCCCGGAGCGCGCGGGGATGACCGCCGTTCGGTCGTGCCCATCCCACGAGGCCCGGACTCACGCACGCCGTCGGCGCGCGTACCACGGGCAGGTCTTCGGACTCGTGGGCGACTCGCTCGTTCCTACCGGCCGTCGCTTCCCGGGGCGCCATGTCCCAGTGCTTTACCGTGTCTCGCACGGTGACGGCTTTCGTTCCCACATACCGCTGCGGGGCAGTCCCGGATTCGCACCGGGTTCCCTGTTACCTCGACCGGCCTGGGAGGCCGGGCGAACCAGTAGCACCCCGGAGCGTACCGAATTCGGGTCTCGCGTGACTGGAGGCGTAACTCACGTGATCGGAGGCGGAACACGCGTGCCTGGAGACGGAACACGCCGGGCGGAAGTCCGCCCGGCGTGTTCCGTGTTCAAGCACGCGAGTCACGTGCCTGAGCACGCGAGTTCGGGGTTCAGTCCCAGTCGAGGGCACCACCGGACTGGTACTCGATGACGCGGGTCTCGAAGAAGTTCTTCTCCTTCTTGAGGTCCATCGCCTCCGACATCCACGGGAACGGGTTCTCCGTCTCGCCGAAGATCGGCGCGAGACCGATCTGCTGCGCCCGCCGGTCGGTGATGAAGTGCATGTACTGCTCGATCAGCTCGGCCGAGAGCCCGAGCATGCCGCGCGGCATGGTGTCGCGGGCGTAGGCGACCTCGAGTTCGCACGCCTCGGTCAGCATGGTGCGGACCTCAGCCTGGAACTCCTCGGTCCACAGGTGCGGGTTCTCGATCTTGATCTGGTTGATGCAGTCGATGCCGAAGTTCAGGTGGATCGACTCGTCGCGCAGGATGTACTGGTACTGCTCGGCGATGCCGACCATCTTGTTCCGGCGGCCGAGCGACAGGATCTGCGCGAAGCCGGTGTAGAACCACATGCCCTCGAAGATCACGTAGAACGCGACGAGGTCACGCAGGAAGGCCTGGTCGGCCTCCGGCGTCCCGGTCTCGAAGTCCGGGTTCTCCAGGTTCTGCGTGTACTTCAGCGCCCACGCGTCCTTGTCCGAGATGGACGGGACCTCGCGGTACATGTTGAACAGCTCGCCCTCGACCAGGCCGAGGCTCTCGCAGATGTACTGGAAGGTGTGCGTGTGCACGGCCTCCTCGAACGCCTGGCGCAGCAGGTACTGGCGGCATTCGGGGTTGGTGATCTGCCGGTATACCGCGAGCACGATGTTGTTGGCCACCAGCGATTCCGCGGTGGCGAAGAAGCCGAGGTTGCGCTTGAGCATGGTGCGCTCGTCCTCGGTGAGGCCGTCGGGCGACTTCCACAGCGCGATGTCGGCCTGCATGGCGACCTCGGTCGGCATCCAGTGGTTGTTGCAGCCGGCGAGGTACTTCTCCCACGCCCAGGTGTACTTCATCGGCAGCAGTTGGTTGACGTCGGCGCGGGCGTTGATCATCCGCTTGTCGTCGACGTTGATGCGGGCGGCGCCGACTTCGATCTCACCGAGGCCGGTGGCGTCGGTGGAGGCGTCAAAGGTGGTCATGAAGGGCACACTCCAAGAGGCGTCGTGAGTGGTAAGGACGGTTCTAACCGCCCTTACCACTCACGAGGATGTCGTTACTGGCAGGCTTCGCAGTCGGGGTCGTCGATCCGGCAGGCGGCGCCGTCGGCGGCGACGAAGTCGACGTCCGAGACCTTCGGCATCTCCTTCGGCTCCGGCTTGGCGGCCGGTGCGGGCGCGGTGACCGGCACGGCCGGGACCGCGGCGGAAGCCGACGGGGCGGGCGAAGCGGCGGGAGCCGGGGCCGGAGCGGCGGGCTTCGGCGAAGCGGGTGCGGCGGGGGCCGGGGTGGCCGAGACCGCGTTCAGCTTGCCGTCGGTGCCGCGCAGGGTGCTCTTCTCCACGTGCGTCGCGGACCGCGCCCGCAGGTAGTACGTGGTCTTGAGGCCCTTGTGCCAGGCGTAGCGGTACAGCTCGTCGAGCTTGCGGCCGCTGGGCGCCGCGATGTACAGGTTCAGCGACTGAGCCTGGTCGATCCACTTCTGGCGCCGCGAACCGGCGTCCACCAGCCACTTGGACTCGATCTCGAACGCGGTCGCGTACAGCGCCTTCAGGTCGTCCGGCACGCGGTCGATCTGGCCGAGGCTGCCGTCGAAGTACTTGAGATCCGACACCATGACCTCGTCCCACAGCCCGCGCTCCTTGAGCGAGCGGACCAGGTGCGGGTTCACCACGGTGAAGTCACCGGACATGTTCGACTTGACGAACAGGTTCTGGAACAGCGGCTCGATCGACTGCCCGACCCCGCAGATGTTGGAGATCGTCGCGGTCGGCGCGATCGCCATCACATTGGAGTTGCGCATGCCGACGGTCTTGACCCGCTCGCGCAGCGGCGCCCAGTCCAAAGTGGACGAGGTGTCGACGTCGAGCGCGTCACCCTGCCGCGCGTCGATCAGCAGCTGCATCGAGTCGATCGGCAGGATTCCCTTGCTCCACAAGGAACCCTCGAACGTCTGGTACTGGCCGCGCTCCTCGGCGAGGTCGGTCGACGCCGAGATCGCGTAGTAGCTGATGTGCTCCATGCTGGTGTCCGCGAACTGCACGGCCTCGTCCGAGGACAGCGGGACACCGATCTCGAACAGCGCGTCCTGGAAACCCATCAGGCCCAGCCCGATCGGGCGGTGGCGCAGGTTGGAGCGGCGCGCCTCCGGGATCGTGTAGAAGTTGATGTCGATCACGTTGTCGAGCATGCGAACGGCCGTGCGCACGGTCTTCTCGAGGCGCTTCGTGTCGAGGCCCTCGGGGGTGACGTGCTTGAGCAGGTTCACCGAGCCGAGGTTGCAGACCGCGACCTCGTCGGTGGTGGTGTTCAGCGTGATCTCGGTGCACAGGTTGGACGAGTGCACGACACCCACGTGCTGCTGCGGCGAACGCAGGTTGCACGGGTCCTTGAAGGTGATCCACGGGTGGCCGGTCTCGAACAGCATGGTCAGCATGCGGCGCCACAGGTCGACCGCGCGGACCTTGCGGAACACCTTCAGCTCGCCACGCTCGGCGGCGGCCTCGTACTCGCGGTAGCGCTCGGCGAACGCGTTGCCGTAGAGGTCGTGCAGATCCGGGGTCTCGTTCGGCGAGAACAGCGTCCACTGCGCGTCGGCCTCGACGCGGCGCAGGAACTCGTCCGGCACCCAGTTCGCGGTGTTCATGTCGTGCGTGCGGCGACGGTCGTCACCGGTGTTCTTGCGCAGGTCGAGGAATTCCTCGATGTCCACGTGCCAGGTCTCGAGGTACGCGCAGGCCGCGCCCTTGCGCTTGCCGCCCTGGTTCACCGCGACCGCGGTATCGTTGGCGATCTTGAGGAACGGCACGACACCCTGCGACTGGCCGTTGGTGCCCTTGATGTGCGCGCCGAGGCCGCGGACCGGGGTCCAGTCGTTGCCGAGACCGCCCGAGTACTTCGCCAGCAGCGCGTTGTTCTTGTACGCCTGGAAGATCGAGTCCAGGTCGTCGTCCACAGTGGTCAGGAAGCACGACGACAGCTGCGGGCGCGTGGTGCCCGAGTTGAACAGCGTCGGGGTGGACGCCATGAAGTGGAACGTCGAGAGCAGCTCGTAGAACTCGATGGCGCGGGCTTCCCGGTCGTCCTCGCGGATCGCCAGGCCCATCGCGACGCGCATGAAGAACGCCTGCGGCAGCTCGAAGCGGACGCCGTCGTGGTGCTGGAAGTACCGGTCGTACAGGGTCTGGAGGCCGAGGAAGCCGAAGTCGAGGTCACGCTCGGCGCGGATGGCCGCGGTGATCTTGTCCAGGTCGAAGGTCTGCAGCTCGGGGTTGACCAGCTCCAGCTCGATGGCGCGCTTGAGGTAGTCCCGGAAGTACTGCGGGTACCTCGCGGTCATCTCGTCTTGGCTGGCCTGCTGCGGCACTCCCGCGAGGTAGCTGAGCGCCTCGCCGCGGAGCTTGTCCGCGAGCAGCCGGGCACTGACGTAGGAGTAGTTGGGCTCCTGCTCGACGAGCACGCGCGCGGCCATGATCTGGGCGAGGGCGAGTTCGTCGGCGCTGATGCCGTCGTAGAGGTTGCGCTTGGCCTCGGCCAGGACAGGCTCGGCCGAAACGTCCTCGAGGCCGGCGACGGCCTCGCCGACCACGTGCGAGACGCGGGCCCAGTCGAGCGGGCGAAGCGAGCCGTCGGCCGCCTTGACGCTGATGGCGACGTCGGACGACGCGGGCTTCTCGGCCTCACGGGCCTTCGCGCGCTCCTCGCGGTACAGGACATACGCGCGGGCGACCTTGTGGTGCTCGCCGCGCATCAGCGCCAGTTCGACGATGTCCTGGATCTGCTCGATGTGCAGCGCGGTCTCGGGACCGGCGTGGCGGAGCAGGGTGGTCTCGATCTGCTCGGTCAATTCCTTGACCAGGTGGTGGATCCGCGACGAGGCGGCCGCGTCACCGCCCTCGACGGCGAGGAAGGCCTTGGTCACGGCGACCGAGATCTTGTTCGCGTCGAAGGGGGACACGCTGCCGTCCCGCCGGATGACTCGCACGGTCGCGGGCGTGGTGTCCGAGGACGAAGGTGGCCGCTGACCGATTTCCACTGACATGCGTAGTCTCCAAAGGGCGCGTTGAAGCACCGCAAGGCCGCACAAGGCCGTGCGCTGCACGTTCACAAAGCTGTCCGGCAACCGCTCCCGAGCGGTCTCCCCGTCGCTGGGCGGTACCGGTTCCCAGAGACTACATGTAGGGGTCGGAGGCCGCACGTGCCCCAATGGGTGGCGTGTCGTGGTCTCACCCTGGCGGGTTAGACGATCACGCTGAGCGGCTGGTCAGCCGCCGAAAACGATCTTGAAGTCGCGCAGGCAGGCGCTCAGCGCGGGCCGCTGACCGGCAAGGAAGCCGAACGGGCCGGACTCGTTGATCCGCCAATCCGCGGCCGCGGGACGCGGGTTCGCCGTCGCTCGGACGGGGCTTCTTTTGAGACGGCCGTCCAGCATTTGGACGACGTCGAAGGCCGCGGGCATCCGCACCGGGAGGCTCGGGCGCGGGGTGAAGGCCGCCGTCGCGATCCAGTCCTCGTGGGTGGCCGCCGAGGCGGTGAAGGTCCGCCCGTGGGCGAAGTCGAGCGCGGCGAGATCCTTGGGGATGCCCCACAGTGCGCGTCCGCCGGCGAGGGAGACCTCGCTGTCGACCCAGATGTCGGTGATGGAGCTGGAGAGGCGTTCGCCGCGGACCGCGACGGTCGCCAGCAGTTCGTGGTACTGGAGCTGCCCGGGCTCCTGGTAGTCGATCCAGGCGGTGAACACCTGGGCGCGGCCGCCCAGCGTGATCGGCTCGGCGCCGCTGGGCAGTTCGGGCAGTTCGCTCACCGGGATACGCCAGATCGACAGGTACGCCTGACCCGCCAGGTTCCAGGGCTCCGGGGGATAGGCGGTCACGAGTTCCGCCACGGCAGATAGGCGGGCTGGTCGGTGTCGACGCGCATGGAGAACTCCGGTGGTCGTTTCTGCAGGAAGGACACGACTCCCTCGACCGCGTCCGGGCTGGCGCCCAGCCCGCCGATCAGCTTGGAGTCCAGTTCGTGCACCGGGAACGGCGACGCGGCGCTCGCCATCCGGTACAGCAGCTGCCGGGTCACCGCGACCGAAACGGGTGAGGTGGTCGTCGCGATCTCGAGGGCCAGTTCGCGCGCCTTGCCGAGCACTTCCTCGGGCTCGTGGACACTGTGGACCAGCCCGGCGGCCTTCGCCTCCTCGGCGCCGAAGACACGCCCGCTGACCATCCAGTCGAGTGCCGTTCCCATCCCGACGAGCCGCGGGAGGAACCACGCGGACGCGCCTTCGGGGTAGATCCCGCGGCGGACGAAGACGAAGCCGAACCGGGAATCCGTGGACGCGAGACGGTAGTCGCAGGACAGCGTGATCGTGATGCCGCCGCCGACGGCCGCGCCCCGCAGGGCCGCGATCACCGGCTTGTTCATCGTGAAGATCCGTTTCGAGCAGCGTCCCGCCGGCTCCTGCCACGCCGCGTCCGGGCCGGTCTCCGGGTCGAAGTCGAAGCCGCCCTGCGTGAGATCGGCGCCCACCGAGAAATCCTTGCCGTTGCCGGTCAGGATCACCACCCGGACGTCCTCGTCGCGGTCGGCCCGGTCCATCGCGTCGCCGAGTTCGTCGGCCATGCGAATGGTGTAGCCGTTGCGGGCTTCGGGCCGGTTGAGCGTGACCGTCGCGATGCGGTCGGCGACCTCGTAGGTGATTTCGGCGTACGCGCTCATGACGTGAAAGTAAGGCTACGTTGACAAGGTGTCAATAAGGCTCATTCGACGTCGTCCAGATGGTCCGCGTAGTACTCGACCGCTCGCCGGTACCGCTGGACGCCGTCGTCCGCGCTGGTCGCCGCGAGCACCTTCAGCAAGGTTCCCGCCGCCTCGCGCGCCTCGCCGACGTTGTAGAGCGCCATCGCGAGGAACGTCCTCAGCGCCGCGTCGTCCGGGAACTCGCCGAGGCCGCGCCGCAAGGTCGCGAGCGACTCGTCGTACCGGCCGAGGACGCGATAGGTGCTGCCGAGCCCGACGAACACGCCATGCCTGTCCTCTGTGGACAGACCGTCGCCCGCGAGCGCCTGTTCGTAGAACGGGGCCGCTTCGGCCTCCAGTCCGGCGGAATCGTGGGCCCAGGCCGTCTGGTAGGCGATCACGGCGTCCCGCGGGTGCCGCCCGGCCAGCTCGATCAGCCGCAGGCGCGCCTCGTCGGTGCCTTGCTCCCGCAGCCGGATCGCTTCGTGTGCCTCGTTCACGCGGCGGCGCCGTCGAAAGGCGGATAGGTCTCGCCGCCGACCCGCTCGGCCACGACGATGTACTCGGCCAGCGCGTCGCGCGATCGCGTCAGCTTGGCCAGCTGCTCGTCCAGGCGTCCGAGCCGCTCGCGCATCGCGGCCAGCAACTCGGGGCAGCCGATCAGCTCGGGTTCCTCGCCGATCGCGCAGGGGAGCAGGTACGCGATGTCTTCGGACGACAGGCCGGCGGCGAGCAGATGACGGATCTGCTTCACCCGCAGCAAAGCCGTCTCGTCGTACTCGCGGTAACCGTTCGCGCCGCGGCTCGCCTCCAGGAGGCCTTGTGCCTCGTAGTAGCGCAACTGGTGGGCGTTGACGCCCGTCCGGTGACTCAGTTCACCGATCTTCATCGCTTTCCCCACTTGACCTTCATACCGGTATCAACGTTGACGATCGTGCCATGACAGACAACGAGAACACCCCGGTATCGGTCGTCGGCCTCGGTCTCATGGGCACCGCGCTCGCCCGCGCGTTCCTGAAGGCGGGGCATCCCACGACCGTGTGGAACCGGACGGCCGCCAAGGCGGACGCGCTCGTGGCCGAAGGCGCGCGGCTCGCGCCCACGATCGGCGACGCGCTCGGCTCGGGCGGTGTGACGATCCTGTGCCTCACCGACTACTCCGCCGTGCGTGCACTGCTCGGCGACGCCGTGCTGGCGGGCACGACACTGGTCAACCTGACCTCGGGCGACTCCGCCCAGGCGCGGGAAACCGCCGCCTGGGCCGAAAAACGGGGCGCCCGGTACGTGGACGGCGCGATCATGGCCATCCCGTCGACGATCGGGACCGCCGACGCGGTGATCCTGCTGAGCGGGCCGCGGCCGGACTTCGAGATCGGCGCGCTCGGCACGATCAGCCACCTCGGCGAGGACCCCGGACTCGCGTCCCTGTACGACGTCGCCGGCCTGACGATGATGTGGAGCGTCCTGAACGCGTGGCTTCAGGGCACCGCGATGCTCAAGACGGCCGGTGTCGACGCCGCGACGTACGCGCCCTTCGCGCAGCAGATCGCCGTCGGGGTGGCGGGCTGGCTGCCCGGGTACGCCGAACAGGTCGACAAGGATTCCTTCCCCGCGGAGGTGTCGGCCTTGGAAACCGATGCACGGGCAATGGCGCATCTGGTCGAGGAATGCGAGGCACTGGGCGTGAACGCCGAACTGCCGAAGCTGTTCAAGGCGATGGCCGACCGTGCGATCGCCGCCGGGCACGGCGGGGAGCAGTACCCGGTGCTGATCCGGGAATTCGAGCGGCCGGGGAGCTGACCTGGCCCGATGTCCGTGAAGGCCTCCTTGAGGGATCCTTCTTCACCATCGGTGTGTCGGTAGTCGAGGCGATGTCGCGCGGAGGTCGTGGGCGACGGGGTTCAGTGTCCCCAATGTGGCATTGGGGACACTGAGCGTCTCCGATGCCACATTGGGGACACCTCGAAGCCAGTTGGAGTCGCGGCTGCACGCCGACTGAGGAAAACAATCAGGCGTGCTTGATTTTTCCGGCGGGCGGTGCCAGCCTGAGGGAGACGCGAGGAGGCGGGCATGGCTGACCTGGGCGTGATCCTTGGGGATCTCGCGGCGGAATCGCAGGCCATCGACGACGTGGTGGCGGATCTGCCCGCGTCGGACTGGGCGCGGCGGACCCCGGCCGAAGGCTGGACGATCGCCCATCAGATCGCTCATCTGGCCTGGACGGACAAGAAGGCGCTGATCGCGGCGCGCGGATCCGAGGCCGAGTGGCAGGCCGAGATCGAAGGGCTGCTCGCGACGGGCGAGTCCTACGTCGACGACGGCGCGGCGGAGGGCGCGAAGACGCCGCCGCGTGAGCTGCTGGCGGAGTGGCGCGCCGGCCGCGCGAAACTCGCCGACGCGCTCGCGGCGGTGCCCGACGGACAGAAGATCCCCTGGTACGGCCCGCCGATGAGCGCCGCGTCCATGGTGACGGCGCGCCTCATGGAGACCTGGGCGCACGGCCAGGACATCTACGACGCGCTCGGCGTCACGCGGGAGAACACCGCGCGGATCTGGCACATCGCCCGTTTCGGCACCCGCACTCGCGACTTCGCCTACAAGCTCAACTCGCTCTCCCCGCCCAGCGAGGAGTTCCGTGTCGAGCTGACCGCGCCCGACGGCACCACCTGGGACTTCGGGCCCGAGGGTGCCGGACAGCGGCTCACCGGCAGTGCCGTCGACTTCTGCCTCGTCATCACCCAGCGCCGTCACCCCGCCGACACCGACCTGGTCGCCACCGGCAAGGACGTCGAGGAATGGCTCGGGATCGCGCAGGCCTTCGCCGGACCTCCCGGTGCCGGGCGGAAACCGGGGCAGTTCGCATGACCCCGATCAGGATCGGCAACGCGTCCGGGTTCTACGGCGACCGGTTCTCCGCGGTCCACGAGATGCTCACCGGCGGCCCGCTCGACGTGCTGACCGGCGACTACCTCGCCGAGCTGACCATGCTCATCCTCGGCCGGGACCGGATGAAGGACCCGAACCGCGGGTACGCCAAGACCTTCCTGCGCCAGATGGAGCAGAATCTCGCGCTGGCGAAGGAAAAGGGCGTCAAGATCGTCGCCAACGCCGGCGGGCTCAACCCCGCCGGTCTCGCGGACGCGCTCCGCGAACTGGCCGCGAAACTCGGCGTCGACGTCGCGATCGCGCACGTCGAGGGCGACGACCTCATCCAGCGTGCGGAAGAACTCGGCTTCGGCAAGACCCTGACCGCCAACGCGTATCTCGGCGCGTGGGGTATCGCGGAATGCCTGAACGCGGGCGCCGACATCGTGGTGACCGGCCGCGTCACCGACGCGTCGGTGATCGTCGGCCCGGCCGCCGCGCACTTCGGCTGGGCCCGCGACGACTACGACGCGCTGGCGGGCGCGGTCGCCGCCGGGCACGTGATCGAATGCGGCACGCAGGCCACGGGCGGCAACTACGCCTTCTTCACCGAGCACGAGCTCGGCGTGCCGGGGTTCCCGATCGCCGAGATCTCCGCCGACGGCTCCAGCGTGATCACCAAACACCCCGGCACCGGCGGTGTCGTGAACGCCGGAACCGTGACCGCGCAACTGCTCTACGAGATCACCGGCGCCCGGTACGCCGGGCCGGACGTCACGACGCGGTTCGACACGCTGACGCTCTCCGAGGACGGCCCGGACCGCGTCCGGATCAGCGGCGTCACCGGAGAGCCGCCGCCTCCGACCCTGAAGGTCTGCCTGAACGGGCTCGGCGGTTTCCGTAACGAGACGACGTTCGTCCTCACCGGACTCGACATCGAGGCGAAGGCCGCGCTGGTGAAGGAACAACTCGAAGGCGCGCTCAAGGCCAAGCCGCCGGCGGGCGTCCAGTGGACCTTGGCTCGCACCGACCGGCCCGACGCCGAAACCGAGCAGCAGGCGAGCGCGCTGCTGCATGTCGCGGTGAAGGACGCCGACCCGGAGGTCGCCGGGCGCGCGTTCAGCGGCGCGGCGATCGAACTCGCGTTGGCGAGCTACCCGGGCTTCCACGTCACCGCGCCGCCCACGGCCGCCTCGCCCTACGGTGTGTACCGGCCCGCTTTCGTCGACGCGCACGAGGTGCCACACGTCGCCGTCCTGCCGGACGGAACACGCCGCGACATCGCGCCCGCCGCCGAAACGCTGCCTTTGTCCGATGTGGACGATGATCGGCCGCCCGCTCCGTTCACTCAGGCGCGGGTCCGGCGGGCACCGCTGGGCAGGGTGGTCGGCGCCCGCAGCGGCGACAAGGGCGGCAACGCGAACGTCGGTGTCTGGGCGCGCTCCGACGAGGCGTGGCGCTGGCTCGCGCACCGGCTCACCGTCACCGAGTTCAAACTGCTGCTCCCGGAGACCGCGGACCTCGAGGTCCGGCGGCATCTCCTGCCGAACCTGCGGGCGCTCAACTTCGTCGTCGAAGGCATCCTCGGCGAGGGCGTCGCGTCGCAGGCGCGGTTCGACCCGCAGGCGAAGGCGCTCGGGGAATGGCTGCGCTCCCGCGAGATCGACATCCCGGAGGCCCTCCTGTGACCGACCCCTTCTCCACGCCGGAACGCGCCGAACTGCGCAAGACCGTGCGGCGGTTCGCCGAAACCGAGATCCTGCCCCACCTCGAAGAGTGGGAGCGCGAGGGCGAACTGCCCCGCGATCTGCACCGCAACGCCGGGGAACTCGGACTGCTCGGCGTCGGCTTCCCCGAGGAGGTCGGCGGCGGAGGCGGCGACTACCTCGACGCGGTGGTCATCGCCGAGGAACTGCATTACGCGGGCGGTTCCGGCGGGCTCTTCGCCTCGCTGTTCACCTGCGGCATCGCCGTCCCGCATATCGCGGCGGCCGGTGATCCGGTGCAGATCGAACGCTGGGTCCGGCCGGCCCTGGAGGGCCACAAGATCGGCTCGCTCGCGGTCACCGAACCCGACGGCGGCTCCGACGTCGCCGGGATCCGCACCACGGCGGTACGCGAGGGCGACGAGTACGTCATCAACGGCGCCAAGACCTTCATCACCTCGGGCTGCCGCGCCGACTTCGTGACGACCGTGGTCCGCACCGGGGAAGCCGGCGCCCACGGGATCTCGCTCATCGTGGTCGAACGCGGCACACCGGGCTTCACCGTCTCCCGCAAGCTGGAGAAGATGGGCTGGCTCTGCTCGGACACCGCCGAGCTGTCCTATGTGGACGTCCGGGTGCCAGCCGAGAACCTGATCGGGGCGGAGAACAGCGGGTTCGCGCAGGTCGCCACCCAGTTCGTCACCGAGCGGGTCTCGCTGGCGGTGCAGGGTTACGCGCACGCGCAGCGGGCTCTGGACCTGACGCTGGACTGGTGCCGCCTGCGCGAGACCTTCGGCCGTCCGCTGATCTCCCGCCAGCTGGTGCAGCACAAGCTGACCGAGATGGCCCGCAAGATCGACGTCGCCCGCACCTACACCCGGCAGGTCGCCCAGCGGCACGTCGCGGGCGAAGAGGTCATCGCCGAAGCCTGTTTCGCGAAGAACACCGCCGTCGAGACCGCCGAATGGGTGGTCAACGAGGCCGTGCAGCTGCACGGCGGACTCGGCTACATGCGGGAGTCCGAAGTGGAGCGTCACTACCGTGACGTGCGCATCCTCGGTATCGGCGGCGGGACCAACGAGATCCTCACCGGCTTGGCCGCGAAGCGATTGGGATACACCGCATGAGCACGATCAGGTCAGGAGTGGACACGCGGGCCGAGGAGTTCGCCACCAACCGTGAGTCCATGCTCGGCAAGCTGGCCGAGATCGACGGCGAGCACGCCAAGGCGATCGCGGGTGGCGGCGAAAAGTACGTCACCCGCCACCGCAAACGCGGCAAGCTGCTGGCCCGCGAGCGGATCGAGCTCCTCCTCGACGAGGACTCGCCGTTCCTGGAACTGTCGCCGCTGGCGGCCTGGGGTTCGGACTACCAGGTCGGCGCCAGCGTGATCACCGGCATCGGCGTCGTCGAAGGCGTCGAATGCATGATCTCGGCGAGCGACCCCACGGTCAAAGGCGGGGCGAGCAACCCGTGGACGGCCAAGAAGAGCTACCGGGCCGCGGACATCGCCGCGCAGAACCGCCTCCCGGTGATCAACCTCGTCGAGTCCGGCGGGGCGGATCTGCCGACGCAGAAGGAGATCTTCATCCCCGGCGGCCGGATCTTCCGTGACCTCACGCGGTCTTCGGCGGCGAAGGTGCCCACCATCGCGCTGGTGTTCGGTAACTCGACCGCCGGCGGCGCGTACCTGCCCGGCATGTCGGACTACGTCGTGATGGTCAAGGAACGCGCGAAGGTGTTCCTCGGCGGGCCGCCGCTGGTCAAGATGGCCACCGGTGAGGAGTCCGACGACGAATCGCTCGGCGGCGCCGAGATGCACGCCCGCACGTCGGGGCTCGCCGACTACCTGGCGGCGGACGAAGAGGACGCGATCCGGCTCGGCCGCAGTATCGTCAAGCGGCTGAACTGGACCAAACAGGGACCGACACCGAAACCCGACTACGCCGAGCCGCTGTACTCTGCCGAAGACCTGCTCGGCATCGTGCCCACCGACCTCAAGGTGCCTTTCGATCCGCGTGAGGTGATCGCCAGGGTCGCCGACGGTTCGGACTTCGACGAGTTCAAGCCCCTGTACGGCAGCAGTCTCGCCACCGGCTGGGCGAGCATCCACGGCTATCCGGTCGGTATCCTCGCCAACGCGCAGGGGGTGCTGTTCGGCGAAGAGTCGCAGAAGGCCGCACAGTTCATCCAGCTGGCCAACCAGATCGACACGCCGCTGGTCTTCCTGCACAACACCACCGGCTACATGGTCGGCAAGGAATACGAGCAGAGCGGCATCATCAAACACGGCGCGATGATGATCAACGCCGTGTCGAACTCGAAGGTGCCGCATCTGTCGGTGCTCATGGGTGCCTCGTACGGCGCCGGCCACTACGGCATGTGCGGCCGCGCCTACGATCCCCGGTTCCTCTTCGCCTGGCCCAGTGCGAAATCCGCGGTCATGGGACCGCAGCAGCTGGCGGGCGTGCTGTCCATCGTGGCCCGTGCCGCCGCCGCGTCGCGCGGGCAGGAGTACAACGAGGAGCACGACGCCGCCATGCGCGCCATGGTCGAAGGCCAGATCGAAGCCGAGTCGATGCCGATGTTCCTCTCCGGGATGCTCTACGACGACGGGATCATCGATCCCCGCGACACCCGCACGGTGCTCGGGCTCAGCCTGTCCGTGATCCACAATGGACCAGTGAAGGGCGCCGAGGGCTTCGGCGTCTTCCGTATGTGACGGGAGGCGGAGCAGACTGATGTCGCGGCAACCAGATGTACGTCAAGGCGCGCGCTCGGCCGAAGGCCCCGCTATCGGGGTGGCAGGGCGCTTGTCGACCAACAGTGCGGGTGCTACGCGAAGTTGCGCCCTGCCGGCCCGATCGCGGACGCGCGCAATCTCGCGTAAAGGAATGTGAGCGGCATGATCGAGAAATTGCTGGTCGCCAACCGCGGTGAGATCGCCCGCCGCGTGTTCCGCACCTGTCGCGACGCCGGGATCGGCACGGTCGCGGTGTTCTCCGACGCGGACGCCGACGCGCCGCACACCGCCGAGGCTGATGTCGCCGTCCGCCTGCCGGGCAACGCGCCCGCCGACACGTACCTGCGCGCTGAGCTGCTGATCAAGGCGGCCGTCGAGACCGGCGCCGACGCGATCCACCCCGGCTACGGTTTCCTGTCCGAGAACGCCGCGTTCGCCCGCGCCGTGATCGACGCCGGGCTCACCTGGGTCGGGCCGCCGCCGGAAGCCATCGAGAGCATGGGCTCCAAGGTCGAGTCCAAGCGGATGATGGCCGAAGCCGGGGTTCCGATCCTGTCCGAATTGGACCCGGCCGAGGTCACCGAAGCAGACCTTCCCTTGCTGGTCAAGGCTTCCGCCGGAGGTGGCGGACGCGGAATGCGCGTCGTGCGCTCGCTCGGCGAACTCGCCGAGGCCGTCGAAGGCGCGAGCGCGGAGGCCGCGTCGGCGTTCGGCGACCCGACCGTGTTCTGCGAGCGGTACCTGGAGACCGGCCGTCACATCGAGGTCCAGGTGCTCGCCGACACCCACGGCACGGTGTGGGCGGTGGGGGAGCGCGAATGCTCGATCCAGCGCCGTCACCAGAAGGTCGTCGAAGAGGCGCCGTCGCCGTTCGTCGACGAAGCCATGCGGGAGGCGTTGTTCGACGCCGCGCGCAAAGCCGCGCAGGCGATCGACTACGTCGGCGCCGGGACGGTCGAGTTCCTCGCCGGACCGGACGGGCGCTTCTACTTCCTGGAGATGAACACCCGGCTCCAGGTGGAGCATCCGGTCACCGAGGCCACGACCGGACTCGACCTCGTCTCACTGCAACTGCGGATCGCCGAGGGCGAGCATCTCCCGATCGAGGAGCCGGAGACCAGGGGCCACGCGATCGAGGTCCGGCTCTACGCAGAGGACCCGGCTGCGGGCTGGCAGCCACAGAGCGGCACCTTGCACCGCTTCGAACTGCCCGCCGCGCAGCGGGAATTCGAGGTCGGCCCGGGTGTCCGGCTCGACTCCGGGTTCGTCAGCGGGCAGACCGTCGGCGTGCACTACGACCCGATGCTCGCCAAGGTCATCGCCTACGCCCCGGATCGCCGGAGCGCGGCGCGGGCACTGGCCGGCGCCTTGGCAGGCGCGGAGATCCACGGTGTGGTGACCAACCGCGATCTGCTGGTGAACGTGTTGCGCCACGCGGCTTTCCTCGCCGGAGAGACCGACACGGCGTTCTTCGACCGGCACGGTCTCGAAACCCTGGCCCGCCCACTGGCCACTGTGGACACCGTACGGATTTCGGCGCTGGCCGCAGCTTTGGCGGGGGCGGCGGCGAACCGCTCGGACGCGCGGGTGCAGCGGCGGCTGCCGAGCGGCTGGCGCAACGTCCGCTCCCAGGGACAGCGCAAACGTTTCCGTCACGGCGACGTCGAGATCGAAGTCGGCTACAGCCTCGGCCGGGACGGTCTGCGCGCCGACGGTTTCGAAGGTGTCGAAACGGTTTCCGCCGAGAGCGGCGCCGTCGTCCTGGAAGTGTCCGGGGTACGGCGGAAGTTCGCCGTCGCCCGGTACGGCGACACGGTGTACGTCGATTCGCCGGAAGGCGCCGTCGAACTGGGTGTGGTGCCGAGGTACACGGATCCCGACGCGGCGCTCGCCGCCGGATCGCTGGTGGCGCCGATGCCGGGCACGGTCGTCCGGCTCGCGGTCGAGGCGGGTGACACCGTCAAGACCGGCGATCCGTTGCTGTGGCTCGAAGCGATGAAGATGGAACACCGGATCGCGGCGCCCGCCGACGGCGTCGTGACGGAACTCCCGGTGGTGGTCGGACAACAGGTCGAAGTGGGCACGATCCTCGCGGTGGTAGGAGACGACGAATGAACGCGATGAACTTCACCGAGCCCGAGGAGCGCGTCGCGCTGCGGGCCGCGGTCGCCGAACTCGGCAAGAAGTACGGGCACGAGTACTACGCGAAACAGGCCCGTGCCGGGCTCAAGACCGACGAGCTGTGGGCCGAGGCCGGACGGCTCGGCTACCTCGGCGTGAACCTGCCCGAGGAGTACGGCGGCGGGGGAGCGGGGATCGCGGATCTCGCCGCGGTGCTCGAAGAACTCGCCGCGGCGGGCTGCCCGCTGCTGCTCATGGTCGTCTCGCCGGCGATCTGCGGCACGGTGATCTCGCGGTTCGGCACCGAGGAGCAGAAGAAGCGCTGGCTGCCCGGCATCGCCGACGGCAGCGGGCGGATGGTCTTCGCGATCACCGAACCGGACGCCGGGTCGAACTCGCACAAGATCACCACCACCGCGAAACGCGACGGCGACGGCTGGGTCCTCAGTGGACGGAAGGTCTACATCTCCGGTGTCGACGAGGCGGACGCCGTCCTGATCGTCGGCCGCACCGAAGACGCGAAGACCGGCAAGCTCAAGCCCGCGCTGTTCACCGTCCCGACCGACACACCCGGTTTCGAGTACAAGCAGATCGAGATGGACATCGTCTCGCCGGAGAAGCAGTTCGGCCTGTTCCTCGACGACGTCCACCTGCCCGCCGACGCGCTGGTCGGCGAGGAGGACGCGGCGATCGCGCAGCTGTTCGCCGGGCTCAACCCCGAACGCATCATGGGCGCGTCGTTCTCGCTCGGTATCGCCCGCTACGCGCTGGGCAAGGCCGTCTCCTACGCCAACGAGCGCAAGGTGTGGGGCGCGCCGATCGGCACCCACCAGGGCCTCGCGCATCCGCTGGCCGAGATCAAGATCGAGCTGGAACTGGCGAAGCTCATGACGCAGAAGGCCGCGTCGCTCTACGACTCCGGTGACGACTTCGGCGCGGGCGAGTCGGCGAACATGGCGAAGTACGCCGCCGCCGAGGTCGCCATCCGCGCGGTCGACCAGGCCGTGCAGACCCACGGCGGCAACGGTCTCGCCAGCGAATACGGGCTGGGCACGCTGGTCACGGCCGTCCGGCTGGGCCGGATCGCGCCGGTGAGCCGCGAGATGGTGCTCAACTTCGTCGGCCAGCACAGTCTCGGCCTGCCCCGGTCCTACTGACTCGTGAGTGGCAAGGACGGTTCTAACCGTCCTTGCCACTCACGAGCCCACTACGGAAGGCGAACTCATGAGCACGCTGCACGGCAAGACGATCATCATCTCCGGCGGCAGCCGCGGGATCGGCGAGGCCATCGCGGTCCGCGCGGCCCGCGACGGAGCGAACATCGCCCTGCTCGCCAAGACCGCCGAGCCGCATCCGAAGCTGCCGGGCACGCTCTACACCGCCGCCAAGGCGATCGAGGACGCCGGCGGGCAGGCGTTGCCGATCGTCGGCGACGTTCGGGATGACACGTCGGTCGAGGCCGCGATCGCGCGGACCGCGGAGCAGTTCGGCGGTATCGACATCGTGCTCAACAACGCCAGCGCGATCGACCTGACACCGACCGAAACAGTCAGCATGAAGCGCTACGACCTGATGCAGGACATCAACGCGCGCGGGTCGTTCCTGCTGTCGAAACTCGCCATCCCGTACCTGAAGCAGGCGGAGAACGCGCACATCCTGACGCTGTCGCCGCCGATCAGCCTCGACGAGAAGTGGTTCCGGGCCGGGCACCTCGCGTACAGCATCGCGAAGTACTCGATGAGCCTGGTGACGGTCGGGCTGGCCGCGGAACTGCGGCAGTACGGGATCGCGGCGAACTCGCTGTGGCCGCGGACGACGATCGACACCGCGGCGATCCGCAACGTCGTCGGCGCGGAACTGGCGGCCAAGTCGCGGACGCCGGAGATCATGGCGGACGCGGCGCACGCGATCCTGACCAAGCCGAGCACCGAGGCGACGGGGAACTTCTACCTCGACGACGAGGTGCTGGCCGCCGAAGGGGTCACGGACTTCTCGAAGTACCGCGTCGGCGGACGCGAGGAAGACCTGCAGCTCGATTTCTGGGTCGAAAGCCGTACCCCAGAATCAGGGCCATGATCCGCGAACCGCAGCAAGAGCGCAGCCGGACGACCCGGCGGCGGCTGGTCGAGGCCGCCGTCGAGACGATCGGGGAGCTGGGCTGGCACGGGACCACCGTCGCGCTGATCGCCGAACGCGCCGGTGTCTCGCGCGGTGCCGCCCAGCACCACTTCCCGACCAGGGAGGACCTGGTCGCGGCCGCGGTCGAGCATGTCGGCGAGATCCAGATCGTGGAACTGCGCGCCCGCGCCGCGGAACTGCCGTCGGGGCGGTCGCGGATCGAGCGGGCCGTCGACATGGTGCTCAACCTCTACAGCGGGCCGCTGTTCCGCGCCGCGCTCCACCTCTGGGTCGCGGCGTCGACCGACGAGGCCCTGCGCGCGACCCTGGTGCCGCTGGAGGCGCGGGTCGGGCGGGAAGCGCACCGGGTGACCGTCGAGCTGCTCGGCGTCGACGAGTCCCACCAGGGCGTTCGCGAGCTGGTCCAGGCCACTCTCGATCTTGCCCGCGGCCTGGGGCTGGCGAACCTGCTGACCGACGACACGAAGCGGCGCAAGCAGATCGTCGCCCAGTGGGCGCGGGTTCTGGAGCCGCCCCTGGCGTCGGCGAAGATCTCACGGAACCAAGAAGTCACCGACAACGTCTGAGATCTTGTTAACACTGATGGAGCAGCGGCCGATAACACGGTGTAAGTGCTGCTGATTCAGGTGGCTGATCGAGAGAGGTCCGTCCGGTGTCCGGTTCAGAGATCGAACTGTCCCATCGCGCGATGGCGATGCTGCGAGCGGTCGCGGCGCGCCGTGCCCAGATGTCGTGCAGCTGCGAGCCGGATCTCTTCATCGACGGGTTCGCCTGCTGCGATCAGATGACCGCGCACGCGCTGGCTCGCGGCGGTTACATCCGCCCCGGCGCGTCCACCGGCCCCGCCGCGGTCACCGGCCGCGTGCCCGCCGAGCTGACCGAGGCCGGCGAAGCCGCCATCGCGGTCACCGCGGCAGCCTGACCCTTCACCGCATCGTCTGTCCGCAGTGGACGACGACCGTTTACAACCACCTCCCGCGTTCCTAGGATCCACCCCGGGATGAGGCCGTCGCCGTCGAGCGGCGGACCGGGTAGGGAGGTGCCGATGGCACGCACGGCTCGCCACGATTCCGGCGCGGACGCCCTCAGCGAGTTGATGCGGAAAGCCGGCGCCGCACCCCGTCGCCGGGAGCCGCGCGGGCCGAAGCACCGGGCTCCGGACGCCGCTCCCGGGAGCGGGAGGATCCGGCGGATCTCGGCGCTTTCGGCGGGCGGTCTCGTCGTCGGCGGGCTGCTGGCCGTGCTGCTCACCCCGAGCGACCAGGCCGAGGTCGTCCCCGGGACGCCGCTCCCGCCGCCGTCGCCGACCATCGCCCCGCAGGCCGTCGAGGTCCCGGACGACGCGGTGTCCTCACCCGTCCCGTCGGGGCCTTCGGGTGGCAGTGTCGCCCCTCCGCCGCCGATGACCGCGTCGATGCACGGCTCGGAGACGCCGTCCCCGACGCCCACGCCGCGGCCCGAGGAACGGCCGGATCCGCGTGCCGGTCACCACGGGTGGTATTACGACTGGAATCACGGCGGATACCCCGGCGGCGGCCGCCGGCCGCAATGGGGTAGATAGCGCCGATCGGGTGATCGACGGCGTCGCGCGCTGTCGAACAAGAATTACGATTCATCCCCTGATTTCGTCCGTTCGTGTCCGGTGCCCTTTTTCCGGTGTCCCGGCTCCGGCCGGGTACCTACGATGGTTCGCGCTCTCCATTCCTCTCGGAGCATGACTAGGGGTTGAACAGGAAAAATGAGTGTGGACCGACATTCTCCCGCGGTGCAGCTCGCCCGGAGAATGCTGCTCAACCGCGAGACGGGGAATCCGTCCCGCCCGCAGCCGGTGACGCTGCTGCTCGGGCCGGTCGGTTCGGGGAAGACCACGGCACTGGAAGCGATCCGCCGTGACCTGGGCTGGGGTGTCGTGCACGCCGGATTCGATTTCGGGCAGGGCGGCAGGGCGGGCACGATCGACGTGCTCACGAAACTGGCCTATGGGTTGTCGAGTAAATGGCGAAATCGGCCGAAACCGCAGTTTGTTCGGTTCACGATCGCGTTGATCGCAGTTCAGGCGGAGCTTTCCGGCCGAAATCGCGACGAAGACCTCGTGCAACTGAAGTCGCTGCTCAACAGTTTTCACGGAATCATCTGGACACCGGCGCTGGACAGAGCGCTCGACACGCTGACCGAGACGGCGAAGGCGACCAGCCTCGTCGAGCCCCCGTATGCGGACTTGTTCCGCCAGACGTTCCCGCATCTGGTCCGGAACATCCGGCCGCGGCTCGGCAAAGCGCTGCGGTCGCTCGCGGACTTCCCCAACGCCGAGGGGAGATCGCCGTTCGACGCGCTGCTCGAACTCAACCGGCTCGCGCACGGCAGCGCCCGCGACGCCAAGGCAGTCAACGAGTGGCTGATGGCGGCGTTCCTCGGCGACGTCCGGGAGAACCATCCGCGGATGGCCAAGCCGGAGGAGAAGAGCCCCTGCACCTGCGACATCTCGCCGCAGCGCAGGCACTGGCACAACTGGGTGGTGGTGCTGGACGACGTCGACCACGCCGGCGGCACCGAGTTCCTCGCCGACCTCATCGCCGCGCGGGAGCGCTACGCCGTCCAGCATCCGAACGACCGCGAAGCCCACGACGCGCTGCTGGTGATCGCCACCAGCGGGCGGTGGCACGACGACTGGGGGACCGCCTGGCTGGCGCCGTGGAAACCCGCGTCCGGCGCCCCGCCCGCCGTCCGGACGATCGCGGACTGCGAGGAGGCCTCGTACGACGACTGGGCGAACCCGGCCAACGGGGCGCTCGACTCGCCCTACTACCCGGTCCGGATCTCGCCCCAGTCGATCGGGCGGATCGCGCGCATCCTCGATTCCGGCGCGCGCACGCCCAAGGTCACGCTCGCGCACCGGGCGACCGGTGGACTGCCGTCGGCGGTCGAACAGCTCGCGGGGCGGTTGCGGGCGAGCGACGCGCGCGAAGGCGACCGCGATCTGCTCACCACCGATCCTCGTGACGAACAGGATCCCTGCTACCGCAGGCTGACCGAGCTCGCTTTGACCGAGCACCTCGACGACGTCCACGTCGACGACTTCGTGACCGCGGCCCCGTTCGCGACCGCGCCCTGGCTGATCCCGGACGCCGCTCAGAGCCGGATCGACCAGCCGCACGTCGGGCGGATCCTGACCGAACTGCGCACCTCGTTGTGGGTGAGGGCGCGGAACTCGCCGGGTTCCACGGACGACCAGGCGGCCCTGCATCCCTGGATCGCCGCGAACCTGGTGTCCGCGCTGGCCCGGCGCGGTGACGGCGACGGGCCGACCTACACCGACCAGTTCAAGGCCCTGCGCGACGATCCGGACACCGCGCAGGATCCGGTGCGCCTGGCCTACTGCAACCTCGCGCTGGGCGACATCGGCGAGGTGGTCGCCTTCTTCGAACGCGAGTTCAACCGGATCCCGCACGCGGAGTGGATCGCGAAACTCGAGCTGGTCCTGAACGCGCCGGACGATCTGCCGCCCGAGCGGGATCACGCGGAGCTGTACGAAGAACTCGTCAATCTGGACAACGCGCGGTGCCCGAACGACCGGTCCGAGATCCGGAACAACGTCGCCCGGCTCATCGCGGCGGGCTGGCTGACCGCCAACCCGTTCGCCGTGCGCGGGCAGAACCAGCACCAGGTGATCGCGAACGCCTTCGCCGCGCTGGCCACCACCTCGCATCAGCCCGACGTCGGCGCGCTCGTGTCGGCGAAGGAAGCCGCCCGCCGCGGCGAATTCCCCTGACCCGGAACGGAACTCTGTGATGTCCTGGCTCGATTCGTTGAGAACACGCATGTCCGAGGCCCGTGAACGTGCGGTGACGGGACCGCCGGTCCGGCCACGCGGCTGGGCGCGCCGCCATCGGCTGCTGCTGATCCTGGCCGTGGTCGTGCTGGCAGGGGCGTTGCTGGCGGGGTTCAGACCGTGGGAGTCCTGCGGTTCCGGGCTGCGGGCGGTGGACGCGGACGAGGAGTCGGTCGGATCGTCTTACGTCTGCGTCGGGCTGAACCTCGACTCCGGCCCGATGCGGGACGACGATCCGCTCGACCCGCTGGAGAAGTTCATCAAGAGCCGCAACGAGATGGCGGGGGACAACTTCAAGACCATCGTGGTGCTGGAGAATCTCGCGCCCGATCCGAAGGTCGACAGCCAGCCGTTCCCGTTCGTGCGGCGGGAGGTCCAGGGTGCGATCACCGCGGCGTGGCCGAAGAACGGGCCGCCGGGGATCAAGCTCCTGCTGGCCAATTACGGGAGCAACGCCGATCACTGGCGCGTCGTCGCCGAGGAGATCGTCGCCGCGGCCGCCGCCCAGCGCATCGTGGCGGTCACCGCCGTCGGTACCAGCTCGGAGAACAGCCGGGCGCTGGTGGCCGAACTGTCCAGGCACGGTATCGCCACGATCGGCGCGACCGTCACCGCGGACAACATGAACACCGACCCGAAGGGCGCGCGGATCGACAACTTCTTCCGCGTGGGCCCGACCAACACCGACGAGGCCCGCGCCGCGGCCGGATACATCGCCGCGCACGGATTCCGGCGCGTGATGCTGATCCAGGGAGTCAGCAAGGAGGACACCTACGCGACCACGCTCGCCGAGGCGTTCCAGAACTCGTCGAAGGTCCCGGTCGTGTTCACCAAGACCTATGACGTCAAACCGCTCGCCGACACTTCGCGCGAGGCGTACCTGCGGGGGCTGTTCAGCAGATGGCACAACGACATCTGCGGTGCGAAACCCGATCTGATCTACTTCGCCGGCCGCGGGCTCGATCTCGGCGCCCTCGTGGCGGCGCTGGCGGGCGACGGCGCCTGCGAAGGCCTCGACACGGTGACCGTGATGACCGGGGACGACGCGAGCACGCTCGCCGGGAAACCCTTGGAGCTGAACAAGGACATCAGTGTCCGGCTCCGCTACACGGCGCTCGCTTATCCCGACCAGTGGGATATGTTCGCCGCCGACCCGGCGCATCCCACGTACAAGAAAAACTACGGCAACTTCGTCGCGGAATTCACCGGTACCCACGGTTTTCCCAAGGGGGAATTGTGGGACGGCGCCGCGATGATCGAACACGACGCGGTCGCCGCGGCCGTCGAAGCGGCCGTGCAGAACGTGTCGGCGGATCCGGTCTCGGTGGCGAACGTGTTGCGCAGCATCGACTGCAACTCCCCGGTGCCCGGCGCGACCGGCTTCATCGCGTTCGACCAGGCGACGGGGAACCAGCTCGACAAGGCGTTGCCGATCCTGTCGATCGATCCGGACGGTTCGGTGCATCCGGTCGACCTCGTGTGGTCGCGCGGGCGGCCGCTGAACACGGCGCCGGACTGCGGTCGCTGACTCGCTCCGGTTCCGAGTTCTCTTGAGGGCTAGGGCCTTCGCGACGCGTTCTGGCGTTACGCCACGCGTAGTGAAGGCCTCCTTCCCTACTCTCAAGGTAGGGAAGGAGGCCTTCACGGACTGACACCGGTGGGGAACGGAAGTCAGCCGGTGTAACCCGCCACGATCTTGGTGTAGTCGTACTTGCCCTGCGAGATTCCCGCGCAGTTGTCGCAGTCGCGGTTCACGGCCCAGAACGACAGCCGGGCGAGATGCTTGCTCGCCGCGTAGTCGCGGATCGCGCGGAAGTCGGCGACGCTGACGGTCTCGCCCGCCACATCGGTCTTCCCGTTCATCGACGAAAGCCCGCTGCGCCGGTAGGCCGCGTCGTCACTCAGGCCGAAAGTGGACTTCACGACATTCTTCAGCCCGTCCACGGCACTGCGGGTCTTGCCGGCCATGTCACCGCCGCTGGAGAAGTCGAACGGCATGACCGACCACGCGTCGACGCCCGCGCCTAGCACCTTCGACTGGTTGATCAGCCGCTTGCCGTGCGCGTTGGGGCCGCCGACCTCGGTCGGGATGGTGATGACCACGCGCAGGCCGGGATTCTTCTGCTTCGTGATCTTGACGGCGTTCAGGATCCGGTCCTGGACGGTGTAGTTCTCGAACTCGTCGGTGTTCTCGACGTCGAGGTCGATCGCCTTGAGTTTGTAGGCGTCGATGACCTTCTGATACGCACCGGCGAGTGCCGCGGGAGTGCCGCACTTCGGGCCGAGCTTCGTGCCCGACCAGCCACCGAACGACGGGATGACGTCACCGCCCTTGGCCCGGATGTTGTTGATCATCGTGGCGTCGGAGCCGGTGAGGGAACGGCTGCCGTCCCATTTCGGGTTGCATCCGCCGTCGGAGAGGATGAACGCGAGGGTGAAGGCCTTGACGCCGGTGGCGTTCATGGCGGCGATCGGGTCCGTCTGTCCCGACCACTGGTACAGATAGGGCGAGGCGAGCACCGGATCCGGGGCCGCCGAGGCGACGGGGGCGAGGCCGGCGGCCGTGGCGAGAGCGGCGCCGACGGTGGTGGCCAGTGTTGCCCAGCGTCGTAAGGATTTCATCGGTCCTCCAACTGGTACGCGCGCGGCGAGGCGCGCAGGTGTGGAGCATCTCCGTCTTGACGCGGCGTATCAACTGGGAGGGTGCGCCTACTCACGGTGGACTAGACCATTGAGGACTGTCAAGAATTCACCGGAGTACCCGCCGGAAACGACCTACCTTAGTAGGGGGCCATGACCCGGAAAGCGGATCGACACCATCGCGATTACCGGCTAGTTTGCCGAAATGGTGGGGGACTCCCTGATGGCGACCGGAAGCCGCGACCGGAGAGGCCGGTTCGCCGCGCCGCGGCGGGCACTAGGCTCGTGGAGCCTGTGGGAATTACCCAGGCGAGGCCTGATCGGGTACCTGCTCCTCGTCGACTTCGCCGCCATCGCCGCCACCACCTACCTCTTCGTCCTGCGGCCGCCCGCGCCGTCGTCGTTTCTTCCGTTTTCCGCTCTGTTAACCGGAATGGTCCTCAGTGCGGAGGTTTCGCGCCCCGTCGAGCGGTCCCGCGCCGACACCCGGCTCGGCGCCGGACTGGACGCGGCGTGGATTTTCGCGGGTGCGCTCCTGCTGCCGCCCGCTCTGGCGGCGGTGCTCGTCGTCGCCTCGGCGGGATATCGCTGGTTCCGGATCCGGCGCGGGATCCCGCACCGGCAAGTGTTCGCGGCGTCCGCGACCATGCTTTCGGCGCTCGGCGCCTCGATCATCCCGGTACTGCTGGGTGCGCCGCCGTTCATCGGCGCGGCAAGGGATTTCGAAAGTTTCGCCTTGGTTTTCGCGACCGGTCTGGTTTTCCTGTCCGTCGACGCGGCCTTGGCCGCACCGGCGGCCGAATTCGGGGCGGAACCGTCGGGATTCGCCTTCGACGCGGCGATGGTCGCGTTCGGACTGTTGCTCGCGTGGTCGGCGGCGGACTGGCCGTTCGTCACCGTGGTACTCGCGGGCGCGCTCGTGGTACTTCACCGGGCGGGGACGATGCGTGCGCTGCGTGGTCACGCGGGCACGGACTCCGGCACGGGACTGCTCACCGCGTCGTCCTGGTTGGACGGTGCCCGCACCCAGTTCGAGCTGCTTCGCGGCCGTGGCGCCGATCTTTCGCTGCTGATGCTCGATCTCGACCATTTCGCCCGGCTCAACGACCGGCACGGCAGGCACGTCGGGGACGACGTCCTGCGGGCCGTGGCGGACACCTTGCGCGCCGAGGTCCGTGCCGCGGACCTGGTCGGCCGGTTCGGCGGCGAGGAATTCGTGGTCCTGCTGCCCGGCACGAGCCGGTTCGACGCGCACGCGATCGCCGAACGCATCCGGCTGCGGATCTCCTCGACGTTCGTCTCACTGGGTGGGACGTTCGCGGGGACGACCGTCTCGATCGGAGTGTCGTCGCATCCCACCTGCGGCGAGACACTCGACCGGCTCGTCGGCGCGGCGGACCAGGCGCTGCGCGCGGCGAAGGGAGCCGGGCGCAACCGGACCGTCGTCTTCGAGGCCGAAACCTAGTCCTCGGCCGGGACGCCGATGTCTTCGAACCACAGGTCCGGGTGATCCCGGATGAACTCGGTCATCAGCGCGGTGCACGCCGGATCGTCGAGCAGGGTGATCTCGACGCCGTGTTCCTCGAGCCAGCCGTGGCCGCCTTCGAACGTGGTGGCCTCGCCGATGACGATCCGGCCGATGCCGAACTGGCGCACCAGCCCGCTGCAGTACCAGCAGGGGGACAGCGTGGTGACCATGATCGTGTCCCGGTAGTGCGGCCGCCTGCCCGCGTTCCGGAAGGCCGAGGTCTCCGCGTGCATCGACGGGTCGCAGTCCTGGACCCGGCGGTTGTGGCCGCGGCCGAGCAGGACGCCGGCGGTGTCGAAGAGGGCGGCGCCGATCGGGACCCCGCCCTCGGCCTTGCCGAGTTCGGCCTCTTCACGGGCGACGGACAGCATTCGCGCGGGATCGATCACCTGGGTCACCTTACGGCTCGTGAGTGGCTAGGACGGTTCTAACCGTCATTACCACTCACGAGCCCAATGCGGACCGGAACTGTCCTGAATATCTGCGACACTCCTCCCATGAAGCGAGCGAACCGATGACCACGGGCACGTCGGCACGGCTGCTGAGGCTGCTCTCCCTGCTGCAGGCACGTCGCGACTGGCCGGGCGCCGATCTGGCCGACCGGCTGCAGGTGGACGTCCGAACGGTCCGGCGCGACGTCGAGCGGCTGCGCGAACTGGGCTACCCGGTGCACGCCACTCCCGGCGTCGCGGGCGGCTACCGGCTCGGCGCGGGGGCCGCGTTGCCGCCGCTGCTGCTGGACGACGACGAGGCCGTCGCGGTCGCCGTCGGGCTCCGCACGGCCGCGAACGGGACGGTCTCGGGGATCGAGGAGACCTCGGTGCGCGCGCTCACGAAACTGGAGCAGGTGCTCCCCGCGCGGCTGCGGCATCGGATCACCGCGCTGAACACGGCGATGATCCCGCTCGGCGGCGTCGTCCCGGTCATCGACGCGGCGGCGCTGACGGTCATCGCGTCCGCGTGCCGTGACCATCAGCGGCTGCGGTTCGGCTACCGCAGCCACAACGGTGACGTCAGCGAGCGTTACATCGAGCCGTTGCGCCTGGTGCACACCGGGCGCCGGTGGTACCTGGTCGCGTTCGACCTCGACCGGGACGACTGGCGGACCTTCCGTGTCGACCGCATCGACGGCGTCCCGGACACGAGTTTCCGGTTCACGCCGAGGGAACCGCCCGCCGAGGACCTCGCGGCGTACGTCTCCCGCGGGATCACGTCTTCGCCGTATCCGCACCAGATGGTGCTGCGGGTGAGCGCCTCGGCGGACGCGCTCGCCGAATACGTGTCCCCGACCGCCGGGACGATCGAGGCCATCGACGAGCACACCTGCCGGGTCCGGGTCGGTTCCAACGACCTTTCCGTGATGCCCTACTACCTAGCCCATTGGGAGGTCGACTTCGTCGTGGAGGAGGCGCCGGACGAGGTCAAGGAGCGGCTACGGCTGGTCGCCGACCGCTTCGCGCGCGCGGTCGTCTGAGTCCGAAGTGGACCGTGCGCGTTTGGCGAGCAGGCCGATCGAGCCGAGCGAGATCAGGGCCAGCACGATGATGTAGAGCGAGACCGACATCGAGGTCCCGGTGGATTCCAGCAGCAGCACCATGATGAACGGCGCCAGCCCGCCGCCGACGACCGCGCTGATCTGGTAGCCGAGCGAGGCGCCGGTGTAGCGCATCTCGGCCGTGAACAGCTCGGCGAACAGCGCCGCCTGCGGGCCGTACATGATGCCGAGGAACAGCGACCCGACGAACGAGGCGATGACGAACAGCGGAAGCGAGGCCGTGTCGATCAGCAGGAACATCGGGATCGCCCAGAGCGCGACCCCCACCGCGCCGAAGGTGTAGATCTTGAGCCTGCCGATCCGGTCGGACAGTTTCGCCGCCAGCGGGATGATCGCCAGCTGCAGCGTGCTGATCAGCAGGGTCGCGACGAGCACGGTGGTCCGCGACATCCCCAGGTGACGGGTGGCGTAGTCGAGGACACCGTTCAGCAGGATGTAGAAGGTGGCGGTGTTGACCATGAACGAGCCGCCCGCCAGCAGCACCGTGCCCTTGTGGTCGCGCAGGATGTCGCGCAGCGGCGACTTGGCGCGGCCGCGTTCCTCGGCGGCGAGTTTCGCTTCCGCACGACGGTATTCGGGGGTTTCGTCGATCTTGACGTGCATGTACCAGGCCAGCCCGAGCACGAGGACACCCACCAGGAACGGGATCCGCCACGCCCAGACGAGGAAATCCGACGGCGGCGCGACCTGGGCGGCGACCAGGAACACCGTGTTCGCCAGCACCACCCCGATCGGGACGCCGAGTTGCACGAGGCTGCCGTAGAGACCGCGTTTGCCGGGCGGCGCGTACTCGGTGGCGAGCAGCATCGCGCCACCCCACTGGGCGCCGACGGCGACCCCCTGTACGAGCCGGAGCAGGACCAGGAGGATCGGTGCGGCGATGCCGATCGTGTCGTAGGTCGGCAGCAGGCCGATCAGCGTGGTCGCCGCGCCCATCAGCGCGATCGCCAGCACCAGCACGGGTTTCCGGCCCCGTTTGTCGCCGAGGCTGCCCGCGATGATCCCGCCGAGCGGCCGGGCGAGGAAGCCGACCGCGAAGGTCGCGAACGATGCGAGGACGCCGGCCGCCGCGTTGCTGGTGGGGAAGAAGGTCTTCCCGAAGACCAGGGCGGCCGCGATCCCGAAGACGAAGTAGTCGTACCACTCGACCGAGGAGGCGAGTGCCGCCGCGGTCGCGGCCCTCCTGCGCTGGGACACGGTGATCGTCGGTTCGGCGGCGGTTTCAGGGGCGTTCGGTGCGGTGTCGGCCATCTGGATGCCCTTCGCTCGGCGCTGTTGCGGCGATGCAGTCCGGGCAAGTTAACAACCGCTTAGTATGTGGTCAACGTCTCAACGGGTAATTCTAGATACCGACCAGTTGGTATGTCACTCTGGTGGCGGTATCGCCGGGAAAGGTCGATCAGTACTGGTCAGGAGAGTTTCGTGCCGAGCATGCGCAGCACCAGCTCGCTGTACTCCTGGCCCAGCTTCTTCGGGGTCTGGCGCGTTCGCTCGCTGTACCAGCGGGAGACGTCGACGCCGAGCGAGAGCACGGCGCGGGCGGCGGTGTGCGGGTCGCCGACGGTGAACACGCCCGCCGCGGCGCCTTCGGTGATGACCTCGCGCACGACCTGCTCGATGCGGCGGCGCAGTTTCGCGACGATCTCGAACTCCTCGTCGGGCAGCGCGTGCAGTTCGTACTGCACGACGCGGGCCACGGTGTGCCTCCGCGCGTGCCATGCCACGAAGTCCTCGACCAGCAGCCGGATCCGCACGACCGGGTCGGTCTCCCGTGCCACGACACTCTCGACCAGTGAGAGCGTCTGCTCGTGGCCGTACTTCGAGATCGCGAACAGCAGGGCGGCCTTGGACGGGAAGTGCACGTACAGCGCCGCGGGGCTCATGCCCGCCGCCGAGGCGATGTCCCGGGTGGTGGTCGCGTGATAGCCACGGCGCGCGAAGGATTCGACCCCCGCCAGCATCAGCCGCCGTGCCGTCTCCGGCTGGACGTCGGGCCACAGCTCGGCCGACAGCGACATGGTCATCCGCAGATCCTCCCAGACGCTCGTTCCGGATGGCGGGCTTGACACCGTCTCCGGACCTTCCCATTGTAAGTGAGCGCTCGCTTAGTGATTGCGTCGCCAGTGAACACAGAGGAGATCGAAGAGTGAACTCGTTCAAGGATCGCGTCGCGATCGTCACCGGCGCCAGCCGGGGTATCGGCCTCGGGATCGCCAAGGAACTGGTCGAGCGCGGCGCGAAGGTGTGCATCACCGCGCGCAAGCCGGAGCCGCTGGCCGAGGCCGTGGCCGAACTGGGTGGCGAGGCCGTCTCCATCGCCGTTCCGGGGAAGGCCGACGACGAGGCGCACCAGGACGAGGCCGTCGCCAAGACCATCGAAACCTTCGGCAGGCTCGACATGCTGGTCAACAACACCGGTATCAACCCGGTGTTCGGGCCGACCCTGGACATCGACCCCGGGGCCGCCGCGAAGATCTTCGCCGTCAACGTGCTCGCGCCGCTTTCGTGGACCCGCCGGGCGCGGGACGCGTGGATGGGGGAGCACGGCGGCGCGGTGGTGAACGTCGCGTCCATCGCCGGGCTCGGCGCTTCGCCAGGGATCGGCATGTACGGCGTCAGCAAGGCCGCGCTGATCCGGCTCACCAAGGAGCTCGGCTTCGAACTGGGCCCGAAGATCCGCGTGAACGCCGTCGCGCCGGCCGTGGTCAAGACCAAGTTCGCGACCGCGCTGTACGAAGGCCGCGAAGAAGAGGTCTCCGAGTCGTACCCGATGAAGCGCCTCGGCGTTCCGGCGGACATCGCGAGCGCCGTGTCGTTCCTGCTGTCGGAAGAGGCGGGCTGGATCACCGGGCAGACGGTGGTCCTCGACGGCGGCGTCACGCTGGCGGGTGGCCTGTGACCGCGTCGTTCACCGGTTCCGGGGTCGTCGTCACCGGCGGGGGCGGCGGCATCGGGGCCGTCCTCGCCCGCCGGTTCGCCGCCGAGGGCGCCCGGGTCGTCGTCGGTGACCTGAACGGGGAGGCCGCGGCCGAGGTCGCGAAGGAGATCGGCGGGACCGCCGTCGCCGGTGACGCCGCGAGCGAAGCGGGTGTCGCGTCCCTGATCGAAGCGGCGCGCGAAACCCTCGGCGAGATCGACGTCTTCTGCGCCAACGCCGGGATCGCGCCGATGGGCGGCGTGGACGCGCCCGAGGAGGACTGGGCGCGGATCTGGGACGTCAACGTCATGGCACACGTGCGCGCGGCGCGGCTGCTCCTGCCGCCGTGGCTCGAACGCGGCCGCGGCCACTTCATCTCGACGGTGTCGGCGGCGGGATTGCTGACCAGTCTCGGTTCGGCGTCCTACTCGGTGACCAAACACGGCGCGCTCGCCTTCGCCGAATGGCTGTCGGCGACCTATCGGCACCGCGGGCTCACCGTGCAGGCCATTTGCCCGCAGGGCGTGCGGACGGCGATGCTGGAAAACACCGGCCCCGCGGGCGAGCTGCTGATGGGCGCGTCGGCGATCCAGCCTGAGCAGGTCGCGGACGCGCTGTTCGAAGCCGTCGCCGCCGACCGGTTCCTGGTGCTGCCGCACCCCGAGGTCGCGGACTACTACGCCGCGCGGGCCACGCAGACCGACCGCTGGCTCGGCGGGATGAACAAGCTGCAGCGCAAGGTGGAGCAGGTCATCGGTGAATGACCTCGCCCGGCTGCGGAGGCTGCGCAGGTCCGGGTGGTCGTGAGTGGCGATTCGGCTTAGAACCCGAATCGCCACTCACGACCACGGTGACTCGCCCGGCACAAGGCGGTTGATCTTCGTCGGCGGATCGGCCACTGTGGGCAGGGGTCTTGCTCGCGGTAAGGAAAACTCGATGAACAAACGCTTCGTGGTCCGTGGTGCCGTTCTCGCCGCCACCCTCGCCGGGTCGGTGCTGACCGCGGGATCGGCGATGGCGAGCACCGCGGAACCGTGCGCGGCCGGGGTGCCGGGCGACGTCGCGGCGGCTTCCTGCACGCCGTATCGCAAGGTGAGTGAGGGCTGGAGCAGCAAAACCGCCTGCAACCGCGCCGGCAACGAGGGCGCGCAGGCGGGCCGCTGGACCGGCTGGAACTGCAACCAGGCGCTGCGCGGCTGGGAACTTTGGGTGCGCACCTGCACCGCGCTGGCCGCAGAGAAGGACGCGGTGACCACGCGCGAAACCGTCTGATTCTCCAGCGGAGCCGCCCCGGGTGTCACCACGCCCGTGGCGGCTCTGTGTCTACAATGGATAGAAGGTTCCGGTCGGCCGATCGTTTTCTTCGCTGAAGGCCATTCGGTCGATCGACAGGCGGTCACCGGCCGTGTACCGATCATCGGGCCACCCGCTTCGCGAATCGCGATCCGGGCCCACCTTAAATCAATGTTAAGGATCGGCGGATTCGGTGCTATCGTGACGGAGCGAAAACGCGAGAGTTTCTTCACGCGGAATTCGCTTCGCCTCCCTCTCGGTGCGAGGTTCGGTCGCCGAACCGGCCGCTGAGCTGAGGATTCTCCAGCCGAGGCCCCGATACCGAACCTTCGGTGCGGCCCGTCCGCACGGTGGGTTCGGTGGCCACGAACTGCTCCGGAATTCGTTGACCTCGCGGATCGCCGCTTCGTAGTGTTTGCCGAGTCTTGGGCAGGGACGGCTTTGGTGGACACATTTGGCTCAGGCAGAAGGGGGCTTTCCATGGCCGGCATCCGAACGATTTCCCCGATCGGCACGCGCGCTTTCGACGCGGGTCGCACCGTACGACCCGGAACCATCAGCGAATTCGTGGAAGTCGCCGACATGCCGCTCGCGGCGCTCAGTGCCGGCTTGCGGCTCGGCAGCGGCAACGCCGCGTTCTTCCGCCTGCTCGGCCGCCGTCCCGCCGACGTGCTCGGCGAATCGTTCCCCGAGCTGGTCACCACTGGTCCGGACCATTTACGCGACCGGCTGAACCGGGTCGCCGAAGGCTGGGAACAGCGGTTCCGCGGCAGTGTCACCGGGCTCGGTTCCGGCGGCTCCGACAGGCTGACCATCATGGCGGGCCGGATGCGGGCGCCGGGTACGGCGATCCTGCTGACCATGCTCCCGGAGGCGGCGCCCGCCGTCGCCCGCGCCGAACACCTCGGCTCGGTCACCGACATCGAGGCGAAGATCCTCCAGGGGATCGCCAGTGGCCTGTCCAGTCTGGAGATGGCCGACAAGTTCTACCTGAGCCGGCAGGGCATCGACTATCACGTCGCCCGCCTCCAGCGGAAGTTCAAGGCGCGCAACCGGGTCGAACTGGTTTCACGCGCCTTCGCCACCGGCCTGCTGGACTCGACGGCCTGGCCGCCGCGGGTGCCGGAGTCCCGGCGCGCGAGCTGATCGCCGGGATCTGACGCGCGGGTGGCCATCGCGTGACGTGCTCGTGCGATCACGGTGCGGTCCCAGTGAACGGCCACTTCGTTTGCATGTATTTCGGCAGAATTCGTAATGACCCGCGCGGTGATTTCGCTCGTTTGAGCGGATGGCGGCCTGTCGAGCGAGTCAGCTGGCAGCCGGGCGGTCACTTCGATGGTGTCGCTGGTTCATGCCATGTTTCCTTCTGTCGCGACTTCTGTCGGTCTTGATCGACCCGGGTCCGCGCGCCGACCCGCGCCGCTTCGCGCTCGAAATCCCGCCGTTGATGAGTGTCGTGCTCATTTGAGCGCCCGCCGTCCCTGTAGTGAGGGATAACCCTTATCGAGGTTGCACGCTCTATTCGGTAAGACGATCACACGATGAGATGGAAGCACGTAAGCGATTGTTCGCTCTGTGTGACGGCAACGGCCCCGATGGGACGACAGGGAGGCGGGAGATGAGGGACGCCAACAGACCCGGACGCGCGCTGGCCGGACGTGACGACGAGCTCCGTTGGCTCGCCGCTCGGCTGCGCCCCGGTGCACCCGGTGAAGGCTCCGTCATCGTCGTGCGGGGGCAAGCGGGTATCGGGAAGTCCAGCCTGCTGGACACCGCGCTGGCGGCTCTCACGGACACCGTCGTCTGCCGGGGCACCGGTGTTCCGGGTGACGGGGCCGCGGTCGCGGGGGAACTACTCGCGGAGCTGCGCCGCGCGGGCGCCCGCGTCCCGGACCCGGAAGACTTCGCCGCCTGGTACGAGGCTTTCGCCGAATGGGCGGCCGGACTGCCCGCGATCGTGTTCGCCGTCGACGACGTGCACTGGTGTGACGAAGCGGTCGTGCGGTGGCTGAGCCTGATCGCCCGGCATTCCACCAGGCTGCCGGTGCGGATGATCCTGGTCCGGTCGGCCGCCGACGGGCCGGACGGCGCGGCGGAACGCCTGGCGGATCTCGAATCCTGGTACGGCACCGAAGCGCTCGACCTCGGCCCGCTGCCCGCCGAGGCGGTCGCCTCGCTCGCGCGCGAGGCCGTCGGGTCGGACCCGGGCGAGCCGTTCGTGCGGCACTGCGTCGAGCAGTCCGGCGGGAATCCGTTGCTGCTGCGGGAGATGCTCGACGAACTGGGCAAGGTCGCGTCCGGGATCGCCCCGGTGGCCGGGTCCGCGGCGGGGGCGGCGCTGATCCGCTCCCTGTTCGCCGGCGTCCCCGACTACGCCAAGGCGGTCGCCACCGCCATCGCGGTGCTCGGCGGGCAGGACCTGTCACTGGTCGCCCGTCTGGCCAAGGTGCCTGCCCGCACCGCCGGAACCGCCGTCGAGCTGCTCCGGGGCAGGCACATCCTCGCCGCGGAAGGGCTTTCCTTCCGGCACGATCCGGTGCGGGAAGGGCTGCTGGACGCTCTCGAACCCGCCGAACTGGGCCGGTGGCGGCGGACCGCGGCGATCCTGCTGAGCGACGCGGCCGGATCACCGGAGGAAGTGGCGGAACACCTGCTCGAACTCGCCGAGCTCGACACCTGGATGGTCGACCTGCTGCGTGACGCCGCGACCTGCGCCTGCGACCGGGGCGCGCCCTGGGACGCGCTGCGCTATCTCCGGCCCGCCGCGGCCGCCCGGCCCTCCGACGCCGGGCTGGCCGTTCAACTCGCCGAGACGGTCGCGCTGCTGGAACCGGACAGCGGATTCGACCTCCTGCGCCGCGCGCTCGAACTGCAACAGGATCCGGTGGACCAGGCCAGGGCCGCGGTGAAACTGGGCCGCGCGGCGCTCGTCGCCCGCCGCTGCGGGACCGCCGTCACCGTGCTGGACCGGGTGCTGACCGTGCTCGGCGGCGAGATGGACCAGCAGCTGCGCGGGCAGCTCGAAGGACTGTTGTGCCTGGTGGGCATCGAAGACCGCGACAGCCTGGCGAAACTCGACACCCGGATCCAGCCGCGGTCGAACAACGCGGTCGTCGACGCCAGGCATCTGGCCGTCTGCGCCGTCGTCGCCGCACTCGACGGCACCCGGCCGCGTGAAGCCGCCGAATGGGCGATGCGCGCGATCCGCGGGTACACCCCGACCACCGACGATTCGGCCGTCAGCTCCGCCGTGCTGGCCCTGCTGCTCGCGGACGAGATCGACGTCGCGAGGGACGAACTGACCAGGGCCATCGAACTCGTGCCGGCCCAGCGCAGCGAATATCTCGCCTTCCGCGGCCTGCTCGGGCACTGGTGCGGTGATCTCGCCACCGCGTCGGCCGACGCCGGACAGGCCTACGCGCTCAGCCGTCGCGCCGAAGGCCGGACCGGCGGTGTCGTCCCGCGGATCGCGTACGCGACCGTCGCGGCGCAGCAGGGCGAGACCGCGAAGGCGATGAAGTTGTTGCGGGAAGCGGATTCCCCGCAATTGTGGGAGCACACGGTGATGCGCCCGTGGTTCCAGCTCGTCGACGCGCGGGTGCATTGGGCGGCGGGAGACCGCGAGGCCGCGCTGAACCTCTTCAACCGTTGCGGGGAGAGCCTCGCGGACGTCGGCATCGCCAACCCGCTGCTGGCGCCGTGGTGGTTCGAGGCCGCCTGCATGCTGGCCGACGAGGGACGTTTCGAGGCCGCCGCTGACCTCGCGGCCGAAGGAACCGGACCGGCACTGCGGTGGGGCACCCCGAGGGCGGTCGGGATGGCCCGGCTCGCGACCGCGGTCGCCACCCGCGGCCCCGACCGGATCGCGTTGATCGAAGAGGCGGCGGGCATCCTGGCCGGTTCACCCGCCCGGCTGGAGGAGGCGCTGGCGGAGTACCACCTCGGCCGCGCGCTCGTCGAAGCGGGGGACACCGTCGCCGCGCGCACCCGGTTGCGGCGCTGCGCCGAGCTGAGCCTGCGGACAGGGGACCGGTTCCTGCTCCGCCGCGCCCAGCGGACCGCCGCCGACGCGGGGATCCCGGGCGAGATGTCCCCGTTCGCCTCGCTGAGTCCCGCGGAACGGCATATCGCCCGGCTCGCCGGACGCGGGATCAGCAACCGGGTCATCGCGGAACGGCTCTTCGTCACCGTCCGGACCATCGAGACACATCTGACGAGCGTGTACCGGAAGCTGCGGATCAGCGGGCGGACCGAACTGGCCGTGGTGCTGGAGGAGACCGAAGAGCGTCCGGCCGTCCTCGAAGGTGCCCGGTGAGCGCCGTCCGGCGGCTCGAGGCCGACGGTGCGGACGAACTCGTCGAACGCGAGACCGAACTGCGTCTGCTCACTCGCCTGATCGGGGATCTCGAACACGGCCACGGCGGCTCCGCGGCCGTGCTCGGCCCGGCGGGCAGCGGGCGCACGGCGCTGCTGGACCAGGTCGCGTCCCTGGCCGCCGAGCGGGGACTGCAGGTGTTCACCGCGTGCGGCTCGGCCACCGAGGCGCAGCTGCCGTACGGGCTTCTTTCCCAGTTGCTGGCACCGATCCCGGAGCTCGCGGACGTCCCGTGGCTGCAAGCCGCGCTCTCGGACGGCACCGACGTGCAGGTCCTGCACGAACTGCTCTGCCAGCGGCTGCTGGAGTCGGCCCGGCGCTGCCCGGTCCTGCTGGTCGTCGACGACCTCATCCTGGCCGACGAGCAGTCCGAAGCCTGGCTGGCGGCCTTGCAGCGACGCCGGGGCAACGCCCCCGTGCTGCTCATCGCCGCGCACTCCGGCCCGCAGGACGCCGACGAAGCGGATCCCTTGTCGCTCGGCGGTCTTCCCTGGGAGAACCGGCATGTCGTCCGGTTACGGCCCTTGAGCGAGGCGGCGGTCCGGCGGCTGGTGCACGCGGTCCCCGCGCCGCGGCCGCCGGTGGCCGAGGTCTACGCGGCCACGCGGGGGAATCCCGCCCTGCTCGCGGAGGTGCTCGCCCGGTCGTCCGCCGGTCCGGAGATCACCGCCGTCACCGCGGACGTGCGCCGCGACACCGTGCTCGACCTGCTCGCCCGGCTGCCGTCCGATCTCGCCGCGCTGGTCCGGACGATCGCCGCGATCGGCACCCTCGACGAGGCGTACCTGCGGCCGCTCGCCGGGCCGCTCGGGATGCCGCTGGGCCGGGCGCTGCGGGTGCTGGCGGACTCCGGCCTGATCGGGACCGATCCCGCCGAGCCGATGAACCCGCAGGTGGCCACCTGGGTGCTCGCCGAGACCGGAGCGGACGAGCGGGCGGGGACGCGCCGCCGGGCCGCCGAACTCGGGCATCGCCGGGCCGCCCCGGAGGAGGTCGTCGCCGGGCTGCTGCTCGGCTCGCAACCGGTCGGCGAGGCCTGGGCCTTGGAGACGCTGCACGCCGCGGCGTTGCGCCGCCGCGAAGCCGGGGATCACGCCGAAGCGGCGCGCTACTACCGGAGAGCGCTGGCCGAACCGGCGCCGCCGGGGATGTCGGCGCGGCTGCGGCTGGAACTCGAGACCGTCGAGGCGTCGTCGTGCCCGTTCACCGGAGGGCTGCGGCTGGCGAGGGCGACCAGGGTTTCCGGTGACGACACCGTCCGAACGCGACTGTCCGCTGTGGACCTGATGATGCAGCGAGGCGCCAGGGAAGACGCCTTGCGCGAGCTGGCCCTCCTGAGCGAGGCCGCGGTCGACGACCGGGACCGCGCGGATCTGGCGGCGTTGTACTGGCTGGCCGACGGGAGCGGCGCGGGCGCCGTCCATCTCGGCATCCCCGCACTGCCGGATCTCGACCCGGCGGCACTGACCTCCGCGCAGGCGGCCGCCGCGTCCTGGCTGGCCACGATCGCCTGCCGCGACGGCAAAGCCGCCCGGCGGCTGGCCCGGCGCGCGGCGGATCCGTCCCGCGAACCCATCACCCTCTACTCGCCGCGGCTGGCGCTGGCCATCACCTTCACCCAGACCGACGACGTCCTGGAAGCGCTTTCGGTGTACGAGGAGATGATCGCGGACGCGAGCGCGGCCGGGGCGGGCGTGCCGGTGGCCCTCGGGCTCACCGGCAAGGCCTGGATCCATCTGCAGCGCGGTCGCGTGCAGGCCGCCGAGGACGCGCTCGCCGAAGCCGCCGCCTCCGGCCCACCGGAGGGCTGGCCGTCGACGGTCGCCACGTCGCTGAGCACGATCCAGATCGCGGCGGCCCTCACCCGCGGGGATCTCGAGGCCGCCCAGCGCGCCGTCGACGCCGCGGGCGACGGCGGGCCGCTGTACTCCGCGCCCTACCTGCTTTTCATGCGCGGGCTCCTGGAACTGGACCTGAAACGCCACCGCCGGGCGCTGGGCCTGTTCCAGGAATGCGGCAGGCGGATGAACGCGGCGGGCTGGCTGAACCCGGGCCTGGTGCCGTGGCGTTCGCATGTCGCCATCGCGGCGCAGGCACTCGGCGACGAGCACACCGCGGCCGCGATGATCAGCGAGGAATGGCGGCTGGCGCAGAACTGGGGCACGCGCACCGCGATCGGGCGGACCCATCTGGGGGCGGGTGTCGCGGTCCGCGCCGAGGACGCGGTGTTCCGGCTGACACAGGCGGTCAACGCGCTCCAGCAGTCGCCGGCCAGGGTGCTCTACGTCGAGGCGGTCCTGCTGCTCGCGGCCGCCCAGCTCAACCGCGGCCAGACCAGCGGCGTGCCGCGGTTGCTGCGCGAAGCCGAACGGCTGGCCACCGCGTATCAGCTCGCGTGGGCCACGTCCCGGATCGCGGACCTCGGGAAACGGCTGTCCGACCGGCCGCGGCGGTCCTACCGCACGGCGTCCCGGCGCTGGCGGGCGCTCTCGCCCGGTGCGACCGACCTCGTCCGCCGCGTGCTCGCGAACGCCTCCAACGCCGAACTGGCTGAAGAACTGGGCGTGAGCAAACGCGCCGTCGAGCTGCGGCTCACCGCGATCTACCGGCAGCTCGAGGTGACCGGGCGGGCCGAGTTGCGCGAGCTGTTCGACGCGCTGGACAAGGAGCTCTGAGCCGCCGTCATGATGATCGAGCGAGCGGATCAGCTGGCCGCGATCGCCGGGGCGGTCGCCGAGGCCCGTGCCGGGGCGGGCGAGTTCGTCGTCGTCCGCGGCGGCCTGGGGGCGGGGCGGTCCGCCCTGCTGCACGCGGCGGGGGAGGAGGCCGCCGCGCGGGGAGTGCGCGTGGTGCGGGCAGCGGCGACACCGCTGGAGCGCGGAGTCGCCCACGGCGTCGTCTGGCTGCTGCTGGAACCCTTGCTGGAGGCGGGTCGTCGCGGGGAACTGCTCACCGCGGTCCGGGCCGACAGCGAATTCCCCGCCGGCCCGCCCGACGCGCGCCGCGCCCATCTCGTGCTGCACGAACTGCTGGAACTGTTCACCGAAATGGTGCGCGACACCGGCCCGGTGGCCCTGCTCGTGGACGATCTCCAATGGGCGGACGCGGCGTCGGCGCGCTGGCTCGCTTACCTGGCCAAACGGATGAGCAGGCTGCGGGTCCTCGTCGTCGCGACCCTGCTGGAGGGCGACGACTCCGCCGACGACATCGTGGTCAAGGACATCGCCCGCACCGCGGCGCGTACGGTGCACGCCACCCCGCTCTCGGCCGCCGGCGTCCGGGCCTACCTGACCGCCCGCTGCGGAGCCGAACCCGCCCCCGAGTTCGCGGGCGCCTGCTTCGCCCGCACGGGTGGTTCGCCGATGTTGCTGGACGCGCTGGTCAACACGATACTCGGGCACGGGCTGCGCCCGGTCGCCTCGGCCGCGGCCGAACTCGCCGCGTTGCGCCCCTCGCCCGCGGCGGCCCGGCTGACCCGTTGCCTGCGCGCCCAGCCGGACGACGTCCGCGCGGTGGCCAAGGCGATGGCCGCGCTCGGCGAGGAGACCGAGGCCGGCGTCCTCGCCGAACTCGCGGGACTCGATTCCCCGGACTTCGACGCGGCGCTGCGGGCGCTGCGGAGGCTGGGCATCGTCGAGACCCCCGCCGACGGGCTGCTGCGGTTCGCCGGCGGGATGGCCGGTGATCTCGTCGCCGATCAGCTGAGCGCCGATGAACAGGACCGGTTGCACCTGCGTGCCGCGAACGTCCTGTACCGCAACGGAAGGCCGGTCGAGCAGATCGGCCGCCAGCTGCTCGCGACGGTCGCCGAACCCGAGCCGTGGGCTGCGGACGTCCTGCGGACCGCGGCCAGTGCCGCGCTGGCGAACTCGTCGCCTCGGACGGCCGCCCAATACCTGCGGCACGCGCTGGCGCATCCGGGCGCCGATCGCGCGGAACTGCTCGTCGATCTCGCCGCCGTCGAACGCGGCTACGACCTGCCCGCCGCCCACCGGCATCTGCATCAGGCACTGGGCCTGATGCGGGATCCGGTCGATCGCGCCTTCGCGCTCGGCCTGCTCCCGGTGGTGGCCGGGCTCCGTTTCGCCGCGGATGTCCGCCGCCTCCGGCAGGTGCTCGTGGAACTGCGGGAGGTCCCGGGCCCGGCCGCGGCCGAAGCGGCGTTGCGCATGGAAGCCCGGCTTCGCTACCTCGAACGAGGAGTGCCCGGTGCCGGGGACGCGGCGGCGGACCGGCTGGCCGAACTCGGTCCCGCGCCCGCGCAGGAGTCTTCGGCCCAGCGGGAACTGGTCGCGGTCCTGCTGTACCTGATGACCGTCGCGGGTGTCGCACCCCGGGAGTCCATTGTGGACCTCGCCAGGCAGGTGCTGGCGCGGGAACCCGGTTCACCGGACCAGATGTACACCACGTTCCCGCTCACCGTGCTGGTGCTGGCGGCGGCGGATTCGCTGGAGGGAGTGGACTCCTGGCTCGCGGCGGCGTGCGGCCCCGCCGCCGACCCCGACCTCCCGACGCTGGTCGCGTGGGCGGGGCAGGCGCTGGTGGCCTCCGCCACGGGGCTGCTCGGCGTCGCCCGCGACCGCGCGCAGGCGGTGCTCGCCTCGGCGGGCCCCAGCCGGGTCGGGATCACCATGACGGCGATGCGGGTGCTGGCCGAAATCGCGATGGAGCAACGAGATCCGGCGCTCGCGCGGCTGCTCGTCGACAACCTGGAGGCCGACCACGATCCGTGGCTGCGGTCATTGGCCTACGGCACCCTGGCGCTGACCGAGGCCAATCACACCGCGGCCGCCGAGTACTTCCTCGACTGCGTGCACCAGCTGGAACGGTTCGGGAACCGGGTGCTGCTGCCGCTGCGCGGCCAGATCGCGCTGCTGCTCGCGGCGACCGACGACCCGAAGCGGGCCGAAGCCGTCGCGCAGGGCGAGGTCGAGCGGGCGTTGTCGTGGGGCGCGCCGTCTTCGGTCGGCCGGGCGTTGCGGATCCGCGCGACGCTGCTCGATCGGGACGAGGACGCCGTCCCGGTGCTGCGCGAAGCCGCGGAAACCCTGTCCCGCTCGGGAGATCGTCTCGAACTCGCCCGCACCCTGGTCCTGCTTGGCGAACGGGCCACCGGGCCCGACGCCCGCGAATGGCTGCGGGAGGGCCGGAGCCTGGCGGCCGGATGCGGCGCGAGCTGGCTGACCGGATCCGGGGAGCCGCCGGATCAGGCGGACGGCCTGCTGACCGCGACCGAGCAGCGCGTCGTGGAACTGGCGGTGTCCGGGCGCCGCAACCGCGACATCGCGGAACTGCTGGAGGTCACGGTGCGCGCGGTGGAGAAGCACCTCACCAGTTCGTACCGCAAGCTGGGCATCACCGGCCGCGCCCAGCTGGCCGCGGCGATGCGGGGCCACCGGGCGGGGTGAATGCCGGTCAGGATCCGGTGGGCGCCGCCGTGTCGAGGCGGCCCTGCAGCCACGCCGCGGCCAGCTCCACGCGGGAATGACTGCCGGTGCGCTCGAACAGCGACGTCAGCCGCGCTTCGACGCGTTTCTCACTGACCTGCAGCGCGGCCGCGATCTGCCGGTTCGTGTGGCCGCTCGCGATCAGGCCGACGATGTGGCGCTCCAAGGGATCCAGCGCCGCCCGGTCGGTCCGGTCCGCCTGCTCCGGCGAGACGGCGATGCGGTGCCGGTCGAGCAGCGCCGAAACGGACGCCAGCTCGGCGACCGCGCCGAGCCGCTCCAGCGTCCGGCGCGCTTCCAGCAGCGACGGCGCGGGAACCGGGCTCACCTCGCCGAACGCCGTGCACGCCTCGGCGATCCGGAACACGTCGCCGGACTGCCGGGCCAGTTTGACCCCCGCGTGCACCGATTCCCTGTCCCCGCGCACGAGACCGCCGCACACCAGGGCCGCCTCCTGGACCGACGGGGTCGGGCATCGGGTCGCGAGGTTCTCCAATTCGGCCAGCAGACGGGTCACGGTCTCGGTGTCACCTTGACGCCGCGCGCCGTACAGGAGCCGCGCGAGAAGCCGTTCCATACCCGCGCGCACGCCGCGTTCGCGGCAGTCGAGGTAATCCCGCCAGCCACGCTCCACCGCCTCGTCGTGCCGTCCTTCGGTTTGGCGCAGCCGGCAGCGGACCCAGGCGGCACAGGCGTCGACGGACGTCCGGAAAGGCAAGCGGCGCAACCAATCCGCTGCTCGTTCCGGCTGATCGCGCTGGGCGCAGATCTCCGCGGCGAACACACTCGCGAACCGGTGGCGACGGGGTGGATCCCACCACAGGCGGTCGCCTTCGAGTCGCCGCGCCAGCGACAGCGCCGTGTCCCACTCGCCTTCGCGGTAGGCCTGCCGGACGGCGTGCCAGTCGCACGAGAACCCGGTCGAGGGCGGCTGGTACCGGCCGCACAGCAGGACCTTCAGCACGCTGACCGTGTCGAGGACCTCGGCGGCCTCGGCGACGTCCTCGTGCGGCGGCATCTCCGTCGATACCAGCCATTCTTCGGCAGGCCTGCCACCGTCGCCGGGCAACGAGCCGAGCAGGATCCCGGCGCCCAGGGCGAACAGACGGTCGTCTTCGGCGCCGCAGGCACGCGCGAGCGCCCGGACCGCCTCGGCGGCCACCGGCCGGTCGGCCCGGTTGACCGCGTCCAGCAGGCGGTGGCATTCGTGAGCCGAGTCGAGGGCGCGGGCGACCTCGACTGCCAGCGATCGTACGACGTCGAGTTCGGCGAGCCGCTGATCGTGGGCGAGGGCACCCAGCCAGCACAGCAGCGCGGTGACGGACAGCCGTGCGGACGGCTCGGCGTCGGCGAGTCGCGGTGCGACGACGGTGGCGAGGTCGTCGGCCAGCGTGCCGTACTCACCGGCCGCGAGGCTGTCCGCGAGCAGCGCACGGAGCGTTTCGGGGAAGCGGGCGTCGGCCGGCGCGAGCAGCCGCAGCGCCGCCCTCCGGTAGCGGCGGGCCGTGGGCAGGTCGGCGTTCGCCGCGGCTTCCAGCAGCGGGCTCGCGGCCTCGGGATCCGGCGGCGACGGCGGAAGCTCCGCGAGATGCGGGGCGATCTCGGCGGATCGCCGCTCCCGGACGATCCGCCGATGCAGCACGGCGCGCCAGCGCGCGCTGTGCTCCAGCCGGAGCCTGTCGGCCAGGGCGGGGACGGCGAACTCGATCGCGCCGTCGGTACCGCTGCCGGTGCGAAGGATCCCGGCCCGGACCAGATCGTCGAGGGCCTGTCCCACGATGGACGGCGTCATTCCCGCCGCGGAGGCCAGCCAAGGCAGTCTTTCGAGGGTGACGGCGCCTTGTTCGCTCAGCACCGCGATGATGGCGGCCAGCCGCCGGGCGCGCGGCCCGAGCCGTCGCAGGCGGAGCGTCTCAGGATGCCCGCCGGGCAGCACGATCGGCGTTCCCGCGCCGATCAGGCACACGTGCTCGTCGATGACCGCCAGCCTGCCGGTGGCGCGCAGGCCCGCGACCGTCGCGCCGACCGTGCCGGGATTGCCGAACAGCGGCCCGAGCGCGGCGCGCACCGCCGTGACGAACGCGGGATCACTCGCGATCCGCCCGGCGCGGGTCGTCCAGGCGGGGAGCAGCGCGGTCGCCTCGTCGGCGGTCAGCGGCAGGAGACCGATCGCGCCGTCGGCGACGGCGAACACCTTGCCGACCGGGCCGTCCCGCCTGCTCCGGCCGGTCACGGTCGCGACGGTGACCGTCCCGGTGGCGCGGGCGCCTTCGGCGACCAGGGTGAGCACGGTGGCGAGCTCCGGCGGCAGCAGGTCGAAGTCGTCGAACAGCAGCACGATGCGGCCGCGCGGGGCGAGCGTGGCGAGGACGGTGACCAGATCGTGGGCCGTCGTCTGCGGTCCGGCGCCGGAACCCGATTCGAGCCGGGTTCGCAGCCAGGCGACCGCGCTGAGCATGCTGACCAGCTCGGGGCGGTCGAGGACGGTGATCAGCTCGGCCAGCTGGGTCGTCAGCCGGAGGAGGACGGTCCTGGGCTCGAGGCCGGCGGGCACGGCCAGCACGGCGGCACCGGAGCGGCGGCCGCGCTGGGCGAGACCGGAGAGAACGGTGCTGCGGCCACTGCCCGAAGGCCCGTGCACCACCCAGATCGCGCCGGGCCCCGTGAGCACCCGGTCCAACGCGGCCTGCGCGTCCTCCGGTCCGGCGCTCGTGACGGCCGTCGCTCCCATTTCCCTCCTCGGCCGTCGCGGGTCCACGGCGCGGCCGGGCGACGGTCGCTCCGAGCATGGCGCAAGGAGGACCGTTCGGTCGGGAGGTCAGGCGGCCGGGGCACCTTCGGCCAGCATAGTTGCCCCGGCGGACCACGGTCGGCCGCTCTTCGGGATGGTCCGTGGCAGTGCGGAAGGGAACGTCACTTCGTCATGAGGGGGCCGGCGAGACACGCCCGGCCAAGTCCGTGAAGGCCTCCTTCCCTACCTTGAGAGTAGGGAAGGAGGCCTTCACGTCGTTCCTGGCCGTACGTCCGTGAAGGACCGCTTCGTGTACTTCGGACCCTGCGCGACGCCCACCAAGTCACGGCAGCGGGCTCGGAGCGGGCCGCGGAGGCGGCACGTCGGTCTCGATCACCTTCGGCACGCCCCGCAGGCTCCGCAGCGCCACCAGCGCGAGGATCGTCATCACCGCCGCGCTGCCCAGCATGCTCGTCCGGATGCCGCCGACGAACGACTCCTCGGCAGCCGTGCGGACCGCCGTCGCCACCGGTTCGGGCAGCCCGGTCGCGACCGCCGCGGTGGCGCTGAACGATTCCCGCACCTGGGCGGCCAGATCGGGCGGCACTCCGGCGGGCAGCGTCAGTTCGGCGTGGTAGACGGCGGACAGCACGCTGCCGACCACCGCGATCCCGAGTGAGCCGCCGAGTTCGTAGGCGGTGGCGGAGATCGCCGACGCGGCACCGGCGCGGTCGCGAGGCACCGTGCCGAGGATGGTGTCGCCGGTGACGGTCAGCGTGAGCCCGGCGCCCGCGCCGAAAGCCACCTGCGCGGCCAGCACCAGCAGGTACGGCGAGTCCGTGCTCACCGCGCCGAACAGCCCGAAGCCGATCGACGCCAGCGCCAGCCCGCCCGAGACCGTCGGCGCCCGGCCGAACCGGCGCACCGCCTTGGCCGCCACGACACCGCCCGCGACGAGTGCGGCGACGGCGCCGGGCACGAAGGCCAGCCCGGAGCGCAGCGGACTCCAGCCCAGCACGAGCTGGAAGTACTGGCTCGAGATCAGCGCGAACGCCGACATCGTGAACACCGACACCAGATTCGAGCCGACCGACGCCGAGAAACCGCGGCGCCGGAACAGATCGAGATCGATCAGCGGCTGCTCCAGCCGACGCTGGCGCCTGCCGAACCACAGCAGCGACGCACCTCCGAGAGCGAACGCGCCGAGCACCTCCGGATACCAAAGCCCGGCGTAGAACGCGCCTTTCAGCGCGTACACCACGGCGACCAGCCCGACGATGGACAGCAACACACTGGGCAGGTCGAGCCGCAACCGGCCGCTGGACCGAGACTCCGGTACGACGCGCGCGGCACCGAGGATCAGCAGCGCCACCGGGATGTTGACGAGGAACACCGAGCCCCACCAGAAGTGTTCCAGCAGGACCCCGCCGACGATCGGGCCGATGGCGAAACCCGCGGCCGAAACCCCGGCGGTCACCCCGACCGCGGCCGTCCGCGCTCGCTGCGTGGTGAAAACCGCGCGTAGCAAGGAAGTCGTCGAAGGCAGCACGGCGGCACCCGCGATTCCCAGCAGCGCGCGGGCCGCGATGAGCAGCTCGGCACTCGGGGCGTAGGCCGCCACCAATGAGCCCAGCGCGAACGCGGTGACGCCGATGAGCAGCACCCGGCGCCTGCCGAACCGGTCGCCGAAATTGCCCATGGTCACCAGCAGGCCGCCCATGGCGAACCCGTAGACGTCCGCGATCCACAGCAGTTCCTCGGCCGAAGCGCCGAGCTGCGTGGTCAGCGCGGGTACCGCCAGATGCAGCACGGTCATGTCGATCGCGACCATCAGCTGCGCCAGGCAGGACACCATGATCGTCGCGACGTCGCGGACCTTGGTGCTCATGCGGCCACCGCCTCTCGCCCGCGGGGCCGTCGTCTCGGTTTCAGAGTGTCCCGGAGGTCGGCGCGCAGCAGGGTGAACGCCGACGTCAGCCCGGGCAGCCGGTGCAGCAGGTGGTCCGGACCGGCGACGAGGACCCGGCCGACGCCGAGCGTGGCGAACCGGTGGACCAGCCCCGGCAGCCGGACCGCGTTGACCGTCGACTCCAGCAGGAGCGATGCCACCTCGTCGCCGGTCCGGACCGGCTCACCGTCCTGATCGGACACGATCGGCAGCTCCGGGTCGGCGAAACCGAACCCGCCGAAGACCTCTTCCGCCAGCCTGTCGCGCAATCCGCCGAGCATCCGCGCGTGCGCCGCGGGACGCATGGTGGTGAGCGCGTAACCGCCCGCGGCCCGGACGCGCCGGACGAATTCGTCCAAATCGGACTCGCGCAAGGTCACCAGGTGGACCTCGTCGTCGAACCGGCCGGAGAGTTCGTGGCCGATCCCGTCGAGGATCCCGCCGAGCGCCGCCTCCGGCGTGCGCACGATGAACTGGCTGACGAGATCCTGGTGCGCCGTCTCGAAGTACTCCCGTTCCCGCCGTGCGACGGCGTCTACGAGCCGGACGAGATCCGCCACGGGAAGGGCGCCGGCGCGGACCACGGCGGCGCGTTCACCGAAGCTGGCGCCGCCGACCGCGACCGGCACCAGCCCGTGCTCCCGCTCGGCGCGTTCGGCCAGCGCCAGCGACGCGAGCACGAACGCGATCTGGGTGTGCTCGTTGTACTCCTCGTCCGTTCTGGCGAGCGGATCCAGCAGGGAGCGGCCGAGCGCGTGCTCCGCCACGCCGAGCAGGCGCCGGGCCAGGGGATCGATGACGAGGAAGCGGCCCAGTTCGCGAGCACGGGCGGGGCCCATGCCGGGGAACAGGACGGCATCGGTGGAACTTTCCACTGCGCACACCCGGTTTCGTGGTGGGGATCAGAGTTGTTCGGCGGCGGCGAATTGTTCGAGCCGCTTCCGGTCCGGTTTCCCGTTGCGGTTCAACGGGAACTGATCGGTGACGAGGACGCGGTTCGGCTGCTCGGCGGGCGGCAGCACACCGCAGATCCGGTCGCGCCAGTACCGCGAGTCCCGCCGAGCGTCGTCCTCGACGACGAAGACCAGGCTCGACCCGCGACGCTGATCGGGCAGCGCGACGATCTTCGCCGAACAGCCCTCCCCGGCCAGCCGGTGCTCGATCACCTCGGGATGCAGGGTGTGCCCGTTGCGGTGCACCGCCCGTTTGCGACCGACGACGAACAGGTTCCCGTCCGCGTCGAGACGGCCGAGGTCTCCGGTCGCGTACCAGCCGCGGTCGACGGGGATCACCTGCCCGGTCGCGTCGAGGTAGCCCTCCATGAGGTCGGGGTCGAGGACGAACAGTTCGCCGATCTCGCCGTGGGGCAGCACGGTGCCGTCGTCGGCGCGGACTTCCAAGTCCAGTCCTTCGACGATTTGCCCGCAGCCACGCGGGTTCCCGATGTTGGCGAAGGCCACGTTGCCCATCTCGGTGCTGCCGTAGCTGTCGAGCAGCGGCATGCCGAACAGCTCTTCGGACTGCTCCACGACGCCGGGTTCGAGTGGCGCGGCGCCGCTGCACAGCATGCGCACCCGGGAGAATTCCTCTTTGAGCGCCGGACGTTTGCCGATGATGTTGAACAGGCTGCGATAGGTGGACGGCGTCGCGTCGACGACCGTCGCCCCGGCACGTCCGGCCAGGCGCAGCGCCCGGTCGGGGCGGCGGTACGGCGCGATCACCAGCGAGCAGTCCCGCAGCCACGCGATCATCACCATCGAAAGGCCGTACTGGTGGTTGAACGGCAGCAGCGGCAGGAGGACGTCGTCGGCGACGTGGCCGACGAGATCGGCGTTGCGCTCGAGGTTCTTCAGGAACCGCGCGCCGTTCTTCGCGACGCCCTTGGGGACGCCGGTCGAACCGGACGACCACATCACGAGACTGTCGGGCAGCTTTTCCCAGACGTCGAAACGCAACTGGACGTCCGTCGGGGCCCGGTCGGCGGCGGCCACCATGATCTCGTAGGTGTAGGCCGACGGCGCGTCCGGCGGCATCGGCGCGTCGTCGTCGATGACGGCCAGCACGACACCGGAGCCGGCGATCGTTTCGGCCGTGCGGTCGGCGTGCTCCATATGGTCGACGAGCACCACCGACGCGCCGACGTGCATCAGCGCGACGAGGATCGTCAGATAGGCCAGCGTGTTGTCGGCCTTGAGCAGGACACGGTCACCGGAGCCGACGCCGCGGTCCCGCAGCACCTCGGCGACGCGGAGGGCCTGCTGTTCGAAGGCCGCGCCGCCGGTGACCGCGTCGGGGGAATAGATCTTCGCGAACATGGGGAAGTCCTTTCCGCTGTCAATCCAGGCTCACCGGGGCGATTTCGTCGAACACGTCGCCGGGACCGGGGTTGTCCGGATGGGTGCCGCCGCCCAGGTGCTCGACGACGCCCCATACGGCGTTCAGCGCGGTGGTGACCGCGCTCTCGGAGAAACCGGCGATCCACGCGACGTCGTCGCCGGCGAGGAAGAAGCCGCGGTGGTGCTCGGCGGCGTCACGCTGCATGAACTGGGTGAACAGGCGCCGCTGGTAGCGGTAGCTGCCGGGAAGGCAGGATTTGAAGGCGCCCTTGAAATGCGGCTGCGTCTCCCAGGTGATCGCGATCGGCGGGCCGATCATGTGCGACCGGATGTCGACACCCGGATAGATCTTGGCCAGCGCGGAGAGCATCACGTCGAGCCGCTCGTCCGGGCTCAGCGACGCGACCTTGAGCGAGTCGTCGTTCCAGGTGTAGGAGAGCAGCATCGTGCCGGGTTCGTCGGGGCCGTTGTCGATCAGGTAGACCCCGCGCGGGATGCGGTCGGTGAGCGTCGTGCTCATCACGTCGCGGCCGGTCGCCGGGTCCTGGTCGAGCCAGAACGGCCGGTCGGTGATGACGAACAGTTTCGACGCGCCCATGTAGTGGGTGCGCTCCAGCGCGGTCCAGACCGGCTGCGGCAGCAGGGCGTCGTCGCTCTTCATCCCCGAGAGCAGGTTCCAGTTCTGCGCGGCGAAGATCGCCGCCGGGTACGTGCGCACGTCGCGGTTCGCGTCCTCGATGGTGAACCCGCGGCCGGTGCGGTCGATCCGGACCACCGCCGGGCGCGGTTCGCCGCCGTGCAGGCTTTCCAGTGACGTGCCGGACGGCCAGTACTCGAGGTCGGCGGGTTCGTCCGCCCACAGCCCGAGCGGCAGCTGCTGGCAGCCGCCGAGGATCCGGTGGTGCTCGTCGCTGGTGTCGGTGCAGATCACCCGCAGGATTTCGAGCGCGGAGTTGGGGAAGTCGGTGTCCCAGCCGCCGCAGCCGAAGCCGACCTGGCCGAAGATCTCGCGGTGCTCGAAGGACGAGAACAGCGGCGACGAGGTGAGGAAGCCGTAGAACGACACATTGTCGAACTTCGTGACCAGGTGATTCCACAGTGCCTTGATGGTCGTGATGTCGCGGCGCCGGATGGCGTCCTCCATCAGCGACATGTCGGCCTGCTCCTGGAGCGTCTTCGTCCAGGCGTCGTTGACCTCGCGGTACACCGGCGGCAGGTCGGCGGACGTGCGGGCCCAGTGGTTCTCGCCGTGCAGGTTGATCACCGTGCTCGGCGACGCGGGGGAGAGCGGGTTGGGGAACGGCGTCGTCTCCAAACCCACCTTGTCGATGTAGTGGAACAGCGCCCCGGCTGACGGCGGGAACCGCATCGCGCCCAGTTCGGCGACGGCGTCCGGGTAACCTGGCAGGCTCACCGAGCGCATCCGGCCGCCGAGCTGTTCGGCTTCATAGATCACCGGTTTGAGACCGAGTTTCATCAGCTCGTAGGCGGCCACCATCCCGGACAGGCCGCCGCCGATCACCGCGACCTCGGTGCCGTGCGCCTGGCGCGGCACCCGGCCGAGACCGGCGGGATGGCGGATCCAGTCGTCGTAGGCGAACGGGAAATCGGGGCACAGCATGCTCGTCGGCGGCGCCGCCTCGGCGCGGGGGCCGGGCAGGATGCGTTCTTCGACGGGAGACAGGGTCATCGGCGTTACCTCCGGCACTGGTGTCTGGCGTCGCGCGGACGACCGCGGGCCGGCACGGCGGACGCCGGCGTTCTCGTGCGGCTACGGGTCTCGGCGCTGAAATCCGGTTCGCCGAAAGCCACGTTAACGATTCCGTCCCGGCGCGCCGGATACCTTTTCCACCGCTTGCCCACGGCACGGAAACCGGGCAGGGGAGCGGCCGGTTACCCGGCGGTGGAACAGTTCCGCCCCGCCCGCGAGGGCCGCTGTGGCTAGCTGGACCGCGACTTCCCTGTGCCGGGCGACCCGAGGTGGCGAGTGCGCGCATGACCGAGCTGGATACCCTGCGACGGCTGGAAAGCAGGCCGCGCGCCGAGCGGCGCCGCACGCTGCTGGGCCTGGTGCGCCGGGCGACGTCGGCGGTGCTGGACGGGCCGCTCCCGCCCGGCCGTACCTTCGCCGATCTCGGGTTCGATTCCCTGCTGGCGGTGAAGCTGCACGCGTGGCTGACCGCCGAGACCGGCCTCGAACTCCCGGTGACTCTCGCCTATGACCATCCCGGACCCGAATCGCTGGCGGCCTTCCTCGACGAGTGCCTCTTCGGAGCCGAGGCCGCGGACACCGCGGAAGGGGGTGCGGTCACCGGCGAACCGATCGTGATCGTCGGCATCGGCTGTCGCTTCCCCGGCGGCGCGGACTCACCCGAGGGCCTCTGGTCCATTGTGGACGAAGCCAGGGATGTCGTCACGGAGTTCCCGCGCGACCGGGGCTGGGACGTCGACGGCCTGTACGATCCCCGGCCGGGCACCCCGGGCCGGACCTACGTGCGCCACGGCGGTTTCCTGCCCGGCGCGGCCGAATTTGACGCCGGGTTCTTCGGTATCTCGCCGCGCGAGGCGCTGGCGATGGACCCGCAGCAACGGCTGGTCCTGGAGACGGCGTGGGAGGCGCTGGAACGCGCCGGGATCGATGCCGGAACCCTGACGGGCAGCCGGACCGGAGTGTTCGTCGGCGCCGAGCCGCAGGAATACGGTACCCGCCTGGCCGACGCGCCCGAGGGGCTCGACGGGCTCCTGCTCACCGGCAGCGCGCCGAGCGTCGTCTCCGGAAGGATCGCGTACACCCTCGGTCTGCAGGGACCGGCGTTGACCGTCGACACCGCCTGCTCCGGCTCGCTGGTCGCGCTGCATCTCGCGGTCCGCGCGCTGCGGAACGGTGAATGCGGCCTCGCGCTCGCCGGTGGGGTCGCCGTACTCGGCACCCCCGGCCCGTTCGTGGCTTTCTCGAACCAGCGTGGTCTGGCGCCGGACGGGCGTTGCAAGCCGTTCTCGGCCGCGGCGGACGGTACCGCGTGGGCCGAAGGGGCCGGGATGTTCGTCCTTGAAAGGCTTTCCGACGCCGAACGGCACGGACATCCGGTGCTCGCGGTGATCCGGGGGAGCGCGGTCAACTCCGACGGCGCGTCGAACGGGCTCACCGCGCCGAACGGCCCGTCCCAGCAGCGGGTGATCCGCGCCGCGCTGGCCGACGCCGGACTGTCGGCGTCCACTGTGGACGCCGTCGAGGCGCATGGCACAGGGACCACGCTCGGCGACCCGATCGAGGCGCAGGCGCTGCTCGCGACGTACGGCCGGGACCGGGAAACACCGCTGTGGCTGGGTTCGGTGAAGGCCAACATCGGGCACGCGCAGGCGGCCGCGGGGGCGGCCGGGGTGATCAAGATGATCATGGCGCTGCGTCACGGCCGTTTGCCGCGATCTCTGCACGGTGCCGATCCGACCCCGGCGGTCGACTGGTCCGCCGGCGCGGTCTCCCTGCTGGCCGAGCCGGTCGACTGGCCCCGTGGCGGGGAACCGCGCCGGGCCGCCGTCTCGTCGTTCGGCATCTCCGGCACGAACGCCCACCTGATCCTGGAGGAACCGGCACCCGTCGCGACCGCCGAGCCCTCGCCCTCAGCGCCCTCGCCGGTCGCCGTCGCGTTCTCGGCCGCCGATCCGGACGCGTTGCGGGCCCACGCGGCACAGCTCGCCGCCGTCGACGCGAATCCGGTGGACCTCGCCTTCTCGCTCGCCAAGACCCGGGCGACGCTGACGGAACGCGCCTTCGTCCTGGCGCCGGACGCCGCGAGCCTGACGGAAGCGCTGACCGCGTTCGACGAACGGGTGCTCCGCGGCGGCCCGCTCCAGGAACCCGCCGAACTCGCGTACCTGTTCACCGGGCAGGGTGCCCAGCGCATCGCGATGGGCCGCGAGCTCTATGCCGCTTACGACGGCTATGCCGAGGCTTTCGACGAGGTCTGCGCGCATGTCGACCTGCAGCTCGATCCGCCGCTGCGGGACGTGGTGTTCGGCGAGGCCGACCCGGCGTTGCTCGACCGCACCGACTACGCGCAGCCCGCGTTGTTCGCCGTCGAGGTCGCCCTGTTCCGGCTGCTGGAGTCCTGGGGTGTCGCCCCGGCTTATCTGTGCGGGCATTCGGTCGGTGAGTTCGCGGCCGCGCACGTCGCCGGTGTGCTGTCACTGTCCGACGCGGCGATGCTGGTGACCGCGCGCGGAAGGCTCATGCGTGAGCTGCCCGAAGGCGGCGCGATGGTGTCCCTGCGTGTCTCCGAGAAAAGGGCTCATGCGTTGCTGGCCGGGCACGAGCGGCGCGCCGGGATCGCGGCGGTCAACGGTACGGACGCGGTCGTGCTGTCCGGTGCCCGTGACGCGCTGGAGACGGCGATCGGCGGCTTCGACGGCAAGGTCAAGTGGCTCAATGTCAGCCACGCGTTCCACTCCCCGTTGATGCGGGACATGCTCGACGACTTCGCCCGGATCGCGCGGCTCGCCGACTACCACCCCGCGAACCTGCCGATCGTCTCGACGGTCACCGGCGAGATCGGCGGGCACGACTCCGCCGACTACTGGATCCGCCACGTCGAAGCGACCGTCCGCTTCGCCGACGCGTCGCGTGTCCTGCGGGACAACGGCTGCGGCACCTACCTGGAGCTGGGCCCGGACGGCGTCCTCTCGGCGCTGGTCGAAGACGGTGTCGCGCGCCCGTTGCTCCGCCGCGACCGGCCCGAAGTCCCCGAACTCCTGACCGCGCTGGGCACCGCCCACGTCCGCGGGGTGGACGTCGACTTCGCCGCGCTCGTCCCGGGCGGGCGCCGGATCGACTTGCCGACCTACCCGTTCCAGCGGTCGAAGTACTGGCTCACGCCCGGCCCGGGCCGTGACGCGCGCGGCCTCGGCCTGCGCCGCGCCGAACACCCGCTCCTCGGGGCGGTGGTCGCGGTGCCCGGCGGCGACACCGTGTTCACCGCGCGGCTCTCGACGACCGATCAGCCCTGGCTGGACGGCCACCGCGTCGGCGACGACATTCTTTTCCCCGGCACCGGATTCCTCGAACTCGCGCTGCACGCCGGAGCCGAAACGGGCTGCGGACGGGTGGAGGAACTGACCCTGGGCGCCCCGCTCGTGCTGTCGGCCGCGGCCGAGATCCAGGTGGTGGTGGCCGCCGCGGACGACGACGGCCGCCGAGCGGTCACCGTCCATTCGCGACCGGAGCACGGCGAGGAGTGGACGCGGCACGCGAACGGAGTCCTCGCGCCGGACAGCGACGCCGACGTCCCGGGGATCGCATGGCCGCCGCCGGGTGAAGCCCAGTCCCTGGAAGGGTTCTACGACAACCTGCCCGGCTTCGGCTACGAAGGCGTGTTCCGTGGCCTGCGCTCGGTGTGGATCGATGGCGACGACGTTTACGCCGAGGTCGCGCTTCCCGCGGACGAGAACGGCGGCTTCGGTATCCACCCGGCATTGCTGGACGCCGGGCTGCACGCGATGTTCTTCCGTGAGTCGGCGGAATCCGCCGGTGGGCTGCCCTTCTCCTGGTCGGACGTCCGCCTGCGGGCGAGCGGCGCGACCGCGTTGCGGCTGCGGATCACGTTCCACGCGGCGGACACCGTGTCGCTGGTCGCCGTCGACCCCTCGGGCGCCGAGGTGCTGAGCGTTGGCTCGCTGGCCGTCCGCCGCCCGGTCGCCCGCGGCCAGGAACTCCCCGGTGGACTGTTCACTGTGGACTGGACGCCGATCGCGGTCGCGGAACCGGTGGCGTGCACGGCGTATCCGGAGGTCGTCCCCGGCAAGCCCGCGGTGCTGTCGGTGCTGCCCGAAGGCGACCCGGTCACCTCCGCGCACGAGCTCGGCGCGCGTGTCCTGGAAGTGCTGCAGGACTGGGTGACGCGGGAAGAGTCCACTTTGGTCATCCACACGCGACACGCGGCTGGACCGGACGCCACGGATCCGGCGGCAGCGTCGATCTGGGGCCTGGTGCGCAGCGCCCAGGCCGAGCACCAGGGCCGGTTCGTCCTCGTCGACGGCGAGGCCGAAGACGTGCCGATGGCGGTGGCGACCGGGGAACCGCAGGTCGCCGTGCGCGACGGCGTCCCGCTCGTGCCGCGGATCGCCGAGGCGGGCGCGGGAGTCCTGCTGCCGCCCGGCGGGCCTTGGCGGCTGGGCAAGTCGGGCGAGGGAACGGTCGACGACCTGGTCCTGGAGACCGCGGGCGAACCGGACCTCGGACCGGAAGACGTGCGCATCGCCGTCCGCGCGGCGGGGCTGAACTTCCGTGACGTGCTGAACGTCCTGGGCATGTACCCTGGCGAGGCCGGGCCGCTGGGCTGCGAGATCGCCGGGACCGTGCTGGCCACCGGCGCCGCAGTGACCGACCTGGCGCCGGGTGACCGGGTGATGGGCATGGTGCACGGCGGGATCGGCCCGGTCGCCGTCGGCGAGCGCCCGTTCCTGACGCGCGTCCCGGACGCCTGGACCGACGAGCAGGCCGCGACCGTGCCGCTCGTCTTCCTGACCGCCTACTACGCGCTGGTCGACCTGGCCGGTCTGAAAGCGGGCGAGTCGATCCTGATCCATTCGGCCGCGGGCGGGGTCGGGATGGCGGCGACCCAGCTCGCCCGCCGGCTGGGCGCCGAGGTGTTCGGCACCGCCAGTGAGGGCAAGCAGCACGTCCTGCGCGCGGCCGGGCTGCCCTCGGACCACATCGCGTCCTCGCGGACCCTCGACTTCGCCGAAGCCTTCCGGACCGCGACCGGCGGACGCGGGGTCGACGTCGTGCTCAACTCCCTCGCGGGCGATTTCGTCGACGCCTCGCTCGGCGTGACCGCGTCCGGCGGCCGGTTCCTCGAAATGGGCAAGACCGACGTCCGCGCGCCGGAGAACGTCGCCTACCGCGCCTTCGACCTGATCGAAGCGGGCCGGACGCGCACCGCCGAGATCTGGGCCGAGCTGATCACCCTGTTCGACCAGGGCGCGCTCACCCCGTTGCCGGTGCGGACCTGGGACGTCCGGCACGCGCCCGACGCGTTCCGGTTCGTCAGCCAGGCCAGGCATGTCGGCAAGGTCGCGCTCACCGTCCCGCGAGCGCTCGATCCGGACCGGACGGTGCTCGTCACCGGCGGCACCGGCGGGCTCGGGGCGCTCGTCGCGCGGCATCTCGTGACCACGCACGGCGTCCGCAGGCTGCTGCTCACCAGCCGCCGCGGCCCGGACGCACCGGGCGCGGGAGAGCTGGCGGCGGAGCTCACCGGTCTGGGTGCCGAAGTCCGGGTCGTGGCCTGTGACGTCGCCGACCGGGACGCGCTCGCCGTACTGCTGGACGGAGTCGAGCTGACCGGCGTCGTGCACACCGCGGGTGTCCTCGACGACGGCGTGCTGACCGGCCTGACCCCCGAGAGGCTCGCGAAAGTGTTGCGCCCCAAGGTGGACGCCGCCTGGCATCTGCACGAACTCACCCTCGGCCACGACCTCGCGCTCTTCGCGCTCTACTCGTCGGTGTCCGGGATCGTCGGCTCTGCGGGCCAGGCCTCCTACGCCGCCGCGAACACGTTCCTGGACGCCTTGGCCGCCCACCGCAGGACGCAGGGCTTGCCCGCGGTCTCGCTCGCATGGGGGCTCTGGCGGGAAGGCATGGGCAGCGGGCTGGCCGAGAACGACGTCGACCGCATGGCGCGCGAAGGCCTGCCGCCGCTGACCGCGGAGTCCGGGCTGGCCCGGTTCGACGCCGCCCTCGACGGCGGGTTCACCGCCGTCCTGCCGATCGAACTGGACCGCGCCGCGTTGCGCGCCCACGCCAGGACCACCGAAGTGGCGCCCGTGCTGCGCGGTCTCGCCAAGGTCACCACCCGGCGCGCGGCGGCGCCCGCGACCACGGGCGGCGCCGGTCTCGGCGAGCGGCTCACCGCACTGCCCGACGAGGAGCGCACGGCTTTGCTGATCGACCTGGTGCGGCACAACGCCGCCGCCGTCCTCGGCCACGAGGCGGGCGGCATGATCGATCCGGCCCGCGCGTTCAAGGACCTCGGCTTCGACTCGCTGACGTCGGTGGAACTGCGCAACCGGATCAACACCGTCACCGGGCTGCGCCTCTCGGCCACCGCGGTCTTCGACCATCCGACCGTCGCGACACTCGCCGGGCATCTCCTGTCCGAACTGGCCCCTCCGTCGCTCAGCGCGGCCGACGCGGTGCTCGCCGAACTCGACCGGCTCGCGGAACGCCTGACCGCCGTCGACGACGACGGCCGGACCGCGGTCGCCGTCCGTCTGCGGACGCTGCTCGACGGCATCACCACGACGGGGACCGGCGTCGGCGGACGGCTGGAGGACGCGACCGCGGACGAGGTCGTCGACTTCCTGGCCACCGAACTGGGGATTTCGTGATGGCGGACAAGAAAGCCGTCGCCAAGGTGCTGGCCGACATCGAGCGGCTGAGCGAACGCCTCGGCGATCTGGACCCCGAAGACCGCAAGAAGGTCGCCAAGCCGCTGAAGAAGCTGCTGCTGGCCTACGCGGCGGGCGACAAGGACGACGAATTCGACGACCTGCTCTTCGACGCCGCTGTCGACAAGGTCTTCGACTTCCTCACCGACGAGATCTTCTGACCACCGAGCGAGGGTGTGATGGCGGACCAAGAGAAGCTTCTCGACCTGCTGAAGCGGGTGACCGGGGACCTGCACCGGACCCGGGAACGGCTGCGTGACGCCGAGGACGGACGGCACGAGCCGATCGCGATCGTCGGCATGGCCTGCCGGTTCCCCGGCGGGGCCGACACGCCCGCCGCGCTGTGGGACCTGGTCGAGGGCGGCCGCGAGGGCATCGGCGAGTTCCCGGCCGACCGCGGCTGGGACACCTCCGGCCTGTTCGACGACGACCCCGACCATCGCGGCACCACCTACGTGCGCACCGGTGGTTTCCTGCCCGGCGCCGCCGGATTCGACGCCGAGTTCTTCGGGATCTCGCCGCGTGAGGCGCTGGCCATGGAACCGCAGCAGCGGCTGCTGCTGGAGGTCGGCTGGGAGGCCGTCGAACGCGCCGGCCTCGACCCGGCCGCGCTGCGCGGCAGCCCCACCGGTGTCTACGTCGGCGTTTCCGCGCAGGAGTACGGGCCGCGTCTGCACAATCCGGGCGACACGGTGGACGGCTACCTGCTCACCGGCACCACCTGCAGTGTCCACTCCGGACGGATCGCCTACCAGCTCGGCCTGGAGGGCCCGGCGGTCTCGATCGACACGGCGTGTTCGTCGTCGCTGGTCGCCGTGCACGCGGCGGTGCGCGGGCTGCGGGCGGGAGAGTGCACGCTCGCCCTCGCCGGTGGCGTCAACCTGATGGCCTCGCCGGGGATCTTCGTCGATTTCGCGCGGCAGCGCGGCCTGGCGCCGGACGGGCGCTGCAAGTCGTTCTCCGACGCCGCCGACGGCACCGCCTGGGCCGAGGGTGTCGGGATGCTCGTGCTGGAGAAGCTGTCCGACGCCCAGCGCAACGGGCACCGGATCCTCGCCGTGGTGCGGGGTTCCGCGGTGAACTCCGACGGCGCTTCCAACGGCCTCACCGCCCCGAACGGTCCGTCACAGCAGCGCGTGATCCGCGCCGCGCTCGCCGACGCGCGACTGTCCACTTCAGACGTAGACGCCATCGAGGCGCACGGCACGGGCACCAGGCTGGGTGACCCGATCGAGGCCGAAGCGCTGATGGCCACCTACGGCCGTGATCGTGATCGCCCGCTGTTCCTCGGCTCGGTCAAGTCGAACTTCGGGCACGCGCAGGCCGCGGCCGGGGTCGCCGGGATCATCAAGATGGTCGAGGCGATGCGTCACGGGGTCCTGCCGCCCACCCTCAACGTCGGCACGCCCAGCCGCGAGGTCGACTGGTCCGCCGGGCCGGTCTCGCTGCTGACCGAACGCACACCATGGCCCGAGACCGGGCGGCCCCGTTCGGCGGCGGTGTCGTCGTTCGGGATCAGCGGGACGAACGCGCACGTCGTGCTGGAACAGGCCCCGCCGGAGGAACCCGCCGCCGTTCAGGACGCTCCAGCCGTCGTGCCGTTGCTGCTGTCCGCGGCCACGGAACCGGCGCTGGCCGCACAAGCGGCCCGTCTGCTTTCCGTGGCCGGTACCGCCGAGCCGATCGACGTCGCGCACACGCTGACGACCCGGGCGGCGCTGCCGTACCGGGCCGTCGTCACGGGCACGGACTGGGAAACCCTCTCGGCGGGTCTGTCCGAAGTGACCGAGGGTGCGGGGTCCCGGGTGATGGAGGGTGGGCTGGTCTTCCTGTTCACCGGTCAGGGTTCGCAACGGCCGGGGATGGGTGCTTCGTTGTACGAGGCGTTCCCGGTGTTCGCGGCGGCGTATGACGAGGTGTGCGCGCTGCTGCCGGAGTTCGGGGATCTGTCGCGGACGGAGTTCGCGCAGCCGGCGATTTTCGCTTTGGAAGTGGCGTTGTTCCGGTTGGTGGAGTCGTGGGGTGTCCGGCCGGATTACCTGGCGGGGCATTCGATCGGCGAGATCGCCGCCGCCCATGTCGCCGGAGTGCTGTCCTTGGCCGACGCGGCGAAACTCGTGACGGCACGCGGCCGGTTGATGCAGGCCTTGCCGCCGGGCGGGGTGATGGTCGCGATCCAGGCGTCCGAGGACGAACTCGGCGAGCTGCCCGAGGGAGTCTCCCTGGCCGCAGTGAACGGTCCGTCGTCGGTGGTGCTTTCCGGCGCCGAGGAAGCCACGCTCGCGCTCGCGGCTCGGTTCAGCGACCGGAAGACCAAGCGGCTGGACGTGTCGCACGCATTCCACTCGGTGCTGATGGAACCGATGCTGGACGACTTCGCCGAAGTGGTCCGGGGCCTGGAGTTCTCGGCGCCGCGGATTCCGATCGTGTCCACGGTGACGGAGACGGCGGACCTGACGGACCCGGCGTACTGGGTCACGCATGTCCGGGAGACAGTGCGGTTCGCCGGCGCGGTCGAGCGCCTGACCGCGGCCGGGGTCACGAAGTTCTTCGAGCTCGGGCCGGACGCCGTGCTCAGCGCGCTCGTCGACGCCTGCGTGCCCGCGCTGCGCCGCGGTCACGACGAACCCCGGCAGCTGGTCTCCGCGCTCGGCACGCTGCACACGCGCGGTGTCCCCGTCGACTGGGCCGCCTACCTCGGCGGCGGCCGGTTCACCGAACTGCCGACGTACGCCTTCCAGCACGAGCACTTCTGGCTCGGCCAGGAAAGCGACGCCGACGTCACCGCGGCCGGGCTCGCCGCCGCCGACCACCCGCTGCTCGGCGCCGCCGTGTCCGTCGCAGCCGACGACGGTGTCCTACTCACCGGACGCCTCTCGCTCGACCGGCATCCGTGGCTGGCCGACCACGTCGTCGCGGGCCGCGTGCTCGTCCCCGGCACCGCGTTCGCCGAACTCGCCGTCCGCGCGGGCGACGAAGCGGGCTGCGCGGGCGTGGAAGAGCTGGTCCTGCGGGAACCGCTGGTCCTCGAACCCGGCACCGCGCCGGAGGTCCAGGTCGTCGCGGGCGCGGCCGACGAGCACGGACGCCGTCCGGTGTCGATCCATTCGCGGCTTCCGGAGCGGCCGTGGGTCACCCACGCGACCGGCTTCCTCGGCGCTCCGCCGGTGTCCACTATGGACACCGTTTGGCCGCCGGAGAACGCCGAATCGCTGGGGCTCGAAGACGCCTACGACCAGCTGGCCGCCGCCGGACTCGCGTACGGGCCGATGTTCCGCGGCCTGCGCAAGGTCTGGCGTCGCGACACGGAGATCTTCGCCGAAGTCGCTCTGCCGGAGCCCGGGCAGGCGGCGAAGTTCGGTCTGCACCCGGCACTGCTGGACGCCGCGCTCCAGGCCACCGCCGTCACCGGCGAGGACCAGGGTTCGGTGCCGTTCGCCTGGCGTGACGTCGTGCTGCACGCGCGGGGCGCGACCGAACTGCGCGTGCACGCTCGGCCGGTCGCCGACGGCTTCGCGCTGGACCTCGCCGACGGCACGGGGACACCCGTCGCCTCCGTGGGCGGGCTCAGCGTCCGCGCCGTCACGGCCACGGCCACGGTGCGGGACGGCCTCTATCGTGTCGAAGACGTGCCGCTTCCCACCGGTTCTGAGGACATCACGCCCGCGGCGGTGGTGGAAGCCGATTCGCTCGACACCACTCTCCTCGCGTTGCAAGACTTCCTGGCCACGGACGAGCCAGCTCCGCTGGTGGTGCTGACCGATCGCGAAGGCGCGGTCGAAGGGCTGGTCCGGGCCGCGCAGACCGAGCATCCGGGCCGGATCGTCCTGGTCCGCGGCACGCATGCCGACGTCGAAGCCGCCCTCGGCACCGGTGAACCCGAAGTGCACGCCGACGGCGGAAGCCTGTTCGCGCCGCGCCTGGCCAGAGCAGGCACCGGTGAGTCCACACTGGACACTTCCGGGACCGTGCTGATCACCGGCGGCACCGGTGGTCTCGGCGCCCGCCTCGCCCGGCATCTGGTCGCCGAACACGGTGTCCGGCATCTGCTGCTGGTCAGCCGCCGTGGCGAGGCCGCGCCCGGTGCCCAGGAACTCGCCGACGAACTCGGGGCCCGGATCGAGGCCTGCGACGTCTCCGATCGCGATCAGGTTCGCGACCTCCTGGCGCGGGCCGAGCCTCCGGTCACCGGCGTCGTCCATGCGGCGGGTGTCCTCGACGACGGTGTGGTCACGTCGCTCACCCCCGAGCGGGTCGCCGCCGTGTACCGGGCGAAGGCCACGGCCGCCCATGTACTCGACGAACTCACCGGTGACCTCGACTTCTTCGTGCTGTTCTCCTCGATCGCCGGGGTGTTCGGCTCACCGGGGCAGGGGGCGTACTCGGCGGCGAACGCCGAGCTGGACGCTCTCGCCCGGCGACGCCGCACCGCTGGGAAGCCCGCGCAGTCACTCGCGTGGGGTCTGTGGCGAGACGGGATGGGTGCTTCGCTGAGCGGCACCGACCGGGACCGGATCGGCAGGGACGGCTTCGGCGCTCTCGAACCGGAAGAGGGGCTCGCGCTGTTCGACGCCGCCGTGGCCGACGGCGGTGCCGTCCTCGTCCCCATGCGGCTCGACCTCGCCGCCGTGCGGAACGCCGGTGTCCCGCCGTTGTTGCGCGGCCTGGTCCGCGTCCGGACTCGTCGCGAAGCCGCCCGCCGCACCGATACCGGGCTGGCGGGACGGCTCGCCGGGCTGTCCGAAACCGACCGGGAAGCCCTGCTGATCGACCTGGTCCGGACACGCGTCGCGGCTGTCCTCGGCCGGGCGGGCGCGGGCACCGTTGAGCCGTCGCGGCCGTTCACGGAACTGGGCTTCGACTCGCTGACCGCCGTCGAACTGCGCAACGAACTCACCACGGAGACCGGGTTGCGGCTGCCCGCGACGCTCGTCTTCGATCATCCGAGCCCGGCGGCGGTGGCCGCGTACCTCGGCGCCGAACTGCTCGGCGCCCCGGAACCGGCGCGTCCGGTGGTGACCCGGCGCGCCGCCGACGAGCCGATCGCGATCGTCGCGATGAGCTGCCGGTATCCCGGCGATGTCCGGTCACCCGAGGAGCTGTGGGAACTCGTGGCCGCGGGCACCGACGCGATCTCGCCGTTCCCCGGCGGACGCGGCTGGGACGTCGACGGGATCTACGACCCCGAACCCGGCCTGCCCGGCAAGACCTACACCCGGCACGGTGGCTTCCTGCACGACGCGGGCGAGTTCGATCCCGAGTTCTTCGGCATCTCGCCACGGGAAGCCCTGGCGATGGACCCGCAGCAACGCCTGCTGCTGGAGATCAGCTGGGAGGCGCTCGAACGCGCCCGGCTCGATCCGGCGTCGCTGAAGGGCAGCGCCACCGGTGTGTTCGCCGGGATCATGTACTACGACTACGCCGCGAAACTGGCCAGCGTGCCCGACAGTGTCGCCGGATTCCTGGGCACCGGGACCTCGGCCAGCGTCCTGTCCGGGCGGATCGCGTACACCCTCGGGCTGGAAGGCCCGGCGGTGTCGGTCGACACGGCGTGTTCGTCGTCGCTGGTCGCCCTGCATCTGGCCGCCCGGTCGCTGCGGGCGGGCGAGTGCGACATGGCGCTCGCCGGCGGGGTCACCGTGATGGCGACGCCGGAGACCTTCCTCGACTTCTCCCGTCAGCGCGGGCTTTCCCCGGACGGGCGCTGCAAGTCGTTCTCCGCCGGCGCCGACGGCACCGGCTGGTCGGAAGGCGCCGGGGTGCTCGTGCTGGAGCGGCTTTCGGACGCTCGCCGCAACGGGCATCCGGTGCTGGCCGTGGTGCGCGGTTCCGCGGTCAACCAGGACGGCGCGTCCAACGGCCTCACCGCGCCCAACGGGCCCTCGCAGCAGCGCGTGATCCGCGCCGCGCTCGCCGACGCCGGTCTGTCCACTTCGGACATCGACGCGGTCGAGGCGCACGGGACGGGCACGCGGCTGGGCGACCCGATCGAGGCGCAGGCGCTCATCGCGACCTACGGCGCCGAGCGGGACGAACCGTTGTGGTTCGGTTCGGTCAAGTCGAACCTCGGTCACACGCAGGCCGCCGCCGGGGTCGCCGGGATCATCAAGATGGTCGAGGCGATGCGCCGGGGTGTGCTGCCGCGGACCCTGCACGCGGCGGAACCGTCGGCGGAGATCGACTGGGACGCCGGCGCCGTGGATCTGCTCCGTGACTCGAGGCCGTGGCCGGAGGTGAGCCGTCCTCGCCGGGCCGGGGTGTCGTCGTTCGGGATCAGCGGGACGAACGCGCACGTCGTCCTGGAGCAGGTCCCGGCCGAAGCGCCCGCTGAGCCCGCTTCGCACGGCGTCGTTCCGTGGGTGCTGTCGGCGAAAACCGATCAGGCCGTCGCCGACCAGGCCCGTGCCCTCCTGTCCCTTGTGGACGATGCCGATCCCCGTGACGTGGCGTACTCCCTGGCCACAACGCGGACCGCGCACGAGCGCCGGGCCGCGGTCGTCGGTGCGGACGCGGAGAGTCTGCGTGCCGGGCTCGAAACCATCGCCACAGGTGGTGGGATCGCCGGTCGTGCGACGCGGGGCAAGCTCGCTTTCCTGTTCACCGGTCAGGGTTCGCAGCATCCCGGGATGGGTGCTTCGTTGTACGAGGCGTTCCCGGTGTTCGCGGCGGCGTATGACGAGGTGTGCGCGCTGCTGCCGGAGTTCGGGGATCTGTCGCGGACGGAGTTCGCGCAGCCGGCGATCTTCGCCCTGGAAGTGGCGTTGTTCCGGTTGGTGGAGTCGTGGGGTGTGCGGCCGGATTACCTGGTGGGGCATTCGATCGGTGAGATCGCGGCCGCGCATGTCGCCGGAGTGCTGTCGTTGGCGGACGCGGCGAAGCTCGTCACGGCACGCGGCCGGTTGATGCAGGCCTTGCCGCCGGGCGGGGTGATGGTCGCCGTCCAGGCGTCGGAGGACGAGATCGGGGAGTTGCCCGAGGGTGTCTCGCTGGGGGCGGTCAACGGACCGTCTTCGGTGGTGCTTTCGGGTGCCGAGGAGCCGACACTCGCCGTCGTGGCCCGGTTCGCCGATCGCAAGACGAAGCGGCTGGACGTGTCGCACGCGTTCCATTCGGTGCTGATGGAACCGATGCTGGACGAGTTCGCCGCGGTGGTCCGGGAACTGACGTTCTCGGAGCCGCGTATTCCGATGGTGTCGAACGTGGCTGACCCGGCGTACTGGGTCGCGCACGTCCGGGAGACCGTCCGGTTCGCCGCGGCGGTCGAGGAGCTCCGCGCCGACGGTGTCACGAAGTTCCTCGAAATCGGCCCGGACGCGGTGCTTTCGCCACTCACCGACGGCATTCCCCTGCTGCGCAAGGGGCGCGACGAAGCCGTGACGGCGATGACCGCGCTCGCCACCCTCCACGTCCAAGGTGTCCGCGTCGACTGGGACGCCGTGCTACCGGGTGCCCGCGCGGTCGACCTGCCGACATACCCCTTCCAACGCAAACACTTCTGGCTCGAACCGGCCCCGGTCGGAGATCTCACCTCGGCCGGGCTGGACTCGCCGGGGCATCCGCTGCTCGCCGCAGGGCTGTCCCTCGCCGAGAGCGACGGTACCGTCCTCACGGGACGGATCTCGCTCGCGACCCATCCCTGGCTCGCCGGGCATACGGTGCACGACACCGTCCTGCTGCCGGGCGCGGCGCTCGCCGAACTCGCCGTCCGGGCGGGGGACGAGGCCGGGCGGCCGCGGCTGGTCGAGCTGACCCTGCACGCTCCCGTCGTGATTCCCGAGAGCGGGCCGCTCGAACTGCAGGTCGCGCTCAGCGCCGCGGCGGTGGTGACCATCCACTCGCGGATCCCCGGCGAGGATTGGGAACTCAACGCGCTGGGCCTGCTGGCCGAGGCCGAGCCGCCCGCGAAGGGCTTCGCGTGGCCGGACGGTCTCGAACCCATCGACCTCGGCTCGTTCTACGACGACCTCGCCGACCGCGGGTTCGTCTACGGCCCGCTCTTCCAGGGCCTGCGTGCGGCGTGGCGGCACGGTGAGGACCGCTACGCCGAGATCTCGCTGCCCGAGGACGCCTGGGAGGACGCCGCCCGGTTCGGGATCCACCCGGCCTTGTTCGACGCCGCCCTGCACGGCATGTTCCTCGGTGAGGGTGAGGAGTCGGGGGCACTGCCGTTCAGCTGGAGCGACGTCAGCCTGCACGCGACCGGCGCCACGACGGTCCGCGCGCGGCTGCGGTTCCTCGCGCCCGGGGAGGTCGCGGTCGACCTGACCGACCTCGCCGGGGCACCGGTGCTGTCGGTCGGCTCACTGGTCGTCCGCGCGGTCACCGGCGAACAGGTGCGGGCCGGGGAAGACCGGTCGCTGTTCCGCGTCGAGCACATCGCGGCCGAGCCGTCGTCCGCCACGCCGATGCCGTGGGTGCGGTGGGACGAGGTGACCGAGCCGGTCCCGCCGGTGGTCGTCCTGCCGGTGCCGTCGGCGGGGATCCACGCTGTCCTCGAAGTCCTGCAACGGTTCCTGTCCGAGCCCCGGTTCTCCGGCTCGCGGCTGGTGGTGGTCACCGGCGATGGGCTCGACGACGCGGCCGCGGCCGGCCTGGTGCGGTCCGCGCAAGCCGAGAACCCCGGCCGGTTCGTCATCCTCGACGGCGAAGTGTCCGATGTGGACACCGCACTGGCCACCGGCGAACCCCGGATCCGGGTTCGGGACGGCCGCGCCGAGGTGCCGCGGCTGGTCCGGGCCGAGCCCGGCCCGAAACCGGACTGGGAGTCCGCGGGCACGGTGCTGATCACCGGCGGTACCGGTGGTGTCGGCGCGAAACTGGCCGAACGGCTCGTGACCGAACATGGAGTCGGGCGGCTGGTCCTCACCAGCCGTCGCGGCCTCGCCGCTCCCGGCGCCCAAGAACTGGCCGCCCGGCTGGGCGAGCTGGGCGCCGAGGTGCGCGTCGAAGCGTGCGACGTCGCCGATCGCGACGCGGTCGCCGCTCTGCTGGACGGCATCCCCGAGCTGTCGGGCATCGTCCACGCGGCGGGTGTGCTCGACGACGGCGTCGTCACCGCGCTGACCCCGGAACGCCTGGACCGGGTGCTCGGTCCAAAGGCCGATGGCGCCCGTCACCTGCACGAACTGACCCTCGACCGGCCGCTGACCGAGTTCGTGCTGGTCTCGTCGGTGTCCGGCGTGCTCGGCGGGCCGGGACAGGGCAACTACGCCGCGGCCAACGCCTACCTCGACGCGCTGGCCGAGCGACGGCACGCCGACGGCCTGCCCGCGCGGTCGCTCGCCTACGGGATGTGGGCCGCCGAGGGGATGGGCGGGGTGCTCGACCAGGCGCTGATCGACAGGATGCGGCGCGACGGCTTCGGGGCGCTCACACCGGAAGAGGGCGCGGCGTTGTTCGACCTGGCACCCGGGCCGGTGGCCGTACCGGTCAAACTCGACCTGGCCGGGCTGCGGGACCAGGCCAGGGCGGGTGTGCTGCCCGCGCTGCTCACCGGGCTCGTCCGGCTTCCCGTGCGGCGGACGGCTTCCCCGGTCGCGGAATCCGCCGCCCTCACTCCCGAGGCGGTGGAAGACCTGGTCCGGACGCAGACCGCGCAGGTGCTCGGCTTCGCCACGGCGGACGAGGTGGATCCGGACCACGCGTTCACCGACCTCGGCTTCGACTCACTGACGTCGGTCGAACTGCGCAACCGGCTCGCGGCCGCGGCGGGACGGCAACTCGGGGCGACGGTGGTGTTCGACCACCCGACCCCCTCGGCGCTCGCGGCACACCTCCGGACACTGCTGTTCCCGGAGGTCGCGGTGCCCGACGAGGCGCGGCTGCGGCGGGCGCTGGCGGGCGCGCCGGTCGAGCGGCTCCGGGAACTGGGGGTGCTGGAGGCTCTGGTGAAGCTGGCCGAGGAACTGCCCGAGTCCGAGGCCGCGGTGTCCGCCGAGTCGATCGACGATCTGGACGTGGGGGACCTGATCAGCCGGGCGATGTCGACCGCCGAGCAGGGCTGAAGGGGTCCCCCGGTCCAGGTGGTCGTGGGGGGGGGGTTTGGGTGGGGACCCAACCCCCCCCCCCCCACAAAGCAGGCCTTTCGCCCTGTCTGGGACACCCTGCTCA
>NZ_JBWKEA010000004.1:79514-304949 GCF_056435685.1 Amycolatopsis sp. NPDC043885
TCGGGGAGCGACCTCGCCCGGCTGCAGAGGCGGCGGGGCTCCGGGTGGTCGTGAGTGGCGATTCGGGTTAGAACCCGAATCGCCACTCACGACCACCGCAGCTATCCGACTTTGCCGGGACCCTGACTTCGAGGTGGGAAGGAGGCCCTCACGGACCGCTGTCATGGTCGCGACGGGGGGCGAAGGGCGAGTTTCCTTTGCTGAGCCGAGGGAAGGGCGCCTTCACGCGCTCATTGTGACAGCTAAGGCTGCTGTGGCGATTGTGGTGATCGCAAGTCCGTGAAGGCCTCATTGAGGGACCCAGAGTCCCTCAATGAGGCCTTCACGGACTTTTGCGGTCAGGTACCAGGGACCACAGCGGTGATCGCTGAGGCTGACGCGGACGGGGTCACTGTGGCTTTCGCGAACCCGCCCCGCCCGTCAGGCCACCCGAGTACGAGCGCCGGCAGTGGGCCTCCGGTTACCGGGCAATGGGGCCGGGGTGGCGAACAGCGCCCGGGACAAGCGGTGCCCCCGCCCAGGATGAGGCCATGCCCGAGCTGCGTCCGTCTCGTCCGGTCCGGAGAATCTGATGGCGACACCCGAAGAACTGGTGACCGCGCTGCGGGAGTCGGTCAAGGAGAACAGCAGGCTGGCCGCGCGCAACCGTGAACTCGCCGACGCGGCGAGGGAACCGGTCGCGATCATCGGCATGGGATGCCGCTACCCGGGCGGGGTCGATTCGCCCGAGGCGTTGTGGGATCTGGTGGCCGCCGGCCGCGACGCGGTTTCGGGGTTCCCCGCCGACCGCGGCTGGAATCTCGCCGAGCTGTTCCACCCCGACCCCGACCACCCCGGCACGTCGTACGCGCGTGAAGGCGGATTCCTCCACGAGGCCGCCGAATTCGACCCCGAGTTCTTCGGTATCTCGCCGCGCGAAGCGCTCGCGATGGATCCGCAGCAGCGGCTCCTGCTGCAGATCAGCTGGGAGGCGATCGAACGCGCCGGGCTCGACGCGTCGGCGTTGAAGGGCAGCGCGACCGGCGTGTTCGCCGGGATCATGTACCACGACTACGGAGCCGGCGTTTCCGAGCTGCCCGAAGGAGTCGAAGGCTTCCTCGGCACCGGCACCGCCGGCAGTGTGCTTTCCGGCCGCGTCGCCTACACGTTCGGCTTCGAGGGTCCGGCCGTGTCGGTCGACACGGCTTGCTCGTCGTCGCTCGTGGCCGTGCACCTGGCCGCGCAGGCGCTGCGGGCGGGGGAGTGTTCGCTCGCGCTGGCGGGCGGGGCGACGGTGATGGCGGTCCCGGACACGTTCGTCGAGTTCTCCCGCCAGCGCGGGCTGGCCCCGGACGGGCGCTGCAAGTCGTTCGGTGCGGGCGCCGACGGCACCGGGTGGGGCGAGGGCGCCGGAGTCCTGCTGCTGGAGAAGCTGTCGGACGCCGTCCGCAACGGGCACCGGGTGCTGGCCGTCGTGCAGGGCTCCGCGGTCAACTCCGACGGCGCGTCGAACGGGCTCACCGCGCCCAACGGACCGTCGCAGCAACGCGTGATCCGCGCCGCGCTGGCGAGCGCGCGGCTGTCCACTTCGGACATCGACGTCATCGAGGCGCACGGCACGGGCACGAGGCTCGGCGATCCGATCGAGGCGGACACCCTGCTCGCCACGTACGGCCAGGACCGGGAAAACCCGCTGTGGCTCGGGTCGGTCAAGTCGAACATCGGGCATACGCAGGCCGCCGCCGGGGTCGCCGGGATCATCAAGATGGTCGAGGCGCTCCGCCGCGGCGAGCTGCCGCGCACCCTGCACGCCGACGAGCCGTCCCCGCACGTGGCCTGGGATTCCGGCGCGGTCGAGCTGCTCACCGAGCACCGGCCCTGGCCCGAGACCGGCCGCCCGCGCGCGGCGGCGGTGTCGTCGTTCGGGATCAGCGGCACCAACTCGCACGTCATCCTCCGCCAGGCGCCGGAGCCTGCCCCCGCCGAAACCGCGGCGGGGCGAGCCCGGGTCCCGTGGGTGCTGTCCGCGCGTACCGAAGCCGCGCTGCCCGAACTGGCGGACCGGTTGCTCCAGACCGGCGGAGACCCCGCGGACATCGCCTGGTCACTGGCCACCGGCCGGACGCCGCTGCCGTATCGCGCGGTCGTCACCGGCGCCGACGAAGACGAACTCCGTGCCGGCCTCGGCGCCTTGGCGCGCGGTGAGTCCGCGCCCCGCGTCGTCACCGGCCGTGCGGGCAGCGGCAAGCTGGCCTTCCTCTGCACCGGGCAGGGCTCGCAGCGGCTCGCGATGGGCGCCGGACTCGCCGCGGCCTTCCCCGTGTTCGCCGAGACCTTCGAACGCGTGGCGGACCGGCTCGACGCGCACACCGGCTTCAAGCTCGCCGAAGTCCTCGCCTGCGAAGACCAGAGCAGGATCGACCGGACCGACGTCGCGCAGCCCGCGTTGTTCGCTTTCGAGGTCGCGATGGCCGAACTCATCCGGTCCTGGGGGGTGGAGCCGGACTTCCTGCTCGGCCACTCGATCGGCGAGCTCGCCGCGGCGTACCTCGCCGGGGTGTGGTCGCTCGACGACGCCGCCCGGCTGGTCGCCGCCCGCGGCAGGCTGATGCAGGCGCAGCCCGAGGGCGGCGCGATGGTCGCGCTGCAGGCCACCGAAGCGGAACTGGACCTGCCCGACGGCGTGAGCATCGCCGCGATCAACGGTCCCGCGTCCCTGGTTCTCTCCGGTGAAGAGGCGGCGGTCACCGCGGTGATCGAGACCTTCCCGGGCCGGCGCTCCAAGCGGCTCTCGGTCAGCCACGCCTTCCACTCCGCGATGATGGACGGGATGCTCGACGACTTCCGCGAGGTCGCCGAGAGCGTGACGTACGCCGAGCCCCGGATCCCGATCATCGCCGGGGACGTCCGCGACCCGGAGTACTGGGTGCGGCAGGTGCGCGACCCCGTCCGGTTCGCCGACGGCGTCGCGAGCCTGCACGCTCGAGGTGTCCGGCGCTTCGTCGAGATCGGGCCGGACGCCTCCCTGACCGCGCTCGGCGCCGACTGCGTCAGCGACGGTGTCTTCATCGCCACGCAACGGAAAGATCGTGACGAAGCCGCCGCCGCGGACCTGGCGCGAGGAAAGCTCTTCACCGCCGGGGTGCGGCTCGACTGGGCCCGGATCTTCGACGGTACCGGTGCCACCCGTGTCGACTTGCCGACGTATCCCTTCCGGCGGGACCACTTCTGGCTCGCCGCCGAGCGGACCGCACCTCCGGCCCGGCGGTACGAAGTCGTCTGGCGCCCGATGGAGCCGGTGACGACGCGGGAAGCCTGGACCGTTTACGCCCCAGAACGCACCGCATGGGCGGAAGCCGCGGCGCAGGCGCTCGATGCGCCACTGGTGACTGAAGTCCCGGAGACCGGCCCGGTCCTCGCGTTCCCGGCGGACGGTGCCGCACTCGCCGCTCTCCTGCGGGAAACCCCGGCGAAGGTGTGGTGTGCCACCAGCGATCCCGGCGTCGCCGCGGTCGCGCGGGTCGCGGCGATCGAGCAGCCCCGCCGCTGGGGTGGTTGCGTGACCTTGCCCGAGCAGACGGACGAGGCCGCCCGGCTGCGCGACGTGCTCGGTGGCCCCGAGGACGAGGTCGCGATCCGCGCCGACGGGATCTTCGCCCGCCGGTTCGTCCCCGCCGCCCCCGCGTCCGGTGCGCCGTGGACCACCTCCGGAACCGCGCTGATCACCGGTGGCACCGGGGCCTTGGGCGCGCTCGTGGCCGAACGCCTGATCCGCGCCGGGACGGAACACGTCGTGCTTCTCTCACGTCGTGGCGAGGACGCGCCGGGTGCGGCGGGACTGCGCGAACGGCTGGAAGGTCTCGGCGCCCGCGTCGGCATCCACGCCTGCGACGCCGCCGACCGGGACGCACTGTCCACAGTGGTCACGAGCCTGACCGATCTCCGCGTGGTCGTGCACACGGCCGGAGTCCTCGACGACGCCCTGCTGGACGACGCCACCGCGGAGCGGTTCGAGGCCGTCGCCCGGCCGAAGGTGACCGCCGCGCGGCATCTGCGGGAGCTGACGAAGGACCTCGACGCGCTGGTCCTGTTCTCGTCCGTCGCCGGGGTGCTCGGCAACGGCGGTCAGGCCGCCTACGCCGCCGCGAACGCGGAACTCGACGCGCTCGCGACGCGATGGCGGGCCGAGGGCGTCAAGGCGGTGTCGATCGCCTGGGGCCCGTGGGCCGAGGGTGGTATGGCCGAGGCGGTCGACGACGCCGTCCGCCGCAAGGGGTTGCGCCCGATGACCCCCGAGTCCGCGGCGGAGGAGTTCGTCCGGGCGATCGCCGCCGGCGACACCTGTGTCACCGTCGCCGACTTCGACTGGCCGTCGTTCTTCGAGGACTTCCGCGCCGCGCCGATGCTCGCCGAGCTGCCGCGACCGGAAACCGCGGCCGCGGAAGCGCCGGTGGCGGATCTGCGGTCGCGGCTGAGCGGCCTGATCGAACCCGAACAGCGACGGCTGTTGCTGAAGGTCGCCCGCGAGACCGTGGCCAAGGTGCTCGGCCATCCGGACACGTCGGCGATCGGCCCGGACCGCGCGTTCACCGAACTCGGTTTCGACTCGCTCACCGCGGTCGAACTGCGCAACCGGCTCGACGCCGCGACCGGCCTCGCCGTGCCCGCGACGCTCGTCTTCGACCATCCGACCCCGCAGGCCCTCGCCGCCTACCTCTGGCAGGAGCTCGCCGGGACGGACGACGACGTGGAGGGCCTGCTCGACGGACTGGAAGCCGCGTTGAGCCGCCTCGACCCGGGCGGCGACGAGCACGCGACAGCAGGCGCCCGCCTGCGGAAACTCGCCGAGAGCCTCGACGGCCCCGGCTTCACGCCGTCTTCGGACGACGAACTCTTCGCCTTCATTGACCGGCAACTCGGCGCTTGAGCCGGGTGCACGCGACCTCGACCGATGAGTGGGGACACCGTGGGTGAGAACGACAAGCTTCGCGACTACCTGACGCGAGTCACCGGCGAACTGCAGCGCACGCGCGGCAGGCTGGCCGCGCTGGAGGACCGCGCCGCCGAACCGATCGCGATCGTCGGCATGGGCTGCCGGTTCCCCGGCGGCGTCCGCACGCCGGAGCGGTTCTGGGAACTGCTGACCGCCGGGGAGCACGGGATCACCGGGTTCCCCGAAGATCGCGGCTGGGACGTCGGCGCGCTCGTCGACCCGGACCCGGACCACCTGGGCACCAGCTACGTCGACCGAGGCGGATTCGTCGAGGGCGCCGGGGAATTCGATCCCGAGTTCTTCGGGATCTCGCCGCGTGAGGCCGTCTCGATGGATCCGCAGCAGCGGCTCCTGCTGGAGACGTCGTGGGAGGCGCTGGAACGCGGCGGGATCGACCCCACCTCGTTGTCCGGCAGCCGCGCGGGCGTCTTCGTCGGCACCAACGGCCAGGACTACGGCCGTGATCTGCCCAAGGGCGTCGAAGGCGTCGAGGGCTACCTCGGCACCGGTATCTCGGGCAGCGTCCTTTCCGGACGGATCTCCTACGTGCTCGGGCTCGAAGGCCCGTCGGTCACCGTCGACACGGCGTGCTCGGCGTCGCTGGTCACGCTGCACCTCGCCGTCCGGGCGCTGCGCGCGGGGGAGTGCGACCTCGCGCTGTCCGGCGGTGCCACCGTGATGGCGAGCCCGGACGCGTTCATCGAGTTCTCCCGTCAGCGCGGTCTCGCCCGCGATGGCCTGGTCAAGGCGTTCGCCGCCGGGGCCGACGGCACCGCGTGGGGTGAGGGTGCCGGCATGATCGTGCTGGAGAGACTTTCCGACGCCCGGCGCAACGGCCACCCGGTCCTGGCCGTCGTGCGCGGTTCGGCGGTCAACCAGGACGGGGCGTCCAACGGTCTCACCGCGCCGAACGGGCCGTCACAGCAGCGTGTCATCCGTCAGGCGCTGGCCGACGCTCGACTGTCCACAAAGGACGTGGACGTCGTCGAAGCGCATGGCACCGGTACGACGCTGGGCGACCCGATCGAGGTCCAGGCCCTGCAAGCCACCTACGGCCGCGACCGCGGTGAACGTGGTCCGCTGCTGCTCGGTTCGGTGAAGACGAACATCGGGCACACCCAGGCCGCGGCGGGGGTCGCCGGGATCATCAAGATGGTCCTGGCCCTGCGCAACGGAATCCTCCCCGCGAGCCTTCACGTCGACGCGCCGAGCCCGCAGGTCGACTGGTCGCCGGGAACGATCGAGCTGCTGACCTCCGCCCGGCCCTGGCCGGCGGGGGAGACCCGCCGGGCGGGTGTCTCGTCGTTCGGGATCAGCGGCACCAACTCCCACGTCCTGCTGGAGCAGGCACCCGAGGCCGAAGAGTCCACAGTGGACTCTGTCGTCCCGCCGGTGGTGCCGTGGGTGCTGTCCGGCCGGACTCCGGCGGCGCTGCGCGCCCAGGCCCGCGCGCTGCTGGACGTCGAGGGCGACCCGGCGGACATCGGCTGGTCGCTGGCCGCGACCCGGCCTACCTTCGAACACCGCGCCGTCGTCACCGGCCGGGACGAGGAGACGTTGCGCGCCGGTCTGACGGCGATCGCCGAAGGAGAGCCGGGCGCCGGTGAAGCGACCGACGGCGGTCTCGCGGTCTGCTTCACCGGGCAGGGTTCGCAGCGGCTCGGCATGGGCCGCGAGCTGTACGAGGCGTACCCGGTGTTCGCCGCCGCGTTCGACCAGGTCTGCGAGCTGCTGCCGGGCGTGCGCGAGATCGTCTTCGGTGACGACGCCGACGCCCTGAACGACACCGCGAACGCCCAGCCCGCGCTGTTCGCGCTGGAGGTCGCGCTCTACCGGCTGGTCGAATCCTGGGGAGTGGTCCCGGACTTCCTGATCGGGCATTCCGTCGGCGACTTCGCCGCCGCGCACGTCGCGGGTGTCTGGTCGCTGGAGGACGCGGCCGCGCTGATCGCCGCGCGTGGCCGCTTGATGGGCGCCTTGCCGCGTGGCGGCGCGATGTGCGCGATCGAGGCGACCGAGGACGAGGTCCGTGCCGCACTGGTCGCGGGAGCGGATGTCGCGGCCGTCAACGGACCGCGCGCGATCGTCGTCTCCGGTACCGAGGACGCCGTGCGGACCGTCGCGGCGGTGTTCGCCGGGCAGGGCCGCCGGACCAAGCAGCTCGCGGTGTCCCACGCGTTCCACTCGGCGCAGATGGACGGCATGCTCGACGACTTCGCCGCCGTCGCCCGCCGAGTCACCTACAAGACACCGAAAATCGCGCTGATCGCGGGTGTCACCGGCCGCATCGCCGACACCGCGGAAATCCTCGACCCGGCCTACTGGGTGCGGCACGTGCGCGAAGCCGTCCGATTCGCGGACGGGATCGGCGCGCTGGCCGACGCGGGCGTCACCCGCTACCTCGAACTGGGTCCGGACGGCATCCTTTCGGCCGCGGGTCAGGAAAGCGCCGAGGGCCTGTTCGTGCCCGTGCTGCGCCGCGATCGGCCCGAACCCGAGACCTTCGTCGCCGCGCTGGCCGCCGTGCACGTCCATGGCGGAAAGGTCCGCTGGGCCGCCGCTTTCGACGGCGCGCGCCCGGTCGAACTCCCCACCTACCCGTTCCAGCGCGAGTTCTACTGGCTTCCCGCGACGCATACCGCCGGTGACGCGGCCGGTCTCGGCCTCGGCTCGCTCGACCACCCGCTGCTCGGCGCGGCCGTTTCCGTCGCCGACGCGGGCGGGTTCCTGTTCACCGGCAGCCTGTCGCTGCGGACGCATCCGTGGCTGGCCGACCACGTGGTGCACGGCCAGGTCGTCGTGCCGGGCACCGCGCTGGTCGAGCTCGCCGTACGCGCCGCCGACGAAACCGGCTTGGCGGTACTGGAAGAACTGACACTGCAAACCCCGTTGGTGCTCCCGGAAAGCGGCGCGGTCCAGGTGCAGCTGTGGGCGGGGACGCCGGAGGAGTCCGGGCACCGCCCGCTCACCGTGCATTCGCGCCCGCACGGCGCGGGGGAGTGGACCCTGCACGCGACGGGCGCGCTCGCCCCGGCCGCTTCCACGCCGGACTGGGAGCTGACCGAGTGGCCGCCGCCCGGCGCCGAAGCCGTGTCCCTCGAAGGCCGTTACGCCGAGCTGGCCGCTGCCGGACTGGAGTACGGCGAGATCTTCCAGGGGCTGCGTTCCCTGTGGCGCGACGGCGAGCACACCTACGCCGAGGTCTCGCTTCCCGAGGCCGCCCGGGACCAGGCGGGCCGGTTCGGTCTGCACCCGGCGCTGCTGGACGCGGCGCTGCACGCTCTCGCCGAGGGTGACGGCCCCGCTCGCCTGCCGTTCGCGTGGAGCGACGTCGTCCTGCACGCTTCCGGCGCGGCCGAGCTGCGTGTCCGGCTCACCCCGTCCGGCGCCGACGCGGTCAGCCTGCGCGTGGCCGACGGGACCGGTGCGCCGGTCGCCACCGTCGGTTCGCTGGTCGTCCGCCCGGTTTCGGCGGGACAGCTGCGCCCGGCGACCACTCGCGACGGGCTGTACGAGCTGGCCTGGCGCCCGATCGCCACACCGGAAACCGAAGCGCCGAGCTGGGCGCACTTCGCCGACGTCGGTGGCGAGGCTCCTGAGGTCGTCGTGTATCGCGCCGAGGGTGACGACGTGCACGCCGTCACCGGTGCCACGCTGGACGTGCTCCGGACCTTCCTCGCCGAAGACCGCTTCGCCGCCTCGAAACTCCTTGTCCACACTGGACGGTCCGATGTGGACCCGGTGGCCGCCGCGGTATGGGGTCTGGTGCGTAGCGCGCAGTCCGAGCATCCGGACCGGTTCCTGCTGGCGGACACGGACGAGCTGACCGAAGCCGTGCTGGCTGCCGGGGAAGCGCAGATCGCCGTCCGCGACGGCGAACTGCGCGTGCCGCGTCTGGTCACGCCCGAATCCACCGGACGGCTGCTCCCGCCGCCCGGTAACTGGCGGCTCGGCCTGTCCGGCAAGGGCACCTTCGACCATCTGACGCTGGAACCGCTGCCCGACGAGCAGCTCGGGCCGCAGGGCGTCCGGGTCTCCGTCCGCGCGGCCGGGCTCAACTTCCGTGACGTGCTCAACGCGCTCGGCATGTACCCCGGCGAGGCCGGACTGCTCGGCAGCGAGTTCGCCGGGACCGTCATCGAGGTCGGCGCCGACGTCACCGACCTGCGGCCCGGCGACGAGGTGATGGGCCTCGTCTCCGGCGGCGCCGGTCCGGTCGCGGTCGCCGAGCGGCCGATGATCACCCGCAAACCCGCGGACTGGACCTACGAGCAGGCCGCTTCGACACCGCTGGTGTTCCTCACCGCTTATTACGCGTTGGTCGACCTGGCCGATCTGCGGCCGGGCGAGTCGATCCTGATCCACGCCGCCGCCGGCGGTGTCGGAATGGCGGCGACCCAGCTCGCGCGCCACCTGGGCGCGGAGGTCTACGGCACCGCCAGCGAGAGCAAGCAGTACGTGCTGCGCGACGCCGGACTCGACGACGCGCACATCGCTTCGAGTCGCACGCTCGACTTCGAGCAGCGGTTCAGCGGCATCGACGTGGTGCTGAACGCGCTCGCGGGGGACTTCGTCGACGCCTCGATCCGCACGATGGCGCCGGGCGGCCGGTTCCTGGAGATGGGCAAGACCGACATCCGCGAGCCGGAAGGTGTTCACTACCAGGCTTTCGACCTGATCGACGCCGGACCGGAGCGGACCGCGCGGATGTGGGACGCGCTGACCGCCCTGTTCGACTCGGGCGCGCTCGTCCCGCTGCCGACCCGGACGTGGGACGTCCGCGAGGCCAGGGAAGCGTTCCGGTTCCTCAGCCAGGCCAAGCACATCGGCAAGGTCGCGCTCACCATGCCGCGGGCGCTCGACCCGGGCCGGACGGTGCTGATCACCGGCGGCACGGGCGGTCTCGGCGCCCTGATCGCCCGCCATCTCGTGACCGCGCACGGCGTCCGGAAGCTTCTGCTCACCAGCCGGCGCGGCCTGGACGCGCCGGGCGCGCGGGAACTGGTCGGCGAACTCCGCGAACTCGACGCCGAAGTCGACGTCGTCGCTTGTGACGTCTCCGATCGCGAGGCCGTGGTGGCGCTGCTGGACGGCGTCGACCTGACCGGTGTCGTCCACGCCGCCGGTGTCCTGGACGACGGCACCATCGACGCGCTCACCCGGGAGCGGCTCGACTTCGTGCTCGGACCGAAGGCCGACGCGGCCCGGCATCTGCACGAACTCTCCGGCGATCCGGAGCTGTTCGTCACCTTCTCTTCGGCGGCCGGTGTGCTCGGCGCGCCGGGACAGGGCAACTACGCGGCGGCCAACGGCTACCTCGACGGCCTCGCCGCCCACCGCCGTTCGCTCGGTCTCGCCGGGCAGTCACTGGCCTGGGGACCGTGGGCCGCGGGCATGGCGGAGACCCTCGGCGAGGCCCATCTGGCGCGACTGCGTGCCGGGGGAACTCCCGCGCTCGCCGTCGAGGACGGCCTCGCGCTGTTCGACGCCGCCATCGCCGCCGGGGCGCCGCTGGCGATCCCGGTCCAACTGGACCTGCCGGTGCTCGCCGCGTCCGGACCGCTCCCGCCGCTGCTCGGCGCGCTGGTCAAACCCGGCCGCCGGACCGCGAAATCGGGCGGTGGACAGGATTCCTCGCTGGCCAGGCGGCTCGCCGGGCTGACCGAGGCCGACCAGGACCGCGAACTGCTGGACCTCGTCCGCACTCAGGTCGCACTGGTGCTCGGGCACGTCACCGCCGCCACCGTCGAACCCGGCCGCGGCTTCATGGACCTCGGTTTCGACTCGCTGACCGCGGTCGAGCTGCGCAACCGGCTCGGCTCCGTGACCGGGCTGCGGCTGCCGTCGACGGTGATCTTCGACCACCCGACCCCGGTCGCGCTCGCCGGTTACGTGCGTTCCGAACTGCTCGGCGACCTCGCCGCCGGACCGCGCACCCGTGCCCGTGTCACCGACGACGGCGAACCGATCGCGATCGTCGCGACCAGCTGCCGGTTCCCCGGTGGCGTGAACACGCCGGAAGACCTGTGGCGTCTCGTGGCCGAGGGCCGCGAAGGGCTCACGGAGTTCCCCACCGACCGCGGCTGGGACCTGGCGGCGCTGTTCGACACGACGCCGGGCAAGCAGGGCGTGTCGAACACCCGCACGGGTGGATTCCTGCCCGACGCGGGCGACTTCGACCCGGAGTTCTTCGGCATCTCGCCCCGCGAAGCCCTCGCCATGGACCCGCAGCAGCGGCTGCTGCTGGAGATCGCGTGGGAGGCCTTCGAACGCGCGGGCATCCCGCCGGGCACGCTGCGCGGCAGCGACACCGGCGTCTTCACCGGCGCGATCTACCACGAATACGCCTCCCGGCTGACGAAGATCCCGGAGGAGGTCGAAGGCTTCCTCGGCACCGGGACGTCCGGCGCGATGATGTCCGGCCGCGTCTCCTACACCTTCGGGTTCGAGGGGCCCGCCGTGTCGGTGGACACGGCGTGCTCGTCGTCGCTGGTCGCGATGCATCTGGCGAGCCAGGCGCTGCGGTCGGGGGAGTGCTCGCTCGCGCTGGCGGGCGGGGTCACGGTGATGGCCAACCCCGACCCGTTCGTCGACTTCAGCAAGCAGAACGCGATGGCGGTCGACGGCCGCTGCAAGGCCTTCGCCAACGGTGCCGACGGCGTCAGCTGGGGTGAGGGTGCCGGATTCGTCTTGCTGGAGAAGCTGTCCGACGCGCGCCGCAACGGCCACCCGGTTCTCGCGCTGCTCAAGGGCTCCGCGGTCAACCAGGACGGCGCGTCCAGCGGTCTCACCGCACCGAACGGGCCTTCGCAGCAACGTGTGATCCGCCAGGCGCTCGCCAACGCCGGACTGTCCACTTCGGACGTCGACGTCGTCGAGGCGCACGGCACCGGGACCAGGCTGGGTGACCCGATCGAAGCCCAGGCGCTGCTCGCCACCTACGGCCAGGATCGCGAAGAGCCGTTGCTGCTCGGCTCGGTGAAGTCGAACTTCGGGCACACGCAGGCCGCGGCAGGCGTGGCCGGGGTGATCAAGATGGTCGAGGCGATGCGGCACGGCGTCGTCCCCGCGACACTGCACGTCGACGCGCCCTCGGCCCAGGTCGACTGGGACACCGGCGCGATCCGTGTGGCGACCGAGTCCGCGGGCTGGCCGGAGACCGGCCGTCCGCGCCGGGCGGGGGTGTCCTCGTTCGGGTTCAGCGGGACCAACGCGCACGTCGTGCTCGAACACGTTCCCGCGCCGGAGACCGACGAGCCGGCCGTCCGGCCCGCGATGCTGCCCTGGGTCCTTTCCGGGCGTTCCGAGGAAGCCCTGCGGGCGCAGGCCGCGCGGCTCGCGGATCTGACCGCCGACCCGCTCGACGTCGCCTGGACGCTCGCCACCGCCCGCACCGCGCACGAACGTCGCGCGGTCGTCGTCGGGGCAGACCCGTCGGTGCTGCGCGCCGGGCTGGCCGCGTTCGCCGACACTGGCCGGGCCGCCAACGTCGTTTCCGGTCGTGCGGTCACCGGCAGGCTCGCCGTCCTGTTCACCGGCCAGGGTTCCCAGCGCATCGGTATGGGCCAAGGCCTTTACGAGACCTTCCCCGCGTTCGCGGCGGCCTACGACGAGGTCGCCGCGCTGCTCCCGCTCGACGGCGACATCGACCGCACCGGAACCGCGCAGCCCGCGATCTTCGCGCTCGAAGTGGCGCTGTTCCGGCTCTTCGAGTCCTGGGGCGTCACCCCGGACTTGCTGGCCGGGCATTCGATCGGCGAGATCGCGGCGGCGCACGTCGCCGGGGTGTTCTCGCTGGAGGACGCGGCGAAGCTCGTCGAAGCGCGGGGCCGGTTGATGGAGGCGCTGCCCGAGGGGGGCGCGATGGTCGCGGTGCAGGCGTCCGAGGACGAGGTGCGCGAGTACCTGACCGACGAGGTCTGTCTGGCGGCGGTGAACGGGCCGCAGGCGATCGTACTGTCCGGTGTGGACGGTCTGGTCCGCGAGGTCGCCGCCCGGTTCGCGAAGGAAGGCCGCCGTACCAAGCATCTCGTGGTGTCGCACGCGTTCCATTCGGCGCTCATGGAGCCGATGCTGGCGGAGTTCGCCGAAGTCGCCGAGTCCCTGGAGTACCACGAGCCGCGGATCCCGATCGTGTCCACGGTGACCGCATCGGCGGAGCTGACCGACCCAGGCTACTGGGTCCGGCATGTGCGAGAGACCGTGCGGTTCGCCGACGCTCTCGCGGCGTTGACCGCCGAGGGCGCCACGACGTTCCTCGAACTCGGCCCCGACGCCGTGCTCAGCGCGCTGGTCGACGGCGGGGTGCCCGCCCTGCGCAAGGACTCCGACGAGGCCCGGACCGCGATGACCGCGCTGGGCGCCGTGCACGCCGCGGGTGCTCCCGTCGACTGGGACCGCTTCTTCGACGGCAGCGGCGCGCGGCCGTCGAACCTGCCCACGTATCCGTTCCAGCGCCGCCGCTTCTGGCTGCTGGCCCCGCCGGGCTCCGGCGACGCCACCGCGCTCGGCCTCGGCGCGCTCGACCATCCGCTGCTCGGCGCCGCCGTCGCGCTGCCCGAACGCGGCGGGCTCGTGCTCACCGGACGGCTGTCGCTCGACGAACAGCCGTGGCTGGCCGGGCACCGCGTCCGCGACGCCGTTCTGTTGCCCGGTACCGCGTTCGCCGAGTTGGCCGTGCGGGCGGGGGACGAGGTCGGCTGCGGCACCGTCGAAGAACTGACGCTGCAGGCACCGCTCGTGCTCACCTCGGCCCCGGTGCAGCTGCGAGTGTCCCTTTCGGACGGTGAGGACCGCCGGACACTGGCGGTGCACTCCCGCATCGAGGACGGCGAATGGACGTTGCACGCCACCGGCTCGCTGATCACGGCCGCCGACGAACCCGCCGGGACGACGGAATGGCCACCGTCCGGCGCGGAACCCGTTGACCTGGAAGGCTTCTATTCCACGCTCGCCGAGGCCGGGCTCACCTACGGGGACCCGTTCCGCGGGCTGCGCGCCGCCTGGCGCCAGGGCGACGAGGTCTTCGCCGAGGTCGCGCTGCCCGAGGGCACCGACGTCCGCGGGTTCGGGCTGCATCCGGCCCTGCTCGACGCCGTCCTGCACGCCGTCGGCCTGACCGGCGGCCCGGCACGGCTGCCGTTCTCCTGGGCCGGTCTGGCGTTGCACGCCACCGGCGCCGGCACCCTGCGGGCCCGGCTCGCCCCGGCCGGTCAGGACGCGGTCTCCTTGCGGGTCACCGATGGCACGGGTGCTCCGGTGCTCTCGGTCGCGTCACTGAGCCTGCGCCCGGTCGGCGACGGGCCGCTGCCCAGTGCCGCCTCCGACGCGCTGTTCGGTATCGACTGGATTCCCGTCGCACTGCCTTCGCAGGCAGAAGACGTCGCCGTGTACGAAGCCGAATCGGTCGAGGCCGCTCTCGAGGCGTTGCAGACCGCTGAAGGCCGGCTCGTCGTGCACCTCACCGGTGACAGCCCGGAGCACGCCGCCGTCGCCGGGCTGGTACGCAGCGCGCAGGCCGAGTACCCGGACCGGTTCGTCCTGGTCCACGGCACCGGCGATGCCCGGATCGCGGCCGCCACCGGTGAGCCCGAAGTCGCGTTCACCGACGACGGCCCGCGCGTGCCCCGCCTGACACGGGCCCGCGCCACCGCCGATCCTGACTGGACCCTCGAGGGCACCGTGCTGGTCACCGGCGGTACCGGTGGGCTCGGCGCGCACGTCGCCCGGCGGCTCGTCGAGCGGCACGGCGTCCGGCATCTGCTGCTGGCCGGACGCCGGGGCGCGGACGCTCCCGGCGCCGAAACCCTGCGGGAAGACCTCACCGCGCTCGGCGCTGAGGTGACGATCGCCGCCTGCGATGTCGCCGACCGGTCTCAGCTGGAGTCCGTGCTCGCGCTCGCCGAGCCGCCGCTCAGCGGTGTGGTGCACGCGGCGGGCGTCCTCGACGACGGTGTCCTCACCGCGATGACACCCGAGCGGCTCGCCGCCGTGGCGGGACCGAAGGCCGACGCCGCGCGGCATCTGCACGAATTGACCACGGACCTGAAGCTGTTCGTCACGTTCTCCTCGATCGCCGGCGCCCTCGGCGCTCCCGGCCAGGCGAACTACGCGGCCGCCAACGGCTATCTCGACGGGCTCGCCACCCTCCGGCGCGCCCAGGGCCTTCCCGGCACGTCGATCGCCTACGGCCTCTGGGAAACCGGCATGGGCGAGGGTCGCGGTGGCGCGGCACTGCCCGTCGAAGCCGGGCTGGAGCTGTTCGATCTGCTGGCCTTCGGCGACAACCCGCGCCCGGTCGCGACCAAGCTCGATCTGGCCGCGCTGCGGGCGGAGACCGAGGTACCGCATGTGCTCCGGAGCCTGGTGCGGCCACGACGCCGCCGGGCGGCGGAGGAAGCGGAAGCCACGGGGCTGCGCCAGCGTCTCGCCGGTGTGCCCGCGGGCGAGCGCACGCGGCTGCTGACCGAGCTGGTCCGCACCGAAGCCGCGCACGTCCTCAGCCACACCGGCCCGGACGCCGTCGAAGCCGACCGCGCCTTCGGTGACCTCGGCTTCGACTCGCTCACCGCGGTCGAGTTCCGCAACCGGCTCGGCACGGTCACCGGACTGCGGCTCCCGGCGACGCTGACCTTCGACCACCCGACCCCGGTGGCGCTGGCCGAATTCCTGCTCGCCGAACTGCTCGACGAACCCGCCGAGGCGACCCCGGTCTTCACCGCCGTCCGCGCCGACGGCGACCCGATCGTCATCGTCGGCATGGCCTGCCGTTACCCGGGTGGGGTGACGTCGCCCGAAGAACTGTGGGACCTCGTCGCCGGCGGCCGTGACGGCGTGACCCGGTTCCCCGAGGACCGCGGCTGGGACGTCGACGGCATCTACGACCCCGACCCCGACCAGCCGGGCAAGACCTACACCCGCGAGGGCGGATTCCTGCACGACGCGGGCGACTTCGATCCGGAGTTCTTCGGGATCTCGCCCCGGGAAGCGCTCGCGATGGACCCGCAGCAGCGCCTGCTGCTCGAAGTCGCGTGGGAGGCGCTGGAACGCTCCGGCACCGATCCGACGTCGCTCAAGGGCAGCCCGACCGGCGTGTTCGCCGGCGTCATGTACCACGACTACGGCACCCGGCTCGGCGACGACGTTCCCGACGACGTCGAGGGCTTCCTCGGCACCGGTACCTCGGGCTCCGTGCTGTCCGGCCGCGTCGCCTACACCCTCGGCCTGGAAGGACCGGCGGTCTCGGTCGACACCGCGTGCTCCTCGTCGCTGGTCGCCCTGCACTGGGCGACCCAGGCGCTCAAGTCGGGGGAATGCTCGCTGGCGCTCGCCGGTGGTGTCACGGTGATGGCGACGCCCGAGACCTTCATCGGGTTCTCGCGTCAGCGCGGCCTCGCCGCCGACGGCCGCTGCAAGTCCTTCTCGGCCGACGCCGACGGCACCGGCTGGGCCGAAGGCGCCGGGATGCTCGTGCTGGAACGGCTTTCCGACGCGCGCCGCAACGGACACCGCGTGCTCGCGGTCGTCAAGGGCTCGGCGGTCAACTCCGATGGCGCGTCCAACGGTCTCACCGCCCCGAACGGTCCTTCGCAGCAGCGAGTGATCCGCCAGGCGCTGGCCGCCGCCGGTGTCCCGTCGTCCACTGTGGACGCCGTCGAGGCACACGGCACCGGCACGACGCTGGGCGACCCGATCGAGGCTCAGGCGCTCTTGGCCACGTACGGCCGCGAGCGTGACGGTGAACCGCTGTACCTCGGCTCGGTGAAGTCCAACTTCGGCCACACGCAGGCCGCGGCGGGCGTCGCCGGGATCATCAAGATGGTCCAGGCGATGCGCCACGGTGTCCTGCCGCCGACGCTGCACCTGGGCGAGGCGACGCCGCATGTCGACTGGGAAGCCGGTGACGTCGAGCTGCTCGCGGAAGGCCGGGAGTGGCCGGAGACCGGGCGGCCGCGGCGGTCCGCCGTGTCGTCCTTCGGGATCAGCGGGACCAACGCGCACGTCATCCTCGAACAGCCTCCGGCCGAAACGCCTGCCCCGCGCGAGGTCGTGGCTCCCGCGCTCGTGCCGTGGGTGCTCTCCGGCCGCGCCGAGAACACCTTGCGCGAGCAGGCCGGGCGCCTGCTCGACCGTGACGGCGAGCCGGTCGACGTCGGCCTGGCGCTCGCCACGACCCGCACCGCGCACGAACGCCGCGCGGTCGTGCTCGGCGCCACGGACGCGGATCTCCGCACCGGCCTCGCAGCGCTGGCCGAAGGCGCGGCCACACCGTCCGTCGTCGCCGGGCGCGTACTGCCTGGGCGGACGGCGTTCCTGTTCACCGGTCAGGGATCGCAGCGTCTCGGTATGGGCGAAGGGCTTTACGCCGCCTTCCCGACGTTCGCCGCCGCTTACGACGAGGTCGCGGCGTTGCTCCCGGTCGGCGGTGACCTGAGCCGCACCGGTGCCGCGCAACCCGCGATCTTCGCGCTGGAGGTCGCGCTGTACCGGCTCGCCGAGTCCTGGGGCATCACGCCCGACTTCGTGGCCGGGCATTCGATCGGCGAGATCGCGGCCGCGCATGTGGCGGGCGTGCTTTCGCTGGAGGACGCGGCCAAGCTCGTCGAGGCGCGCGGACGGTTGATGGAGGCGCTGCCCGAGGGCGGCGCGATGGTCGCGGTCCAGGCGAGTGAGAACGAGGTGCGCGAGCACCTGACGCCGAAGGTGTCGCTGGCCGCCGTCAACGGCCCCGACGCGGTCGTGCTTTCGGGTGCCGCGTCGCCGACACTCAAACTGGCCAAGAAGTTCGAGAAGCTCGGCCGCCGCACGAAGCGGCTGGACGTCTCGCACGCCTTCCACTCGGCACTGATGGAGCCGATGCTCGACGAGTTCGCCGCCGTGGTGCGGGAACTCGACTTCTCCGCCCCGGTGATCCCTTTCGTGTCCACAGTGGACGGCGAACCTGCGGCACGGGTCACCGAGCCGGAGTACTGGGTCGAACACGTCCGTGCCACCGTCCGGTTCTCGGACGGTCTCGCGTGGCTGCGGGAGGCCGGGGTGACCAGGTTCCTCGAAGTCGGCCCGGCCGCCGTGCTGACCGCGCTCGCGGACGACGGCCCGGACACCTTCGCGGCTTCGTTCCTGCGCGCCGACCGTGACGAGGCGGAGACCGCGCTCACCACGGTGTCCGCCGCGTACACCCGCGGTGTCCCCGTCGACTGGGCCGCGGTGTTCCGCCCGACCGGTGCCCGTGCCGTCGACCTGCCGACGTCGGTGTTCGACCGCCGCCGGTTCTGGCTCGCCGCCGGAAGCGGCACGGGTGACGTCACCACGGCCGGGCTCCAGGCCGCCGGGCATCCACTGCTGGGTGCCGCCGTGCCGTTCGCCGACGGCGACGGCTGGGTCCTCACCGGACGGCTTTCGGTCGCCACGCATCCGTGGCTGGCCGGGCACGCCGCGTTCGGCGAAGTGCTCGTCCCCGGTACCGGGCTGCTCGAACTCGCGGTCCGCGCCGGTGACGAAGCCGGCTGCGGAGGCGTGGAGGAACTGACCCTGGCCGCGCCGCTGGTGCTGCCGCCGCATGGCGCGCTGGACGTCCAGGTGCTCGTCGGTGCGGCGGGCACGGGCGGTCGCCGCCCGGTTTCGGTGCACTCCCGTGCCCCGCAAGGGGAGTGGACCGAGCACGCCACCGGCACCCTCGCTCCCGGGGCGGCCGCCGCGCCGTCCGGCCTCACCGAGTGGCCGCCCGCCGCCGAGCCGATCTCCCTCGACGGGCTTTACGCGGACATGGCGGCGGCGGGGCTCGACTACGGCCCGCCCTTCCGCGGGCTGACCGCCGCCTGGCGCGACGGTGACACCGTGTTCGCCGAGGTCGAACTGCCCGAGGGAACCGAAGTCGACGGCTTCGGCCTGCACCCGGCACTGCTCGACGCCGCGCTGCACACTCTGGGGCTCACGCCGGGGGAGGGCACCCGCCTGCCGTTCCTGTTCGGCGACGTCACCCTGCACGCCACCGGCGCCACCGCGTTGCGCGTCCGGGTCACGCCCGCCGGCTCCGGATTCTCCTTGCTGGCCACCGACACCACCGGTGCGCCCGTCGCCACGATCGGCACGGTCGCGGTCCGGGCCGCGGAGGCACCGAGGCAGCGCGGCACGGACTCGCTGTACGAGTTGACCTGGGTCGAGGTCCCCGCCGACGGCGAGACCGGCGAAGACGTCCAGGTCTTCACCGCGCCGGACGGTGATCCGCGTGCCGCGCTGGCCGCGACCCTGGCCGCGATCCAGGAATTCCTCGCCGACGGTGGAACACGCCTCGTGGTGTGCACCGGCGACACCCCGGCGGGAGCCGCCGTCCGCGGTCTCGTCCGCACCGCCGCGTCGGAGCACCCGGACCGGTTCGTCGTCCTCGAAGGGGATGACGTCGCGAAGGCGCTGGCCACAGGCGAACCGCAGGTCCGCGTCCGCGACGGCGTCGTGGAAGTACCGAGGCTCGCCCGTGCCACGGCGGGAGAACCCGCGATCTGGGGCGAGGGCACGGTTCTCATCACCGGCGGGACCGGCGGTGTAGGCGCCGCGATCGCCCGGCACCTGGCGCCACAGGTCACCAGGCTGGTGCTCACCAGCCGCCGCGGCCTCGACGCTCCCGGCGCCGCGGAACTGGCGGAAGAACTCGGCGCCGACGTCGTCGCCTGCGACGTCACCGACCGCGACGCGCTCGCCGCGCTGCTCGACGGGATCGACGACCTCACCGGCATCGTGCACGCCGCCGGTGTACTCGACGACGGCGTCGTCACCGAGCTGACCCCGGAGCGCTTCGACACCGTGCTGCGGCCCAAGGCCGAGGCGGCGCTCGCGCTCCACGACCTCACCCTCGGCAGGCCGTTGACCCAGTTCGTCCTGGTGTCCTCGGTTTCCGGGATCCTCGGTGGTCCGGGGCAGGCCAGCTACGCCGCCGCCAACGCCCTGCTCGACGACCTCGCGCGCCGCCGTCACGCGGAAGGCCTGCCCGCTCGTTCGCTGGCGTACGGCCTGTGGGCAGGCGGCATGGGCGGTCAGTCCGATGTGGACCGTCTGGCCCGCGCCGGCTTCGGCGCGCTGACCGACGAAGAAGGCCTGGCGCTGTTCGATGCCGCGCTGGCCGCCTCGACGCCGGTCCCGGTTCCGGTCAAGCTCGACCTGGCGACGTTGCGCACGCTGGCCCGCACGAGTGAGCCCGCCCCCGCGCTGCGTGGTCTGGTCCGGGTGCCGAAGCGGAGGGGCGCGGCCAACGCCGCGGCCGCCGCCGGGCTGACCGCCACACTGAGCCGCCTCGCCCCCGCCGACCAGCTCTCGCATCTGGTCGACCTCGTCCGTGGCCACGTCGCCGACGTGCTCGGACACGGCACCGCGACGTCGGTCGAGGCCGGTCGCGCGTTCACCGAACTCGGCTTCGATTCGCTCACCGCCGTCGAACTGCGCAACCGGCTCGGTGAGGCGACCGGTCTGCGGCTGCCCGCGACGCTGGTGTTCGACCACCCGAACCCGACAGCGCTGGCCACCCATATCCGTACCGAGCTGGCCGGTGAAGAGTCCGCTGTGGACGCCGAGGCGGTCCGGGTCGCCGAGCCCGGCGAGCCCATCGCGATCGTCGCGATGAGCTGCCGGTTCCCGGGCGGCGTGAGCTCGCCGGAGGACCTGTGGCGCCTGGTCGCCGAGGGGACCGACGCGATCACGCCGTTCCCGTCCGACCGCGGCTGGGACCTCGACCGGCTCTACCACCCGGACCCCGACCACTCCGGCACCAGCTACGCCCGCGAGGGCGGCTTCCTGCACGACGCCGCCGACTTCGACGCCGAGTTCTTCGGTATCTCGCCACGGGAGGCGGTCACCGTCGACCCGCAGCAGCGGTTGCTGCTGGAGACCGCGCAGGAAGCGTTCGAGCGCGCCGGGATCGACCCCGTCTCGCTGCGCGGAAGCGCCACCGGTGTGTTCGCGGGCGTCATGTACGACGACTACGCCTCCCGGCTGGCCGCCACCCCGGACGGGATGGAAGGCCTGCTCGGGACCGGCAGCGCGAGCAGCGTGCTGACCGGCCGGGTCGCCTACACCTTCGGGCTCGAAGGCCCGGCGGTCTCGGTCGACACGGCGTGCTCGTCCTCGCTGGTCGCCCTGCACTGGGCGGCGCAGGCGCTGCGCTCGGGTGAATGCGGCCTGGCGCTGGTCGGCGGCGCGACCGTGATGGCCAGCCCTAACCCGTTCATCGAGTTCTCGCGTCAGCGCGGCCTGGCCGCGGACGGCCGCTGTAAGCCTTTCGCGGCCGCGGCCGACGGCACCGCCTGGGCCGAGGGCGCGGGTTTCCTGCTCCTGGAAAGGCTTTCCGACGCGCGCCGCAACGGACGTCGCGTGCTGGCGGTCGTGCGCGGCAGCGCGGTCAACCAGGACGGCGCGTCCAACGGCATGACCGCTCCCAACGGACCCTCGCAGCAGCGGGTGATCCGCCGCGCGCTGGCCGCGGCGGGCGTCGAGTCGTCCACTGTGGACGCTGTCGAGGCGCACGGCACCGGGACGGCGCTGGGCGATCCGATCGAGGCGCAGGCGCTGCTGGCCACCTACGGCCAGGACCGCGAAGAACCGCTGTGGCTGGGTTCGGTGAAGTCCAACATCGGGCACACGCAGGCCGCCGCCGGTCTCGCCGGGATCATCAAGATGGTCGAGGCGATGCGGCACGGCGTCCTGCCCGCCACCCTGCACGTCGACGAGCCGTCCCCGCACGTCGACTGGGAAGCGGGCGACGTCCGGCTGCTCACCGAGGCACGACCGTGGCCGGAGGCGGGCCGTCCCCGGCGCGCGGCGGTCTCGGCGTTCGGGATCAGCGGCACCAACGCGCACGTGATCCTGGAGCAGGTCCCCGAACCTTCGGTGCCCGCGCGGACCCCGGCATCGCCGTCGCTGCTGCCGTGGGTCCTCAGCGCCCGCACCGAAGACGCGCTGCGAGCGCAGGCCGGACGGCTGCTCGGCACCGTCGGATTCGCCGACCCGGTCGACATCGGTTACGCGCTGGCGACCACCCGGACCGTGTTCGAGCGGCGCGCGGTGCTCACCGGCGACGCCGACGCGCTGCGCACCGGGCTGGCCGCGCTCGCCGGCGGCCGGACCACGCCGGAGGTCGTCACCGGCCGTGCCACCGAAGGCAAACTCGCGCTGCTGTTCACCGGTCAGGGTTCCCAGCGGCTCGGCATGGGCCAAGGACTCTACGAGGCATTTCCGGTGTTCGCGGCAGCGTACGACGAGGTCGCCGCGCTGCTCCCGCTCGATGGTGATATCGACCGCACCGGTACCGCGCAGCCCGCGATCTTCGCCCTCGAAGTGGCGCTGTTCCGGCTCGTGGAGTCGTGGGGCATCCGGCCCGATTTCCTGGCCGGGCATTCGATCGGCGAGATCGCCGCCGCCCACGTGGCGGGAGTGCTTTCGCTGGAGGACGCGGCGAAACTCGTCGAGGCTCGCGGCCGGTTGATGGAGGCGCTGCCGGAAGGCGGCGCGATGGTCGCGGTCCAGGCGTCGGAGGACGAGGTGCGCGAGTACCTGTCCGACGAGGTCTGCCTGGCCGCGGTCAATGGGCCGCAGGCGATCGTTCTGTCCGGTGTGGACGGTCCGGTGCGCGCGGTGGCCGAGGCGTTCGCGACGGAAGGCCGCCGCACCAAGGCACTGGTCGTCTCGCACGCGTTCCACTCCTCTCTGATGGAGCCGATGCTGGCGGAGTTCGCCGAAGTCGCCGCGTCCCTGGACTACCACGAACCGCGGATCCCGGTCGTCTCCACGGTCACCGAATCGGCGGAGTGGACCGACCCGGGTTACTGGGTCCGGCACGTCCGCGAGCCCGTCCGGTTCGCCGACGGCGTCCGCGCGCTCACCGAGGCGGGGGTCACCCGGTTCGCTGAGCTGGGCCCGGACGGCGTGCTCTCCGCGATGGGTCTCGACAGCGCCCCCGACGCGATGTTCGTCCCGGTGCTGCGCAAGGATCGCGACGAACGGCAGACCGCCGCCCTCGCATTCAGCCGACTGATTGCGACGGGTGCCGAGGTCGACTGGACGGCGTTCTTCGACGGCACCGGCGCCCACGCCGTCCCGCTGCCCACGTACGCGTTCCAGCGCGAGCGGTTCTGGCTCGACCCGCCCGCCATCGCCGGTGACGCCGCCGGGCTGGGCTTGGCCGCGGCCGGGCATCCGCTGCTGGGGGCGACCGTGCCGACGGCGGGTGAGGACGGCCTGGTCGGGTACGGCAGGCTTTCCCGCGCGGCACAGCCGTGGCTGGCCGACCACGCGGTGCTCGGCACCGTGCTGGTCCCCGGCGCGGCACTGGTCGAACTCGCCGTCCGGGCGGGCGACGAACTCGGCTGCGCTCGCGTGGCCGAACTGACCATCGCCGCGCCGATGGTGCTGCCCGAGACCGGCGGGCTCGCCGTGCAGGTCGTGGTCGGGGCCGCGGACGACGACGGACGGCGTCCGGTGTCTATCCACTCCCGGCTCGACGAGGCTCCCTGGACCGAACACGCGACCGGCCTGCTCGCCCCCGGCGACGCTCATCCGGCGGCCAAGGACACCGCGTGGCCGCCCGCCGGAGCGCAAAGCCTCGACGTCACCGAGCTCTACCCGGGGCTCGCCGACGCGGGCCTGGAGTACGGGCCGGTGTTCCAGGGCCTCACCGCCGCCTGGCTCGTGGGTGACGAGGTCTGCGCAGACCTCGAACTGCCCGCGGTGGCGCATGCCGACGCCGGGAAGTTCGGCCTGCACCCGGCCCTGCTCGACGCCGCGCTGCACGCCATCGGCCTGCTGCCGGGGAACGCCGAGACCACCCGATTGCCGTTCCTCTGGCGTGACGTCGTCCTGCACGCGGCCGGCGCCACCGCCGCCCGGGTCCGGGTCGCCGCCTCCGGGACCGACTCGGTGCGGCTGGAGCTCATCGACGGCGCCGGAGCACCCGTGCTGACGGTGGGATCGTTGCTGCTGCGCGAGGTCACGGATCTCGGCCCGGCGACTTCGTCCACTTCGGACTCGCTGTTCCGGCTCGCCTGGTCGCAGGTCACGACCGGGTCCCCGGTCGCGCCGACGGAGCTGCTCTCGGCGGTGCCGGGAGCGGGCGAGACCCCGGCGGCCACCCACGCGCTTCTGCTGAGCACGCTGGCGAAGCTGCAGGAATGGCTGGCCGAGGAGAAGGACACCACCCTCGTGGTGCGCACCGAGAACGCGGTCGCAGTGTCCACTTCGGACACTGTCGACCCGGCTTCGGCCGCGGTGTGGGGTCTGGTCCGCAGCGCCCAGTCCGAGAATCCCGGCAGGCTGGTGCTGCTCGACGCGGCCGAGGCCGACGTCGACACCGCGCTGGCCGTGCTGGGCGACGAAACCCAGCTGGCCGTGCGGGACGGCGTCGTCCACGCCGCCCGGTTGCTGACCGCCGCGTCGTCGCCGGATCTCGTGCCGCCGTGGCACGAACCGGCCTGGCGCCTCGACAGCGTCGTCAAGGGCACCCTCGACAGGCTCTCCTTCGAGCCGTACCCCGATGTGCTCGAACCGTTGCTGCCGCGCGAGGTCCGGATCGCCACCCGGGCGGCCGGGACGAACTTCCGCGACGTGCTCAACGTGCTCGGCATGTACCCGGGCGACGCCGGTCGGATCGGTTACGAGGCCGCCGGTGTCGTCACCGACGTCGGCTCCGAGGTGACCGACCTCGTCCCGGGCGACCGCGTGATGGGCCTGGTGCACGGCGGGTTCGGCCCGCTCACCTTCGCCGACCGGGATCTGCTGGCCAAGATGCCCGAGGGCTGGACGTTCGAAGAGGCCGCGTCGGTCCCGCTGGTGTTCCTCACCGCTTACTACGCGCTCACCGACCTCGGCGGGCTGAAGAAGGGCGAGTCGGTGCTCATCCACGCCGCCGCCGGTGGCGTGGGGATGGCCGCCACGCAACTCGCCCGGCATCTCGGCGCCGAGGTGTTCGGCACCGCCAGCGAGGGCAAATGGGACGTCCTGCGCGCCGCCGGGCTCGCCGACGACCACATCGCGTCTTCGCGGACGCTCGACTTCGAGGAGCGGTTCCGCGAGACCACCGGCGGCAAGGGCGTGGACGTCGTCCTCAACGCGCTGACGGGCGACTTCATCGACGCGTCGATGCGCCTGTTACCGCGTGGTGGGCGGTTCGTGGAAATGGGGAAGACCGACGTCCGTCCGGACGGCGGCGCCGCGGGGCACCATCCCGGTGTGACTTACCAGGCGTTCGACGTGATCGACGCGGGCAACCGCCGGATCGCGCGGATATGGGAGGAGCTGATCGCCTTGTTCGACCAGGGCGCGCTCACCCCGCTGCCGATCCGAACCTGGGATCTGCGCCGGGCCCCGGAGGCGCTGCGCTTCCTGTCGCAGGCCAAGCACGTCGGCAAGGTCGTGCTGACCGTTCCGCGCCGCCCGATCGGTGGCACCGTGCTCGTCACCGGCGGCACCGGAGGTCTCGGCGCGGTGCTGGCCAGGCATCTGGTCATCCGGCACGACGTCAAGGATCTGGTGCTCACCAGCCGCCGCGGCCCGGACGCGCCTGGCGCGGCCGACCTGGCGGCGGAACTGACCGGGCTGGGCGCGACCGTGCGGATCGAGGCGTGCGACGCCGCCGACCGCGCCGCGCTCGCCGCGGTCCTGGACCGGACCCCGGGGCTGAGCGGGGTGGTGCACGCGGCCGGTGTCCTCGACGACGGCCTGCTCACCGCGCTCACCCCCGAGCGGCTGGAGAAGGTGCTGCGGCCCAAGGTGGACGCGGCGTGGAACCTGCACGAGCTGACCCACGGCCACGACCTGACGATGTTCGTCCTGTTCTCTTCGGCCGCCGGGGTGCTCGGCGCGCCGGGGCAGGCGAACTACGCCGCGGCGAACACCTTCCTCGACGGGCTCGCGCAGCACCGGCGTGGTCTCGGCCTGCCCGCGACCTCGCTCGCCTTCGGTCTCTGGGCCGACGGCATGGGTGACTCCGCCGACGCGGACCGCATGGGCCGCGACGGGGTCGGCAGTTTCGTTCCCGCCGAGGGACTGGAGCTGTTCGACCTGGCCACCGGCCTGGCGGAACCGGTCTCGGTGCCGGTGAAATTGGACGTCGCCGGGCTCCGCGCGATGACCGGACCGGTGCCGCCGCTGCTGCGCGGTCTCGTGCGCGGCTCGGTGCGGCGTGCCGCACCGGTGGACGCGGCGGCGCAGGCCGACGGGCTCAAGCGGCGGCTCGCCGGGCTGTCGCAGGCGGACGCCGAACTGGTGCTGCTCGGGGTGGTGCGCGGCCAGGCCGCGGCCGCACTCGGGCACGACGGCGCGGACTCGATCGAGCCGGGCCGGGCGTTCACCGAACTGGGCTTCGACTCGCTGACCGCGGTCGAGCTGCGCAACGGGCTCGACGCGGCCACCGGGCTGCGCCTACCCGCGACGCTGATCTTCGACTACCCGACCCCGGACGACCTCGCCAAGTTCCTGCAGTCCGAGATAGACGCCGCGGCCCCGGCCGCGGAAACCGGGCTGGCCTCGGGAATCGACCGGCTCGCCGCCGAACTGTCCACTGCGGACCTGGCGAGCGCGGACGGTGCCGAGGTCGAGGCGAAGCTGCGGAACCTGGTGTCCCTGTGGCAGGACCGGACGCGGCCGTCGTCCGGCGGCGACGCGGATCTGGAAGTGGACACCATCGACGACATGTTCGCCCTGCTGGACAACGAACTCTGACCCCGGCCCGCCGCCGCGAGGAGGACCACCGTCATGACGACCGACGAGCGGACGCTCGACTACCTCAAGCGACTGACCGCCGAACTGCGCGAGACGCGGCGCCGGCTGCGAGAGGCCGAGGAAAGCGGTTCGGAACCGCTGGCCGTGATCGGCATGGCCTGCCGCTTCCCGGGCGGGGTCACCTCGCCGGAAGGACTGTGGGACCTCGTCGACGGCGGCGGGGACGGGATGACGGGATTCCCGGCGAACCGGGGCTGGGACACCGACGGGCTCTATCACCCGGACCCGGAACACCGGGGCACCAGCTACAGCGACCAGGGCGGATTCCTGCACGACGCCGGGGAATTCGACGCGGGCTTCTTCGGGATCTCGCCGCGGGAAGCGCTCGCGATGGACCCGCAGCAGCGGTTGCTGCTGGAGGTCACCTGGGAGACCTTCGAACGGGCCGGGCTGGACACGGCGGCGCTGAAGGGCAGCGCCACCGGGGTGTTCGCCGGCGCCATGCGCACCGAGTACGTCTCCGGATTCGACGGCGAATCCGAAGAGGTCGAAGGGTTTCTCGGCACCGGCTCGTCCAACAGTGTGCTGTCGGGCCGGCTGTCGTACACCCTCGGGCTGGAGGGCCCGGCGGTCACGATCGACACGGCGTGCTCGTCTTCGCTGGTGGCGGTCCACCTCGCGGCGCACGCGCTGCGGTCGGAGGAGTGCTCGCTCGCGCTGGCGGGCGGCGTCACGGTGATGGCCACGCCGGAGACGTTCGTCGAGTTCTCACGCCAGCGCGGGATGGCGCCGGACGGGCGCTGCAAGGCGTTCGCCGCCGGCGCGGACGGCACCGGCTGGGGCGAGGGCGCGGGCATGCTCCTGCTGGAGCGGCTGTCCGACGCGCGCCGCAACGGGCATCGGATCCTCGCCGTCCTCAGGGGAACGGCGGTCAACCAGGACGGCGCGTCCAACGGCCTGACCGCGCCCAACGGGCCGGCCCAGCAACGCGTCATCCGTGCCGCGCTGAAGAACGCCAAGCTGACCGCCGCCGACGTCGACGCCGTGGAGGCGCACGGCACCGGCACCACCCTCGGCGACCCGATCGAGGCGCAGGCACTGCTGGCCACCTATGGCCGTGAGCGGGAAACCCCACTGTGGCTCGGTTCGGTCAAGTCGAACATCGGGCACACGCAGGCCGCCGCCGGGGTCGCCGGGATCATCAAGATGGTCGAGGCCATGCGGCACGGCGTGCTGCCCCGCACCCTCCACGTCGACGAGCCTTCCCCGCACGTCGACTGGACGGCCGGAGCCGTCGAACTGCTCACCGAACCCCGGCCATGGGAGACCGGCGACCGCCCGCGCCGCGCCGGGGTGTCGTCCTTCGGCATGAGCGGCACCAACGCGCACGTCATCCTGGAGCAGGCCCCTTCGGCTGAGGACGCCGAGCCGGAGCGGACTCCGCCCGCCGTCCAGACGTGGCCCCTTTCGGCGCGCGGCCCCGCCGCGCTGAAAGCCGCCGCCGCACAACTTCTGTCTACAGTGGACACCTTCGATCCGCTCGATCTCGGCTGGTCGCTGGCCACCACGCGCACCGCGCTGGAGTCGCGCGCCGCGATCGTCGGCAGCACCCGGCAAGACCTCGCGGCGGGGCTGACCGCGCTCGCCGAGGGCGAGCCCGCACCCGGCGTCGTCACCGGCGAGCCGCTGCTCGGGCGCACCGCGTTCCTGTTCTCCGGCATGGGTTCCCAGCGTTGCGGCATGGGCCGCGAGCTGTACGACACCTTCCCCGCCTACCGCGCCGCCTTCGACGAGACGTGCGCCGCCCTCGACCCGCACCTCGACCGCCCGCTGGCAGGCGTCGTCTTCGGCGACGACCAGAAGCTGCTCGACCGGATGACCTTCGCGCAGCCCGCGATGTTCGCCGTGCAGGTCGCGCTCTTCCGGCTGCTGGAGTCGTGGGGCGTGCACCCGGACTACGTCGTCGGCCATTCCGCCGGTGAGCTGGCCGCGGCCCATGTCGCCGGGGTCTGGGACCTGGCCGGTGCCGCGCGGATGATCACCGCGCGCGGACGCCTGATGGAGGCCCAGCCGCCGGGCGGCGCGATGATCGGCGTCCAGGCCACCGAGGAGGAGGTCGCCGCCGAACTGACCGACGGTCTCGCCATCGGCGCGCTCAACGCCCCCGACTCGGTCGTCGTCTCCGGGGAGGAAGCCGCCGCCGAGGCCCTCGCCGCGAAATTCGCCGAACGCGGCCGGAAGATCAAGCGGCTCAACATCTCTCACGCGTCGCACTCGGCGCGGATGGACGGCATGCTCGCCGAATTCGGCGCCATCGCCGCGGAGATCCCGCACGGGACGCCGTCGATCCCGGTGGTGTCCAACGTGACCGGCCGTCTCGCCGGTCCCGGCGAGGTCACCGTGCCCGGCTACTGGCCGCGGCATGTCCGGCAGCCGGTGCGGTTCGCCGACGGCGTCGGATTCCTGCGCGGCGAAGGGGTTTCCCGGTTCGTCGAGATCGGCCCGGACGCGGTGCTGGCGGGGATGGCCGCTCGGACGTTGCCGCCCGAAGGCACCCTCGTCGTCCCGGTGCTGCGCAAGGACCGCGCCGAAGCCCAGACGGCGATGACCGTGCTCGCCGAACTGCACGTCCGCGGCGCCCGCGTCGACTGGACCGCGTGCTACGAGGGCACCGGGGCCCGCACGGTCGATCTGCCCACGTACCCGTTCCAGCGCGAGAACTACTGGCTGCGCGGCGGCCGCGGCGCGGGCGACCCGGGCGGGCTCGGCCTGGCCGACGCCGCTCACCCGCTGCTCGGCGCGGCCGTTCCGCTCGCCGACGGCGCCGGGGTCGTGCTGACCGGCCGGATCTCGCCGTCCACCCATCCCTGGCTTTCCGATCACGCGGTCGCGGGCACCGTCATCGTGCCGGGTACGGCCCTGGTCGAGCTCGCGCTACGAGCCGGGGACGAAGCCGGCTGCGCGCACCTGGAAGAACTCACCCTGCGCGAGCCGATGGTCCTGGCGGGTCCGCTGGACGTCCAGGTCGTCCTGGCCGGGCCGGACGAAAGCGGCCGTCGCGCCGTCGCCGTGTACTCGCGCGCCGGGGAAGGCGCTTGGACGTTGCACGGTTCGGGAACCCTGGCGCCGCAGGCTCCGGCCGCCGGTTTCGACCTCGCCGAGTGGCCGCCCCGTGACGCCGTCTCGATCGACGTCGCCGACGTCTACCCGGTGTTCGCCGCCGCCGGACTGGAATACGGCCCGGCCTTCCAGGGACTCAAGGCCGCTTGGCGGCTGGACGAGGAGATCTTCGCCGAGACCGCGCTGCCGGAAGACACCGCGAAGGCCGACGTCGAGCGCTTCGGTCTCCACCCCGCGCTCCTGGACGCCGGTCTGCACACGATCGGTCTGCTGGCCGGGGAACCGGGCGGCGCCAAGCTGCCGTTCCACTGGCAGGACGTCACCCTGCACGCCACCGGCGCGTCCGCGCTGCGGCTGAAGCTCACGCCGGGACCGTCCGGCGCCGTCACCCTGCGCGCCGCCGACGGAACGGGAACACCGGTCGTCACCATCGGCTCCCTGACTCTGCGCGAACTCGCCCCCGTCACCTCGGCGGCCCCCGGTCTCGACTCGCTGTTCCGCCTCGACTGGACGCCACTGCCCACCCCCGCCGAACCGGCGCCGGTCGAGTGGGCCTATCACGGGCGGGTCGGCGGCGGCGCCGTTCCGCCGGTGGTCGTGCTCCCGGTGTTCACCGACCCGGCGGGTGCCCGCATCGCCACCCGTGAGGTCCTCGCCGTCCTGCAGCAGTTCTCCGCCGAAGACCGCTTCGCCGACGCGAAACTCGTCCTCATCACCTGCGCCGCCATCGGCCCTGGCCGGGTCGATCCGGCCGCCGCCGCGGTCTGGGGCCTCGGCCGCTCGGCGCAGAGCGAACTCCCCGGCCGGGTCGTCCTCGTCGACACCGAGACCGGCGATCTGACCGAAACCGAACTCACCGCCGCGCTGGCGACCGGCGAACCCCAGCTGACCTTGCGCGACGGTGTGTTCGCCGCGCTTCGGCTCGGCTCGGTCCCCGGCGCCGACGAGCTCAGCCCGCCCGCCGAACCCGCCTGGCGCCTCGGCATGGCGGCTCGCGGAACGCTGGAGGAACTGCGGCTCGAACCCTGCCCTCAGGCCCTCGAACCCCTGAAACCCGGGCATATCCGGGTCGCCGTCGCCGCCGCGGGTCTCAACTTCCGCGACGCGCTCAACGTCCTCGGCATGTTCGAAGGCGAGCCCGGGCCGCTCGGCAACGAGATCGCCGGTGTGGTCACCGAGGTCGGGTCCGAAGTGGACGATCTGGTGCCCGGCGACCGCGTGATGGGTGTCGCGATCGGCGGCATCGGCTCCATCACCACCGCGCAGCGCTCGATGTGCGCTCGCATTCCCGAGAACTGGACGGACGAGGAAGCCGCGTCCGTGCCGCTGGTGTTCCTCACCGCCTACTTCGGTCTCAAGGAACTCGCCGGACTGAAGGCGGGGGAGTCCGTCCTGGTCCACGCGGGCGCCGGTGGCGTCGGTATGGCGGCGATCCAGATCGCCCGCCATCTCGGCGCCGAGGTCTACAGCACCGCCAGCCCGGCTAAGCAGCACGTGCTGCGCGAAGCCGGGCTGGACGACGGCCACATCGCGAACTCCCGCACCCTCGACTTCGAACAGCACTTCCTCGCCACCAGCGAAGGCCGCGGGGTCGACGTCGTCCTCGACGCGCTCACCGGTGACTTCGTCGACGCCTCCCTTCGGCTGCTGCCGCGTGGCGGCCGGTTCCTGGAGATGGGCAAGGCCGGACTGCGTGACCCCGGCGAGGTCGCCGCGCGGCACCCCGGTGTGCACTACCGGCCCTACGACCTCATCGAAGCCGGCCCCGGGCAGTTCTCCCGCATGTGGGCCGAAGTGCTGGAGTTGTTCGCGAGTGGTGTGCTGAAGCCGTTGCCGTGTCACGTTTGGGACGTCCGCCGGGCGCCGGAGGCGTTCCGGCTGCTCAGTCAGGCCAAGCACATCGGCAAGGTCGTGCTGACCATCCCGCGCGGGCCGGAGCCCGGCGGCACTGTCCTGATCACCGGCGGCACCGGCGGTCTCGGCGCCCTGCTCGCCAAACATCTGATCGCCGAGTACGGCGTCCGGCATCTGCTCCTGACCAGCCGCCGCGGCCCGGACGCCCCAGGCGCGGCTGAGCTGTCCGAAGAGCTGACCGCGCTGGGCGCGACCGTCACCATCGCCGCGTGCGACAGCGCGGACCGCGAAGCCGTCGCCGCGCTGCTCGCTTCGATCCCGGCGGAGCACCCGCTGACCGCCGTCGTCCACGCGGCCGGTGTCCTCGACGACGCCCCGATCGACGCGCTGAATCCCGAACGCCTCGACCGCGTCCTCGCCCCGAAGGCCGACGCGGCCTGGCATCTGCACGAGCTGACCGCGGATCTGCCGCTGCGCTGGTTCGTCCAGTTCTCCTCCGCCGCCGGTGTGCTCGGCAACCCCGGCCAGGGCAACTACGCCGCCGCCAACGCCTTCCTCGACGGCCTCGCCACCCGCCGTCGCGCCGAAGGCCTGGCCGCGCAGTCCGTCGCGTGGGGCCTGTGGTCCGGCGGGATGAAAGGCGAACTCGGCGACGCGGGCGAAGAACGTATGCGCCGCAGCGGTTTCCCGCCAATCGATCCCGAAGAGGGCTTGGCGATGTTCGACCGCGCGGTCGGCCTCGACCACGCCGTCCTGCTCGGCCTCAAGTTCGACCGAGCGACCGTCCGCGGCAGCGACGCCCCGATCTCCCCGCTGATCCGCGCGCTCGTCGGCGGTTCCGGCCGTGCCAAGGCGAAGACCGCCACCGCCGAGCAGGCGGGCGAACTGCGGCGCAAGCTCGCCGGGCTGTCCGCGCCGGACCGGGACGAACTCCTGCTGGACCTGGTGCGCCGTGAGGTCGCGCTGGTCCTCGGGCACGCCGACGCGGCCGGGATCGCCGCGACCCGCGCGTTCAACGAAATCGGCTTCGACTCGCTCACCGCGGTCGAACTGCGCAACCGTCTCGGCGCCGCCACCGGTCTCCGGCTGCCCGCGACGCTCGTCTTCGACCACCCGACGCCCGACGCGCTGAAGATCTTCCTGCGTGGCGAACTCGTCGGGGACGAGACGCCGGCCCGGGTCGTGGTCACCCCCGCCACGACCGGGGCCGGTATCCACGACGATCCGGTCGTCATCGTCGGCATGGGCTGCCGGTACCCGGGCGAGGTCACCTCACCCGCCGAGCTCTGGCAGCTGGTCGCCGAGGGCCGCGACGGTGTCGGGGACTTCCCGGCCGACCGCGACTGGCCGCTGGACTCGCTGTTCCATCCGGACCCCGATCACCGCGGCACCACCTACGCGTCCGAGGGCGCCTTTCTGTACAACGCGGGCGATTTCGACGCCGAGTTCTTCGGGATCTCACCGCGGGAAGCGCTGGCGATGGATCCGCAGCAGCGCCAGGTACTCGAGACCGCGTGGGAGGCGCTGGAGGGGGCGGGCATCGATCCGGCTTCCCTGCGCGGCACCAGCACCGGTGTCTTCGCGGGTGCCCTGTCCAACGACTACATCTCGCGGCTGAGCGCGATTCCCGAGCAGGTCGAGGGTTTCCTGGGCACCGCTTCCTTCAGCAGTGTCGTCTCCGGACGCGTCGCCTACTCGCTGGGTCTGGAAGGCCCGGCCGTCTCCGTCGACACCGCTTGCTCGTCTTCGCTGGTCGCCGTGCACCTGGCCGCGCAGTCGCTGCGGTCGGGGGAGTGCACGCTGGCACTGGCGGGCGGCGTCAACGTGATGGCCTCGCCCGACATGTTCGTCGAGTTCTCGCGGCAGCGCGGGCTGGCGCCCGACGGCCGCTGCAAGCCGTTCGCCGGGGCCGCCGACGGCACCAACTGGGCCGAAGGCGTCGGGATCCTGGTACTGGAACGCCTTTCCGACGCCCGCCGCAACGGGCACCGCGTCCTCGCGGTCGTCAAGGGTTCCGCGGTCAACCAGGATGGCGCGTCCAACGGGCTCACCGCCCCCAACGGACCTTCGCAGCAGCGCGTGATCCGGTCGGCGCTGGCGAACGCCGGGATCGAAGCGTCCACTGTGGACGTCGTCGAAGCGCACGGAACCGGTACGCCGCTGGGCGACCCGATCGAGGCGCAGGCGCTGCTGGCGACCTACGGCCGGGACCGCGAGCGGCCGCTGCTGCTCGGTTCGGTCAAGTCCAACATCGGCCACACGCAGGCCGCCGCCGGGGTCGCCGGGATCATCAAGATGGTCGAGGCGATGAACCACGGGATCGTCCCGGCGAGCCTGCACGTGGACGAGCCGACGCCGCACGTCGATTGGACGGCCGGGGACATCGCGCTGCTCACCGAGCGGACGCCGTGGCCGGAGACCGGCGGCCCGCGTCGCGCCGGGGTGTCGTCGTTCGGCATCAGCGGCACCAACGCCCACGTCGTCCTCGAACAGGCCCCGGCCGAACCCGAGCCCGAGTCTTCGGGAACGCTGCCCGTTCTGCCGTTGGTGCTTTCCGGACGTACTCCGGCGGCATTGGCGGCGCAGGCTTTCCGATTGTCCACAGTGGACGCTACTGTTGATGTCGGCTACTCGCTCGCCACCACTCGCACCCATCACCAGTACCGCGCGTTCGTCGTCGGCGATCCGGGCGCGGGCCTGCGGGCGCTCGCTTCGGGCGGATCCGCTCAGGGCGTCGTCACCGGCGAACCCGCGTCCGGCCGCCTGGCCTTCCTGTTCACCGGTCAAGGCTCGCAGCGACTGGGCATGGGGCAGGGACTCTACGAAGCCTTCCCCGCCTTCGCCGAGGCTTACGACGAGATCGCGGCGTTGCTCCCGCTCGACGGTGATCTGAGCCGGACCGGGACCGCCCAGCCCGCGATCTTCGCCCTGGAGGTCGCGCTCCACCGGCTCTTCGAGTCGTGGGGCGTGCGCCCGGCTTTCGTCGCCGGGCACTCGATCGGCGAGATCGCCGCCGCCCACGTCGCGGGCGTGTTCTCGCTGGAAGACGCGGCGAAGCTGATCGAAGCGCGAGGCAGGCTGATGGAAGCGCTGCCCGAAGGCGGCGCGATGGTCGCCGTGCAGGCCACCGAGGCCGAGGTCGCCGAGTTCGGCGTGGCCGTCGCGGCGGTCAACGGCCCGGACGCCGTCGTGCTCTCGGGCGCGGAGGGGCCGGTGCTGGCGGCCGCGTCGGCGCTGGAGGCCCGCGGCCGCAAGGTGAAGCGGCTCGACGTCTCCCACGCGTTCCACTCGCCGCTCATGGACCCGATGCTCGACGACTTCGCGGAAGTCGCGCGGAGCCTGATCTATACCGAGCCGTCGATCCCGGTCGTCTCGGCGGTCACCGGCGCCGTCGCCACCGAGCTGACCGACCCCGCGTACTGGGTGCGGCATGTGCGGGAGCCGGTCCGGTTCGCCGACGCGCTGAACACGCTCGTGGCCGAGAACGTGACCACCTACCTCGAAATCGGTCCGGCGGCGGTGCTTTCCGCACTGGCCGCGGGATCCGGCGAGGCGACCCCCGCCCTGCGCGACGACAAGGACGAGCCGGCGACGGCGGTCACCGCGCTGGCCAGTCTGCACGTCCGGGGGATCGACGTCGACTGGGCTACGTTCTTCGCCCCCGCGAAACCGCGGGTCGTCGACCTGCCGACCTACGCCTTCCAGCACGAGCGGTACTGGCTGCGCGAACCCGCCGTGGCGCGCATCGCCGGCGGCCTGCGCCACCCGGTGCTGGCGAACGCCGTGACGTCGGCGGACGACGGCTCGGTCCTGTGCACCGGCTTCCTCCCCGCCGACGCCTCGGACACCCTGCTGGTCGAACTGGCGATCCGCGCCGGTGACGAGGCCGGCGCGGGCACGCTGGCGGAGTTCGCGGTCGAGGCACCGCTGACCGGGGACCGCGAGGTCCAGGTCGCCGTCGGTACCGAGAGCGACGGCCGCCGCCCGGTCTCGATCCACACCCGCGCCGGGCAAGGCTGGCAGCGGCACGGAACCGGATTCCTGGTCACCACACCGGCTCCGGCCCCGTCGGACCCGGCCGGACCGCCGACCGAGCTGACCCTGCCGGACGACGGCGCGCAGCTGTACGGCCTGCACCCGAGCCTGCTCGACCCGGTCCTGGCCGGACACGGCTGGCCGATCGCCTGGCGGAACGTGACCCTGCACGCCACCGGCGCCACGACCGTCCGGGCGCACCTGAGCCCGGCGGGGGAGCTGGCGGTGTTCGACCTCGCGGGAGCCCCGGTGCTGTCCGCCGAGGTGACCTTCGGGGAGCGCCCGGCCGTGGTGACCGCACCGAGCGAGTCGCTGCACCGGATCGTCTGGTCGCCCGTACCGGCGGGCGACGGCGAAGTGTCCTGGGTCCGCCGCGAAGACGTCGGCGCCGAGCTGCCCGACGCGGTGGTCCTGGAACTCGCCGAACCGGCGGGTGATGTGGCCGACGCGGCACGGTCGGCCACGGCGACCGTGCTCGCCGCGCTCCAGGACCCGGCGTACACCGGAACCCGGCTGGTCGTCCTGACCGCCGGTGCCGTCGCATTGTCCGAAGAGGACGGTGCGGATCCGGCGGCCGCCGCGGTCTGGGGTCTGGTGCGCGCGGCACAGTCGGAGAACCCCGGCCGGTTCGTCCTCGTCGACGGCGACGGTGACACCACGCTCCTCGGCAAGGCGCTTGCCACCGGCGAAGACCAACTGTTGGTGCGAGAAGGCAAGTTGTACGCGCCGAAGCTCTCGCTGGTGCATGCTCACACCACCGAGACTCCGGTGTTGGCCGGGGGAGCGGTGCTCGTCACCGGCGGCACCGGTGGGCTCGGTGCCCAGCTCGCGCGGCACCTGGTGCGGGCGCACGGCGTCACGGAACTGGTGCTCACCAGCCGCCGCGGTCCCGACGCCCCGGGCGCGACCGAGTTGTCCGGCGAGTTGACGGCTCTCGGCGCGGAGGTCCGCGTCGAAGCGTGCGACGTCGCCGACCGCGCCGCCGTCGAACGCCTCCTGGCCGGGATCCCCCGGCTGAACGGGGTCGTGCACGCGGCGGGCGTCCTCGACGACGGTCTCGTCGGCGCGCTCACCCCGGATCGGCTCGCCGGCGTACTCGGTCCCAAGGCCGCCGCCGCTTGGCACCTGCACGAGCTGACCAAGGGCCACGAACTCGCGGCGTTCGTCCTGTTCTCCTCGGCCGCCGGGGTCTTCGGGAACGCGGGGCAGGGCAACTACGCCGCCGCCAACGCCTTCCTCGACGGTCTCGCCGTGCACCGCCGGGCGCTCGGCCTGCCCGCCCGCTCGCTGGCCTGGGGCCGCTGGGCGGACGGCATGGGCGGCGCCCTCGGCACTCAGGCCGGGCAACGCTTGAGCCGCAACGGTTTCCCCGCGTTGGGCACAGAGGAAGGGCTGGCGTTGTTCGACGCCGCACTGGCCGCGGACGTGGTCGCCTCGGTCCCGGTGAAGCTCGACAAGGCCGGTCTCGCCGACGCCGCCGCGGCCGGGCAGCTTCCGCCGGTCCTGCGCGATCTGGTGCCCGCGGTCCGGCGTACCGCCGCGGCTGCCGACGCCGGCGCCCTGCGGGTCAAGCTCGCCGGGCTGGCCGAAGCGGAGCAGGAACGCGCGTTGCTCGACCTGGTGCGCGGGCAGGCCGCGGCCGTGCTCGGGCACGCCGGGGCGGCCGCGATCGCCCCCGGCCGCGGCTTCCTCGACCTCGGGTTCGACTCGCTCACCGCCGTCGAGTTCCGGACCGCGCTGGCCGCCGCGACCGGCCTCACCCTGCCCACGACGGTCGTCTTCGACTACCCGGCGCCGGACGCGCTGGCGAAGTACCTCCAGACCGAACTCGCCCCCGAGACCGGCGCGGCCGCCGCGGTGACCGAACAGATCACCCGGCTCGAAGCCCTGCTCGACGGCGCCGACCCCGGCGACACGGAGATCGACGGACGGCTGAAGCGGCTGCTGTCGGCCTGGGCGGCGAAGAAGCCCGCCCACGCAGACCTCGACGCAGCTTCACCGGACGACCTCCTCGCGCTGATCGACGACGAATTCGGCCCGCGCTGAGACCGCCCCCATCCATTCAGGAGCCAGCCGGCGGAGCTGACACATCTCTCGGAAAGGTGACCAGACGCGTGAACCCGCGACCTCGATCGACGTCGGCAGGGCGCTGTCCGGTCGTCCGTGTCACGAGCGAGGGAAAGGCGCCCTGCCGCCGCGATAGCGAGTTCACTACAGACATTGAGGAGCCGTGACATGCCTTCGGAAGAGCAGTACGTCGACTACCTCAAGCGGATGGCGGCCGACCTGCGGGAGAGCCGCCGCGAGCTGGCGGACGCGCGGGAGAAGGAGACCGAGCCCATCGCGATCGTCGCGATGAGCTGCCGGTTCCCCGGCGGTGTCCGCACCCCGGAACAGTTGTGGGAGCTGGTCGACGGCGGTGGTGACGCGATCTCGCCGTTCCCGGCCGACCGCGGTTGGGACACCGACGCGATCCACGATCCCGACCCGTCCGTGCCAGGCACCAGTTACGTCCGTGAGGGCGGATTCCTGCACGACGCCGCGGAATTCGACAACGAGCTGTTCGGCATCTCGCCGCGGGAGGCCGAGGCGACCGACCCGCAGCAGCGTCTGCTGCTGGAGACGGCGTGGGAAGCCGTCGAGCGGGCCGGGATCGACCCGCTTTCGCTCAAGGGCAGCGCCACCGGGGTGTTCGCCGGGGTCGGGTTCACCGACTACGCGTCACGGCTGACCGCGTTACCCGAAGAGCACGAGGGCTACCTCGGCATCGGCACTTCCGGCAGCGTCGTGTCGGGCCGCGTCTCCTACGCGCTCGGCCTCGAAGGGCCGTCGGTATCGATCGACACGGCATGCTCGTCGTCGCTGGTCGCGGTCCACCTCGCGGCCCGCGCGCTGCGGTCGGGGGAGTGCACGCTGGCGCTGGCCGGCGGTGTCACGGTGATGGCGACGCCGGGGGCGTTCGTCGAGTTCTCGCGGCAGCGGGGGCTCGCACCGGACGGCCGCTGCAAGCCGTTCGCGGCCGCCGCCGACGGCACCAACTGGGCCGAGGGCGCCGGGATGCTGGTGCTGGAGCGGCTGTCCGACGCGCGCCGCAACGGCCATCCGGTCCTCGCGCTCGTCCGCGGCAGCGCGGTCAACTCCGACGGCGCCTCCAGCGGCCTGACCGCTCCGAACGGGCCGTCGCAGCAACGCGTGATCCGCGCCGCGCTCGCGAACGCCGGAATCGAAGCGTCCACTGTGGACGTCGTGGAGGCACACGGCACCGGGACCGCGCTGGGTGACCCGATCGAGGCACAGGCGCTGCTGGCCACCTACGGCAAGGACCGCGAAACCCCGCTGTGGCTGGGCTCGGTGAAGTCCAACATCGGCCACACCCAGGCCGCCGCCGGTCTCGCCGGCATCGTCAAACTGGTCGAGGCGATGCGCCACGCCAAGCTGCCCGCCACCCTGCACGTCGACGCGCCGTCCCCGCACGTCGACTGGTCCGCCGGTGCCGTGGAACTGCTCGACACGGCCCGGCCGTGGACCGCGACGGACCGGCCGCGCCGCGCGGGCGTGTCGTCGTTCGGCATCAGCGGCACCAACGCGCACGTCATCCTGGAGCAGCCGGCCGAAGACGCCGCCGAGGAGCGCGAGATCGTGGCGCCGCCGGTGGTTCCGTACGTGCTGTCCGGCGCCTCGCCCGCCGCCGTCCGTGCGCAGGCCGCCGCCCTGTTGTCCACTGTGGACGAATCCGGCGCCGAACCGGTCGACGTCGCGTTCTCGCTGGCCACCACCCGCGCCACCATGGAGCACCGCGCCGTCGTCACCGGTGCCGACCGCGCCGAGCTGGCTGCCGGTCTCCGCGCCCTCGCGGGCGGCGAAGCGGGCACGGTCACCGGCAGCGACACCGCGGGACGGCTGGCCGTGCTGTTCACCGGCCAGGGTTCACAGCGGCTCGGCATGGGCCGCCGTCTCCACGAGTGTTTCCCGGTGTTCGCCGAGGCCTTCGACGAGGCCTGCGCACACCTGCCCGGAGTCCGTGACGTCGTTTTCGGCACCGACGCGGCGCGCCTGGACCGCACCGAATTCGCCCAGCCCGCCCTGTTCGCGTTCGAGGTCGCACTCTTCCGGCTCGTCGCGTCCTGGGGTGTCACGCCCGACTTCCTCGCCGGGCACTCGGTCGGGGAGATCGCGGCCGCCCATGTCGCCGGCGTGTTCTCGCTGGAGGACGCGGCTCGCCTGGTCGCTGCTCGCGGCCGGTTGATGCAGGCATTGCCCGAGGGCGGCGCGATGATCGCGCTGGAGGCGACCGAGGACGAGGTCCGACCGTACCTGTCGGCCGACGTCGCCCTCGCGGCGGTCAACGGCCCGCGCGCGGTCGTCCTGTCCGGCGCCGAGGCGGCGACCACCGCCGTCGCGGAACGCTTCCCCGGCCGCCGCACGACGCGGCTTTCGGTGTCCCACGCCTTCCACTCGGCGCTGATGGAGCCGATGCTCGCCGACTTCGCCGCCGTCGCACGGACCCTGACCTTCCGCGAACCCACGATCCCGGTCGTCTCGACACTGACCGGCGACCTCGCCGACCGGCTCACGGACCCGGCGTACTGGGCCGAGCACGTCCGCGGGACCGTCCGATTCGCCGACGCGGTGGAAACCCTGCACGGCGAAGGCGTCACGACCTTTCTCGAACTCGGCCCGGACGCCGCGCTCACCCCGATGGGCCGGTCGGTCCGCCCTGAAGGCGTTGTGTTCGCCACGGCCCAGCGCAAGGACCGCGACCAGGCCGCCACGCTGGTCACCGCGCTGGGCCTGATCCACGCCAACGGCGCCCGTGTCGACTGGGCCGCCTACCTCGGCGGCAGTGGCGCGCGGGTCGTCACCCTGCCGACTTATCCGTTCCAGCGCAAGCGTTTCTGGCTGGAGAACCCGGGCACGCTGCTCACCGCCGCTGAGGACGGCCGGTTCTGGTCGGTCGTCGAATCGGGCGACGTCGGCGAGTTCGCCGCCGAGCTGAAGCTGTCCGACATCGAGGCGCCGCTCGGCACGGTCCTGCCCGCGTTGTCGCGTTACCGCCGCGCCCGGTCGCTGTCGGCCGAAGCGGCTTCGCTGGCCTACCACGTCCGCTGGCAGCCCTTCACCCCCGCGGCGACCACGGCCACCGGCCGCTGGCTGCTCGTCACCTCGGCCCAGGAACATCCGTGGATCGAGACCGCCGCCGAAGCCCTGTCCGATGCCGAGGTGCGGCGGCTCGTCGTCGAGCAGCCCGATCGCGTGGACCTGCCGGACGAGACCTTCGACGGCATCCTGTCCCTGCTGGCCTTCGACGAGACCGAGACAGACGGGCTCTCGTTCGGCGCCGAGGCCACGATGACCCTGGTGCGGGAGCTGACCGCCCGCGACCCGCAAGGTCCACTGTGGACGCTCACCCGGGGCGCGGTCTCGACCGGCGCCCACGACGCGCCGGATTCGCCCGCCCAGGCCCAGTTGTGGGGTTTCGGCCGGGCGGCCGCGCTGGAGAACCCGCAGGCGTGGGGCGGTCTCGTCGACGTCCCGGCCGAGCAGGGAGAGCGGACCGTAGCCCTCCTGCGCGGCGTCCTCAGCGGCCCTCGCGGTGAGGACCAGGTCGCCGTCCGGGCCGCTGGCGCCTTCGGCAGGCGGCTCGCTCACGCCGAGCCTGCCGAGCCCCAGCGGTCCTGGCAGCCGCGCGGCACCGTGCTCGTCACGGGCGGAACCGGCGGACTCGGCGGCATCGTCGCCCGCTGGCTGGTCGACCACGGTGCCGACCGCGTCGTTCTCGTTTCCCGCCAGGGAGAAGACGCTCCCGGCGCGGCGGAACTGGCCGGGGATCGCGTCACCATCGCCGCGTGCGACGTCGCCGACCGCGACGCCCTCGCAGCCGTCGTCGAGCCGATCCGCGACGATCTCCGCGCGGTCTTCCACCTCGCCGGCGTGCTCGAACTCGGCCTCATCGAGTCGATGGACCGCACGCGCTACGCCGACGTCCTCCGCCCGAAGGTCGCCGGGACGCGCAACCTCGAAGAGCTCACCGACGGGCTCGATCTCGACGCCTTCGTGCTGTTCTCTTCGATCGCCGCTTCCATCGGCAACGCGGTCCAAAGTGCTTACGGTGCCGCGAACGCGTATCTCGAAGCGGTCGCGCAGCGCCGCCGGGCGAACGGGCTCCCCGCGACGTCGATCGCGTGGGGTCGCTGGGGCGAGGTCGGCATGGGTGTCGGCGCGGACCTCGACGAACTGCTCAGTGGTCTCGGCGTCCCGGCCATGGCACCGGAGATCGGCCTGGTCGCGCTCGGGCAGGCATTGGACCGGGACGAGACCGCGCTGACCGTCGCCGAACTGACCTGGGAGAAGTTCGCCCCGCCGTTCGCCGCGCTGCGGCCGAGCCCGCTGCTGGCCGACCTGCCCGAGGTCGTCGCCATCGCCGAGGCCGAAGCCGCCCGCGCCGAGGAAGGCGCCGAAGCCGCCGACGCGTGGCGAGCCCGGCTCGCCGGACTGCCCGAGGCCGAACGCGAACGCGCGCTCACCGAACTGGTCCTGACCCACACGGCCGCCGTCCTCGGGCACACCGACGGTGTCCCGGCCGGGCAGCAGTTCACGAAACTGGGCATCGATTCGCTCACCGCCATCGAGTTGCGCGGCCGGATCAACTCCGAGACCGGGCTGGCGCTCCCGCCGACGATGGTGTTCGACCACGCCACCCCGGCCGCGCTCGCCGCGCATCTGCTGGCCGCGCTCACCCCCGTGGCCCAGGAGTCGCGGACCGTCGTGACCGGACCGGCCGCCGCAGGCCAGGACGTCGCCGTCGTCGGTCTGTCCTGCCGCTTCGCCGGTGGCAGCGACACCCCGGAGAAGTTCTGGGAGAACCTCGTCCAGGGCAAGGATCTGGTCCGCGAGGTGCCGCCGGATCGCTGGAATGCCGCCGACTACTACGACCCCGACCGCACCGCGCCGGGCAAGGCGTACACGCAGCAGGGTGCGTTCGTCGACGACATCGCTGGCTGGGACGCGGCGTTCTTCGGCCTCTCACCGCAGGAAGCGCGGCGGCTCGACCCGACCTTCCGCCTGCTCATGGAACTGGTGTGGGAAGGCATCGAAGACGCCGGGCTCACCGCCGACGAACTGCGCGGCAGCCGCACCGGCGTGTTCGCCGGGCTGATCGACACCATGCAGTACAGCATGCGGCAGCTCGAAGCCGACGGCATGGACGCGGCCGACGACCCCTACTTCGGGCTCGGCAGCTCGCTTTCCGCCGCCGCCGGCCGCATCGCGCATCTGCTCGACCTTCGCGGGCCTTGTCTGACCGTCGACACCGCCTGCTCGTCGGCGCTGAGCGCGGCGCACCTGGCCGTGCAGAGCCTCCGCCGCGGCGAATGCGACATCGCGATCGTCGGCGCGGCCTCGGCGATGATCAACCCGGACGTGTTCATCCAGTCCTGCAAGATGAGCATGCTGGCCGCCGACGGCCGCACCAAGACCTTCGACGAGAGCGCCGACGGCTACGTCATCGGTGAGGGCGGCGGCGTCGTGGTGCTCCGCCGGGCGGGCGAGGTCGGCCCGGGCAGGCGGACCCGCGCGGTCATCCGCGGCACCGCGACCAACCAGGACGGCCGCAGCAACGGGCTCACCGCGCCCAGCCGCGCGGCGCAGAACGCGGTCATCCGCGCGGCGCTCGCCGACGCCGGGGTCACCCCCGACGAGGTCGGCTACGTCGAGGCACACGGCTCCGGCACACAACTCGGCGACGCGATCGAGTTCACCGCCCTCGGTGAGATCTTCGGCGAGCGGAACGCGCCCGAACCGCTCTACGTCGGCGCCGTCAAGACGAACGTCGGCCACACGCTCGCCGCGGCGGGGATGGCCGGGCTGATCAAGACCGTGCTGTCGCTGGAACACGGCACCCTGCCGGGCAACCTGCACCTGAACACGCCGAACTCGGTGGTCACCGTGGACGGCACGGTCCGCCCGGTTCCCGAGGCGCGTCCCTTCCCGGCCAACGCCGACGGGGTGCTGCGCGCGGGCGTCAGCTCGTTCGGCTGGTCCGGCTCCAATGTCCACTTCGTCCTCGATCAGGCGGCGCCCGCTCCGATGCCCGCGCCGGGCCCGGAATGGCAACTGCTCACGGTGTCCGGGCAGAGCGAAGCCGGGCTGTGCGCGAACGCCGAGGCTCTGGCCGACCACCTGACCGAAGACCTCGAACTCGCCGACGTCGCCTTCACGACTCAGGCCGGGCGTAGCGCACTGCCGGTCCGCAAGGCGGTGCTGGTGCGCGACCACGCCGACGCCGTCACGGCACTGCGCGCGGTCACCGGCGCCACGGCCGTCACCGACAAGCGGCGCTTCGGTCTCCTGCTGCCCGGCACCCGCCGCGCCTGGCAGGGCGCCACCGACGAGCTGTACCGCACGGAACTCGCGTTCCGCGCCGCGATCGACGAATGCGCCGCCCTGCTGGACGGCCGGGCCGACCTCCTCGGCGCGCTCTACGGCACGGCCGAGGCCGACGAACGAGCCGTGGTCTTCGCCGTCGAGTACGCCTTCTGCCGGCTGCTGACCGCATTGGGCCTCGAACCGGCCGTGGTGCTCGGACGCGGGACCGGCGAATGCGTCGCCGCCGTCGCGGGCGGGTTGTTCGGGCTCGCCGAAGGCCTCGAACTCGCGCTCGGCGGGCCGGTCCCACGAGTGGGAACGCCCACGGCGCCGGTGATCTCGCCCCGCACCGGCACGGTGCTCACCGCCGCCGAGGCCGCGGACCCGGCCCACTGGCGGATCGCGGACGACCGCTTCGAAGACGGCCTGCTGGCACTGGCGAAATACGCCGGAGTCCTCGTCGAGGCGGGTCTCGGCGACGACGGCGCCGAGGCGGCCGGACGCTATCTGCCGCAGACGCCGGTGGTCTCGCTGCTGCCGGAGCCGGTGGCCGGTGCCGGACGGCGTGCCTGGCTGACCGCGCTCGGCGCGCTGTGGGAGCACGGCGTCGAGATCGGCTGGGCGGACGGTGCGGGACCGGACCGCCGGTTCGTTTCGCTGCCCGGCTACCGCTTCCAGCGCACCCGCTACTGGCCGGAGGTCGCCTCGCGCGGCTCGGGTTGGTCGCTCAACCAGATGTCCGCCGCCGAGCCGGAGACGCCCGTTCGCGCCGGTCTGGCCGCGCACACTCCGACGTGGCACCGGGACACCACTCGCCGAGTCCCCGCGACGCCGGGGGACCTGGTCCTGTTCGCCGAGCCGGGTGCCTTCGCCGACGACTTCGCGGCCGCCGCGGAAGCCGCCGGGCACCGCGTCACGGTCGCCTCCGAGATGGACCGCCAGGTGCTCGCCGGGGACGGCCCGCTGCGGATCGTGCACGCCTACGGCCTCACCACGAGCGATCTCGAGTCCGGCTTCTACAGTCTCCTGGAGCTCGGCAAGGCGATCGGTGCCGAATGTGCGGGCCGCCGCGTCGACCTGCTCGCCCTGGGCCGCAACGGGTTCGACGTCCTCGGCGGCGACGCCACCGACGCCTTCGCCCCGACCATCGCCGCCACGGCCGACGCGATCGCCGCCGAGTACCCGCTGGTCCACGCGCAGTACGCGGACTTCGACCGCGCCGGGGACAAGGTCGCCCAGGCCCTCCACGAGCTCGACCTCCTGGCTGCGTCCACTGTGGACACTGTCGACGGAGTCGCGGTCGCCGCCTGGCGCGGCGGGCGCCGCTGGCTGCGCGGCTTCGACGTCGTCGAGCTGCCCGAGGTCGACGACTCGCTGGCCTGGAAGCCCGGTGGGACCTACCTGATCACCGGCGGGCTCGGTGTCCTCGGCCTCGCGCTGGCGCGGCGGCTCGCGCCGCTGGGCGTGAACCTCGCGCTGGCCGGCCGGTCCGACCTGCCGCCGGAGGAGACCTGGGACGACTGGATCTCCGACCACGGCGTCGACGACCGCACGAGCGAAGTGCTGCTGGCGGTCCGGGATCTGCGCGCCCTCGGCGCCGACGTCCTGACCCTGCGCGCCGACGTCAGCGCCCCCGGCGAGGCCGCGGCGTTGCTGGCGGAGGTCCGCGGCTACTTCGGGTACCTCGACGGTGTGGTGCACGCGGCCGGGATCGCCGGTGGTGGCCTGCTGCAGAACAAGACGCGTGAGCAGGCGGCCGCGGTGCTGGCGCCGAAGGTCGACGGCACCCTCGCCCTGACCGAGGCGCTGCGCGTCGAACCGGTCGACCTGCTGGTCCTGTACTCCTCGACGGTGACGCTCACCGTCGGCGTCGGGGAGATCGACTACTCCGCCGCCAACGCCTTCCTCGACGGGGTCGCCTCGGCCTCGGCAGGAGGACGTGGTCCGGCCAAGCAGGTCGTGTCGGTCGCGTGGGGGCCCTGGCAGCTGGACGCCTGGACGGCGTCCGGGCTCTCGGGTTCCGCCGAAGCGCAGGAGGGCTCCCGCAAGTTCCGAGAGGAGTTCGGCATCGGCGCCGAAGAAGGCACCGAACTGCTCTCGCGGATCATCGTCTCCGGCGAGCCGCTGGTGACCGTGCTGCCGCTCCCGCTGGCCGACGTGCTGGCGGCGCTCGCCCGTATGGGTTCGGTCGACGCGATGGTCGGCGCCGACGCCGCGATCCCCACCGGCGAGCGGTATCCGCGGCCCGATCTGCGCACCGCGTACGTCGCCCCGCGCACCCCGGCCGAAGAGCGGGTCGCCGCCGCCTGGTGCGACTGCCTCGGCCTGGAACAGGTCGGCGTGCACGACCCCTTCTTCGACCTCGGTGGTACTTCGCTGATCGGCCTGGTGCTGATCGGCCGCGTCGCCAAGGAGTTCGGCGTCGAACTGGCCCCGGCGAGCCTGTTCGAGAAACCGACCATCGCCGAGTTCGTCACGCTCCTCGGCGAACCCGGCGCGCCGCAGGTGGCCGCCGAGCCCACCGAAGACGTCTCCGCCCGCGGTGAGCGCCGCCGCGCCCGCACCGCGAAGCTCCGCAAGCGCCCGAGCCGGACCGGAAGGTGAACCACCCCATGACCACGCGAGAACGGGACACCGGCGACGACATCGCGATCGTCGGCATGGCCGGGAACTTCCCCGGCGCGCCCGACATCGGCAAGTTCTGGGCCGATCTGTGCGCCGGCCGCGACGGCATCACCCGGATGACCCGCGCCGAGCTGCTGGCCGCGGGTGTTCCCGCCGAAGTGGCCGACGATCCCGCGTTTGTCCCCGCGGCCGGGTTGCTGCCCGGTATCGACCGCTTCGACGCCGACTTCTTCGGCTACAGCCGCGCCGACGCCGAACTCCTCGACCCGCAGCACCGGCTGTTCCTCGAATGCGCGTGGCACGCGCTGGAGGACGCGGGTGTCGACCCGGACCGGATCGAAGGCCTCGCCGGGGTGTTCGCCGGCGGTGCCCCGAGTACGTACCTGCTGTCGAACCTGTTGTCCAACGACGTCACCGCGCTGACCGTCGGCCCGGATCAGCTGATCCTGCAGAACGAGAAGGATCTGCTCGCGTCCCGGCTGTCGTACGCGCTCGACCTGACCGGCCCGTCGGTCAGCGTGCAGAGCTGTAGTTCGACCGCTCTCGCCGCCGTCGCGCAGGGCTGTTCCAGCCTGCTCACCGGCGAATCCGACCTGGTCGTCTCCGGTTCGGTTTCCGTTGTGGTGCCTCAGGAACCGGGCTACCTCTACCGTGAGGGCAGCCGGTTCGCGCCCGACGGCATCAACCGGATCCTCGACGCGGGCGCCAACGGCAAGGTCCCCGGCAACGGTCTCGGCGTCGTCGTGCTGCGGCGGCTGGAGGACGCGCTGGCCGACGGCGACCGCGTCTACGCGGTGATCCGGGGCTGGGCCATCCACCACGAGGGCAACCGCGCGCGGCAGGGGTTCAATCTGCCGGGCGTTCCCGGCCAGGCCGCCGTCGTAGCGGAGGCGATGGCCGCCGCCGACGTCGAGCCCGACGAGATCGACCATATCGAAGTGTCCACTTTGGGCACCCCGTTCGGTGACGTCGCCGAGATCTCCGCACTGCAGAAGATCTTCGACGTCGATGGCGTCGAGCGGGTCACCCTCGGCTCGATCGACGCGAACCTCGGGCACATCAACCAGGCGGGCGGTGTCGCCCGGCTGATCAAGGCCGCGCTGGCGTTGCACCACGAGAAGCTGCCGCCCGCGGTCAACTTCGAGAAGCCCAACCCGCAGCTCGCCCGCAGCGGTGACAAACTCGTCGTGCAGAACGAACTGGGCGACTGGCCGCGCGGCGAGCGGCCCCGGCTGGCGGGCGTCAGTGCGTACGGCTTCGGCGGCACCGACGCCCACGTCGTCATCGAGGAAGCGCCGGAGAACTGCCCGGAGCGTCCGCCCGCGCGTCCGCACCAGCTGCTCGTGTGGTCCGCGCGGACCTCCGAAGCGGCGGACGCGATGACCGGCAGGCTCGCCGCCTCCAGTCCTGAGTGGACGGATTTGGCCGACGTCGCCTACACGTTGCACAACGGACGGAAGGCTTTCGAGCACCGGCGGATGACGGTCGTGTCCTCTGTGGACGAGGCGACTGGCGCACTCGCGTCCGAGACCCGCGTGGTCGCCGAAGCGGACTCGAAGCCGCGCAAGGCGGGCTTCCTGCTCGCCGGGGTCGGCGAGCAGTACCGCGGTATGGCGGGCGGGCTCTACGAGAGCGAGCCGGAGTTCAAAGCCGCTGTCGACGAATGCGCCGCGTTGTTCAAGGCGCATCTCGGCACTGACCCGACGACGAGCCTGCACGGCTCTCGCGGTTCCGACGGCGGCGACCTCGCCCGTCTGCTGGGCCGCGCGACCGACAGCGAGGACGCCGTTCCGTCGGTCACCCAGCCCGCAGTGTTCACCCTCGGCTACGCGCTCGGCCGCCTGCTGCGCGCCTGGGGAGTCCAGCCGTCCGTGCTCGCCGGGTACAGCGTCGGCGAGTTCGCCGCCGCCACCCTCGCGGGCGCGCTGACCCTGGAAGAGGCCACCGCGCTGGTCGCCACCCGCGCGAAGCTGATCGAGAAGCTGCCGGAAGGCGCGATGGCCGCGGTCCCGCTGGGGGTCGCCGAACTCACCGCGCTGGTGGGCGACGTGACGGCGTTCGGCGTCGACGTCGCCGCGGTGAACGGGCCGCGGATGATCGTGGTGTCCGGCGCGGGCGACGGCGTCGAAAAGCTGGCCGCCGCGCTCGCCGGACACGGCGTCCCGGCGCGGCCACTGCGCACCACGCACGCCTTCCACTCGCGGGCCTTGCGCCCGGCCGCCGCCGAACTGACGGCGTGGGCGCGGAAGAACCTCACGCCGCGCGAGCCGGAAGTGCCCTACCTGTCGAACGTCACCGGCGCGCCGATCACGCTCAAACAGCTGAAGGATCCCGGCTACTGGGCCGAGCACATGTGCCGTCCCGTGCGGTTCGCGGCGATGATCGAGCATCTTGCCAGTGTTTCCCCGGATACCGTGTTGCTGGAACTGGGAGCCGGGCAGTCGCTCGGCTCGATGTTCCGCGGTCACCCCGATTTCCCGCAGACCTCGTGGCCGCTGCTGGTTCCGACCCTGCCCGGCGAGGCCGACCCCCGCCAGGACACGGCCGTGCTCACCGAAGCGCTCGGCCGCGCCTGGCTTTCCGGGGCGGACATCGACTGGCGGGCCTATCACGACGGCCGCGACCCGCGGAAGACCACGTTGCCGGGTTATCCGTTCCAGCGCGACCGCTACTGGATCGAGCCGACCCGGGCCGCCACCGACGTCGCGCTCGGCGCCCGGTCCGCCGAGACCCCGGTCTACCTGATCGAAGGCGAACTGGACGTCACCGCCCGCGACCTGGCCACCCGGCTGGGCGCCGAACTGGGCGCGACCGTCGTGTTCGCCGACCAGCACCCCGGCGGCGCCGACGCCGTCCGGGCCGCCCACGGCCGGCTCGACGGCGTGCTGGACCTGACCACGAGCAACGCAGCCAAGGAGGAACGATGACCCTCGTCGGAGTCGTCGGCGCCGGTGTGATGGGCACCGGGGTCGCGCAGAACCTCGCCACCAGCGAGCACGAGGTCGTGCTCATCGACGTCGACCCGGGCAAACTGGCCGACGCCCGCGACCGGATCGAACTCGAATGCCGGATGAGCCGCATGCTCGGCGGCCCCGAGATCGACGCGGCCGCCGTACTCGGCCGGATCACCTTCGGCACCGAGCTCACCCTGCTCGCCGAGGCCGAAGTGGTGATCGAGAACATCACCGAGAACTGGGACCTCAAGTCCCGCCTGTACCCGAAACTCGACGAGGCCTGCAAGGCCGACACCGTGTTCGTCGTCAACACCTCCGCCATCCCGATCACCAAGGTCGCGGCGCTCACCCGGCGCCAGGACAAGGTGATGGGGGTGCACTTCATGAACCCGGTGCCGATGAAGCCTTCGTGCGAGTTCATCCCCGGCTACCACACCAGTGAGTCCACAAAGGACATCGTGCGCGAGCTGCTGCTGTCGATGGGGAAGAAGCCGATCCCGGTCAACGACGCCTCCGGGTTCGTCTCCAACCGCGTGCTGATGCTCACCGTCAACGAGGCCGCTTTCCTGGTGCACGAAGGGGTCGCGGACGCGGAGACGGTCGACGAGGTGTTCCGCGGCTGCTTCGGGCACCCGATGGGCCCGCTGGAGACCGCCGACCTGATCGGCGTCGACACGATCCTCTACAGCGTCGAGGTCCTCTACGACGAGTTCAACGACAGCAAGTACCGCCCCTGCCCGCTGCTCAAGCAGATGACCGCGGCCGGGCTGCACGGGCGCAAGAGCGGCAAGGGTTTCTACAACTACAGCGGCTGAGCGGCGGCTGACGTGGGCCCGGCTGGTCGTGAGTGGCGATTCGGGTTAGAACCCGAATCGCCACTCACGACCACCTTGAGTCATCACGCCACCCACGCCTTACCCACCTACGCGAGAAAGGCATCCACCATGTCGCAGGACGTCCGCGGCGAGATCCGCGGCTTCATCGGCGCGAAGTTCCCCAGCCTGTCGTTCACCGACGAGCAGGACATCTTCGCGCTGGGTTTCGTGAACTCCCTGTTCGCGATGGAGCTGGTCATGTTCATCGAAAAGGCGTTCGCCACCCGGATCCCCAACGAGGAACTGAAGCTGGACAACTTCCGCACCGTCACGCGGATGACCGAGCTGGTCGAGCGGCGTACCGCCGCGGCCGCGCACTGAACGGGAGAACGACGTGAGGGCGAGGACACGGCCCGAAACGCCCGCGGTCGAGGTGATCGGGCGTTTCGTCGACGAGGAGGTCGGCCCGCACGCGGACGCGTGGGACCGGGCCGAGCACATCCCCCCGGAGGTGCTGAGGCGGGTGGGGGAGCTGGGACTGTGGGCCCCGTTCCTCCCCGTCGAAGCCGGCGGCGCCGGGCTGGACATGGTCACCCTCGGGCGGCTGCACGAGGAGGCGGGCCGCGGCTGTTCTTCGCTGCGGAGCCTGCTCACCGTGCACACGATGGTGACCGCGACGGTACAACGCTGGGGCGACGACGAGCAGCGCGAGCGCTGGCTGCCCGCCCTGTCCGACGGCGCGACGCTGGGCGCGTTCTGCCTGACCGAGCCGGATTTCAGCGGTAGCGACTCGACGGCCGCGGGCACCGTGGCCGTCGCCGAGAACGGCGTCTGGACTTTGCGGGGGCGCAAGACCTGGATCACCGGCGGCCAGGTCGCCGGGCTGTTGCTGGTGTTCGCCGGCACGGCCACCGGGATGAGCGCGTTCCTGGTGCCCTCGGATCATCCGGGGGTCCGGGTGACCCCGGTCCGGCACATGCTCGGCACCACGGCGAGCATGCTGGCGACCATCGAGTTCGACGACGTCCGGCTCGACCCGTCCGCGCTGGTCGGTCCGCCGGGCTGGGCCGCGGGCACGGTGATGACCGGCGCGCTCGACCTCGGGCGCTACAGCGTGGCGTGCGGTTCGGTCGGGATCGTGCGGGCGGCGCTCGCCGCGTCGGCCGCCTACACGTCGGCGCGTTCAGCGGGCGGCGGGCTGCTGCGGGAGCTGCCGCAGATCCGCGCCAAGATCAGCGAGATGGTCACCGCGCGCGACGCCGCGCGCCTGCTGTGCGAGAAGGCCGGGCGGCTCAAGGACGCGGGCGATCCGGCGACCATCATGGCGACCTGGGTGGCCAAGTACTTCGCGTCCACGGCCGCGGCCAAGGCGGCTTCGGACGCGGTCCAGATCCACGGCGCGAACGGCTGCGGCCCCGACTACCCGGTGGCGCGCCTGTACCGCGACGCGAAGGTCATGGAAATCATCGAGGGCAGCACCCAGATCCAGGAGCTGACCATCGCGGACGAGGCGTATCGGGAGGTGCCGGGATGATCAGAGACAGCACAGTGCTGGAGAAACCCAAGCGGGGCCGGATCAAATGCGTGGTGTGGGATCTCGACAACACGCTGTGGGACGGCACGCTGCTGGAAGACGGCGAGGTCACCGTACGGCCGGAGGTCGTGGCGGAGATCAAGCGGCTCGACGAACTGGGCATCCTGCATTCGGTGGCCAGCCGCAACGACCACGAAGCGGCGATGACGCGGCTGAAGGCGGCCGGGCTCGACGAGTACTTCCTGTACCCGCAGATCAGCTGGAACCCCAAATCCGGTTCCGTGGAAAGGATCGCGAAGTCGCTGAACATCGGTCTCGACGCGATCGCGTTCGTCGACGACCAGCCGTTCGAATTGGCCGAGGTCGCGCACGCGCTGCCTTCGGTCAAGACCGTCGACGTGGCGAAGCTGGGGGAGGCACTGGCGTCGGAGGAGTTCCGGCCGAAGTTCGTCACCGACGAGTCGCGGGTGCGCCGCGAACTCTACCGCGCTGCCGCCGTGCGGGAGCAGGTCGAACAGGATCACGAGGGCACCAGCGAGGAGTTCTTGTCCACTTTGGACATGAAGTTCACGATCGCGCGTGCCCAGCGGGAGGACCTGCAGCGGGCCGAGGAACTGACCGTCCGCACCAACCAGCTCAACTCCACCGGCCGGACCTACTCCTACGACGAGCTGGACGAGCTGCGCACCTCGCCCGACCACGTCCTGCTCGTAGCCTCCCTTTCCGACAAGTACGGCGGCTACGGCAAGATCGGCCTGGCGCTGGCCGAACGCGGCGCGCCGGCCTGGCATCTGCGGATGATGCTGATGTCGTGCCGCGTGATGTCGCGCGGGGTCGGCACCGTGCTGCTCAACCACATCATGGGACTGGCGAAGGAGGACGGCGCGAAACTGCGCGCGGACTTCGTCGAGACCGGCCGTAACCGGGTCATGTACGTGACCTACGCGTTCGCGGGCTTCACCGAGATCTCGCGGGACGGCGACCGGCTCGTCCTGGAGTCCGATCTGAGCACGATCCAGCCACCGCCGCCCTATCTGACGATGGAGCTGCGATGACCGCTCCGAGCACGGCATGTCCCTGGCTGCCCGGCGGGATCCCGCCTGCCGAGGCGACGAAGCTGTTCTGTTTCCCGCACGCCGGAGCGAGCGCGGCGGTCTACCGGGAATGGGTCCTCGCGGCGGGCGAAAGGCTGGTCGTCCTGCCGGTCCAGCTGCCCGGCCGTGCCGAACGCGGTCGCGAGACACCGCACGAAGACGTCGAAAGCCTGGTCGAGGCGGCGATCGAGGGGCTCGGGGATGTGCTCACCGGTGACTTCGCGTTCTTCGGGCACAGTGTCGGCGCCCTGACCGCGTACCTGCTCACCCGCAGGCTCGCGGAGCGCGGGGCCACGCTGCCGAAGCATCTGTTCGTGTCAGGGCGGGCGGCCCCGCAGCTGCCCGACACCCGGCTCCAGCTGCGGGCTTTGCCCGACGAGCGGCTCGCCGCCGAACTGCACGCCCTCGGCGGCCTGCCGGACGTCCTGCGCCGCGAGCGCGAACTGCTGGCGATGTTCCTGCCGCTGATGCGGGCCGATCTGGCGGTCAACGAGACCTACCGCCATGTCCCGGGGGAGCCGTTGCCGGTGCCGCTGACCGTGTTCGGCGGCGATCGCGATCCGCGGGCCGATCTGGACGAACTGGCGGCGTGGCTCGAACTCGCCACCGACTCGACGATGGTGACCTACCCGGGCGGGCACTTCTACCTCGAGCAGCACGTGCCGGAACTGCTGGACGTGATCCACCGGAAGCTGGGCCGATGACCACGCAGTGGTTCTCGGCGTGGAAGCAGCCCTCGGGCGCGCTGGGTGAACGGCTCCGCCCCGGCCGGGACGCGCACGTGTGGCGGATCGCCCTCGCGCGGGTGCTCGCCCCGGGCTCTTCCGAGGCCTACGGTCTGCTCGGCGCGCTCTCCGAAGACGAGTTGCGCCGGGCCGCCGCCATCACGGTGGACGAGGAACGGGCCCGTTTCCTGGCCGCGCATGTCGCGCTGCGCGACATCCTCGCGTCCTACACGGGCATCCCGGCGTCCGAGCTGCGGTTCACCCGCGACGGCGACCGCCCGGCGCTGGCGGGCGTGACGGGGATCGAGTTCAGCCTGTCCCGGTCCGGCGCGCTGGCGCTGGTCGCGGTCGCGGCCGGGGTCCGGGTCGGCGTGGACGTCGAGGAGGTCCGGGAGGTCGACCACGACGGCCTGGCCGCGCGGACACTGCGCCCGGAAGAGGCCGCCGCCGTCCGCGAGCCGCTGACCTTCTTCCGGTACTGGACCTGCAAGGAGGCCTACCTCAAGGTCGACGGCACCGGACTGGCCGGACTGCCGGGACCTTCCTTCACCCTCACCGGCGGCGACGTCGCCCTCGAAGACCGTCCTGAATGGACGATCACGGAACTGGACGCCGGCGCCGGCAACGCGGCCGCGCTGGCCGTCCCGGCGCGCCCGGTCACCGTGCGTGCCTTCGACTGGTTTCCCGGCAGGCGGCGAACGGCCGGGGAGCACCGGAAAGGCGGAGTGAAATGAGCGACCCGAAAGCGGAGCTCGAAGCGTTCATCCAGACCACGGAGTTCAGCTGTCTCGGTGCTCGCGCGGCGTTGAAGAAGGGCTCGATCGTCCACGGCCACTACCCGGCGCTGGGCGATCCGGAGTCGGCGCGTGCCCACTACCGCGACATGCTCGGCTATGCCCGCGACATCCGGCCCACGTTGTCGGACAAGAGCTTCCGCACGTTCGTGGCCACCTTCGAGGCTCCCGGCGGTGTCCTCGACGAGGAGGAGTACGAACGCCTGCTGTGGCGCCACCTCCAACTCATCCATGACATCGACAGCCGCACCTACGGCCTCGACGAAGGCGCCACCTCGGACCCCGACGAACCGAACTTCGGGTTCCACGTCGCCGGGCACTCGTTCTTCGTCGTCGGCATGCACCCGGGTTCGTCACGGGCGAGCCGCCGGTTCTCCCGGCCTGCGATCGCGTTCAACTCGCTGATGCAGTTCATGTTGCTGGGCGACAAGTTCTTCTCGATGCAGGACGCGATCCGCAAACGAGAGACGACCAACAACGGCTCGGTCAACCCGAGCTTCACCACCTACGAGTACCAGATGCCGTCCCGGCACTTCTCCGGACGGATGACCGAAGAGGACTGGAAGTGCCCGTTCACTTCGCGGCACGAGCCTTCTTCGGTCAAGTACACCTCGGACGTCATGCAGCGCCCCACCGGCTGATTCCCCGGTCCGTGAAGGCCTCCTTGCCTACCTTCAGGGTAGGCAAGGAGGCCTTCACTACGTTCAGGCCAGCCGTCAGGCGAGGGCTTCGACGCGGCGCGGGACCGGGCGCCGGAGCAGCGCGGTACGGGTCGCGCGCGGGATCCGCTGGTAGACCAGCTCCCGCAGGGTCGCACGGCGGAACGTGTAGCCGGCGTCGTCCTCCCGGCGCAACACCGCGAGGCTCGCGAGCCGGGACAGCGTCCCCTCGATCTCGGCGGTGTCGCGGCCGCAGACCGCGGCGACGTCTTCGGCGGTGAAGGCGTCCCCGGTGAGGCTGGCCGCCTTCAGCAGCGACTTCTCGGCGGCGGGCAGGTTGTCGAGCTGCGCGGCGAGCGTCCGGCGGACCAACGGCGGCGTCATCGCCTGGCCGAGTCCCGGAAACGGGGTGGTGCGGCCGTGTACCTCCTCGGCGTACGCGTGCGCGAACCTGGGGTTGCCGCCGATCCTGGCGATCAGCTCCTGCCTGCCGCGGATGAGCCGGGCGGTACCGGGCAGGAGCTTGTCGAGCAGCTGGCTGACGGCGTCGTCGGCCAGCGGGGCCAGCGTCACCGTCGTGCCGCATCGCTCGCCGTGTTCGGCTTCCAGCAGCCCGGGCCGTGCGGAGGCGACGATCAGGACCGGCAGTCCCGCACACGCTTCACCGAGCCGGTCGACGGAGTCGCGGGTCTCGGCGTCGGCGCGGTGCAGGTCATCGGCCAGCACCACCAGCGGCCCGTAGCAGGTCAGTTCGGTGGCAGCGGCCCGAAGCGCGGCATCGCCGCCCTCGGTGCGCAGCCGGGACGCGGTCTGGGGGAGCAGCCCGGGAACGACGGCGAACGCCTCGGCGACGTCGGCCCCGGCGTCCAGCACGCGGATGCGGGGCTGCTCGGCGAGGGTTTCGGCGAACTCGGCGAGGAGCCGTGTCTTGCCGATCCCGGGCTCGCCGAACACGGTCACCCGATGCGGGCGCCCGCCGCGCTCGACGAAACCGAGAAGGTGGTTCAGCAGATCGCGGTCGTGGTCACGGCCGACGAAGCCGCGGGGATCGGCGGGCTCGGCGATCGGATGTTGACGGGCCGAGACGGCGTGCCACCAGCCAGGCGAGTCTTCGGATGCTTCGTGCACCACGGCGGGCTCGGAGGCTTCGCGGACCGCGTCCGAGACGCGGATCCGGCCTTCGGGCGCGCGTAGCGCCGAGCGGACACAGCGGTCCAGGACGGGGCCTGCCACCTGTCCGGGGCCGGCGGCGGTGAACTCGACGAGAACGTCCCCGCTGTCGACACCGATCTGGGTCGCGATCCCGGCGGTGGCCAGGCGGTCGAGGATCCGCAACGCCGTCCGGGTCGCGTGGACGGCGTCGTCGTCACCGGTCCGGGGGAGACCGAACAGAGCCAGCACCACCGGCCCTGACTCGCCGGGAAGATGCGCGCCCGCGACGATGGCCTCCTCCTCGACGACGGTCCGCAACCGCGCCTGCGCCTCCACGGCCTCTTCGGGATCGTCGTCCGGCGTGGCGAGCGCGACCCCGACCGCGACGACCGGCTTCCGCTCGCTCTCGACGGGCTCCGTGCGGGGCAAGGCGATCACCGGTGCGGGCGTGAACGGCAGTGGCTCGGCCACCGGGGCGGGCTCGGGTTCGGGACGCGGCGCCGGATCCGGCCGCCGGGTGAGCAGGGTTTCGTCGTGCTGGAGGATCGCGCGTTCCAGCTCGCGCAACTCCTTGCCCGGTTCCAGGCCGAGCCCTTCGGCGAGGCTGGCGCGCGTCGCGCGGTAGACCTCGAGCGCGTCCACGTGACGGCCGCAGCGGTAGAGCGCGGTCATCAGCTGGGCGTTGAGCCGCTCGCGGTTCGGGTTGGCCTCCGCCAGCCCGCGCAGATCGGTGAGCACCTCGTGGTGGTGTCCGCGGTCCAGCTCCAAGCCGAAAAGGTCCTCGTGGACGGCGATCCGCTGGTCCTCCAGCGCGACCAGCTCGGGCCACACCACACCGGTCTCGGTGAGGTCGGCGAGCACCGGGCCACGCCACAGCGAGAGCGCGTCACGATAAGCCGACACGGCCTGCTCGACATTCCCGGCCGCCTGCGCCGTCCGCCCTTCGGCGGCGAGCCGCCGGAACCGGGCGGCGTCGACCTGCTCGCTGTCGACGCGCAGCAGGTAACCGGGCGCGTGCGTGAGCAGCATCGCCTGCTCGGTGGCGCCGGTGCGCTGGGCCAGCGTCGAGCGCAGCCCCGAAACGGCGTTCTGCACCATCTTGCGCGCGGTGGCGGGGATCTCGTCCGCCCAGATCGCCTGCAGCAACGTGCTGGTGGCGATGACCTCGTTGTGCCGCAACAGCAGATAGGCGAGCACGGCTCGCTGGGTCGCCCCGCGCAACACGACCGGACGTCCGTCGTGCACGACGTTGAAGGGGCCGAGGAGGTCGAAACGCACAGGGTCACCACCTTGTTCGGGACTTGCGAAGACGATCTCCACCGTGGCCCCGCACCCAGCCCCTGGACAACGCCGCGGCGCGGATACTGGCTCGGTGCCAGTGGCACCCGAGAACGATGCCAGTTACCGCCCGATGTGTTGACTGTGGACGTTCGCACCTGCTAGACGCGCGCACCACTCTCGCAATCAGTCCTCTGAATGCGTCGGGTCAGGTCAGGTAGTCGCCGGTCAGGATCGCCGCCGCGAGTTCCACCCGGGACGTGTACCCGGTCCGTGAGAAAAGCCTGCTGAGCCTGCCTTCCACGCTTTTCTCACTGGTTTCGAGGACGACCGCCAGTTGCCGGTTGGTGAGGCCCTCGGCGACGAGGATCGCCAGCAGGCGTTCGTTCTCGGCGGTCGTCTCCGTCCGGCCGGGTCCGGCGAAGCCGTTGTCGCGCAACAACTTCCGAACGCGGCCGCGCCAGTACCAGGCACCGACCTCGCCGAAAAGTTCGTACGCCTCAGTCCATGACCGCTCCGGCCGGTGCCCGGCGAGCCCTGCCCGCAGGAGGGTCATCGCCGACTCGTAGGGAACCTCCCGGCGTTCGCGCGCGATGGCCGCGGCGCGCCGGGCCGAGGCGGGTTCGCGATGGACCGCCGCGCGGGCGAGGTAGTGGTTCTGGTGCGCGCGGGCGGTGTCGAGCTGGGTCGCCGTGCGCGCGGAGCGCCGTACCCAATGTTCACCTTCGCGTTGCTTGTTCCGCGCCAGCGCGGAGCGCGCCAGGTCGGCCCAGAGGTCTTCGGTGCCCAGGAGGTAGCCGCCCGCGTCGGCGCTGCGTGCGGCGGAGTACAGCAACGCGTCGGCGCCCTCGGTGTCACCGAGTTCGCCGAGCACGGTGGATTCGGCGTGGTCGATCGTGTGCTGTATCCCGGCCGGGCGGCTGTCGGCGGCCAGCGCCCTGGCCCTGGCGAGCCGGCCCTGCGCGCCGAGGAGCCGGATCGCGCAGTGCGTCAGCAGGCAATGCAGCGGCCGAGCCGGATCGGTGCCGCCCAGCATCGTCCGCCGGGCCAGTTCCATCGCCTCGGCCCAGTCACCGCCGAGGTAGTTCAGCGCGAACAGGTTGGGTCCCGGCAACTGGTCCAAGGGCATCCCGGCGTCGGTGATCAGCCGCCGCGCCTGCCGGAGTTCTCCCAACTGCAGCAGCATCTCCACTTCGAACCGGCGCTGTTCGATGTTGTACTGCGGAAGATGCCCGGAACGCCACAGTTCCGGATGCGCGATGAGCGTGTGCAGCTGGGACGTGTCGCCGAGCACGACGCCGCAGGCCGCGAGGAACATCGTGCCGAAGTCGGCGGTGATGTGGTTGCTGCCGGTCCACACCGCGCGCGCCCGCTCCAGGAGGTCGCGCGCCTCGATCCAGCGATGGCTCAGTACCAGGGCATACGCGCGGTTGATCACCATCAGTGCCGGGTCGTCCGGCAGCACCGGCGACGCGCCCGCGGCGATTTCGGCGAGTTCACCGAGGTCACCGCGGGCGGCGAGCCCGGAGATGAACAGGACCGAAAGTTCCTGTGCCTCCGCGGGTTCGAGGTGGCCGAGATGCTTGCAGAGCACCTGCCGCGCGCAGTCCCCGGCCTCGGCCGCCCGGTAGTGCAACGCCTTCGCCGCGCTCAACAGCATCAGCACGACCGTCCGCGCCGGCGGTTCGGTCACCCAGGACAGCGTCGCGTGGAGCCAGCGTTCCGCCTTCGCGCCGTCGGTGAACAGGACCCGCTTGCCGTTTTCGAGGAGTTCGTCCGCCGCGCGGCGCGTGTCGACGAGCGACCCGGCCTGGGTGATCCAGTCGAGCACCAGATCCGGATCCGAGACGGACGCGGAGCCGGACCACACCGCCTGGACCGCTTGAGCGGCCAGGCTGCGCGAGGCGTACGGCCCGATCTTGGTCAGCAAGGCGTCACGTACGGCGGGGACCCGGAACCGATGCCCGCCGTCGTGCCGCCGCACCAGGACACGTTCGGCGACAAGCCTGTCGAGCACCGCCCGCAGATCGTCTTCACGCCATCCGAGCGCGGTCGCGGCCAGGCCGGGTGCGGCGGTGCCGAGCGGGCAGAGCATCGCCATCGTCTCGGCCACCTCCCTGACGCCGCCACCGGCCTCGGTCACCGCCAGCAGGAGCGGATGGTCCTCGGTGGCCACCGGCCGGTCGACCCGCTCGACGCGGTACGCGGTGCGGTCGATGATCCGCAGCGCTCCGGCCTTCCGGTAGCCGTGCACGAGCGCGGTCAGGGCGGCGGGATTGCCCCGGGCGGCGGTGTGCAGCTCGCTCACCAGGCCATCGTTCGGCAGGGCCGAGACCAGTCCCGTCAGCAGTGACCGCGATTGCGCACGCGAAAGCGGCCGGAGGAACCGCGACTTCGCGCGCCCGCTCGCCCGGAGCCGCGCGAAGGCTCCTCTCAGCGCGGGGCTCTCGGACAGGTCGTCTCCCGCGCCTGTCCGCACTGTCGCGACCACGCTGATCGGTGTCTCCGCCGTGCAACGGTGCAGCAGCGCGCTCACCAGCCGGGCGGTGTGCTCGTCGAGCCACTGCGCGTCGTCGACCAGGACCACCAACGGGGTCTGGACGCGGAGAAGCGCGAACACGGCGGTCGCGATCTTCGCGACGGTCTCCGGGGTCGGCGTGGTCTCGCCCGCCCTGGCGAGCATGGCCAGCACCGAGCGCCGCGCGGGTTCCTCCTCGGCCCGGTCCCCGCCGAGAAGGACGAGAAGCCGGAACATCGCCCCGTACGGGAGTGTCCGGTCGAGCTTGGCCAGCCGCAGCACCAGCACTTTGGCCGACGGGGTGAGCTCCTCGGCGAGCCTGTCCAGTACCGTGCCGCGGCCGCAACCCGGCTCCCCGGCGAGCACCGTCAGCGGGGTCGTGCCCAGAGCGACTCCGTCTCGCAGGGCTCCGACCTCCTCGACGCGGACGTCCGCCCGCGATCCCGTCCCGGTGCCCGGGTGCCTGGTGCTCATATGCCCAGTTCACCAGGACGGGGCCCGGCTGGCCGTCACCCAACCGTATGAACCGGGCGGTCGAGGCCCTCCCAGGCGCCCAGTGGCCGGTAATCCTTCCCGGGAACCGGCGCTTCTCCGGCCGTCGACAAACCGGCCGGTATGCTGAGTGTCCGCACGAGAAGGGGCCGGCCATGACACGAGCGACCACCAGGAAGGCCGAGGCCGGCGGTGAGGACCAGGCCGCCGTCCCGCGCCGTCTGCTGTCGCACGCCACGAAGCTCTTCGCCAAGAAGGGTTTCGACCGCACCTCCGTGCAGGAGATCGTCGAGGCGGCCGGGGTCACCAAGGGCGCGATGTACCACTACTTCGGCTCCAAGGACGACCTCCTTTACGAGATCTACGCCCGGGTGCTGCGCGCGCAGACCGAGCAACTGGAAAAAGTGGTCTCGAGCGAGGCTCCGCTGCGGGAACGGCTGCGTTCCGCCGCCTCCGACGTCGTCGTCAGCACGATCGACAACCTCGACGACAACACGATCTTCATGCAGTCCATGCACCAGCTCAGCGTGGAGAAGCAGAAGGCCGTCCGCGCGGAACGCCGCAAGTACCACGAGCGGTTCCGCACCCTGATCGAGGAAGGCCAGGAGTCCGGCGAGTTCCGCGCGGACAAACCGGCCGACGTGATCGTCGACTTCTTCTTCGGGTCGGTGCACCACCTCGGATCGTGGTACCGGCGCGGCGGCGCGCTCTCGGCCCGCCAGATCGGCGACCACTTCGCCGATCTCCTGCTGGCCGCGCTGCGACCCGAGTAGTGCTCAGCCCGCGGGCACGAGCCGCTCGGCGAAACAGTCGTTGCGGCGTTCGAGCACCGTTCCCACCTCCCATCCGGAGGCGAAGGCGAGCAAGCCCGCCGCCAGCTCTTCGGCGGCTTCGGGTGGCCAGCCTTGGGCGGCCAGACTCGACCGCAACGCTTCGGCGTAGTCGGAATAGGTGAAGCCGGGCAGTTCCGCGACGAGCGCCGTCGTCGTCCCGCGGTGCGAACTCAGGCCGCCGAACGCCCTTCCACAGCCGCAATCGGAATCGGGCGAGCTCTCGCCGTCGTCACAGCACGGGGCGATCCAGAGCAGCTCGCCCTCGACGCAGTGGTCGAAGTCGTTTTTCCGGGTGCCCTGGGTCTTCGAGGTGGCCACGAGCAGTTTCATGATGACTCCCTGTTCGATCTGATGTTCGAACAGGTCTACCGGCAGGGTCCGACACTTTCCGGGACGGACCCCGCCGGGGAGATCAGGCCGGCAGGTCGATCAGCGGCGCGAGGGCGGCGCGATGCCGCCCAGGAGTGCCGAACGCGATCTCGTCGCTCTTCGCGCGCTTCAGGTACAGGTGCGCGGGGTGCTCCCAGGTCATGCCGATCCCGCCGTGCAGCTGGATCGCTTCTTCGGCGGCGTGGACGGCGATGGGGGAGTTGCGGGCCTGCGCGACCGCGACGGCGATCGCGATGTCGTCGCCGGAGGCCAGGCAGTCGGCGGCGTAGCGCGCGGTCGCCCTGGCGTTGACCAGATCCGTGTACAGGTTCGCCAGCCGGTGCTTCAGCGACTGGAACGAACCGACCTGACGGCCGAACTGGTAGCGCTCCTTGAGATAGCGCACCGTTTCGGTCAGCGCCCATTCGGCGATCCCGAGTTGTTCCGAGGCGAGCAGCCCCGCCGCGGTCACGAGTGCCGTGTCCAGCGCGGACGCCGCCACCGAGGGGCCGGCGACACGCTTCGCGGCAACCTTCTCCAAGGTGACGTCGGCGATGCGCCGGGTGAGGTCGAGGGAAATCGCCTCGGCGACCGTCACTCCCGCCGCCGAAGCGTCGACCGTGTACAGGCCGGGGCCGTCGGGTCCCACCGCCGGAACGACGATCAGTTCGGCCACCGAAGCGTCGGCGACGCTGCGGACCCGGCCGCTGACCGTGCCGTCGGCGGCCGCGGTGACCGTCGAGGGGAACTCGGCGCCGGGCGCGGCCGACAGCGGGACGGCCAGGGCGCCGATGAGCGTGCCCGCGGCCAGTTTCCCGAGCGTTTCGGCCACTTCCGCCTGTGACGTGTCGGCCGCCAGCAGGGCCGACGTCGCCAGGACGGCGCTGCCGAGGTACGGGACCGGGGCGACGCTGCGCCCGAGTTCCTCCATCACGACGGCGACTTCCCGCGCCGAAGCGCCGTGCCCGCCCAGCGCCTCCGGGACGGCGAGGCCCGCCGCGCCGAGGTCGGCGGCGAGCGTGCGCCACAACTTCAGGTCGTACGGTTCCGCCGTCTCGGTCCTGGCGATCAGGGCCGCCGGTTCCGCGCGGTCGGAGAACAGAGCCCGGACGCTGGCGCGAAGGTCCTCTTCGACCTCGGAATACAGCAGGTCGGTCATCGGGGCAGGTCCTTCCAGGCGACGTCCTTGTCGATCCGCGGCTCGGACGGCAGCCCCAGCACGCGCTCGGCGATGATGTTGCGCAGGATCTCCGAGGTGCCACCCTCGATGGAGTTGCCCTTCGCGCGCAGGTAGCGGTAACCGGACTCGCGGCCGAGGAAGTTCACGCCGTCGGGACGACGCATCGTCCAGTCGTCGTAACGCAGGCCCTCGTCGCCGAGCAACTCGATCTCCAGCCCGGACGCGGCCTGGTTCAGTTCGGAGAACGCGACCTTGACCGCGGAACCTTCCGGTCCCGGCGCGCCCGCGGCGAGCTGCTGCCGCAGCCGCGAACTCACCAGGCGCAGGCTTTCCCCCTCCACCCACAGTTTCAGCAGCCTGTCGTGCAGTTCGGACGTGCGCAGCTCCGGGCGCTCCCGCCAGGTTTCCGCGACGACGCCGACCATGCCGCCGTCGCGCGGGAACTCGGTGCCGCCGATCGCGACCCGTTCGTTCATCAGCGTGGTCTGCGCGACCTTCCAGCCCTCGCCGACCGCGCCGAGGCGGTGCGCGTCGGGGATGCGGACCTCGCTGAGGAAGACCTCGTTGAACTCGGCCTCCCCGGTGATCTGGCGCAGCGGCCGGACTTCGACGCCCGGAGCGGTCATGTCGCACAGGAAGTACGTCATGCCACGGTGTTTCGGCACGTCGGGATCGGTGCGGGTGACCAGGATGGCCCACTGGGACTTGTGCGCGCCCGACGTCCAGACCTTCTGCCCGGTGACCACCCAGTCGTCGCCGTCGCGTACCGCGCGGGTGCCCAGCGCGGCCAGGTCGGATCCGGCGCCGGGCTCGCTGAACAGCTGGCACCACACCTCGCGCTCGGTCCACAGTGGACGTAGGAAGCGCTGGTGCTGTTCGGGTGTGCCGAAGGCGAGAATGGTCGGCGCGGCCATGCCGAGACCGATTCCGATCCGCCGCTTGTCGTTGTCCGGTGCGCCCGCCGCGGCGAGCTCCTTGTCCACGACGGACTGGAGCGAACGCGGTGCGTTCAGGCCGCCGAGACCTTCGGGGAAGTGGATCCACGCCAGTCCGGCGTCGAACCGCGCGTCGAGGAAGTCTTGACGCGGCGTGCTTTCCGGCGGATACGCGGCCAGCAGATCGGCCACGCGCCGCTTGAGATCGTCCACAGTGGTCATGTTCTTGAATGTCACCGTGAGGCCTCCCCGCGATATTTCTTCAGTTCACGGTGCGCCAGCGAGCGCTTGTGCACCTCGTCCGGGCCGTCGGCGAGCCGCAGCGTCCGCACCTGCGCCCACATCTCGGCGATCGGGAAGTCCTGGCTGACGCCACCCGCGCCGAACAGCTGCACGGCCTTGTCGAGGATCCACTCGACGGTGATCGGCGTGGAGATCTTGATCGCCTGGATCTCGGTGTGCGCGCCCTGGTTGCCGACGGTGTCCATCAGCCACGCGGTCTTGAGCACCAGCAAGCGCTGCTGCTCGATCTTGACCCTGGCCTCGGCGATCCAGTCCTGCACCACGCCCTGTTCGGCGATCGGCTTGCCGAAGGTCTCGCGCGAAAGCGCCCGGCGGCACATCAGTTCCAGCGCGCGTTCGGCCATGCCGATGGCACGCATGCAGTGGTGGATCCGGCCGGGACCGAGGCGGGCCTGCGCGATGGCGAACCCGTCACCCTCGCCGGCGATGAGGTTCTCCGCGGGCACGCGGACGTCCTCGAAGACCACTTCGGCGTGGCCGCCGTGATCGCCGTCGGTGTAGCCGAACACGTGCATACCGCGTTTCACGGTCATGCCTGGAGTGTCGCGGGGGACCAGGATCATGCTCTGCTGCTTGTGCGGCGGGCCGTCCGGATCGGTCTTGCCCATCACGATGAAGATCCTGCAGTTCGGGTTCATCGCGCCGGAGATGTACCACTTCCGGCCGTTGATGACGTACTCGTCGCCGTCGCGGCGGATGCTGGTGGCGATGTTGCGCGCGTCGGAGGAGGCGACGTCGGGCTCGGTCATCGCGAACGCGGACCTGATCTCGCCGTCCAGCAGCGGCTGGAGCCACTGCTTCTGCTGCTGGTCGGTGCCGAACATGGTGAGGACTTCCATGTTCCCGGTGTCCGGCGCCGCGCAGTTCAGCGCGGTCGGCGCGAGCCGGAGGCTGCGGCCGGTGATCTCGGCCAGCGGCGCGTACTGCAGGTTCGTCAGCCCCGCGCCGTGGTCACCGGGGAGGAAGAAGTTCCACAGCCCGCGCTCGCGGGCCTCGGCCTTCAGCTCTTCGACGATCGGCGGCTGCGACCATTCGCTGTCGCGCTCGGCCAGCTGCCGCTCGAAGACGGCCTCGGCCGGGTAGATGTGCGAGTCCATGAACTCGAGGAGCTTTCTCCGCAGTTCCTCGGTTTTCGCGTCGAAGGCGAAGTCCATCTCTATCCCTCTTCCTTGTTTTCAGGGGCGCGTCGACGAATGCGTAGCCGGGCTGCGGCTTCCGATGACTTCTCTCGTTCGCGACGAGAGCGGCGCGCCGCTTGGCCACCTTTCGAGCAAGTCATCGCACGTCCCGTCATTCGGCCTTGAGAGTCTCGTTGCCGTGCGCGATCAACGGGACGACGCCCGAGCCGATGCCGTCGAAGCCGGCGCCGACGGTCTGTCCCTTGCTGTAGCGGAGGTGGATGCCTTCCAGGATCACCGCGAGTTTGAAGAACGCGAAGCTCACATACCAGTTGAGCCGGGAGACGTCGCGGCCGGAACGTTCGGCGTACCGCGCGATGACCTCGTCGTTGCGCGGATAGCCCGGCGCCGAGCTGGCGTTGGACACGAACTGCAGCGAGACCTTGTCGCGTTCGGCGTAGGCCACCAGCAGCGCGAGGTCGGTCAGCGGGTCGCCGAGGGTGGACATCTCCCAGTCCAGCACCGCGGTGATCCGGTCGTCCGCGTTCACCAGCACGTTGTCCAGGCGGTAGTCGCCGTGCACGATCGACGGCCTGCCCGATTCGGGGACCGACGAGGCGAGCCGGTCGTGGAGTTCGTCGACGCCGGGGAGGTCGCGGCTGCGGTTGCCGTCGAGTTGCTTCTTCCAGCGCCGCAGCTGGCGTTCGAGGAAGCCCTCCGGGCGGCCGAAGTCGCCCAGCCCCACCGATTCCGGATCGACGGCGTGCAATTCGACCAGGGTGTCGACCAGTTCCTCCGCGATCGCCCTGGTCCGGGCCGGGCCGAGCGCGGCGAGTTCGGTGTCCGAGCGGAAGGGGGTGCCCTCCACGAACTCCATCACGTAGAACCGCGAGCCGATGACGTCGGTGTCTTCACACAGCAGCACGGTTTCCGGCACCGGGACCGCCGTGCCGTGCAGTCCGGAGATCACCCGGAATTCGCGGCTCATGTCGTGCGCGGTCGGCAGGACGTGGCCCAGCGGCGGGCGGCGGACCACCCAGCGGGACCGGCCGTCGCCCACGATGTAGGTCAGGTTGGACCGGCCCCCTTCCACGACCTGGCCGCTCAGGTCGCCCTGGACGAGACCCGGCCGGTGCTCGTCCAGATGGGCCTTGAGCCTGGCCAGGTCGAGGCCCGGCAGGTCGGACTGGTTCATGGTGCCTCCAGCGGCTCGCTTTCCGGTTACAGTACCGACCAGTCGGTATGTCGGGTAGGGGTGGTCCGGCGAGGTGCCGGACGTCACCCTTCTCAGGCGATCAGCCGGACGACCATCTCCGCGACGCACGCCGGTTTGGGCTCGCCGTCGATCTCGATCGTCCACCGGACGACGGCCTGCTTGCCGCCTGCCACGTCGGTGACCTCGACCAGCTCGGCGCCCGCCCGGATCTTCGCGCCGACCTTGACCGGCTGGGGGAACCGGACCTTGTTCAGCCCGTAGTTGATGCCCATTTTGAGCCCGTTGACGCGGTAGAGCTTCCCGACGAAGCCCGAAATGAGCGACAGCGTCAGGAAACCGTGGGCGATCGGGGCGCCGAACGGCCCTTCGGCCGCCTTCTCGACGTCGACGTGGATCCACTGGTGGTCGTCGGTGGCGTCGGCGAACAGGTTCACCCGGTCCTGGGTGAGCGTCAGCCAGTCGCTGTGGCCGAAGTGCTCGCCGACGGCGTCCTCGAACTCCTGCAGGGAGGCGAATTCGCGCATGGCTCAGTCCTTCGGTCCGCCGGCGACGTAGATGACCTGGCCGGAGATGAAGCCGGCGCCGTCGCTCACCAGGAACGACGCGAGGTTGGCGATGTCCTCGGGCGTGCCGACGCGCTGCACCGGGATCTGCGACGCGGCCGCCGCCTTGAAGTCCTCGAACGACATGCCGATCCGCTCGGCGGTCGCCGCGGTCATGTCGGTGGCGATGAACCCGGGGGCGATGGCGTTCGCGGTGACGTTGAACTTGCCCAGTTCGATCGCGAGGGTCTTGGTGAAGCCCTGCATGCCCGCCTTGGCCGCGGAGTAGTTGGCCTGGCCGCGGTTGCCCAGCGCCGAGGTGCTGGAGAGGTTGACGATGCGGCCCCACTTCTCCTGCGTCTGGTACTTCTGCACCTCGCGGGTCATCAGGAACGACCCCTTCAGGTGCACGCCCAGCACCGAGTCCCAGTCCTGTTCGGTCATCTTGAACAGCAGGTTGTCGCGGGTGATGCCGGCGTTGTTGATCAGCACGGTCGGCGCGCCGAGCTCCTCGGCCACCCGCGTCACCGCGGCTTCGACCTGTGCGGCGTCATTGACGTCCAGCGCGACACCGACGGCCTTGCCGCCCTCGGCGACGATCGCTTCGGCCCCCTGCTTGACGCCTGCCTCGTCGAGATCCAGCAGTCCGACGGCGAACCCGTCGGAAGCGAGGCGTTCGGCCACGGCCGCGCCGATGCCGCGGCCGGCGCCGGTGACGATCGCTACACGGGAGGGGTGTTCGGTCACGGGTGACTCCTCGTCGTCGAGTTGAAGTGACGTCGAGTCTGCCGTACTGAGCGGTCGGTTTGTAGGGATGCCGGGCATGGAGTCTCGCTGTGATCGTCATCACTGTGGATGCCGCCGGTGTCCGAACGGATACTCCGGACAACCTGATCGTCCCGACGTCCAGCGCTTCGACCTGCACTTCCGAAAGCCTCGGCGCGCCGATATGAGCGCAAACGGAGGTGCCACACGCGCCGAAGAGGCCATGCCCTGACCGGTCTGCTCGGAGCGTCCGGCAGGTCACCGCCGAAGCGTCGTTCGGCGGCGGCGGTTTCGCGTGACTGACCGGACGACACGCGTGATCCGGCGGACGACACGCGTGACTGGATGGACGACACGACCGCGGCCGGGTTCTGTCGCGAGTCGTTCGCGACATGAGAACCAGGGCCCAGGCGGAAGAACGCGCACCGCTGAGGTGCCGGCCCCGGCACCTTTGCCGCATCCCTCGATAACGTCACTCACGAAGACTCGATCGGCGCTGCCGGTAGTCGGCCAGCGCCCGGTCCACCAGCCGGGCGGCCGCGCCGGTGTACCGCTCCGGAGCCAAGAGCCCGGCCAGATCCTCGCCGTCGAAGCGGGCGGCGAGGGGCGGGCCGGCCAGCAGTGTCTCGCGGAGCGAACGGCCCGTGCGCGTGGCTTCGGCCGCCACTTCGGTCATCAAGGCTTTCGCCGCGACCCGTCCCAACGACGGTGTCAGCACCGCGGCCAGCCGCTCGGTCACCAGCAGGCCGCCGGTGCGGTCCAGGTTCTCCCGCATCCGGTCCGGATGCACCACCAGGCCTTCCACGAGTTCGGCGGCGGTGGTGGCCGCACCTCCGGCCAGCCGGAGGCAGTCTCGCAACGGCAGCCACTCGGCGTGCCACGCGCCGCCTGGCCGCTCGTCTTCGGCGAGCATGGACTGGGCCAGGATCAGGGCGAGCGGCGGCACCTGGAGCGCGGCCGCTCGGATCAGGGTGGACAGTACCGGATTTCGTTTGTGCGGCATCGCCGAAGACACGCCCCGCGCGGCGCCCGCGGGTTCCGATACCTCGCCGATTTCCGTGCGGGACAGCGTCTGGACGTCGATGGCCAGTTTGCCGAGCGCCCCGGAGACCACCGCCAGCGACGAACCCAGTTCCGCCAGCGGGGCGCGGGCGGTATGCCATGGCAGCACCGGTGTGGCGAGGCCCAGCGCGTCGGCGAACCCGGTGAGGAGGTCTTCGGGATAGCGTTCGACGCGCGCGGCGCCGGTGTCCTCGCCGAACCGCAGACGGGCGAACTCGACGTAGCCGGCGAGTGTGCCCGCGGCGCCGCCGAGCTGAGCGGGAAGCGTGTCCCTCACCCGGCGGAGTCCGTCCGCGGCGGCCGCTACCGACTGAAGCCAGCCTGCCGCTTTCAGGCCGAAGGTCACCGGTACCGCCTGCAACGCCAGTGTGCGCCCCGGCATGACGAGGTTCCGGTGTTCCTCCGCGAGCCTGGCCAGTCCCTCGGTCACTCGCTCCAGTTCGGCCAGCAGCAGGCCGGTGGCCCGGTGTGCGAACAGCATCGCGGCACTGTCGGCGATGTCCTGGCTGGTCGACCCACGGTGGACGTACTCGGCGGCCTCCGGATCGCTCTCGGCGACCAGCGCGCTCAGGTCGGCGACCAGCGCCACCACGGGGTTCGCGGATTCACGGCTCCGCCTCGCCAGACTCACCAGGTCGACGGCCTCCGCCCGGGCGATCTCGCCGATCCGTTCGGCGGCTTCCTCGGGGACGACGCCGAGTCCGGCCTGGACACGGGCCAGACAGACCTCCGCGTCCAAGAGCGCCTGGAGCCAGGCTTCGTCGGACGTCGCCGCTTCCACCGGTGTCCCGGCCCGCACCGGGGCGAGCAACCCGGAGTCCAGGGCGTTCATCGCCCGCCCGTCACGGTGGTGAGGAGCCGGTCGGGGCGGTCGAGACCGTTGCCTCGCCACGCCACATGCTGGTCGGGACGGATCAGCACCAGATCCCTTTCGTAGAGGTCGCGGGCCAGCGGATCGGGCAGGTCGAGCACCTTGAGGGGGATGTTCCGCCGTGCCGCCTCGGCGCGCAGACCGTTGGCGGGCGGCGCCTTCGGCCCCAGCCGGAGCAGGGTGAAGCCGACGCCGAAGTGGTCGAAGAGCGAGCTGCCGCTGACGCGTGTGTCGTCCAGCCACAGATGTGGTGCCCGCCCGCCCGGCACACTGCTCGGGGTGTAGGTGTCGAGAGGGTCCGCGGGTGGGGGGTCCTGGCCGTCGACGATCGGGGAACCGTCATACCGCGCGCCGAGCTGGACACCGAGGGTGTCGAGCGTCCGGTCGCCGTAGTCCGCCAGCATCCGGCCGAGCCGACGGCGTTCCGCCCTGCCTTCGGCGGTGTCCTGCTCCACGCAGTGGGGCCGTGCGACGTTCGCCAGACCCAGATTGAGTTCACGCGCGGCGCCGGTGTTGCGGATCGCGACCGGCCGTCGTTCGTGGTGGTAGGACGCGAGCAGCCCTGGTCCGCCCCAGCCCTGTACCGCGGCGGCCAGCTTCCAGGCCAGGTTCGCCGCGTCGTCCAGTCCGGTGTTCATCCCGAACCCGCCGTTCGGCGTGAACAGGTGTGCCGCGTCTCCGGCGAGGAACACCCGGTCGGTGCCGAAGTTGTCGGCGACGAGCGCCATCCCCGACGTCCACGGCCGTCTGGCGAGCACGGTGACCGGGATCGGCGCGCCCGCCGCCCGCCGTACCGCCGAGACCAGCGCGTCGTCGGGTGCCGAGTCCGGGTCGACCGAGCTGGTGAGCAGAAAGAACTCGTCCTTGCCGTTGAGCGCGATGAGGTTCAGCACCAGATCGGTGTTCACCGCCCAGTGACTCCACGCCCCGCCGTCGACGAGGAAGTCCCGGTACAGCGTGGGGATCCGCAGATGCGCAGCGACCGTGCGGCCGCCGAGGACTTCCTGCTCGACGCGGTCCGCTCCGGCGTACCGAGCGCCGAGGTGGCCCCGTACGACGCCGCGGGCACCGTCACACCCCGCGACATAGCCCGCCCGCCAGGCCTGGACCCGGCCGCCGGCGTCCTCGGCGAGGATGTCGGCACCGCCGGGGTCGGCGGCGATCCCGGTCACCCGCCAGCCGAACCGCAGCTCGATGTTCGCCGCGGCGCGAGCCCGGCGGAAGAGCAGCCGTTCGACGTACATCTGGTTGGCGCGGTGCATGGGCTCGGGCACCTGCGCCGTGCGGGGCCCCGAGGCGACCTGGCGCAGCAGGTCCCGCACGGCCGGGCGGCGATTGCGGGCGAGCCGGAACCCGTTGTAGCGGGTGTAGAACGCGATGTCCGTCGAGTGGTCCCAAGGCAGGCCGAGTTCGCGGACCTCACCCGCCAGGCCGAGCCGCCGGTAGTGCTCCATGCTGCGGGCGCTGTGCGTGCTGCCGCGGGGCTGGTCCGAAGTGGACTCGGCGAGTTCGAACACCACCGACCGGACGCCGTGCCGGTCGAGGAACAAGGCGAGCAACAGGCCCACCGGTCCGCCGCCCACGATGGCGACCGGGGTCCTCACCGGAGAGTTCATGGGCGTTCCGCCTCAGATGGTCTTGACGAATCCGGAATCCACCGCGAACTCCGCCCCGGTGGTGTTGGCGGAAAGGGGCGAGGCCAGCAGCGCGACCAGGGCGGCGACCTCGCCCGGGTCGGCGATCCGGCCGGTCGCCAGCCGCATCATCTCCGGGACGACCTCGGTCATCACGGTTTCGGGGTCCGTCCCGGTCTTGGCCGCGAAGAGGTCCGCGACGCCGCCCTCCTCGGTCCACCACGCCGTGCGGACCGGACCGGGGGAGACCACGTTCACCCGGATGCCCTGCGGACCGAACTCCTCGGAGAGCACCTTGCTCACGTTGTTCATGCCCGCCTTGGCGGCGCCGTAGTCGACGTTGATGGGGGAGGGCTGCCGCGCGTTGCACGAGGAGATGTTGACGATCGATCCGCCACCACGCTCGATCATCAGCGGCAGCGCGGCCCGGATGGCGCGGACCGCGGAGAACAGGTTGAACTCGAACATCTTCCGCCATTCCTCGTCCGTCGCGTCCAGGAACGAGGAGCGCGGAAGGATCACCCCCGGTGGTGGCCCGCCCGCGTTGTTCACCAGGATGTCGAGGCCGCCGTAGAGGTCCGCCGCCCGCGCCACGACGTCCGCGGGCGCGTCGGGATCCATCAGGTCGGCCGCGACGTGGGTCAGCCCGGCCCCGGCGAGCAGGTCGAGTTCGGGGCTGCTCTTCCGTGACACCGCGACGACACGGGCGCCTTCCTCGCGCAGTGTCCGGGCGATCGCGAGTCCGATTCCCTTGGAAGCACCGGTGACCACCGCGACACGGCCGGTCAGCTGTAGATCCATGATTCTCCTGATTCCTTCGGTCGGGATGACGGTGAGTTCGGCAGCGCGATCTGCAGAGCGGCTCTGGCCACTGCGTCGGCGTCGGTCAGGATGACCGAGTTGACGCCGGGCCGGATTCCCGCCGCCGTCACCCAGTGGACGGTCTCGGTGGGTACCCCGAAGGCGAACCGGCGGGCGTGCGGCCTCCCGCTGAGGTCCACCAGGCGATACGGGCGGCGGGTGACGGCGAGGCCGCCGGTCGGATAGGAACCGCCGTGGGTGATCGGGATCCGGTGAAGGCGGCATTCGCCTCGTGCCAGCAGGTTCCGCAGCAGCAGATCCTGGGTCCGCCGCAGGTCGGCCTCGGGCAGGCGGGCCTCGATCAAGGTGGTGGCGATCTCGGTGACATCGGGTACCCGCGCCGAATTCGCGATGAACCGGCGGGCGTCCGGCGAGGCCCGCACGCGCAGTTGCGGACCGAGGACGCTCAGCACGCCGCTGTCGATCAACGCCGCCATCTCCTCGACGCGTCGCACCGGCGGACCGATCGAGAGGAACGCGTTCAGCGGCGTGTACCAGCGCTGGAGGTCGTCACGGTAGGAGTCGCCGGAGAGGCCGCCGTGATCGACCACGAGCCGGATCTCGTTGCGCAGGTCCCGGAGCACGTCGAGTGCGGCCTTGAGCGGGCTGGACACATTGCCGCGCTTCGCTTCCGCGATGTCTTCGTCCAGATAGGACCGTAGCCATCGCCGGAACCGGCAGGTGCCGGTGAGCCCGGCCTCCGGGATCGGATACGCCACGCGGCGCCAGTCCCACCGTTCCTCGAGCCCGAATTCGGCGAGCACTCGTTCTTCCCGAGCCGATGGTGCCGGCGCCAGCGGATCCGTGAGCACGGGCGGCGATGGCCGATCGCCCGCCGCCGTGACGAAAGCGCGAGTGAACTCCCGCGCCCTCTCCGGTGATCCGCGGTCGCGCACCAGCGCGCCGTAGAAGACGGTGCGGACCTCGCGGTCGATGAGCGGCCAGATGTCCACGCGGAAGTCGGCGGGCTCTGCGCGCCCGCGAAACCGTTCGAGCACCGCCGGGGTAAGGAACAACGGCTCGTGCCTGCCGTACGCGCCCTTCTGGTTCTCGCCGCGTGCGTGATACGGAACGCCGCGCCGGGATCCCGTGACCAGCCGTGGCTCCCGGCCGGACGGGCGGTAGACCAGCCCGTCGGCGGTGCGGAGGAAACGTCCGCCCCTTCCTTCGGTGAACAGAGCGAGATAGTCGAAGAAGGCCAGTCCCATTCCTCTGAGGACGGTGGTTTCACCCGGCCCGATGTCTTCGAGCGCGGCGCCCGCCGGGTTGCCCGGCGGGAGGTAGCGCAGACCGTGCCGCTTGGCGAACCGCGCCATCGCCGACTCTTCACGGTCCGGGAGCGTGTCGAGATGGCCCTGGGTGAGCACCACGGCGTCCTGACCGTCGAGCACGGTTCCGCCGGACAGCCAGACGCGCTGAGAACCGTCTTCGGCGTCCCGCAGGTCGACGGCCTTCTCCGCGCACAGCACGATCCGCACCGAGGCCGGAGCGGTCCTGACGATCCGCCGCAGGGTCCAGTACAGATACGAGCCGTAGAAGGCCCTCGACGGATAGCTGTCCGGCCCGAGCAGCGCGGCCTCCCGGTGGACGCCGTCCGGGATGTCGGCGGACGACGGCGCGGCCGCGATCGACCTCGCCCAGTCGTGAAGGCTCGGGCCGTGCAGTACCGGGCCCGCCGCCTCGACGGTGTCGTCGAGGAACATGGTGATCTGGGCTGCCACGGTGTTCATCAGTAGTTTCGGATCCTGGCGCCGGTGCCACACCTGCCCGCCGTCGTGCACATGCGAGTCGAGGACGGTCACCACGAGTTCTCGGTCGGCGGGCGCCAGGACGGACGCGTTGGCGCACAACCGTTCCAGCACGGAGAGTCCACGGGGGCCGAGGCCGATGATGCAGATCCGCATGACGTCGTCACCGGGACCGGCCCGGCGCCACCGGCGCCGCGACCAGCAACCTGGTCTCCAGTGCCAGTGGATGGACGGCCTCGAGCCGGAGACCCGCACCGTCCAGAATGGACTCGTAGCTCGCCAGGGTCCGCTCCCGCCCGCCCGCCATCATCAGCAGGTGCAGATCCCACAGCAGCGGCAGGACCTCGGTCCCGGAATCGGGGATGACCCGCTCCAGGATCAGCACCCGCGCGGACTCGTCCGCCATGGCGCGGCGGCAGTGCGTGAGCAGCGTGATGCACTCGCCGTCGTCCCAGTCCTGCAGGATCCGGGACAGCAGATAGAAATCGACGCCCTTGGGAACGGCACGGAAGATGTCTCCCGCCACCACTTCGCAGCGGTCCGCGCAGCCGCGCGCGACGAGCTGGTTCCTGGCCACCGGCAGCATGTGCTCCTTGTCCACCAGCAGCCCGCGGAGATGGGGATGGGCCTCCAGCACGGTGGACAGCAGGTTGCCGCTGCCGCCGCCGAGATCCGCGACCGTCTTCCCGCGCGAGAAGTCGAACGCCTTGGGGACGTCCGCGAAGAAGGCGCTCCCGGCGTTCATGGCGTCGAGGAAGCGTTGCCCCGCCCCCGGTACCTCGGCGAGGTACTCGTGGAGCGTGCGGTCGAAGGCGTGCTCGAAGCCGGAACGCCCCGTTCGCACCGCGGTGACGACCGAACCCCAGGCCTGATGGAACTCCTCACCGTAGAGACGGCACATCTCGCGCATCGACGTCGAGGTGCCGGTGCGCAGTAGCCGGGAAATCGGGGTAAGCCGGTAGCCGGTGCGGTCGTCGCCGTCGAACACGCCGATCGCGACGAGCAACCGCATCAGCCTGAGCACGCCGTCGGGGTCGGCTTGCGCGCGTGCGGCCAGGGAAGCGCTCGTGACGTGCCCCTCGGCGAGGTGATCGGGCAGACCGAGCGCGACCGCCGCGTAGAGTGCCTGTGAACGCCAGGTCCCGGTGACGATGTCGACCACGGCGCGCGCGGCCGTCTCGTCCGTCCCGTTCCCGGCGGCCACGTCGGCGTCGACCACGGTCATCCGTTCCGTCCCTTCTGTTCGGCACTGCTCGACGTGCGGGTGAGGAGTTCCCGATGCCTTTCCCGAAGCTCGCGTTTGAGCACCTTCCCGGTGACCCCCACCGGCAAATCGCTCCGTGAGCCGGCCACGACCACGGCGGCGAGTTCCGCGAGTCCCGCTCGCGCGAGCGCGCGGTTGCACGAGGCTCGGATCTCCTCGGCGCCCGGCGGATCGCCGTGTCCGAAGAGCACCACGGCGGCGGGCAGCGACCGGTCCGGGACGGCGGGATCGGCCACCGCGATCACGGCGGCGTCCAAGGCCTTCGTCTCGTTGAGCACGACCTCTTCCACCGGCAGGCTGTACACCGGGCCATCGACGGTCTCGATGACATCCGGCGTCCGGTCGAGGTGGTACCAGGTCCCGTTCTCGTCGTGGCGCACGACGTCGCCGGTGAGGAAGAAGCCGCCGCGGCGGGCCAGGTGGTTCAGCGTCTCGTCGTTCACATATCCCGGGGTGACGCTCGGCGTGCGCACCCCCAGCAGGCCGGCCCGGCCCGGCGGCAGGACCCGGCCCGCGTCGTCGAGGGCTACGGCCTCGCGGACCACCCGTACCGGCTTGCCGATCGCCCGCGCGTAAGTGGTGGAGTCGGCGGTGTAGGCGTGTTTGAACAGCACCATGCCCATTTCGGACGAACCGAGACCGTCCACATAGGTCGAACCGGCGGTCACGGCGCCGTTCGTCCGGGTGTGACCGAGTGCCACCAACGGGCGGATGTGGCGTTCGTGCGACGCGTCCCCCATGCCCATCCAGGTGTGGACGGCGTCGGCGGCTTCCGTTGTCAGCGCGCCGATCGGCAACTCCGCGAGGGTACCGGGGAAGCCGAGCACGAGTGTGGGCTCGAACGCGTTCATCGCCGCCGCGACCGCCGCGCCCGACGTCCCGTCGGCCAGCATGGTCGGCAGTCCGAGCATCAGGGCGAGGCTCAGATAGCTGATCCCGGACGAGTGGCTGTGCGGCAGCGCGGTGAGCATTCGATCCGTTCGCAGGGAAGGGAACTTCCAGAGCCGTTCCCGTTTGCCGACGGAGAACGTGCGGTGCGCGAAGGCCGTCGGCTTGGGTACACCGGTGGTGCCGGAGGAATGGGAGATCAGCACCAGGTCGTCGTCCCGGTGCCGGTGCCGATCCGGCAGCGGCGGAGCCGGGCCGTCCCCGGGAACGCCGACCGCTTCCTCGCCGACGAACCGCGTGCCGTCCGTGGCCGGTCGTTCGAGGTCGGTGACCACGAGCGTGGTGCCCGTGCGGGCGAAATAGTGGGCCGCGGTCTCCGGCGGCATCCGCGGGTTGGTGAGCGTGGTGACCCCGCCGAGCGCGGTGATCGCGATGTGGTGCACGAAACCGGCGAGCCCGTCAGTCAGGTGGACGCCGACCCGTGTTCCGGGTTTCACCCCTTCTTCGGCGTACCACCGCGCGCACCGCAGAACCCGGTCACGCAGTCCGCCGAGGGAATGGCCCGATGTCTTCCCGCCGCCATCGTGCCGGAAGAGCAGCGGCCGGTCGAGGTCGCGGGCGATTTCGCAGACGTGCCAGAAGAAGTTCCCCGCACCCAGATCACGACGGGTCGAAAGTTTCAGCCGGTCGGTGACGGACCGGTGCGTTCCCAGCAGATACACGATGTCCCTCCCGGCTCAAGACCTACGGCCCAGGCCGCGCATGACGTGTTTCAGCTCGTCGAAGGAGTCGAGGTCCGGCACCGTCCAGCCGTCGAGGTCGTATTCACGCAGGCACTGCTCGGCGAAGCCCTTGTAGCCGTCGACCTGTCCGCTTTCGGTCTGCGCCGCGAGTATCTCGGTCCGGATCGACTCGTGGTTCCCCGAGGAGTTGCGCTCGTACAGTTCGTGCCTGCTGCCGAACTCCGTGCCGATCGCGTCCCACAGCAGTTTCATCAGCTTCACCCGGCTGACCGCGTCGTGCCCGTTCGAACCGCGGACGTACTTGTCGAGATAGGGGCGGATCGCGGGGTTCTTGAAGTCGTCCGCGCTCGAGTTCACATAGATGAGGCCGCTGGCGACGTCCTGCTCGATGATCTCCTTGATCCGCGGGTAGCCGAGGGTCATGAACCAGCGGTACGCGAGCCCGTAGTCCTTCCGTGGCAGCAGTGACCCGTCCCGCCACTCCCGAGGATTCCGGGCCATCGCCTCGCTGAGGGCCCAGAACAGGTTCCGCCAGGCGAGGACCTCGCCCGCCCGGGCCTGCACGCCGCGGAAATCCTTGGTCCCGGTCATCTCGATCGCCTTGAGCAGGAGACCGGCGATGAAATCGATCTTCACCGCCAGCCGGATGCAACTCTGGAAGGTCAGCCGCTCCAGTGAACCGGATTCGGCGACGAATTCGTTCACCTTGCCGGCGTCGCCGTAGATGAACACGTTCTCCCACGGGATGAGCACCTTGTCCATCACGAAGATCGTGTCGTTTTCGTCGAACCGGCTGGACAAGGGATGGTCGTAGGGACTGCCCATCACCGCGGCGGTGGCCGCGTAGGACGGGCGGCAGATGAGTTTGAGCCCCGGCGCCGTCATCGGCAGGGTCGCGATCAGCGCGAATTCGCGTTCCTTGATGGGCATGCCGTAATGCGAGATGAAGTTCAGGTTGGTGATCGCGGATCCCGTCGCGACGACCTTCGCGCCGCTGACGATCAGGCCGCTGTCGGTCTCCTTCTCCACGTGGACGAAGACGTCCTTCACCGCTTCGGACGGCAGATGCCGGTCCACCGGCGGATGCACGATCGCGTGGTCCCAGAACAGCACCTTCTCCTGGGACTCCCGGTACCAGCGGCGGGCGTTGTCCTGGAACGGAGAATAGAAGTCGGCGTTGGCGCCGAGGGTGCCGAGGAAACTCGCCTTGTAGTCGGGACTCCGCCCCATCCAGCCGTAGGTGAGCCTCGCCCATTCGGCGATGGCTTCGCGATCGTCGAGGAGATCCTGCTGGCTCCGCGGGGTGCGGAAGAAGCTGTGCGTGTACCCGCCGCTTCCCGTGTCGGTCGCCGTGGTCAGCACGTCCTGTTTGGCCGGATCGTGCAACGCGTCGTAGAGCCGCGCGGTCATCAGGGCGGAATTGCGGAACGCCGGATGCTTCGTGACGTCGGCGACGCGATCGCCGTAGAGGTAGATTTCCCGGTCGTCGCGCAGGCTTTCCAGGTATTCCTTCCCGTTCATCGGCCGGGGGACCGGGCGGCTGCCGTTCGCCGTACCGGCGGTTTCCTGCTGCAGTGTCATCGAAGAATTCCTGTCCCGTCGGTGGTGGGGGCGAGCGTGGCGGTCTGGCGCAGTTCGTGGAAGTCACCGCGGTGGAAGATGAGCGGGGGTCCGCCGCGGATGTCGAAGTTCCGTACTTCGCCGAGGTAGAGCACGTGATCGCCACCGTCGTAGGAGGCCCACGGCGCGCAGGTCAGATACGCGGCGCAGCCGGCGAGGCGGAGGGAATGCGGAAGCGTGTCCCAGCGGATCTCGGCTGCCGGATCCGTGTCGTTACCCGCGAAATGCCGGGCGATTCCTTGTTGCCACGACGAAAGAATGTTGATTTCGAATGAAGCTCCCGCCAGTCGCCCGCACAATCTGCTGCGGCGGTCCAGCGAGACCATCACGAGCGGTGGTTCGAGGGAAATCGAGGCGAAAGCGTTGACCGTCGCACCGTGGACGGCGCCTTCGTGGCGAACGGTCACCACGGTGACGCCGGTGGCGAACTGGCCCAAACAGTCCCTGAGCCCGTGGATCGCCCGGTTCACCGCCCACTTCCGGTTCGCCGGGGAAAAGGCGGGTGAGGTTCTTGGCCGGACACCGGTATCTCCCTCCTTGGCCGGACTGGTACGTGACCCATGCTCACGACGCCCGATGAAAAATCGAGCAAGGTCCGCTATAGCCCCGTCGGCGATTCCTGGTATTTCGTTGACTAGCCCGCCGATTACTAGGAAAGACAGAGCACTATCTGCGGGGCGCGTGGCCTGCGAGGCTGGCCGAATCCCCGAATCGATCGGCATCGGTCCGGGCTGTCGCGTCAGTCACCATTCGAGGAGCGTTCTAGTGACCAAGCAAGTGCCGCGCGTCGAGGAACTGGGCGCCGGTTTCACGCCACGCCTGTGGTGGACCCTGATCCTGCTCGCGGCGGCGGTGGCGCTCGACGTCGGCAGCGTGGCGGTGGTCAACCCGGCGCTGCCCGACATCGGGCGGGATCTGCGGATGGACGACGCCCTGCTCCAGTGGACGATGACCGGCTACGGGATCACGTTCGCGGGCTGTCTGCTGTTCGGCGGCAGGCTGGCCGACGTCTTCAGCAGACGACTGGTGCTGGCGGCGGGTATCGGTGTCTTCGCGGTGGGCGCGCTCGCTCCGGTCGTCGTGCCCACGGCGGAGGTGCTGATCGCGGCCAGGGCGGCGCAGGGGATGGGCGCGGCCTTGTCCGTACCCGCGGCGATGGCGTTGCTGTTCCAGGTCTTTCCGCCGGGCCGCCTGCGCAACCGCGCACTGGGCGTCTACACCGCCGTGGGCGCGGCGAGCTTCGGCGTGGGCCTGGTGCTCGGCGGAGTGCTCACCAGCGCGTTCGGCTGGCACGCGGTGTTCGCGTTCAGCGCGGTGATGAGCGCGCTGGTCCTGCTCGGCATCCGGCCGTTGCTGCCCAGTTCGACCGGAGACCGGCGTCCGGTCGACCTGCCTGGCGCGGCGATGGTCACCGCCGGCTTGCTGGCGGGCATCTTCGCGGTGACCAGGGCGGGCGAAGTCGGCGTCGCGGACACTGGCACGGTCGTGTCGGCACTGCTGGCGATCCTTCTCATCGTCGGTTTCGTGCTCTGGGAGCGCCGGGCGCCGGAGCCGCTGTTCTCGGTCGGCATCCTGCGTTCCCGGCCGGTCCGGGCGGCGACCCTCGCCGGTGGCCTGTTCTTCTTCGCACTCAACGGGGTCCTGTTCTTCGCGCCGCTCTACATGCAGGGCATGCTCGGCTACACCCCCCTGCAGTCGGGGCTGGCGGTGCTCCCGATGAGCCTGCTCGTGGCCGTATCGTCGAACGTCGCGGGCCGCCTGCTGTCGCGGTTCGGTCAGCGGCGAGTCCTCGTCGTCGGGCTTCTCCTGCTCGCCGCGGGCGTCGCGCTCTGGCTCCGCACTCCGCTGGACGGCGACTACCTGACACATATCCTGCCGGGAGTCGCGGTGATGGCCATCGGGCAGGGACTGGCCTACACCGCTCTCACCGCGGCGTCGCTCACCGGCGTCCCCGGTGCGCGGCACGGCGTCGCCGGCGCGTTCAACATCACCGCGCAGCAGATCGGCTCGAGCGTCGGCATCGCCGCACTGGTGGCGTTCGCCTCGGCGCTCTCCGGGGCGGGGGAGCAGTCCGAACGCCTGTCCACATATCACGCGGTCTACCTGGTCATCAGTTGCACCGTGGTCGTGGGCGCGCTCTTCACCGCCGCCTTGTTCGGCCGCCGCACCGACGATCGGGCGCCGGAGGTGAGCACCCCGGTCACCGGATGAGCGGCGTGGACCGCCGGATCACTGCCAGTACAGAGATCGAAGGGAGTCGAGTCACCGTGAGGATCGCTTTGCTGGGCCCGCTCGAGGTGGTTCACGACGGAAGGCCGATCGTGCCTTCGGCGCCGAAGCAGCGGACGCTGCTGGCGCTGCTGTTGCTGAACGCCAACCACGAGGTGAGCGTCACCCAGTGCGCCAGAGAGCTCGGGGACGGGGCATCGAAGACCTGTTCGGTGTCGACCGTGCACACGCACATCCTGCAGCTGCGCAAGGCTCTCGGCCCCGCGGCGGGACGTCTGCGTACCACCGGAGCCGGTCCCGACGCGGGCTATCTGTTCACCACCGAGCCGATGGAACTCGATCTCGACCGGTTCGACAAGCTCGTGGCGCTCGCGCGGATCCGGCGCGCGGACGGGAAACTCGGCGAAGCGGCCAGGGTGATCACCGAGGCACTGGATCTGTGGCGCACCGAGGCACTCGTCGACGTCAAGACCGGGCCAGGGACCCAGCGGACGCTGGTCGGGTTGCGATCGAAGCGCATGGAGGCCGTCGTGATCTGCGCCGACCTGGCGCTCCGGCTGGGCCGTCATCGCCAGGTGCTCGGCAAGCTCGCCGCACTGGTACACCGGCATCCGGCGGAGGAACAGCTCACCGCGTATCTGATGACGGCGCTCTACCGCAGCGGCAGGCAGGCCGACGCCTTGGCGGTGTATCAACGATTCCTGGCCACCGCCGAGAGAGGCTCCCGCGCGCTGAGCGAACTCCAGACGGCCATCCTGCTCGCCGATCCGGTGCTGGAAGGGCCCGCGGCGACACCGGCCGGTCTCGCCGCGGACCTCATCTCCGCCGGATAGTCACCGAGACCGTCCGGCGGTCCGGAGCGCGTTCCGGTCCCGCAGATACTTTCCGTTGGTGGTGCGGGGGAGCGCGGGAAGGACGTGGTAACGCGATGGTGTCTTCTCCGCTCCCAGAAGCCGGCGACACCACGACCCGAGGTGATCCGGGTCCAGCGCCGTCGTTCCGGCCACGTGGGCCTCTATGACGTCGGAACCGAGAACGATCACGTCGGTGACCTCGCGGTGCGCCGCCAGTACCCGTTCGATCTCGAGCAGGTCCAGATCCCGGTGGTCCCCGCCGGCGCGTTCGGTCCGGCCGAGGAGCTGCAGCGAGCCGGTGACCGGGTCCCGCCGGACCCGGTCACCGGTGGAGAGCCAGCCACCGAACCAGGGGTCGGCCTCGATGACGTACGGCGAACGGGCCAGGTGCACGTCCAGCACGCCGTCCGCGACGCGGGCCCGGATCCCGGGGACCGGTTTCCCGACACCGGAGATCGCGAACCGGCCCGCGACGTCCATCGCGATCACGCCGGTCTCGGTGGTGCCGTAGGCCTGGCCGATGCGCACACCGTGCCGGTCCAGGAAGCGGTCGAAGACATCGTGATGCAGGACGTCTCCGCTGGAGACCGCCGCGCGCAGCGAGGTGAAAGGGGCGACGGTTTCTTCGCTGAGCCGCGCGAAGTCCCGCGGTTCACCGAGGACGACGTCCGCTGTCCGCACCGCCGACGAGCGGGCGGGGAACAGCAGGGAAGCCCCGGTGTCGAGCCCGTGCAGGACACCACCGACCATGCCGAAGGAATGCGCGAGGGAGTTCAGCAGCAGCACCCGTTCCCCCGGTCCGGGAACGCCTTCCACCGCCGCGATCCGCCCGAGCTCGGCGAGGATCGACTCCGGCGTCCGGCCGATGAGCTTCCCCGTTCCGGTGGTACCCGAGGAGAGCTGGAGCAGACAGTGGCCGGTCGAGGCGGGTTCGCCGTCGGGCAACCGCCTCACCAGCACTTCGCATTCATCGGTGAACGGGCGGCTCCTGCGCCCGCTGCCGCCGAAGGTGACGAAATACCGCGGACGCCACCGGCCGAGCAGGCAGGTCATCTCGGCGAGGCAGGTCTTCTGCTCGATCAGGGCGACTTGCGCACCCAGCTCCCACAACGCGAACACGGACCACAACTGGGTGAAACTGGGGGTCCCGTGCAGGGCGACCGTGGTACCCGCCCCGATGCCGTGATGGCGGTACACGCCCACGAGCCAGGCCACCTCCGCGCGGAGGCGGCCGCGGGTGACGGCATGTTCCCCGTACGCCCAGAGTTCGTCGTCGGCACCGCGGCCGAGAAGGTCCTCTCCCCACCAGGATCGCGTTCTCATGCCCACCACCGTCCGAAGGCCGGTCCCGCCCGGTTCGCCGTCCGAGCGGGACCGGCGGAGGTCACTTTTCCAGACAGAATTCGCCGACGGGCCAGCCGACATGGCGCTGGTCGGTGGCCAGGTGGCCCAGTACCTGCGTGCCCGGCGTGAGCTCGGTGACGTTGAGCACCGTGCCACCGGGACCGAGGACCCGCACGTGCCAGTCGTCCTGGACGATCAGGTTGACGACGACGCCCTCTTCGGAAACGGCCTTGATGCTCAACAGCGGCCGGGACTCGAGTTTGATCCGCCCGACCACGATGCGGCGGGTCCGGCCGTCGGCGCCGACACCGAGCACCGTGCTTCCGGCCTTGAGCTCGCTCAGGTAGTTCGTCCGGTTGTCCTGCCCGAACACGTAGGAGTGCAACGCCCCGGCGTTGATCCGGAACGGCCGCGTCGGCATGTAGGGCAACGGATGGGTTTCGCTGCAGCACAGGATGAAACCCTGAGAGTACGAGCCGACCAGCATGCCCTCGTCCTCGCCGAAATGGGTGCAGGTGTCGATGCAGACCCGGTCGCCGAGCCCGCAGTGCTCGATCGACTCGACGGTCAGCTTGGTCAGGCTCAGCTGTGGTGTCTTGTCCCGCAAGATCTCCATCAGGCCGAAGACGTCGTTGGCGTCGCGAGGCGCCAGCAACACACCTTCGGAGCCCTTTTCGAGGACGTCCACGATGATCTGCGCCTCTTCGAGATCGGCGGCCTGGCAGATCAGCTGCCCTGGCGAGCCGTCCGCGGCCGCGATGACGATTTCGAGCGGGATCTTCGTCGGGTCGCGGAATTCCACCACCGTGTAGGGCAGTGAGCGCGCGGATTCGCAGGCAAGGGTCAGCGTCGCGTCGTCACGCACGTGCACCAGTCCGGCGATGTCGGTCTTTTCGTCGTACCAGGCGCTTTTGAGGGCGTTCAGGTCGGCTTCCCCGCCCACGGCGCGGAGGTGCACCAAACCCTCGCCTGCGCCGTTCTGGTCCGGCCGGACCAGAACGCGTTTGACTGTCGCGGGAAGGGTGTCGAGGAGCCGCACGTCGTCGTGCACCAAGGCGTCCACCCTCGCGTGCACGGCCGCGTCGACGACCGCTTCTCGCTGGGCGTCGGGCACGGTACGGAGATCGATCCAGGCGAATTTCACGGGGCACCAACCAGTTCCTTGCGCAGGGAGTCGGTCGTCTGAGGGCCGTGGATCGCCGCGGCCAGTTCACGCACGGCGTGGCGCGGGTCGGGGCTTTCGAAGACCCGCCTGCCCACGGCCACGCCCCGGCAACCCGCCGCCAGCGCCGAGGTGGCGAACTCGGCGAGGCCTCCTTCGGCGGCGGCACCGCCCGCGACCACGACCGGGATCGGTGAGCTCAGCACTACCTGGGCCATCCGCTCGACGGGGGAGGCGAGCACCGTTTTGACGATGTCCGCGCCGAGGTCGGCCGCGATGCCGACCACGTGCGCGAGCAGTTCCGGATCGCCCGGATCGCTGATCCGCGGGCCACGGGGGTAGATCATGGCCAGCAACGGCATGCCCCAGTTCGTGCAGGCCGAAGCGACGGCGCCCAGATCCGCCAGTTGCGCTGCTTCGGTCTCGGATCCGATGTTGACGTGCACGCTGACCGCGTCCGCGCCCAGCCGCACCGCTTCGTCGACGCCACCGACGAGCACTTTGGCGTCGCGGTCGCTGGCGTGCGTGGTGCTGGCGGAAAGGTGTACCACGAGGGAACAATCGCCCAGCGAGGCCGGATCGACCATTCGCGCGCGGCCCTTGTGCACGACGATCGCGTCGCCGCCGCCGTCCGAGATGTCTTCTATCAAGCGATTGAAAGCCGCCGCGGTGCCGATGGGCCCATCGGATATCGAGTGGTCGAGCGGCACGAAGAGGTATCTGTTGTCGGCGCGCCGGGAAAGGCGCGCCATGCGTAGTGATTTCCCGGTGAGAAGAGTGACTGACATCTGCCCGCCTAGCGTGTCGTGTCCGAAGTACCTGCCTTTGGCTCCGGGCTCCGCATCCGGCATTCGAGCGGTGCGGGAGTCTCCCTGCAGCCAGGCTGGCAGCGCACGCTGAAGAATCGGGCGAAAATCGACGGAAGTCAGCCGCTCGGTGCGGGATCGCGCTCCCCGTGCGCACGCTTCGTCTCGGCAGCCGCCGCCGCGAGCGTGTCGAGAGCGGCCTGGGAGGGGCTGCCCTTGTCCGCGGTGTAGGTCACGAGTTTCTGGTCGAGTACGCCGGGGACGGCGAGGGATTCATAGTGCAATTCGAGCCTGCCCACCAACGGGTGATCGAACTCCCGCAGGCCGTGGCTCCGGTCCTGGACGTCGTGGTTCTCCCACCACTGCCGGAAATCCTCGCTCTTCAGGAACAGTTCCCCGACCAGCGCGACGATGCCGGGATCGTCCGGGTAGCGGCCGACCGCCACCCGCAGGTGCGCCAGCTCCTGCCGGGCCATCTGTTCCCAGTCCACGTACAACTGCCGGGCCGCGGGATCGCAGAAACCGTGCCACACCATATTGCGCAACGGGGGACGGCAGGCCTCGAAATCGGTGAGCAGTGCGACCGCGAGATCGTTCCAGGCGAGGACTTCCATACGCCGCCCCACGACGAACGCGGGTGTGCTCGGGTTGAGCAGCTCGAGCAGCCTGCGCACGCTCGGCCGGACCTCCTCGTCGGAGTTCTCGCGCCGGGGCGCCGGTTCCGAGCGGGCGAGGGTGTACAGGTGACCGCGTTCGTCTTCGTCGAGACCCAGCACCCGCGACAGCGCCTCCAAGACCGTGGGCGACGGGCGCCCGTCACGGCCTTGCTCCATCCGCACGTAGTAATCGACGCTGATCCCGGCGAGGTGGGCGATTTCGGTACGGCGCAGGCCCGGGGTGCGCCGACGGCCGACGGACGTCAGTCCCACGTCCTCCGGCCGCAGCCGATCGCGCCGGGACCGCAGGAAATCGCTGAGTTCCTTCCTTGCCTGCACCTACCCATTATGGCGGAACCGTCGCGGCCGACAACCTCGGTAAGCTGGTAATGCCAGTACTAGGTTGACGATTACCACTACCGGGATCCGCGGTCAGGTGAGCCGAAGGCCCCTGCAAGGTGGGAAGGAGGCCTTGTGGCGTGGTTTTGACCGGCCGGCGGGTTCCTGCCGTGCTCCGAGTGTCCACAAAGGACATTTTCGCTGACTCAATGTCTGAGTGATGCCCGGGTGGGCGATTTCGCGAGGGGTCGTGAGTGGCGTTTCGGGTTCTAACCCGAAACGCCACTCACGACCAACCCGACCCACGACCAGGGCCGAAGGCGCCCCTTAAGCTACGTGGCATTGGGTTCTAACCCTCTTTGTCACTCACTACCCCGTCGCGAAATCATGCAAATCGGGCTAATCGGGCGCCGTCCCCTCGGGAAAGGTCCCTTATGGACAGCTGGAAGGTGTCGGTCTCGTTGGCGAGTCCGCTACCTCCTCATCGGGTCGACGATTATCAGGCGAGCCGCAGGCCGGACAGGCTGTCCGGCACTTCGCCGGTGGGCAGTTTGTCGGTTTTGAGAATGGCCTCGAACAGCCTTTTCGTCTGTGGGCTGGGTTCCAGTCCCAGGTCTTCGGCGAGAGTCCGGCGGAGCCGATGGAAGACCATCACCGATTCCGCGCGCTGGCCGGAACGATAATGTGCCACCATCAGCTGGGCGTGGATGTTCTCGTCCATCGGATGGGCGCACATGAGCTGCCGCAGTTCGGCGATCACCGCGCGGTGCCTTCCCAGCCTGAGATCGGCGTCGATGCGCTCGCCGAGGACGCTGAACCTGGTCTCCTTGATTTCCAGCCGGTAGGCGGCGATCGAGGGGCCCTGGCGTACGTCGGCGAGAACGGGCTCCTCGCACAATCGCAGCGCGGAGTGGAAGAGCGTGGCGGCCCGGCGCACGTTGTCCCGTCCTAGTTCTTCCCTCGCCGTTTCGACCAGTCTGTCGAAGAGTTCCTTGTCGAGGCTCTCCCGGGGTGCCACCAGTTGATACCCCTGGTGCCGGGTGCGCAGTTCCAGTGTCGCGTCCGGCGAGGTGGTGCTCACCGGAATGGACCGGAGGATCTTGCGCAACTGCAGCGTATAGGTCTGCAGCGTCGACAACGCACTCTTGGGCGGGTCCGTCGGCCACAATTCGTCGATGCAGCAGTCCACCGAAACGACTTCGTTGGAGTTAATCATGAACAATGCGAGAAGGTGTCGTAACTTGGGTGCCGTCGGCGTGTAGTCAACGCCATTCACGGTCACTGAGAGACGGCCAAGTATACGCAACTTCATGGTACCCCCGTATGCGCAATGGATATGATGCTCGCATGGCGAAAACCGGCCAAACATCCTACGTTTTATCCTAGCAGGAACGCTCTGGGCTGAACGGGTGTTCCCAAGGGTGGAGAAGCGGCATCCCGCTGACACACGGCGACATAAGCGTGGTGGGATTTACCGATGGCTGGTCCATTCGTTCCTTCATGGCGGCGACCGTAGCCTTGCGTGACGCCCGCGCCGCCCGTGTTTTCGGGCGACCGTGGAACCCCGGTGATCTTCCGTATTCACGGAACGGCATCGACGCCGGTACTGTCAATGTCTTTTGAGGCGCCCTTTGGTGAATGCGGGCGCGGAACAATCGTTTCCGCGCCCGCAGGGGCTCAGCCCGCGCGCCTGCCGAGAACCTCGGTGATCAGCTTCGGCACCTCGCCGCCGTGCCAGGAACTGGGCGAGAACCGCTCCTGCGCGATCCCTTCCCAGCGTTCGCCGTCGTCCAGCGAAATGCCTTCCTCGCGGGGCACGAGGGAGCCGATTTCCTGTGCCGCGACGCCTTCACCGGCGAGGATCTTCTTGGCGAGTGCGACATCCTGCGCCCGCACCGCGACCACGAGCGTCCAGTCGCCCCAGGCCTGCGCGAGCTCGAACCGGTCGAGTCCCGACTGCGCGCAGACGTCGGCGGGCGCGTCGTCCAGCCGGAAGTCCGTGGTGATCCGCGCGCCGAGACCGTTGGCGCCACACAGGGTTCGCACGGTCGGGAAGAGACCGTCGGAGACGTCCATGGCGGCGCGTGCCAGCCCGGCCGTGGCGAGGATCCTGCCAGCGGCCACCTGGGCCATCGGACGGCAGGCGCGCTCACGGATGTCCGCGAAGAGAGGTCCGGGAAGCTGTGCCTGCTTTTCGACCAGCAGCGCGTACGCCCAGAGATAGCCGGGCGAACCGACCAGCAGCAGACGGTCGCCGGCTTCGGCGCCCGCGCGCCCGAGCCGCCCGCCGGGGACGCACCGGCCGATCGCGGTCGCGGTGAGCTGCCGGACCGGGCCGTCCCGGAGATCGCCGCCGACGACCTTGGTGCCGTGCACCTTCGTGCAGTCGTCCACGCCGTCGAGAAGCCGCCGGAACTCGCCCGCGGTGGTCGTCTTCGGCAGGGTGTAGTTGACGACCAGGCCGAGCGGGGTGGCCCCGGCCGCGGCCAGATCGGAGAGGTTGATCGTCGCCAGTAGCCATCCGGCGTGGTAGGGGTCCGTTTCGCCCAGGATGGTGACCAGCGGCGTCGGGCAGCTGTCGGTGGTGGCGACCAGCTCGCCGCGAAGCCCTTCCGTGGCGTCGAGGACCGCGCAGTCGTCCCCGAATCCGCGGACACCGCCGTAGCGCGGCCGCAGGATGTGCTCCAGGATCGCGTGCTCGCCGAGGTCGCCGAGCCGGACGCCGTCACCGATCGGCGAGAGTTCAGTTACGCCCGACATGATCCGCCAATCGGGACGGCGCGACGTTGTGGTCGCTGGAGTAGTTGTTCGGCATCGTGCCGTAGGGCTGTTCGCTTCCGGTGGAAGCGAACAGCATCAGGTTGCAGATCCGCGTTCCGGGGTGCAGGAGTACGGGATGCCGCAGGTGGTTCACGATTTCCAGGGTCAGCACGGCGCCGGTCTCGTTGCCGAAGCCAGGGCTGACCTGACCGCACAGGACGACGCTGATGCCGAGCCGCGCGTAGTCGCTCGTGCCGTCGACGAGCCCGGCGAGCTTCTCGGAAAGCCCGATCTTCTCCAGCGTCGGGGCGAGAACGACTTCGCCGGGTTCGACGCGCAGCCTGCCTTCGGCGTCGAGTTCCTTCGGCCGGAGCTCCGGATACGTGCTCCGGTCGGCGATGTCGACGGTCCCGGTCGATTCCAGCGCGAACGCCTGACGTCCGAGCCGCAGGCTGATCGCGGCGGGACGGACGAGGCCGGGCTCGAACGGGGTGATCGCGAGTTCCCCGGTGCGGTGCGCGCGTTTGATGGCCCGGTCGGTCAGGATCCCGCGGCGCGGGGCGGGCCAGGTCAACGGCATGACGCCACCGCTTTCGCGACGGCGCCGACCAGGACGCGGAAATCGGTCTCGGTCAGTTCGCCGTTGGGCTGGTCGTCGGACTCGCCGGGCTCGCAGTACACGACCGTGGTGCTGGTGCGGTGCGGTCCCTGGACCACCACGGTCGCGGTCAATCCCGCTTCGATGGGCCGGACGGTGTGCACGACGGCGGTGTCGCACGAGTAGACGTCGCCGAGCCGGACGTGCGGGGTCTTCTCCGCGGTGAGCCGGGCATCGCCGTCCGCGAGCAACGCGGCCGGATTCGCCGGATCGGCGCCGTAGCGGTACCGGGCGTACGGCTTCCCGCCTTCGGTCGTTTCGTGGAACTCGACCATGTGCAGGCCTTCGCCCGCGACGATGGTCGAAGCGAATTCCCACCGATGGCTGTGCGGATTGGACTCGCCGCGGGACGGCTCCGCGGATTCCGGCCAGACATGGAGCCGGATGCGGAAATCGGCAGAGGCGTGGAGCACCATTTTGGCGAATCCGTTCGGATGCCAGTAGGAACGCTTCGCCGCGACTCGGACGGCTTCCTCGTCGCCGAGGATTTCTTCGAGCCACGAAAGGAAGGTGCCGGGGGAATCCTGTACCCGGTGCGCGACCGTGCGCAGCCAGGGAAGGTCCGCGTCGCCGTGGCCAGGGCGGCTGCCGGTGATCTTACGGAGGAACGCGGGCGCGGCCGTGAGGGTCGAGGGCGGGGTGTCGATCATGGAGTTCCTGGAGTTCCTGGAGGGCTGAGCGGGGGCCCGGCGGCGGCCAAGGCGGCCGCGCGGAGCGCGGTGACGGCGTCCAACGTCTGCCAGATGGGTAGGTCGCCGCTTCCCCAGGCCCACAGTCCCTGATCGGCGTCGTAGCGCTCCCAAAGGGTTCCGAGCGCCCGGTTCAGCCGGGGGAGTGGCAGGAAGGGTGCGGTGGCGAGCGCTTGGACGATCCAGGCTGCGGTGAAGTGCCGGATGATGATCCGGGTCGTTCCTTCTCCGTCGGGACGAGGCCTTTCGAGATCCTCGGCCACGCCATCGTCCGAATGCGACCGGTCGATGAGCCATTGTGTGGCTTCGTCGGCCGCCTCTCGGACGTCATTGCGATCTTCGCGGCTGCGCAGGACTTCCCGCAAGGCGACGACCGATCGTGCGGTGTGCACCACCGAAGCCTCCGGGGCGACGAGCCCGGCCTCGTTCTTCTCCGGCCACAGCTGTGAGCCGTCGAAGTCGAGCCGGGCCGCCAGGAGGGCGTCGATCAGCCGGTCGGTCAGCGGGGCGTCCGGCCGGAGCCGGACCGCCGTGTGCAACACGGCGGACAACAGGTAGGGGCGGGTCCTGCTGTACGGGTCGAGTGACCCTTCGAGCTGTTCCAGCCCTTCGTCGGCGGACATGGTGCTGGTGCGGAAGAGCGCATCCACCACGGAAGCGGTCGTCTCCGGCCGCTTGCCGCCCGCGCGGCCCCGCCAGCCCTGGGCGGATTGCAGCCGGTACAGGTCTTCGGCAAGCGTATGTAGGTCGATGTAGGGATCGCCTACCACCAGCATGGTGTTGATCCCGTACGCGGTGCTGAGCGCCTTCGGCCCGGTGCTCTTCTGCAGGTTGTGCCGCCAGCCCAGCGGTTTCCCGTGCTCGTCCCGGATCAGGCGCTCGGCGAGTTTGGCGCCGACGGTGTGGAAGACCTCCAGCAGTGACCGCGAGGTGTCGACGACGGCGGCGTCACCGAGGGCGGGCGGAGTGTGGTGCTGGGGTGAACGGGCCGTCTCCACCAGGGTGAACAGCGCGTTCGAGGCGCGGAAGTGATCGTCGAGCTGACGCGCGTTGTGCGCCGACGGCAGGTATTTCCCGGTCTCCCACTGGGTCAGGTTCGCCCTGGTGACGCCGATGATCCGGGCGGTCTCCGCCTGCGTTTCGCCCGCGGCCTTGCGCAGCCGCCGCAGCTCACGTCCGACACCCGACGCGGTAACGGTTTCCGCATCAGGGCTTACCGGCCCCTGCCCGGCCGATGTAGGCTTCATGTAGGCACTAGACACAGGCTTACCTACCTTTGGTAGGCAATGTAGGGCGGTGACTGAACGTGCACACAACGGCGAGAGTACAGCAAGGGAATCGGACCGTGCTGGCGCGTGGGTCAACGTCGTGTCACAAGGTGTCGAGTGTCGCGGCAGACCCAGTTCTACCTGGTCCTGGTGTGCGTGACCCACCCGGCCACGAGGACCGGTCCGACCCGGGCACGACCGGAGAACGGATGCTGTCAGCCATCTGAATGTGACGCTGCGCATCTGACCTGTTCGCGTCGCCTGCGGGCCACACGAATGCCCGAGTAGGCGTCGTGTGTGCCGACCCGAGTCCGCGCTTCGCAGTATCGGGGGTGAACCTCATGTCCCACCACGAGAACCACATGGCAGCGCCCCGATCTTGGTTCGATCGACTTCTCGAACGCTTCCACGAATGGCTCTTCGCGACCGGCGAGGACACGCGCGCGGCCGCTCGCGGCTGGCAGGTGACGCGGGTGCCGGACAGCAGGCGCCGCGTCTACCGAGATCCCCGCTGGGACACCGTCCACGCCTGCGCGCCGTGCGGAGGCACGGGGTGGTGGCCCTATGAGGACGCCGTTTGCCCGGACTGCGCCGGTGCCGGTGTCGTCCGCTCCATTCCCGCGGCGGCCGTGGCCGCCGAGCAAACCGCCGGACGGACAGGAGGAAGGCCATGAGCCGTTGGCAGGAACCCCAGGCGATCGCCGAGCTGGCCAGGGAGATCACGGTGGTCAGGAGGCCGAACCCGGTCACCGCCCTTTATCACTGGCGATACGAGATCGGCGCGCTACTCGTCCTCCCGTACGCGCTGATCTCGCTTTTCCAGGCGGTCGGCCCGATCTGGGGCGCGGTCGTGCTGTTCGGTGCCGCGAACTGGCTGTTCTACTGGCGCTCGGCGCGGCGATTCCTCCGCGACCGGCTCCGCTCGATCGTCGTGCAGCACCGGCTGCGGACCGGGTTCGCCCGTGCCCGGGTGTGCACGCTCGACGGCAAGCTGCCGGTGATCCTGTGGACCAAACCGCGCGGCGACGAGGTCGAGGTCACCGTGTTCTGCCCGGCAGGCGTCGGCTACGAGCGCATCGAGCAGCAGCGGGCCTTGCTGGCCGCGGCGTGCTTCGCCTCCGACGTCCACGTGTACCGCCATCACAAGCGCGCCAACGTCGTGCACCTTTCGGTCTGTACCGCACGCTTGCGCAAGGACGCGGAAGAGGACGAGGTCAAGCCCGGTCTGCCGCCCGCGCGACGATATGCCGGGCAGTCGGACGGTGCCGCCATTCCCCTGCCGGGGACCTTCGCAGGAATTCCGCGCGCAGCTCGGCGATGAACTCTTCGCCGCGCGCGTCCGCCAGCGGCCGCATCGGCCCTGACCGGGTGTGCGCGGTGAAGAACGTGTCCGCGTCGGGGTGGACCATCGGGAACGACAAAGGCTCGTCCCGTTCGAGCACGGCGCCCTCCAGCGCGGGTGCGAGCCGTTCCTCCCAGGACCGGTCGACGGCGGGGACACGTTCCCGGAGCACGTCGGACAGCACCGTGAACGGCCCGCCCGGTTCGGTGCTGTGCGGCCAGTAGACGACCGAAAGCACGCCGCCCGGGCGCAGCGCGGCTGCCCAGGACCGGAGTGCGGCGTCGGGCTCGGGGAGTTGCTGGAGGCCGAAGACCGAAACGACCGCGGCGGCCGAGGCCGGTTCGAGTTCCGAGGCGTCACCCTCGACGACGCGTACGAGTGGATCGCCCGCGGCCCGTCGCCTTGCCCTCGCGACCATGCCGGCGGACAGATCGATGCCGGCGATCTCGCGGCCGGGCAGGTGCCCGCTGAGCACGTCGAGTTCCGGGAAGGTCCCGCAGCACGGGACGAAGACGGGGCCGTCGGGCAGTTCGGTGGGCAGGGCGCGCACCGCCGCGGAGACCCAAGGCGCGAACCGGGGGACGTAGTACGCCTCGTATCCGTCGGCGGCTTCGTCCCAGGCGCGGGCGAGGCGTTCGGCGTTCAGGACGCTGTCTCCAGTGCTTCGGCCTGCTCGGTCACCGGTGCGGTGACCACGCGCGCGGGGATGAGCAGCGACGCCAGCGCGAGCAGCCCGGTCAGCGCCATCGCGCGCTCCACCAGCCCGAGCGGGATCGCCCGCCACCAGGGCTCGCCACCGTTCATCGAGATCACGATCGCTCCGAGGATCACACCGAACCAGGCCAAGGCCGCCACCGCGAGCACCCGTGTCACGGCGCGCCGCGCGCGGGAGGAGGGGAAGACGGCCTTCGCCGCGAACCACACGGCCAGCGGCAGGCAGACGAAGGCCACGACGCTCGCGATCCGGTGCACCGTCCCGCCGATGCTCGGCCCGATCGCCCAGTTGTTCTTGGGGAACGCCACGATCACCACCAGGCTCACCGTCCAGAGAGCGCAGAAGACCGAGGCCGCGGACAGCACGGGAAGGTGCTTGCGGCGGATCAGCGCGCCGAAGCCGATCGCCGAGCCCAGCGCGACCAGCAGGACCGCGACGTCGAAGATCCACTTGTTCTCGCTGAGCGCGTATTCGCTGATGGTGCGGCGGACCGGGCTGATGTCGCTGGTGGCGGGGAGGATCTGCAGGAGCAGGATCAGCAGCGCTCCGCCGGCGACCGAGGCCACGGCGGCCAGCAGGGCCAGCGGGGACCTGGTGGTGACCTGGGGCGTCGTCATGGTTGAAAGGTAACCACCCAACCTGAAGGTTTTCTTAGGCTTTCCTGTCGGAATCGACAGGATGACCCCCACCCGCGGCGCATACGCCGGTGATCGTTCCGGCACGGTCGGTGAGATCGTTGGGCCGAAAGGGGTGCAGGCGACTTGTGGCGGGTCCCTCCGGCGGTGTCCCGGGTCTAGGGTCTCGCTACCGGTGACCTCACCCGGTCACCGGACTGTCCAAGGAGGTCAGTCTGTGGGGTATTCACCAAACCGGCGAAGAGCGGGATGGACGGCGGCGACCCTGGTGCTCGCCGGCACCTTCGTGGCACTTCCGTCGGCCACGACGGCGGTGGCCGCGGACAACGTGGTCCGGGCCAACCAGGCCGTGGCGCGTTCCTGTTTCGCCGCGCTCCAGAAGCCGGGCACGGCAGGTACCGACCGGCGCGAGTTCACGTCCACAGTGGACGGTCTGCTGCAGGCGCGGATCGCGCCTCGTGGCGGCGCCGAGGGCGACTGGGACCTCGCGGTCTTCGACAAGGACACCGGCGCCGTGGTCGCCGCGTCCGCCGCGTTGCGCAGCCACGAACTCGCCGAAGGCTTCGTGAAGAAGGACCAGAAGCTGGTCGTGCAGACCTGCCGGTACGACGGCAAGACGCGCGACGCGCTGCTCGGGGTCGACTTCCTGGCCCTCACGCCGCAGGGGACACCGACCAGTGCCGCGCACGCGCCGCAGCGCGCCGAGCTGGTCCGCGTCGAAACCCCGGCCAAGCAGGACAAGGACAAGTTGCTCCGGCTCGGCCTCGACGTCACCGAGAAGGCCGACGCCAGCGGCGTGGAGGTCGTCCTCGCCAACGACGCCGACCGCAAGACGCTGGCGGACAACGGCTTCAAGTCGAAGGTGGTCGAGGCCGACCTTTCGGCCAAGTCGATCCAGAACGCCAAGACCGACCGTGAGTACGCCGCGAAGACGCCGGGCTCCACCCTGCCGTCCGGGCGTACGAGCTACCGGCACCTCTACGACTACCAGTTCGAGGTCAAGGAACTGGCCCGCAAGAACCCCAAGCTCGTCACGGCGTTCACGCTGCCGCAGCCGACCTGGGAAGGCCGTGACGTCATCGGCCTCGAGGTCGCGAGCGACGTCAAGAACATCGCGGACGGCAAACCCGTCAACTTCACCATGGGCGTGCACCACGCCCGGGAGTGGCCGGCGGGCGAGCACGCCATGGAATGGGCCCACGAGCTGGTCAAGGGCTACACCGGCGGCAACGCCGAGATCCGCGGCCTGGTCGGCCGGACGCGCAACATCATCGTGCCGATCGTCAACCCCGACGGCTTCGAAATCTCCCGTGAGGCCGAGCCCAAGGGTGACTTCTCGCGGTTCGACTATGAAATGAAGCGCAAGAACTGCAACGTCAACGACTCGCCCAAGGAATTCGCGACCGGTGTCTGCAAGGCCAACCCCGCGGGCCGCGAACGCGGAACCGACCCGAACCGCAACTACGCGGGTTTCTGGGGCGGCGCCGGCGCGTCGACCCTGTGGCGCAGTGACACGTTCCGTGGTTCCGGCCCGTTCTCCGAGCCCGAGACGCAGAACATCCGCTCGATCGTGTCCAACCGCCAGGTGACCAACCTGATCACGCTGCACACCTACTCCAACCTGGTGCTGCGTGTCCCGGGTGTCGCCGCCGTCCGCCCGCCGCTCGACGAGCCGGCGTACAAGGCGCTCGGCGACAAGATGGCCTCGCGCAACGGGTACACCAGCCAGCCGTCGTGGGCGCTCTACGACACGACCGGCTCGACCGAGGACTGGTCGTACTGGGCCACCGGTGGCTGGGGCTTCACCTTCGAGGTCGGCCCGAACGAGTTCCACCCGCCGTTCGCCGACGGTGTCGTGGCCGAGTACACCGGTGTCGCCCCCGCGGCGGGCGCGGGCAAGGGCGGCAACCGGGCCGCGTTCATCGACATGCTGGCCAACACCGCCGACCCGGCGGCCCATTCGACGCTGATCGGTACGGCGCCGAAGGGTTACCAGTTGAAGCTGCACAAGACGTTCCAGACGCCGACCTCGCCGGTGGTGCAGCCGGACGGCTCGACGAAGCCGCCGATCTACGTCACCGACGACCTGAACTCGTCGCTGTCCTCCACCGGCGGCCGGTTCGCGTGGTCGATCAACCCGTCGACCCGGCCCTACGTCGCGGGCCGCTACGGCCGCGAGCCACAGGGTCCGGCGCAGCCCGCGATCCAGGCCGTCAACCCGGCCGGGGTCCCGGCGATCAACACGAACTACCCGGCCGACCCGGCTTCGGAGAGCTTCACGTTCCACGTCGACGGGCTCCCCAAGGTCGACAACGGGAAGTTCAGCGTCGACGTCAAGTGGGCCAGCCAGGACACGGACTGGGACCTGTACGTCTTCGACTCCGCGGGCAACATGGTGTCGTCGTCGGCGAACGGTTCGACCACGGAAGAGCACGCGATCCTGTACGACCCGCCCGCCGGGGACTACACGGCCGTGCTGGTCAACTACTCGCAGGCGAATCCGTCCGCTGTGGACGACTGGACCGGCGGAGTGTCGTTCCAGTCGCCGATCCCGCCGACCTACGGCCCCAAGGAGGCGTACCAGCTGACCTGTACGTCGCCGAAGGGCAAGCTCGTCGGGCTGGCGGACGTCTACATCGACCGAGGCCAGACGGTCGACGTCGGTGAGGTCTGCACCCGTTCCGCGCGCGCCAAGAAGGAGCGCTCGGTCCGGTAGTTCTTCTTTTGCGCGTGAAGGCCCCCTTCCCCTTGGGTCAGCTGAGGGAAGGGGGCCTTCACGCGCTGGCCCCCGAATGCGTTTCGTCCTCTGAATGCGGTAGTTCACGTTGCCAACTACCGCATTCAGAGGACGAAATGCGGGCTGCCGCTGTCTCAGACGGTGCCGACCACCCGGTCCCGCACCACCCGCATCGTCGCCGAGTCCACAGTGGACGGCTCCGCCGCCAGCCACCCGCCGATCTCGTGCAGGAACTGTTCCGGCGTCATGGGTGGCGCGGGGGAGGGATCCTCGAGGTCCGTGGTGATCTCACCGGTCCGGCTCGGGTACACGATCATCGCCCCGCGCAACGCGACCCCCGGCAGGATCCGCCGGTATTCGGCGAGGCTTTCGGTCAGCCTGCTCCCACCGCCGCGGAAGGCACGGCCGTTGCGCAGCAGACGGTCGTCGTCATCGGTTTCGTAGTGCCCCGGCAGCCACAGCTTCGATTCGATGAGCACCAGCCGCTTTCCGCACAACACGGCGTGGTCGACGTCGGCGAACACCGAATCCGGCCACGAGAGGCCGTGGAAGATCCGGGCGCCGGGCAGCCGGGTCAGGTAGCGCTCGAGCAGGTCGGCGGTGAGCCGTTCGGCGAGTTCGTCGGTTTCGACGCCGGGGGTGCCGAACACGCGTTTCCCGCCGAATTCGGCGGCGAACCGGGTCTTGGCGCGGGAAGCCGCCAGGTAGCCGCGTGCGAGCCGTTGTACGAGCAGCGCGGTCCCGGCGGTCAGGATCAGCCAGACGATCAGCGTGGGGGCCGAGAATCCGACGCCGGTCAGCACCGGCAGCAGCACCAGCACCATCCCGCCGACCGCCGCCACCACCGGGGTGTGCCCGGGCCCGCGCCGCCGCCCGTGCCGCACGCGCGCGTCCTGCGCGGCGAATTCCCACCATTCGAGGTCGTCCGGATCGATCACGACCGGTTCGGGCTCGTAGCCCGGTTCTTCGCCGAAGCGACGCCGCGGGCGCGGCCGGATCGGGGCGCGCACCGAGCGGCCGCCCGCGTCGTAGCCGGCGCGCCGCATCGGATCGCTGAGCGTGTCGTAGGCCTCGCGGACCAGCTGGAAGGTGAGCGCGGATCCGCCGGTGTCCGGGTGGTGCGATTTCGCCAGCCGCCGGTACGCGGTCTTGATCTCGTTGACCGAGGCGGCCTTGCCCACGCCGAGCACCTCGTAGTAGTCGACATCGGGCACGGGCGGTTCACCTCCAAAGGGCCGGGCCGCAACACTATTCGGCCGCCGCCGGTCATCCGCAACCACCTCCGCGGCGCGTCGGGGTGACCTCGCGGGCATACTGTTTCGCTTGTGGCGGAACGAGGTCCGCCTCCGCTGCGTCCTGGATATCGTGGAGATCGACAGCACGCGAGGGGGGACAGCGGTGGGACAACCGGTCACGGGCACGGCGGCGGGGGTACCGTTCACCGTCTTGCCGCCATCGGCCGAGGTCAGCGGCCCCGCGCCGGTGGTCGTCGCCTGGCACATGATCGACGCGCCCCGCACCGACGCCGCGTTCGCGGCCGCGCTGCCGCTGGCCGGGGTGCCCGCGTGGCGGGTGTATCTCGGAATGCCGTTGTGCGGCGCGAGAATGGTCGACGGCAGCATGGACGCGGTGGTCGAACGAGCCGTCCGTGACGCGGTGCTCGCCTACGCGGACCCGTTCGTCCGGCAGGCGGCGCTGGAATTCCCCGCCGCACTGGCTGAACTGCGGGAACGCTTCGGTTTCGACACCTCGCGGATGGCCGTCGTCGGCGGTTCCCTCGGTGGTGCCGTGGCGCTCACGATCCTGGCCACCAGGGAGATCCCGGTGCGGGCCGCCGCGCTGGTCAACCCCGCCGTCCGGGCGCGGTCGCTGGTCGGCGTGGTGGAAACCATGCTGGAACAGCCCTATACGTGGACGGACGAAGCGAACCAGGCGGCGGATCAGCTCGACTTCGTCGCACGATCGGGTGAAATTTCGGCCAGGGAACCGCAGGTTCCGCTGCTGGTCGTCAGCGGCGAAGAGGATTTCCCCGCGTTCCGCGCGGACGCCGACGAACTCGTCGACGCGGTGCGTGCCCAATACACGGTGTCGGAAGACGTCCGGTTACGTCGCCTCCCCGGTCTCGCCCACCCGCTCGCCGAAGACCCGGGCATCGATCCCGCGCCGCAGCTGCCGATCGCGAAGCTCGCCGACGAAGCGGTCACCGAGTGGCTGGAGCGCCACCTGCGCTGACCCGCGTCAGCAGCCTGGCGGCGGGGCCCATCGGGACGCCCGAATTCCAGGCGCAGCTCGTCGGTCTGGGGATCACGAACGCGACGCCGAAGACGTACTGGCCTGGACCGTGATCGTCGCGCCCGGGTTTACCGGATTCGGGCGGATGCGGTTCCCTTCGTCCACGATCACGACCGAAACGCCGCACCGCCGGAACTCTTGCGGAGACGCTCGAGGTTCTGCTCGATCGCGCTCTTGGCGGTGCCGAGCAGGTCGCTGTTTTACCTGATCGGGCTCCCGGCGACGGCGCCAGGCGGACGGGCGTCTTCAGTGCGGCCGGTGTCCGGCCCGCCCGTCGGTCCCGCCGCAGGCCGCCGCGAACCCGAGTGCGGCGATCGCCATCGCCGCCCTGAACAGCCGTTTCATGGACCTCACCGTTCCTGGGGAAGACGTCCTTCCGGACAAGGACGCGGACCGACGGCTCCCTGATACGTCCCGGCTTGGTGGACCGGAGCACGACAACTTTGCGGACCGGCCTTCCGACACGCCCGAAATTATGTTAAGAAACTTTACTAACTAACAGGGAGGCGCGTTTTGAGTTCATCCCCGCGGCCGGGGCTCGAGCGGAAGATCGGGCCGCTCCAGGCGACCGCCATCAACATGACCCAGATGTGCGGCATCGGCCCGTTCGTCACCATCCCCGCGATGGTGGTGACGCTCGGCGGCCCGCAGGCCATGTTCGGCTGGCTCATCGGCGCGGTCATCGCGTTGGCCGACGGCCTGATCTGGGCCGAACTCGGCGCCGCCCTCCCCGGCGCCGGCGGCACCTACGTCTATCTGCGCGAGGCGTTCGGCTCCCGTACCGGCAGGCTCATGCCGTTCCTGTTCGCCTGGAGCGCGGTGCTGTTCATCCCGCTGATCATGTCCACCGGCATCATCGGGCTCGTCCAGTACCTCGGGTACCTGGTCCCCGGGGTCGCCGACGACGGCGGGACGACGGCGCTCGGCAAGGTCATCGGCCTCGGCGTCATCGTCCTGATCGTGCTGGCGTTGTTCCGCAAGATCGGCGAGATCGGGAAGCTGACCACCGTCCTGTTCGGGATCATGCTGTTCGCCTCCCTTTCGGTGATCGTCGCGGCCTTCACCCATTTCGACGGCGCGCAAGCGTTCGCCTTCACACCTGGCGCGTTCTCGTTCGACGGCGGCGCGTTCTGGGCCGGGCTCGGCGCCGGCCTGATCATCGCCATCTACGACTACCTCGGCTACAACACCAGCGCCTACCTCGGCGGCGAGGTTCGTGACCCAGGCCGGACGCTGCCACGGTCGATCATCCTCTCGATCCTCGGCATCATGAGCCTCTACTTCCTGCTGCAGCTCGGGGTGCTCGGCTCGATCCCGCTGGAGGAACTGAAGAACGCCACTTCGGTCGCCTCCACCGTGCTGGAACAGGCGTGGGGCACGGGCGCGGCCAAGGTCATCACCGTGTTCATCGTGATCGCCGCGATCGGTTCGGTGTTCGCCGGCCTGCTCGGGGGTTCGCGGGTCCCGTTCGAAGCGGCGCGCGACAAGGTGTTCCTGCCGGTGTTCGCCAGGCTGCACCCGAAGCTGAACCTGCCGACCGCCGGCGTGCTGACGATGGGCGTCATCGCCGCGATCGGCTCGCTCTTCACGCTGACCGCGGTGATCAACGCGGCGGTGACGGTGCTGGTGCTCATCCAGTCGCTCGCGCAGGTCGCGGCGATCGTCGTGCTGCGGCGACGGCGGCCGGAGCTGGAGCGGCCGTACCGGCAAGGGCTCTACCCGATCCCGACGGTCATCGCGCTGCTCGGCTGGATCTACATCTACTTCTCCGCCACCTGGCTTTCGATCGGGCTTTCGGTGGGGTGGATCGCGCTCGGCGTGGCGGCGTTCCTGGCCTATGCCAAGGCGGAGCGCGTGTGGCCGTTCGGGCCCAAGGGAATTCAGGAAGCGTTCGCGGGGGCGGCAGAGGGGAACGGAAAGTGACGGGGGAAGACCTGATCCTGGGGATCGACTTCGGCGGCACGAAGGTCGCGATCGGGCTGGCCGACCGGTCCGGGAGCCTCCTGGTCACCCGGAGGCTGGACACCGACGCGCAGGCGGGCGCCGAACAGGTGGTGAGCCGCGCGCTCGCCGCCGCGCGGAAACTGCTCGCCGACGAAGGCGCCGCGGACCGGCTCGTCGCGATCGGTGTGGTCAGCCCTGGCATCGTGCTGGAGGACCGCATCCTGCTCGCGCCCAACGTGCCGGGCTGGGAGGAACTGCGGCTGCGCGACCTCGTCGCCGCCGAGTTCGAGGACGTGCCGATCCAAGTGGGCACCGACGCCAAGGCGGCGGCGCTCGCGGAATGGCGATGGGGGGCGCTGGCGGACACCGATCCGGCGGTGTTCCTCTCGCTGGGGACCGGGATCGCCGCGGCGGTCCTGGTCGGTGGCCGGCTGCTGGCCGGCGCCAACGGCGCTGCGGGAGAGATCGGGTACAACCTCCTCTCGCCGCAGGACACCGACGGGTTCGCCAGTGGAGCGGCGCCACTGGAGGAAGCCGTCGGTGGGCGTGGGCTGGGCGGCCGGGCGAGTGTGCTGCTCGGCCGCCCGGTGACCGCGGGTGAACTGTTCGGCCTCGCCAGGGAGAACGCACAGGCCAAGGAACTGGTCTGCGCTGCGCTCGACGAACTGTCGATGCACGTCGCGAACCTCGCCATCGCGCTCGACCCACAGCGCGTCGCCGTCGGTGGGGGACTGGTGCGCTCGGCCGACATCCTGCTGCCCGCGCTGCGCGAGCGGCTCGCGCAAGCCGTGCCGTTCTCGCCGGAACTGGTCTCGGCGAAATTCGACCAGGACGCGTCCCTGCTGGGCGCGATCGCGATCGCGCTGGACGCCTAGCGAGATCACCGACCGAAGCCGCCGGGCGCCCGCTAGATCCGATCTAGCGAAAGTCCGGCGGCTTTCTCGCGCCCAAGAGGTGAAGCGAGAGGAGGTCGGTCATGGACACCAGTCCACTGCGGGTCGCGGTGATCATCGGAAGCACCCGCGAGGGGCGGGTGGGGGACGCCGTCGGCAAGTGGTTCACCGGCCGGGCGGAAAACCGGGAAGACCTCGTCACCGAAGTGCTCGACCTGGTCGACTTCGACCTGCCCACGGGGCTGCCGGAGCATCCGACGTCGGACATGAAGCGGTTCGCGAGGCTGGTCGACGAGGCCGAGGCGTTCGTCGTCGTCACCCCCGAGTACAACCGCAGTTTCCCGGCGTCGCTGAAGCAGGCGATCGACTGCGCCTACGACGAGTGGCGCGCGAAGCCGGTCGGTTTCGTCTCCTACGGCTACCGCTCGCAAGGGCTCTACGCCGTGGAGCAGTTGCGCACGATCTTCACCGAACTGCACACGGTGACCATGCGCGACACCGTGGCCTTCAACCTCCTCGACGGCACCTTCGCCCGCGACGGCACCCCCTTCGACAGCGACGGGCAGGGACAGGCCGTGACCACCCTGCTCGACGAGCTCGCCTGGTGGGGTCTCGCCCTGCGCGAAGCGCGCGCCGCTCGCCCCTACGTCTGCTGAATGCTTCTGAAAGGAAACGAAAATGAGTGAACTGGCCATCGAAGCCTCGGGGCTGGTCAAGGTGTTCGGGGAGAACCGGGCGGTCGACGGGATCGACCTGAAGGTCCCCGCCGGCACCGTGTACGGCGTCCTCGGGCCGAACGGCGCCGGCAAGACCACCGCCGTGAAGATGCTCGCGACCCTGCTCCGCCCCAACGGTGGAGAAGCGCGCGTCTTCGGCAAGGACGTCGTCCGCGAGGCCGACGCGGTCCGGTCCATGGTGAGCCTGACCGGGCAGTACGCCTCGGTCGACGAAGACCTGACCGGCACCGAGAACCTGGTGCTGATCGGCAGGCTGACCGGGCACCGCAAACCGGCCGCCCGCGCACGGGCGGAGGAGCTGCTGGCGGCGTTCGGCCTGACCGAGGCCGCGGGCAGGCAGGTGAAGAACTACTCCGGCGGGATGCGGCGGCGGATCGACATCGCCGCGAGCATCCTCAACACCCCGGACGTGCTCTTCCTCGACGAGCCGACGACCGGGCTCGATCCCCGCAGCCGCAACCAGGTCTGGGACATCGTGCGCGCGATCGTGCGGCACGGCACCACTGTCCTGCTGACCACGCAGTACCTCGACGAGGCCGACCAGCTGGCCTCGCGGATCGCGGTCATCGACCACGGCAAGGTGATCGCCGAAGGCACCAAGGGGCAGCTGAAGGCGTCGGTCGGCGCGGGCGCGATCCACGTCCGGCTTCGGGAGGCCGACCAGCGTGCCGAGGCCGAAGCGCTGCTCGTCCGCAACCTGGAGGCACAGGTGCTGTTGGAGCCGGACCCGGTCGCGCTCACCGCGCGGCTCACGGGCGAAAGCACCGAACAGGGTGCCGCCGAGCACGCCGCGCGCGCACTGTCCGAGCTCGCGCGCGCCGGCATCGTCGTCGACACCTTCTCCCTCGGCCAGCCGAGCCTCGACGAGGTCTTCCTGGCCCTGACCGACCGCACCGCCACGCCTGAGGAGAGTGCAGCTTGAGCACCACGGCAGTCAAAGACAACGAACCCGTTCTCGCGGCACCGAAGGCGGAGGATCTCGCCGCCGTCCTGATCGCGAAGAACCGTCCTCAGCGCCCCAGCGCGCTGTCGACTTCGGTCACCTTCGGGTGGCGCGCGATGCTGAAGATCAAGCACGTGCCCGAGCAGCTGTTCGACGTCACGGCGTTCCCGATCATGATGACGCTGATGTTCACCTACCTGTTCGGCGGCGCGCTGTCCGGCTCGCCGACGCAGTACCTGCAGTTCGTGCTGCCGGGCATCATGGCGAGCAGCATCCTGATGATCACCATGTACACCGGAATTTCGGTCAACACCGACATCGAGAAGGGCGTCTTCGACCGGTTCCGCACGCTGCCCATCTGGCGGCCGTCGGCGATGGTCGGCTATCTGCTCGGCGACATGCTGCGGTACCTCATCGCGTCGCTGGTGATCCTCGGCGTCGGGCTGATCATGGGCTTCCGCCCCGCCGGCGGATTCGGTGGCGTGGCCGCCGCGATCCTCCTGCTGCTGGCGTTCTCGTTCGCGTTCTCGTGGATCTGGACGATGTTCGGCCTGCTGCTGCGCAGCGAGAAGTCGGTGATGGGGGTCAGCATGATGGTGCTGTTCCCGCTGACCTTCCTCAGCAACATCTACGTCAACCCGGAGACGATGCCGGGCTGGCTGCAGGCCTTCGTCGACGTCAACCCGGTGACCCACGTGGTCGCGGCGGTCCGCTCGATGATGGACGGCAACTGGGACGGCGGCGAGATCACCTGGGTGCTGATCGCCGGAGCGGTCATCCTCGCGATCTTCGGCACCTTGACGATGCGGCTCTACAACCGCAAGTGAGCCCCAGCCTCGTGAGTGGCTAGGACGGTTCTAACCGTCCTAGCCACTCACGAGGCTTGACCGGCTCGGTACCGGTGTTCTTGCGCGCTCAAGTACGTGAAGGGGCCTTCATGTCCTCGTAGGGCGGACGTGGCGATTTTCGAGTCCGTGAAGGCCTCCTTGAGGAACCGTCTTTGTTCACCCCCAGTGTGGCCGGTGGACGAGTGCGCCCAATGTGGCACTGGGGACACTGAGCGTCTCCGATGCCACATTGGGCGCACCGGCTGAGGCCTGCGTTGTCTCGGCGCCGGATGGAGCCGCGACTCTGGGGAGGCTGGTAGCAGGTAAGTCCTTGAAGGCCTCCTTGAGGAACCCAGAGTCCCTCAAGGAGGCCCCTCACGGACCGGGCCAGGGATCAACCACCGCCGGAATCCACGTAGGTGCCTAAGACACCTTTGGCTCTAACCGTCCTGGCCACTCACGAGTCCCTGGCCGCTCACAGCCGCCAGGGAACCTTGTCTTCGGGCGCGTAGCGGCACGAGGAACCGGTGGTGACGGCCGCGCGCAGGTGCGCCGCCAGTGCCGGATGCTGCTCGTCGAGTTTGCGCAGGGTGTCCCGGATCCGCGCGGTCACCGTCTTGCGGGCGCGTTCCGCCTCGTCCCCGAGCCGCCGGGTGCGGCCGCCGAGCCCGGCCGCGGACCGCAGTTCGGCGAGCAGCGCGTCCCGTTCACGGTCCAGCGCCGCGGCGCGTGCGTCCTGGCCCATCCCGGTCGCGGTGTCGATCAGTTCGTCCAGCTCGTCGAGCCTCGCGCGGTACCGGGCCTTCGCCTCGTCGTCGAGGACGGCGTCTCCGCCGAAGCTCTTCGCGGCGACGACCACCTCGCCACCCTCGGGATCGAGCAGCCGGACGGCGGCGACCTCCGAACCCGGCCTGCCGAGCAGGAAATGCAGGTCCCGCAAGCCTTTCGAGTCCGGGAGGTGGGCGGTGACACCGTCGAAGTGCAAGGTCCACACGACGTCGTCGCGACGGAACTCCGCCCTCGGCGTGGCCGGAGCCCGCGTCTCCTCACGTGCTCTCGTCATCCTGGCCACGACCGGCCGCATGCCGAACGCGCTGGCTTCTTCGGTCACCTCGGACAGGAGGGCCGCCGCGGCCGCCGCGTCGCCTTCGAGGTTGCGGCCGAGCAGTGCCTTCGCCAGCCAGGACTTGGCTTCGGTCGCCCAGACCGCGGCCCGGAGCCGATCCGCGGAGAGCACGGCACCGCGCAGCCGGTTCACCGCGTCGTTCCAGCGTTCCTGCGCCAGGTCGAGCCTGCCGAGCCAGAGGTCGACGGGGCCGGAGATCTCGCAGCCGTACAGGGAAACCAGCCACTCCCCGCTGTAGGGCACGAGCAGTGCGCGGGCCGCTTCACAGCGTTCGGGATCGCGCGAGACCGCCGCCGTCTGCGCCTGGCAGCGCAACCACAAGGCTTCCAGGTCGCGGGGATACGGCTTCGCGTCGGCCGCGAGATCGGTGAGCCGCACGGCCTCCCTGGCGTCCTCGCGCTGGGCCGCGGAGATCGCCTCCAGCATCCGGCCGTAGGAGTACCCGCTGCGCGAGATCTCGCGGTGGAGCCCGGTGAGCTCGTCGAACCGTCCCTCCAAGCACCACCGGACCCACAGCTGCAGCTGGTTCAGATCGGCGAAATGGGGATGCTCGTCCCCCTCGTGGCACGAGATCACCTGCTCGATATACGCCTCGGCTTCGGCGAACCGGCCCTGAAGCGTGGCGATGATGCTCTGGTCGATCCGGGAAGCCAGCTGCGAGCTCGGGGCCCTGCCGGTGGCCGCCAGGGCGAGAAACTCCTGATACTGCCCGAAATACCGGGGATCGCCCTGTTCGAGCTGCGCCACCCACTTGAAGGACGCCGCGTAGTGCTCCAATTCCGGATTCGCCGTGCGGCGGCCGACGGCGACCAGTTCGTCGGTGAGCCGTTCCCGTTCCGCGGCGCTGCCCGGCCCCCAGATCGAGTCGTGCCGGGCCCACAAACCGAACAACAGCGCGGAATCGTCGTGGTCGTCGCGGGCGGTCATCATGATGCGCGCGGAGAGTTCCTGCGTCATCTCCTCGGCCGTGAGCTCCTGGCCGGGCTCGCGGCCGCAAAGCCGCGCGTGCGCTTCGGTGAGCACCTCGACCGTCTCGTCGATCCGGAGGCTCTTGTGGTCGGCACGGACCAGGGTCAGCGCCAGCCGGGCGAGGAGATCGTCGTCGTCGAGTTCACGGATGAGCACCGAGACCTCGTCGAGGACCTGCCTGCCCTCGTCCGTCTCGTGGTGACGGGTCAGATGCGCGCCCAGTTCGAGGGCGATGACCGCCTTCCGTCGCCGGTCCTCGGCGATCTCCATCGCCCGCCGGTAGTGGGTGGTCGTCTCTTCGATCGCCATACGGCCGGTGGCGTCGACCGCGGCGGCCAGCAACAGGTCGATCGCCTCCTCCGGATCGACTTCCCGGCCGGCGAGCAGCGCGTGGCGGGCCAGGTCCGCGGCGAAGAGGCTGTCCCGTGACGCCGGCGTTTCCCGGACCGCCGCGACGACCGCTGCGTGCTGTTTCCGGCGGTCCGACTCGGACAGGCTCGCGTACAACGTTTCGCGGACCAGGTCGTGGGCGAAGGCGAACCGTCCTTGCCCTTGCACCACCACCAGCCGTGCCGCGACGGCCTGGTCGAGCAGCCGGTCCACCTGGGGCACGGGTGCCGACGCCACGCCCGCGAGCAGCCGGCGGTGGAACTCCCTGCCGAGTACCGACGCGGTGGTCAGCAGATCGAGGACCGGCTGGGGGAGCAGGGAAAGCCGTCGCTGCAGGGCGTCGGCCACGCCGGGCGCGATGGTCTCGGCGGAACCTCCGCTGTGCCAGAGGCGCGCCGTCTGCTCGACGAAGAACGGGTTGCCGCCGGTGCGGCGATGGACCTCGGCGACCAGCGCGTCGTCGGGTGCCGCGCCCGCCGTCCTGGTCATGAGCGTGCCGACCTCGTCCGGTTCGAGGCCGGTGAGAGTGACCGAAGTGGCCTTCGTGAGGAGCGGCATCATGAGCGAGCGAAGCGGGTGATCGGTCGCCTCGACCTCGACGTCCCGGTACGTGCCGATCAGCAGCAGCCGCTCGAACCAGGTGTGCTGCGCGGCGAACTCGAGCAACCGCAGCGACGCGGCGTCGGCCCAGTGCAGATCGTCGAGCACCACCACGATCGGCTGGTCCTGGGAGGCGGCCACCAGCACGCTCGTCACCGCGTCGTACAGCCGGAACCCGTCGGCCGCGCCGTCGCCGCGCGCCTCACCGAGCAGGACGTCCAATTCGCTGTCGGCCATCGCGGCCCAGCGGCCCTGCCCGACCGCGCGCCGCAACCCGCGGACCACCTGCGTCCACGGCCAATAGCCCGGTGCGCTCGCCGAGTCCCAGCAGGACCCGTTGAGCACCAGGGCGCCGAGGCGCTTCGCCTCTTCGGCGGCGCCGGTGACGAGCGTGGTCTTGCCGATCCCGGCCTCGCCGGTGACCAGCACCAGCCCGCCGTGGCTTTCGGCGGCACGGGAAATCTCCGCGCGGAGCACCCCCGCGGGATGGTCGCGTCCGATGAGCGCGGCTGACATGTCCGAATCCTCCCAGTAAGGTCCGACAATCTCACGACGCGCGCCCGATGTCAGGCGTTACCCGCGGTCCGTCGTGACCGACGGTGACGGACGTCTCCCGGTCGCCGGGAACCTCACGGGCGGGAAAACCGACTTTCTGGACGTGACTAATCGAGTGGGACGGCGGGGTGAGGACGTCGGGCGTCCTGCCGGGCGAAGGCGGCCTGTTGTGCCAGGTCAGGTGGTCAGCGGCTGGAGTAGGGTGCAGGGTATGGGGAGCATTCGCTCGCGCGTGCTGGCTTGGCTCGGCCGTCGCTATCTCGCGCGTCAGCAGAAGAACGGTTTCGACCTGTCCAAGATGTCGATCATCCCGGACAACGCGCTGCTGCCGCTCAAGCGCGACGGTCTCGACCCGGTGGCCGAGCTGGGCCGGATCCGCGCGACGGAGCCGATCAGCAAGCTCGACCTGCCGTTCGGGATGAACGGCTGGCTGGTCACCGGCTACGACGAGGCCAAGGCCGTACTCGGCAAGGTGGGCGAGTTCAGCAACGACTTCACGAACCTGGTCGGGAACGCGGGCGTGACCGAGGACCAGAACCCCGGCGGGCTCGGGTTCGCCGATCCGCCGGTGCACACCCGGCTTCGGCGCCTGCTCACGCCGGAGTTCACCATGCGGCGGCTATCGCGCCTGGCGCCGCGGATCGACGAGATCGTCGCCGATCAGCTCGACGCGATGGCGAAGGCCGACGGTCCCGTCGACCTGTGGGAGGCCTTCGCGCTGCCGATCCCGTCGCTGACGATCTGCGAACTGCTGGGCGTCCCGTACGAGGACCGCGACGATTTCCAGCGGCTGAGCACCGCCCGGTTCGACCTCTTCGGTGGCGCGGGCGCGTCACTCGGAGCGATGACCGAGTCACTGTCCTATCTGGACGAGATCGTCAAAAAACAGCGCGAGAACCCGGGCGACGGCCTGCTCGGCATGCTCATCAAGGAGCACGGCGACGAGATCGACGACCGCGAACTCGCGGGCCTCGCCGACGGTGTGCTCACCGGCGGGCTGGAGACCACGGCGAGCATGATCGCGCTCGGCGCGCTCGTGCTGCTCAAGGACCGCTCGCTGTTCGAAACCGTCCGCGGCGACGATGAGGCCGTCCACAGGTTCGTCGAGGAGCTGCTGCGGTACCTGACCGTCGTGCAGATGGCCTTCCCGCGGTTCGCCAAGGAGGACATGGAGGTCGCCGGCGTCCGGATCGCGAAGGGCGACATCGTGCTGGTCTCGCTCAGCGTCGCGAACCGAGACGGCGAACTCGGCCAGGAAATGGAGAAGTTCGACGCGACCCGCGAGCCGACGTCGCACCTCGCCTTCGGCTGGGGCATTCACCGGTGCATCGGTGCCGAACTGGCCAGGATGGAACTGCGCACCGCGTACCCCGCGCTGGTGCGCCGGTTCCCGGAGATGCGGCTGGCGATCGAACCGGACCAGGTGGGCTTCCGGAAGGTCTCGATCGTCTACGGCGTCGACGCGTTGCCCGTGCTGCTGGACTGACCTCAGGCGACTCCTCTCGGGCGGAACTGGATGCTGATCCTCGGCCCGACCGGTTTGGCGGTCTTGGGGACGGCGTGTTCCCAGGTCCGCTGGCAGCTGCCGCCCATGACGATCAGGTCGCCGTGGCCGAGGGCGTGCCGCACGGTCTCGCCCCCGCCACGCGGCCGCAGGGCCAGCTGGCGGGCGGCGCCGACCGAGACGATCGCCACCATGGTGTCCTCGGTGCGGGACCGGCCGGTGTCGTCGCCGTGCCAGGCGACGCTGTCGCGCCCGTCCCGGTAGAAGCACAGGCCCGACGTCACGAACGGCTCGCCGAGCTCTTCCGCGTAGTGCGCGGAGAGTGTCTCCCTCGCCTCCGTGAGGATCGGGTGGGGGAGCGGCATGCCCTCGCGGTAATAGCTCAACAGCCGGGGGACGGCGACGACGCGGTCGTACATCTGCCGCCTTTCGGCGTGCCATGGCACGTCTTCGGCGAGCCGGGTGAACAGCTCGTCCGCGCCGGAGAGCCAGCCCGGGAGCACGTCGATCCAGGCGCCACGGGTCAGCTCGGTGCGCCGGAGCCCGCCGAGCGAGCCCAGCCCGAGCGCGGCGCACTCGTCGAACAGCGAGGCTTGAAGCGCGGGGGTCATGGCAACCGAACCTACCCCGGTTCCGGCCATTTGTCGAACGGATGTTCGAGTGGCACGATGGCTCACATGATCCACACAGCGAAGTCCGCCGATGGGACGCCGATCGTGTTCGAACGCCGTGGTGCGGGGCCCGTCGTGGTCGTCGTCGCGGGCGCGGGCAACGACCGGCACGGCGACGAACCGCTGGTCGCGGAGCTGGCCTCCGAGTTCTCCGTGGTGACCTACGACCGCCGGGGCCGGGGCGGCAGTGGGGACACCGCGCCGTACGCGGTCGAGCGCGAGATCGAAGACCTGGCCGCGGTCGTCGCCGCGCTCGGCGAGCCGGTGATCGTCCACGGCATCTCCTCCGGTGGCGCGCTTGCCCTCCTCGCCGCCGCGGCCGGTGTGCCGATTGCGCGGTTGTCGGTTTTCGAGCCGCCCTATCGGGGCGAAACGGAAGAAGTCCCCGAGGGATATGCCGACGAGATGCGCGAGCTGGTCGCGGCGGACCGGTGGGACGACGCCGTCGCCCTGTTCATGATGTCCGCGGTCGGCTCCCCGGAGGAGGCTGTCGCCGAGGCCAAGGAGACGCCGATGTGGCCCGAACTGCGGTCGTTCGCGCCCACGCTCGTTTACGACGCCTTCGTGATGAAGGACTCGAATGTGCCTGATGAGCTGGCGTCGATCGCGACACCCGTCCTGGTGGTGAACAGCAACGGCAGTACGGACTGGCTGAAGGCCGCCGCTCTCGTCGCCGCGAAGGTGGTGCCGGGGGCGCGGCAGGTCGGGCTGGACGGCGAGTTCCACAGTGTCCCGCCGGAACGGCTCGCGCCGGAACTCAGCGCGTTTTACCGGGATCCTCGGTAAAACGCAGGTACGCCGCGCCGCGCGGGGAGATCCGGTAGCCGACTTCGAGGCTGAGCGTGAGGCCGAGGTTCTTGAGCTTGCGGATGTCGACCTTCAACGGATCCTTCTCGCGGCCGAGGAGATCGGCGAGCTCCTGGGCGCGGCGTCCGGGATTGTCGTGAATGAGGCGCAAGGTCTCGTGCGTCCACGGGCGTCGCCTGTCCATCTTGGACAGTCGTTGGCGGATCTCCTCGAAGTCCTTTTCGGACAGTCCGGCGTCCTCGCTGAGCGCGCGCCGGGGATCGGGGCCGAGGTGGCGCAGGCCGATGCGGTACACCGGGGCGTCCGCGGGGCCGCGCAGCGTGCCCCGCACCGCGTTCGCCGACTCCGCGCCGGACCGGCGGGCGTCGGCGTCGGTGATGGCGGCGGGGTCGGCGATCTCGACCGAGACGACCTCGATCACCCCGGCCTCCAGGCGCATCACGTCGCCAGGGTGGACGTTCTGTTTCGACCAGCGCCGGAAGGCCAGGTCGATCGTCCCGGCCGCCAGTCCTTCGAGGACCGTCAAGGAGAGGATCACCGTCGTTACCCAATCAGCGGGACGCCGGGGCGTCAACGTCTTGTCCGATGACGGCTCGCACTCGTACAGTCGCAGCCTGGTCCTGGTCTGGACCATCACCGCCGCCCTGAGTGTGCAGGAGGCAGGATGCGGAGACGACTTCGGACCGCCGGGGTGGCCGCGGCGGCCGTGCTCGGCCTGATCGCGTCGGCGATGCCGGCGAACGCCCAGGTCGGCACCGGGCCGTGGACGTCGGAGAACCCGTCGTTCAACGTCCAGGAACGCGGCTGCGGCACCGTCGACGGGCTGAACTTCGAACTGACCTGCTCCACCGGAAGCGGGGATCAGCGGGCGGAACGGCGCTACGCGACCTACACCGGCGGGACCCGGCAGTTCGAGGGATCGTTCCGGATCACCAGCATGGCGGGCACCCGGATCAGCCTGAAGCAGACCTTCCGCGACGCGCCGACCGCCGGGCCGTACTTCATGCTCGCGGTCGAACGCGGCGGGCGGCTCTACGCCGTCCATGGCGGGGACACGCTGGGGAGCGGGGCGACCGTCGGGACGTCCGTGCGGGTCAACACCGTGCATCAGGTCGGGAGCACGCACAAGGTGTACATCAACGGTTCGCTGAAGCAGACCGTGAGCAGTAGCGGCGGGAGCTACTACGACAAGTTCGGCGCCTATCGGACGGCGAGTGGCGCCGGACCGGTCAAGGTGACCTGGAGCGGGATCAAGTTCTGGCGGAAGTAAGCCTTCCGTGAGCCGAAGTCCGTGAAGGCCTCCTTCACTACCTTCAGGGTAGGTAAGGAGGCCTTCACGGCAAGGGCCCGCGGCGCCACGCGTCGAGGTCCGTCCACGCCTGGAGCGTCTGCCTGCTCTCGAACCGGCGGCGTTCCCCGGAGACCGGATCGGTGAACTCGAGGACCTTTGCCAGCAGTTGCAAGGGTTCGGTGAAGTCGTCGAGCGGGGTTTCGGTCAGCTCCGGGTAGAAGTCGTCGCCGAGGATCGGCAACCCGAGACCGCTCATGTGCAGCCTGAGCTGGTGGGTACGGCCGGTCGCGGGGATCAGGCGATACCGGCCGAGGCCGTCGCGGTGCTCGATGAGCTCGACGCGCGTTTCCGCGTTGGGCGGCCCGTCGACCTCCTGCGCGGCGATGACTCCGCGTTCCTTGACGATGCGGCTGCTGATCTCGCGCGGCAGCACGACATCAGGGTCGTAGGGGGCGATCGCCTCGTATTCCTTGTGCACCAGGCGATCCCGGAACATCGTCTGGTACTTGCCGCGGACTTCGGGAGTGATCACGAACAGGATGAGCCCCGCGGTGACCCGGTCGAGCCGGTGGGCGGGGCTGAGCTGGGGAAGGCCGAATTCACGGCGCAGGCGGACCAGCGCGGTCTGCAGGATGTGCCGCCCGCGCGGGATCGTCGCGAGGAAATGCGGCTTGTCGGCGATCAGGAAATGCTCGTCGCGGTGCACGACGGAGACCTCGAACGGCACCTCGACCTCGTCGGGCAGGTCGCGATGGAACCAGATGAACGAGTCCGGCACGAACGGGGAATCGACGCCCAGCGGCCCGTCGAGCCCGACGATGCGCTCCTCCCGGAGCATCTCCTCGATCCGCTCGGGCGCGACCCGGGGGAGCCGCTCGACGAGGTGCTCCCGCAACGTCGTCCAGGGGCCCTTGGCGGGCATCTTGAGCCTCGCGGGATCGAGCCCGTGACGGGGCGGGAGCGGCGGGCGGAGCTTGCGTCTCATCACCGCGCACTCTAGCCGCGGCGGCTCGTCCGTCCTGGTCGCGGGCGGCTTCCTGGGGTGCCGGCTGTGCGCGTGTGTCGCGAAAGCATCTTTCGCAACACTGGGCCGGTGCCGGGGCGGTGCCCGCCGAAGGTATCAGGAGATCAGGCCTGGTTCCGGTACCGCGCGAGGTATCGCTCGGTCACCTCGGCTTCCGCGACCGCGACGGCCTCCGCGCGCGTCCGGCGCCCGATACCGGGCGGGAAGCCGTTCTTGGCCAGCCGGTGTTCGATGCTCTCCTCCATGTAGGCCATCGAGTAGAAGTACGCGACGAGCGCGGCCATCAGCACGATCGCCAGCCGCAGCGTGAGCGGGCCGGGCAGGAGCAGCCATACGGCGCAGAGCGGGGCGATCATCACCGTGCTGCGGGCGACGTGCCGCCAGCGCCAGCTTCCCGTGGTCGCGTCGTGGAGGATCCAGGCTTGGTAGCGCTCGGGCAGCCTGCCGCCGAGTGAGTACCACAGCCAGCGGAACACGTCCGGGCGCTTGCGGGGCATCGGGCGACTCCTTCCGTCGATGCTGCCACAGTACACTAATGATTAGCACGCTAAACGTTAGCGTCGCGGCTAGGATCGGCGGCATGAACTCGGAGGGGCCGGAGATGAAGTCGATCGATCTGGGCGAGGATCCGCTCGCGCTGGAGCGTCAGGTGTGTTTCGCGCTGTCGGTCGCTTCGCGCAGCGTCATCGCCATCTACCGTCCGCTGCTGGAACCCCATGGGCTCACCCATCCGCAGTACCTGGTCATGCTGGCGCTGTGGGAGCGAGGCCCGCAGGCCGTCAAGGACCTGAGTGTCGCTCTGCGTGCCGAGCCCGCGACGCTGTCACCGCTGCTCAAGCGCCTGGAGACGATCGGGTACGTCACGCGCAGGCGCAGCTCCGAGGACGAGCGGCTGCTGACGGTCGAGCTGACGGAATCCGGTCGCGCGTTGCGCGCGGAGGCGGAAAAGATCCCGTATCGCGTGGTGGAGAAGCTCGGTATGGAGGTCTCCGAGCTGGAGGCGCTGCACAAGGCACTGACCCGCGTCATCGAAGCCACGGCTTGAGCGAACCGAAACTGTGGTGTGACGAAATGAGGGTGTGAAGCCGCTCCGCGGTGGGTAATTCCCGTCACGCCAACTCAAAGTGACAGGAAGATGAGGGACCGTGACCACCTCGACCCCCGCGCCCACGGAAGCAGGTCTGGAGCTCAAGACCAGGCTGAACGCCTACCTGGAGGACGTGGCCGCGGCACTGGGGATACGGAGGGACGCGTGCACGGTCGACCTCGCCGGTCCGGTCACCGCCAGGATGAGGCTGAATTGGCGTCTTCCCGGCTTTCCCGAGCGCGACGTCGACCTGATGTGGCACGAGGAACACGGCTGGTCGGCCGCCGTGGCGACGCATTCGGACGACGATCACCACGTCGTCGTCGCCTACCTCGGTGGCCGGACGGTGGCGTCGCAGCCGCGGCTGGTCGCCAGGTTCGCCGAAACCCTCCGCACCGGCGACCACCAGGACTGCTGGCCCGGCGCGCCGACGTTGCGCACCGCCGGCGGGCCGTCCGCGCTCGCCAAGGAACTTTCCGCCTGGGCCTGATCATCCCGGCGGGGCGAGCACGACGTCGAGCGCGATCGTGATCTCCCTGCCGATCAGGAACCTCGGCGCGCGGAGACCGATCGCCCGCCGGTCGAAGACGGCGACGGCGACCACTCGCCAGGTGCCGTCGCCGTTGTCCGCCGGTCCGGTCGCGGTCACCGTCAGGGGGCAAGTCGCACCTCGCGCTCCGAGGGAGCCGTGGACCGACCACTCGTCCGGGTCACCGTCGACCTGGTCGGCCGCGAAGGTCAGCACGGGATGCGCGTCGATCGCCAGAACGCGACGACGAGCCCGGTCAGGCCGCCGACCTGGGCGACGATCGCCGTCAACGAAGGCATCGGCGCCCGGCCCGGTGTCGCCCAGGCGAGGTTGCTGCTCGCCGAAACACTGGTCGCCCGGGGCGATCTCGTTCGCGCGCAAGGGATCGCACGCGACGCGCTCGACGAGTTCCGGCGACTGGCCATACCGGGACCACTCGCGCGGGCCGCGGCGCTGCTCGACCGGATCCGTGCCGGGCGCCGCGCCGCCGACCCGCTGACCGGGCGGGGACGCGAGAGCGTCGCCCTGCTCGCCGACGCGCTGAGCAATCGCCGGACGGTGAAAGCCACGTCCGGAGCGTCCTGGCGAAACTGGGCCTGGCGAACCGGACCGAGGTCGTCGCGTGGGCGAGCAGGGAAGGCCTCAGGGACTGACGGTCAGCTTGCCGAGGATGCGCGCGACGACGGCGTCGAGGTTGTCTTCGAGGAAGAAGTGACCGCCCTCGAACACCTCCATCTCGAACGAGCCGGTGGTGTGCTCGCGCCAGTTTTCGACGTCCGGCAGATGCAGGACCGGGTCCGCGTTCCCGGCGAGCGCCACGACCGGGCAGCTCACGTCGGGGCCGGGCCGGTAGCGATAGGTCTCGACGGCCTTGTAGTCACCGCGCAGCGCGGGCAACGCGAGCGCGCGGATGTCCGGGTCGGCGAAGATCGTGGGGTCCGTGCCGCCGAGACGGCTGACCTCGTCGAGGAAGGTGTCGTCGTCGGCGAGGTGATGCGACTTCTCCTTCTGCACGTCCGGACCACGGCGGGCCGAGACGAACAGCGCGGCCGGGACGATGCCTCGCGCTTCGAGCCGCCGGGCGACCTCGAAGCCGACGATCGCGCCCATGCTGTGGCCGAAGAGGGCGAAGGGTTTCGGGAGCGCGGCGGCGACGTCCACCAGGTGCTCGGCCAGGACGTGGACATCGTCGATGACCGGCTCGCCCATCCGGTCCTGCCGCCCCGGGTATTGGGCGGTGTGCACCTCGATCGTGGGCGAGAGGGCCGCCGAAAACGCGCGGTACGCGCTCGCCGATCCGCCCGCGTGCGGGAAGACGAGGAGCCGCATCCCGGCCGACGGCGCCCGATGGAAGCATCGCGTCCAGCTGCTCGGAGCCTGTCCTGCCATCGAAATCCCCCAATCCGTGCGGGAACGGCCCGCACGACACTGGAATGTACGGGGGATTCGCGGAATGAGTCCATGCTTGTGCGGGGTTGTTCACGCTGGGAACACTGGCCGCCGGGCCGCGGCCGTGCCCGGCGGAAGGAGCGGGTGTGGCGGAGGACCTGAAGATCAGGATCGGTGCCGGGCTGAGTGGGTCACCGTGGTCGTGAGTGGCGATTCGGGTTAGAACCCGAATCGCCACTCACGACACTGGACCGGCCTGCTAGTCGAACTTCAGCTCTTCGGTCCGCCGCGGCATCAGCAGCAGCGCGCCGACGCTGAGCACGGCGACCACCAGCATCGCCAGGAAGACGTGGTGCGTGGCGTCCGCCAGTGCGCCGCGCACGAACGTCGTCGTCGGGGTGTCCGGGCCGTGGCCCTCCAGGACGACACTGGTCGCGTCGACCCCGGATGGCAGGCCGGTGACCCCCGCGGGCGGGCTGGCGAAGCGGCTCCCCAGCGTGGCGTTCGCGATCGCGCCGAAGATCGCCACGCCCACGGCGCTGCCCAGCGAGCGGCTGAACATGTTGGTCGCGGTGACGACGCCGCGGCGTTCCCACCCGATCGTGGACTGCACGGCGATCAGCGTCGGGCTCGACGCCAGGCCCAGCCCCAGCCCGAGGACGAACGCGGCCGCGGCCGCCAGCCAGATCGACGACCCCGCCGTCAGGAACACCGTGAGCGCCGCGCCCGCGATGACGATCCCGCTGCCGATCAGCGCGGTGTCCCGGAACCCGATCCGCATGTAGACCCGGCCCGCCAGCGATGCCGAGATCGGCCAGCCGACGGTCAGCGCCGCCAGCGCGAATCCGGCGACGAGCGCGCCGGTGCCGAGCACGCCTTGGGAGAAGGTCGGCAAATACGAGGTGAGGCCCATCAGCAGCATGCCGACGACGACGGCGACCAGGTTCCCGCCGATCAGGGTCCGTTTGGTGAAGATCCACAGCGGCAGCACCGGCTCGTCGGCCTTGCGTTCCACGAACACGAACGCCGCCAGCAGCACCACCGCGCCGCCGAAGATCGCCAGGCTCGGCGCGGACGCCCAGCCCCAGGCGACCCCGCCCTCCAGCAGGCCGAGGATCAGCAGCGAGCAGCCGAGGGTGAGCAGCGTGGCGCCGAGGTAGTCGATGCGGTGCGAGCGGCGTTCGACGCGTTCGCGGAAGTTCCGGAACAGCATCCACGCCGCCAGCGCGCCGAGCGGCAGGTTGATGAAGAAGATCCAGCGCCAGTCGAGGTACTCGGCGAACACGCCGCCCAGCGTCGGCCCGACCACCGACGAGATGGCCCACACGCTGGCGAGATAGCCCTGCACCCTGGCGCGTTCCTCGACCGTGTACATGTCGCCGACCATGGTCAGCGCGATCGGCTGGATGGCGCCCGCGCCGATGCCCTGCACCGCGCGAGCCGCGATCAGCACCGGCATGCTCCAGGCCGCGCCGCACAGCACCGAGCCCACCAGGAACGCCGCGATCCCGAAGAACATCACCGGCCGCCTGCCGAGGACGTCGGCGAACTTGCCGTACAGCGGAACGGTGACCGCCTGGGTCAGCAGGTAGATCGAGAACAGCCACGGGAACTGCGAGAACCCGCCCAGATCGGCGACCACCGAGGGCACCGCCGTGGCGATGATGGTCGAGTCCAGCGCGATCAGGCCGGAACACAGCATCACGGCGATCAGGACGGGGCCGCGTTCGGACCGGAAACCGACCCCTTCCTTCGCGGTGACCGGGGCCGGGGTCGTCATCTGTGGCGGTCTCCTCAGGCTCATGAACGGCGTCAACTACTTCGCATGGGTAAGCATTCCACGGAGACACCCGGTGATGGGACCGATTTTTCCGTGAGCCATCCCGCAAAATGGATCGGATGAGCACCTGGATCCGCCCGATCGGCCGCGGCTGGGCCGTCCGCGACAGCGTCCCTGGCCCCGACGTCGACGAGTTCGCCGACCCGGACCGGGTGGAGGCCGCGCTCGCCGGGGCGCACGGCGACAGCCTGCTGGCGGTCCAGCATCCGGCGAGGACCCCGGCCGCGCTGGCGGGCGGCCTCTCGATCGAGGCGGCCTTGCCGCAGGCCAGAGCGACGTTCGAGCGGATCCGGGAGCGGCACTATCGCCCGGTCGCCGACGTCGTCGCGCCGTATCGCATCGACGGGCCGGACGGGGTCGCGCTGGGCGTGCTGTGCCTGGTCGATCCGGCCGCGGTCCGGGACGACGGGGTCACCCGGGTGCGGCATACCGAGGACGTCTATCCGGACGTCGTCGCGGAGCGGGCCGCGATGCTGGCCGGGCTCGGTGTCGCGACGAGTGCCGCGATGCTGGTCCCCGCGACCGGTGGCCGGGAGCTGACCGCGCTGATCGAGCGGTTCTGCCGGGGACAGGTGCCGAGCCTGTCCACAGTGGACGGCCCGGGTCGCAAGCACGAACTGTGGCTCGCCGGTCCGGGCCCGGCCCAGGACGAGCTGCTGGCGGCGCTGGACGAGCTGGATCTCCTGGTCGCGGACGGCAACCACCGGGTCGCGGCCGCCGCGGCTTCGGGACGCGGCGCGTTGCTCGCGCTGGTCACCGGCGGGCCGGGGCTGCGGATCGGGCCCATCCACCGGGTGCTCGCCGGCACCGGCCTCGACCCGGACACCCTTCTTCGGCGATGGACGGAGGCGGGGTTCGACGTCCATCCCGGCCCGCCGGGGCCGCCCGCCGAGCCGGGCGAGGTGACCGTGCTGGCGGGCGAGTCGGCGTTCCGGGTGTCGCTCGGCAAGGCGGGCGGCGACCACGCGGTGGTGGAGCAGGAGCTGCTTCGCGGGGCGCTCGGCGTCGATCCGGAAGGGCCGAACGTGCGTCCTCTGCTGCCGGGCGCGCCGGTGCCCGAAGACGCGGACGCGGTATTCCTGCTGGCCCCGGTCCCGTACGCGGAGGTGCTCGCCGTGCACGCGGCCGGATCGCGGATGCCGAGGAAGGCCACCTACTTCACGCCGAAACCGCGGAGCGGGCTCCTCCTGGCCGAACTGGAGATGCCGCGCTTTTGTCGGTGACGCGGCCTAGGATCGGCCTCGTGGAACTGCCCGTGATGCCACCCGTCAAGCCGATGCTGGCCAAGGCCGTGCACGAACTGCCTCGTACGCCGGGGCTGCTGTACGAGCCGAAGTGGGACGGCTTCCGGTGCGTGGTCTTCCGCGACGGCGACGAGGTCGTGCTGGGCTCGCGCAACGACAGGCCGCTGACGCGGTACTTCCCCGAGCTGGTCGAGCTGCTCAAGGACGCGCTGCCCGAGCGTTGTGTCGTCGACGGCGAGATCGTGCTGGTCACCGAGGGCGGGCTCGACTTCGAGACGCTCCAGCTGCGCCTGCACCCGGCGGCGTCCCGGGTGAACAAACTGGCCGAGGAGACGCCCGCCAGTTTCGTGGTGTTCGACCTGCTCGCGCTGGACGACCGGGATCTGACGCCCGAACCGTTCGGGGAACGGCGGAAGCTGCTCGAGGGCGTCGTCGACACGAAGTTCGCCCGGGTCCACCTCACCCCGCTGTCCGACGATCCCGACGTCGCCCAGGACTGGTTCACCCGGTTCGAGGGCGCGGGTTTCGACGGCGTGATGGCCAAACCCGCCGACGCGCCGTACGAACAGGACAAGCGGGTGATGTGGAAGGTCAAGCACCAGCGGACGGCGGACTGCGTCGTCGCCGGGTTCCGGTGGCACAAGGACGGCGTTGGCGTCGGGTCGCTGCTGCTCGGGCTCTACAACGACGAAGGCGTCTTGCACAGTGTGGGCGTGGCCAGCAGTTTCACCGCCGCGAGGCGTCGTGAGCTGGTGGACGAGCTCGCGCCGCTGCGGGAGAACGCGCTGGAGAACCATCCGTGGCGCGAGTGGGCCGAGACCCACGAGGAGGCGGGCGGCCGCATGCCGGGCGCGGGCAGCCGGTGGGCGCCGCAGAAGGATCTGAGCTGGGAGCCGCTCCGCATCGAATGGGTCGCCGAGGTCCGCTACGAACACGTCGAGGGCACCAGGTTCCGCCACGGCGGGAGGCTCGTGCGCTTCCGCCCCGACCGCGAACCTGCCTCGTGCACGTACGCGCAGCTCGAAGAGGTCCCGCCCGCCGAGCTGGCCACTTTGTTCACCGAACTGGGGGAAAGATGAAGGCAGAGCCGGTCACGCTGGACCTCGACGGCGTCGAGGTCACGGTGTCCAATCCGGGCAAGGTCTACTTCCCTGAGCACGGCGAGACCAAACTGGACCTCGTCGAGTACTACCGCGCGGTCTCGGTCCCGCTTCTCGCGCAACTCGGCGGCAGGCCTCTGCTGCTGGAACGCTATCCCGACGGCGCGGGCGGGAAGTCGTGGTTCCAGAAGCGGGTCCCGAAGAACGCGCCCGGCTGGCTGACCACGACGGTGGTGTCCACCCCGAACGGGACCACGTCGGACGCGCTCGTGGCGAAGGACCTCGCGCATATCATCTGGGCGGTGAACCAGGGCTGCCTCGGTTTCCATGTCTGGCCGAACCGGGCCGACGCGCTGGACATCAGCGACCAGCTCCGCGTCGATCTCGACCCGTCGCCGGGGATCGGGTTCCCCGAATTGCGGCATGGCGCCGTCCTGGCGAAGGCGCTGCTCGAGGAGCTGGGCATCACCGCGCAGCTGAAGACCTCGGGCTCGCGCGGCCTGCATCTCTATGTGCCGCTGGAACCGAAGTGGGACGGCTACGAGGTCCGGGCGGCCGCCGTCGCGCTCGCCCGCGAACTCGAACGCCGCCACCCGGACGAGATGACGGCACAGTGGTGGAAGGAAGAACGCGGCTCCCGGGTGTTCGTCGACTTCAACCAGAACGCGCCGCACAAGACGGTGTTCGGCGCGTGGTGTGTGCGGCCGAGGGGCGGCGGGCAGGTGTCGACACCGATCGGCTGGGACGAACTGGAGACCATCGAGCCGGACAAGCTCACCCTGTCCACTGTGCCCGCTCGGCTCGCCGAACGCGGAGACCCTTGGGAGGGAACGAAACCACAGTCGATCGAGCCGCTGCTCGCAATGTCGAGGAAGGACATGGCGAACGGGCTGATGGACGCGCCCTGGCCGCCCGTCTACCCGAAGATGCCGAACGAGCCGCCCCGGGTCGCGCCGAGCAGGGCCAAGAAAGACAGCGTTTAGTCCTCTGAATGCGGTAGTTGCACGCGCAATAACCGCATTCAGAGGACTAAACGCGGGGGAGTCAGAGCGGCAGGTCGAAAGCGAGTTGCGTGTTCGCGGCGGGCTCGGCCTTGCGGGTGGAACGGTGGCCGGGGAGGGTCGCGGCGCAGCGGGGGCACGGGGCGACGTCGGTGGTGGTGAGATCCACCGGTGTCCACAGCCGGGATTCCTTGTCCCCGCAGGCGGAACGCCGATAGCGGAGGTCTTCGGAGCGGGTCATCAGATGCGCGGCGGGGGAGTCCTCCGGCAGCGCGCCGACCAGGTACCAGCGTCCGGCGGTGTTCGTCATGGAACTGTCCTCCCGATACAGGTGGTCCAGCTCGAGATTTCTTCCGCAGGCCAGTGTCGACGAGACGCGCCGCGATTCCCGGTATTTCGGCCTTCCGGCGTGTCAAAGTACGTCCGGTCCGGACTCACTCGGCCGGCCGGGGAATCGCGCTCCCTGTGTCCAGGCAAAGGACACGCGAGATCGGCCGGTGAGCAGGCGCGGCCCGGCGTGTCAGTCCTGAATGAACCGCAGCACGCGCAGCATGCCCCGATCGTCGACGGCCTCGGGATCGTCCGCGACGCAGGCATCGAGGCGCGCGGTGACGGCTTCGGTGTCGATCCCCGAGCCGATCAGCACCAGTTCGCTCCGGCGCGGCCGGCCGGCGGGCCAAGCCGACCGGTCCAGCTGGATGAAGGAGCCGACGGTGTGCAGGCCGAACCGGGACCGCGGGCCGTTCGGGCCGAAGTCGAGGAAACCCTTGATCCGGTAGAGCCCGCCGGGGCGCTGTTCGAGGAAATCCATCAGCCGTCGCGGGTCCAGCGGCCGTTCGGTGGTGAAGGCGACGCTGTCGTACGCGGTGTGGAAGTGGTGCTCGTGGTCGTGCTCCTCCTCGCGGAGGTCGTCGAACGACAGCTGGCCCGCCCGTTCGCGCGGCCGGGCGTCGAAGAACAGGGTGGGGTCGATCCGGCCGTGGGAGGTCGCGATCACCGGCGTGCCGGGCGCGATCTCGTCGATCGTGCCGCGCAGTTTGGCCAAGGTGTCCTCGTCGGCCCGGTCGGTCTTGTTGAGCACGACCAGGTCGGCGAACCCGAGGTGCTCGTCCAGCTCCGGGTGCCGCTTCCTGGTCGACTCGAACTCGGCGGCGTCGACGAGCTCGACCAGGCCACCGTAGGCGATGACGGGGTTCTCGCTGGCGATCATCAGGCGGATGAGGTCACGCGGTTCGGCGAGTCCGCTGGCTTCGATCACGATGACGTCGATCCCGGCCTCGGCCTCGGAGAGCTTCGCGAGCATGGCGTCGAGCCCGCTGGCGTCGACGGCGCAGCACAGGCAGCCGTTGCCGAAAGACATCATGGTGTCGACCTGGCCGGAGACGGCCATCGCGTCGACCGCGATACTGCCGAAGTCGTTGACCACGACCCCGATCCGCGCGCCCTGCCGGTTGGCCAGCAGGTGGTTGAGCAGGGTGGTCTTGCCGGAGCCGAGGAAGCCCGCGACCAGGATGACCGGAATCCGCCTGTCGACCACGATTTTCCTTCCGTCTGAGCTCCCCGCACTCTAGCGACGGTGGGCGCGGGCCAATACACCGGCACGGGGAAAGTGCAGAAGAGTCCGCTGTCGAATACGCTCGAAAGAGTGATTACGATGATCGTAAAGTGATCTTGGTTGGAGGTGATCGTTTCACGCGGTGCAATTCGGTGAATATCCAGCGAAGTCGTACGCAATTCCAAATATTGTCGTCCGCAAGCTTTTCACCTGCTGAAATGTCATGGTGGGCGAAGCTTCTGCCATTTGGAGGATCGTGGTCGTCTTTCCGTGGGGTATCGTCTTTCGTCTGGTCCGGACCTGGCCATCTTGCCGATCAGGCATGATCCCTCCGGGCATTTCCGAGTGCAGGAGGAATGGTGATCGTTCCCGCCGCAGGTGCCGGCGTCGAATTCGGAGAGCGGGAAGCCGAGATGGCGACGGCCTCCATGCGGGCGACGGATATCCCTCGCTTGCCTCCGGAGATGGCGCCGCGGGAACGGAGCGTGGACGTGGCCGAGGCGGAGGACTTCCTCCAGCTCTTCCACGCCGAAACGGACGGTGGGCCCACGCGGCTCCGCGAGCGGCTCGACGTGGTCCGCGCCGAGATCGCCGCGACCGGCACGTACCGCCACACGACGGCCGAGGTCGAGTTCGGCGCGCGGGTGGCCTGGCGGAATTCCGCCCGGTGCATCGGCAGGCTGTACTGGCAGGGGCTGAGGGTGCGGGATCGGCGCGACGTCGTCGGAGCCGCCGCAGTCGCCGAGGAATGCGTCACCCACTTGCGGGAGGCGACCCGGGGCGGCCGGATCCGCCCGACCATCACCGTGTTCGCGCCGGACGGTCCCGAGGAGCCCGGTCCGAAGATCCACAACGACCAGCTCGTCCGGTACGCCGGCTACCGGCTGAGCGACGGCTCGGTGCTGGGCGATCCGCGCTACGCCGGCTTCACCGAGACCGTCCAGGAGCACGGCTGGTGCCCGCCCGAGCGCAAGGGGTCGTTCGACGTCCTTCCGCTGCTCATCGAGTCCGGGCCGGGGGAGCGGCGGCTGTTCCGGCTGCCGAAGGACGCCGTGCTGGAGGTCCCGCTGTCGCATCCCGACCACCGCTGGTTCGCCGGGCTCGGGCTGCGCTGGCACGCGGTACCGGCGATCAGCGACATGCGGCTGGTCATCGGCGGGATCACCTACCCGGCGGCACCCTTCAACGGCTGGTATCTCGCCACCGAGATCGGCGCGCGCAACCTGGCCGACACCGACCGCTACGACCTGCTGCCGGTGATCGCGGACCTGATGGGCCTGTCGACGAAGTCGGAACGCACCCTGTGGCGCGACCGCGCGCTCGTCGAGCTGACGCTGGCCGTCCAGCACTCCTTCGACGCGGCGGGCGTGACCGTCGCCGACCATCACACCGAATCGCGGCGGTTCCTCACGCATATCGCCAGGGAGGAGCGCGCGGGACGCCGTTGCCAGGCCGAGTGGAGCTGGATAGTCCCGCCGCTGTCCGGCGGGCAGACCGCCGTGTTCCATCGCTACTACGACGAACCCGATCCGGCGGCGAGACCGGCGTTCCTGCCTCCCGGGTAGCGCTCCGACGGGTGAAGAGGTGAGCCGAATGCGGCGTGTCGATGGGCTGGACGGTGGCACGGCAGGCGGCCGCGCGGACAATGGCGGCATGACCGCAGTGCTCGTCGCCCACGCCGGCAAGTCCGGCGGGACAAGGGAGATCGCCGAGGTGATCGCCGCCGAACTGCGCGAAAGCGGTCTGACGGCCGAGCTGCTGGACGCGGCCGAAGTCGAGGACGTCGAGCCGTACGGCGCGGTGATCGTCGGGAGCGCGCTGTACCACCGGCGCTGGCGCCCGGAGGCGGTGCGCCTGCTCACCGAGCACGAAGAGGCGCTCCGGAACCGGCCGGTCTGGCTGTTCCACAGCGGGCCGTGCGGGCCGCGTGCCGCAGGCAAACGGGTGAGCCTGCCGGCGGGGGTCGCCGTGCTGGCCGCGAGGATCGACGCCGAGCGGACGGCCACCTTCGGCGGCAGGCTCACCCCGGCCACCGCGAGCGGCCTGTTCTGGAAGATCATGGCCGCGGGCCCGTGGGCGGGCGACTTCCGTGACTGGCCGTCGATCCGGGCCTGGGCCCGTGACGTCGGCCGCCGGGTGCGCATCCGTGTCGCACTGTGAAAGACCGTTTCGTCGGTGCCCTGCCGTATGGTGCCCCCATGGACAAACGGTTCACTGCGACGCTGGTCAAGAGCCCGGAGAAGGGCGGCTGGACGTACGTGGTCATGCCCGGCTCCGCCGAGTTCTTCGGCACCAAGGGGCTGGTGAAGGTCCGCGGCACCATCGACGGGCATCCGTTCCGGAGCTCGTTCATGGCGCTGGGCGACGGCACCCACAAGCTCCCGGTGAAGGCCGATGTGCGCAAGGCGATCGGCAAGGAGGAGGGTGACACGGTGGAGGTCGTCCTGCTCGAACGGCTGGAGGGCTGAGTGGCCGCGGACTGGAAGCCGTCCCCGGTCATCAAGATCTACGAGGCACTCGGCGCGGTCGCCGACGGGCGGGTCGAGATCGACGGCGACACCGCGCGGGTCGCGTCGTCGGACAAGGCGAAGACGTACGACGTCCGCCATGATCCGGCGGCGGGGTCGATCACGGCCAACGACAACGGGTCCTACTGGCAGGGCTATCTCGGGTACCCGGGCATCGCGTACCTGATGGAGCGCGGCGTGCTCGCCTACGACAGCGGCCTCACCGCCGGGCTGGCCGGTGTGCCGTGGAAGGAACTCGCCACCGAGTACCGCAACGACTGGGCGAAGGTCGAGAAGCACGTTCGCGAAGAGCTGGCCGCCAGGGGCGTGGACCTGGACCGGTTCGACGCCGGCATCGCGGAGATCTCGTGCCGGCTGGAGAAGTTGGCGCTCACCAAGCTCTCCCCTCGGCAGCGTCCGCCGAAGTGATCGAAGCGTTCTTCGCTTGACCTTGAGCTAAGTCGAGGTCTTAGCGTGGGCCAGGTCAAGATCCCTGGGGCACGTGAGGAGAACACTCCGATGGCTGTTTCGCTGGAACGGCCGGCGAAAGCGGTTCCGCCGCCGGACAAGGTTCCGGCCGAGGCCTGGCGGATGGCCTGGGTGATCGTGCTCGGCGCGTTCATGACCATGCTGGACGCCACGGTCCTCGCGGTGGGGGCGGAGACACTCACCCGTGAACTCGGCGCCGGAATCGCCTCCGTGCAATGGGTTTTCACCGCGTACCTGGTCGCGCTGGCGGTCGCGCTGCCGTTGTGCGGCTGGCTCAGCCGCCGCTTCGGCGCGGGCCGGGTCTGGCTGGCTTCGCTGGCGGCGTTCACCGTCGCTTCGGTGCTGTGCGCGCTTGCCGGGAACATCGGCTGGCTGATCGGGCTGCGGGTGCTGCAGGGCCTCGCCGCCGGACTGCTCCTGCCCGCCGGGCAAACGGTGCTCGGCCAAGCGGTCGGGCCCGCCCGGCTCGGCCGTGTCATGGGGACGCTGGGCATCGTGATGAGCGTCGGCCCGACGTTCGGCCCGGTACTCGGCGGTGTCCTGTTGCGCGGTCTCTCGTGGGAGTGGCTGTTTCTGATCAACATCCCGGTCGGTGTGATCGCGTTGACGCTCGGGCTGAAGCTGGTGCCTCGCGGCGAGAAGGGCGCGGCGACCCGGCCCGACTGGCTCGGCTTCGTCCTGGTGAGTGCGGGAATCCCGGCGCTGCTGTACGGCCTCACCACCTGGGGCGAAGGCGGCGAAGAATTCGGCGCCGGAGTGCTGCTGCCGCTCGTGGCGGGGTTCGTGCTGCTGGCGCTGTTCGTCCGGCGTTCGTGGGGCCGGGCGAACCCGGTACTGGACCTGACCTTGTTCCGGAGCCGCGTCTACACCGCGGCGGTCGCTCTGTCCTTCTTCGCCGCACCGGCGTTGTTCGGCGCGCTTTTCCTGCTGCCACTGTACTTCCAGGTGCTGGGCGGGAGCGGGGTCGTCGAGACGGGGCTGCTGCTGATGGGGCTCGGGGTCGGCTCGGCGATCGCGCTGCCGAGCTCCGGTGCGCTCACCGACCGCTACGGCGCGGGCCTGGTCGCCGCCTGGGGAAGTGTCGCGACGCTCGCCACCACCGTCCCCTTCGCGATCGGCGGTTTCCCGCCGGACGGCCTTGTCGTGCAGATCCTGTTGCTGGCCAGGGGAATCGCCGTCGCGTTCCTGCTGATGCCCGCGACGACGGCCGGATACGCGGCCGTCACCAAGGATCAGTTGCCCGACGCGGCCGCGCAGATCAACATCGTCAGCCGGGTCGGGGGAGCCGCCGGGACGGCCCTGTTCGCCGTCGTCCTGGCCAACCTGCTGCCCGCGGGCGCGGCGGTGCTGGGAGCACGGCTCTGGTGGGTGACACGCCGCAGGTGACCTCGTGAGTGGTAAGGATGGTTAGAACCGTCCTTACCACTCACGAGACCCAGGGGTCAGCCGCAGTGTTCCGATGGGCTGTTGTACGACGTCCCGCCCGCGGAACCGCCCCACTTCACGCATTTGCCCGCCGCGGCCGCCCGCACCGGACCGGCGAACCACGAGAACGACCCGGAGTCGGTGATCCGGGACGCCCCCGCCACCTCGAGGTAGGCCGACGTCGCGGTCGCGGTGCCCGCGGACTCGCTCTTCATCGTGCTGACACAGTTATGCCCGTTGGAAGCGTTGTAGGACAGGTAAACCGTTCCCGCCGTCCCCAGCGGCGCCGAGTCGATCACGCCGTATCCGCCGCCGCACACCGGGGCACCGAGGGTCGTCTCGGTGACGGTCGAGAAGCGGATGGTCTCGTTGGCGTTCCCCGCCGGGCCCGCCTCGTACAGCACGCCGACCGAACCCGAGGACAGCTGCACCATGTCGGAATACGCGGCGTCACCGCTCCACACCAGCGTTCCGGCGGAGTTGCCCTGCCAGTTCGCGCCCTCGTCGAACGACGACCTCACGACGAGTTCCTTGCGGCGGTCGCAGACCGACGGCGCGGCGAACAGGATCCGGTTGTACTTGCCCGCCTTGTCGGTGGCGGTCATCCGCGCGGTCGAGGCCTGCACCACCGGGGTGATCAGGTCCTCTTCGAAGGTGAACTTGGTCGAGAAGCTCGCTCCGCCGTCGGAGCTGATGGCGTAGGCGCGGTTCTTGGCGCCACCGCTGAGGCACTTGTTGTCGTTGTTGGCCTGGTTGCGCGCCGCGGCGTAGACCCGGCCGTCGAGCAGCTCGGTGACGCTGATCTCCTGCGGGTTCAGCCCGGCCGTCGACGCCGGGGTGTCGGTGGCGCCGCGCTTCCAGGTGACGCCCTGGTCGTCGCTGTAGATGAGCGCGCCGCTGTTCTTGCCGTCGACGGTGTAACTCATTCCGGCGACGATCCGGCCGGCGTGCGCGCCGCGGGTCAGCACGATGCCGTGCGACGGCCCGGTCGCGAGCCAGCCGGGCGCGGTGCTGAACCCGAGCTGCGTGGTGAGCACCTTGGGCGCGGCCCACGTCTTGCCGTGGTCGTCGCTGATCGAGACGCGCGGAATCCGGTTGCAGTCGGGGTTCTTGACGCATTCCATCACCGAGAGCAGCACGATCCGCCCGGTGGACGGGATCACGATCGGTGTCGGGTTTCCTTTGGTGTCACCGAAACCTTCGATGACGATTTTCGGGGCGCTCCAGGTCCTGCCGTTGTCGGCGGAGCGTTTCACGACGAGATCGATGTCGCCGCTGTCGTTGCAGAAGCTGGCTCCGCCGTTGCGGCCTTCGGCGAACGCGAGCAGTTCGCCGTTGTTCGCCTTGACGATGGCGGGGATTCTGAAGCAGTCGTAACCTTCTGTTTTCTGTTTGTACACCAACGTGTTCCCGACCGCGGCGGTCGAGAACTGGTCGCCGGTGGCCGGCGCGGCGAGAGAGGTGGCCGGGGCTGCGCCGACCGCCGCGGTGGCGACGAGGGCCGCGAACAGGCCCTGTGCGACGCGGGAGATCTTCACGGGAGTGACTCCGTCCTGGATGCGGTTCAGGTGACGGGGCATCAGAGTCCTTCCGGCTCGTACAAGACGCGTACAACCCGGTTTCGCGCTTTGTGTCAGGTGACGCAGAACGACGGGACGATGACTGCCAAGCTCGTTCCCGTCGGACACGGCGTGAGATCGGAAGGGAGGGCCGATGACGGTGATCGATCCGGAGAGGGTGAGGGGCGGTCGATCACCGGTTCGCGTCGTGGCGCCGGTGGGTCCGGCCGTTGGCGGGACCCACCGGCGGTTGCCGGCCCGGGGGAACGGCATCGGCCGCTGCTTCGTCGGAGAACTGCACACCGATGAGGGGAACGCGATGCGAGTGACCGATGCCGAAGGCGGGAATGGCTGATCGTGCGCCGGTTCGCGCCCTGGCTGCGCCGGATCCGCCCGCTCGCGATCGTCACCGAAAGCGAGCGCTACCGGGAAGTGTCGTTCACCCGGCACCGCGGCAGGTCCGCGGAGGAAGAACGCCTGGGCTTCGAGGACTGGCTGATGCTGGGGATCGCCGTCGGGCAGGCTGCCGGGCTGGCGCTGATCCTGTCGCCGGTCCTCGTGGCGGAATTGGTGGCCTGGGCGGTGGCGGGCGCCGTTCTCCGGCTGCTGAGGCTGACCGGCCTGGTCCGTGCGCGGATCGACCTCGTCGCGCCGCCCCCGGCCGTGCGGAGCCTCGCGCCGGTGCGGGTGCTGCTCGTGCCGGGGAAGTCCGCGGCCGGGCTCGTCCGCGAACTCGCGACGCTGATCGAGACCACGCCGGACTTCGATCCGGAGGACGAGCCACGCGTGCGGAAACTGTTCCTGGTGACCGGAGCGCGCGTGGAACGGCACTTCGGCCTGCCGTGGCGGCTCAGCGGTCGTCGGGTGCCAGCTGCCTGAGATCGTCCACGCTCCGCACGACCAGCCGCTGGCGGCCGGTGCTGAGCAACCCGTTGGCGCGCAGGGTCCGCGCGACGGCTTCCCGCGAAGCGGACGCGAGCCCGGCCAGGTCGCGCTGGCTGATCCGCAGGGCGATCCGTTCGGCGGCGGTGCTGTCCCCGAATTCGGTGCGGCGCGAATTGGCGTAGCGCAGGCGGGAGGTGATGATCCGGAGCAGGACCACCGAGATGCCGGGATGCTCGCGGAGCACGGCGTTGAACGCGCGCGAGGACAGCCACAGGCCGGTCACCGGCTCGACGGCGATCGCCGTGGCCGAGCGCAGGCTGCCGTCCATCGACGCCATCTCGCCGATGATGTCGCCCGGATCGCGGACGGCCAGCACGGCGTCGTAACCGCCGGTGGACACCGAGGTGATCTTGACCCGCCCGGTCATCAGGATCAGCACCCAGTCCGACCGGTCGCCCTCGCGGATGATCACCGTGCCCGCCGGGTACCGGCGCAGTTCGGCCTCGGCACGCAGCGCCTTGCGCCGGCCGTCGTCGAGCAGCTCCCAGAGCCTGCCAGGTGGATCGTGCGCCGCTGCCGGCTGTGTCATGCCTTTTCGTCGCCTCCGTGCGCGATCGTACGAGACGTCAGCCGGGGATCTCCTGGTACGCCTGGGAAAGGCGCTGGACGCCGTCCCGCAGCTGCGCGCCGGTCGCGGCGCTGACGTAGCTCAGGCGCAGATAAGGCCCCGGTGCCTCGGCCGCGAAGTACATCCTGCCGGGGGTGACCGCTACTCCGGCGCGGAATGCGGCGCTGGTCAGCGCCACTTCGTCGACGAAGCCGGGCAGCGGCTGCCACAGGTGATAACCCCCGGTCGGGACCGGGACGGCGGCCCAGGTGGGCAGGAACACCCGCAGTGCCGAGACGGCGACGTCGCGGCGTTCCCGCAACGAGGCCGCGAGGCTCCGCAGGTGGCGGCCCCAGGCGGGAGAACTCACCAGTTCGAGCGCGGTCTCCTGCAGCGGACGCGGCACGAAGAAGCTTTCGACGGCGTGAAGTCCGCGCAGGCGTTCCAGCGCCGGGCCGCGCGCGGCCAGCGCGCTGATCCGCAGGCTCGGTGACGCCGGTTTCGTGAGCGAGCGGATGTGCACCACGACGCCGTCGGGGTCGTCGGCCACGAGCGGCGGCGGGGGAGCCGGGCTGCCGGGATGTGCCATCAGGCGGGCGAAATCGTCCTCGATGACGAAAGCGCCCGCGTCACGGGCGATCCGCAGGACCTCGGCCCGGCGTTCGGCGCACAGCACCGCGCCGGTCGGGTTCTGGAACGCGGGCTGGCAGACGAACAACCGGGCGCCCGTGTCGCGGAAGGCGTCCGCGAGCAGTTCGGGCCGGACGCCGTCGCGGTCGATCGGCACCGGGACCGGCCGCAGCCCCGACGCCCGCGCGATGGCGAGCATCCCCGGGTACGTCGGGGATTCCACCAGTACCGGCGCGCCGGGGGCACCGAGCCCGCGCAACGCCGTGGTCAGCGCGCTCTGCCCGCCCGAGGTGATCAGCACGTTCTCGACGTTCACCGGGCTGCCGATGTCGCGGGCGAACCAGGCCCGCAGTTCGGGCAGGCCGCAGATCGGCGGCCGTGTCCACGCGCCGGGGCGGCGTCCGGCGCGGGCCGACGCCGCCGCGAGTTCGCGTTCCGGCTGGAGGCTGGGATGCGTGTAGCCGCCGTTGAGGTCGATGACGCCCGACGGCGGGTCGCTCAGCGCGGTGAGCACGCCGGTCGCGTCGATCGCGCGGGTACCGGACTGGGAACTCAGCGCCACCTCCTGCCAGGACACGTCACCGGTCACCGCCCGTTCGCGGGGCGGCGGGGCCCGGAAGACGCCGGCGCCGGGGCGGGTGATCACCAGTCCTTCGGCGGCCAGCGCGGCGATGGCCCGCGATACCGTCACCGGGCTCACCTTCAGCTCCCGGACCAGCTCCCGGCTGGACGGGAGCTTTCCATCGATCGGATAGCGCTCCAGGTCGGACCTCAGCTGTGTGACCAGGCTGGTGACGCTGCTACCATCGGACATGAGACTGGATGATAGCGCTATCGCGGATCGGGCAGTAGCGGTCCGCTCCGGGACCGCGCTGGCGGCGCTGGGTGTCCTCGCCTTCTCGTTCACGTTCCCCGCCACCGTATGGGCGCTCAAGGGTTTCGACCCGTGGACCGCCACCGGGCTGCGAAGCGTCCTGGCCGCGCTGGTCGCCGGCACCTGTCTTCGTGTCTTCCGGGTCCCGCTGCCGAGGCGCGACCAGTGGCGGGGCCTGGCCGTGGTCTCCCTCGGCTGTGTCCTCGCGTTCCCGATCCTCACCACGCTCGCGCTGAAGACGTCGTCGACCGCGCATTCCGCGGTGGTGATCGGGCTGCTGCCGCTGGCCACCGCCGTCATCTCCTCGAAGCTGACCGGGAACCGGCCGTCCCGCCGGTTCTGGCTCGCCGCGGCGGTCGGCGCGAGCGCGGTCGTCGTGTTCACCGTCGCGCAGAGCGGCGGCGGACTGTCCACAGCGGACCTGTTCCTGTTCGGCGCGCTCGTGCTGTGCGCGTTCGGGTACGCCGAGGGCGGCAGGCTGGCCAGGGAGATGGCGGGCTGGCACGTGATCGCGTGGGCGCTGGTGATGGCGTTGCCGGTCACCGGCGCGTTCGCCGTCTTCGGGCTCGCGACCGAACCGCTGCACGTCACCGGCGAGGGCATCGTCGGCCTGCTGTACGTCGCGCTCGTTTCGCAGTTCGGCGGGTTTTTCGCCTGGTACCGGGGAATGGCCGAGATCGGTGTCGCGCGGGCGAGCCAGTTGCAGCTCGCCCAGCCGCTGCTGACCCTGGTCTGGGCGGTCCTGCTGCTCGGTGAGCACCTCCCAGCCGCCGCGCCGGTGACCGCGCTGATCGTTGTCGCCTGCATCGTCGTGACCCAGCGGTCGCGGACCTAGATCAACGTCGCGAATCCGCCAGACCGTGGTGCCCGCGTGGTGATGGGCTGAAGCACATGACCGCTTCGACCCTCGACACCTCCGCGCGGACCCCGCTGAAGGGATGGCTCGCCGTCCTCGCGGTGACGCTCGGGATCTTTTCCCTCGTCACCACGGAGATCCTGCCGATCGGCCTCCTGACCCCGATCGGCGAGGACTTCCGGATCACCCCGGGGACGGCGGGCCTGACCATGACCCTGCCCGGTTTCCTCGCCGCGCTCGCGGCCCCGGCCGTCACCGTCGCCGCCGGACGGCTCGACCGCCGGATCCTGCTGTGCGCGCTGATGGTGGTCCTGGCCTTGGCCGACGTCCTCGCGGCGACCGCGCAGGCCTACTGGGCGATGCTGCTGTCGCGAGTCCTGGTCGGGCTGGTGATCGGCGCCTTCTGGGCGATCGGTTCCGGTCTCGCCGCACGGCTCGTCGGCCCGGGGCGCGCGGGCAGGGCGACCGCGGTGATCTTCTCCGCCGTCCCGCTCGGCTCGGTTCTCGGCGTTCCGGCGGGAACGTTCCTCGGCGAACTTTTCGGCTGGCGAGCGGCTTTCGCGGTGATGGCGGTCTTCACGATCGGCGTCCTCGCCGCGCTGGCGCTGGCGTTGCCTCCACTGCCGTCGGCGGACGCGACCCGGCTCGGCGACCTGCGGGGGATGACCCGCGAGCGCGCGACCCGGCTCGGCCTGCTCGTCACGGTGCTGACCGTGCTCGCCCACTTCGGGACCTACACCTACGTCACGCCGCTCCTGCGACAGGTGACGCACGTGAGCCCGGAGCTGCTCACCGTCTTCCTCTTCGTCTACGGCACCGCCGGGATCGTCGGCAATTTCGTGGCCGGCGCGGCGATCGCCCGCGATCTCCGGCTGACCTTCCTCGCCGCGGCGGGCTCGATAGGCGTCGTGACCTGCGCGTTGCCGTTCATCGGCGACACGAAAGCGGGCGCGCTCGCGCTGCTGGTGCTCTGGGGTTTCGCCTACGGTGCCGTCCCGGTCTGCTCGGGAACGTGGTTCGGGAGGGCGGCGCCGCACACGCCCGAAGCGGCGTCGGTGCTGTTCACCTCGTCGTTCCAAGCGACCCTTTCGGCGGGCGCGCTGCTCGGCGGGCTGGTCGTCGACGCGGTCTCCGTCCCGGCCGTGATGGTCACCGGAGGCGTGGTCGCGCTGCTCGCGGCCGCCGTCCTCAGCCGAGCACGGTCAGTGTGACCAGCGCGGTGGTCCCGACCAGCAGGGTCGAGAGCAGGCCGAGCAGCAGGGCGCGGCCCCCGGTGCGGACGAGTTTGCCGATCCGCACCGCGCAGCCCAGCCCGAACAGCGCCCCGGCCAGTAGCAGGGTGCAGGCGACCTTGGCGACGTCGAGCACGACACCCGGCATGATCCCGGTGCTGCGCAGGGCGGCCATGGCCAGGAAGCCGAGAACGAACAGCGGGACCAGCGGCGGCCGCTTGCCGTCGACGGGCCGGTGCCGCTCGTGCACGCCGACCGCGGCGACCATCGGGGCCAGCAGGACCACCCGGCTGAGCTTGATCACGATGGCGACCGCGATGGCGGCGCTCCCGGCGGGAGTGGCCGCGGCGACGACCTGCGCGACCTCGTGCACGCTGAGGCCCGCCCACTCGCCGATCCGGGCCGCGTCGAGCCGCAGCCAGCCACCGATCAGCGGGACCGCGGCGATGGCGAGCCCGCCGTAGGAGGTGACCAGGGCGACCGCGGTCGCGACGTCGGAGTCCTCGCGTTTCACGACGCCTTCCATGGCGGCGATGGCGGACGCGCCGCAGATCGAGAACCCGGTCGCGACCAGGATCCCCAGGCCGCGGGGCACGCCGAGGAGCCTGCCGAGACCGATCGTGCCGAGAAACGTGATCCCGACGGTGAGCACGACGGCGACCAGGGTCCCGGGGCCCAGCGCCAGGACGGCCGGGAGCGAGAGTTGCAGACCGAGCAGCACGACACCGGCGCGGAGCAGCTTCTTGGTGATCCCGGCGATGGCTTTCCGGGTCCCGTCGGACAGCGAAGGCAGCGATCCGGTGACGATGCCGAGCACGACGGCGATGGTGAGCGCGCTGATGACCGGGAAAGCGGTGCCGACCAGGTACGCGGCGGCCACTCCGGCGCCGGTGATCGCGAACGCGGTCAGGTAGGGCTTCGTCGGTCTCGCGTGCGTGGTGCTCATGGTTCGAGCCTCGCCCGGACGGGCCGACCTCGGTAGCCGGGAATACCAGGGGTAGGTCATACACTTGGGCTATGACCACACCCGATCTGGACTCCCTGCGCCTGTTGGTGCTCGTGGACGAGCTCGGCAGTATCGGACAGGCCGCGGCCAGCCTCGGGATCGCACAGCCGTCGGCCAGCAAACGACTGTCCACAGTCGAGCGGAGGCTGGGGCTGGTGCTGGTCGACCGCACGCGGCGTGGTTCCGCGCTCACCCCCGACGGCCGGGTGATCGCGGGCTGGGCGCACCGCGTGCTGTCCGAACTCGACGGCCTGCTCGACGGCGCCGAAGCACTGCGCACCCAGCACGAGGCGCATCTGCGGGTCGCCGCGAGCATGACACTGGCCGAGTACCTGGTGCCCGGCTGGATCGGCGAACTCAAACGCGGCGACCCCGGGCTGTACCTCGGGCTGGAGGTCACCAACTCGGACCAGGCCGCCGAAATGGCCAGGGAAGGCAAGGTCGATCTCGGGTTCGTCGAGTCGCCCGGTTCGCTGCCCGGCCTTTCGTCCCGGCGGGTGGCCACCGACCGGCTGGTCCTCGTCGTACCCGCGAGCCATCCGTGGGCGCGCAAACGCCGTCCGCTCACGGCGGCCGAACTGGCGATCACGCCGCTCGTGGTCCGCGAACCGGGGTCCGGGACCAGGGAGACCGTGGACGCGGCATTGCGCAAGGCCGGGGTCGGACCGGCGAAACCGTTGCTGGAACTGGGTTCCGCCTCCGCCGTCCGCAACGCCGTGATCGCGGGCGCCGGACCGGCGGTGATCAGCGAACTCGCCATCACCCGGGACGTCGCCGACCGCAGGCTCGTCCCGGTCGCGGTGGACGGCGTCGACTTCGGCCGGGAACTGCGCGCGGTGTGGCCGGCCGGACGGCGGCTCGCCGGTCCGGCCGCGGAACTGCTGAGCATCGCGGTCCGGAACGCGAACACCCGCTGAGTCCTTTCATGTTTCTTCATGAACGCGCGCGATACCGAATCCGTCATCGGCGTGCTACCGACGATAGGGGGAATCACCGTCGATTTCCGGAAATAGGTGCGGACCACTATTCCCAGTGGTCCGATGAAAGCGGAATGGTGGACTCCGGGTAACAGGCCGGATGGCGTATCGGCTGTTGGGTCGCCCGGCCGTTGACCGTTCTTCCTTGCCACTGCGGGAAAAGCAAGCCGCTCAGCGGTCTGCGATGTATTCGGAACGCTAAATTTCCGCGAAGGTCTTCGCGTTTCGCGGGTCGGCGTTCCGCCATCCGGTTCCTGTGACCGCAAACCCTACCGTCGAGTATTGACGGGAAGCCTCGCCTGCGTTTAAGTACGCCCGGTAACCAAGTCGCTCTTCCGTGTGCCGGAGGCTTCCCGTGGGTAGGTCGATTCTTGGCGCCCGGCTCGTCGGCGCCGTGCTCGATCGCCGTCCACATCGGACGGTCGTGTTCGAAGGCGGGCTGGACCGTCGACGGGCACCTCGTCCGCACCGCCGACGGCGAGATCCCCTGCACCCCGCACAACGAATCTCCACGGAGGCGATCGTGACTTCCCGGCCTGGCACCGACGGCGGCGAGGCGCTGATCTCGGAGTTCCTCCGCACCGGCCGCGAGATGATCGCCGCGCAACGGGACGTCCTGCTCGGCTACCTCGGTACCGATCCCGAGGTGCTCGCCAAAGCAAGGACCGCGGCGGCGCCGGCGGACCTGATCTCCGGCGGCGGCACCGAACCGGCACTGCCCGCCGAGGAGCCGGACGCGGTCGTGGTGGCGCCGAAGCGCTACCTGATGCGGGAGTTCGACCTCGCCGACGCCGTCCCCGTCGACGAGGAGCTGGCCGGGCTGCGCTTCGCCGTCGTCGGTGAAGGCCAGGTCGCCGAGATGCTCACCGCCCGGCTCGCCGGGTACGGCGCCGAAACCGAACTGGTCCAGGGCGTACCGCGGCACGGCGCGGACGGCGTGTTCCATCTGTCACCGTCCTTCCCCGACGACTTCGCGCTGTATCAAGCGGTTCTGGCGGGCGGGCCGCGCTGGCTCATCGCGAACGGACCCGCCGACGGTGCCCGCGGCTTCTTCCGGACGGTGGCCAGGGAGTATCCGGACACGGTCGCCCGGGTGGTCGAGCAGCATCCCAAGTCCACTGTGGACGAACTGGTGGAGAGCCTGCTCGCGGAGTTGTCCGCCCGGGACTGGGAGCCGGTCGTCGTCCGCCGCGACGGCGCGCGGCGCGGTCTGCGGATGACCGAGGAAGGCCTCGGCCTGCTCGGCGGCACGGGCGCCGGTCCGGCGGGTGACGGGACGGCCGAGGCCGAGGCGCTGGGGCTGGACCGGGATTCGGTCGTCCTCCTCGTCGGCGGGGCCAAGGGCATCACCGCCCGGCTGGCCATCACGCTGGCCTCGGCGTCGCGCTGCCGCGTCGAACTGTTCGGCCGCACCGCCGTGCCCATCGACGGCGAGGAACCGGTGATCGCCACGGCCACGACGACGGAAGAACTGCGTGCGGCCCTGATCGGCGACGGGCTGACCGAACCGGCCGAAATCGAACGGACCATCCGGCTCATCGAGGACGAACGCGAGGTTCGCGGGACGCTGCGGCGGATCGGCGACCTCGGCAGCCCGGTGCGCTACCGCTCGGTCGACATGCTGGACGCGGAAGCCGCGCACCGCGCGGTCAAGGAGATCCACGCCGAACACGGACGGCTCGACGGCATCGTCTACGCGGCGGGCGTCATCGAGGACAAGCTGATCGCCGAGAAGGACCCAGCGTCGTTCGATCGTGTCTTCGCCACCAAGGTCGAAGGGGCGAGCACCTTGCTCGCGGCGGCGGGGGAACTGCCCGAAGCGCCGAAATTCGCCGTCCTGTTCGGCAGTATCGCCGCGACACGGGGGAATCGAGGCCAGTCCGACTACGCGGCCGCGAATGACGCGCTGGAGGCGCTGGGCCGCCGTTGGGCCACCGTGTACGGACGGCGAGGGCTGACCGTCCACTGGGGACCGTGGGCGCCCACCGGGGTCGGCAACGGGATGGTCACCCCGGAACTGATGCGGGACTACGCCCGGCGCGGGATCGAACTGATCGACCCCGAGGAAGGCACGCTGAGCCTGCTACGCGAACTGGCGTGGGGTGACGAGGGCCTCACGGCCGTCACCTACACCGCGTCGGGGTGGTGACCGGTGGCCGCTACGCCCCCGATCGCGATCGTCGGGATGTCGGTGCTGTGAACGCCTTCGGCTTCGGCGGGATCAACGCCCACGTCGTCCTGGGACAGGCCGCGTCGCGGGCGGGCGTCGAGGTCTCCGAGCCCGAACGCGTCCTGCGGCTCTCCGCGCCGACCGTCGCGGAAATGGGCTGTCTGCTCGACCGCGACGACGTCCTGAGCGGTGGCGACACCGGTCGCGGCCGGGTGCGGCTCGGGCTCGTCGACCCGACGCCCAAACGGCTGAACCTGGCCAGGAAAGTGGTCGCGAAGGGGAGACCCTGGCGGGCCCGTAACGACCTCTGGTTCGTTCCGGAACCGCTGCTCGGCGCGGGCGAGGGCAAACTCGCGTTCGTCTTCCCCGGGCTGGAGGACGAATTCGAGCCACACGCCGTGTTCCAGCTGGGCAGGCTGCTCGACAAGGCGTTACGCGGACTGCGCATGACCCCGGACGCGCTGGCCGGGCACAGCCTGGGGGAGTGGACCGCCATGGCCGTGGCCGGGATCCATTCCGACACTGACGCCGACTCGTTCATGGAGGACTTCGATCCCGACGCGCTCAAGGTTCCGGGGCTGGCCTCCGCGGTGATCGGCGCGGCGGCGTCGTCGGTTACCGAAGTCCTCAAAGGACACTCCGACGTGGTCCTTTCCCACGACAACGCGCCGAACCAGTCGATGATCTGCGGGCAGGCGGAGGCCGTCGAGGGTTTCGTGCGCGGATTCCGCGCCGACGGCGTGATCTCCCAGGTGCTGCCGTTCCGGTCCGGCTTCCACACTCCGATGCTCGCACCGTATCTCGGCCCGATCCGCGAGGCCGCCGAGCGCCATACGCTGCACCCGGCGAAACTGCCCGTCTGGTCGGCCACGACCGGACGGCACTATCCCTCGTCGGACGCGGAGATGCGGGCACTGTTCGTGCGGCATCTGCTGGAGCCGGTGCGGTTCCGCGCTCTCGTCGAGAACATGTACGCGGCGGGATTCCGGGCGTTCGTGCAGACGGGCGCGGGACAGCTCGGCTCGCTGATCGGGAACACCTTGCACGACCGCGAACACCTCGTCGTCGCCGCGCATTGCGGGCACCGGCGCGGCCTCCCGCAGCTGCTACGGGTCGTCACGGCGTTGTGGGCCGACGGTGCCGATCCGGCGTTCGAATTCCTGCCCGGCCGAGACGGCGTGAAAAACGGCCGGACGATCCGGCTCGACCTCGGCGGCGCGCTGGTGTCGCTCGACGAGGGTGCCTGCCGCGGCTTCCGCACCGCCGCGGCGACGAAGTCCATTTTGGAGCGAATCGGGGAACGAAACCCGCCGGCAGCCGAATTCTCCGTGTCGCCGGCGCCTCGGGCGCGGCGCGATCGCCGCTTCGACAGCGATCCCGTGATCCGGGCGGTGGACCGGCGGCCAGAGCGCGCCACGCTGTCCGAAGAACGGCCCGGCGGCTGGGCGCTGGTCCGCGAGCAATGGCCGGATCCGGTGGCCCGCGACCTGATCATGCGGAACGTGCTGGCCGGTGCGGAAAGACAGGCGTACGCCGATCAGCCGCCGCGCCGGAAGCGGGCCTGGCTGCTCGGCCGCATCGCGGCGAAGGACGCCCTCCGCCGTCTCTTGTGGACAAACGGTGAAGGCGACATCTTCCCGGCAGAGATCCGGATCGGGAACGACTCCTCGGGCGCGCCGACCGTTTCGGGCGCCTACGGAAGGACACTGCCGGAGCTCACCGTCTCGATCGCCCACCGGGACGCGCTCGGCGTCGCCATCGCCCGCCGAGGACCGTGCGGTATCGACGTCGAGGCTGTCGAAGACCGCACGGACGCCGACCTCAACGAGGCGGAACGAGCGCTGCTCGGTGCGCCGGAAGCCTTGTGGTCCACCAGATTCCGGGCCGCGAAGCAAGCCGTCGCGAAACGGCTCCGCACCGGCCCGCGCGCTTTCACCGTCGTCGGCGCGGACGACGGTCGGCTCACCGTCGCGGTGAGCGGTACCCGGTATCCGGTGTGGCACACCACGATCACCACACCGGCGAAGGATTACGTCGTGGCTTGGACGGAGAACGAAGAATGACCACTGAAACCGTGGCGGCCGGGCTCGCCGAGGCGAAGAACCGGCTCGGGAATGACGAGGTGATCGGCTGGATCGCCGAGAACCACGGCGCGGCGGCCTGAGTGGGCAGAGTCCTCTTCGTCACGCCGCCGCTGACAGGGCACGTGAACCCCGTGGTCGGGGTCGCGGCCGCCCTGACCGCGCGCGGGCACCAGGTCGCCTGGGCGGGGCGGCCGGAGATCATCCGGAGACTCGCCGGCGACGGCGCCGACGTGTTCCCGTGCGCGGTCCCGCGCCGCCTGCCCGAGCGCGACGCGAGTCTCAAGGGACCGGCGGCGTTCCGGTCCCTGTGGGAGCAGTTCCTGATCCCGCTGGCCGAGGCGATGGCACCCGGCGTCCGCGCCGCGATCGGCCGGTTCCGCCCGCAGGTCGTGGTCGCCGACCAGCAGGCCATCGCGGGCGGCCTCGTCGCCGACGGGCTCGGCCTGCCGTGGATCACCTCCGCGACGACGTCCGCGGAGCTCGTCGACCGGCTGGCCGGGACGCCGAAGGTGGCGGCCTGGCTCGATGAACTCCTCGACGGTCTGCGCACGCGGATCGACGGCGGCCCCGCCGACCCGAGGATGTCCCCGCACGGTGTGCTCGCCTTCACCACCCGCGAACTGCTCGGCCCGGCCACGGTGCCGCACCAGGTCCGGCTGGTCGGGCCGTCCATCGGCGGCCGCGCGCCCACCTGCGACCTCCCCTGGGACCGGCTCGACCCGGCGGTGCCGACCGTGTTCGTCACCCTCGGGACCACGAACGCCGACGCCGCGGGCGACTTCCTCCGCGCGGCGGCACGGGGGCTCTCTCGGATCGACGGGATCCGGACCGTCATCGCCGACCCCGGCCGAGCTGTGGGGCCGATGGGGGACACGGTGCTCGTGGTGCCCCACGTGCCTCAGATGGCAGTTCTGGCCCGCGTGGACGCCGTCGTCTGCCACGGCGGGTACAACACCGTCTGCGGAAGCCTGTGGCACGGGGTGCCGCTCGTGGTCGCGCCGATCCGGGACGACCAGCCGATCGTCGCCGGACAGGTCGTCGACGCGGGCGCCGGTGTCCGGCTGCGGTTCGGCCACGCGAAACCGGACCGGATCGCGGCCGCGGTGACCAGGGTGCTGGACGATCCGGGGTACCGGTCGGCCGCCGAAAAGGTGGGTGCCTCGTTCCGTGCGGCGGGCGGGGCCGCCGCGGCGGCGGACCATCTGGAGGCTCTGCTCAGCGGCTGATGGGGACTTTCCCCGTGTCGCGCGCGGTGAAGGGCGTTCACCTCATCAGACGCGGGCATGGTCCCCCTTCAGCCTCTTGAAAAGCACGCGTGTAGGGACTCTCCTGGAGGGGTACCAGCCTTCAGAAGGTGCGTCCTCGTGCTGGGAGTCGTCATGACCGCGGTGAAGACATCGCTCCGACCGCAGGCCGTCCGTTTCGGCGGGCGGCGCCGGGCCCCCAAAGGCAGCGTGTTCCTCAACGTCGTCCGCACCACCGACCACAAGATGATCGGCGTGCTCTATCTGAGCACCTCGTTCGCATTCTTCCTCATCGGCGGGTTCATGGCGCTGCTGATGCGCGGCGAACTGGGCAGGCCGGGGATGCAGTTCCTGTCGCAGGAGCAGTACAACCAGCTGTTCACCATGCACGGCCTGATCATGCTGCTGCTGTACGCGACACCGAACCTCTTCGCGTTCGCCAACTACATCCTGCCGCTGCAGATCGGGTCGCCGGACGTCGCCTTCCCGAGGCTGAACGCGTTCTCCTACTGGCTGTATCTCTTCGGCGGGCTGATGACGCTCAGCGCGTTCCTCACGCCGAGCGGGGCGCCCGACTTCGGGTGGACGATGTACACGCCGCTGTCCAACGCCGCGCACACCCCGGGCGTCGGCGCCGATCTGGTGATCATGGGCCTGATCGTCTCCGGGCTCGGGACGATCCTCGGCGCGGTCAACATGGTCACCACGATCCTCTGCCTGCGCGCGCCCGGGATGACGATGTGGCGGTTGCCGTTGTTCACCTGGAACATCCTGTTCACCGCGATCCTGATCCTGGCGGTCTTCCCGATCCTCACCGCCGCCCTGTTCGGGCTGGAGGCCGACCGGCGGCTCGGCGCGCACGTCTTCGATCCGGCCAACGGCGGGGCGATCCTGTTCCAGCACCTGTTCTGGTTCTTCGGCCATCCCGAGGTGTACATCGTCGCGTTGCCGTATTTCGGCATCATCACCGAGATCGTTCCGGTGTTCAGCCGGAAACCGCTCTTCGGCTACAAGCTCATGGTGTTCGCGACGATCGCGATCACCGCGCTGTCTTTCGCGGTGTGGGCGCACCACATGTTCGCCACCGGCGCGGTGCTGCTGCCGTTCTTCTCCATCATGACCTTCCTCATCGCGGTGCCGACCGGGATCAAGTTCTTCAACTGGATCGGCACCATGTGGAAGGGGCAGCTCACCTTCGAATCACCGATGCTGTGGTCGATCGGGTTCATGGTGACGTTCCTGCTCGGCGGGCTGACCGGGATCATCCTGGCCGCGCCACCGCTGGACTTCCACATCCACGACACCTATTTCGTGGTCGCGCACTTCCACTACGTGCTGTTCGGCACCATCGTGTTCGCCACGTTCGCCGGGATCTACTTCTGGTTCCCCAAGATGACCGGGCGGATGCTCGACGAGCGGCTCGCGAAGCTCCATTTCTGGACCACGTTCATCGGCTTCCACGCGACGTTCCTCGTCCAACACTGGCTCGGCAACGAAGGAATGCCGCGCCGCTACGCCGACTACCTGAGCACCGACGGTTTCACGGTGCTGCACACCATTTCCACGATCGGCGCCTTCCTGCTCGGTGCTTCGGTGCTGCCGTTCCTGTGGAACATCGTCCGCAGTTACCGGTTCGGGGAGGTCGTCGAAGTGGACGATCCGTGGGGCCACGGGAATTCCCTGGAATGGGCGACGACCTGTCCGCCGCCCCGGCACAACTTCTTCGACCTCCCGAGGATCCGGTCCGAACGCCCGGCGTTCGAACTCCACTACCCCCACATGATCCCCAGGCTGCGCGCCGAGGGGCATACGACCCCGTTCCAGCGTCGCGACCAGGCCACCCCTTCGGAAGTGGTGGCGGACAAGGCACTGAAGGACGACACCGCCCGACCGAGGGAATGAGGTACCGCGCATGATCCCCATGGATGTCGAAGGGATGGCAGTCCTGGCTCCGGAAGCGGCACCGGTGATGTTGCTGCGGGAGCGGGAGGGCGAACGCCGCTGGCTGGCGATCACGATCGGCGGGCCCGAGGCGAGCGCGGTGGCGCTCGCGCAGGAGCGGATCCGGCTGCCGCGGCCGGGCACGATCGAACTGATCGGCCAGGTGGTCGAGTCGTTCGGGCACCGGGTCACCGGGGTCCAGGTCACCGCGCTGCGGGACGGCATCTTCTTCGCCGACCTGGTGCTCGATTCCGGTATCCGCGTTTCGGCGCGGCCGAGTGACGCGGTCGCGATCGGGTTACGCGCCGGGGTCGGGATCGAGGTGGCCGACGCGGTGCTGGAGGTCGCTTCCGTGCGGGTCGAGATCGTCGGAAGCGACCCGGACGCGGAACTGCCCGAGGTGCCGTCGGATCCGGTCGCGCAGGAACGGGCGGTCGAGGAGTTCCGGGAGGCGCTGGACAAGATCGCGCCGGAGGACTTCGGGGACCTGCCGCCTGATCCGCCCTCCCGCCCGTGAGATGAAGGGGCCTTTCATAGCAAATTTTGCTATGAAAGGCCCTTCATTGCGGTTGAGTGCTACTGCTTAGCCAGGCCCTGTTCGATCGCCTCGATGATGCGCGGCCGCATCTCGGCGGCGCTGATGATCGCGTCCACCGAACCGACCTTCACCGCACGCTCGATGCTGTGCACGCCGTCGAACTCGGCCGCGACCGCGCCCAGCTTCTCGGACCGCACCGACGACTGGAGTTCCGCCAGTTCCGCGGCCAGCGCCGCGCGTTCGGCACCGGTCGCCCCGCTGAGCTTCTCCGTCAGCGACCGCACCCGCGGGTCGGCCGCCGTCCGCGCGTTGACCTCACCCGCGAACACGACCGCCGCGGCGGGCGCGCCGCCGAGCACCGAGGCGAACGAGCCTTCCAGCGCCAGCACCGTCATGTTCGGGTTCAGCGCCTTCGAGAAGACCACGAACGCGCCGCCGTGGTAACGCGAGATCACGGTGAACACGATCGGCCCCTCGAAGTTGACGATCGCCCGGCCGATCTCCGCGCCGTACTCCAGCTGGAGCTTCCGCATCGACTCCGGCGAGCCGTCGAAGCCGGACAGGTTCGCCAGCACCACCAGCGGCCGGTTGCCGCTGGCCGCGTTGATCGCCCGCGCCGCCTTCTTCGACGACCGCGGGAACAGCGTGCCCGCGGTGTAGGTGTCCGGGCCGTCGGTGGGCGGGAAGCCGCGGCGCGGCACCGAACGTGACTCGATCCCGAGCAGGCAGACCGGCCGTCCGCCGAGGTGTACGTCCTGCACGGCCGCGGTCTCCGCGTCCGCCATGCCCGGCCAGCGCTCCAGTACCGGGTGGTCCTGGTCCGACAGCGCGCGCATCACGGTGCGGATGTCGAACGGCTTCTTGCGGTCGGGGTTGGCCTCCCGCGAGAAGATCTGGCCCACCGTGGTGAAGTCGCTGTCGACGGCCGCGTGCGGGAACGACGAGATGTCCCGGTCGATCGGGTCGTTCGTGACCGCCTTGCGGGGGCCGGACTCGCCCGGCGCCACGTAGGTGTGGTCGTAGTGCGACATCAGCACGTCACGCGCCGCGGCGAGGTTCGGCGCCCAGTACTGCGCCTGGCCGTTCGGGCCCATCACGCGGTCGTAGCCGCCGATGCCGAAGTTGTCCTCCGCCGAGACGCCACCGGAGAAGTCGAGCGACTGCTTGCCGGTCAGCACCATCGCGGAATCCGGCGTCATCACCAGGATTCCCTTGGTGTGCATGAGCATCGTCGCTTCGGCGTTCCAGTACGGCTGGGCGCCGACGTTGATCCCGGCGACGACGATGTTGATCTCGCCGCCGTTCTGGGTGAAGTGCACGATCCGCTTCAGTGCGGCCGCGACCCAGTCCATGTTCTCGGTACCGGACTCCATCGAGATCCGGGCACCGGCCGACAGCGCGTACCACTCCAGCGGGACCTGGAGCCGTTCGGCGAGGTCCAGCGCCGCGATCACCCGCGAGCACTCCGGCTCCGACAGCGCGCCGAGCGCCTTCGTCGGGTCACCGAGCAGCACGACGCGCTTGACGCCGTCGGGGTGACGTTCGGTCGGCGTGGTGACCACACCGGCGACGATCGCCGCCTTGTTGCGGCCCTTCTTCCGGTCGACCGGGACGAGGGTGTTCGTGTCGTCCATGTCGTACTCGGTGAACGAACCGAGCATCTCGGTCAGCTCGTACGGGTACACCGTGTCGCGGCGACGGGCGCGCAGGACGTTCTGGCGGTAGTCGTCGAGCGGCAGGATCGGCTGGGTGGTGGGCTCGGACAGCGACATCTGCACGCCGCCGCTGACGTCGTAGCCGATCCGCACGGCGACCTCTTTGACCTCGCCGGTCGCGCGGTCGCGCTGCCTGCCGAGGAACTGGACCTCTTCGAGACCCGCGCCCGCCGTCGACGGCTGCACACGCTGCGCGACGGTGTCCAGCTCCTCACCGGTGAGCTCGCTGGTCGGCCACACGTACAGCATGATCCGGTTGGTGTCGAAGCGTTTCTTCGGCGGAAGCTTCGCCTGCACCTCGCGGATCGCGTCGAGGCAGCCCGCCAGCGTGCCCTCGACCGCGGGCAGCGCCAGCAGCTTGCCGTCGTTGTCCCGCAACGGGGTCAGGTCACGGACCTGGGCGAGCGCGACCAGCCGCTGATCCGCCGGGTTCATCGGCGAGACGCACTTGAACAGGTAGACGTCCTCGTCGCCCGAGGGCAACCGCGTGAGGTCGAAGTTCGCCAGCCGCTGCAACTGCATCCGCTGGGCGATCAGCGGATGCAGACCGCGGATCAGCCGCTCCTCGCTGAACCCGGTCGACGACGGGCGGAAGGTGAAGTGGTGGTGCATCACCGCGCCGCCGTGCCCGGCGACCGTCGTGGTGATCCGCCGGATCCGGCTCGGCAGCGACTCGGCCGTGAGGACCTCGCGCAGCCCGGCCGCCATCGTGTCGTCGTCGGCGGACTCGTCGTCCCAGGTCAGGTAGAGGTCCGCCTCGACGTCGGTGTCGGCGGGCAGCTGCGCGGCGAGGTCGGCGACCGCCTTGACCGCGCCGGGCAGACCGGCGCGGTCGACGGCGGTGGTGACCATGTGGAACCGCTCGTTCGCGTCGGCGTAGTCACCGGTGACGAAGGTGCAGCCGCCGACGGTCACCTGCTGGACACCGGTGAGCGCGCGGTTGCCGTAGTAGCGACGGCTCAGGACTTCCAGCAGCGGGCCGTGATCGGTGCCGGGGCGGCCGATCCGCTGCCCGAGCAGGCGGACCAGCGGCTGCGCGCTGGCCAGCATGCTCGCGATCCGCTCGGCGCGGTCCGGCGAATCCGGGTGCAGGTCGAGGTGCCGCAGGTGTTTGCGGACCTCGCTGTACGCCTCGGCGCGAGTGCGGCGGAGCAGCGGCTGGGCGAACCAACGGAACACCACGCTGCGCGCCAGGTCGCCGACCACCGGGAAACGGAGCTGGGTGGCGGCGATGAGCGCCTCCAGCGCCTTGCCCGCCGGCTCCCGCATCGACTCGAACGGCTGCGGTTCGGTGAGCCACTGCCGCAGCAGCGCGGTGACGACCGCGACGTCGGACGAGGTCCGCTGCTGGGCGAGGAAGATGCGGAAGACCGCCTCTTCCAGCTCCGGCGTGCGCTCCAGGTCCTTGATGCCGTAGTGCGCGAGCACCTTCTTCAGCTTGTTCTGGAACGACTCCGAGAGCCCGGCGCGTTCGACGTCGAGGCTCTGCAGATAGGTGTGGAAGAACTCGCGGGAGCTGTGCACCCGGGTGTCCGTCTTGGCGTCCTCACGGGCCGGCTTGTTGCGCATCAGCTCGGAAAGATCGGCGAACACCGTCAGCAGCTCGACCTCGCCCTCCAGCGGGCGGTCGCCGTTGCCGTCCAGTTCGGCACGGGCGGCGAGGTACGTGCTGAGCGTGCGGCGCTCGTCGTGCGGGTCGACGTCGAAGCCGAGCAGGAGACTGCGCAGATCCTGCTGTCCCCGCGAGATCCGCTGCGCCGCCGACGTTCCGTTCGGTTCGGCGGGCAGCTCGATCTCGACACTGCCCGCGTCCTCGGCGACCTCCGCGCCTTCCTCCGCCAGCGGCTCGAGCCGCAGCAGGGGAGCGCCGGTCTCGACCTGGCTGCCGACCGAGACGACACACTCACGCAGCTTCGCGCGGAAGGGCGCGCGAAGCACCGTCTCCATCTTCATGCTTTCCAGCACCAGCACGGGCGCGCCGGCCTCGACCTCCGCGCCGACCTCCAGCGGTGTCGCGACGACGAGCGCGGGCGCGGGCGAGCGGACGACGCCGCCCTCGTCCCGGCTGACGCGGTGGGTGACGCCGTCTACCTCGACCAGGTGGATCGGCCCGTGCGTGCCGGTGACCAGGCGGAACCGGGTGCCGTTGACGGTGATCTGGCCGGTGTGCTCGTCGAACCGGTCGACCTCGACGTCGGCGGGGTGGATGTCGCCGCCGCCCGCCGAGACACCGACGCGGAACCGGCGGTGGCCGATCCGGGCGACGCTGACGCGGTACGCGGCGCCGCGCAGTTTGAGGTCGAGCGGACGGCCGCTCTCGTGCTGGACCTGCGGGCGGCCACCGTGCGCGGTGGAGAGAAGCCGTTGGCGCTCAACGGCTTCCTCGTCCTCGTATGCCTCGATCGCGGCGGCCGCGAGCGCGATCGCCGAGTGGCGGTGGGTGACGAGCTTGCCTTCGCCGCGGACGCGGTCGATCCAGCCGGTGTCGGCGCTGCCGTCGATCACCTCGGGCTGGTCGAGCAGGTCGAGGACGAAGCTCTTGTTGGTCGCGCCGCCCTCGATGATGACCGTGGTCTGGGCCATCGCGCGGCGCAGACGGCCGAGCGCCTCGTCACGGTCGCGGCCGTAGGCGATGATCTTCGCGATCATCGAGTCGAAGTCGGCCGGGATTGTGTCGCCTTCGCTGACCCCGGTGTCGACGCGGATACCGGGGCCGGCGGGCAGGTCCAGGCGCGCGATGCGGCCGGGCGACGGTGCGAAGTCGCGGTCCGGGTCCTCGGCGTTGAGCCGCGCCTCGACGGCGTGACCGAACTCGGCGGGCTGGACGCCTTCGAGCTTGCCGCCGGAAGCGACGTGCAGCTGGGCCTTCACCAGGTCCATGCCGGTGGTCAGCTCGGTGATCGGGTGCTCGACCTGCAGGCGGGTGTTGACCTCGAGGAAGGCGAACAGCTTGTCGCCGGGGTGGTAAAGGAACTCGACCGTTCCGGCGCCGCGGTAGCCGACCGCGAGCGCGAGCCGCTCGGCGGACCGCTTGAGCTCGTCGGCCTGCTCGGGGGCCAGCACCGGGGAGGCGGACTCCTCGATGATCTTCTGGTTGCGGCGCTGCACCGAACAGTCGCGGACGCCGAGCGCCCACGCGGTGCCCTGGCCGTCGGCGATGACCTGGACCTCGACGTGCCGGGCGCCGGTGACCAGGCGCTCCAGGAAGACGACGCCGCTGCCGAAGGCTCGCTCGGCCTCCAGGCTGGTGCGCTCGTAGGCGTCCTTGAGCTCGTCGGCGGAGGTGATGACGCGGATACCGCGGCCGCCGCCGCCCGCGGTCGCCTTGAGCATCAGCGGGTAGCCGATCTCGTCGGCGGCCTTGATGGCGGCGTCGAGATCCGCGACGGCGCCGCGGCTCCACGGAGCGACCGGGACGCCGACCTCTTCGGCGATCAGCTTCGCGCCGATCTTGTCGCCGAGCTTGCGCATGGCGTCCGCGCTCGGCCCGATGAAGGTGACGCCCAGCCGCTCACACAGCTCGGCGAAGGCCGGATCCTCGGCCACGAAACCCCAGCCGACCCAGGCCGCGTCGGCCCCGGTCTCGGTCAGCGCCCGCTCCAGCACGGCGAAATCCAGATACGGACGCGCCGACGCGGGGCCGAGGTTGTAACTGATGTCGGCTTCCCGCACGAACGTCGCCGACCGGTCCGCGTCCGTGAAGAGCGCGACGGTCTCGATCCGCCGTCCGGTCTCCGCCGAAAGCTCGCGGACGGCGTGGATGAGCCGCATCGCGGCTTCTCCGCGGTTGACGATGGCGACACGACTGAACACCGACTGAGCCTCCCAAGTACGCGACACAACAGCTGACGTCCCGCCGGATCAGGCGCGGGACAGTCTCCTGTACCTGTCTAACAGCCTGCCTCTTACCGGCCGGTACGAGAATGTCGCCGGTGGCGCATGCCGAGGGCCGGGTGTTGTAGGAACCCGCCAAAAAGTGTCCTGGAACACCTAGTCGAGAGGCCTGATGACGTGACGAAGTGGACAACTGGGGGTTCGGCTTGGTAGCCGGGTTCGCGAGGTGTCATCCGGTGTTCACGCCGGTTTCATCGAGGTGGCTCGGGGCTTGTTCTGTCCGGTGTGGTGAGGGTGGCCGTTTTCGGCGACGGGTGGGGCTGGGGTGCGCGGCAGTTGGTCGCTCCGAGTCGCTCTGGGGCTGCCGGTGAGGCTGCCATAGGTGGTGATCCCTGAGTCGGGAGCACGCGCTGGACGGCTCGCCGGCGGGGGCGAGCTATGGTGCGGCCTCGATCGAGTCGTGGCCGTATTTCGGCTACGGCAGTACGGGATGGCGGCGGTTGTCTCGGCGGGCCTAAGTCCGAAGGTTCTCGGGCAAGGTGGAAAGCGGTGGTCGGGTCCGCGACACCGCGGTGCTTGGGCGGTGGTCGGTTTTCGGCGACGGCCGGGGCCGGCATCGGGGCGGCTGCAGAGGCATTGCGTCGTTGTGAGTCGCTGTCGTCTGGGGACGTCGTGGTCGGTTTTCGGCGACGCTGACAGCGGTGGTGATTCCTGAGCCGGGAGCCGTGTCGGGCCGGCTCGCCGGTGGCGGCGAGTTGTGACGGCAGCTCTCGATCTAGCCATAGCCGTTTTTCGGCGATGGCCTCAGAACGGTGGTTTCTCCGTGCGGGGTTCGTGTAGTGGTGGTGGTGTGCTGTCGTAGCTGTGTCCGGTGGGTGTGGTGATGGTGAGGGTGCCGTCCGAACCCAGTCGATAGATCCAGCCGGGTTCGTCTTTCAGGCGGTGGTCGCGGCGGCACAGGTCGATCAGTTCGGTGTCGGCGGTGTGGCCGCCGTGTTGCCAGGGCAGGGAGTGGTCGAGGTCGCAGGTTTGGGCGGGGCGGTGGCAGATACGCCGGGTCTTCGGCATTCCCGGTCCCGTACCCGTACGAACTCGCCCAACCCCGCCGTAGGCCGATACCGGTCCCGACCCAAATCCAGGACCTGCCCGGAGAGTGGGTCGGTGATGATCCGCCGCAGGACCGTGTCCGGCCCGGACGCGATCTGCCGCGCCAACGACGCCGGGATGTGGCCGTGTCCGGCCAGTTCGGCGGGATCCTCGTTGATCCCGAGGTAGGTGTTGAGGTCCAGGTAGAGGAACACCTCGCACCGTTCACTCTTGCCGCCTTGGCCACCCAACAGCAGATCGAGGGCCACGTCGGCGCGGAGCTGATCCAGGGTGCGGGTCTCCCCGCCGGCCTTGAGCGCGCGTGCCTCGCGATCGATCCGGGTGTAGGCGGCGGCGACTTTCTCCACCGGGCCGTCGTCGACCTCGATCGAGGCGACCCCGGTCTCGCCGTGCCGGATCGACAACCGGCGCCCGGCACGGTGGCGTTCCGCGCGTCGGGCGGCGCCGTCACGGTCGGCCAGCATCGCCGCGTGGTTCGCCGCCTTCCGGATCTGCTCGGAATTCCGGCCGGGCAGCCGGTCTTCCAGTACCTCGTCCACCGCGCGGGCGTCGTCGTCCGACAGCCACGCGGTCGCGGTCGCGACCTTCATCGCCCCGTAGCCCCCCACTTGTCCCCGGTCCAGTAGTCCGAGTGTTCGGGGCAGGCGGGTGGTCAACGCCGCCGCCGTGGACACCAAGGCGCCTGCGTGACCGTCCACAACGGACAGGGCGAACGCGACCTCCTGCACCACACTCGACGCCCCGTCGCGGTGCCGGTTCAGCTGCGCGAGCGCGCGGAACCGGACCGCCTCCAATCGTGCGATTCCTTCCGAGGCCGCGACGGCGGCGTCGACAGCATCCTTGTCCTCCAATGAATCCAGTGCGGCGTTGACCTCCCGCAGCAGATCGGATGAGGTGATTTCCTTGAGTAGCGCCACAGTGGCGTTGTGTGTGTCCACACGCAGAAGCTACAACCGACCACCGACAGTTTCCGGCTCCAAGAGGTTTCCGTTACACGGCAACGCTATTCTCCAATCGCCGTTTCCGGCAACGGCCCGATCAGCAGTAATTCCGCAACTCGCCCCACAGCGAAGACCCAGGCCGGGAAGTCCCCGCACAAAAGGAAATTCGCACTCCCTGCTCCTCGTTCTCCACTCCGAGCCCGTTGTCGTGCACGGCCGCCTCGCGGCATCCGATGAACCACGCCTGAAGGTACGGCCCCACGGCGACCACCGGGCCGACAGCGTCAGCGGGCGGAGGGCCCCGGTCCGCATAGGACATATGCCCCGAGTGCACCGCGGGAAGCCCGTAGCGACACGGCCGCGCCCATGAAAGCGAGGCCGACGGCGAGAGCGCGGCGCCAAGCACGGTCGAGCCCGCGCAGACAGGGTTCGGCGCCGGCGGCCGCGAGCAGCAACAGGAAGGGCGCCGAGTAGTACGGTTTTCCGCCCAGCACCAGTGAGCGGGCCCAGCGCAGCTCAGGATCGCGCCACAGCCTGAGTCCTCCGGCGATCCAGACCGGCACGACCAGAGGGGAGAGATAGAGCAACTGCATCGGCACGAACAGGATCCGGTTCTCCGCGCCGTCGTCCTCGCTGATGCCGGAAGCCACGGTCAGCAAAGTGAAATCGTGCGCAGCCTGCCAGATCAGTGCCGGCGCGGCCACCGCGAGCGCGAGCAGGATCCCAGCGGGGAGCCAGCCGGTGCGGAACAGACGCAGAACCGCCAGGCCCAGCGCGCTCCAGACCAGCACGTGCCCGTCCACCACGACGAACGCCGCCGGCGCGGTCATCGCGGCGGTGAGGACCTTTGCGCCGCGACCCCCGCCGAACTCGCGGGCGACCAGTGCCAGCAGGATCACCGTCGCGGCGGCGCACAGCGTCGCGACCACGCGCAGGCCGGCGGGAGTGGCGCCGAAGACGTCGGTGGAGATCCTCGCGAGCAAGGGCGTCAGCGGCGGCTGATCGACATAACCACAGTCGAGCCGTTCCCCCGCGGCGAGGTCAGCACCAGGATCTGGATAGCGACCACCAGACCGACCGGACCCCGAGCGAATCGCCTCCCCAGACGAGGGGAGACTACTGCGCGGGCGGAGCCAATTCGACCCTGTTGCGGCCGCCTTGTTTCGCTCGGTAGAGCGCCATGTCGGTGGCGACGAGCAGGTCGTCGACGCTGGTGATGTCGGCCGCCGGATACAGCGCCCCGCCGATCGACACCGTCAGATCGGTCAGTACAGTGTCGCGATCGGGCAGCGCGACCGACACCACCGCCACCTGGTGCCGGATCCGTTCGGCCACGTGGAGCAGCGTCTCCTCGCCGTGGATGTCCGGGATGACGATCGCGAACTCCTCGCCGCCCCACCGCCCGCAGACGTCCTGTTCGCGGATCTCGGCGCGCAGCGCGTCGCCGACGGCGCGCAGGACGAGGTCGCCGTTGGGATGGCCGTAGGTGTCGTTGATCGTCTTGAAATTGTCGAGGTCGAGGAACAGCACGCCGAGTTTGCGTCCGGCACGCGTCCGGCCCAGCTGCTCTTCGGCCAGTTGACGCCAGCGGCGTTTCGTGACGAGACCGGTGGTGGCGTCGGTGTGCGCGTCGCGCCGGTACTGCGTCAGCAGGAGCCCGCGGTGCAGCGCGACCAGCGCGATGACGACCCCGACCAGCACGAGCGGGTTGGCCTGTACGAGGACGACGGCCGTCACGAGACCGAGGCCGAGCGCGCCCGCCTCGAGGATCTGGTCGCCGAACCCGGAGAACAGTTCGCTGATCGACTTCGGCGGCGACGAGAGCGCGATCGCGATCATCACCAGCGCGGTGTTGATCGCCCACCGCAAGGCCGCGGCCACGATGATGACGGCGAGGTCGCCCAGTCCGGCGAGCAGCCCGGAATCGGGCGCACCGGGGTAGTGGCGCATGCCGAGGCTGAGGACGACGACGGCGGCTTGCGTGCCACAGAGGACCGTCGCGGCGGAGAAGATCCACCGATGGGGGAGAACCGGCCGTTGACGTGGCCAGATCCGCAGCCATGCGATGGTGTAGGTCACCACGACCATCGCGGCGGCGAGCACCGGCGGCAGCGCGATGACGGCGGCGACGCTCCACACCGCCTTGGTGTCGACGTAGGCGACCGACGGTGCTCTGTCGTACTCCCGTTGGCGTTCGATCTGCCGGGTGCCCTCGATCGCGATGGCCGCGCACAGGGTCAAGACGCCGAACCGGACCAGGTCGGTACCGGTCACCGGGATCAGCCAAGCCGTGGCGGCGGTCGAGAGGATTGCGATGAGATTCACGACCAGGACGTAGGACCGCACAGGTCGCGGCAGGCTCCACAGGTGCCAGGCCCTGAGCCGCCGCCGCGCGCCGCCGAGTCGTCCGTCCACGCACCCTCTTCCGTCGGTGATCTACACCGTAATCGAACCGGGACGGCGACGACCCTCGTTGTCCGGACGATAAGACCGGCGGCGCCGAATTCCCCCGGACAGCCCAACCGAAACGAGGGAGGTGCACCGATGCAGGACAACAACTGGTGAGCGTTTTGCCGGATAGATCGCTATTTCGAGGGAGGTGAACGACATGCGGGACAACAACTGGACGTGAGTGATCTCGCCCACGAGCGCGCGGCTTCGCGAAGGGAGGTGAACGTAGTGCGTGACAACAACTGGACGACCCGTCGTGACAACAACTGGACGTGATGTGTCAGGAACCGTGCTCGCCAACGGGTGTCGTCCCGCCGACCGGCCCCACGGGATCTTCGGATTCCGCCAGGCCGCGGCGGGACGACACCGCCCGTGACCAGCCCACCCCGGCGACAGCGGCGACCACCACACCCGCGGCCGCCGCGACGGTGACCACGGTGGTCGGCGCGACGACCTGGGCCAGCAGCCCGGCCGCCGCGATCCCCGCCGCCTGAGCCGTCCGCAACGCCGCGATCGCGACCCCGATCACCTGACCGCGATGGGCAGGCGGCGCGGCCAGGCTGTACTGCGTCTGCGTGATCATGTCGTGCGCGGAGAACACACCCGAGATCGTCCACAGCACGACGATGGTGACCAGGCCCGGCGCCCAGCCGGTCGGGATCAGCACCAGGCTGCTCGCCACCGCCAACGCGCCCAGCACCCGGAGCTGCCGTTCGCGCGGGACGCGGCTCAGCAGGATGCCGCCGAGCACCGAACCGACCGGGTTCGCGGCCAGCAACCACGGCAACGCGCCCGCGCCGCCCAGTTCGGCGGCGACCGGGACGGCGAGGCCCTCGGGCACGACGTAGAAACCGCAGCAGCAGGCGATGAGCAGCAGCCAGCGCAGCTTGCGGTCGCGTGCCACCAGACGGCAGCCCGCGATCAGGGACGGGCGTTCGTGGTGGGCGGGTGCCGAGGGTGGGAATCGTTCGAGCCCGAAGCGGAGCATGAGCGCCGACAGCGCGAACGTTCCCGCGTCGATCAGCAGCGCACCCGGCACGCCGAGGCCGGTGACGACGGCGGCCCCCGCGCCGAAGCCCACCACGAGCCCGGCCTGGTACGTGGACGAGATGACGGCCTGGCCGACGACCAGCCGGTCCGGATCGAGCAGATCCGGCAGCATCGCCTGCCGGGCCGCGTGAAACGGCCCGGCCATGAGCTGCACGAGGAACAACAGCGCGGCCGCGACGGGCAGCGGGAGCCCGGGCACCGCCATCAGCGCGATCAGGACGGCGCGGCCGACGTCGGTCACCACCATCACGGTGCGTCGTGAGAACCGGTCCGCGATGCCGCCCAGTGCGCCACCGAGGAGATCGGGCACGAAGGTCAGCGCGTACGCCGCCGAGGCCCACCCGGCCGACGACGTCCGGTCGAACACCAGCACCGTGAGCGCGACCCTGGCCAGCTGGTCGCCGGCGACCGAGAGCAGATGCGCGAGCCAGATCCGGCGGAATCCGGCGACCGCGAAGACACTGCGGAACGACGCCGCTCGGGCTGGCATGCGCTTCAGGCTGTCGTGAATCGGCCACCCGGCGCAACCCTCGAGAAAAATCCGTCCGCCGTGTCGAACCGGCGCGTGCCCGTTCGACGTGTGAGTAAGAGAAGGAACGGAGAATCCGATGTCGCATTCACTGGGCCCGCTGGCGAACAACCTCGCCGCCTACGCCATCTACTCGACCGCGCAGACCGAGATGCGTCACGCCTGCAAGCTGATCGACGCGGGCGACTACCTCGGCGCCGCCGCCGAGATCGATTCCGCCGCACGCGCCGCCGAAGTGCTCGCCCGCGCCACCTCCGATCTGGACGCCGAGCGCTCGGAACGCTGGCTCAGAGTCGTCGCCGCCCGGAAGCGATTCGCGGAACAGGCCCGGGCGCGGGCCTCGGACACCGCTCTGGCCCGCGCCGCTTAACGGAAAGCGCGTCGATAGGTGCCGGGGCTGACGCCCGTCGTGCGCTTGAACCGGTCGCGGAACGCTGTGGGCGAACCGAAACCGACTTCGGTGCCGATCCGTTCGACGGCGTACTGAGTGGTCTCCAGCAGATGCTGCGCCTGCCGGACTCTCGCCCGGTGCAGCCACTGCAGTGGTGTCGTCCCGGTCTGCTCGCGGAAGTGGCGGATCAGCGTGCGCGTGCTCATCCCGGCGCGTGCGGCGATGTCGGCCAAGGTGAGTTCGCGCGCGAGATTCTCCTGCATCCAGAGGAGGGTGGGTTCCAAGGCCGCGCCGCGGGGAGCGGGCGGATGCCGCAACGCGATGAACTGCGCCTGGCCGCCCTCACGTTCCAGCGCCATGACCGAAAGGCGGGCCGCGTCGGCGGCGATCGCGGAGCCGTGGTCCCGCCGGATCAGGTGCAGGCACAGATCCAGGCCGGCGGCGGCGCCCGCGGACGTCAGGATCTGCCCGTTGTCGACATAGAGTACGTCCGGGTCGACCTCGATTCCGGGGTACGCTGCGGCCAGCGCTTCGGCGGCGACCCAGTGCGTGGTGGCGCGGAGGCCGTCGAGCAGGCCCGCGGCGGCGAGAACGAAGGTGCCGGAACAGATCGAGGCCATCCGCGTGCCTCTCGCGGCGGCCGACGTGAGCGCGTCGCGGACGGTTTCCGGCAACGGTCCGGTCGGATCCGCGGTGCCGGGGACGATGATCGTGCCGGCCTCGCGCAGCGCCTCGAGCCCCCACGGCGCGCGCAGGGTGAAGTGCCCGGCGTCGACGTCCGGGTGTTCGGCGCAGACGAGCAGCCGGTAACCGGCGCTGCCGTCGGCGAGCCGGGTCCGGGTGAAGACCTCGATCGGCGTCGAGAGGTCGAACGGGATCACCTTGTCCAGGGCGAGGACCGCGACGGTGTGCATGACCGCACCGTATCCACCCGATGGCGAGATCCCGTTGGAAGGCGTCGTTCACGCCACTGGGAGCGGACCCCGGCCGGTTCTAGCGTCGAGCCATGATGATCATCGCGCCGATTCTCGTCGGCCTCGTCTACGTCGTGCTGATGTCGCTGATCCACGAACCGCACCGCCGCCGCTTCAACGCGGTCATGGTGGCGGGGGCGGGCGCCGCCTATCTGAGCGGTGGCGGCCTCGGGATCTGGGAGTTCGCGTTCACCGCGCTCGTGACCTATGTGGCTTACCTCGGCCTCGAATCCTGGACGTTCATCGGTATCGCCTGGCTGCTGCACACCGGCTGGGACGTCGTCCACCACCTCAAGGGTGCCCCGATCATCCCGTTCGCCGAGCATTCGTCGTTCGGCTGCGCGATCTGCGACCCGGTGATCGCGATCTGGTGTTTCGCCGGCGGACGATCGGTGACGGATTTCGTCCGCGCCCGTGTCGGTTCCCGGCGTCCGCGTTCGTCGGTGGGGTGAACCGACCGGACGAAGGGATGTGGAGATGACCGTGATCGTGGCGGGCAAGGTGTACGTCGATCCGGAGGAGAGGTACCGGTACGTGGCCGGGCACCAGGTGATCGTCGAGAAGGCGCGGGCCCACCCCGGGTGTCTCGACGTGGTGATCGCGGCGGACACGCTCGAGCCGGGCCGGGTGAACATCTTCGAGTACTGGGAGTCGGAGGAGGTGCTGAACGCCTGGCGCGCGATCTCGCCGAGGCCGACGTACTCCGCCGAGATCCGGGACGGAGAGGTCTTCAAGCACCGGGTTTCCTGTTCTGGGCCGCCGTTCGACTGAGCGTTTCCGCTTCCTTGGCCCAACCCCACGCGGTGAAGATCAGGGCCAGGAGACCGATCAGCGCCACGTAAAGGGCGGCCGCCGGCGACACCAGCTGCCGGAGTGCCGCCGCGACGGCGAGGGTTCCGGCGAAGACGGACCAGCCGGCGCCGGCGAACGCGACGCTCGCGGCGAGTGTGCGAGTTGTTTCGCCGACGGAAACAGGAACGGCGCGGTAGGCGTGCGCGCCAGCGAGGAACGGGGGGGGGGATACACCACGCGAATATTGCGACGCCTATCGCGATGCCGGCGGGAGCGGTGACCTCCCAGCCGCCCCTTGTATTGGGCTGGAGCTGGAAGGACGAGAGGTAGATCTCGCCGATGTCCAAGAAACCCGGCGAGGTGAACGCGAGCGCGGTACCGGCAAGACCGACGATGACGATCAGGGCCCAAACCGTGGGCACCGCCTTGACCTGCCACGGCGTCGCCCGGCGATCGCGTTCGCCGTGCTCGGCCGATCCGGCGTCCGGGACATCGGTGGCGGACGCCGGATCGCGCGCGGATCTCAAGGCGTTCTGGATCGCCGAGAACGTCAGTGCGGCCGCCAAGAGGCCGAGCCCCGTCCAGATGACCGGTTTCCATCCGGCGCTGATCTCACCGACGGTGCCGGTCGCCAGGTTTCCCACCACGCCGGCCGCGATCGAGGTCAGGGCGGCCACTCCCGCGGCCGCCGCTGTCGCCCCTGGTGAGAGTCGCCGCATGTGGCCCCCTTTTTTCACTGCGTCGACCAGGGCCAGGTTAGCGGGGCGCTTGGTCGTTGGGCCGTTTGATGCGAACATATGTTCTATGACGACCGAGGGGCCCATCCTGCATGCCGACCTGGACTCGTTCTACGCGTCGGTCGAGCAGCGTGACGACCCCAAACTGCGCGGGCGGCCGGTCATCGTCGGCGGCGGTGTGGTGCTGGCGGCCAGTTACGAGGCCAAGGCGTTCGGCGTCCGCACGGCGATGGGCGGCGGCCAGGCGCGGCGGTTGTGCCCGGACGCGATCGTGGTTCCGCCCCGGATGCACGCGTATTCGGCGGCGAGCAAGGCGGTCTTCGAGGTCTTCGGCAACACGACGCCACTCGTGGAAGGCATCTCGATCGACGAGGCCTTCCTCGACGTCGGCGGGCTGCTGAAGATCGCGGGCACACCGAGCCGGATCGCGGCGAAGCTGCGCAAGGACGTCCTGGAGCAGGTCGGCCTGCCGATCACCGTGGGCGTGGCCAGGACGAAGTTCCTCGCGAAGGTGGCCAGTGGCGTCGCGAAACCCGACGGCCTCCTCGTCGTGCCGCACGACAAGGAGCTGGAGTTCCTGCACCCGCTCCCGGTCGAGCGGTTGTGGGGTGTCGGCAAGGTGACGGCGCGGAAGCTGCGCGAGCGCGGCGTGACGACGGTCGGGCAGATGGAGGGGTTCGGGGAGAAGGAACTCGTCCGGATGCTCGGCCGCGGCGTCGGCGCCCATCTGCACGCCCTGTCCCACAACGACGACCCTCGCCGCGTGCAGACGGGCCGTCGCCGCCGGTCGATCGGGGCGCAGCACGCGCTCGGGAGCAGGCCGCGGTCACCCGCCGAACTCGACGCGATGCTGCTGACCCTTGCCGATCGCCTCGCCCGCCGTCTGCGGGCGGCGCACCGGGTGTGCCGCACCGTCGTGCTGCGGATGCGGTTCGCCGACTTCACGAAGGCGACGCGTTCGCACACCCTCATGGAGGCGACGGAACAGACCGGCGCGATCGTCGCGGCGGCCCGTGACCTGCTCGCGGCGGCGAGACCGCTGATCGACGAACGCGGGCTCACGCTGATCGGGCTCGCGCTCACGAATCTGTCGAAGGACGACGCGATCCAGCTGGCCTTGCCGTTCGGGGCGAAGCCGAGGGACGCGCTCGATTCGACGCTCGACACCGTCCGGGACCGGTTCGGGTCGAAATCCATCACGCGTGCGGTGCATCTCGGGCAGGCTGAGCGGCCGTGGGTGCCGCTGCTGCCGGACTGACCCCGTCGCTAGGGTGTCCCGGTGGCGGAAGTCGAGATCTACACCGATGGCGCGTGCAGCGGGAATCCCGGTCCCGGCGGCTGGGGCGCGGTGCTGCGGTACGGCACCGTCGAGAAGGAGATCTACGGTGGGGATCCCGGGCCGACCACGAACAACCGGATGGAACTGACCGCGCCCATCGAGGCGCTGGAAAGCCTGAAGCGCCGGGTCACGGTGGACATCTACACCGACAGCACCTACGTGCGGAACGGCATCACCAGCTGGGTGCGGAACTGGAAGAACAACGGCTGGATGACCTCGGCCAAGACACCGGTCAAGAACGCCGACCTGTGGCGCCGTCTCGACGAAGCCGCCTCACGGCACGACGTCGCATGGCATTGGGTCAAGGGCCACGCCGGGCATCCGGAGAACGAGCGGGCGGACCGGCTCGCCGTCAAAGGCGTGGAAGAGGTCGTCGGACGACCGGTGATCCAGCCCGGCGAGCGGCCCGCCCGGAATCGTTAGCAGCTGACGTTCACCTTCGCGCTCTTGGCGAAGGAGACGTGGACGTGGTCCATGTGGTTGGCGGTCGCGCCGCCGCGGTCCTCCATGGTGTCCCAGCCGCTGCCGTCGTTGTAGCGCTGACGCCAGATGACGTAGGTGACACCGAAGTCCTTCTGGTTGGCCAGGAGGTACTCGGCGATGGCGTTGCCGGTGGCGGTGTCCACCATGAAGTCCAGCGCGAGGCCGGAGGGGTGGTCGCTGGCGTTCGCCCGGCCGGCGACACCGCCGACGTTCTTGACGCCGAACTTCGCCTTGACGTGGTTACCGACCTGGGCCACGTGCGGTTTGGTGCCGGCGAGGTCGGTGGAACACGCCGTCGCGGCGGGCACGGTCTTCTTGACCGGGGCGGGGGCCTTGGTCGACGTCGTCGGCTTCGGGGGAGCCGAGGAGGTCGCGGGGGAGGGGGCCGTTGAGGGGGTAGGGCTTGTGCTGGAGGGCGGGGTGCTGCTGGTCGACGGCGGGGGCGTCACGCTGGAGGCCGGGGGAGCCTTCACCGCGAGTGCGGCACTGGCCGCTTCGACGTCGGGGGAACCTGCGGTGGTCAGCCACATCGACGCCGGGAGCGCCGTGGCGACCGCTGCCGCGATACCCGCGGGGAGCTTCCACTGCGGAGCCTTGTTCTTGCGATGTCTGCCGGCCATTTCTCTGATCACTCACCACTTCGGGGACGGGAACTCGCGTCGGGGGCCGCGAGCTCCGGGCAACATTACGAAAAGGACACGGCAATGTCACGCCCGAGTGTGTTCGCCCACAGTTACCTTGATCGTTGAACCAAAAGGGGCTCATGTCCGTACAGACACAAGAAGTGCTTTTATGTGAGCACTGTGAGTGACGAATTCAGTCCGCTTTGCAGGATTGGAAGTACATCTTGTCGTCCGGTGAGGACACGTTCACGCCCGGGATGACCGGAGCCCGTCCGGTGTCCGCCGAGGCCGCGATCGTCGTGCAGACCAGCTGGTTGATGGCCTGGTTGGACAATTTGCGGACGGAGAACGGCAGCACGATGGACGTCGGGTTGCCCGAATACACCTCGACCCGCCCGATCTCCGGCGGGACGAACGTGGTGAGCCCCTGTGCGGCTTCCCGCTCCGTCGGCCCCTTCAACAGCAGCGTGATCGCGCCTTCGGGGGAGATGAAGCCTTCGGTTGGCCGGGTCACCGGGATGACACGGCCGTCGGAGACGAAGTACAGCGTCAGACCGGCGCGAACGTAGGTCCCCGTGGTCGCGCGGATCGACGGGCCGGGCCCGGCCGGGACGACGCCGGTCGGCTGGACGCCGCAGGCCGCCACCAGCGTCGCGGCCGCGAGAGCGGGCAATACCCTGGTCCTTCTCATCGCGTCCCTCCTTCGGTGCGGTGCGGCAGGCGCAGGATGAACCGGGCGCCGTGCCCGGTGTCGGTGGCGGTGATGTCGCCACCGTGCAGGCGAGCGTTCTCCAGTGCGATCGCCAAGCCGAGCCCGCTGCCCTCGGAGCGGGCACGGGCGGTGTCGGCCTTGGTGAACCGGTCGAACACATGCGGCAGGACCTCGGGATCGATACCGGGCCCGTGATCCTCGACCGCCAGGGTGACGCCGTCGTCACCGGCGCGCAGACGGACTTCGACCGGGGCCGCGCCGTGCCGGAACGCGTTGCCGACGAGATTGGCCACGATCAGGTCGAGCCGCCGCCGGTCGACGCGGGCGAGGACGCCTTCCGGCAGGTCCGTGACCAGGTCTTCGCCCTCGCGCCAGCCGCGGGCGTCGAGACTGTCCCGGATCGCCGTCGCGAGATCCCATTCGTCGAGCACGAGTTCGGCGCGGCCCGCGTCGAACCGGGAGATCTCGACCAGGTCCTGGACCAGCCGGGTCAGCCTCCGGGTCTCGCCCGAGACCAGCCGTGCCGCGACGGCGGTGTCGGGCGGCAGGGTGTCCGCGTCCTCGTCGAGGACGTCGGTGACCGCGTTCATCGCCGCGAGTGGCGTGCGGAGCTCGTGCGAGACGTCGGCGACGAACCGGCGGGCGTCGGCCTCCATGGCTCTCACCTCGCCGACCGTGCGTTCCAATTCGGCGGCGGTGTTGTTGAAGGTCGTGACCAGTTCGGCCAGCTCGTCGGACCCCTTGGCGGGCAGCCGGACGTCGAGCCTGCCCTCACCGAGCTGGGCGGCGGCGGTGTTGAGCGCGCGTACCGGTCTCAGCACCTGTCTCGCCGCGAGCAGGGCGAGCGCCGCGGCCAGCGGAAGGACGAGCGCGGCCATCTGCCAGGCCGATTTCGCGAGTTCGTCGATGGCCTGTTGCTGCTGGACGAGCGAGGTGAGCGAGTACACCTCGATGCCGCTGGCCCCCAGCGACCCGTCGGGCTGCCGCGTCAGCACCGGCAGGCCGACCTGGAGTTCGGGGCCGGTGTCGCGGTCCAGCCGCTGGAACTGGATCCGGATGTCGCCCGCGACCGTCCGCCGCAGTTCGGTCGAGAACCGGGTCAGGTCGGGGCCGTTGACCGACCGCAGGGTCCCGTGGACCGCGACGGCGTTCAACCGCAGGCTGCCCGCGAAGTCGTTGAGCTCGTCCTGGGTCGGTGGCGTGGACAGCGGGCGGTCGTAGGCGCCGACCCGGTCCTTCAGCTGATCCATCGCCGCGTCCTGGACGGACTTGAGGATCGCGTTCCTCGCCGACACGTAACTGGCCCCCGCCGCGGCCGCCGCCCCGATGATCGTCATCGCGGCGAAGGCCAGGATGAGCCGGGGCCGCAGCCCGGAGAGCAGCCTCATGAACGGCCGAACCGGTACCCGAAGCCGCGGACGGTCTGGACGTGTTCGGGCTTCGCGGGGACGTCTTCGATCTTCGCGCGCAGCCGCTGGATACAGGCGTCGACCAGCCGGGAGTCGCCGAGGTAGTCGTGGTCCCAGACGGCGGAGAGGATCTGCTGGCGGCTGTAGACCTGTCCTGGCGTGCGCGACAGCTCCAGCAGCAGTTTCAGCTCGGTCGGGGTGAGCGAGACCGGCTCGCCGTTCTTCGTGACCACCAGGCCCGCCCGGTCGATGACCAGGCCGCCGTGCCGCTCCCCGGCGGCGTCGTCGTTCGCGGGCTTCTCGCTCACCGCGCGCCGCAGCACCGCCCGGATCCGGGCGTCGAGCACGCGGGGTTCGATCGGCTTGGTCACGTAGTCGTCGGCGCCTGCCTCCAGCCCGGCCACGATGTCGAAGTCGTCGCTGCGGGCGGTGAGCATGATGATCGGCACCTCGCCCGCCGAGCGGATGCGGCGGCAGGTCTCGAAGCCGTCGATGCCGGGCAGCATCAGGTCCAGCACGACGATGTCGGGCTGGAACACCCGCAGTTTCTCCAGCCCGAGCTCACCGCTCTCGGCGGTGTGGACGGTGTGCGCCTGCCGGCGCAGCGCGAGTTCCAGCCCCTCCCGCACGGACGCGTCGTCTTCGATCAAAAGGACACTTGCCACGCCGCCATTATTCGGATGTCGCCGCGCGTGTGCGACTCGGCTCGATCTTGTAGCAGAACCATGACATTGTCCGGACCTCATGGCTAAACGCCGTGGGGACAGTGAGACGCATGGCCCTACTCATCCACGAAGCGAAGCCGACCCCCGCCCGCCGTCCGCTGCCGGGACGGCACGCCGAGACCAGGCGGACCCTCTCCAGGGCCGTGTTCCAGCTCGCCACCGGACTGGGACTGGCCGTCGCGTTCCTCGTCACCTATGTGCTCTTCGTGTACACGTCGGCCGGGCAGCTCGCGGAGAACGGTGTCGTCCGCAGCGCCCAGTCCGGCCAGTGGTCCACAATGGACTGGGCGGGGCCGCTGCGTGACCAGGACATGGTGCTCGTGATCGGCGCCGCCGGGATCGGGCTGGTCGTCCTGGCGCTGCTCCGGCGCAAACCCGGCCTCCTGGTCCCCGCGCTGAGCGTCCTCGTGCTCCCGCTCGTCGCCGCGCAGTTGCTCAAGCTCTACATCCTCGTCCGCCCCGAACTGCCCGACGGCGGCCGCGGGCCGGGGCACAACAGCTTCCCCAGCGGGCACGTCAGCGCCGCCATGGCCATTCTGATGGCGCTCGCTTTCGTTCTGCCGCAACGATTCCGCCCGGCGATCATCGGGATCGGCGGCGTCGCCGTCGCCTGGGTCGCGTCGTCGACCATCGCGCTGGGCTGGCATCGGCTCAGCGACACGGCGGGTGCCTGCCTGCTGGCTGCGTCGTTCGCCTGCCTGCTCGCCGCCTGGCTGACCACCCGGCGCCGGGACCTGCGCCGCACCCCCGCTTTCCTGGTCGCGCTGGCCGCGGTGCTGCCCACCGTGATCGTCCTGATCGGCTTCGCGGTGCTGAGCACGGCGACCGCCGGAGCCGCCCAGTTCGTCGCCGCGCTGGTGCTGGCCGCTTGCGCGGCGGTGGGTGTCGTGCTGGTCGCGCTGTGGCCGTTGCGCGGCTCCGCGTTCGAGCGGAGGACCGGCGTGGAGACCCGCGTGGTCGGTGATCTGCTCGAGACCCGCCTCGTGACCCGCCGCTGACGCTCGCCGAACGCATTCAGAGGACTAAACGCGTGTCAGTCGTCCGGGGCGAAGGCGGGACGGCGGACGGTGCCACGACCACGCGGTTCCGCCCGCTCCGTTTCGCTTGGTACATGGCCGCGTCGGCCGCGCGGAAGAGCTCGCCATAGTCCGTCGAGTGTTCGGGCGAGAGCCCGACGCCGATCGACACGGTGCAGCCGTGGATCGGCCCCACCGCGCGGGGCTCGTTGGTGGCGTGCCCGCTGGCGAGTTCGGTCAGGCCGGTGATGGCGGTCTTCGCGACGGCCGCCCGGATCCGCTCGGCGATCCGCATCGCCTCTTCGCGGGTGGTGTCCGGCAGCAGTACCGAGAACTCCTCGCCGCCCCAGCGCCCGACGATGTCGGTGGAGCGGGTGTTCTGCCGCAGCACGGCACTGACGCACCCGAGCACGATGTCGCCGCCGGAATGCCCGTACTTGTCGTTCCACTGCTTGAAATGGTCGAGGTCCAGCATCAGGAACGCCGTCGGCCGCCGTCCGGTCTGGTCTTCGAGCAGCCGCAGGGCCGCGGGGGCGTGGAAGGAGTCCTCGGTCAGCAGTCCGGTCTTCCGGTCACGCTGGCTGCGCGCGATCGTGTCCGCCAGCACCTGCGAGAGCCGGGTCGACCGCAGCGCGACCCCGATCATCACGAGCGGCACCAGCGCGATGTTGACCGCGCCGAGGATCGTGGTGCACGCGGCGAGTTGCAGCGCGTAGACGAAGTCCGCGTTGTCGGCCCAGCTGCCGATCAGCTTCTGCCGCCGCCAGCCGCCCCACGCGAGGCCGCGCGCGATGCTGATCAGGAGCGTCTGCGACGCGAAGTACCAGAGCGCGGCACCCACCAGCGCGACGGCGGCGACCGCGATGTCACCCGGTCGCTGGGGGAGCGTGCCCGATTCGAGCCAGGTGTGCAGTGCCGTCAGTTCGGTGATCGTGTGCACGCCGAGAATGGAGGCGGCGTGCGCGGCGGTGGTGAAGAGGAACGTCGTCATCGCCTTGTGCGCGATGGAGTAGCGCTGCACGCGCACCATCAGCAGCAGCGCGAGTGACAACGCGGGCGGCAGCAGGACGGCCCCGCCGCCCAGCCAGACGGCGGTCTGGTCGATGTGTTCGCCGCGCCGGTCGTCGGCTCGGCGCTGCTCCTCGGGATGCTGCGTCTGGACGACATACCAGACCGCGCAACACGCGATCACGCCGAAGCGGACGAGATCGGTGGTCGTGGTGGAGGCCTTGAAACCGCTGTACAGCGCCCAGGCCGCGACCGCGATCTCGGTGCCGAGCATCCAGAAGACCGCCGCGGGCGGCAGCCGCCACAGTTCCCACCCCGCCGGATGCCGCAGGGTGTTCCAGGCACGGCCACGCAGCCGCCAGACGCGGGCGGCGGCGAGGCCGACGGTGTCGGCGAAACTCCGGAGCGAACCGCGCGGCCGCACCGAAACCGCGTCAGGGTCGTGCTTGCCGAACTCGCTGACGAGGGTCACCTCCCACCGCTACGCACCGCACCCGCTTCGATCTTGCTGGGTCACCACAAGGGGGTGACAGGGGGACCGCGTTGACGATCGCGTGAGACAGGCCGATACCCGCGTTCGCCGGACGCTCTTCCGCCACGAGCTGGCATCGTGGCTCGTATGCCTGATGCCGCATACGACGCCGCCGCGGTTCCCATGCTGTTCGGCCCGGAATTCGACAGGGATCCCTCACCCGCCTACGAATGGCTCCGGGCGAACGCCCCCGCGTTCCGGCTTCCGCTTCCCTGCGACACCTGGGCCTGGCTGCTGACCCGGCACGCGGACGTCGTTTCCGCGATGGCCGACCCGCGTTTGTCCAAATGCCCGTCCGTCGCGGCGGACCACTGGCGCAAGGCCAATCTCGGGCTGCCCGCCGATCACCGGCCGACGCTCATCGGGCATATGAACAACTTCGAGGGCGAAGAACACGCACGTCTGCGCAAGGCCTGTGCCGGTGCCTTCGGCCCGCGGCGGCTGCGGCACATGCGCGACCGCACGCATCGGCTCGCGAACGAACTGCTCGACCCGATACTGGACAGGCGCGAAGGCGACCTCGTCGAGGATTTCGCCTATCCACTGGGAATTCGGTCGATCTGCGAGCTGATCGGTATCCCGGACAGCCTGCTGGACGAGGTCCGCCCGCCCGCGCTGGTGGTCGCCGCCGGCGACGTCACGGACATGGCGTCGATGCTCAAGGCGACCGATGACCTGGACGCGTTGCTCGCCGACGTCGTCGCCCGCAAACGCGCCGAACCGGGTGCGGACCTGATCAGCGACCTCCTCGCACAGGAGGCCGCCGGGAAACTGACCACCGAAGAGGTCGCCGCGACGGCGTTCCTCTCCCTGATCGCCGGGCACGAGACGACGATCAGCCTCATCGTGTCCACCGCGCTGACCCTCATCACGCATCCGGAGGAGGCGGCCCGCGCCCGCGCCGACGGCGCGCACCTGACGCTCGTCATCGAGGAGGTCCTGCGCCGCGACACCCCGCTGCAGAACACGAGCTGGCGATTCGTCACCGAACCGATGGAACTCGCCGGGCAGCGGATGGAGGCGGGCGATCCGATCCTGTTGTCGTTGCTGGCGGCCAATCGCGATCCGGAGGTGCACCCCGAACCGCTCGCCTTCCGGCCGGGCGAGCGGCCGGTGCGGCACGTGGCCTTCGGTGTCGGCCCGCATATCTGCATCGGCGCCGCGCTCGCGCGGATGCAGGCGTCCGCGGCGCTGGAGACGTTGTTCGGCCGCGCGCCGTCGATGACGTTGACCGTGCCGGAGGACCGGCTTGTGTGGTGGCCGAGCGCGATCACCCGGGGCCTGCACAACCTGCCGGTGCGGCTTTCGTGAGGGTCGTGAGTGGTGAGGAGCGCTTCGTGGCGTGGTGCTGGACGAGTACGGGAGCAGGCCGCACCTGGAGTGTCCACAAAGGATACTTTGGGCGACGAAATGACCGGTTGATGTCTGTTCGTACAGTTCAGGGCGGAGGTCGTGAGTGGCAAAGAGGGTTAGAACGATCATTGCCACTCACGACCCCGCGCAAAGCGCCCATAAGGGACGCTGCGACCTGAACCGGTGTCCCTTGTGGACGGTCAAGCGCGCCAGGTTCATCGACGAGCCCGTCACGGCGCGTCGCTTACTCGCGCCGGGTGCGGCGCGCCCGGATCAGCCGCGACCGGCCAGCGTCCCTAGACCGCGCCTTCGAGACGGCCCCGCAGCACGCTCGCCTTCCGGTCGTCGAGATCCATGACGAGCTGGAGCGCGTCGCGCCAGCCCGCCATGGCCTCGTCGGCCTGTCCCCGCGCGGCCAGCGCGCAGCCGCGTTCGTCGAGCGCGTCGGCCTGCCCCCAGACGTCGCCGCAGTTCCGGTAGGCGGTCAGCGCCTGCTCGCAGTACTCGAGCGCCTGCTCGAGATCGCCGAACCGGCGGCAGGTCCTGGCCAGCGGCACCAAGGCGAACCCCATGCCGTGCTGGTCGGCGTCCTTCGCGTAGGCCTCGAAGGCGCGCAGTCCGTGGTCGAGAGCCTGGTCTCGTTCGCCGAGGTCGCGGTACGCGCGGCCGAGGTGGACCCGCGCGGTCGCTTCGCCGATCCGGTAGCCGATCCGGGCGTTCACCTCCACGCTCTGCCCGGCGAGCCGAACGGCTTCGACGTAGTCCTCCCGCTCGTGCGCGATGTTGCCGAGCCCGACCAGCGCCCAGCCGAGGCTCGGGTTCTCGCCGATCTCTTCCGAGAGCTCGACGGCCCGGCCGAACAGGTCGCGCGCGCGGTCGAGGTCGCCGCGCCGCCGGTGCGCCTCGGCGAGGTTGATCGCCGACCACGCCAGCCCGCCGAGGTCGCCGCCCGCCTCCGCGGACTCGATCGCCACCTCGTGGCTGGAGATCCACGTCTGCCACGGCCTGCCGAGCAGGTGGTAGTCGAACAGTTCCACCGGCAGCCGCCAGCCGACCTCGTACAGCCCGTGGTCCAGCGCCAGCCGGGCGACACCGGTGATACTCGGCATCTCCGACGCGCACCAGATATAGGCATCGTCGAACGTGGCGAACCGGAGCGGCTCGACGCCTTCGGGCGCGGGGCCCAGGTCGATGTGGTGGTCGCGCGCCGGGGTCAGCGTCCAGCTCGCCGCGTTGGCGGCGTAGAGGTACCAGTGGGTCAGCCGGGAGACCGCCGCCTGCCGCTCCTCCCGCCATCGCGCGGCGGCGGCCTCTCCGGCGGCGTAGACGCGGAGCAGGTCATGGAACCGGTAGTACCGCGCGCCGACCTGCTGGACGAGATGCGCTTGCACGAGCTTGTCGAGCAGCTGTCGCGCGTCGTGTTCCGGCAGACCGGCGAGCGCGGCCGCCGCGCCCGCGGGGAACCGCGGCCCGGGATGGAGGCCGAGCAGCCGGAACATCCGGGCGGTGTCGGCCTCCAGCGCGCGGTACGACCAGCTGAACGCGGCCCGGACCCCGACGGCGTCGTCGTCGACCGCGAGCAGTTCCAGCCTTCGTCCCTCGGCGACGAGTTCACGGGCGAGGTCGCCGACGCTCTGATGGGGATGCGTGGCGACCCGTTCGGCGGCGATGTTCACCGCGAGCGGCAGCGCCGCGCACAGCCGGACGAGCCTGCCGACGCCTTCGGGATCGCCTGCCGCGCGTTCGTCGCCGATGAGATCGGCCATGAGCCGCGCCGCTTCGAGATCTTGCAGCGGCTCCAAGGAAACCTGGACCGCGCCGGTGCCGACGACCAGCCCGGACAACCGTCGCCTGCTGGTGATCAGCACGGTGGTGTCCGGGGTGCCCGGCAGCACCGGCCGCACCTGGTGCGAGTCGAGGGCGTTGTCCAGCACGACGAGCGTGCGCTGGCCGCGCAACAGGCCCCGCAGGAGCGCGAGCCGCATGTGTTCCTCGGCGGGGACACGGTCGGGGCGGACACCGACGCAGCGCAGAAGATCGTCGAGGATGTCCGCGGGTTGCGCCGGAGAACCTGCCGCATAGCCGCGAAGATCCGACCAGAGGACACAGTCGAACTCCTCTTGCCGCCGGTTCGCCCAATTCAGCACGAGCGCGGTCTTCCCGACCCCCGGCGGACCGGCCACGAAGACCACTTTGGCCGCTTCGGTGAACACTTTTTCGTCCAGCAGCGCCAAGTGTTCCGCACGGCCGACGAAATGATGCGGCGGCGGGGGAAGATGCACATAGGGTTCCGCGCGGGCGGCTTCGGCGAGCACGATCAGGGTGCCGCCCGCGCAAAGCGCGCGATCGCAGGCTTCGGCGAATTCCGCGCTCGGCGGGGTGAGCCCGCGTTCGACCCGGCTGATGAGGCTTTTGTCGACATAGGCGAGTTTCTGGAGTTCCCGCAAGGCCAGTCCGCGCGCCTGCCGTCGTTGCCGCAATGCGCGCCCGAAGGTCAGCGCGGCCGTCGAAACCGGGCGTGCTCTACCGGTCTCCCCCGATCTGGCCGAGCCGGAATTCTCGGTCACCAGAAGCACCTTTCTTCCCGCTGCGCGGCAGATGGTGCCACAACCTTCCCATTACCCGGGTCACAACACGGCCACCGGGTATGCGCAGGTGCGAAGACAGCCCGCAAACTGTGCGAGAACGCGCCCGTTCCCCACCGGTGCGCCGGCCGAAAGGGAGGTGGATCATGCGCGACCGCGAAATGTGAGCAGGCCCTGTTCCGCCTTGCGAGCTACCGGGCGAGTGCTGATCTCCTCGGAAGCCGGCCGTGGCCGCCTTTCCCGGCGGCCACGGCCGGGACTTCGGAGCATGTAGGACCGCTTAACGTCGGTGTAGATCTTTTCACTTGTCCTGACGAGTCGTCCGAGGCAGCTTGGAGACGTATCGAGCGGTCCGGCGAAAGGAACGAAGTGAGCATCGGCGCGCCGGGAACCCTGATCCGGATGGGAGTTCTCGCCCTGTTGTGGGGATCGGGATTCCTGTGGATCAAGCTCGCCCTGACCGGGTTGCCACCCGTTCAGGTGACCGTCATCCGCTGCGCGCTCGGCGCGGCCGTCCTTCTCGTGCTGAGCCGCTGGGCCGGGCAACGTCTCCCGCGCGGACGGCGGATCTGGGGCAGGCTCCTCGTCGCCGCCTTCTTCTGCAACGCCTTGCCGTTCGTGTTGTTCAGCATCGGCGAACTGACCGTCGACTCCGGTGTCGCCGGGGTGATGAACGCGACGACCCCGCTGTGGTCGCTGCTGATCGGCATCGGGATCGGCACGGAACGCCGGATCACCGTGATCCGCGTCGGCGGCCTGATCCTCGGTTTCGCCGGCATCCTGCTGATCTTCGCGCCCTGGCAGAAGAGCGGCCTGCTGGGCTGGGGGACACTGGCCCTGCTCGGCGCCGGTATCAGCTACGCGATCGCTTTCGCTTATATGGGAAGGAAACTCGTCGGCGAGGGCGGTCCGATCGCGATCTCCGCCGCGCAACTGCTGACCGCTACCGGGCTGAGCGCGCTCGCGTTGCCGTTCGACGCCGCACCGTCGGGACCGCTGAACGTGACCGCGGTGGTCGCCGTCGTCGTCCTCGGGATCTTCGGCACCGGCGTCACCTTCTACCTCAACTACCGGCTCATCGCCGACGAAGGCGCGACCTCCGCGGCGACCGTCGGCTACCTGCTGCCGGTCGTCTCGGTCGCGCTGGGCGCGCTCGTGCTCGGCGAGGAACTCGGCCCGCGGGTGCTCGCCGGGATGGTCGTGGTGCTGCTCGGAGTCGCCCTGACCCGCTACGTGAGGTCTTCGGCGAGCAAGTCCATCAGCAGTCCGTCGTGCCAGCCTTCGCCGTCGGTGTCGCGTTCGTAGCCGCGCATCACCCCGACCTCGCGGAAGCCCACGGCCTTGTAGCAGCGGATGGCGGCTTCGTTGTCCACGGCGGGGTCGATCACGAGCCGATGGTGCCCACGATCGTGCAGGAGATACCGCGCCATCGTGCGGACGGTGTCCGTGCCCAGCCCGCGGCCGTGGGCCGCCGGGTCGAGGAAGAGGTCGACCGACGCGTGCCGGTACATCGGGTCCTCCTCTTCGCCGTACTGGACGAAGCCCCGGACGACGCCCCCTTCCAGGACCGTGAAGCAGGCCGTCGTGGGGTCGTCGAACGGCCAGGTGGGGGAGCCGTCGACCGAACCCCAGCGCGCCCCGACCTCGGCCGTGCCGCGGATCCGCCGCAAGTCCGGGACATGGGCCTCGGTGACCGGGGTCAGGGTCACGAAGTCCCCGCGCAACTCGGTGGTCAGTTCCCGCTCCGTCCACTCGTCCGAATGGCGCCAGTCTAGGGAGAAACCGGCTGGGGCGCCGCCGGAACCGCAAGAACGCGGGGGCTTTCGCCGCCGGAATCGGGTATCAACGAAAGGGACGATGGAGGTGGGTCATGGGGAACCCGTTCGAGGAAATGCGTCCGGTGGAGGAACTGGTCGACGGTGGGGCGACCGCGGTGCGCGCGGCGGTGCTGCGCAAGGCGACCGAAGCGGTGGTCGCGAACGCCCGCGACGCGACGGATTGCCGGATGCTGCTGGAGATGCTGGGGCTGCATTCCGACCGGTCGGCGCGAAGCGACGACGAGGCCGCCTGAGCCGCGGTCCGGAAGTAACTGAATGTGGCGGCAGTTGCTCGTAGTCCGTGAAGGCCTCCTTCCCTACCCTGAAGGTAGTGAAGGAGGCCTTCACGGACTGGGAAGGCGACCACGTCGCCAGGTCAGCGGGCTGTGAGTCGCCGAACATGCCCTGAAGGCCCCTTTGAGACGCTGGATGTCTCGAAGGAGGCCCTCAGGGCGTGGGGTTTCCGAGGCGTGCCAGCGCGCGCCGAAGAAGTCACCCTTAAAGCGGTACCGGGGCGGCTTCAGCGCCGCGGCAGCACGCAGAATTCGTTCTCTTCCGGGTCGGCCATGACCACCCAGTGGTCCGACTCGGGGTCTTCGAGGATCTTCGCGCCGAGTGCCACGAGCCGGGCGACCTCCTCGCGCTGCTCGAGTTCGGTGGGCGCGATGTCGAGGTGCAGCCGGTTCTTGCCCGACTTCCCCTCGGGGACCGGCTGGAAGAGCAGGCTCGGCACATCGGGGCTCTTCAGTTCGACATAGGTCACCCCGTGACCGTCGGTCCACCGGTCGGTCTCGGGGTAGCCGAGTGCTTCCTTCCAGAACGCGGCCAGCGCTTCGGCCTCACGGCAGTCGACGGTGACGGCGAGCATCCGGGTTCGCATGGCTCCACGGTGGCACGGAACGGCGAGGTTTGCCGGATGCGCGGACGGGCATCCGGCGGGCAACGGAAAACACCCGCCGAAGGGAGCACCATGAAGGCCGTCACCTGGCACGGGAAACGCGATGTCCGGGTCGACACCGTCCCGGATCCGAAACTGGTCGAACCGACCGACGCCGTCGTGCGGATCACCTCGACCGGGATCTGCGGTTCCGACCTGCACCTTTACGAGGTACTCGGCGCCTTCATCGACGAGGGAGACATCCTCGGTCACGAGCCCATGGGTGTCGTCGAAGAGGTCGGGTCCGGGGTGACGGACCTGAAGCCCGGCGATCGCGTCGTGATCCCCTTCAACATCTCCTGCGGCCACTGCTTCATGTGCGACCGCGGCCTTCAGTCGCAATGCGAGACCACGCAGGTCACCGACCGCGGAAAGGGCGCCGCGCTGCTCGGCTACACCAAGCTCTACGGCCAGGTCCCGGGCGGCCAGGCCGAATACCTGCGCGTCCCGCAGGCCCACTACGGCCCGATCAAGGTGCCGGACGGCCCGCCGGACGAGCGTTTCGTGTACCTCTCCGACGTCGTGCCCACGGCTTGGCAGGCCGTCGACTACGCGAACATCCCCGAGGGCGGCACGGTCGTGGTCTTCGGGCTGGGCCCGATCGGCCAGTTCTGCTGCCGGATCGCGAAACACCGGGGCGCGGGCAAGGTGATCGGCATCGACCTGGTGCCGGAACGGCTCGCGAAGGCCGCCGCGGCCGGCGTCGTCACCTACGACACGCGGGAACACAAGTACCTCGGTGAGGTCATCCGCGAGGCGACCGGCGGCCGGGGCGCGGATTCGGTGGTCGACGCCGTCGGGATGGAGGCGCACGGTGCCCCGATCGGGCGGCTGGCGCAGAATCTCGTCGGACTCCTGCCCGATCCGATCGGGGCGAAGATCACCGAGAAGGCCGCCATCGACCGGCTCAGCGTGCTGTACGCGGCCATCGACTGCGTGCGGCGCGGCGGGACGATCTCGCTGAGCGGCGTCTACGGCGGCATGCTCGACCCGCTGCCGATGATGGAGCTGTTCGACAAGCAGATCACCTTGCGGATGGGGCAGGCCAACGTCCGGCGCTGGATCGACGACATCATGCCGCTGATCACCGACCCCGCCGACCCGCTCGGCGTCGAGGGTTTCGCGACGCACAAGCTCCCGCTGGCGGAGGCACCGCACGCCTACGAGATCTTCCAGAAGAAACAGGACGGCGCGGTCAAGATCCTGCTGGAGCCGTCGGCGGCTTGAGGTGTCGGCACGCGGATGCCGGGTATCCGGTATGCGGATCCTGATGAAAGGAGCGATGCGATGACCACGGCACGAGAGATCATGACCGCGGGCGCGACCTGCGTGTCCGCGTCCGAAACCGTGCTCGACGCGGCGAAGAAGATGGCCGCCGAGTCGGTCGGCGCGGTCCCGATCTGCGGTGAGGACGGCAAGCTCAAGGGCATGTTGACCGACCGCGACATCGTGGTGAAGGTGCTGGCCGAGGGCAAGGATCCCAGGGCACTGCACGCCTCGGAACTCGCCCAGGGCGAGGCGGTGACGATCGGCGCGGACGACGACGCCGAGGAGATCATGCGCACCATGGCGAACCACAAGGTCCGGCGCCTGCCGGTGATCGACGGCCACAAGCTCGTCGGCATCGTGGCACAGGCAGACGTGGCGAGGGCCCTGCCCAACCCGGACAGCGGCGAGCTGGTGGAAGCGCTGTCCCACGACTGACCCGCCATACTCCTTCGGTGGCGTTCTTCGACATCGAAGGCTATGCACCCGTGTGGCTCTCCGGACTCGACACGATCCGGAGAGCCCACGGGGATCGTTTGCGTGCTTTGGTGGGCAAACGGCTGCGGCATGTCCACCTCACCTGGTTCGTCGAGTACGCCGAGTGGCTCTCGGACGCGCCCGTGGTGGTGGACTTCGGTGCCGAACGGCTGGAGATCACGCACTGGAAGTTCGACGAGCTCTCCCTGACCTGGAACACGATCGACCCGTACGGGAAGTCCTCATGGGACTGGGGTGATCCGGCCGAGCCCAGCCCGCTCCGGTGGCGACAGGACGTCTTTCCGGAACTGTCCGCTTTGGAGGGTCAGGTGCTCCAGGACGTCGAGCTGCTCGACTGCGCGACGCGGGACATGGCGAACGGCATGGTGGCGCTCGGTTTCGTCTTCCCGCGAGGCCGGTTCACCGTCTTCAACGCCTTGGACGAGAACGGAATCGAGTTCACCGAGCCGGACTGCTCCTATCAGAAGCATTCCCTGGCGGGCTGAAAACGGGATGCGTCGGTCTTCGATCTTGGTGATACTTCCCGGCATGTCCCGGATCAAGCTGGCCGAAGCGCTCGTCTCGCGCGCCGACGCGACCAAGAAGGTGGAGGCGCTGCGCTCCCGGATCGTCGACAACGCGCGGCACCAGGAGGGCGAGGAACCGTCGGAAGACGCGTCCGCCTTGCTCGTCGAGGCCGAAACCGCGCTGGACGAACTGGAATCGCTGATCCAGCGGATCAACCGGACCAACGCCGCGACCCCGCTGGGGGAAGGCACGATCACCGACGCGATCGCGCGCCGCGACGTCCTCCGGCTCAGGCACGGCGTCCTCACCGCGGCCGCCGACGCCGCGGCCGGCCGTAACCAGGGCGGCTACGGTCGCCAGCTCCGGTCGGAGCTGCGGTACCTCTCGGCGCTCCCGGTCGCGGAACTGCGGTCCCGCGCGGACCGGGTCGCGGGGGAGATCCGGGCGGTCGACGTCGAGATCCAGCGCACCAACTGGGAGACCGACCTCCTGGACTGAACGTGGAAAGCAGGTAGCCCTCCGGGAAGCGGGCACAAGCCGAGGGCCGGCGGTATTCCGGCTCGCCTGGTACGTGGCGGGCAGCGTGGGGTTCGACTCCCCGATCACAACTCCGCCCAGCACGACGCACAGGTGACGGCGCAAACGGCACAGTTCATCACCACGTGCCGGTCCCGGAAGGTGAGGGCGGGTACGGGGTCTTTCCACGCATTCCCGGTGACGTCTTTCCACGCATTCCCGGTGACACAGTGGTCTTCCCGACACTCTTCACCCCGTCGAGGCATGGGCGGAGCTGATCGACTCTGTGCCAAGGTGAAGAGCGGAACAACCCAAGAGCCCAGGTGGTGACCCCGGATGGCACTGAAGATCGGTTACAAGGCGTCGGCCGAGCAGTTCGGCCCGCGCGACCTCGTCGAGTACTCCGTGCTCGCCGAGCAAGTCGGGCTGGACAGCGTGATGGTCAGCGACCATTTCCAGCCCTGGCGGCACCAGGGCGGGCACGCGCCGTTCTCCTTCGCGTGGATGGCGGCGGTCGGTGAGCGCACCGAGCGGGTCGTGCTCGGCACCAGCGTGCTGACGGCGACCTTCCGCTACAACCCGGCCGTGGTGGCACAGGCGTTCGGCACCCTCGGCAGCCTGTACCCGGGCCGGGTGCTGCTCGGCGTCGGCAGCGGCGAGGCCCTCAACGAGGTCGCGGTCGCCCGGATCGAGTGGCCTGCGTTCAAGGAGCGGTTCGCGAGGCTGCGCGAGGCGATCGAGCTGATGCGCAAGCTGTGGTCCGAGGAGCGTGTCACGTTCGAGGGCGAGTACTTCCAGACCACGGACGCCACCGTGTACGACCGCCCCGAGGGCGGGGTGCCGATCTACATCGCGGCCGGTGGCCCGGTGATGGCGAAGTATGTCGGCAAGCAGGGTGACGGCTTCATCTGCACCAGCGGCAAGGGTATGGAGCTCTACACCGACAAGCTGCTGCCCGCGGTCGCGGAAGGCGCGGAGCAGGTGGGCCGCAGCACCGGCGACATCGACAAGATGATCGAGATCAAGCTGTCCTACGACCCGGACCCGGCGCAGGCGCTGGAGAACACCCGGTTCTGGGCGCCGCTCTCGCTGACGCCGGAGCAGAAGGCCGGTATCGAGGACCCGGCGGAAATGGAAAAGGCCGCGGACGCGCTGCCGATCGAGCAGGTCGCCCGCCGCTGGATCGTCACTTCCGACCCGGCGGACGCGGTCGAGCAGATCAAGCCGTACGTCGAGGCGGGCTTCAACCACCTCGTCTTCCACGGTCCCGGCCACGACCAGGAGCGGTTCCTGCGCTCGTTCTCCGAACAGGTCGTCCCGGGGCTCCGCGAACTCGGCTGACCCGGCGCGGACGGCGGCATCGCGGGAGGCGGTGCCGCCACTGGGGTCAGGCGTGTCAGGACTCGGTGACGAGCTTGCCGATCTCCTGGTCGAAGTCGAACCATTCCGGCTCGGAGCCGGCGGGCACGAGGTCGTAGGTGCGGTCGAGGAACTCGGCCAGCTCCTGCGCCGGAGCTTCGAGGACGGCACAGCCGTCGGGCGCGCTGAGCGCGAAGATCACGATCGAGGTGTCGTCGGCCGGGCTGATGATCACGTCGCCCTCACCCGATGGGGTGAGGAGTCCGTCCGCGAGGAGGTCACGGCCGAACATCCAACGCACCGTCCCGCCGCCCGAGTGGTAGGCCACCACGACGGCGTAGGGGTCTTGGGGGTCGTATTCGAGGTCGGCCCGCACGGGGAGCGGGTCCGCACCGAAAGTGCGCAGGCCGAAGACGATCGTCCCCCGGATGAGGTCGCTTTCCCTGTCCAATGCTTCAGCCCCTTACGTTCGGTTGCTGTTGATCTTCAGCTATGGATAACGCAATGTGAAGCCTTTTCGTGACCCGAGTTGACAAGGTTCACACGTTCGGCTGAGAGCTGCGTCTCATGTGCTCACTCACCGTCTTCGGTGGGCACGTGCGGTGAGCAAGCGGAAAGGCGACCAGTCGTGCAAAAGAAAGAGACTTCGCACGTGCATATTCCGATGAAGGAAATATGGGCAGCCATTTGGCGGAGTGAATCCATATTCTTGGCGGTTTAAGATCGGCACGCGTCGTTCAAATGTTTCCATGAGACCGGCGCGGCTCAGTCCTGGACCTCGGCGAGCGTGATCGTTGCGGATCGGGAGGGAGCGGTAATGGGCGTACGGATCGCCGTCGTAATTCCCAGGGAAGACCTCGCGCGGCGGGAAACGAATCAAGGGCCAGGTGGGCGGACGATACCCGGACGTGTTTCTTCTTCGCCGGGTTTCGGGACCGCGCCGTCGGTGCCCTGCGTCCAGGGGTGTCGCCGTGATTGACCGGCTCCCGATGCGCGTCGGGCAGGCCGACATCGACCGGCTGGAGAGCGTCATCGCCGCGCTCCGGGCGCGTGACTACCGGGAAGGCGGCGGGTCCTGCCGGGAGCTGCTGCGCGTGCTGGAGCCGTACGGTGCCGCGCTGCGGCGAGGGATGATGTCCGACCCGCTGGCCCGGCGGCTGGCAGGCGTGGTCGCGGACCTGCACAACCTGAAGGGCTGGACTGAGTTCGACTCGGGTCGCCCGGTGCGGGCGGAGCGGCACTTCCGTCGCGCGCTCGACCTCGCGGCGGAGGCGGGTGACGACGACCTCCTCGCCAACATCCGCTACCGGCTCGGCCGGATGTACCTGCATCATCGGTCGCCGACGGAGGCGCTCGAGCAGTTCGGTCAGGGACAGGTCGCGGCACGCCGCGCCGGACGGCCGTTGTCGCAGGCGATCCTGTCGGCGAACGAGGCGTGGGCCTATGCGCTGCTCGGGGACGTCCGCCAGGCGCTCGACAAGATTTCCCTTGCCCCGGAACAATTCGCGGACTCCGCAGGCGACGCCGTCCCGTCGTGGTCGGCCTTCTTCACGGCCAACGACCTGGCCGCGATGATCGGCACGGTGCGCACCGAACTCGCCAGGCTCGTCGACGTCCGCCACAGCCGGAAGGCCATTCCCGCGCTCACCGAAGCCATCGAGGGCTATGGGCCGGACATGGTGCGCAGCCGGTCGCTGACGATGATCTGGCTCGCGGTCGACCACGCGCTGGAGGGTGATCTCGACCGGGCGGCGGAGGTCGGTCTCGCCGCGATGGACATCGCGGACGGAATCCGTTCCGCGCGGACGCGAGATCGTTTACGGCCACTGTCGGAAAGCCTGCGGAAGCGGGTGGGCGATATTGACGCGCGAGATATCCTTGACCGGATCGCAACATTTCGTGCCAGTGCCTGAGTGCCGGAGAATGAGTGTGGGAACGGCCGGATCAATTCCGCCGGGCGTAGGCTCGCGGGTATGAAACGGACTTCGTTCGCGCAGTGGCCGTGTTCGATCGCGCGCACCATGGACCTGCTCGGCGACTGGTGGACGCCGCTGGTCCTGCGGGAGGCGTTCTATGGGATCCGCAGGTTCGACGAGTTCCAGCAGCAGCTCGGTATCGCGCGGAACACCCTCGCCGACCGGCTGCGCCGCCTGGTCGCGGAAGGGTTGCTGGAAAAGCGCGCCTACCAGGCCGACCCCGTCCGTTACGACTACGTGCTGACCGAGAAGGGCTCGGATTTCTACGGGGTGCTCGCCGCCATGTCGCGCTGGGGCGACCGCTGGCTCTCCGGGGACGACGGGCCGCCGATCACGCTCCACCACGAGACCTGCGGGCACGAGACTCACGCGGAGGTCGTCTGCGCGCACTGCGCCCGGCCGCTCACCGCCGAGAACACGCGGGCCCGGCTCGGTAGCGGCTACCCGCCGAAGCTCGCGAGCCGCCCCGACGTCGTACGTCGATTCGCCACACAAGAGGGTTTGACAACGTAAGTTCATCTACGCAACTATCGAGGTCACGGGCATGGGAGGGTGACCACGATGGAGTGGACGGGTGCGAAGTACGCCGACAAGCCGACGGTCGAGGTGCAGGCGTGGATCGACGCCGTTCCGGAGCGGGTCTGGTCGATCGTGTCCGATGTACGGCTTATGCCCGAAATGAGCCGGGAACTCCAATCGGCCGAATGGTGCGACGGCGCGACCGGCGAAGCCGCGGTCGGCAGGCGGTTCGTCGGCCACAGCAGGCACGACGCGTTCGGCGAATGGGAGACGACGTCGTATGTCGTCGAATGTGAGGCGCCGCGTGTCTTCGCCTGGGCGGTGCAGGACCCCGAAACGCCGACCGCGGTGTGGCGCTTCACGCTGGAGCCCGAGAACGGCGGGACGAAGCTCCAGCAATGGATGCAGATGGGGCCGGGACGGTCCGGTCTTTCGCTGGCCATCGACCAGATGCCGGACAAGGAGGAGAAGATCGTCTTCGTCCGGCTGCGCGAGTTCGAGAACGCGATGACCGGGACCCTCGCCGCGATCAAGGAGCGCGCCGAGGCGGACGGCACGTGATGCGGACGGCGACCACGGTCGAGGCGTCCCGCGGCTGGCGGGAGACGCTGGATTTCGTGCTGGAGGCCGAGAAGCTCGGTCTCGACGAGTGCTGGGTCGCCGAGGCCTGGGGTTCGGACGCGCCGTCCGTGCTCGGCTATCTCGCCGCGCGGACCGAGCGGATCCGGCTCGGCTCGGGCATCATCCAGCTCGGCACCCGGACCCCGGTGGCGATCGCGCAGACCGCGCTGACCCTCTCGGAGCTTTCCGGCGGCCGGTTCGCCCTCGGGCTCGGCGCGTCGGGACCGCAGGTGATCGAGGGGCTCCACGGGGTTCCGTTCGCGCGGCCGCTGACGCGGATGCGGGAAACGGTCGCGATCATCCGCCAGGCGTTCGCGGGGGAGAAGATCTCGTTCTCCGGCAAGGTATTCGAGATCCCGCTGCCGGGGGAGAGCAAGCCGATGCGGCTGTCGACGGCGCCGAATCCGGATATCCCGATCCATCTGGCCACGCTCTCGCCGAAGCTGCTGGAGCTGACCGGCGAGATCGCGGACGGCTGGCTGGGCACCAGTTTCGTCCCCGAGGGGGCACAGGCCTATTTCTCGCATCTCGACGCCGGCCTCGCGAAGGCGGGCCGATCGCGCGCGGACCTCGAAGTCTGCCAAGGTGCCGAGGTCGCCTTCGCCGCGGACGAGGACGAGTTGCGCGGGACGGTCGCGGCCCGCAAGGCCGAACTCGCGTTCAGCCTCGGCGGGATGGGTTCGGCGAAGACGAACTTCTACAACAACGCCTACAGCAGGCAAGGCTGGGCCGAGGCGGCCGCGGCGGTGCGGGAGCGATGGCAGGCGGGCGACCGGGAAGGCGCCGCCGCACTGGTGACCGACGAGATGGTGCTCGGCACGACACTGATCGGCACCGAACCGATGGTCGCCGACCGGCTGCGCGTCTGGCGGGACGCCGGGGTCGACACGGTCCGGCTGTACCCGGCGGGGGAGGCGGTCGCCGACCGGCTCACCACTCTCGGCCGGGCGCTGGATCTGGTCCGTGCGTTGGGCTGAATGTCCGCGCCGGTTGAGGTGACCGGCCGAGCGCGGCGGGTCCCGCCTGCTCCAAGCGGGTAGAACTTGTTTCACTTTTCCGGCCGACTGGAGAACATGACCTCGCTCGATCCCCACGCGAGGAGGATTCATGGGTCCCGATTCCGGTCTGTCCCGGCGCCAGGTCCTGCTCGGCACCGGGCTCGCGCTCGCTTCGGGACTGCCGTTCGCCGGGACGGCTTCGGCCGCCTCCACGGTGCTCGGTGAGTACGACGTCGTCGTGGTCGGGGCGGGCGCGGCGGGGATGACCGCCGCGCTGACCGCGGCGAAACGCGGCCTCAGCTGCGTGGTGCTGGAGAAGGCGGCGAAGTTCGGTGGTTCGGCCGCCCGGTCCGGGGCGGGGATCTGGATTCCGTGCAATTCGGTGCTGGCCGAGGCCGGCGTCCGCGACACCCCGGAACAGGCCGCCCGGTACTTGGCCGCCGTGGTCGGCCCGTCGATCCCCGCCTCGCGTCAGCAGGCGTTCCTCGCCAACGGTCCGGCGATGCTGTCGTTCGTGATGGCCAACAGCCCGCTGCGGTTCCGCTGGATGGAGGGCTACAGCGACTACTACCCGGAGCTGCCCGGCGGGATGCCCGGCGGCCGCTCGATCGAGCCTGACCAGCTCGACGGGAACATCCTCGGCGCCGAACTGGCCAATCTGAACCCGCCCTACCTCGCCACGCCCGCGGGGATGGTCGTCTTCAGCGCCGACTACAAGTGGCTCGCGTTGGCCGCAGTCAACCCGAAGGGCGCCGCGGTGGCGGCCGCCTGCCTCGCGCGCGGCACGGCCGCCGCGCTGGCCGGGCAGAAACCGCTCACCATGGGCCAGTCGCTGGCCGCGGGACTGCGGGCCGGATTGCAGCGCGCCGGGGTCCCGGTCTGGCTGAACACGCCCCTGACCGATCTCGTCATCGAGAACGGGAAGGTCACCGGCGTGACCGTCGCGGCGGGCGTGGTGAAAGCCCGGCGCGGCGTCATCGTCGGCTCCGGCGGGTTCGAGCACAACGCCGCCATGCGGGCGGAATACCAGCGCCAGCCGATCGGTACACAATGGACTGTCGGCGCCCGGTCGAACACCGGGGACGGGATCCTGGCGGGTAAGCGTGCTGGAGCGGCGCTGGACCTGATGGACGACGCCTGGTGGGGACCGGCGATCCCGCTCCCCGGCGAACCGTACTTCTGCCTCGCCGAGCGGACCCTGCCCGGCGGGCTGATGGTGGACGCGGCCGGCAAGCGATTCGTCAACGAAGCGGCGCCCTACAGCGACGTCGTGCACACGATGTACGACCGGAACCCGACGTCGCCCACCATCCCCGCGTGGCTGGTCGTCGACCAGCACTACCGCAACCGGTATCTCTTCCGCGACATCGCGCCGCTGTTGCCGTTTCCCGGCGAGTGGTACTCGGCGGGGGCGGTCAAGAAGGCGTGGACCGTGGAGTCGCTCGGCAGCGCGATCGGCGTTCCGCCGCAGGCGTTGCGCGCCACGGTCAACCGGTTCAACGGGCAGGCGCTGTCCGGTGTGGACAGTGACTTCCGCAGGGGCGCCAGCGCTTACGACCACTACTACACCGATCCGTACGTCCTGCCGAACTCGTGCCTCGCGCCGCTCTGGGAGCCGCCCTTCTACGCCTTCAAGATCGTCCCAGGCGACCTCGGGACCAAGGGCGGGATGCGCACCGACGCGCGGGCGCGGGTCCTGCGGGCGGACGGCTCGGTCATCCCCGGCCTGTACGCCGCCGGGAACGCCAGCGCGGCGGTGATGGGCAACAGTTACGCGGGGGCGGGGTCGACGATCGGCCCGGCGATGACCTTCGGGTATGTCGCGGCGAACGATCTCGCGGATCAGCCGGGCTGAGGCTTCATTCGTCTTCGAGTGCCTTGTGCGGTCGAAGTTGTGATGGGACGAAGGGAACGCCGTCCAAGGTGGAGTCGGTGAACCTGATGTCACCGCTGAACGTCGTTCCGTCGAACGTGGTGTAGCTGCTGAAGGTTACCTGGTTGAACCAGGCGTCACCCGCGAACGCGGCTTCGGTGAAATAGGACCGATGCGCGAACGTCACACCGGGAAGGTAAGCGTCTTCGAAGAACGTGGCGTCATCGAAGGTCGCACTGTCGGCGAAGGTGGCCTTGCTGAACACCACGCTGCCGGTGAACGTCGTGTTCGTGAAGCGAGCCTTGCGCAGGAACGAGGCGGAGCGAAATGTGGCGGTCCCTTTGAAGGTGGCCGCGTCGAATCTGGCCATGGCTTCGAAGGTCGCTTGATCGAATCGTACGTTGCCGGTGAACCGTGCTTCCGAGAACCAGGAGTCGCCGGTGAACGTGACGCCGTCGAACCTGGTTTCCCCATCGAAGTGGATGCCCATGAGCAAGGTGTCACCGCAGAACCGGGCGTTCGAGAAGCGGGCGTTGTTGAGCCGGCAGTCGCGGAGCATGACGTCGATCAGCAGCGCGCCGCTGAGATCCAGGTCGATGTCCGGCCAGAACCGTTTCCCGTCCTGGTAGTTCGGGTCGAGATGGTCGGCCAGGATGCGTTGGGCGGTCGTTCGTACTTCGCGTTCTTGAAGTTCACTTCGGTATTCGTCGTGGATCTCCTTCTCTGCGGTGGGATCGGGAGGCTTGTCAGGTAGTTCGTAAGGCATGCGCAGATAGGCACTGATCACATTGACGATCGTCTGACGTTGTGAAGGATTGTCCTGCGCCAGGCGATCGAGGGCGTACAGCCCGGCGAGCCGAACGGGCGCCTTGTCGGCTCCCAGCTGCTCGACTGCTTTGAGGTAGAGGTCGCTGATCCGCCGCTCCGCGGCATCGTGGCGAGCGTCGTCGTTGGCCTGTTCTCGCAGCTGGAGGTCATGGCGTTTGGTAATGAGGTCCTGTTCCGCGGTCTGCTGGCGTCGAGCGGCCAGGAGCAGCGCGATGGCGCCGCCCGCTCCGAGCACGATCGTGCCGACGGTGCGCACACCCTCCAATCGGGCCTTGTCGGCGTCTGTCCCTTTTCCGTAGAGAAAGAACAGCACCCAGCAAGCGGCGACGGCGAAGATCAGGAGAAGTCCGGCGCACAGGGTGATGGTGCGATTCGACAGGGTTCGATGTTTCCCTTCGGAGGCGCCGGTCGGTCGGGTTCGCGACTTCTCCGGAGCGTGGGAATCATCGGCCATCGGACCATGATCGCAGCGCGAGGCCGGTTTCGAATCTGGCGAATACGTGATACGTCCGGGCGTGTTCAGACTGGTCGGGACGTTTCTCGCGCCGGAGTGAGGACGCGGTCGGCGAGCTTGAGCCGTGAAACGGCGATGACGAGCACGAAAGCGATGAGCGCGGCGACGGTCCGGACGACGTTGTAGGTCTCCCACTGATCGAGGATCGCCGCGTGGTCGGCCGGTGCCGAGGTGGTCGCCCAGACCTTGATCCGGCCGTTGATGGGCACGTTCCCGAAGCGGGTGACCAGGAACGACGTCACGACCAGTGCCGCGGCCACGCCGGCCAGCTGTCGCGGCCGTCCTCGGCTCAGGAAGGCGAGCGCGAGGGAGCTGATCGCCGCGAGCGCCATCGCGGTCTGCATGACGACGCCGTTCCGCTGCATCAGCGCGGTGTGGAAGGTCAGCCGCACGTCGAGCGGGACGACGTCGAACGTGGCGGCGACGTTGACCGCGCCGTAGCCGAACGCCCCCGCGAGCAGACCTGTCGACAAAAGGGCGACACCGGTGACGAGACCCGACTTTATCTTTGACATGCTGTCAAACATAGTGACCTGAGTTAGGGTTGACAACATGTCCGAGCTAGCCGAGGGGCGGCAGAGGCGGCGGCGGACCGACGCCGATCGCAGTGTCGCTTCGATCCTCGCCGCGGCCAAGGAAGTCCTTGGCACACAAGCCCATGCGAGCGTCGAGGACATCGCGAGAGCGGCTGGGGTGAGCAGGCAGACCGTCTATGCGCACTTCAAGACCCGCGAGGCGCTCCTGAGCGCGGTGATCGACGCGGTGTCCGAGGAGGCCGCGAACGAGATGGACGCCGCGCGGCTCGACGAGGGTCCCGCCGCCGACGCCATGCTGCGCCTGCTCGACGTCGGCTGGAGGATGTTCCGGCGCTACCCGCTGCTGCCCGCCGGCGCCGCCGAAGAGAACGATCCCGAAGCCGACCGGGACCGGCATTCGGCGGTGGCCGATCATCTGGACCGGCTGCTCACCAGGGGCAAGGCGTCGGGGGAGTTCGACCAGGACCTCGCGAATCCCTGGCTCGTCAACGCGATCGTGGCGCTCGGCCACGCCGCCGGCCACGCCGTCGACGCGCAGCAGCTGACGCTCGAAGACGGCGTCGACGCGCTCGCCGAGAGCGTCCTGCGGCTTTGTGGTGCCGCTCGGCGGGACTGACGGACACGGAACGCCCCGAAGCGCTCACGGCCGGTTCCGCACCCGTTAAGGTGGGGCGTTCGCGTGGCATCAAGGGCTGGGGGGTCCGCCATGATCATCAAACGTGCCTATCACCACGGGGATCTTCGTCGTGCGCTCGTCCTCGCCGCACGGGAGCTCCTCGTCGAACGAGGTCCGGAGGGGGTGAGTCTGCGCGCCGCGGTCGCCAAGGTGGGTGCGTCCACCGCGGCGCCGTACCGGCATTTCCGCGACAAGGACGCGCTGCTGGTGGCGGTCGCGTTGGAGGGGCACGCCGAAGTGCAGGGCCGCCTGCGGGCCTGCGGCCCCGGGACGGTGACCGCGCTCGGCCGGTCCTACCTCGGCTTCGCCCTGGATAATCCGGCGCTGTACCGCCTGATGGCGGGCGCCGGGATCGGTGACCGTGCCGCGTACCCGGAACTGGCCGAGGCGCACCGGGTGACCTGTGCGTTGCTGGCCGACCGGGTGGGGGAGCGGAACGATCCGGATGGTTTCGCGGTCACGCTCTGGTGCCTGCTCCACGGGCTGGCCACGCTCGTGATCGACGGCCACGTCGAGCGCGACGCCGCGGTCGCCGAGGCCGAGCGCAGCCTCGGGCTCCTGGTCCACTAGACGGGGGCGTGGTGCGTCTGCCTCAGGGGGCACTGTGTGGATTTCGGGGCGTTGGATGACCTGAAATCCACACAGTGCCCGCGTGACCGGTCCGGTCACGACGGTCACACCCACGCGCCCACCGGCCACGCCGAGTGACCACATGGGGACCACGCCACCCCTTTGCGCTACCCCTCGACAAGGCCGTCGTGGGTGATCCGCGCCCTGGATCACCCACGACCCGCGGTTCAGCCGATGGACGGGATGAAGGTCGGCAGCCGCCGGACCTTCGTGTCCTGCTCGAAGGCGTAGGCGATGGCCAGCAGCGACGGTTCGCTGAACCGCCCGCCCATGATCGACAGACCCAGCGGCAACGGTCCGGCGTACGCCATCGGAACGGTCATGTTGGCGTAGCCCGACACGGCCGCCGGGCCGGACGAGTCGATCAACAGCGCGCCGTCACCGACACCGAGCTGTGTCTTCCACGCGGCGTTGTTCGTCGGTGCCACGATCGCGTCGAGCTTCTCGCCGCGCAGTGTTTCGTCGAGGCCCCGCCGGGCGGCGCTCGTCGCGGCTTCCCGCATCGCGCGATACGCCGGATCGGTGAGATCGCCGGTGGTCGCCTGGGACCGGTCCCACAGGTTGTGGGTCCAGTACGGCATTTCGACCGCCGCGTGGTCCAGGTTGTACTGGATCAGCCCCGCCAGGTCGGCGGGGTGCTTGCCGCCGGTGGAAGCGAGGTAGGCGTTGATGTCGTGCTTGAACTCGGTCCTGATCGCGGGGAACTCGTTGGCCGCGATGACGTCCAGATAGGGGATGGTGATCTCGACCGTGGTCGCGCCGAGCTTCCGGAGCCTGCTCAGCGCCTGCTCGAACGCCGCCTTCGTCGTGTCGTCCGGCGTGTAGACCTCGCGCCAGACTCCGATGCGTTTTCCGCGCAAAGCGTTGGGGCGCAGGAATCGCGTGTAGTCGTCGAGTGACTGCCGGGCGGCGTCGACGGTGATCGGGTCACGACGGTCGGCCCCGTTGAGCGCCGCGAGCAGGATCGCGGCGTCGACCACGTTGCGTGCCATCGGACCCGCCGTGTCCTGCTGTTTCGACACCGGCACGATCCCGCTGCGGCTGACGAGCCCAAGGCTCGGCTTGACCCCGACGATGCCGTTGGCGCCGGACGGGCAGGAGATCGAACCGTCCGTCTCGGTCCCGACGGCGACGGTCGCCAGGTGCGCGGCGACGGCCACACCCGAGCCGGACGAGGAGCCGCACGGGTTGCGGTCGAGAACGTAGGGGTTGGCGGTCTGCCCGGCGAGCGGGCTCCAGCCGTTCGACGAGCTCGTGGAGCGGTAACTCGACCACTCCGACAGGTTGGCCTTGCCGAGGATGACCGCTCCGGCCTCGCGCAGGTTTTCGACCACTCCGGCGTCGCGGTAGGGGCGGGATTCCAGCAGTGCCGTCGAGCCTGCCGTGGTCGGCTGGCGGTCCGCGGTGTCGATGTTGTCCTTGAGCAGCACCGGAATACCGTCCATGGGGCCCTTCGACCGGTGCCGGTGCCGTCGCACGTCACTCTCCGCGGCGAGCCGCAGCGCATCCGGGTTCGTGGTGAGCACCGCGTGGAGCGTCGGGTTCAGTTTGCGGATCCGCTGCAGATAGAAGGCGGTCAGCTGGACCGAGGACAGCCGTCCGGAGCGCATCGCCCGCTGCAGATCGGGGATCGTCGCCCGCTCCAGGTCGATCCCGGCCACCACGGGGCGGCCGGAAGGTCCCGTGGCCCACGCCGGGACGGCCGTGGTGGCCGACACCGCCGACGCCATGACGAGAAACGTGGCCACGGCCGCGCCACGTTTTTTCCAGGAATGTCTTGTCAAGGAATTCCCTCCTGTTCGAAAGAATTCCTGAACAGTACGTGCGCGGCACCGGTTCGGAACCGGCCCCGAAAAGCGGGGAACGGTGAATTGATCGCCGCGCGGCCGCGGATCCGGTACGCGATCGGTCACGCAAACAGCCTGCTGGGCAAGGGTGATCATGATTTCGGCACTGGGTGGCGCCGGTCGCGGACGCACGGTGAGGGGATATCGGTGATTTCGTCGGAAATATTCCGTCTGCTTTCGGCGCGGCATCCGGTTCCGTGTTGATCGCGGATTGTTCGCGGTTCGCCGATCATCCGGCCCGGTCCGGTCGTGAACATTCCGCGAGCGCGGCGCCGAAGGAGCGTGCGGTGCTCGTCAGCCCGGCCACCGCGGAAACCGGGTCGCGGCGGGCGGGCAGGACGGCGGCGAGTGCCGCCCCGACCCGGCCGTCCGGGGTCCTGATGCCGACGGCCGCGCAGCAGAGTCCTTCCGTGATCGTCTCCGATTCGGCCGCGTACCCGGCCGCGCGGATCTCCAGCGTGTCCGTGTCCGGTTCGGCGAGCGCGGGGTGATGAGCCGCGAGGAGCCGTCCGGCGGCGGTCCCCGGCGGAAGCGGGCGGCCCGGCCACACGGGGACGTCGTCGGCGGGGAGGACGGCGCCCGCGGCGACCAGCGCGCGACCTTCCCTGGGGACCACGAGCACCAGGCTCGCGCGCATCCGCGCCGAAAGCGACGGCAGCCGCTCCTTGGCCAGACCCCGGAGTTCGGGCAGCCAGAACCGCCCGAGACGGAACACCCGCGAACCGATCCGGTAGCCGCGGCCCGCCCGCTCGACCGCGCCCAGGTCGGCCAGCTGGTCCAGAAGCCGGTGCACGGTGGTCTTCGGCAGTCCGGTGGCCCGTACGAGCTGGGTCAGCCCGGCCTGCCCGCCGTGTTCGTCGAGCGCTTCGAGCAACGCGAACGCGCCTTCGAGCACGCCGCGTCCGCCGATGGGTTCCCGCATCGCCCCCCTTTCCCGGAAAAAGGTCACACCGGAGAAGTAAAGTGCGCCCCCGACAGGCCGGGATACGAACTTTCGGGCAGCCGATGGGGTGGTGTTCCGCTGAACGGCCCCTCCGTCGACGTGACCGACACCGCGCCGCGAACCACCCTGCCGGGTCCTGCCTCCCGGCGCGTTCCTGGCATGCTGGCAAGGTTCGCGCGAACACCACAGCTCCAGGGGGACGTCGATAATGGAGGAGATCCGCCGTCTCGCCGACCGGTTCGATCTCATCGAGCCCGTCGGCGGTGGCTCCATGGGCACCGTGTGGCGGGCGCGCGACGAGAACCTGGAGCGCACGGTCGCGGTCAAGGAACTCCTTCTGCCGCACGGAGCCGGTGAGCAGAAGGCCGACGAGGCCAAGAACCGCGCGCTGCGCGAGGCGCGGATCGCCGCGCGGCTGGTGCATCCGCACGCCATCACCGTCTTCGGCGTGATCGACGAGCAGGACCGCCCGTGGATCATCATGGAGTACCTGCCTTCGACCAGTCTCGCGGACAAACTGCGCGAAGGGCCGATGGAGGTCGACGACGTCATCCGCCTCGGCATCCAGCTGTGCTCGGCGCTGGCGGCCGCGCACCGGGCGGGCATCGTCCACCGCGACATCAAGCCCGGCAACGTCCTGCTCGGCCACGACGACACCGTCAAGATCACCGACTTCGGGATCTCGCGGGCGATGGGCGACGTCCAGCTCACCGCGACCGGCGAGATCTCCGGGACACCGGCGTTCCTGGCGCCGGAGGTGGCCCGCGGCGAGGACGCCACGTCCGCCTCCGACGTGTTCTCGCTCGGCGCGACGCTCTACACCGCCCTCGAAGGCGGCACGCCGTACGGCACGGCCGAGAACCCGATCGCGTTGCTGTACCGCGCGTCGAGCGGCGAGATCACCCCGCCGACCAGATCGGGGATCCTGACGCCGCTGCTGAACTGGCTCCTCGACGTCCGGCCGGACAGCAGGCCGACGATGGCCGAGACCGAGCGGGAGTTGCGGGCGCTCGCGGCGGGGGAACCGACGACGCTCGTCGCCGAAGAACCGCCGCCGAAGGCGCGCAAGGGAATGCTGATCGGCGTGATCGCCGTGTTCCTCGTGCTCGCGGCGGCCGCCGCCGCGGCCGTGGTCGTGGTGCTCAGCCGCGACGAGGAGACCCCGTCCGGCCAGGCGCCGCCGCCCTCCCTGTCGCAGTCGGCCGTCCCGACCACGTCGGAGCCGGTCGCGCCGCCGCCATCGCCGTCGTCCGCGCCGACCTCGACACCGTCTTCGTCGTCTTCGTCCGCGCCGCCTCCGGCGCAGACGCCGGGTCAGGCGCTCACGGCGTACTACGCGCTCATCCCGGGGAACCTCCAGGCGGGGTTCGCGACGTTGAGCGACAACTTCAAGCAGAAAAGGAACCAGAGCTTCGAGCGGTATTCGAACTACTGGAAGCAGTTCAGCGCGGTGACCGTGTCGAACGTGACCGAATCCGGCAACACGGTGACGGCGACGCTCACCTACGTGCGGGCCTCCGGCGGGACCACGACGGAGCGGGAGACCTTCGTCCTGGTCCAGCAGGGCGGCCGGTACCTCATCGACTCCCAGCGGGCAGGCTGAGTTTCCCGGCGAGGCGCTGAAGCCATGCCTCGACCTCGTCGGGGGAGCGGTCCGGGAGGCCGAAGATCGTCTCGGTGACCCCGGCCGCCTCCAGCTTGGCCAGGTTCTCCGGATCCGGACGGACGCCGAGCGCCGAGATCTCCGGTTCGCCGGCGCGGCCCGCCTCGCGCCAGATCTCGCGCAGCCGCCGGGCTTTGTCCTCGATGTCCGTGTCGCCGGGCGTGGTGAGCCAGCCGTCGGCCGACTTCGCGATCCAGCGGAACGTCTTCTCCGTGCCGCCGGCGCCGACGATCACGGGGATATGCGCTTGAGCCGGTTTCGGCCACGCCCAGCTGGCGCCGAACGAGACGAACTCTCCCTCGTACGAGGCTTCGTCCTGTGTCCAGAGCGCGCGCATCGCTTCCAGGTACTCGCGCAGGACCGTTCGCCGTTTGCCGCCGGGGACGCCGTGATCGGCCAGTTCGTCGACGTTCCAGCCGAAGCCGACGCCGAGGGTGACCCGCCCGGCCGAGAGGTGATCGAGACTGGCGATCGTCTTCGCCAGCGTGATCGGATCACTCTCGACCGGGAGGGCCACCGCCGTCGCGAGCCGGATCCGGGTGGTCACCGAGGCCGCGGTCGCCAGCGCGACCCACGGGTCCAGCGTCCGCAGGTAGCGGTCGTCGGGCAGCGACGAGTCGCCGGTGCGCGGATGTGGTGCCTCCCGTTTGACCGGGATATGCGTGTGTTCCGGCACGTGGAAGGTGTCGAAGCCCGCGGCTTCGGCCGCCCGCGCGGCGGCCGCCGGGCTGATACCCCGGTCACTGGTGAACAGCACTATCCCGTGTCTCACATCCGGTCACGCTATTAGAACGTGTTTCAGTTCGCAACCGTGGTGTGCAGGGTGACCGGCAAGGCGTTCAGCCGCCAGGTGCCCGGGTCCGGGATCCGCAGCAGGCCGTCGGCGAGGGCGAGATCGGGGAATCTGCGCAGCAGGGCGGTCAGCGCGACCTCGGCCTGAACCCTGGCCAGGGAAGCGCCGAGACAGAAGTGCGGCCCATGGGCGAAGGCGAGATGCCAGGCGGGCCCCGCCGCGCGCCGGATGTCGAAGACGTCCGGGTCCGGGAAGGCTCTCGGGTCCCGGTTCGCCGCCGCGATCGCGACGGTAACAGGTTCTCCTTCGGGGATGACGACATCGCCGATCCGGACGTCCGTGGCGGCGAACCGGGGGATCGTCAGCAGCTGCGGGCTCTGCCAGCGCATCACTTCCTCGACCGCGCCGGGCATGAGCGCCGGGTCCTCGCGGAGCTCGGCCAGCTGTGTGGGATGGGAGAGCAGGATTTCGACGGCGTTGGCGATGAGGTTGCCGGGCACCTGGCCACCCAGCACGAGTTGCCAGACCAGGGCGACCAGTTCGGTTTCGCTGAGCCGGTCGCCGTCTTCGGCCTGGATCCGGAGCAGTTGCGAGACGACGTCCTCGCCCGCGTCGAGTTTCCGGTCCGCGATGGCGGCGAGCGCGCCCTCGACGATCCCGGGGACCGCTTTCGCGAGTCCCGCGCCGTCGCCTGCCGAGACCAGGGCGCCGTATTCGCGCCACCGCGGGCGGTCGGCCGCGGGGATGCCGACCAGTGCGCAGATCACGTCGACCGGCAGTGGACGCGCGAAGGCGGTGACCAGGTCGATCCGGTCTTGCCCGGCGAGTTCGTCGAGGAGGTCGTCCACGAGCCGCTCGATCCCCGGGCGGAGGGCGGCGGCCTTGCGCGGGGTGAACGCGGGGGCGACGAGCCGCCGGAGCCGGAGGTGTTCCGGGCCCTCGGCCTCCTGCATCGTCCGCATGTACGGGCGGCAGTGGTCGGGGATGTCCATCCGCTGGTAGCTGTTCGCGCTCAGGGCGAACCGCGGGTCGCTCAGCATTTTCCGCGCCTCTTCGTGGCGCAGCACCGCCCACATCGAGAACCCGGGTGCGCTGAGTTTGGCGATCGGGGAGCGCTCACGGACCGGTCCGTAGGCGGTGAACGGGTCGCGCAGGACCTCGGGGTCGGTCAGGAGGATCTCGGGAACGTCGGTCAAGGTGGCTCTCCCAATTCGGATGTTCAAAACAGATGTTCTCATCATTTGAATGGTCAAGGTATCTTGATCCGGGTCCGAGGGCAACGTGCCGGCAGACGGGAGGCCGATGGTCCGGCTGAGCAGGGCGGAGACGCAGGAGCGCAATCGCGCGAAGGTGCTGGCCGCCGCGCGTGACGAGTTCGCGGAACAGGGCTTCCGGGACGCCAAGATCGACGTCATCGCCGAGCGGGCGGAGCTCACCCGCGGCGCGGTCTACTCGAACTTCCCCGGAAAACGTGCGCTGTACTTCGCCGTTCTGGCCGAGCTGGCCGAACAGGCCGCGGGGGCGCCGCACGCGGTGCCCGGCGAGACGCTCGAGGGCGCGCTGGGCGCACTGGCCAGGTCGAGAGTGGCCGCATTTCCCCTGGACGACGATCAGGCCGGCCTCGCGCGCGACCTGATGCCGGAAGTACTCGCGGACGAGCGCGTCCGGCGGCCGTTCGCTCAGCTGGTGAAGCTCAACGGCCTCCTGCTGGGGCTCGCGCTGGAGCGGCTCGACCCGCCGGAGCGGCCGCCGGGGTCGCCGATTCCGCGCCGGGTCCGGCTCGCGGAGACCGTGCTGACCACCCTGCACGGCGCCGGCCAGCTGGCGGCCGCCGCGCCGGGGCTCGTCGAACCCTTCGACGTCGTGAGCGCCTGCGAACGGCTGGCGGGGCTGGCCTTCAACGATTGGTGGGCGCCGCCGGTGATCGCGCCCGCGGCACAGGCGGCCGACCGGCCTTGGTCACCGCCCGGGGCCGTCGATCTCGTGCGCGCCGAATCCTTCGTACCCGCCGACGGCGTGGTCGTGGTTCTGGGCACGCACCGGCTGGCCGCCGCGGAAGAGGCCGTCCGGGCCTCCGGCGGCGAAGTCACCGTCGTCGTCGTGACCAGTGAGCCCGCCGAGCTGGTGCCGCTGACCCGGCTGATCGTCGCGGAAGTGTGCGGCGGTCTGCGGCAAGCCTTCCCGGAACCATTCCGGCCGCGACTGCGCGTGGTGTGCGACGCGACCGGGACGCTGGCGGCGGCCGCGGGGGTGCTCGCGGTCAGCGACGAGACCGAGGTCGCGATCCGCGTCGAACGAGGCCGGATCGTCGCCACGGCGGACGGGCGCGGCGCGGGTCACGCCGTCTCGGGCGAAGTGTCCCGTGTGGACAGCGCCTAGACGATGTCGGTGTGCCGGATCCGGTACACCTGCAGGCGAAGCCCGTAGTACTTGTCGGTTTCCCCGACCCAGATCATCCCGAGCCGTTTCGCGGTCGCGATGGCACGCACGTTGTTCGGCCGCGCGACGGCGAAGAGTTCGTCCGTGTCCTGAGTGAACGCCCAGCCGATCAGCGCGCGGGCGCCCTCGGAGGCGTAACCCTCGCCCCAGGCGTCCGGATGCAGCTGCCAGCTGATCTCCAGGTCCTCTTCGTACGGTGGCAGCAGATGGATGCTCAGCCCGCCGACGACCAGGCCGTCCTCCTTGCGCTGCACCGCCCATCTCCCGCGCGGCGGCACGAGATTCGGCTGCGCCTGTTGCCAGGCCTGCAGAACCGAACGCATTGCGGCGGCGTCGGTCACCCGGTCCATCGCCGGGGTGAGCCACCGGGTCACGTCGGTGGTGCCGTAGATCGCCAGCGCGGCTCCGGCGTCGTCCTCGGACCAATCACGGACGACGAGCCTTTCGGTGGTCAAGTCCATGACAGAACGTTACGCGCACCGGCGGGGCCGTGGGGTGTCCGGATCATGACAACTCGGCAACCCGGCGTACCTTGGCCTCATGCGTGCCGACGCCTCGACGACCCCCGAACAGGCCTGCCCGATCGCCCCGGTGGTCGACCTCGTCTTCAGCCGCTGGACCACGCCGATCCTGTGGGCGCTCAACGAATTCGGCAGGCAGCGGTTCGTCGAACTCGAGCGGCACATCGGTTCGATCACGCCGAAGGTGCTGACGCAACGGCTGCGGCAACTGGAACGCGACGGCCTGCTGACCCGGACCTATCACGCCGAGGTGCCGCCCCGGGTCGAGTACGAGATCAGCGACCTCGGCCGGAGCCTGGCGCCGCTTTTCGCGACCCTCGCGGACTGGTCGACGGAGAACCTGCCGAAGGTGGAAGAGGCCCGGTCGGCCTACGATTCCGCCTCCTGAGCCGGCTCTGTCGCTTCCAACCCCCGCAAGTAGGTGACTAGTTGCGGCGGGCGCTTTCTTGACCGATCGGTCCAGATGTGGCTAGGCTTCTCTCGTGTCCCGAGTAAAGGAATTCGATGTCGACGCGGCCTGCGAAGCCGCGCTGGAACTGTTCTGGCGGCAGGGGTACGAGGCCACCTCGATCAGCGACTTGGTCGCCGAACTCGGCATCGGCAAGGCGAGCCTCTACGCCACGTTCGGCACCAAGCACGAGCTGTACCTGAGGGCCTTGAACCGCTACATCGCCAGGGGTAACGAGCGGTTCGTCGAGGACTTCGCCGGGCCGGGCCCGGCGCTCGCGGGCGTGCGACGGCTCATCGACCGGTATCTCGCCGAGATACTGGGCGAATCGGGTCGTAAAGGCTGTTTCGTGGTCAACGCCGCCATGGAGATGATGCCGAAGGATCCCGAGGTCGCGCGGGTGGTCGAACGCAGCTGGGACGCGCTCGAACTGGCCGTGCGGATGGCGTTGAGCCGCGCGAAGGCGCAGGGCGAACTCGACGCCGCCGCGGATCCGGAAGAGCTCGCCGGTTTCCTGCTCACCGTCCTGCAGGGCATGCGGGTGCTGGGCAAGGGGCCGGATCCCGCGGCGCGGGTCAGGGCTACCGCGAAGCAGGCCATCGCGGTACTCGACGCCGCTCGCAAACACTAATAATGGAACGATCGGACCAGAAAGTGGTTACTACTGTGGGGAAGCGATTCAGCGGCAAGGTCGTCCTGGTCACCGGAGGAGGCTCCGGGATCGGCCGCGCCACGGCGGCGGCGTTCGCGCGTGAAGGCGCTCAGGTCGTCGTTTCCGGGCGGGACGGCGAAAAGCTCCGTCAGACGGTGAAGGAGATCGAGGCCGACGGCGGAACCGCCGACGCGGTGACCGCCGACGTGAGCGCCGGTCCCGAAGTCGAGCGTCTCGTCGCCGAGACCGTGCGCCGGCACGGCAAACTCGACATCGCCTTCAACAACGCGGGCATCCTCGGCAGTCCCGCGCCGACGGCGGATCTGGACGAAGAGGGCTTCGAGGCCGTCGTGCGGACGAATCTCACGGGCACGTGGCTGTCGATGAAGCACGAGATCGCTCAGATGCGGGCGGGCGGTGGGGGAGTCATCGTCAACATGTCGTCCAACATCGGCTCGCACACCCGCCTGCCGGGAATGGCCGCCTACGCCGCTTCGAAGGCCGCCGTGGACGTGCTGACGCGCACCGCCGCCCGCGATCACATCGGCGAGGGGATCCGGATCAACGCGGTCAGCCCCGGCGCCACCGACACCGGGATGTCGTTCCGGCCCGGCGAATCCGAGGCCGACCGCGCGGAACGGCTCGGTTCGGTCATTCCGCTCGGCCGGATCGGCGCGGTCGAGGAGATCGCCGCGGCGGTCCTCTGGCTGGCTTCGGACGAGTCCGCGTACGTCGTGGGGCACGACATCGTCCTCGACGGCGGCGCCAGCGCCTGAGGATCAGCGGCGCGAGGGCAGCAGTTCCTGCATCTTCGTCTTGAGCCCCTGCGTCACCAGGTGCCAGGCGTCGGGCTCGCCCTTCAGGACGGCTTCGGTCATGGCCTTCACCTGCTCGAAGGTGGCGTGCGGCGGAATCGGCGGCACTTCGGGATCGCAGCGGACGTCGAGCACGGTCGGCACGTTGGTCGACAGCGCGACGTCCCACGCTTCACCGAGCCGGGCGGGATCGTCGACGGCGATCCCGCCGAGGCCGATCTCCAGCGCGAAGTCCGCATAGGACACTTCCGGCAGGGTCTGCGACGGCTCGAACTTCGGCGAGCCGCCCATGGCGCGCAGTTCCCACGTGACCTGGTTCAGATCGCCGTTGTGGAACACACAGACGACGCATCGCTGATCGGCCCACAGTTCGCGGTACCGGGCGATGGTCAGCAGTTCCGCCATCCCGTTCATCTGCATCGCGCCGTCGCCGACCAGGGCGATCACCGGCCGGTCGGGGTGGGCGAACTTCGCGCCGATCGCGTACGGGACGCCGGAGCCCATCGTCGCGAGGGTGCCGGAGAGCGTGCCCCGCATCCGGCCGCGCATCCGGAGATTCCTGGCGTACCAGTTGGTGGCCGAACCGGAGTCCGCGGTGACGATGGCGTCTTCGGGGATCCGCTCGGACAGTTCGTGCACGATCCGCATCGGGTTGACCGGAGATGCCTCCAGCATCGCCTGGCGGGTCAGCGTCTCCTGCCACTCGCCGGTGTTCTTCTCGATCTTTTCCCGCCAGCGGCGGTCGGTTTTGCGCTCCAGCAACGGAATCAGCTGTTGCAACGTGCCCTTCGCGTCACCGAGCAGGTTGACTTCGGTCGGATACCGCAGCCCGAGGAACCGGGGATCGATGTCGATCTGGACCGCACGGGCCTGACCGAATTCCGGCAGGAACTGCGCGTACGGCATATTCGAGCCGACGATCAGGAACACGTCGCAGTCCCGCATCATCTCGTACGTCGGCCGCGTGCCGAGCAGGCCGATGGAGCCGGTGACGTACGGCAGGTCGTCGGGCAGGACATCCTTGCCCAGCAACGCCTTCGCCACTCCGGCGCCGGTGAGATCGGCGACCTCGCGCAGCTCGGTGACGGCGTTGCGCGCGCCCTGTCCGATCAGGATCGCGACCTTTTCGCCCGCGTTCAGCACCTCCGCGGCGCGGGCGACTTCCTCCGAGGGCGGGATGACACTGGCCCGCGGATGATCGGGCGGGGACGACGGCACGTGCTTGAACTCGTGCTGTGGCGGCTGGTAGGTCTCCTCCTGCAGGTCCGCCGGGATGATCACCGCCGTCGGCGCGCGCTGCGCGATGGCCGTGCGGAGGGCGCGGTCGAGCGCGTTCGGCAGTTGTTCGGGGACGTTCACCTCGACGAGGTACTCGCTCGCGACGTCCTTGAACAACGCCTGCAGATCCACCTCCTGCTGGTAGCTGCCGCCCATCGCGCTGCGCGCCGTCTGCCCGACGATCGCCACCACCGGCACGTGGTCGAGTTTGGCGTCGTAGAGACCGTTGAGCAGGTGGATCGCCCCCGGGCCGGACGTCGCCATGCAGACCCCGGGCCGTCCGCTGAGTTTCGCGTAGCCCACGGCCGCGAACGCCGCCATCTCCTCGTGTCGCGTCTGCACGAAACGGGGCTTGTTCTCCGCCGCGCCGAACGCGCTCACCAGCCCGTTGATCCCGTCGCCGGGATAGGCGAAGACCTGCTCCACGTCCCATTCGCGCAGCCTGGTCAGAACATGGTCCGCAACGGTTTCGCTCATGGTCGCCGGATACCGCCGCCCTCCGGCGGCTAAACGTCCTCGAGGATCTTGGTGATCCCCGCGACGACGTCCGGATGCCCGAGCGGCAGCGGCGGCGGGACCCGGTTGTACGGCTCACCGGTGCTGTGGGGGAGCACGTCCACCGCGGTCCCGGACGAGCGCACCCGTTTGGCGAGGTCGGACGACTCGTCCGGCACCGGGTCGATCAGGAGGACATGGGACGCGGCGCCGGGGTGGCGTTCGGCCAGCCGCAGCGCGTCCTCGGCCGAGTCGCCGGCGGCCACGACGTCGATCGGCGGGCCACCGGGTTCCGCGTCGCCGAGCACGTCTTCGGCCTGGCTGAGCGCGCCGTCCACCGGCAGCCTGCACCAGATGATCTGACGCTGGGCCGCGAGCGGCCGCCACGTCGCCGGGAGTTCACCGTGCTTGCCCTCGCCCGCAGGGTCGAGGACCAGCAGTTTCGCCCCTTCGACGCCGCCGTCGGTGACGACCGAGGGGCCTTCGGCGCGGACAGGATCGGATTCGGTGGTCATGGCGTCTCTCCTCTAGCAGTTGGTGCGGGGGAGTTCGGGGGAATCCGTGTCCAGCGGCACCGAACCCGAGCGGACGAGTCCTAATTGGACTGTCTGCCGCTTCGTCACCGCTTCCAGCGCCCAGTCGGTGGCGGTGCGCAGCCGGTTGCCCGGCATGGCCAGCAGGTGGTAGCCACGGGTCACCGCCTTGGCGGCGAATCCGGAAAGCGGGATGTGCAAGGGATTCGCCGCGGCCTGGTGGGCGCCGAGGTCGACGACGAAGCCGAGGTCGTGGTGCCGGTAGGTGCCGTGCGAGCCGTACCCGAGCGACGCGGCCACGTTCCGCCCGGCGAGTTTGCCCTGGCGTTCGGCGTGCTGGGCCGTCATCGGCGTGTATTCGCCGGGCCTGGTCAGATCCGGGACGGCCGCCGCGTCCCCGCACGCGTAGACGTCGCGCCGTCCGGGGACGTTCAATTGCGCTGTCACGACGAGCCTGCCCTTGGCCGTCTTCAGCCCCAGTTGCTCGATGAGCGGGTCCGGCCGGACCCCGACGCACCACACGAGGGTGTGGGTCGGCACGGATTCACCAGAGGTCAGCGTGACCCCCTTCTCGCCGGCGTTGTCGATCGACGTCTTCATCAGGACCTCGACGCCGCGTTCGCGCAGCACCTCGTCCGCCGTGGCGCCGAGCCGCCGGTCGAGTTCCGGCAGTACCCGCTCGGCCACGTCCAGCAGCAGCCACCGGATCTTCTGATCCTTCAGTTCGGGATGCCGGGCGGCGAGTGCGGCGGTGAACGCCGGCCCCTGCGCGGCGACCTCCGTGCCGGTGTAGCCGGCGCCGACCACGACGAACGTGCAGCGCGCGTCGCGTTCGGCCGGATCCTGCGCCGAGGCGGCGAGTTCTATCTGCCGGGTGACGTGGTCGCGCAGGTAGAGGGCCTCGGGCAGACCGCGGAAACCGCGGGCGTACTCGGGAACGCCGGGGATCGGCAGCAGCTTGTTGACGCTGCCCGCGGCGAGCACGAGACGGTCGTAGCCGAGCGAGTGTTCGCGGCCCTCGGGGTCGGTGTAGCTGACGCTGCGATCGTCGAAGTCGACCGATTTGGCGGTTCCGAGCACCAGGCGCACACCGCGCAACGTGCCGGGGATGGACACCGAAATCCGCCGCGGTTCGAGGATCCCGGCGGCGACTTCGGGCAGCAGGGGGAGATAGAGGAAGTAGTCGGTCGGGTTCAGCACGACGACTTCCGTATCGTCGCCGACCGATTTGAGGAGGGTCTTGGCCGCGTTGTAGCCGGCGAACCCGCCTCCGATGATCACCACGCGCATCGTCAGTCCTCCGTGGGCCAGTCGCCGGTCGCCTTGCGGTAGCCGACCGCGCCCGCCCGTTCGGTGGCGGCCTTCACCGCGCCGAAGATCGCGCCCTGCGCGGCGGCCGCGACGATCACCTGGGTCCAGGTGAAGTCCCGGTCGGTGGCGTCCGGCGCGTCTTCCTCACCGCTCACGCGCTTCCAGATCTGCTTGAACGCGATCCCGGCGAGCACACCGCCCGCGGCGCTCACGACCATGTTGAGCGGCTTGTAGAGAACCTTGTTCACGACGAAGACCTCTTTCGCATGATCAGCCGGATGGTGAAGAGCAACGCCAGGACACCGGCGAAGATCGGCAGGGGATTCGCGCGGACGACTTCGGTGCCCTGACGGAACTTCTCCGCCGCGGGCTCGGAGACCTTCTCGGAGATCTTGGCGCTCGCCTCGTCGACCTTGGTATCGAGGTTGTCGTTGACCCTCGCCTTGACGTCCATCTTCTTGCCCAGCGCGTCGAGGGTCTCGGTGAGTTCCTCTCGCGTCACGTCGCGATCCGCGCGGGCTTCTTCGGCGTTCTTGGGGAAATCGGTCATGACCGCACTCCTTGCTTGACGGTGTCGACGTCCTCACGGACACCTTCGATGGCCTCTTCCGGCACCGGCGGGGTCGCGTTCGTGACCTCCTTCTTGCCGACGACGGCCGAAAGGCCGCCGATCAGCAGCAGCGCCGCGCCCGTCACCACGGCCGCCAGCCACGCGGGCATCACCAGCGCGAGTGCCAGCACCACCGCGGCGATCAGGGTCGCCAGCCCGAAAAGCGCGAATACGCCCGCGGCGCCGAACAAACCGGCACCGAAGCCCATCTTCTTCCCTTTGCGCTGCAACTCGAACACGGCCAGCCGCATCTCGTCGCGGACGAGGTGTTTGACCTCGTCGCTGAGATCGGAAACCAGTTCGCCGACCGACTTCTCTGCGGACGGCTTCCGGTGGGTCTCTTCGATCATGGGGCACCTCCTCGGAGCGTTCTGCCCGCCGGGTACCCGGCGGCCCGGCCGGTCAATCACAGCGTGTTTCGCCTCGCTGAGCGCCGGGTAGCCGGGGAGTGCCGGCTCGAAAAGCACCCAACCGACAGGAGGATGCATGAGCACGATCACCGAAATGGTGGACGTCGAAGTCCCGGTGACGACCGCGTACAACCAGTGGACTCAGTTCGAGAGCTTCCCGCAGTTCATGGAAGGTGTCGAAGAGATCCGCCAGATTGACGCGACGCACACCCACTGGGTGACCAAATTCGGTGGGGTGAGCCGGGAATTCGACGCGACGATCACCGAACAACATCCCGACGAGCGCGTCGCGTGGACGTCGGACTCCGGCCCCGACCACGCGGGTGTCATCACGTTCCATCGCCTGGGCGACAACAAGACCCGGGTCACGGCGCAGATGGAGATCGATCCGGAAGGTTTCGCCGAGAACGTCGCCGACAAACTCGGTGTGCTCGACCGCCGGGTCAAGGGCGACATGAAGCGGTTCAAGGAGTTCATCGAGAGCCGGGGCCACGAGTCCGGCGCCTGGCGCGGTGACGTGGACCGCCCCGGCAGCTGACCGGTACCCGGGACCTCCCCTGGAAGACGCGTTTTCCTGGGGGAGGTCCCGGGTATCTCCTGGGGTGAGGTCCATTACGAAGGGAGCGTTCCGGCATGACTACCAACGCATACGTGGCCTTCCTCGTCATCGGGGTGGCGCTGGTCATGCTCGACGGTCTGATCATCTACCAGAGCGGTAAGCGCTACCTGCGCGGTTCACACGGCGATCCGGCCGCGGGCGCTTCCATGACGTGGCTCGTCACGGTGCTGTTCCATCTCGCGACGCTGGGCGTCTTGGCGCTGCTGTCGACCGTCGACATCGGGGGCAGCGACCTTCCTGGTGTGGTGGGCAGGCTGGGTGTCCTGCTGCTGGTTCTGGCCATCGCCCACGCGATCACGCTCAGCGTGCTCTCGCGGATCCGTGGTGAGCAGGAGGCCGAAGCGGTCATCAACCGGCCGAGGCGCGTCGAACCCGAGCAACAGGGCACGACGGTGACGCCGGTTCCCGGGCAGGAGGGCCGTTACCCGGCCGCGAGCCCGTCCATCGAACAGCAGGCGCCGTACACGACGCCGTAAGAAGTCGAGTGCTGGCAGGAGGTTTTCGCCGTGCACGAGATCGATGACGAACTGTGGGACGAATTCCATCGCGTGGTCAACATGACCTCGCGGGAACTGGCCGACTGGCTGCGCACGAGGTCGGCCGACGACGAGGACGAAGCGCTGCCGGACCAGGCGGGCACGCCGACTGGACGGCACGTGCTCGGCATCCTCGGCAAGCGCCGGACCGACCTCACCGCCGAGGACGAGCGGGTGATGCGCTCGGTCGTCCGGCGGGTCGAGGACCAGCGGCGTGACGACCTCGAACCGGTCGCGGGCGAGGCGCACTGGCGGCACAAGCTGATGTCGATGGGGCACGACCCACTGAAACCTGTGTAACTCAGAAGTACGTGAAGGGCCCCTTCACCGCGCTGGACGCCAGGGTCTCGGCGAAGTTGTCTATCCGCTGGTCATGTGGGTGGTGGAGGGGCTCGTCACTGTGGCCTGACACCTACTCGACTGTCCACAGGGGACACTTTCCGAGTGGTCGTGCCCGATTCGGGCATTTTGCGGAGAGGTCGTGAGTGATAAAGAGGGTTAGAGCCCAATGTCACGTAGCTTAAGTTGATCTTGGGCGAGGTTGACGGGTGGGGTGAAGGCTCCCTTCGCTGCGTCTGATGCGACGAAGGGGGCGCCTTCGGCCTGGTCGTGGGTCGAGGGGGTCGTGGGGGGGGGTTTTGGGTTTTCCCCCCCAAAACCCCCCCCCCACGACCCCCTCGTGAAATCGCCGGCCAGGGCAACCGGGCGCGTGACCTGTGGCAACCCTCGCCGCTTACGATCAAGACCCTCATTCAAGATCAACTTAAGCTACGTGGCATTGGGTCCTAACCTTCTTTATCACTCACGACCTCAGCCAAAACCGTACAGATAAGCATCAAAACGGACATTCACCTGTCTTCTGGTGTCCTTTATGGACATCGTTCGTTCAGGTCCTCTGTCATCTGTCCCGTTCGGAGTCCGGTTCGAATCACCAAGAGCGACACCGGCCGCCGGGACCTGGCGCTGGACGCAGCGAAGGGGCCTTCACGTACTTTCCGGTCCTGTGTCTGGAGGCGGATCACGCGTGCGTCCAGGCGGATCACGCGTGCTTCGGGACGGATGAGAGAGTTCCGCCTTCGATCACGCGTGTTCCGCCTGGAGAGGCCGGTGTTACTCGGAGAGCTTCCCGCGCAGCTGGTCCAGCGTCTGCGACAGGAGCCGTGAAACGTGCATCTGTGAGATGCCGATCCGTTCCGCGATCTGCGTCTGGGTATAGCCCCCGAAGAAGCGCATCACGAGGATCGCGCGTTCCCGCTTGGGGAGCTCCCGCAGCAGCGGTTGCAGCGCCTCGTGGTTTTCCACCAGCGCCATCTCGTGGTCTTCCTCGCCGATCGTGTCGGCGAGCGAGAGGGCCTCGGTGGCGTTGTCGTGGACCGGTTTGTCGACCGACAACGTCTGGTACGCCTGGCCGGCGAGCAATCCTTCCCGCACGTCGTTGACCTCGAGCCCGAGGTATTCGGCGAGTTCGGTGGGAGTCGGCGCGCGGCCGAGACGCTGGGACAACGCGGCCGTGCCCTGGCTGAGCGAGACGTGGAGCTCCTTGAGCCGCCTCGGCACCCGGACCGACCAGCCGGTGTCCCGGAAATGCCGCCGGACCTCGCCCATGATCGTGGGCACGGCGAACGAGAGGAAGTCGTGCCCACGGCCGGGGTCGAACCGGTCGACCGCGTTGATCAGGCCGATCCGCGCCACCTGGACCAGGTCTTCGCGAGGCTCGCCGCGGCCGGAGAACCTGGTGGCGATGTGCTCGGCGAGCGGCAGCAGTTCGGTGACGAGGTGGGCACGCAGCTCCCGGCGGCGCCGGGAATCCTCCGGCAGGGAGGTCATCTCCTCGAAGAGCGGTTCGCAATGGGCGTAGTCGTCCGCCTGCCGGGTGAGTGTCTTGCGCTCGCCACTCACCCGTCGCTCGTTCCCGGGGCCAGGACGAGGTCGATCGTCGTCGTGCCCCCTGTTTCGCCGGGAATCGGTTCGCACCGCGCCCGCACCGAGTGGGTCAACGTCGTCAAGACGTGCCAGCCGAAAGTCGTCTCGCTCGGCAGGTAGGGCCTGTTCGTCCGGGTCGAGATCGAGACGGCGATTCCTTCCGGTATCTCGTGAAAGACACAACAAAGAACGGCTCCCAGTTCAGCGGGCTGGACAAGTTGGGAACAGGCTTCGTCGACGGCCATCTTCGCGTCTGAAATGGCGTCCAAGCCGAAGTCCGCACGGGCCACCACACCATGGGTGAGCGTGCGGACGAGAGGGATCTGCTCCGCCTCGGCGGGAAGGCGGAGTTCGACCCGGTCGGACAGACCGTCCGATCCGGATCGGGTCTGGGGGGTGAGGCCGCCCCGTCCGTGTGCATCCATTACGAAACCCATCCGTCCGTGGCCGTGGGGTGACCGCGGCGGTGCTCCGCCGCGTGACGCGTGATCAACGGCCCAGGGCTCGCTGAAGCTCCTTTTTGGACATCTTCGACCTGCCCTCGACGTTGCGCTGTTTCGCTTCGTTGTAGAGCTGGTCCTTGGTCGGGCCGTTCGGCCCCAACCGGTTCCCGGAGCGCTTGCCACCCCGCCGCTGAGGTGACATGTCCTGGAGGGACGTGCGGCTGGCCTCGTGTGACTCGCCTGCCTGCGCACGGTTCTTGTTGACGGTGCGGGCGGCGATCTCCTCGGCCCGGTCGGTGCTCGCGCCCCGATCCTTCGCCGAGTCCTTGATGTGTTCGTACTGACGTTCTCGTTTGTCGCTCCAAGCCTGCTGCGGCATCGCGGCTCCTTTCTTCCCCCGGTCAGGTACCCCGTTCGATTCGCCGGATAAACGTCCGGTTGATCCCGGGGGCGGGCGGGTACGCGGGGAGCGGACGCGAAGGAGGCTTCTATGCGCATCGGCTACACCCTCATGACCGAGCAGGCCGGACCGAAGGACCTGGTGGGATACGCCGCCGGAGCGGAGAAAGCGGGGTTCGACTTCGAGGTCATGAGCGACCACTTTTCGCCCTGGCTGGACGAGCAGGGGCATTCGCCGTACGCGTGGAGCGTGCTGGGAGCGGTCACCCAGAGCACCGAACGGGTCGAACTGATGACCTTCGTGACGTGTCCGACCATGCGCTATCACCCGGCGGTGGTGGCGCAGAAGGCGGCGACCGTCCAGGCGTTGTCGGACGGCAGGTTCACCCTGGGCCTCGGCGCGGGTGAGAACCTCAACGAACACGTCGTCGGACGCGGCTGGCCACCGGCTAACGTCCGGCACGAAATGCTCGCCGAAGCGGTCCAGATCATCGGCGGGCTGTTCGACGGCGGCTACTTCAACTACAAGGGTGACCACTTCCGGGTGGACTCCGCGAAGCTGTGGGACCTGCCGGAGCAGCGTGTCCCGATCGGGGTCGCGGTGTCCGGGCCGCAGTCGGTGACCCGGTTCGCGCCGATCGCCGACGCGATGATCGCGGTGGAGCCCGACGGGTCGCTGTGCCGCGAGTGGGACGCGACCAAACTCGGCCCGCCAAGCAGGAAGATCGCCCAGCTGCCGGTGTCCTGGGGCGAGGATCGCGACGCCGCGATCCGGCGGGCGCATGAGCAGTTCCGCTGGTTCGGTGGTGGCTGGAAGGTCAACGCCGAACTGCCGGGGCCCGCGGGGTTCGCCGGGGCCACCCAGTACGTCAAACCGGAGGACGTCGCCGAGGCGATCCCGTGCGGGCCCGACGTCGACCGGATCGTGAAGCAGGCCGGCGAGTTCGAGGCGGCAGGGTTCACCGACCTCGCCCTGATCCAGATCGGCGGTGACCAGCAGGAAGGCTTCCTCCGCTTCGCTGAGGACACGCTGCTCCCGGCGTTGCGGAGCTGATTCACCCTCGAACGGGGTCACCCGTGTTCAAACCCGCGGACCGCGGGTACCAGACCGACACATCCTTCAGCCAAGGGGGAACAGATGAACAACGAACTCGGACTTCATCCCGTACCGGACCTGCTGCCGGAAGGCCAGGAGACGCCGGAGCAGGAGGCGATCCGTCGTAAGGCGGCGCTCGCCGTGGCTTCGCGGGCGACGAGCGCCGAAGACTGCGCGACCCTGCTGGACATGCTCGGCCTGCACGACGGCGGCCGCAGCTCCGAAGTGGCGTGATTCAGCGGTCGCCGCGCGCCGCCACGAGATCCGCGACGAAGGCCCGGTAGGCCTCGTCGCGATCCGGCGCGCGCAGCACCGCGGACGGGTGCACCGTGGCGGCCGCGGTGGTGGCGAACTCGGCGAGGTCGATCCGCTCGCCGCGGCTCCGGGTGATGCGGAAGTCATCGCCGAGGAGCGCCTTCGCCGCAGTCGCGCCGAGGAAGATCAGCAGTTCCGGACGTACCGCCGCCAGTTCGGCGTGCAGCCACGGACGGCAGGCGACGATCTCGGTCTTGGACGGTGTCTTGTGGATCCGCCGTTTGCCGCGTTCGTCCCGCTTGAACTTGAAATGTTTGACCGCGTTGGTGACGTAGATCTTCCGGCGGTCGAAACCCGCTTCGTCGAGGGCTCGGTCGAGCAGCCTTCCGGCGGGCCCGACGAACGGGGCACCCTGCCGATCCTCCTGATCACCGGGTTGTTCGCCGACGACCATGATCTCCGCCGTGCGGGAGCCTTCACCGAAGACGGTCTGGGTGGCGTCGCGGTAGAGATCGCAGCCGCGGCAGCCGGACGCCGCCGAACGGAGCCTGTCCAGATCCGCTGTCTCGGGTGGATCCGCGCCGGGTGCCTTGGTCGCCATGGCGGCCGGATTCCCCGCCCGGACGTGGGACAAACCGGTTATGCGCACGCCGCGGCGGGTAGCCCCGGGTATGGCGACTTCGACCGAACCGGCCACCGCTTCCGTCCAGGACACCGTGCGCGTCGCGCTGCGGGTCGTCCTGCCCACGCTCGCCGGCGGGGTGATCAAACGGCGGCCGCTGGGGATGGCCGCGGCGCAGAAACTCCAGTTCGACCGCGCTGCCGTGCGGCTGCTGGGGCGGCTCCGGTCCCACTACGGTCCTGGCCCGCTGCGGCTGCGGGTGCCCGGTCGCACGATCGACCTGGCGCTGTCGGGGGAGGACGTCGGCGAGGTGCTCGCCGCCGCGCCGGTCCCGTTCAGCCCGTCGACCGAGGAGAAGCGGGCGGCGCTGGGACATTTCCAGCCGCACGGCGTGCTGATCTCGGACGCGACGGAGCGCGTGCCGCGCCGCCGGTTCAACGAGGACGTCCTCGAACCGGGGAAGACGCTGCACGACCTCGCCGCGCCCTTCGCCGCGGCGATCGCCGAGGAGGCGGCGTCACTCTGGGACGGCGGCACGCTGGACTGGGACACCTTCAACGTGGCCTGGTGGCGGATGGTCCGCCGGGTCACGCTCGGCGAGTCCGCGGCGGGCGACGACGGCCTCACCGACGCGCTCGCCCGCCTGCGAAAGGACGCGAACTGGGCGTACGCGCACCCTCGGCGAGACCGGCTCCACGATCAGTTCCGCACCCGGCTCATCGGCCATCTGGAACGGGCGGAACCGGGCAGCCTCGCCGAAGCCATCGCGTCGGCGGGTCCGTCGGGCGAGCGGACGATGGACGTCGTCGCCGACCAGGTCGCCCATTGGCTCTTCGCGTTCGACGCCGCCGGGATCGTCACCTTCCGCGCGCTCGCGTTACTGGCCACCCACCCTTGCGCACGGGAACGTGCCGACGAAGAGGTCGCGGCCGCCGACCTGACCGCGCCCGGCCCCTTCGCGTACCTGCGTGCCTGCGCCCTCGAATCGGTCCGGCTGTGGCCGACCACGCCCGCGCTGCTGCGCGAGAGCACGGCCGAGACCGCCTGGGGCCCCGCGGGGACCACGGTCCTGATCTTCACCCCGTTCTTCCACCGCGACCCCGAATCCCTGCCCTACGCCGACCGGTTCGAACCCGGGATCTGGCTGGACGGCAGTGCGGCGGCCAATCCGGCGCTCGTCCCGTTCAGCGCCGGACCGGCCATCTGTCCCGGCCGGGATCTCGTGCTGTTCTGCGCGAGCACGATGCTGGCGCATTTGATCAAGGACCGGCGCTTCGAACTGGTCTCCGGTGCCGTCCTCGGGCCGGAGCGGCCGTTGCCCGCGACGCTCGACAACTTCCACCTGAAGTTCTCGACGGTCTAGTGCTCCTCTTCGACCCATTCGAGCAGGTCGCCGGGCTGGCATTCGAGCACCCGGCACATCGCTTCGAGGGTGCTGAACCGGACGGCCTTGGCGCGGCCGTTCTTCAGCACCGCCACGTTCGCCGGGGTGAGCCCGACGAGTTCGGCGAATTCGCCGACACTCATCTTGCGCTTGGCCAGCTCGACGTCGATACGGACGACGATCGGCATCAGATCACCTGTTCCAGGTCGGACCGCAGGGTGGTGGCTTGCCGCAGCAGCGTGCGCATCACGACGATGAGCAGGCCCAGCACGGCGACGCCGATCAACGCGAGGAACAACAGCAGCGGCAGGCCCGGGTCTTCGGCGTTGAAGCCGACGTAGAGGAACACGCCCGCCAGCACCACCCAACCGGCGAGGATGGCCCAGACGATGGCGTCCACCCATCTCAGGGAAGCTTCGGTGAAGATCCGGTCCTTCTTGACCAGCGTGAGCAGGTGCCAGGTGGCGACGACCACGACCTGGACGCACAGCACCCAGAAGACGGAGACCGCCGTCGCGGGCCAGCGCAGGTACGCCATTTCGGGGTCCTGCCGTGCCATGTGCGCGAACTGCCCCGGCAGGGACATGGTCTGGAAGAGGACGAGGACCCCGAACAGCAGCACGAGGAACACTCGGAGGGGCGCGACCGCCCGTTGCCCTGTGATCATGCATCGAGTTTCACGCGTTATCTATCGAAAGTCAATCGTTAGCTCTCGGTTTTCGATGCTGCTGGGTGGGCTGAAGGCGCCCTTCGCCGCATCTGATGCGGCGAAGGGCCCTTCGGGCTGGTTCAGGGCGCGGCGGTCGGGACGCGCCCTGGGAGGGGTTGCGAAAATGGCTTTCGCGACACGTCCGGACGGTGTCGGGCGCGACGAGTTCGAACCCCGCGGCGGCGAACAGCCCGATGGTCCCGACGTGTGCCGCGGACGAGTTGATCCGCCCCTCGCCGGGATCGACGGGATAGCCCTCGATGACGGGTGCGCCGTGCGCCCGGGCGTAGGAGACCGTGCCGTCCAGCAGCGCGTGCGCCACGCCCTTGCGGCGATGGTCGGACCGGACGACGAAACAGACGACCGTCCACGCCGGAACGTCGTCGATCGGCGGCATCGTGCGGGAACGCGTCATGCGGTGCAGGTGCGCGCGCGGCCCGACGCCACACCAGCCGACCGGGGTGGTGCCGTCGTAGGCGAGCACACCGGGTGCGGGATCCGCCGCGCACAGGCCTCGGACGTGCTCGGCGCGTTCGTCTCCGCGCAACCGGCTGTAGTCCGCGGATTTCGCGCGGTAGGCGAGACGCCGGCAAGCGCGGTCGTTCCCCTTCGGATTGAGGATCGTCGCGCCGTCGCCGAACCGGGGCGGATCCGGAATGCGGGCATACGTGGACCCTAAAGTGGCACTCGGGAAATTGCTCACCGCATTCGGTGAACGGGGTTGAATTTTCGTTGTGCGAAGGAATTCATCCGGCCGTAGTCCAGCCGTTGTCGCACCGGGAGGGGTCTGCCAGGATGCTCGTGACCCGACCAGAAGGAGCGTTCCAGTGGCTTCCCGTCTCAATCCCTACCTCAGCTTCGCCGGCGACGCCCGGCAGGCCATGGAGTTCTACAAGTCGGTGTTCGGCGGAGAACTGACGCTGAATACGTTCGGTGAGTCCGGTATGGCCGGAACGCCGGCGGAGGATCAGATCATGCACAGCCGGCTCGATTCCCCGAGCGGCTACACGATCATGGCGTCGGACACGCCGCCGGGAATGGAGCACAATCCGGGCACCAACGTGTCGATCAGCCTCAGTGGCGACGACGGCGAGGAATTGCGCGGATACTGGGAGAAGCTCTCCGCCGACGGCACCGTTTCGGTTCCTCTCGAAAAGCAGATGTGGGGCGACGAATTCGGTGCCTGCGTCGACAGGTTCGGCATCTCGTGGATGGTGAACATCATTCTGTCCTAGGGACTTCCAGCCCTGCTCGCGTCGGTGGTCACGAGGCCGGCGCCGATGCCGGCGGTTTCGTCCGGCCAGTCACGCGAAACCGCCATCCGCGCACCGGCAGTACGTACCTGAGACCCGGTCGTTCTGCCGACCGGAATCACCCACGACCGGGGCGCGCGATCAGGCAGGCCGGAACCGGACGTCGAGCACGCCTCGCGGGTCTTCCCGGCCGAGTCCGCGGAGGTGGATCGGTGCCCCACCGGGGTTGTCGTACAGCCGGATGCCGTCGCCGAGCAGGACCGGCGCGATCTGCAGGTCGATCTCGTCGATCAACCCGAGCGCGAGCAACTGGCGGCCGATGTCCGGCGAGAACACCTCGAGGTTCTTCCCGTTCGCCGCCTCCAGCCCGATCCGGACGGCTTCGTCCGCGCCGCAGTTCAGGAACGTCACCCCGTCCGTGGGTGTGGCGTCTTCGGGGTGGTGGGTCAAGACGAACAGCGGCCCTTTCCAGGCGCCGCCGTAGATACCGCTCGGGTCGGGGTAGGCGTCCCAGCCATCACGGCCGCCGAGCACGACGCCGGTGGTCGTGGCGTATTCGTCGATCAGGTCCGGCCGGGAAGTGACGCCGGTCATCCAGTCCATGCCGTGGCCAGGGCCCGCGACGAAGCCGTCGAGGGACATCGTGAAGTGCCACAGCACTTTCCCGTCCGCGGTCTGTGGTTCGAGCATGCCGGCCCCCTAGTGCTTGCGTTCTGCAATCGGCCGGTTCACGATAAAGTGAGCGATGGTAGATTGCAACCACTTCTTGTGGAGGTAAGGGATGGCGGAACCCGCCCGTTCCGGCTGCCCGATCAACGCCGCGGTCGAGGCGTTCGGCGACAGCTGGAGCCTGCTCGTGCTGAGGGACATCATGTTCGGCACCCGGCGTTACTTCCGGGAGCTGCTCGCCGGATCCGAGGAGGGGATCGCGTCCAACATCCTCGCGGACCGGTTGAAGCGGCTGGTCAAGGCCGGTCTGCTGACCCGCGAAGACGCCGGGCCCGGCAAGCGGGCCGCGTACAGCCTGACCGAGGCGTCGATCCAGCTGGTGCCCGTGTTCGCGCACCTCGGGGCCTGGGGTATCGAGCATCGTCCGACGACGGAGCGCCTGCGGGTGCGGGCCGAACTGCTCGCCGCGGGCGGGCCGGAACTGTGGTCGGAGTTCATGGCCGAACTTCGGGTCGTCCACCTCGGCGAGCCGGCGCCGGAGAAGGACGGCCCCGGCGTGCTGCAGCGCCTCGCCGCCGCGTACGAAGCGGCCGTCTGAAGCCACGCCCTCGTTGATTGTTCTTCCCGAATCAAGGGTTCCGGTCAACCCGCCCCCGAGATGTAGTAGCCCGCGACGGAGCGACGGGCTGGTGGGGAGAGGGAATGAGCTCAGCGGAGGGTGTTGTCCTGGTGATCGGCTGCGGGATGCGGCCGTACCGGGAGTACCTGTTGGCGTCGGCCGGGCATCGGCATCCCTTGTGGCTGTTCACCGGGACCGAGCCGACGTGGCAGGAGCGCTACATCACCGGCGCCACGGTGCTGGACACGCAGGACCAGGACGCCGTGCTGGCCGCGGCCCGTGCGCTCCACGCCGCGACGCCGGTGCTCGGCGTGGTGTCCTGGGACGAGGCGCTGATCGTCGCGGCGGCGCATGTCGCGGACGAACTCGGGGTGCCGGGTGCCGGGATCTCCGCGATCGAAGGCTGCCGTGACAAGTGGTTCAGCCGCCGGACGCTCACCGCGGCCGGCGTCGCGCAGCCCGATTTCGGGTTCGTGCACGACGACGACCAAGCCGTCCGCGTGGCCGAACGGATCGGGTACCCGGTCGTCGTCAAGCCACGCGGGGGCGGGGCCAGCATCGGCGTCAGCCTCGCGGAAGACGCCTCCGCGGTGCGGAAGGCGTTCCGGACCGCGGAGGACGCCAGCTTCGGCGGCTCTCCCGCCTACAAGGGCGGGGCGCTGGTCGAGGAGTACCTGAGCGGCCCGGAGATCAGCGTGGACGGCGCCGTCGTGGACGGCGAGTACACGCCGATGTTCGTGGCACACAAGACGGTCGGCATGCACCCGTACTTCGAGGAACTCGGCCACCTGGTCAGCTCCGCGGACGCACTGCTCGCCGACCCGGCACTGCGCTCGACGCTGGCCCACGCGCACAGCGCGATCGACTTCCGTTACGGCATCACGCATACCGAACTCAAGCTCACCGGACGCGGACCGGTGATCGTGGAGATCAACGGCAGGCTCGGCGGAGACCTGATCCCGTTGCTCGCCAAGTTCGCGACCGGGGTCGACCCGGGCGCGGCCGCGGTCGACGTCGCGCTCGGCATGCGTCCCCATATCCCGCACGAGGCCGAGCCCCGGTGGGTCGGCGTGCGGTTCGGCTACCCGAAACAGGACTGTGTCGTCGAGTCCGTGTCCGTACCGGATACCTTGCGGAACAACGGAATCCTCGCCGCCGACGTGCTCGTCGAGCCAGGTGCGCGCATGCGGCTGCCGCCGGCGGAGTTCATCTCGCGGCACGCGTACGTGATCTGCGCGGGCGCCGACCCCGAAGACTGCGAAGCGGTGCTGGACAAGGCCATGGCCCAGGTCCGGCTGACCGCGCATCCCCTGTTGCCCTCGGTGGCCGCCGGCGCCTGACCGCGCACCGGCACCGCAGCACACCTTCCCAGCACTCTCAACGATGGCGGAGCAAACAAATGGCGAACCGTGATGTCGAGCTGCTCGCAGTCGGAGCAGGACCGTCCAACCTGGCGCTCGCAGTGGCACTGGAAGAGCTCGCGCCCGGACTGGCCCGCGAATCGGTCCTGCTCGAACGGGACGAAGAGGTCTCCTGGCAGCGGGGCATGCTCCTGCCGGAGGCACTGTCACAGGTCTCGTTCCTGAAGGACCTGGTGACCTTGCGCAACCCGCGCAGCCGCTTCTCGTTCCTGAACTACCTGCACGCCACGAACCGGCTCAACGAATTCGTGAACATGGGCAGTTTCGTCCCGTACCGGGTCGAACTCGCCGACTATCTCAAGTGGACGGCGGACTCGCTTTCCCTGGTGGACCTGCAACGCGGCCGGGAATGCCGCGAGATCACTCCCGTGTGGACGGACGGCACGCTCACCGGCTGGGACACGCGTGTCGCCGACGGCGAGGTCATCCGCAGCCGGTACCTGGTGGTCGGCGCCGGCCGGGACGCGCGGATCCCCGACCTGCTCCGGACGGTGAACCAGGATCGCGTCATCCACAGCACGCAGTACCTGCCGAGAATCGCGAAGCTGCGTAAGGACCTTCCGTACCGCGTCGCGGTGATCGGGGCCGGGCAGAGCGCGGCGGAACTGTTCAGCTCGGTGCAGGCCGACCTGCCCGAATGCAAGCCGACGATGGTGATGCGTTCGATCGGCCTGAACTACTACGAGAGCAGCAAGTTCAACAACGAGCTGTTCTTCCCGTCCCATGTGGACAAGTTCTTCGAGGCGCGACCGGAAGCACGCGAGCAGATGCTCAAGGAGATGCACCACACGAACTACTCCGGGCTGGCGCCGGGCACGATGGACGCGCTCTACCGCTCCGTCTACCTGGACCGTCTCTCCGGCCGTTCCCGGCTCAAGATGATCACGATGAACGACATCACCGACGCCCGCGACGAGGGCGACGAGATCGTGCTGGAGCTGACCGACCGGCGCACCGGAGAGACCCAGGAACTGCGCACCGATCTCGTGCTGCTCGGCACCGGTTTCTCCCCTGAGATGCCGAGGATGGTCCAGGAGATCGCGAAGTCGATCGGCCTGTCGGAGATCAAGGTGACCCGCGACTACCGGCTGGAGATCGACCAGCCCGCAACGACGGCCGTGTACCTCCAGGGCGTCAACGAGGCCACACACGGCATCGCGGACTCGCTGCTGAGCGTCCTCGCCCCGCGAGCCAACGACATTCTGCAGGACATCCTCGCCCACCGCGGCGAAAACCCTTCGGTGCCACCGCAGCCGACTTCGGAAACCGCCCCCATCGTCGCCACCCGCTGATCCACGAGAAGGAAGAGAAAGTCATGGAGATCCGTCCGCTTGAGCGGGAAAAGATGGTCTTCGAGAACGGCGCCTACGGCCAGCGGCTCCTGCCGTGGGCGGCACTGAACGCGCCGTTCGAAGGCGCCTGGGTGACGGTGCCGGCGCACGGCGCGACGGGTGCGCATTCCCACCACGAGTACGAGATCTTCATCGCCGTCAACGGCGAAGCGGTCGTCGAGGCCGGGGGAGAGCGCCGAGCCTTCAAACCCGGCGACATCGAGTTCCACCGGCCCGGCACCGAGCACCGCATCCTCAACGACGGTGCGGAGGACTTCGAGATGTACGCGATCTGGTGGGACTCCGACATGACGGCGAAGTTCGCCGCCCGGCATGCAGCGCGGGCGTCCGACCGGGCAGGGGCATGACCATGGCCGACAAGCGACCGGTGGTGATCATCGGCGGCCCCCCGACGTCCAACGGCGACCTGCACATCGGGCATATCGCCGGCCCGTACCTCGGTGCCGACGTGCACCGGCGGTACCTGCGCGCGGCCGGCCGCGAGGCCGTGTTCGCCTCCTGCACCGACGACAGCCAGACCTACCTCGTCACCAGCGCGGCCCGGGTCGGGCTGACGCCGCCCGAACTGGTGGAGCAGTCGACCGAGAACATCCAGCGCACGTTCAAGGCGATGGGTGTCGAGGTCGACGGTTTCTCGCCGACGGACGACGGCTACAAGACGCTCGTCTACGACTACGTCAAACGCCTGTACGACAAGGGAAAGCTTCGCCTGCGCAAGGTGCGGCTGCCGTACAGCGAGAGCAAGGGCGAGTTCCTGGTCGAGGGTTTCGTCGGCGGTGGCTGCCCGACGTGCCTCGCCGACAGCCGCGGCGGGTTCTGCGAGGGCTGCGGGCATCCGATCGACTTCGACGCGCTCATCGAGCCGTACTCGGTGCTCGACCCGGCCGACGAGGTGACCTACCGCGAGACCGAGATCATGGTCTTCCCGGTCTCGGAGTACCGCGAGCAACTCCTCGCCTACTACGAGGAACGCGGTCCCGCGTGGCGGCCGCACGTGCTCGGGCTGATGCGGGAACTGCTGTCCGGGCCGTTGCCCGACTTCGCGATCACGTATCCGGTGAAATGGGGCCTGCCGGCGCCGTTCCTCCAGACGCCGGGGCAACGGCTCAACGCCTGGGTCGAGGGCATGCCCGCCTCGATGTACTGCACCGAGTACGCGTTGCGGCGCAACGGGAAGCCGAAGGTCGCCGACGACGACGCCTGGCTCGCGGAGAACGACGCGCGGGTCGTGGTGTTCATGGGGTTCGATCCGCTGTTCACCTGGGGTGTCGTCCACGTCGCCGAGTTGATAGCCCTCGAAGGCCGTTACGTCCTTCCGGACACCCTGCTCGTCAACGAGTTCTACGAACTGGAGAACGAGAAGTTCTCCACCAGCAAGGGACACGTGGTTTGGGCCCGTGAGCTGGCGGCCGAGGTGCCCCGAGACATCGCGCGGTTCCACCTCAACCTCACCGCCCCCGAGTTCGCGCGGACCAACTTCTCCCGTGCCGCGCTGGAGAAGGTCGCGGGGGAGCGGCTGGTCACGCCCTGGAACGAACTCGCCGAGACACTGGCGAAACTCACCGCCGAGGTCGGCGGCGAGAACGGCTCGCTCCCGGTGTCGACCGAAGCCACGGAACGCGCGGCGGCGATGGTCTCCCGGTTCTCCTTGAACTACGAACTCGAGGACTTCAGCCTCAGCCGGGCCGCCGATCTGGTGGTGCAGCACGTCGAACGCCTGCGTGCGGCGACGGAACGCACGCTGAAGGGCAACCTCGACCAGGAGATGCTCCGCGCCCGGCTCGGTGACCTCTTCCTCGAACTGCGGGCCCTGATCGGCTGTGCCTCGCCGATCCTGATCGACCTCGCCGGGCGTGCCGCCGAAGCCGGCGGGTTCGAACTCCGGATCACCCCGGCCGCCTTCGACGTCACGCACACCGCGGCCTTCACCGTGCCACCACTGGAATTCCCTCCGACGAGCGAGGTCTGACCCCCCATGTCACTCGACAGCACCCTCACCACCGACGCGGCCCGGAGTTCCCGGCTCGCCGAACGCCTGCTGGTCCCGGCGGGATTCATCACCACCGCGGGCAACGCGTTCCAGATCACCGCCGCCGCGATCCTGGTCTTCCACGCCGAACAGACCACCCTGGCGGTCGGCTGGCTGTTCATCGCCGTGTCCATCCCGCAGGTCGCGCTCGCGGTCCTGTTCGGCAAGCTGGTCGACAAGGTCGACCGCCGGATGCTGTGCGTGGCGGCGGACCTGGTGAGCGCGATGACCGCGTTCGCGCTGCCGGTGTGGCTGTGGATCGGTGGTCCGGCGAACCTCGGCTCCTACATAGCGAACTTCATGCTCGCCTGCACCACGGCGTTGTTCATGCCCGCCAGCAACGGCCTCATCAAGGAACGGATCCGCGACGAGCGGCTCGGGAAGTTCAACTCCCACTTCGAGATGGCGAGCAACTCCGGCATGTTGCTGGCCTCCTCGCTCGCGGGCTTCCTGGTGATCTGGTTCGGCCCCACACCGTTGTTCGTGTTCAACTCGCTGAGCTTCGTGCTCTCGGCCGTGCTGGTCTACGCGATCGGCCGTAAACCCGCCAAGGCCCCGGTGACCGAGGAGACCACGGCCACCGACCCGTCGGCGCCGGTCGAAGCCCCCGTGCGCCAGCCGATCAAGCGGCTCGCGCTGCTCTACGCCAACGGCAACATCGGCCTGATGGTCGCCAACGTCATCCTGACGACGCTGATCCTGCAGACCTTCGACCAGGGTGCGTGGATGATCGGTGTGGTCGACGCGCTGGCCGGGGTCGGCTTCATCGTCGGCGCCGCCGCGTACGGCAAGGTCAGCAAGCGGTTCAAGGGCATCCATCTGGCCGTGCTCGGCACGCTCGGCAACCTGATCTGCCTCGCGATCCAGCCGCTGCACTACATCGCGCTGATGGCGGCGATCCCGTTCGCCGGCTTCTGTTTCGCGCAGGGCCGGATCGCGGCGCGCACACTGCTGATGCGGGCCAGTCCGGAGGAGCGGGTCGGCCGGATCTTCGGCAGCACCCAGGCCCTCGGACTCGGGCTCGGCGTCGGCGCGACGGTCGCGCTGTCGTCGCTGGCGGACGCGACCACCGTGCCCTACGCCTTCTGGGGGCTGGCGATCCTGCAGGGCGCGATCGTGATCGGCACCTACTTCAGCTTGGCGAAACCGCTGTCGGCGCAGGAGAAGCGGCCGGCCGAGGTACTCGAGGCGACCGCCGCCTGAGCGCGGCCGACATTCGGAGGAAGCGAAAGTCATGACGGACAAGCCGATCAAGGGCGGCGTGGCGACCTGGGCCTGCCTGCCCGGGTTCCCGCCCGCGGTGATCTTCCCCTTCACCCCGGGCGAGCGCTTCGGCGTGCGGAGCCTCTACGAGTTCCAGATGCTGATGTACCGGCCGCTGTACTGGCTGGGCCGGGACGGCGCGCCGGAGATCGACTGGGATCTCAGCGTCGGTGAAGAGCCGGTGTGGGACGAGACCGGCCGCACCTGCGTGGTCCGGATCAAACCGTGGAAGTGGTCCAACGGCGAGACGGTCTGCGCGGACAACGTCATCTTCTGGATGAACATGCTGAAAGTGAAGGGGCCGAGGTTCGGCGCGTACTCCGAGGGCTACTTCCCGGACAACCTGGTGTCGTTCGGGAAGGTCGCCGACGACAAGGTGAGCTTCACGTTCGACAAGGCGTATTCGAAGAACTGGGTGCTGCTGAACCAGCTCACCATGATCACCCCGATGCCGAAGGCATGGGACCGCACCGCGGCCGGGCCCGCCGACGCGACGCACGACATCGGTCAGGCGGAAGCGGTCTACGAGTTCCTGATGGCGGAGAACGGTGACGTCGTCGAGGAGGACAACTCGCACCGCACGCGCTGGGCCGACAGTCCTGTGTGGAGTGTCGTGAACGGGCCGTGGCGGCTCAAGAGCTACACCGAGGAAGGTGTCGTCACCTTCGTCCCGAACGAGCACTACAGCGGGCCCAACCCGCCGCATCTCGACGAGCTGCGCCAGGTCTCGACGACGTCGGACGAGCAGCAGTACGAACTGCTGCAGTCCGGTGACGTCCAGGTCGGCTTCCTGCCACCGGGGATGGGCGTCCAGCCCGACGGCGACCCGACGAAGGGCGGGCCCAACCCGCTCGGCGACGGTTTCCAGCTGGAACCGCAGATCCTGTTCAACATCAACTTCATGGCGGTCAACTTCAGCAACCCGACCGTCGCCGGGAACATGATCAGGCAGCCCTACGTCCGGCAGGCGTTGCAGAGCTGCTTCGACCAGGAGTACGGGGCCCGCGAGGTCTACCAGGGTTACGGCTGGAGCCAGACGGGGTCGATCCCGGTGCTGCCCAAGAGCGACCTGGTCTCGCCGAAGATCGCCGAGCGTGGCGGGTTCTGGCCGTTCGACCTGGAGAAGGCGCGGCAGCTGCTCGCCGACAACGGCTGGGACGTCACCACCTCACCCGCGGTGTGCGTCCGGCCCGGCACCGGCCCCGGTGAAGCGGGCGAGGGCATCCCGGCCGGCACCGAACTGAGCTTCTCCCTGCGCTACTGGGAAGGGCGGCCCTCGCTGGCCCGGCTCATGGCGCAGTTCCGGGACGACGCGGCCAAGGCCGGGATCGAGATCCGCCTCGAAGAGGTGATGGGGTCGGTGCTGGTGGCGGAGGACGGCCCCGGCGAGAAGCGGATGTGGCAGCTGTCCTGCTGGGGCGGCGGCTGGGTCTACAACTACCCGACCGGCGAGAACCTCTTCCAGAGCGGCGCCGCCTGCAACTTCAGCAACTACCGGGACGCCAAAGCGGACGAGCTGATCGCGAAGACCGTCACCACCGACTCCCTCGAAGCGCTCTACGAGTACCAGGAGTACATCGCCGACCAGGCGCCGGTGATCTTCATGCCGACGTTCCCGCGGCGGCTGTTCGAGGTCGCGGGCAACCTGCGCGGGTTCTCGCCGATCAACCCGTACGGCCTGATCAATCCGGAGAACTGGTATTACGTCGAGGACGAGTCATGACGCGGCCGGTGGTGCTGGTCGGGTTCGTGGCCGCGGCCCTGGGCTCGTCCATCAAGGACTTCCAGCCGAACGGCTCGGTCATCTTCGTCGAAGAACCCGACGTCGTCCGCAAACGCGACGCACGGACGACGGTGGCCGGTTCGGCGCTGGTGCGCGAGCTGATCGAGTGGGAATTCCACCTTCCCGGCAAGGCGGACGAGTTCTACCACGTCCACCACGACCTCGATCCGGCCGCCGTCGTCCCGCTGACCGAGTACGCGACCCCGTTCGCGGCCCGGCTCGCGGAGCGCTACGGCCTGCCGGGCGCGGGGTTCGGCGCGGCGCAGATCCTGCGGGACAAGGCGGTGCTGCGCCTGGTCAGCCGGGCGGCGGGGATCGCGAATCCGGCGTCGGCGCACGTCGAAAGCCCGGACCAGGTCCGCGAGTTCATGGCGCGGCATCCGGGGAAGACCGTGCTCAAGCCGGCGAACCGGCAGGCATCGGTGGGGACGCAGGTGCTCACCGACCCGGCGGAAGCCGAGCAGGCGTGGGCGAACTGTGTCGTGCAGGACGAGGGGATCTTCGTCCCGGACCGCGCGATGGAACTGAAGATGCTGGCCGAGAGCTTCGTCGAGGGCGACGAGTACAGCGTCGAGATGCTGCTGCGGGACGGCGAGCCGCTGTTCGCCAACGTCACCGGCAAGCGGCTGTTCCCCGGGCCGCGCCCGATCGAGCTCGCGCATATCGTCCCCGCCGACATCACGGACGAGCTGACCGTGACGCTGACCGAGGAGACCCGGCGGCTCACGTCGGCGGCCGGGTTCCGCACCGGGATCGTCCACTGCGAATGGATCGTCTCGGACGGCGTCCCGTACCTGGTCGAATGCGCCGGCAGGTTCGCGGGCGACGGCATCATCGAGCTGATCCAGCGCGCCTATCCGGTGGAGCTGAACCGCGCCTACTTCTCGGTCATGAAGGACGAACCGGTCGTGGACGTGTTGCCGCGCAGGGCCGAAGGCGGCGCCGCGGTCCGGTTCCTCTCGATCGAGCCCGGTCTCATCGAGGACGTGCGCGGCGTGGAGAAGGCGTCGCAGGCCGAAGGCGTGTTCCTGTGCGACGTCGGGGTTTCGGCGGGTGACCGGTTCGACGGGCTGCGCAGTTCGTGGGACCGCGTCGGCGATCTGATGGTGACCGCGGACAGCCCGGCGGAGGCGTCGCGCCTGGCCGAAGAGGCGGTCGCGCTGATCGAGATCGACGTGCGGCCGGACCGAGGAGAGAGGGAGAGCGCCGCACCATGACCATCGAAGCCGTCCAGCCCACGCTCCCGGACGCCGGTCTCGACGTGCTCGTCACCGGGCTCTCGTCCGACGCGCACACCTGGAACCTGGTGTACCTGGAGCTGTTGCTGGAGGAACTGGGCTGCCGGGTCACCAACCTCGGCGCCTGCGTCCCGGACGCGACGATCGTGCGCGAATGCGTCACCCGGCGGCCGGACCTGCTGGTGATCAGCAGCCTCAACGGGCACGGCCGTCAGGACGGCGTCCGGTTGATGGAAACCTTCCGCGCGCGGGCGGAGCTGGTCACGATGCCGGTCGTCATCGGCGGGAAGCTCGACGTCACGGGCGGCAGCAACGCGGCGCGGCTGCTGGAGGCCGGCTTCGACGCGGTGTTCGAGGACTCCGGCGGGCTGACGCCGTTCCGGACCTTCCTCCGCACCCTGTCCGTGCGCGCCCCCGGTGTCCCGCTGGGTGCCGGATGAGCGTGCTCACCCCGCGGCGGGGACATTCGTTCGGCGAGGTGGTCGCGCGCCACCACGCCAGGGGTGACCTGGTCGTCCAGCCCCGCATGGGGTTCGCCGATCCGGGGCGGATGACCCGGGGACTGCTGGCGACCAGGGCGGCGCGGGCCGCGACGGTCGGCACGATCACGATCGACAGCTACACCAGGGTCGGCGACCACGAGGCGGCTCGCGCGGCGCTGGCGGCCGGTGCCGATCTCAACGGGTACCCGCTCGTCGACCACGATCCCGCGACGACGACGGCGTTGCTCGACGGAGTGCTGACCGGGGACTTCCCGGTGCAGGTCCGGCACGGTTCGGCGGACCCCCGCCGGATCGTCCGGTCCCTGCTGGACTTCGGGCTGCACGCGACCGAGGGCGGTCCGGTGTCGTATTGCCTGCCGTACAGCCGCATGCCGCTTTCGGCAGCCGTCGACAACTGGCGGCGCTCGTGCGAAACGCTGGCCGAGGCCCGCGGTCCCGAACTGGAGCCGCACCTGGAGACCTTCGGCGGCTGCATGATGGGTCAGTTGTGCCCACCGGCGCTGCTGGTCGCGCTGAGCGTGCTGGAGGGGATGTTCTTCTGGCGGCACGGGATCCGCTGCCTGTCCTTCAGCTACGCGCAGCAGACCCACGCCGGGCAGGACGAGGAGGCCGTCGCCGCGCTGCACGCGCTGATCGCGGAATACGTGCCGCACGCGCGGACGCATGTGGTGATCTACGGCTACATGGGCGTCCACCCGAGGACACCGGGCGGCGCGCTGGAGCTGATCGCGGAGTCCGCGCGGCTGGCCACCCGCACCGGCGCGAGCAGGCTGATCGTCAAGACCACCGCCGAAGCGCACCGGCTGCCGACCGTGGCGGAGAACGTGACCGCGCTGGAGCACGCCGCCGAGGCCGCGCGGGGTGCGTCCCGGATCGGCAGGCTCGGTGACACCGGGATCCACGCGCAGGCGAAAGCGTTGGTGGACAACGTTCTTTCGCTCGACACCGACCTCGGCAGGGCGCTGGTCACGGCGTTCGCGCGGGGGCAGCTGGACGTCCCGTTCTGCCTGCACCCGGACAACGCGGGCCGCGCGCGCGGACGGCTGGACGCCGGCGGCCGCCTGGAGTGGCAGCGGATCGGCGCGATGCCGCTGGGCGACCTCGTCGACCTGCCCGCGGAACGGCGGATGACCTCGGGCGATCTGCTGGACGCGCTCCGCTACGTCGAGCGGTCGTTCGACGAGAAGTACGGGCTGCCGGGAATCGAGCCCGTGAACCGACTGACACAGGGGAGTAGGACATGACCGGACCATCGGCCGCGGCACTGCCGCCGGGCACCCGCGAGCATCTGACGTCGCCGGTGACGCAGGCGGCGCTGCGCATCCAGAACAGCATCACCGCGGGCACCCGCGAATACCTCGGCATGAACGGTTTCGTGGAACTGCAACCGCCGCTGATCGGGCCGGTCACCGACCCGGGATGCCGTGGTGCGAAGCAGGTCGACGTCGACTACTACGGGCACAAGTACAAGATGATGACCAGCGTCATCCTGTACAAGCAGGCTTCGCTGCTCGCGTTCGACAAGATCTTCTATGTCGCCCCGAACGTGCGGCTGGAGCCGCTGGAGACCTCGACCACCGGACGGCATCTGGTCGAGTTCACCCAGATCGACGTCGAAGTGGCGCGGGCGAGCCGCGAGGAGGTCCTCGACGTCGCTCAGGGCCTGCTCCGGCACGTGGTCGCCCATACCCTGCGAGAGTCCAAAGTGGACCTTGCCACGCTCGGCCGGGATCCCGAAGCGTTCACGGCGCTGCTGGAAGAGGATTTCGAGCGGATGACGCACCGCGAGGCGGTGTCGCGGCTGCAGGGCCTGCGGCACGGGCAGAGCGCCGACGCGGAGATCGACTGGCAGGGCGAGCGGATCATCTCGGAGCAGACGAACCGGCCGTTCTTCATCGTCGACTACCCCAAGGGTTCGCGCGGGTTCACCGATGGTGAGTCCAGCACCGAACCGGGGGTGCTGCGGAACTTCGACCTCATCGCCTCGGACGGGTTCGGCGAACTCTGCAGTGGCGGTGAGCGCACGCACGAGTACCGGCGGCTGATCGAGCGGATGCGGGAAACGGGGGAGAACCCGGCGAAGTACGCCTGGTACCTCGACCTCGCGCGCGAAGGGCTGCCGCCGAGCGCGGGCTTCGGGATGGGGCTGGAGCGGGTGACGCGGTACATCGCCGGGCTGGACGCGATCTGGCAGGCCAACGCGTACCCGAAGCTGCCCGGGATCGCGGCGCCGTGATCACCGCGCGGCAGCTCCCCGAAGACGCGATCCGGGCCAGGGCGCGGGAAGGCAGCGCGGCTGTCTTCCCCGACGTCGCGGGATACGGCCGGTCGCTGTTCGGCGCGGACGTCGACTCGGGTACCGATGAACTCGACCGCGCGCGGATCGTGCCGCCGGTGTTCGTCCCGCGGCGCCTGGAGAAGATGTTCGACCTCGCGCGTGAACCGGTGTACGGCGATGTCGGGTTGTCGACCGTCCTCGGCGGGTTCACCGCGCCGTCGCCGGTGTTCCTGTGCGCGTTCGGCTCCACGCAGGTGGCGGGCAGCGGGCTCGGGATCGCCGCGAGCGAACAGGCGGGCAGACTCGGGATGCCGATGGTGATCGGCGAGAACGTCGTGCCGATGCACGGATACGGCCGGATGGGCGAAAGCGCCGAAGACGGCCTGCTCGGACGGATCCGCGCGTACGCCGACGCCGTACCGGACGGGCTGGGCGGTGTCGTCGTGCAGCAGAGCACCGAAGACGCCGACGCGGAGGTGTGGAACCTCGTCTACAGTGACCCGTCCGCGACGAAACTGCTGGAGACCGGGCGGCTGGCGTTCGAGCTCAAGGTGGGACAGGGCGCCAAACCGGGGCTCGGCGGGATGACCGTGCTCTCGCGCACGGCCGCCGGCGAGATCGCCGAACAGTACACAGTGGACGAAGCCTTCGGTAAGGAACAGGCCATGGTGCTGCGTTCCAGCAGCCCCGGCACCTTCACCGGGGAGATCCTGCGCCAGCAGATCCACCTGATGCGCAACAACTACCCGCGGGCCCGGGCCTGGGTGAAACTGCATCCGGGCCGCGACGTCGGCGAGGCCGCGCGGGTCGCGTGGGCGGCGGGGGCGGACGCCGTCACCGTCGACGGTGCCGAGGGCGGCACCGGCTGGGCGCCGTCGGTCTTCCTCGACCAGGTGGGATTGCCGCTGGTGGAATGCCTGCGCCGGGTCGGCAAGCACGACGCGTCGTTGCTGGTGTCGGGGCGGATCTGGGAAGGGGCCCGTGCGCTCAAGTGCCTGGCGATGGGCGCTTCCGCGGTCGGCCTCGGCCGGGCGGCGCTGCTCGCCGTCGACGAGGACGCGGCCGAAGGGCTCGTGCGGCTGGTGCGCTGCCTCGAACTCGAGCTGCGGCTGCTCACCAGCGCGCTCGGGAAGTACGACCTCGCGGATCTGACCTCGGACGACCTCTGGTTCCCGACCCGGACGGAGCAGAACGAATGATCAACTACGACGGTAAACGGTTCCGCAAGGTCAGCACGGATCCGAACGCGCCGGTCACCCTGTACCGGCAGAAGGACGACCTGGTGTGGGCGGAGTTGACCGGCGGCGGTGTGCGGCTCGGCTCGCTGACCGGGAAGTGCGGCGAGGACGGGACGATCGACATGGCCTACACGATGGTGCTGGTCAGCGGTCAGGTGATCGCGGGGCACAGCACGAACACGCCGGAGTTCCTGCCGGACGGGCGGATCCGGCTGAACGAGGTGTGGGAACGGTATGGGAATCCCGGCTCCCGCGGAACTTCAGCCATCGAAGAGGTGGCCGAGTAGCTCGTTTGCGCGTGAAGGCCACCTTCCCCTTGGGTCAGCCGAGGGAAGGGGGCCTTCACGCGCGTTCGGGGCGCGAACCCGCGGGCTTGCCGGCGGCAGGCGTTGGGTCAGGGGGGGTCGGGGGGGGGGGTTTTTGGTTTTCCCCCCAAAACCCCCCCCCCCCCCCCCCCCCCCCCCCCCCCACCGCGGTCCCGTCCCCCTCAGGACAC
>NZ_JBWKEA010000004.1:304958-482837 GCF_056435685.1 Amycolatopsis sp. NPDC043885
GGGGGGGGGGGGGGGGGGGGGGGGGTGGGGGGGTTTCTGTTTTCCCCCCCACCCAAACCCCCCCCCCCCGACCCCCCTGACCCAACGCGAACCCGGCGATCATGTCGCGCAAGAACCCCGGTAGGTGGTGAAGGCCTCCTTGCCTACCTTCAGGGTAGGGAAGGAGGCCTTCACGGACTTCGCGTCGGGCGGCACCGGATTTCTACCCTCTTTTGTCGCCCGAAGGTGAATTCACGCGACCGAAAAGGGTAAGCGAGAGGGCTGAACGGCGCACGCCGAAAGGAGTGTTCAGCTCGGGTTCTTTTCCAGGTATTCCGTCCAGACCTTCTTCGGCACGCACATTCGCCACGAGTCGACGATCAGTTCTCGTAACTCTTCGTAATCGATCGCGGACAGCCGGACGCGGACCCACTGATAGCGCATATCGGACGGAATCGGCATCATGAACTTCTCCGGTTCGCCGGCCACCAGTGCTTCCCGCTCCTCTTTGGGATAGCCGAATCCCATCACGGTTTCGTCCGGCGAGAGCGAAAGGAACACGATTCGCCCCACGCGGAACTTCGCTCGGTCGCGGACCAGCGCTTCATAGGCGCGAGGCAGGTCCGAAACGATCCGTCTGACGTCATCCCCGGTTACCATTTTTCCACCATTCTCCACTGTCTGTTCCCCAGTCACCCTTGGCGCCCATGGTGAAGGCGACGTAAAGGTATTCGTCGAGGATCTTCGCCAGTGACACGGGCCTGCCCGCCAGTGCGGGGATTTCCGCCCCGTCGTCCCCCGCCTCGGCGATCACCGCGGCGGCCCACGCGCGGCCGAGTCGCAGGTGCGCGCCGAACGCGGCGCCGTCACGGGCACCGTGGAGGGTGGCTGCGATGGCAGCGTCCCACGGCATGATCGTGTTGGGCCGCAACGCATACAGCGCCTTGGACGCGGCGGTCGGGCCCAGCGTACGCCTGGTCCGTCCCGCTGAGACGACGACACCTGACAGGTCCGCGTAGGCCTTCGCGGCGGTGTCGATCTCCGCGTCCGTCAAGTCGGCCAGGTCGGCCGACGGGAGAGTGGTCCCCCAGATCTCCCACCAGGTGCGGACACCGTCGTCGAAGGGGGCGGGTTCGCCGTCCCGCGGGTACCGGATACGGCATCCCCACGAGTTCAGCCAGCGAAGAAGAATTGTGCGATGCGCGGGCTGTGACAGGTCGATCGCGGACCGCGTTTCCTTCAGCAGCCGAAGCCAAGAGGCGTCCACATTCGCGAAGCCGTTGAACACTTCGGCGGCCCGCCGCAGTTCGGCGAGCGGGGGCAGGGGAGCAGACATGGGCGAACCCTATCCGGTGCCACCAAGGGGGTGAATTTCCGCGTCCAACTATTGGACTTTGTACATTGAGTCACCTATTTGTATCTGCTGCATCCTTCATTGGTCCTTTAGGGTTGTGGTCAGGAAGGTCACAAGGATGGCGGTCACGCAGCGCGATTGCGTTAACCCATCCAGGGGAGGAGAGGGCATGGGCAGACCCGAGCGACCGTTGGACGGCTCCACTGGTCCGATCGCCGCATTCGCTCACGATCTGCGCGTTTTGAGGAACCGGGCGGGAAACCCGAGTTACCGGGAACTCGCCAGGACCGCACTGTTCGCACCTTCCGTGCTGTCCAGCGCGGCGAGCGGCCACCGCTTGCCGACGCTCGCCGTGACGTTGGCGTTCGTCTCCGCGTGCGGTGGGGACCGTGCGGTGTGGGAACGACGTTGGCGGAGCGTCGCCGGGCAGCCGGGCGCCGGCGCCGAGGTACGGGAGGATCGTGCGCCCGCGCCGGCGGACACTCCGCCGGACGGCGCGCACGCGACGGCATCCGGCGTCATCCGCCTCGCCCGTCCGGCTCAGCTGCCCATGGCATCGAGGACTTTCGTCGGCAGGGAAAGGGATCTGGCCGACGCCGCCGAGATGATCGGCGCGAGCGGGCCGGTCAAGGTGCCGTTGCTCGTCAGCGGCCCGATCGGGGTGGGGAAGACGGCTTTCGCCTTGCGGCTGGCGGAAGAGGTCGCGGCGGACTTCCCGGACGGGCAGCTCTACGCCGAGCTGGGCGACAGCGGCTCCGGCGGCCGCTCGGCCAACGGGATCGTGCGCGGGTTCCTGCGCGCGCTCGGCGTGCCTGCCCATCTGGTGCCCGACGATCCGATGCAGCGGATCGGGCTGTACCGGTCCCTGCTGGCGGAACGCAGGTTGTTCGTGCTCCTGACGGGTGTCCGGGACGAGGGCCAGGTGCGGCCGCTGCTCGGGCAGACCCCGCACAGCCAGGTCGTGGTCACCAGCCGCGCCCGGCTGCTCGGCTTGGAGGACACGAACCGTATCGAGCTCGATACGTTCTCCCGCAAGGAATCGCTGGCCTTGATCGGCCGGATCGCCGGACCGGGCCGGGTACGGGCGGAGCACGACGCCACCGACACGATCGCCGAACTGTGCGGGGATCTTCCGCTGGCGGTCAACATCGTCGGCCGCAAGATCGCCGCGCGCCCGGAATGGGCGATCGCGTACACCGCGGGCCAGCTCGCCGATCGCGAACGGCTCATGGACAGTCTCTGTGTCGGTGACGTCAACGTGCGGGACCGGTTCTCCGCGGCGTACGACCATCTGTCGCCCACCGAACGGGAGGCCATCCGGCACTTCGGGCAGAGCGGCGCGGGCTGGACGACGTCGATCGGCATCGCCGCCGCGATGGGCATCATGATCGAGACCGCCGACGAACTCCTCGAATCCGTGGTGGACGCCGGACTTCTCCAGCGTGCCAACGTGGCCGGGCGCTACGCGGTGTCCCGGTTGGTCAGCGCGTTCGCCGCCGAGCGGCAACGCGAACCTGGCCCGTTCGCCGCCGCCGTCCCGATGGCGGGCCGCAGGACGCGCAAGAACGCTTTCGAATCGCTGCGCCACGAGGCGGTGCGCACGCTGCCGGGAGGCTCGTCCGAAGGTTGATTGTTCTCCCCGCGCGGCGCTTCCGGTCAACGGGCCGCGCGGCTTGAATGAGTCGACGAATGAAGGCGAGCGAAATTCGGTGACACAATGCTGATTCTGTCGATGAAAGAGGGTCACGATGGCGGGATCGTGGCGATCGAGGACGGCAAGCTGCTGTTCGCGCTGGAGTCGGAAAAGGACAACTACCCGCGCTACGACCGGATCACCGGCGAGCTGATGGCGCGCGCGGCGGGCATGCTCGACAAGCAGCCCGACGTGGTCGCGCTCGGCGGCTGGGTCAAGGGGGAGTTCTCGGTGGAACCGCCGTCCCGCACCGGATACTTCGGTGTCGGCGAAGGCGCGATCTCCGATGAGGCGGGCAAGTTCTTCGGAAAGGACGTGCGGTACTTCTCCTCGACCCACGAACGCTCGCATATCTACACCTCCCTCGGGATGGCCCCCGCGGCGCCCGGCCAGGCGTACTACTCCCTGGTGTGGGAAGGGAACATCGGTGACTTCTACCGGATCGACGAGCGCGGCGAGGCCACGCACCTGCAGCATGTCCTGACCGACCCCGGCGCGAAGTACGCGTATCTCTTCGCGCTGGCCGACCCGGGTTTCCCACTGGGCAAGGGGAAGTTCCGGTTCAACGACGCCGGCAAGCAGATGGCGCTGACCGGGTTCGCCGAGCCGGGCCCGCTCACGCCGGACGAGCAGAAGACGATCGACTTCATCCTCGACCGCGACGGCATCATCCTCGGTCTGTCCAAAGAGGAGATGTCCTGGTCCCATCTGTACAACGCCGGTGTCTGGTCGCAGGAATACCGCAACGCGGCGGCGAAGCACTCGCAGGCGATCTTCAACCGGTTCTACGACTACGCCGAAAAGAACCTGACCGAAGGCCTGCCACTGCTGATCTCCGGTGGCTGCGGCCTGAACTGCGACTGGAACCGCTTGTGGCGGGAGAGCGGCCTGTTCTCGTCGGTGTTCGTACCGCCGTGCCCCAACGACAGCGGTTCCGCACTGGGCACGGCCATCGACGCGCAATGGTTCTACACCGGGCAGGCGACCATCGAATGGGACGTCTACGCGGGGGAGAACTTCGTCGAGGACGTCGTCCCGGATCCCGCCAAGTACGAGACACGGCCGCTCGTGGCGAGTGAGGTCGCGAAGTATCTCAAGGACGGCAACATCATCGGCTGGGCGCGCGGCCGGTACGAGATGGGCCCGCGGGCGCTGGGCAACCGGTCGATCCTCGCCGCGCCGTTCACCGTGGACACCACCGTGCGGCTCAACAAGATCAAGCGTCGCGAGGACTACCGCCCGATCGCCCCGATCGCGCTGGAATCCGACGCTCCCCAGTGGTTCGTCGGCTCGGTGCAGGACCCGTACATGCTGTACTTCAACCACGTCACCTCCGACGAGTTGAAGGCCATCACGCATGTCGACGGCACCGCGCGCACCCAGACGGTGACGCGCGAGCGCAACGCCGGTATCACCGACCTGCTCGAGGCGTTCCGTGAGCAGACCGGGTTCAGCGTGCTGTGCAACACCTCGCTGAACAACAACGGGCGCGGTTTCCTCAACCGCACCAGCGATCTCATCGAGTACGGGGAGACGTACGGCCTCGACGGCTACGTCATCAACGACACGTTCGTGACCCCGCGCGCCTCCTGAAATCCTTGCCCGACGGGGGCAAGGCCCGGATGCCACCACCCAGCAGTGGCATCCGGGTACCTCGTGGTGCCCGAACGAAGTCTCGCCCGGAGGGGGAAGACCATGCGAGTCGTGTTCGCGGGCGGTGGTGTCATCGCGCTGCTGACCGCGCTGGAGTGTGTGTCGGCCGGGCACGAAGTGGTGATCGCCGACCAGGCGGACATCCCGTTCTCCGGCGCGACCTCGTTCGACCGGCACCGCGTGCTGCGCGCGTTGCATACCGGTGACCCGGCCACCACGGCGGCCGCCGTCGGCGCGCATCACGCGTGGATCGAGCTCGAACACCTGCTGTCCACGTCTTTCTACGAACAGGTCGGCGCGCTCACCGCGCTTTCGGCGGACGCGGCGACGGCGGCGCGGGAATTGCTCACCGCGGCCGGATCGAAGGCCGAAGTGCTCGGCGCCGACGAACTCGCCGCGGAATTCCCGCACGCCGGGTTCGTCCCCGGGACGGGCGCGATCTTCGAGTCGCACGCGGGGGTCCTGCTCGCCGATCGCGTACTGACCGCGTGCGCCACGCGGCTGCGGTGGCACGCGAACGCGGAACTCCATCCGCATCGCAAGGTGGCCGGGATCGACGCAGACCGGGCCGAGGTCCGGCTGGCCGACGGGGGGACCCTCCGCGGTGACGCCGTCCTGGTGGCGGCGGGCCCGTGGTCCCGGGAGCTGCTGGCCCCCGCGCTGTCCAGGGAACTCGTGCTGCACCGGCAGACGATGCTCTACTGCGACGTCCCGCCCGCCGACGCCGCCGCGTGGGCCGCGACCCCGGCGATCACGTCGCTCGGCTCCGACGGGGGCGCGTGGCTGGTGCCGCCCGTGGCCGGGACGCCGTTGAAGCTCAGCGCCGCGAGCGCGTGCCGCGTCGTCGACGAGATCGGCGGCGCCACGGTGCCCTCGTGGTGGCGTGAACACCTGATCGACACGTTCGCCACGCTGATCCCTGGCTTCCGCCGGGACTGGCTGGTCGACACCCGGGACTGCCACTACCTCGCCCGGCGCTCCACCCTCGGCCCGATGCTCGCCGTCCTCGGCGACCGGGTCCTGACCTACGCGGCGTGCGGCGGCTCGTCGTTCAAGTTCGCCCCGCTGATCGCCCGGTCCCTGGCCGCGCGCCTGACCGGCGCCGACCCGGTCAAGACCGGACTCGAACCGCTCGACCGGCCGCTCGCGCGAGCGGGCGGTGTCCACCCGATCCGTCCTGCTCTGCGAGGTGTGTCGTGAAACTGCTCGCGCTGGAAGCCAGCCAGAACTCCTACTACTACCTGCCCCGGTATCAGCAGATCGAGGACTTCGGTGGCGTGCTGTACGTGCTCAACGGGATCGGGACCGAGGATCTCTGGCCGTCCGAGCGCTACCGGATCGCCGGCAGCAACCACATCGACGACCTGATCCGGCACGCCAAGGCCTGGCACGCGGAAGAGTCCTTCGACGGCGTGCTCACCTTCTCCGAATCCGGCGTGGTCCTGGTCGCCGCGGTCGCGGAAGCGCTCGGCCTGCCCGGTATCGGCGTCGACGCGGCGCGGACGAGCCGGAACAAGCTGATCATGCGGCAGGCGCACGAAAAGGGCGGTGCCGCGCATCCGGACTACCGGTTCGTCGAAGACCTCGATTCGGCTCTTCGAGCGGCCGAGGACTTCGGCTATCCGGTGATCCTCAAGCCGACACTCGGCGCGGCCAGCAACTTCGTCTTCCGGGTCGACGACGAAGAGAAGATGCGGGAGCGCTACGCGCAGGCGCGCGAAGGCATCGACGGGATGTCCTGGTACAACATGGAGGCCGAAGGGCTGGACCTCGGCCCGCACGGCCTGCTCGTCGAGTCCTTTCTGGACGGTCATGAACACCTCATCGAAGCGGTGGCATGGGAAGACGAGGTCTACCTCGGGTCCATTGTGGACCGGGTCACTTCGGAGGGCGAGACGTTCGACGACGACGTGCACCACGCGCCCACGTCGCTCACCGCAGAGCAGGTGGCCGAAGTGCACGCGGTGGTGGCCGCCGGAGTGCGGGCGCAGGGGCTCACCCGCGGCGCGCTGCACGCCGAGGTCCGATTCCACCAAGGCAAACCGTTCCTGCTGGAGATCGCCGTCCGGCCCGGCGGCGGGGGACTCGACCACATGGCGCGGCTTTCGGCGGGATACGACCCGATCAAGGGACTCATGGACGTCTCTCGCGGCGTACGGCCGGCCGTCGGGCACTTCAGCCCGACCGGGCTGCACACCGCCGCGATGTGCCTGATCTGCCCCGGCGGCGTGATCGCCTCGATCGACGTCCCGCCCGCGGTGAACGAATCGGATTCCCTGTACTACCTGAAGATCTTCGCCAAGCCGGGTGACCTGATCAAGCGCCCGCCGCTCGGCAACAACATCTTCGGCGGCATCGGCGCGCTCGGCTCGTCCTTCGACGAAGCCATGCGCAATGCCAACGACCTCGCCGGGAAGATCGAGGTCAAACTCTCCGAAACCCAGAAGTAGCAACGGATTCTGTTAGGCGAAACCGGGCCCTTACCCAGGGCCCGGTGGCGGAAGACGCCCAAAACCGCGTGGAGGAAGCGTGTCACGGACTGCCACCCAACGGCACTACCTGATGGTCAGACCGACGTATTTCGACGTCGAGTACTCGATCAATCCCTGGATGGACCCGAAGAAACCGACGGACACCGAGCTGGCCATCGCGCAGTGGGAATGGCTGCGTGACCTGTACGTCGACCTGGGGCATCGTGTCGAGCTGCTCGATCCGCTGCCCGGTCTGCCCGACATGGTGTTCGCGGCCAACGGCGCCACCGTGGTCGACGGGCAGGTGCTCGTCGCGCGTTTCCACCACGTGCAACGCGCCGGCGAGTCCGCCGCGTACCTGGAATGGTTCCGGGACAACGGATACCGCTACGTACGGCAGGCGCAGTGGGTCAACGAGGGGGAGGGCGACTACCTCGTCGCCGGGAATACGATCCTCGCCGGGACCGGGTTCCGCACGAACCCGGAGGCGCACAACGAATCGCGCGAGTTCTTCGGCCGCCCGGTGACCCGGCTGACGCTGATCGACCCGCGGTACTACCACCTCGACACGGCGCTCGCCGTCCTCGACGACGACATGGTCATGTACTACCCGGGCGCGTTCTCCGAGGAGAGTCGTCTGCTGCTGAAAGAGCTGTATCCCGACGCGATCCTGGCGTCCGAAGACGACGCCGCCGTCTTCGGCCTCAACGCCGTCTCCGACGGCAAGCACGTCGTGCTGCCGCAGGCGGCCACCGCGCTGACCGCCCAACTGCGGGAACGCGGCTTCGAACCGATCGGTGCCGACCTGTCCGAATTGCTGAAGGCGGGCGGCAGTGTCAAGTGCTGCACGCTGGAACTGCGTGCCGGTTAGGGAGAGAGAATCGATGGATTCGGCTGTGCGGGACCGGGGCGGGCGCACCACGCTGCGCCGGATCGTCGTCGGGACGGCGTTGATCGCGGTTCCGGCGGTGGTCGTCGTCGTGGTGCTCGGCCTGGGGTCGGCCTACGCGCCTGTCGCGAGCACGGGTGCCAAGGCCGCGGGCGGCGGGCCCGACACCTACGCACGCCTCCTGGTCGCGCTGCCGGTGATCCTGGGCGCCTGCTACCTGGCGGGCGTCCTGGCCCGGCGGCTCGGCCAGCCCGCGGTGATCGGCGAGATCGTCGCCGGCATCCTGCTGGGGCCATCGCTGTTCGGGCTCGTCTGGCCCGGCGCGTTCGGCTGGCTGTTCCCCGGCGGGGTGGTCTCGGCGATCAACATCCTTTCGCAGCTGGGCCTGATCTTCTTCATGTACCTGGTCGGTTCGGAGATCGATCTCGGCGCGGTGCGGAGGCGCGGGTTCACCGCCGTGACGGTCAGCCAGGTCAGCATCGCGCTGCCGATGGTCTGCGGCATCGTGCTCGCGCTCGGCATGTACCCGACCTTCGGCGGTGACGTCGGCTTCCTCGCTTTCGGACTGTTCATCGCGGTCTCGATGAGCGTGACCGCGTTCCCGGTACTGGCGCGGATCCTGACCGATCGTGGCTTGTCCAAGACGCCGCTGGGGGCGCTGGCGCTCACCTGCGCCGCCGTCGACGACGTCGCCGCGTGGTGCCTGCTGGCCGTCGTGGTCGCCGTCAGCCAGGGCGGAACTCCGTCCGAGGTCTTCATTACCGTCGGGCTGACCCTGGTGTTCGTCGTGGTCATGCTCTCCGTCGTCCGGCCGTTGCTGGCGAAGGCGCTCGCCCGCGTGCCGGAGTCCGCGGTGCTGGCCATCCTGCTCGGCGGGATCATGCTGTCGGCGCTGGCCACCAACGAGATCGGCATCCACGCGATCTTCGGCGCCTTCCTCTTCGGGGTGATCGCGCCGAGGAACGAGCCGGTCGTCACCCGCGCGGCCGGGAAGCTCGGCAGCGTGACCCTGACGTTGCTGCTGCCGCTGTTCTTCGCCTACACCGGGCTGCACACCGAGTTCAGCCTGCTCGGCTCCGGATCGCTGTGGCTGTGGACCGTGGTGATCACGGCGGTGGCGGTGTTCGGGAAATGGGCGGGCAGCACCACGGCGGCTCGGCTGACCGGCGTCGGCTGGCGCGAATCGCTGTCACTCGGGGCGCTCATGAACTGCCGGGGACTGACGGAACTGGTGGTGCTCAACGTCGGCCTCCAGCTGAAGGTGATCAGCCCGGCGGTGTTCGCGATGCTCGTGATCATGACGCTCGTGTCGACGATCGCGACCGCCCCGGCGCTCGCCTTCATCGCCAAGTTCGGGAAGAAGTCCGGAAAGGACTCGGACAAGACCGCCGGTCCAGCGGCGGCGGAAAGTAGATAGGACACCATGACCAGCAAGCAGGAAACCCTAGTCAGCACCTTCGCCGAGGTCGCGCTCACCGACGAGGTCCGGGACACCATCGGGAGCGAGCTGCGGTCCTTCCCGAACCCTGTCGACGATATCGACCGCTCGCTGGCGATGCTCCGTGTCGCGTTCTCGAAGCTGCCGATCGACCAGTTGCAGACGATCCTGGACTTCGGCAGACACGTCGACACCCCCGGCGTCGCGCTCGTGCGCAATCTGCCGGTGGACCCGGAGCTCCCCGAGACGCCGATCGACGGGGAACCCAGCAAGGACAAGAAGACGTTCGTCGCCGAGACCGTCCTTTTGGGACTGAGCCAGCTACTCGGCGAGCCGGTCGGGTTCACCACCGAGAAGAGCGGGCGGCTCGTGCACGACGTCGTCCCGGTGTCGGCTGGGGCGCGGAGCCAGACCAACCAGAGCTCGCACGTGTTCCTGAACTTCCACAACGACATCGTGCACGACGAGGTCGGCCGCTACGACGTGTCCAATCCGGACTTCCTGGTGCTGAACTGCGTCCGCCAGGACGGGAACAAGGAAGCCGTCACCTACTACGCCGACGGCAGGGACATCTCGGCCGCCCTGGCCCCGGAGGTGCTCGACATCCTGCGCCGCCCGCTCTTCCGGCTCAACGCGCCCGGCAGCTACGTGCGTGACGTGGCCAAGGGGGCCGACGTGCTCTCCGATCCCGTGGCTGTCATCTCCGGGCCGGCGGAATCCCCGGAAGTGGCGATCTCGGCCAACGGCGTGGTGGGGGAGACCGTCGAGGCGGAGCAGGCGCTGGAGGAGCTGCAGCGGGTCTGCCGTGAGGTCGCGCATCAGGTCAAGCTGGAGCCGGGGACCGCGCTGCTGATCAACAACCGGAAGGGCCTGCACGCACGGTCGCAGTTCTTCGCGCGGCACAACGGGCGGGACCGGTGGTTGCAGCGGACGTACATCCGGCGCAGCCTGTGGACGATCCGGTACCGGGGGACGGCGGAGGACCGGCGGGTGCACTGAGGGTTCCGGACCGGCATGCCTGGTGCCCTTTCACACCTGCCTCACAAGCCCCGACCGGCTCTGGACCAGTCTTTGCCCGGCCTAGTACATGAAGGCCTCCTTCACTGCGCCAGGCGCAAGGAAGGACGCGCGGCCGTGGTGATGCGAAGAAAGCTTTCGCGACACCGCCGTCAGGCACGAGAGCGGGCATGTTCGAGAAAGCGGCCATCCGGGTAACCGTCGGCGAAAGCATCCGACGGGAGGGAACCCGATGGCAGACAGGTTACGGCCGCCGCAGCAGCAGGAACCACCGGGCGTGACGTCGAAAATGGACCCGCCGCCTCGTGATTCCATGGAGGACTACGAGGGGCGCGAGCTGCTGGCAGGCAAGCGCGCGTTGATCACGGGCGGTGACTCCGGGATCGGCCGCGCGGTCGCCATCGCCTTCGCGAAGGAGGGCGCCGACGTGGCGATCGCCTACCTCAACGAGCACGAAGACGCGAAGTACACCGAGGAACGCGTACGCGCTGAAGGGCGCGAATGTCTCCTCCTACCGGGTGACCTCGCCGAGGCGGCGCAGTGCCGCGAGATCGTGGACCGGACCGTGAAGGAGCTCGGCGGCCTGGACATCCTGGTCAACAACGTCGCCACGCAGTGGCCGGTCGACTCTCCGGAGGAGCTCACCGACGAGCAGTGGACGCATACCTTCGACGTGAACATCCACAGCTTCTTCCGGGTGACCAACGCCGCGTTGCCCCATCTGGGTGAGGGCTCGGTCATCATCAACACCGGCTCGGTGAACGGCTTGCGGGGCAACAAATCACTCATCGACTACTCCGCGACCAAGGGTGCCGTGCACGCCTGGACGTACGCGATGGCGCAGGCACTGGCCGATCGCGGCGTCCGGATCAACTGTGTCGCGCCCGGTCCGGTGTGGACACCGCTGATCCCGTCGACCTTCCCGCCCGAGAAGGTGGAGAAGTTCGGCCTCCAGGTCCCGTTCGAGCGGGCGGCGCATCCCGACGACCTCGCGCCGTCGTACGTCTTCCTGGCGTCCAACCGGCTTTCGTCGTACTACAGCGGCGAGGTCATCGCCGCGCTGGGTGGCGAGACGACACCCGGCTGAGGCGCGCCACGGCGTCGACGACGGCTTCGGGCGCGAGGCGGTCCAGGCACGGGTGGCCGGGCACGGGGCAGACCCGGGCCCGGCTGTCCCTGCACGCCGCGTGCTGGTCGCCGAGCACTTCGGACGGCACTCCGTACGGCGCCCAGCGCGAAGCCGGCACGACCGGCGCGAACAGCGAGACGACTGGCGTCCCGACGGCGGCCGCGAGATGGGCGGGGCCGGTGTTCGGCGCCACCACGACGTCCGCCTCGGCGAGCACGGCCGCCAGTTCGGACAGTCCCGTGCGGCCGCCCAGATCGAGCGCGTCTCCGGCCACTTCCTTGGTCAGCGTGCTTTCCGACGGGGACCCGGTCACGACCACGAGGTGCCCGGCGTCCGACAGCGCCCGCACGATGGCGGCCGAGCGCTCGGCCGACGGTTGCCTGGCCGGAACCGACGCGGCCGGATGGAAGACCACGTAGCCCTCATCGCCGACGAGCCCGTCCACGGGCGGCAGCGGTTCACGGATCGCGAGACCGCCGTCGTCGCCGGGTGACAACGAGAATCCCGCTTCCTCGGCCAGGGAAAGCATCCGGACCGGCTCCGGCGGATCACCGGGAACGCGATGCCGCAGATCCAGCAGCGATCCGGGGTAGTCCTCGCAGACCGCGCCGATCCACGGCACGCCCGCCATCCTCAGCAGTAGCGCCAGCGGGAGCGGGGACTGATGGAACGACGTCAAGATCAAGGCCGCGTCGAAGGAGAACGCGCGCAAGCGCCGGACGAGCGCGTCGGTGTCCTCTTGGGTGACGGGCGGGGGCTCGGGGTCGATCCACGGGGCGCACCAGCTGATGACCTCGTCCACTCCGGGCAGCAGTTCGCCCGCGGCACGGCCCCGGAGCCCGGTCAGCAGGACCACCCGTTCCGCCCCGGCCGCGACCGCGCGGACGCAGGGACCGGCCAGCAGGACGTCGCCGAGGTTGTCCATCCTCGCGACCAGGACGTTCATCGAGTACCCGCGACGGCCAGATGCACGGCTTCGGCGAGGTCCCGCGCGACGGTCGCCCGGCGACGGGCGCGGGCGATCTCCTCCGGCCGGGTCCGCGCGGTCGGGATGAGGATCCCGCGGGCTCCGGCCGCGAGGGCGGCGTCCACGTCGGCACCGGTGTCGCCGATGACCACACAGCGGCGGACGTCCACGCCGAGCGCCTCCGCGGCCTGGCGCACCAGGCCCGGCGCGGGTTTGCGGCAGGCGCAGCCGTCGCCGTCGTCGTGCACGCAGACCTGCCAGGTGCCGAACGGGCCGAGGACCTGTTCGACGCGGGCGTTCACGGCGGCCAGCCGATCCGGGGTGATCAGTCCTTTCGCCACCCCGGACTGGTTGCTGACCACACCGATCCTGATCCCCGCTGCCCGTATGCCGTGCAGGAGTTCCCTGGCGCCGGGCACGGGACGGACGCCGCCGGGATCGTCGAGGTAGGGCACGTCGACGATGAGGGTGTCGTCCCGGTCGAACAGCAGGGCCTGCGGCCGCCGTGAGAGCCGGTGCCGCAGTTCCCCGCGGAGCCGGTGATAGCAGGCCGCGGGCGGGATGAGGACGCTGGTCAGGAGCATCCGCGACACCTCGCCTGGGGTGAGCGGCCCCGGCGCGATCCGGCGCGCGGCGAACTCGGCGGTCAGCCCCGCCCACACTCCGGCCGCCGCGGTGGCGGCCTTACGGCGTCCCAGCGCGAACAGCGCCACGGCGCCCGCCGCGCTCACGATGGCCAGCGCGTGCCGTTCGAGCCGTCCGTGTCCGGCTCCGGTCTGCTGTCGCCAGAGGACACCGTGCTTGTGCCGCATGAGCGCGTCGTCGGCGTTGCCCCGCTGGGCGCGGAGGCTGGCCAGCGGACCCGATCGTTTGGGCGGATGGACGGTGACGCGTTCACCCCGTGCGATGCGGTGACCCACCTTGGCGACCTGCAAGGCCAGATCCGAGTCCTCCCGGTAAGCACGGGTAAACCGTTCGTCGAATCCGCCGACGTCGGCGAGCACGGACCGGCGGTAGGCCATGTCGGCGGTGATCCACCTGGCCGTCTCCAGCCCGGCGGTTCCGCGTTCGTCGTCGGTCGGACGACGGTCCGGCGGCAGCGGTACGACGAGCCGCGCCTGCGACGCCGCCGTCTCCGGCCCGAGGGGCAGGAGGTCTTCGGCGAGTTTCCGCGGCCAGTCCGAGCCGATCACCACGTCGTCGTCGAGAAAGGCGATCCACTCGGTCTCCGCGCGCCGCCAGCCCGCGTTACGGGCTGCGGCGGGACCGCGTCCGCCGGAGCGGACCACATCGATTTCCGTACTGGACGGGGGAAGCCGCAGCTCATCGCCGCCGGGCCGGTCGTCGGCGACGACGATCCGCGCGGGCCGGGGTCCCCCGGCGGCTTCGATCGCGGCCAGGAGCGTATGGAGGTTCTCCCGGCCGGTCGTCGGAATCACGATCGTGTAGTCGAGGTCGCTCACCCTCTTCCGGTACCCGGGAGCCACCGCCGCAAACTCCGTCACGCCGGGATCGCGTCGGTCTTCCGCACCCACGAGCGATGTTCGCCCAGTTGCGCGAGGAACGAGGCGAAGAAGCCGTCGGGCAGGGTCGCCTCGGCCGCCGTGGTGGTCACCACGCCCTGGTCGATCAGGGTTTCGGTGTCGTCGGCCAGCTTCGACGTCACCCCGGCACGGCGTAGCAGGTTCAGACCCGAACCGAAGGCGGCCACCGGTTTGCCGTGCTTGTACGCCTCGGCGACGAAATGCACGGCGTACCCGTCGCGTTCGAGGATGTTGATCGCGCTCGGACCACACGGGACGACGACGGCGTCGTAGAGCACCGAAGCCATGGTGTTGAGCTGCCTGTCCGGCCGCAGCGGGTCCCCCTCACCGCCTGGTCGGAGTTCGGCCTCGGCCGGCGCGAGGACCTCGGCGATCGCGCCCTGCTCGGTCAGCGCCTCGACCAGGCGGCCGACGCCGATCGTGTCCACCCCGTCGGCGGCGAGCACCGCGACCTTCCGGCTGGTCGGAGCGACGGGGGGCTGGTTGAGCTGGGAAAGCGCGGGGGAGGAGCGGTCATGGTGTGGCATGGCCGGAGCGGCGGGCACGGTCACGCCGATCCCCTCGGCCACCCGGGCCGCCAGGCCGTGGTCGACGTTGTTGAGCTCGGCGACGGTCCGCGCCCTGACCTCCCGGTCCTCGACCTTGCCGAGTTCGAACCGGAACGCGGCGACGATATGCTCGCGTTCGACCGGGGACATGCTGTTCCAGAACAGCGTCGCCTGACTGTAGAAGTCCTTGAAGCTCTCGCTGCGTTCCCGGATCTTGTGGCCGGCCACGGCTTCGGTGTAGTGCCGGAAGACGCCGGAATCGGCGATCGCCGGGCAGCCACCGCCGAGCGAGTTCGGGAAGTAGCTCGTCCGTCCTTTGTGGATACTCTGCTGCCCGTAACCGTCGCGCTGGTTCGTGTGCACCGGGGCGATCGGCCGGTTCACCGGGAGCTGGGAGAAGTTGGGGCCGCCGAGCCGGATCAGCTGAGTGTCGAGATACGAGAAGTTCCGTGCCTGCAGCAGCGGATCGTTGGTGAAGTCGATGCCGGGTACCACGTTCGCGGTGTGGAAGGCGATCTGCTCGGTCTCGGCGAAGAAGTCGTCGGGGTTGCGGTCCAGGACCATCCGCCCGACCGGCCGCACCGGCACCTGCTCCTCGGGGATGATCTTCGTCGCGTCCAGCAGATCGAAGTCGAACTCGTGTTCGGAGTCCTCGTCCACCAGCTGGACGCCCAGCTCCCATTCCGGGTACTGCCCGGCCTCGATGGCGTCCCACAGGTCGCGCCGGTTGAAGTCGGGGTCCTTGCCCGCGATCTTCTGGCATTCGTCCCAAACCAGGGAATGCGTGCCGAGCACGGGCTTCCAGTGGAACTTCACGAAGGTGCCCTTGCCGTCGGCGTTGACGAGCCGGAACGTGTGGACGCCGAAGCCCTGCATCATCCGGTAGCTGCGCGGCAGCGCGCGATCGGACATCAGCCAGAGCACCATGTGCAGGCTCTCCGGTTGCAGCGAAACGAAGTCCCAGAAGGTGTCGTGCGCCGACTGCGCTTGTGGGATCTCGTTGCGCGGCTCGGGTTTGACCGCGTGCACGAAGTCGGGGAACTTGATGCCGTCCTGGATGAAGAACACCGGCATGTTGTTGCCCACGAGGTCGTAATTGCCCTGACGGGTGTAGAACTTCGTCGCGAAGCCGCGGACGTCGCGGACGGTGTCGGCCGAACCGCGCGAACCGGCGACGGTGGAGAACCGCACGAACACGGGGATCTTCTCGCCGCTGGTGAGGAATTCCGCGACCGTGTAGTCGGCCAGCGCGTCGTCGTAGGCCTCGAAGAAGCCGTAGGCACCCGCGCCGCGCGCGTGCACGACCCGTTCGGGGATGCGCTCGTGGTCGAAATGCGTGATCTTCTCGCGTGCGTGGAAGTCCTCCAGCAGTGTCGGGCCCCGGGCTCCGGCGGTCAGGGAGTCGTTCGTGTGATCGACGCGGACACCCTGCTGCGTCGTCAGCGCGGACCGCTCCGGATCCACGCGGTTCGCGCCCAGCTGCTCGTCCTTCGCGTCCTCTCGATGTTGTGCCACAGATCTCGCCCCTTCGCGGTGGTGGGTTCCCTCGCGGCTACCCCGGCACCGTTTCGGCGAAACGACACCGGGTAACCGGTCTGCGAACACTTTCGAGGAGGTGCGAATGACGACGGTGGACCGGCCTGCCGTGCTGGAGATCCGCGACCCCGCCGACGACAGGCTCGTCGGCAGCGTCAAGGCGGCGACCCCCGATGGCGTCGAAACGGCGATCGCCACGGCGAAACGGCGAGCCCCGGGCTGGGCCGCCACACCGGCGGCCGAACGCGGGATCGCGCTGAAGGACGCGGCCAGGTCGCTCCGGGCGCGGGCGGGTGAACTCGCCGTCCTCATCGAGAGCGAGACCGGGAAGCCCCGCGACGAAGCCGAGGAAGGTGTTCTCGCCGGAGCCGGGACCTTGGAGCAGTACGCCGAACTGGGTCCGGTGCACCGCGGGCGGTCCCTGCTGGGTGATCGGTCGGCCACCGACCTGATGGTGCCCGAACCGCGGGGCGTGGTCGTGGCACTGACGCCGTGGAACGACCCCGTCGCCGTGGCCTGCGGGCTGCTGGGTGCCGCGGTGGTCACGGGGAACACGGTGGTGCACAAGCCGAGTGAACGCTGCCCGCACACCGGCGCCTGGCTGGGGAACGTGCTGTCCGAGGCGTTTCCCGAGGGAGTGCTCCAGACCGTGCAGGGTGACGGGACCGTCGGTGCCGAACTCGCGGCCCATGCGGATGTCGACGTCATCGCGCATGTCGGCAGTAGCGTCGCGGGTCGTTCGATCGCGGCGAGCGCGGCGAAGACCGGCGCCAAGGCGTTGCTGGAGAACGGTGGCAACGATCCGCTCGTCGTCGACGCCGGCGTGGATCCGGTCTGGGCGGCCGGTCAGGCGGCGACCGGGGCGTTCGCCAACTCAGGGCAGATCTGTGTCTCGGTCGAACGGATCCTGGTGCACCAGGACGTCGCGGATGCCTTCCTCACCGCGCTGGTCGCCGAAGCGGGGCATCGCGAACTGGCCCCGCTCGTCGACCGGCGTCACCGCGAGGGGGTGCACGCCCAGGTCGCGGAAGCGATCGCGCAAGGCGCCGATCCGCTCGTCGGCGGCGTCGTGCCGGACGGTCCCGGCGCCTTCTACCCGGCGACCGTCCTCACCGGATGTACCTCGGGGATGCGGATTCTGCGCGAGGAGACGTTCGGCCCGGTCGCGCCGGTGACGGTGGTCGCGGACTTCGAGCAGGCACTCGGCCAGGCCGCCGACGGCGAGTACGGGCTCGCCGCCACGGTGCTGACCTCCTCGATGGCGCACGCGCAGCGGGCATGGCGCGAACTCCCGGTCGGGACCGTGAAGATCAACAACGTCTTCGGTGGCGCGCCCGGCGGAGCCGCCCATCCACGAGGTGCCAGCGGCAGCGGTTACGGCTACGGGCCCGAACTGCTCGACGAGATGACGCAGACGAAGGTCGTCCACCTGGCGCCTCCGGGGCTGTGATGGGCGCCCGGCACCCATGGACGGCGCCGTTCGCCTGGGCCGGCCGGGCGTTCCGGGTTCCGGGGGAGGAACGCCGGAGTCTCATCCAGACCACGAAGGCCACGGCCGCGGCGGTGATCGCGTGGATCGTGGCGACCTCGGTGCTGCGGCTGCCGCAACCCTTCCTCGCGCCGTACGCCGCGGTGTTCCTGGTGCAGGCCACCGTTTACCGCTCCCTGCGCGGCTGGGCGCAGCAGGTCGGCGCGGTCGGCGTGGGGGTGTTGCTCGCGGCGGGCGCGGGCCAGGTCATCCCGTCCGTCACGGTCGCGCTCGGACTGGTCGTCTTCACCGGGTTGCTGCTCGGCTCGTGGCGGGGGTTCGGTGATTCCGGGGTGTGGGTCGGGATCACCGGCATGCTCCTGGTCTCCTACGGCAGCGCGACCGAACCGGTCCTGCTCGCCGACCGGCTGCTGGAGACCGCGCTGGGTGCGGCGATCGGCGCGGTGCTCAACGCGGTGATCCTGCCGCCGCTGCACGGCGAACGCCTGCGGGAGGCGACCTCCAGGCTGGCCGGGGCGATCGCCGACGTCCTCGACGAGACCGCGGAACTGGTCCGCGGCGGCGATTCGGCCGACGGTCTCGACGACCGGCTGCGGGACGTCCGCAGCCTGGCCGCGGAGGCGGAAGACGCGATCGGCTGGACCCGGGAGGGCCGGTACCTGAACCTCCGCGGACAGCGTGAGATCCGCGAGGAGCCCTTGTCGAACCTCATTTCCCTGTGGCAGCCGCTCGCCCAGCTGATCGACGCCGTGAGCGAGGCCGCCCGGAGTGAGCAGCCGTTCCGGCATCCCGGTGAGCACGCGCGCGGGATCGTCGCCGACCTGCTCGAAGCACTCGCCGAGGTTGCCCGTTCGGGTGACCCGGACAAACTCGATCGGTGCCGCAGGCTGCTCGACGAGATCGACCACCTGCTCGTCACGCCCACGGACGAGGTCGCGACGTCGATCGGCCTGGGGGCGATGGCGTTGCCTGCTCGCCGTCTCGTCCAGCGGCTCCGCGCCGATTAAGCCAGAGCGACGGTGGGTAACCGTACCCATGAGCAGCAATGGCAAGCGGATCGTGGTCACCGGCGCCACCGGTAACGTCGGGACGGCGGTGGTGCGCGCGCTGGGTGCGGACCCCGAGGTCGGCTCGATCGTCGGGCTGGCGAGGCGCCCCAGCCGCTGGGAGAGCCCGAAGACCGAGTTCGTCACCGCCGACGTGGCCCGCGACGACCTCCGGGCCGTGTTCGACGGCGCCGACGTGGTGATCCACCTGGCCTGGCTCTTCCAGCCCACCCACCGGCCCGAGGTCACCTGGCGGGCCAACGTGCTGGGTTCGATCCGAGTGTTCGAAGCCGCGCAGGCGATGCGGGTGCCGTCGCTGGTGTACGCGTCGTCGATCGGGGCGTACTCGCCGAGGGACGACGACCACCCGGTGACCGAGGACTGGCCGACGCACGGCTCGCCCAAGGCGGCGTACACCCGGGAAAAGGCTTATGTGGAAAGGGTTCTCGAGGCCTTCGACCGCGGTCATCCACGGCTGCGGGTAGTACGGGTGCGCCCGGGATTCCTGTTCCAGAAGGCCGCGGCGCCCGGACAGCGCCGCCTTTTCGGTGGGCCTCTCGTTCCGGGCAAACTGCTGAGGCCGTCGCTCGTCCCGATCCTTCCGGACATCCCGCAACTGAGGATCCAGACCGCGCACACCGAAGACGTGGCCGACGCTTACCGGCGTTGCGCGCTTCAGGACGTCAAGGGCGCCTTCAACATCGCCGCCGACCCGGTACTGGACACCCGCGCGCTGGCACGGATCTTCGGCGCCAGGCCGGTGAAGGTTCCGGCTGCCTTCGTCCGGCACGCGCTCGCCGCGGCCTGGTCGCTGCACCTGATTCCGGCCACGCCAGGGCTCTTCGAAGCCGTGCTGCGTCTCCCGGTGATGGACTGCACGCGCGCCAGGGAAGAGCTGGGCTGGACGCCGCGATACTCGTCGGAGGACGCGATCGAAGCGTTCCTCAAAGGATTGCGGGAAGGCGAAGGGTTCCCGACCGAACCCCTGAAACCGGACGTCGGCCGGGGGCACGAACTGGCCACCGGGGTGGGGGAGCGGCCGTGAACGAGAAGGAGCTGCTGCATACGCTGACCAAGGTGGTGTCCACTTTGGACGGCACGTCGGTGCGGTTCGCCATCGCGGGCGGTCTCGCCGTGTACGCGCGGGGCGGCCCGCCGTCCGATCACGACGTCGACCTCTTCCTCAAGCACGAGGACATCGAGGAAGCGGCGGACGCGCTGGAAGCCGCGGGGCTGAGACGGGTGCGTCCGCCGGAGGACTGGCTCACCAAGGTCTACGACGGCGACTGTCTCGTGGACCTCATCTTCCGGCCCAACCATCGGCCGGTCACCGACGAGATGCTCGACCGCGCTTCGCTGATGCGGGTCGGGGCGACCGCCGCTCCCGTGCTCAACGGCACCGATCTGCTCGTCGACAAGATACTCGTGCTCAGCCCGCACCGGTGCGATTTCGGGCCGCTGCTGCGGATCGCCCGTGACCTCCGCGAGCAGGTCGACTGGCACCGCGTGGCCGAGGAGACCGCCGAATCGCCGTACGCCTGGTCGTTCCTGACCCTGCTCGCGGCACTGTCCATCATCGACGGAAAGGAGCTTCCGATGCCCGAGGAAGCGCCCCAGTACCTGGTCGCCAGGCTGACCAAGGCGCTGGCGGAGGATCCGAGGACCGCCGAACTCGGCGTGCACGTCACCGTGCGCGGTGACCAGGTCCGGCTCAGCGGCGAGGTCCCCTGTGCCAACCGCAAGGCCGACATCGAGGCGGTGGTCTGCGAACACATCGCGGCCGAGCTGGTGCACAACGACGTCCGGACGGCGGACGTCCGCGAGCCGTCGCACGCCGAGGAGATCCGGTGATCCGGGTCGCCGCGGTCGGGGACGTCCACCTCGGGGAGGACAACCGGGGCCTGCTGCGGCCGGCATTGGACAACATCGCCGAACACGCCGAGGTGCTGCTGCTCGCGGGCGACCTCACCCGGCACGGCAGCGTCGAAGAGGCCAGGGTGGTGGCCGACGAGTTCGCCGGGCTCGACGTCCCCGTGGTGGCGGTGCTCGGCAACCACGACTACCACTCGGACGAGGCGGAAGCGGTCAGCGGGCTGCTGGAGGAAAGCGGGATCACGGTTCTGGAGGGTTCGGCCACCACCGTGGACCTGGACGGCGGAAAGCTCGGCGTCGCCGGGGTGAAAGGCTTCGGCGGCGGGTTCGCGGGCAAATGCGCGAGCCGGTTCGGTGAACGCGAGATGAAGGACTTCGTCGAACACACCATGGCGGCCGCCAGGCGGCTGCGCACCGCGCTGGAGGGGCTCGAACACGAGCAGCCCGACGTGACCGTCGCGCTGACGCACTACTCGCCGATCCCCGGCACCCTGCACGGCGAACCGCCGGAAATCCACCCGTTCCTGGGGTCGTACCTGCTGTGCGAGCCGATCGACGACGCCCAGGTGGCGCTCGCCGTGCACGGACACGCGCACTACGGCAGCGAACAAGGCGTCAGCCCGGGCGGTGTCCCCGTGCGCAACGTCGCCCAGCCGGTGATCCGCGCGGCGTACGCCACGTACGTCCTCGAACCTGCGAAAGTGCTGACATGAGGGATCGATTCCATGGTCAACTGAGCGTTCTCGGCGAGCTCCTGTCGAGCATGTGCGGGATGGCTTGCGAGGAACTACGGTTCGCGAACCGGGTCTTACTCGACCGGGACGCCGAAGCCGCCGCCGAACTCGCGGCCGTCGAGGCGAAACTGAACGCGGCACGGACCACATGCGAGGAGACCGCCCAGAAGCTGCTCGCCCTGCAGGCGCCGGTTGCGCGCGACCTGCGGACCGTGCTCGCGGCGGTGTACTGCGCCGACCGGCTGGAGCGGATGGGCGACCTCGCCCAGCACATCGCGGACCAGGCCGCGCGAGCGCCGGAATTCGCCGTCCCCGACGCGCTCGCCGGCCGGTTCGGCGAGATGGCCGGGCTCGTCGGATCGATGGCGGAAGATCTCGGCGCGGCGATCGAGGGACCGACCGCGGAGGTGTTCCACTCGCTCGCCCGGTCCGACCAGTGTGTCGATGCGCTGTACGAAGAGCTGATGACGCTGGTCACCGAGCCGGACTGGCCGCACGGCGTCGAGTCCGCGATCTCGGTGGCGTTGCTGGCGCGGTTCTACGAGCGGTTCGCGGACCAGGCCGTTTCGGTGGCGCGGCGGGTGGACTTCGCGCTCACGGGGGAGCTGCCCGAGTCCTCGGTGCGGGATGTTCCTGCCGAGCCTTGAGGTTGCGAAGGCCACTTTCGCAACATCCTTCCCCACCGGAACCGACACACCACCGGCAAACGCCGTGAAGGCCTCCTTCCCTACCTTGAGAGTAGGGAAGGAGGCCTTCACGGACATCTGCTGGCGTCAAGCTCAGGTGGCGCGGTCCGTCAGCGCGTCCCGGATCTTGTCGATGAACGCCGTCCCCGGCGCCAGGATCCGGTTCGCCGGCGGCCGGTCCGGGGCGGCGGGATGCGGCCGTGTCGGGGCGATCTCCTTGGCCCGCAACACTTTCTCGCCCAGTTCCTGCAATTCTCCCGGCGAGCAGGCGGCCTGCAGTTTCGGCAGCAGGTCGCTTTCCTCCTCCTCGATGTGGTGCCGGACGTCCTCGATCAGCTTCCCGACCAGTTGGTCGAACCGCTTGTCGGTCGGCTCCAGGCCGATGAGGTCGTTCATCACGCGTTCTGCTTCGGCGTGCTCCTCGATCTCGTGGTCGGCGACCTCGTCGCCGTTGGGGAGCTTCTTCCGCGCGGCGGGGTACATATGTTGCTCTTCGGCGATCGAATGCCGCACGAGTTCGGCGATCACGTGGTCCGCGAGGTCCTTGCGGTGCCGATCACCGCCCTTGCCGGATTCGAGCTCCTTGAAGATCCGTTCGAAGGCGCGGTGGTCTTCGGTGATCACCGAGACGAGGTCGTGTTTCGTGGTGGTGGTCATGGACACTCCTGTCCGTGGTCGTCAGTCCGACGCCGCACGGATACCCGTTTCCCGCGGTTCAATCACCCGGATTCGTCGGTGACGTGGTGCGGCGCGCCCACGGGTTTGGATTCCGGGGAGCCGCGCTGGCGCAGGTACACGCTGAACACCGCCATCGAGCCGATGGCGAGGAATTCCGATTGCCAGTTCTGGAGTGTGCGGTTCCAGAAGTCCGACGACGCCAGATAGCCGAACCACGACTCCGGATCACCGAATTCGGTGAGCTGCTCGGCGTTGTAGGCGCTCATCCCGGCCACGGACTGGGCCAGCCAGGACAGCAGGAACAGTCCCAGCATCACCAGCCCGAGTGACATCGAGAAGATCCCCGTGCGCCAGCCTCCCGCTCTGGCCCATTTCGGTGAGTCGGCCGTCGAATGCCGCCCGACCTGCTGCTCCTTGTCGGTTTCCAGGCCGACCCGGCGGGCCGGTTTCGATTCGGGGGAGCCGCGTTGCAGCAGCCACACGGTCGCGAACACGTACAGGAAGAACTGCAGGTACTCCGATTGCCAGTTTTCGGCGACGTCGACGGCGAAGTCCGCGGACGCCAGGTAGTCGAGCAGGCCGATCGGTTCGGCGGCGTGGCTGAGCCGCCGGTCGTTGTAGTCGGCGAGGCCCGCGAACGCTTGTCCCGCGAGGCTCAGCAGGAACAGCAGCCCGAACGCCAGCGAGAGGGCGTTGTCCCGGAGAAAGCGCCGCATCGTCCGCCTCCTTCACCGGTGGAGCAGGCCCAGTAGGACGCAGTAGCCGAGGACGGCCACGACGAAGACGAGGTAGACGGTGAACACCGGGCGCGCTTTCACGGTCCGCCCACCGAGCAGTCGTAGACCTGTTCGTTCCGATGGCGGCAGCCCGCGCCCGTGATCACCCATCCGGTGGACGATTCGTGCAGGAAAAGCGTGTCGCGGCCGGTCTTCACCTGGGCTTCCTCGCTCCAGATCGAGACCGTTTCGGGCGTTCCGCCCGGGACGTCCGCCCTCGCGAGGCCACGTTCGCAGCTCTCCGGCGCCCAGGACTCCTGTGCCCGGGGCGCCAGCAGCGCGCACGCCGAGCGGTGATCACCCGACGCGAGCGCGCCGATGAACCGCGCGGCTGCCTCTTTCACCGGCTCTTGCCCGCTCGCTCCGGTGCAGCCGGCGAGCAGCAGGCAAACACCGAACGCCAGCGTTTTGACGATCACGGAACCGGGGTACCCGGCCGTGGCGTCGTTCACACCTGGTGTCAGGAAGCGGGGTACTGCGTCTCCCGCAACAGATTCGCCAAGTGGACGGCGTTGCGCGCGAGGGTCGCGTTGGTCGAGGCGACCGCTTCGGGCGTCTCGACGAGGTCGTTGTAGTCCCCGCCCTTCATCGCCTCGCCGTTCCAATACGTTCCGCCCTGGGCGGGTACGGTGAAACCGACGTCGTTGAGGGCCTGGAACAGGTCGGCGGTGATCTTGTGCGCGCCGTCCTCGTTGCCGACGACGGCGGTGACACCGACCTTGCCGAACATCGCGGGCCTGCCTTCGTCGTCCGTTTCGGACAGTTCGGCGTCGAGCCGTTCCAGCACGCGCTGGGCCACACTGGACATGTGGCCGACCCAGGTCGGCGTCGAGATCAGCAGGATGTCGGCCGCGGCGATCTTCCGGCGGATCCCGGGCCAGGCGTCGCCGTCGCCCATGTCGCCTTCCACGCCGGCTTTGACGTCGTGGTCGACCACGCGCACGAGTTCACCGGTGGCGCCGCGTCCGGCCAGTTCGTCGAGCAGCTGCTGGGCGATCAGCGCGCTGCTCGACGGCGCGGGGGACGGTTTGAGCGAGCACACCAGTGCGAGTGCCTTCAACGGCTGGGTCATCCTGTCCTCCTGTTCGGATCGGTACCGATCCCCGTATGGGTGAAGCCCGCTTCGCCGACGGTCGCCGGGTCCAGGAGATTCCTGGCGTCGACGACGACGGCGCGTTCGGTGGCGGCGGCGAGCCGGTCCCAGTCGAGCTCGCGGAACTCGGGCCACTCGGTGAGCACCACCAGCGCCGCCGCGTCCTTCGCGACCAGGTACGGGTCGTCGACGACCTGGACGATGTCCGGTTCGACGGACTCGACGCCGGGGTCGTACGCGGTCAGCACCGCGCCGCTCCTGGCGAGCTCCCGCGCGACCGCGAGCGCGGGGGAATCGCGCAGATCCCCGGTCCCCGCTTTGAACGCCAAACCGAGCAGCCCGATACGGATGCCCGAGAGCGAACCGTCCGAAACACCGGTGATCGCGAGGCGGATCTTCCGCACCACGGCCGCCCGCTGGCGGGCGTTGGCCTTCATGGCGTCGCGCAGGAGGCCGAAGTCGACGCCCGCGTGTTCGGCGGTCCGCAGCAGCGCGGCGGTGTCCTTGGGCAGGCACGAGCCGCCCCAGCCGGGACCGGGCACGAGGAAGGCGGGGCCGATCCGGGAATCGAGCCCCATGAGCCGCCCGATGTCGCGGATGTCGGCGCCGTAGTGCTCGCACAGTTCGGCGAGGACGTTCACATAGGACACTTTCAGCGCCAGGAACGCGTTGCTGGCGTATTTCGCCAGCTCGGCGCTGGCCGGATCGGTGAACCACACCGGCGCGTTCGTCTCGCCGTACAAGGCGGCCACCCGTTCGGCGGACCCCCGGTTCTCCGGCACCGAGCCGAGGACGATCCGTTCGGGCGTCAGGAAGTCCTCGACGGCGTGCCCCTCACGGAGGAACTCGGGATTGCTCACCACGGGCAGATCCGGCCGTCCGAGCAGCTCCGCCAGCCGGGTCCCGGTGCTGACCGGCACGGTGGACTTCGTGACGACGACACAGCCGGGCCGCAGCAGGCCGGGGAGCGTGGCCACGACCTCTTCCAGCACCCGCACGTCGGCGGCGCCGTCCTTTCCTTCCGGAGTGGGCAGGCAGAGGAAGACGAAGTCCACATCGGACAGCTCGTCCGGCGCGGTGGTGAACCGGAGCCGGCCGCTGCCCAGCCCGTCCCGGACGAGTTCCGTGAGCCCCGGCTCGACGATCGTGACCTCGCCGCGCCGCAACGTGTCCACTTTGGACGGATTGTTGTCGACGCAGGCCACCTGATGTCCCAGATGCGTGAAGCACGCGGCGCTCGTGAGCCCGACGTAGCCGGCGCCGATCACGCCCACCCGCTCACCCACGGGAAGCCCCCGTCGCCAGCAGTTCTTCGGCCGCCGCGAGGACGCGTTCTTCGCGCAACAGCAGCAAGCCGGGATCCGGGGCTTCGCCGTGTGGATCGCCGACGTCGCCCACCCAGAGGACCGTGTGCTGCCGGGCGTCGGCAGGCGGGCCCCAGAGCCGCGGCGGGGTCGGCCCGAACAGCAGGACCGACGGCGTCCCATAGGCGGTGGCGAGGTGCCCGACGCCGGTGTCACCGCAGATCACCAGCCGAGCTTCGGCCACGGTCGCGGCCAGTTCGGCGAGATCGCCACCGGTGAGCATCGCCTCGCCGGGAAGCCCGGCCGCCTCGGTGACGTCGCGGACGAGGGGCGCTTCCGGCGCGCTTCCCGTGACGACCACCCGGTGCCGTCCGGAGAGTGCCCGCGCCACTCGCGCGTACCGGTCCGGCGGCCAGCGCCGGGCGGCGAACGCGGCACCGGGATGGATCACCACCGCGCCCGCCGCCGGGCTGGGGCCGGGCGGCGGTGGCAGCGCGAGATCGGTGCGGTCGGCCGGGATGCGGGCGGCCTCGAGCAGACGGCACCAGCGGTCGACTTCGTGCGCTTCGGCAGGCCAGTCCGGGCCGTCGACGCCGGGGAAGTCCGGATGCCGGTACGTGATCAGTTCGAGCGGGTCCTGGGCGAGCAGGTCGTGGATGCTCTCCGGGCCGCGGCCGTGCAGGTTGACCGCCAGCCGCGGCGGCTCGCCGGGCCAGGACAGCTCGCCGAGCCCGGCCGTCGGGAGCAGCTCGTCCACCGCGTCGATCAGTTCGACGATGTCGCGCAGGTTCTCGGGCGCGGCGAGCACCAGCCGCTCGCCGTCGAAGGCGCGGCGCAGTGCCCGCAGCGCGGGAACCGCGGTGAGCAGATCACCCAGACCGAGCGCGCGCAGCACGAGGATGCCACCGGTCACGGCCAGGACCCTTCTTCCGAAGCGCACACCACGAGTTCGCGGATCTCGCAGCCGGGCGGCTGGGAGAGGGCGAACACCACCGACGCCGCGACGTGCTCGGGCTGGTTGAGTTTCGCGTCCGGCGGCGGCTTGTACTGCTCGGCCCGATCGTCGAAGAACGCGGTGTGCATGCCGCCGGGGACGAGCAGCGTCACCCCGACCCGGCCCGCCAGCTCCATGGCGAGTGCCCTGGTGAAGCCGACGACGCCGAATTTCGAGGCGCAGTAGGCGCTCGCGTCCCCGGCCACCCGCAGCCCCAGCGTCGACGCGCAGGTCACCACCGTGCCGTGGCTCAGCCGCAGATGGGGCAGCGCCGCGCGGACGACCGCGGCCGTACCGAGCAGGTTGACCCGGACCACGCGTTCCCATTCCTCTGTGGACACTTCGTCGAGCGCGCCGCACGCGTCGGTCCCCGCCGCGGTGAAGACGCCGTCGATCCCGCCCGCCCGTTCGGCGAGTGCGTTCACGGCGCTCGCGGCCGCGGCGGAATCGGCCAGGTCGGCCTGGACGAAGGCGACGTCGGCCGCAGGTTCGACGCGGTCGACGACGAGGGGTGTACCACCCGCTTCACGGACGGCTTCGACGGTCGCGGCACCGAGTCCGGAGGCGCCGCCGGTGATCAGGACGTTGCCGAGAGGGCGCATCATGCTCCTTCCGCCGCGGCCAGCAGCCGGGAGGTGGAATAGCCGCGGATGGTCGGGATCAGGACGATCTCGCCGCCGTGCCTGCGCACGACGGCGCTTTCGGGGAGCTCCGTGTCCGCGTAGTCGCCACCCTTGACCCAGACGTCCGGGCGGAGGCGGTCCAGCACCGCGGCGGGATCGGGCTCGTCGAACACCACGACGGCGTCGACCGAGGCGAGTTCGGTGAGCAACCTGGCGCGGTCCCGCGCGGTCACGATCGGCCGTCCCGGTCCTTTCAGGCCGCGCACGGAGGCGTCGGAATTGAGGCATACGACGAGGGCGTCACCCAACGCACGTGCCTGCCGGAGCAGGCTGGCGTGGCCGGGGTGCAGCAGGTCGAAACAGCCACCGGTGGCGACGAGCCTGCCGCCTCGCGCGCGGACCCGCGCGGCCACGTCGAACGCCGAAGCACCGTGGTGCGTGGTCTCCGGCCGCGGTTCGCTGTCCACAGTGGACAAGGTGGCGGCGCCGCCGGTGGCGACGAAGCGTGCGGCCGTCTCGACCCCGGTGGCCACCGCGTCGGCGGTGGACGCCCCGTCGAGGAGCGCGGCGGTGACCGCGGACGCGAAGCGGTCACCCGCGCCGCAAGTGTCCTTGGCGACGACGCCCGACGGCGGCCGGAACGTCGTGCACGGGCCGCCCTCGGTCAGCACCGCGCCGCGGGAGCCCGTGGTGACGCAGACCGCGGCGGCCTTCCAGAGCGAGTGCACCTGCTTCGCCAGTTCCTCGGCGCCGGCGCGGGCTTCGGTGAGCTGCTCGGCTTCGGCGAGATTCGGGGTGACGAGCCGGATTCCCGCCACGGGCTCCGCTCCGCGCGGATGCGGATCCCAGACGATCGGGATCGTGCCCGCCAGTTCGGCGAGTAGCCTGCGGACCTCCGGATGGCCGGTGACGCCGCGGCCGTAGTCGGCGACGAGGATCGCGCCCGCCGAGCGCAGCGCTTCACGGACGCCGGCGGTGAGCGGCGAGTACTCCGCCCTCCCGTCACCGCTGTCGAGGCGGACCAGCGACTGCCCCGCGGCGCGGACGCGGGTTTTGGTGACGGTGGTGCCGCACAACGGCATCGGCACCACCCGGACCTCGCGCTCCAGGAGTCCGGACAGGGTCCGGCCTCCTTGGTCGTCCCCCAGCGGGGCGACGAGGACGACCTCGGCGGTGGACCGCGCCGCGAGCAACGCGGCCAGCCCGGCGCCGCCCGGCCGCCGCCATTCGCGGGCGAGGTCGACCACGGGGACGGGCGCGTCCGGGCAGAGCCGGTGCGACGTGCCGTCGACGTCGACGTCCAGCAGGGCATCGCCCAGCACGACCAGCGGCCTCACGTGGGCACTCCGAGCGCGTGGTCGAACGCGGTGCACAGGGCGTGCACCAGCGCGAGGTGGACCTCCTGCACGGTGGCCATCGACGGCGCCTCCACCGGGATCGCGTCGGCGCACAGCGCGGCCAGCGGGTTGGGGGAGGGGCCGGTGATCGCCCAGGTGGTCACGCCGAGTTCGTGGGCGGCCTTCGCGGCCGCGACGACGTTCTGGCTGCCCCCGCTGGTGGAAAGGCAGACGAGGACGTCGCCGGGACGGCCGTGCGCGCGCACCTGCCGGGCGAACACCTCCTGCTCGCCGTAGTCGTTGACGATGGCCGTCACGGCGGAGGTGTCCGCGTGCAGGGCGATCGCCGAAAACGGCTGCCGGTCGTTGCGGAACCGGCCCACCAGCTCACCGGTGAGGTGCTGCGCCTCGGCGGCGCTCCCGCCGTTGCCGCACGCGAGCAGCCGTCCGCCGGACGACAGCACGGTGGCCAGATGGTCACCCCAGTCACGGATCTTCGGCGACCAGGAAGCGGACTTCCCGGCGGCCTCGCTCAATGCTGCGAAGTGTTCTTCGATCACGACACACCTCCGAGGTCAGGGACGGCGGACCACGAAAGGTCCGAGGGCGAGCAGGTCGATGGGGGCCGAACCGAAGCACTCCAGCGCGTCCCGCGGGGAATCGACCATCGGCCTGCCCGCGGTGTTGAGGCTGGTGTTGACCACGGCGGGCACGCCGGTACGCCGTTCGAACGCGCCGAGCATTCTCGCCACGAGCGGTTCGCCGTCGGCGTCGACGGTCTGCACGCGGGCGGTGCCGTCGACGTGGGTGACGGCGGGGAGGCGATCCCGCCACTCCTGCGCGACGTCGTGCACGAAAAGCATGTACGGACTGGGAAGCGGGCCGCGGGAGAAGATGTCGCCCGCGCGTTCCGCGAGCACCATCGGGGCGACCGGGCGGAACTGTTCGCGGCCCTTCACGTCGTTCAGCCGTTCCAGATTGGCCTCGTGCCCGGGATGCGCGAGCAGCGACCGGTGGCCGAGCGCGCGGGGGCCGAATTCGGACCGGCCATGGAACCAGGCCACGATCCGGTCTTCGGCCAGGGCTTCGGCGACCGCCTCGGCGACGTCGTCCGGCCGTTCGTAGCGCACGTTCGCGGTCTTGAGAGCGTTCTCCAGCTGGTCGTCCGTCCAGCCTCGGCCCAGGTCCGCGCCGGCCATCGGGCCGCCGCGTTCGCCGAAGTCGGCCGCGAGTTGCAGCGCCGCCCCGAGCGCGGTGCCGGCGTCACCGGCGGCGGGCTGGACCCAGATGCGCTCGAACGGTCCTTCGGCGTGCAGCCGGGTGTTGGCCACGCAGTTGAGTGCGATCCCGCCCGCCATCGCGAGGTCCGTGTGCCCGGTGTGTTCATGGATCTTGGCCGCGAGTTCGAGCAGCACGTCCTCCAGGCAGCGCTGCACGCTCGCGGTCAGGTCGGCGTGGACCTGCCCGGGCTCCTGCCCCGGCTCGACGGCGGGCGCGAACGAGGTCCAGTCGATCTCGTCGGTACGGAACCCCATCCCGTTGGTGTGCACGCTTTCCGCGATCCGGTCGAGGAACCGGGGCTTCCCGTAGGAGGCCAGCGCCATCACCTTGTACTCGTCACTGGACCGGGCGAATCCGAGGTGCTCGGTCAGGTCCTCGTACATCAGCCCGAGCGAATGGGGGAGCCGCTGCTCGGCGAGCTCCTCGAACTTGCCGTCGCGGTACTCACCCGCGAGGTAGGACGTGCTCTCGCCGCGGCCGTCGGCCACCAGCACCGCGCAGTCCTCGAACGGCGCGGCGAGCGCGGCCGAGGCGGCGTGCGCGACGTGGTGCCGGATGAACCGGACGGTCGCGGGATCCAGCCCCGGCAAGGCCGCCTTGAGGAACGCGGGAGCCCGGCGGGCGAAGTCGGTGCGGAGACCTTCGTTCTTCCCGTCGTGCCCCGTCAGACCCGGCTCGACGAGCGCCGGATTGTACGAATAGCCGACGGCGTCGAGATCCTGCGCGGAGATTCCCGCCTCCGCCAGGCACCACGCGGCGGCTTCGGCGGGCTGTTCCCAAGCGGAGAACGGCACCGGCCGCTTGCCGTGCTTGCGACGGCTGAACCGTTCTTCCTCCGCCGCGGCCACGATCTCGCCGTCGACCACGAGGGCCGCGGCCGGGTCGTGGAAAACGGCGTTGATACCGAGTATGCGCACCGGGCCACCTCTCCGGTCGGGGGATGCGGGCCGTGACCCGCGCCTACTCCTGTAGCGCTACCCGGTGCAGTCGGTGATAAACGACGCGGCGCAAAAGCCCAGGACGTCGCTACGGAGTGAAGCGTCTCTCGGCGGATCTGGGGTGCCCGGCGTCCGGCCCGTCATTCGCGTGTCCAGGCACGGAACTCGCGTGCTCGGAGGCGTAACTCGCGTGCGTGAAGCCGGAACTCGCGTGCTTGGAGGCGGTCCGGCTTCAAGCACGCGTGTTACGGCTTGGATCACGTGAGTTACGGGTTCAGGCTCCGGCGGCCGGGTATGGGCCGGACCGCGGCCGCGCGAACCAGGCGACGGTGCGCGGAAGCCCTTCCGTCATCGGGATTTCCGGCTCCCAGCCGAGTTCCCGGCGGGCGCGGGAGATATCCGGGCATCGGCGGGCCGGATCGTCGACGGCCGCGTCGATGTGCTCGATCGGCGACGCGCTGCCGGTGACGGCCAAGATCTCCTCCGCGATCCGCAGCACGGTGAGTTCGTGCGGATTGCCCAGATTCACCGGGCCGGGCACGTCGGAGTCCGCCAGCGCGATCAGACCGCGGACCGTGTCGTCGACGTAGCAGAGGGAACGGGTCTGGTCGCCGCTGCCGGTCACGGTGAGCGGTTCGCCCGCCAGCGCCTGGCCGATGAACGTCGGGATCATGCGGCCGTCGTCGGGGCGCATACGCGGGCCGTAGGTGTTGAAGATCCGGGCTATACCGGTGTTCGCGTCCCGTTCCCGGCGCATGGCCGAAGTGAGCGCTTCGGCGTACCGCTTGGCCTCGTCGTAGACGCTGCGCGGTCCGATCGGGTTCACGTGCCCCCAGTATTCCTCGCGCTGCGGGTGCTCCTGCGGATCGCCGTAGACCTCGCTCGTCGAGGCGAGGACGAACCGGGCGCCGTCGCGTTCGGCGATGTCCAGCGCCCGCTCGGTGCCGTGCGAGCCCGCGCGCAGCGTCTCGAGTGGAAGGCGGAAGTAGTCACGGGGCGAGGCGGCGGAAGCGAGGTGGAAGACTACGTCGAACGGGCCCGGCGCGCTCATCGGCCCGGTGACGTCACGGGAGAGGAGCCGGAAACCCGGACGGTCGAGGAGATGCGCCACGTTGGCCATGACGGCCGTGGCGAAATTGTCCGCCGCGACGACCTCCGTGCCCGCGTCCAGCAAGCGTTCGCACAGATGCGAGCCGACGAAACCCGCGCCTCCGGTCACCAGCACTCTGTTCATGGCGACTGGCTACCCGCGGTGAGGGCGGGAAAAACCGTGTGAATCGGGAGATGCCGGGTAAGCATCGGATATGCGTGCATTGGTGATCGGCTGGGCGAGCTTCCGGCACGGCGAGGCGACGGCAGGGGACGTACTCAGTATGCGCAGGGTCGACGAAGCGCTGTCGACCATGGGGCTTCCGCACGACCTGGCGTGGAGCCCGGTGTACCGGCCGAACGACGTGAACTACGAAGAGGTGGATCCGGCACGGTACAGTCACGTGGTGTTCGTCTGCGGGCCCGCGCACGGCAGGCAGGTGCGCGAAGTGCACCGCAGGTTCGCCCATTGCCATCGGATCGCCGTCGGGGTCTCGGTGATCGATCCGGAGGACGACACGGTCACGGGTTTCGATCAGGTCTTCGCGCGGGACCACGACGGGGTCGGCGCGCCGGATCTCTCCCTCGGCGTGCCGACCGACACGGTGCTGGTGACGGGTGTGATCCTGGCGCCGGAACAACGGGAGTACGGCGACTCCGGCCGCCATACGGCGGTGCACGCCTCGGTGAAGGACTGGATCGCCGGGGTCGACTGCGCCCGAGTGCCGCTCGACACGCGGCTGGCGGCGTCGGATTGGGAACGCTGTGAGACACCGGACCAGTTCACGTCGATCCTGTCGCATCTGGACGTCGTGGTCACGACGCGGCTGCACGGGCTGGTGCTGAGTCTTCAGGCGGGAGTGCCCGCTCTGGCCATCGACCCGGTCGAGGGCGGTGGCAAGGTCACCGCACAGGCCGACGCGCTCGGGTGGCCCGCCCTCGTCCCGGCCGAGGAGGCGGGCAACCGGGACGTGCTCGACTCCTGGTGGCGCTGGTGCTCCTCGGTGCAGGGCCGGGCGGTGGCCGCGTTGCGCGCGCTGCCCGGTGACGACGGGCTCGTGCGGGACATGGTGAAGGCGCTCAAGACCCGGCCGGTGCGATGAGCGCGGCCGCGACGACGGTGGTGATCGCCACCCGCGATCGGGCACCGGAACTGGAACGGACGTTGCGGCGGCTCACGGCGTTACGGCCGCCTCCGCCGATCGTGGTGGTGGACAACGGCTCCTCCGACGGCACCGCGGCCATGGCCGCCGCGTTCCCGTGCGTGCGCGTCGTCCGGTTGCCGCGCAACATCGGCGTGTCCGCGCGGAATCTCGGGGTCGCCGTGGCGCGGACGCCTTATGTCGCCTTCAGTGACGACGATTCCTGGTGGGCCGAGGATGCGCTCGCCGAGGCCGAGCGCATCCTCGACGCTCACGACGACGTCGGCCTCCTCGCCGCGAAAACCCTGGTAGGGGAGGAAGAACGGGAGGACCCGGTCGTCTCGCTGATGGCCGCCAGCCCCCTCGGCAGACCTGATGGGCTTCCCGGACCGGCCGTGCTCGGGTTCCTCGCCTGCTCCGCGGTCGTCCGGCGGACCGCCTATCTGCAGGCCGCGGGTTTCCATCCGCTGCTGCATTTCGGTGCCGAGGAGCGGCTGCTGTCCTACGACCTGGCGGCGCGCGGCTGGTGGCTCTGCTACGCGGAGGACGTGCGGGCGCATCACCACCCGTCGCCGATGCGGCCGTCGCCGTCGTGGCGTGAGCGCGCCGAACTCCGCAACCGGATGCTGATCACGGTGATGAGACGGCCCGTGCGCCGATGTCTTGCCGAAGGATTCCGTGCGCTGGCCAGGGCTCCCCGGGAACCCCACGTGCTCGGCGCGCTCGCCGGAGTGCTCCGGCGGCTGCCCCGCGCGCTCGCCGACCGGCAACGGCTGCCCGCTTCGGTGGAGCGCCGCATCCGCGTTCTGGAACACGCCCATGGAGGATGAAGTGACGGACCGGATCACGGTCGTGGTGATCACGCACAACCGGCGCGCGCAACTGCTGGAGACCCTCGACTCGATGACCGCGCTGCCCGACGCGGCGCCGATCGTGGTGGTGGACAACGCTTCCGGCGACGGCACGGCGGACGCCGTCGAAGAACGGTTCCCGTCGATCCGGGTGATCCGCTCGCCGCGGAACCTCGGCGCCGTCGCGCGCAATCTCGCCGTCCGCGAGGTGGAGACGCCGTATGTCGCGTTCTGCGACGACGACACCCGGTGGCAGCCGGGGTCTCTCCGGCGCGCCGTCGAGCAGCTCGATACCTACCCCGGACTGGGCGTGGTGACCGGGCGGTGCCTGGTGGAGCCGGCGCTGACCGAGGACCCGATCACCCCGGAACTGCGACACTCCCCGCTCCCCGGCCCGGACTGGCTGCCCGGGCCGGCGCTGCTGGGCGTCATGGCGGGCCTCTCGGCCGTCCGCGTCCGCGCCTTCCACGACGTCGGCGGCTTCTCCGACCGCATGTGGCTCGGGGGAGAGGAAGAGCTGTTCGCCCTCGACCTCGCGGCCAAGGGCTGGTGGATGTGCTGGGACGAGGAGATGGTGATCCACCACGCCCCCTCGGCCGTCCGCGATCCGCGGCGGCGACGGCAGCTCGGCATCCGGAACACGCTGTGGACGCTGTGGCTGCGGCGTCCGCTCGGCAGCATCGTGCGCCGGATGGCCGCGGTGCTGCGTTCTGCGCCCTTCGACCGGGCCACGTTCGCGGCGGTGGCGGAAGCGGTGCGGGGGATCCCGTGGGTGCTGCGGGAGCGGGCGGTGGTTCCGGCCGGAGTGGAGCGCGGGCTGGTGCTGCTGGAGGAGTCGCAGCGGAACTCGGTCGCGCGACGGTATGTGGGGTGAGAAGACGGACGAGGACGACTCAGCGCACCGCAAAGATCCAGCTGAGTGACCCAGTGTGACGGGTGTGTGGAAATAGAGACGTTCAGTGTCTTTGTTTCCACACACCTTCCGGTCGGCGTCGCGAAAGCCACAGTGGGACATCAGGTGCGGGATCCAGGCTCCGAGGGAACGCACGCGGCCGATCACGGACGAAACAACTCGGTCACCGCACGGCGGGTCAGGAAGGCGAAGCGGCAGCCGCCGCCACTTCCGTCTCCTCGCTCACAACGCGCCCATAAGCGCGCAAGGTGTCCGCGGCCACCCGGTCCCACGAGTACCGTGCCCGCACCCGGTCGGTCCCGGCGATCCCGAACGACTCGCGCGCCGAAGAGTCACCGAGGAGCCGTCGCAACGCTCCCGCCAAGTCCTTCGGGCTGCTAGGCGGGACCAGCAGGCCCGTGACGCCGTCGACGACGGTGTCGGTCAGCCCGCCGACGGCGGTCGCCACGACCGGGACACCGCAAGCCATCGCCTCCAGCGGCACGATGCCGAACGGTTCGTACCAAGGTGTGCAGACCACCGCGTCGGCGGAACGCAGGAGCGCGGGCATGTTCTCGCGGGACACCAGCCCCGGCATGTGCACGCGGTCGGCGACGCCGGCCCGATCGGCGATCGCCTGGAGCCGCCGCACTTCCGGAGCCTCGGCGAGCGGGCCCGAGTCCGGGCCGCCCGCGATGACCAGTTCCGTGTCCGGGAGCGAGGGCAGCGCGGCGATGGCGAGGTCGAAACCCTTGCGCGGCACCAGCCTGCCGACGCTGACGATCCGCTGCCGAGCCGTGCGGGGAGCGCACTCGCCGTCCGGGGTGAACTCGGTCAAGTCCACTCCACAGGGGACGACCGAGGCGCGTGAGCGCGGCAGGCCCATCCGCACGAGTTCGAAGACTTCGTCCGAACAGGTCGCGATCACCCTGTCGGCCTGTTTGGCGATCATCCGTTCGAGCCGGCTCCGGTCGGGCGGACTCGTGTCCTTTTTGCCCTGATAGCGCCGTTTCACCACGCCCAGCGCGTGAAAGGTCTGGGTCACCGGGATACCGAGATCCTTCGCCGCGAGAATCGAAGCCAGGCCGGACATCCAGAAATGCGCGTGGACGACGTCCGGCCGGTCCTTGGCCCAGCGGGAGCGCAGCACCCGGCCGAACTCTCCCATATACGGCAGCAGTTCGTCCTTCGGCAGCTTCCTCGCCGGGCCCGCCGGGACGTGGACGACGCGGTAGCCGTCCGGCGTCTCGACCGTCGCGGCGACGCGCCGGTTCTCGCGGCGCGTGTAGACGGTGACGTCGTGGCCCCGCCTGCTCAGCGCGGCGGAGAGTTCGGCGACGTGGACGTTCTGGCCCCCGGCGTCGGCTCCGCCGAGCGCGACGAGCGGGCTGGCGTGTTCGGAAACCATCGCGATCCTCATCGGGGGCTCCTTCCCACCGCGGTCGGCGTGGTCAAGCGGTCACCTCGGTCAGCAGGGCGTCCCAGCGTTCGAGGAACGCGTCGAGCCCGTAGTGGCTCAACGCGAACTCGCGCGCGGATTTCCCTGCCAGTACGGCGAAATCTGGTTCATGGATCAATTCGCGGTAGGCCCTCGCCAGCACTTCGACATCCGTCGAGACGGCGCCTGCGTCGGGCGGGACCGCGAGAACGGCTTCGGTAGTCGCCAGTGCGACGACCGGCATGCCGAGGTGCATCGCTTCGAGCAACGAGAGCCCCAGCGACGTCCACCGGGCGGTGTGCAGGTGGACGCGGCGCCGGGCGACCTCGGCGTGCAGTTCCCGGCTGCGCAGGTCGCCGCCTGGACGGAGCGCGGGGTGGCGGCCTTCGAGATCTTCGCTGCCGATCCCGTACACGTCGACCGGCGCGATCTCCGCGAAACCGGGCAGCAGATCGGTTCCGGTGATCCGCCCACGCCTCGCCGGTTCGTTGATCAGGGCCGCGCCGTGGGCGAGTTCCCCGGTGTAGCGCTCACCCGGGTCGGGGATCCCGTGCGGGACGACCACCGTGGGTGCGAGACCGGAGTCCCACATCAATTCGTTGAAGTGGGTCACGTGGACCAGCGGGATGTCGTCCCGCTCGGCCAGTGGGTGCCGGGTGGTGGCCGCGTGTTCCCGAGGCGTGTTGTGCTCGACGTAGACGGCGGGTACTTCCTTGCCGGGGCGGCGGCGCAGCCACCGCGCCGCCAGCTGGATCTCCTCGGGCCGCTGAAGAACGACGACATCGACGTCGAGGTCTTTCAGCTCGTCGACCGGGATCTCCTCGGCGGAGGGCCAGTCACGGCCGCTGAGGCCGCGTCCCCAAGGCCCGCCCTCGGCGAGCAGCGGCAGGTAGTAACGATGGCCGCCCTGCACGAAGGATTCGGTCCAGGACCCGTGGACGTGCCACAGGAGGATCCGGAGCGGGGCCTTTTTCGTCATACCCGCCAGGTTGCCGGTTGTGGACGGACTAAACGTTTTCCCTTGCCTCACTTTGCTTCCGCTGGGAAACACGCGTGGCGGCGATGCCCACCGCGAGTGCCGCGAGCGAGGTCAGCGCGTGGAGGGCGTTGTCGGCCCAGCTGAAGTTGACGGCGTCACCGGACGTGTCGGTCCCCGCCGAGAGCACCCCGAACGCGGTCAAACCCGCGAAGGCCACGAAAGCCAGCCAGCAGTAGGCCGGGATCGCGGACGGCTTGAGCACCGCGACCAGGCCGAGCACGCCGAGCACGGTGCGGATGACGTCGAGCATCCCGGTCGCGCTGAAGATCCACAGTGTGTTCTCGCCCGCCTGGTTCGCTTCGGGAAGGAAGAAGAAGCCGAGCACCCCCAAGACGAGATGGACCAGTGCGATGATCAGCACCGCCGGTCGCAGAAGAAAGCCTGTCGTACGCGGATTCATCGGAAACGCCTCCGTTTCGCCAGAAGACCCGTCGGATACCCCGTGGAGACGCCGTGAAACTCCCCCGGCCGGGCGAGCCGGGGGAGTTCCGCGCACCGGCTCAGCCGGACTGCGGGTCGGTGTCGTCGTGGGGATCACCGGATGACGTGCCCTGCTCCCCTCGGACCTCCTCGCGTTCTTCCTCGTCCCGTTTCTCGCCGGTGTCGGCCTTTCTCTCCATCGGGGCCTCCTTCGGTCATTTTCCTGCGGCTACCCCGTTCCGAGCGCGTCCAACCCTCCGGTCGCAGGCCATTGTGGACGTTTGGCACCGTGCGGCCGGGGTAGCCGGGAGCAACATCGGCGAACCCGGAGGGGACATGACCGCGATCTCCAACGCAGCAGCGATTCCACTTGCCCCGGCGCGGCCACGGCTGCTGCGGCCCCCGGGGGTGTACCGCCCGCAACACGACACCTGGATGCTGGCGAGCGCGTTGAGCACGTCAGGAATGCCCGCCGGGGCAAGAGTTCTCGACCTCTGTACCGGGACCGGCGCTCTCGCGCTGGCGGCCGCGGCGCACGGCGTGGGGTCCGTGACCGCGGTGGACATCTCCCGGCGGGCGCTGGCCGCGGTCTGGGTCAATGCGCGGCTGCGCCGGCTCCCGGTCCGGCCGCTTCGGGGCGGCCTGGCCGAAGCGGCGCGCGGTGGGCCGTTCGACGTCGTGCTGGCGAACCCGCCGTATGTCCCGTCCCCGGTGCCCGCGGCCGGGGCCGCGCGGGCGTGGGACGCCGGGCCGGACGGCCGGATCGTGCTCGACCAGGTGTGCGCCGGGGCGTCGTCCCTGGTGGCGCCGGGCGGTTACCTGATGATGGTCCATTCCGCGGTCGCCGGACCCGACAAGTCGCTGGAGCAGCTGCGGGCGGCGGGAATGACGCCTTCGGTGGTCGCCACCCGGTCGATCCCCTTCGGGCCCGTCATGCGGGCACGGGCGGCCTTCCTCGAAGCGGCGGGCCTGATCGGCGCCGAGCAGCGGCACGAGGAACTGGTGGTGATCCGTGCCGACCGGCCGTGAGACCAGGGTCCGGATCGAACCCGGCGGGCCCCTCCTGGTGGAGGGGCCGGTCGAGATCGTCACCGAAGACGGCGAGACGGTGACCTCGGATCGCTTCGTGGTCGCCCTCTGCGCTTGCCGCCGCAGCAAGCGCTACCCGTTCTGCGACACCAGCCACCGCCGCCGTTCACGGCAAGGGGTGCAGCGGCCTCAGGAGTGAGCTCTCCCCGGCTGACCACGCGTCGAGCAGGTGCCTGGTCAGCCGGCCCTCCAGAAGATCGGTGGCCTGGATGCCGAGCGCGATGTCCGCCGCCAGTTCCGGTTCGCGGTCGAGCAAGTCGCCGACGACGTCGTGCCGCAGCACCTGTTCGTGCACCGCGTCGGCCTCGATGTGCTCGGTGTAGAAGTACCGGCATTCGGCCGGCCCGCCGAGGCGTTCCAAGGCCTGGTCCAGCCGCCTGGCGGCGGGCGCGGTGGTGATCTCGGCGGTGGCGAAGTGCCCGACGAGTGCACCGCGCAGGCTTCGGTGCAGGCCGAACAGCGACATCATGTTCACCGTCGCGAGCATCTGGGCCGGGACGTGGTCGAGGTAGGCGAGGTACCCGGAGGACAGGCCCGCCGCGGTCAGCAGATCCGCGAACAGGCGGGAATGCGCCTGCTCGGCCCGCCCGCCGCCGAACTCGTCGAACTCCACCGCGACCAGCGCCGCCTTGGCCCTGCCGCGCAGCCGGGGAATCACCCAGGCGTGGGGGTCCGCCTCTTTGAGGTGATAGATCGACCGATGCGCGAAGTACTCCTCGACGTGCCACCATTCGCCCTCGTCACGCAGGAAGTGCGAAACGCCGCCGCCGTCGACCGGTTCGACGAGCAATTCGTCCAGCAGCCCGCTTACGTCGTCCCCGCCGGGGACGGCGGCGCGGATCCCGTCGAGGAACGCGTGCTCCAGGACGGATCGGAAGCCCAGCAGGCGGGAGTCCCATTCCCATTCGGAGTCGACACCGTCGAAGCCCTGGTAGTGCAGCTCGTAGCAGACGTACAGGGCCAATTGCAGGTCCTCGCCGAACGGGTCGGCGTCGGTCGCCGCCTCGAGGTCGAAGTCGTCACGGCGTCCGCCCGCCAGGGTGTCCACCACGGCGGCCGAGAGCGGGCCGCGGATCTCGGGCAGCCTCGCGGCCACCGCACCGTCGGTCGTCGTCATGCCCCGGGAGTACCCGATCTAGCCGTGCGGAACCGTCTCTTCGGTGAGCATCCGCAAGACCGCGACCTCTCCGTCGGCGGCGGCCCGGCGCTGCCGTTCGGCGCCCGTGCCCTCCCGCTCCAGTTGCCCGAGCAGGGTGCGGACGAGTTCCGCGTCGCCGGTGTCCTCCAGTGCCTGCTTGGTATGCGCCAGCAGCGCGGCGACCCGGTCGCCCACGGGGACCGGCTTTCCTGCCACCGGGTCGACGGCCGACCCCGAAAGACCGTGACGCGCGGCCGCCCACACCGCGGCGGCGGCGATCTGCGGATCCAGCGGCGCGGCCTCCACCCCGTGGTCCAGCTCGGTGAGAGCGGTGCGCACCAGCGCGCGGGTCAGCAGCCCCTGCAAGACGGCCTCGTCCACGGTGGACGCGGTGTCGGCGGCGCGGACCTCGACCGTCGGCCACCGCGCGGACGGCCTCGCGAGCCAGAAGGTCTGGTTCTCGTCCACGAGGACACCGCAGTCCACCAGCCGTCCGACCTGCTCCTCGTAGGCGGCGGCGTCGGCGAAGTACGGTGCGACGCCCGAGCCGGGGAAACGGCTCTGCTCGACCATCCGCCAGCTCTCGTAACCGGTGTCGCGGCCGTCCTCGAAGGGCGAGTTGCCCGACAGCGCCAGCAACGTGGGCAGCCATTCACCCAGGTGGTTGACGACGGCGACCGCGGTCTCCCGGTCGGGCACGCCGACGTGCACGTGACATCCACAGGCCTCGTACGCCTTGATCACGCCCGCGTACAGCGCGTCGACCTTGCCGAACCGGTCGTCGGCACCGTGGTCGCGTTCGGATGAGGGACGCGGGGGAGTGCCGGCGGCGATGATGGCGCAATCCTCGCCCGCGGCCGCTTCGGCGAGCGTGCGGCGTCCGGCGGTCAGGTGCTCGTACAGCTCGTCGGCGGTTTCGCAGACACCCGTGGCGGCCTCGATCTGGGTCGGCCGCAGTTCGCGGTGGACCGCGGCGCCGTCCGGCAGCGGACAGCAGATCCGGTGCCGTTCGAGCACCGCCTCGGCCCGGGGACAGCTCACCCCGGTCCGGGGATCGACCAGCAGGAACTCCTCTTCGATACCGATACCGGTCATCAGCGCTCCCGCTTCTTCGGCAGCGCCCGCACGGCCGGCCCCTGGAGCACCGACCCGTCCAGGCCGAACCGCGAACCGTGGCAAGGGCAGTCCCAGGTCTTCTCCGCGTTGTTGAACGCGACGAGGCAGCCCAGATGGGTGCAGTGGGCGCCGACGGCGTGCAGTTCGCCGCCCGGATCGCGGTAGGCGGCGACGAGTTCACCGCCGTCACGGGTCACCTTCGCCTCACCGGGCAGGATTTCGTCCACGGAGGCGGGTTTGCGCAGCGCGCTGAGATGGTCGCCGACCAGGAACTTCGCCACGGTGGCGTTGTTCTCCACGGACGAGATCGCGGACCGGAGGTCGAAGCGGTTCGGGTCGTACAGACCCGCGGACGGGTTTTCGCGTCCGGTGAGGAGATCCGCGAGCAGCAGCCCGGCCGCGGTGCCGCCGGTCATGCCCCACTGGCCGAACCCGGTGGCGACCCAGAGATGGCGGCTCGCCGGGTGATAACGCCCGACGTACGGCACGGAGTCCAAAGTGGACAGGTCATGAGCGGACCACCGGTGGGTGACCCGGTGCACGGCCGCGTGCTCGCTCGCCCAACTCGCCAGCCGTTCGTAGCGGCTTTCGACGTCGACGGAGTCGCCGACACGGTAGTGCTCGCCGCCGACGACCGCGTACGGGACACCGTCCTTGAGGTAGCTCCGCACGGAGTGGTGAGTGTCCGCGTCGAGGTACATCCCTTCCGGCGGCCGGTTGCCTTCGACCGGCCCGGCGACCACCAGATCGCGGACCGGGTCGAGCCGGGCGAAGAACAGGCCGCGGTCGAACACGGGGTAATGGGTCGTCACCACGACTTCGCTCGCACGCACGTCGCCGGAACTGGTGCGCACGGTGGTGCCGCCGAGTTCGTCGACGCCTTCCGCCCGCACCCCCTCGACGATTGTCCCTCCCGCGCGTTCGATCTCGTCTGCCAGGGCGAGCAACCAGCGGCGCGGGTGGAAATGCGCCTGTGACGCGAACTTCACCGCGCCGAGGGCGGGTACGTCGAGGTCGACCTCGGTGACGTAGGAGGCCGGGAGACCGGCCTCGGCGGCCGCTTCCGCCTCACGTTCGAGGCTTTCGACCGTTCCGGGGTTGGTCGTGTAGACGAAACTGTCGGCGCGGGTGAACCCGCAGTCGATGCCGAGTTCGGCCGTGGCCGCGGCGATCCAGTCCAACGCGGCCGCCTGCGTGTACGCGTACATCGCGGCGGCTTCGGAGCCCTTGGTCTTGGCCAGCGTGGCGTACTTGAGCCCGTGCTGGGCGCTGATCTTCGCCGTGGTGTGGCCGGAAACCCCGGCCGCGAGGCGGCCTGCTTCCAGCACCAGGACCGAGCGCCCGGCCCTGGCCAGCCGGTACGCCGTCGTGAGCCCGGCGATACCGCCGCCGAGCACGGCGACGTCGACCTCCGGCGGCAACGGCGTTCCGGTGCGGTCGGGAGCGGGCGCGGTGTCGAGCCACAGTGAACGCGTTCCGGGCAACTCGGTCATGACGGCCGGATTCCCAGGTGACCACGGGGGCAAACCAGGGTTTTCCGGAACTTCGGAGCGGGTAGCACTGCCCTATGACCACATCCTCCAGGCCCCCAGAGGAAAAGAACATCTTCGTCATCGGTCTCGACGACGGCAATGACGAGGTGCTGAGACGAATCCCCGGCGCCGACCGGTATCGCTTCCATGCCTTGCTGTCGCCCGGGGAACTCCAGCACGGCGAGATCCCGATCGTGGAACTCGTGGAGAAGGCGGTGGCGCAGTTGGACACCTTCGACTGCTCTGTCGACGCGATCGTCAGCTACTGGGATTTCCCGTCCTCGACGATGGTCGCCATGCTGTGCGAAAAGTACGGTCTTCCCGGTGTTTCGCTCGAGGCCGTGCTGAAGTGCGAGCACAAGTACTGGAGCCGCCTCGAACAGTCGAAGGTGATCGACGAGGTACCGGCGTTCGGCATCGTCGACCTGGATGAGGACGATCCCCGGCCGCCGGAGGGCGTCGGCTACCCCATGTGGCTCAAGCCGGTGAAGTCCTTCTCGTCGGAGCTGGCCTTCCACGTCGCCGACGAAGACGAGTTCGACAAGGCGGTCGCCGAGATCCGGGCGGGTGTCGACAGGGTCGGCAAGCCCTTCGAGCGTGTGCTCGCCACGGTCGACCTCCCCGCCGAGGTGGCCGACGCCGGTGGAGCGGCGTGCCTCGCGGAAGGTGAGCTCAACGGCGTCCAGGCCGCGACCGAAGGCTATGTCTACAAAGGACAAGTCACGGTCTACGGTGTCCTCGATTCGATCAATTACCCCGATACCGCCTCGTTCCAGCGGCATCAGTACCCGTCGCAGCTGCCCGAGGACGCCGTCGAGCGGATGAAGGAGATCTCCGCCCGCGTGATGGAGCAGATCGGCTTCGACAACGCCACGTTCAGCATCGAGTTCTTCTGCCACCCCGAATCCGGGCAGGTCTGCCTGCTGGAGATCAACCCGCGGCATTCGCAGTCCCACGCGGAGCTGTTCGAATACGTCGACGGCGTGGCGAACCACCAGATCATGGTCCAGCTGGGCCTCGGCCAGGATCCCCGGACGCGGCGGAACCGGGGCGACTACCGGATCGCGGGCAAGTGGTACTACCGCCGCTTCAGCGACGGGCTGGTCACCCGGGTGCCCACCCGCGGCGAGATCGCGGACCTGGAGGCGGAGATCCCCGGGGTGAAGATCGAGCCGGTGGCCGAAAAGGGCATCCGGCTCTCCGACCTGCCCGAACAGGACAGCTACAGCTACGAGCTCGCGCATGTCTTCGTCGCGGCGCAGACCGAACGGGAGATGGAGAGCAAGTACCGCCGGTGCGTCGAGGCGCTGCGGTTCGACTTCGAGGAGGGATAGCCCATGCGGACGGTGGCTTCGCTGCCGTACGAGATCACCGAGGAGGACCACGTCTGGATCCCGGTCTCCGACGGCGTCCGGCTGTCGGCCCGGATCTGGCGGCCGGTCGCTTCGGACGGTGAGCCGGTCCCCGCGATCCTGGAGTACATCCCGTACCGCCACCGCGACCTGACCTCGGTGCGGGACTCCGTGCACCATCCGTACCTCGCGGGGCACGGCTACGCCTGTGTCCGCGTCGACATCCGCGGCTCGGGGGAGTCGGAGGGCGTTCTCGCCGACGAGTACCTCGAACGGGAGCAACTCGACGCGGAGGACGTCCTGGAGTGGATCGCCGCGCAGCCGTGGTGCTCCGGCCGGACCGGCATGATGGGGATCTCGTGGGGCGGGTTCGCGGCGTTGCAGGTGGCGGCGCGCAAACCGCCGAGCCTGACCGCGATCGCGATCTCGTCGTTCACCGACGACCGCTACTCCGACGACATGCACTACATGGGCGGTTGCCTGCTCTCGGACAACGTCGCCGAAGCCTCCACGATGTTCGCCTACGCCACGTTGCCGCCCGACCCCGCGTTGGCGGGTGAGCGGTGGCGCGAGCTGTGGCACGAACGGCTGGAGAATTGCAGCCTCTGGGCCGGTGAATGGCTGAGCCACCAGCGCCGGGACGACTACTGGCGGCACGCGTCGGTCTGCGAGAACTACAGCGACGTCCAGGTGCCGGTCCTCGCCTCCAGCGGCTGGGCGGACGGGTACTCGAACGCGGTCTCGCGGCTGCTGTCGAATCTCGACGTGCCCCGGCGCGGGCTGATCGGGCCGTGGTCCCACAAGTATCCGCATCTCGGACGGCCCGGCCCCGCCATCGGGTATCTGCAGGAACTGGTCCGCTGGTGGGACCACTGGCTGAAGGACGTCGAGAACGGCGTCATGGACGGGCCGATGCTCCAGACCTGGATGCAGGACAGCGTGCCACCGTCGACTTCGTACGAGGACCGTCCCGGCCGCTGGGTGGGCGAGCCGACCTGGCCTTCGCCGCATGTGCGCCCGTCCGAGCACCGGCTCGCCCGGCACCGGATCGCCCGTCCTGGCGAGGAGGTCCCGGTGGAGAACCTGTCGGTGGAGTCGCCGCTTTCGGTCGGCCAGTTCGCCGGGAAGTGGGCTTCCTACAGCGCTCCACCCGACCTTCCGTACGACCAGCGGGAGGAGGACGGCGGCTCGCTCGTCTTCGACACCGACGAACTCACCGAGCCGTGTGAAATCCTCGGCTCACCGGTGGTGGACCTGGAGGTCTCCGCGGACAAACCGGTGGCACAGGTCGCCGTCCGGCTGTCCGACGTCGCCCCGGACGGCAGGGCCACGCGCGTGACCTACGGGCTGCTGAACCTGACCCACCGGGACGGGCACGACGAGCCGGAGCCGCTCGAACCGGGCAAGCGGTACCGGGTGCGCGTCGAGCTCAACGCCGTCGCACAGGCGTTCCCCGCCGGGCACCGCATCCGGCTGTCGATCTCGTCGTCGTACTGGCCGCTGGCGTGGCCGCCACCGGAACCGGCGATGGTGACCGTCCACACAGGACAGAGCACGCTCACACTGCCGGTGCGGCCGATGGCGGAGGCGGACGAGGTCCCGGCACGGCCGTTCGGCGAACCCGAAGGGACCGAACCGTTGCCCGCGACCCAGATCGAGCCCGGTGAGCAGCGCTGGACCGTCTCCCGGGACCTGATCGACTACCGGTCCGCGCTCGACATCGTCAAGAACGAGGGCAAGGTGCGGTTCGACGACATCGATCTCGACGTCACCAGGAACGTCTTCGAACGTTACTCGTGGGTGGCCGACGACTTCTGTTCCCCGGTGGCGGAGACGGCCTGGTCGATGACCTTCGCCCGCGGTGACTGGGAAGCGAGGTCCGAAACCCGCACCCGGGTGTCCTGCACTCCCACCGAGTTCGTGATCGACGCACAGCTCGACGCATACGAAGGGGAGCGAAGGACGTTCTCCCGCAACTGGTATCGGACGGTTCCTCGTGATCAAGTCTAAGCTGAGTCTTCCGGCGAAGTCGCTGCTCGCGTGGCTGCGCCTCACTGGCCGGAAGCGCACCTACGCCGACCTCGACCGCTTCCGGCGGAGCATCGAAAGCAGCCAGGCGAAGGGGGATCGGGGGCCGATCCGCTCGATCAGGCGCCGGTTCGACGTCAGCCGGTCCGAAGTGGACGGACGACCCTGCTACACCATCAAGCCGCGCGTCCGCGGGGACGGCAGGAAGGTGCTGTACTTCCACGGTGGTGCCTATGTGCACCAGATCCAGCACGATCACTGGCGGTTCTTCGGACGGCTGATCGACCGCACCGGCTGCTCGGTCACCGTGCCGATCTACCCGCTGGCCCCGGAGCACCAGTGCCCCGAGACCATCGCGTTCGTCCGTCGCGCGTACGACGAGTTCTCCACGGGAGTCGACCCGGAGGAGCAGATCGTGATGGGGGACTCCGCCGGTGCGGGGGTCGCGCTCGCCCTCACCAAGGCGCTGCGGGACGAAGACAGGCCGGTGCCCAAGGAGACGGTCCTGTTGTCGCCGTGGCTGGACCTGACGATGAGCCATCCGGCGCAACCCGCGCTGGACGAGCGCGACCCGTATCTCGCGCTCACCGGCCTCACCGAGGCCGCCAGGCTCTACAGTGGCCAGTTGCCGCGTACCGATCCCAGGCTCAGCCCGGTGTTCGGCGACCTTTCCGGGCTCGGTGCGCTGACCGTCTACATCGGAACCAAGGACGTCCTTCTTTCCGACGCCCGGCGCCTCCACACGTTGTGCACCGAGCAAGGTGTACCGCTGAGCTATCACGAGTACGAGGGCATGATCCACGCGTGGATGCTGGCCTCGATCCCGGAAGCGAGGCTGGCGCTGGAGGAGATCGCGCATCTCGTGGACCGGGCTCTGGTGAAATCGGTGTAGCCGCGTGAAGAGCGGGTAACCGGAAGGCAACGGCCGGCGCAGCGAGGTTGTACGTCCGCCGGCCGTGAGGTGGACCGGCGTGGGCAACCCCGGCGGGGCAGGGACGCCGGCGCGCCGGTCACCGTGTCCACCCGTCGCGCAGGAGCGCCCGATGCAGCAGCTGGAATCACTGGGGGAACTCGCCGCGCTGGTCCGGCGGTGGCAAGGCCTGTACGTCCGGTGGGCGCCGACTCCCGAACATCGCCCCGGCACGAGCCGGGGCGAACTCACCGGCGCGGAACTGCCGGGACTCTCGGTGAACCCCCTCGATCCCGAACCATGGTGGCGCGATCAGCCACTCGAACTCTGGCTGGCCAGGCGGCTTTACGACTACTGCCACCTCCGGCACGAACGCCGTCGCGAGACCAAGCCCTGGGTACTGGCGGGCCGGATCGTGGGCTCCGGTCCGGACAACGAGCCTCTGCTGACCGACCCCGAACCGGTCGGAAGGATCTCCACCGCCGTCCTCGGCGAAGCTCGCGATCTGTTGCGGGACAGGGCCCGGCACGACGCGGACTGGGGCCCCTTGCGCCGCCCGCCTGAACTGGGCCGGACCTGACGCCGTAACTCGCGTGATTGGAGCCGTAACACGCGTGCGTACAGCCGTAACTCGTGAGTTCCGCCTCCAATCACGCGAGTTACGGCTCCAATCACGCGAGTTCGGGGTGGATTGCGAGGAGGTCCACGACGTCCTCCGCGCGTTGCCGTTTCTCGAACCGGTCCCGTTGCCGGTCCGCCCCGCTGCCTTCGGCGACGAGCCGGGCGCAGCCGTCGCGGACGAAATCGAGGTCACCCGTCTCTTCGAGGGCACCGGCCGCGAAGGTGACGACCTCGTCGAGCACGTCGCTCGCCGGGGCGAGGTCGCCGGTCCGGAAATGCGGGCAGCGGCCGGAGAGTCCTTCCCGCGACGCGCGCCAGATCTGCGCCCGAAGGACCTCGTTGGACAGGTTCGGCGGGTGCTCCTCCGTCGCGAGGATCGTGCCGACCAGCCCGCGGATCAGCACCCCGAACAGGACCGCTTCGCCGGCCGTGGCCGCGACGTCGCCGAGCCGGAACTCCACGGTCGGCTGCTTCTCGGAAAGCCGCACGTCCCAATAGACCATCGCGCGATCGAGGATGGCGCCCGCCCGGAGCCAGGCGTCGACGACGCTTTCGTAGTGGTCCAGCGAGGTGAACAGCGGCGGCGAGCCTGCCGAGGGCCAGCGGTTCCACTGCTGATACCGCCAGCTGGCGTACCCGGTGTCGTACCCGTCGCAGATCGCGGAATTGGCGGTCACGGTCAGCAGCGCGGGCAGGAAGGGCCGGACGCGGTTGATCACCCGGATCCCGGTTTCCCGGTCGGGGACGGCGATGTGGACGTGACAGCCGCAGGTGTGCGACGTCCGGGCGGTCGCCCCGAAATGTTCGGACATCCGTTCGTAACGCGGATTCGGGGTGATGGCGGGCAAGGTCGTCTCCGCGAGCGGTGCGCTGCCGCTGGGCAGCAGGCGGCAGCTCCGCCGGGCGGCGGCCTCGGCCAGTTCCGCCCGCATCGTCGACAGCTGTCGCTCCGCCTCGTCATGGGTCGTGCAGATGCCGGTGGCCGATTCGGCCTGGGAGCGGGTGAGCTCCTGCTGGAGTTCGCCCTGTTCTTCGTCCGCGGCGTCGACGACGGCGCCGCCTGTCGGGGAAAGGTGACCGGCCCGGTCCACTACGAAGAATTCTTCCTCGACTCCGAAGGTGAGTACGTCCTTGTTCACAGCCGCTGATACCCCCGGCTCGTTCGGCACAAACTTGTTTTCGCAGGTCGTGGACGGGGTACTTCAGGGCATGAGTCCGAAGTCGGAAGAGCCGCCGTACCTGCTGGCCGCACAGGCCGGGACGGTCGTGCGCCGCCTGTACACCAGGCTGCGGGACGACGAGTCCGCCTCGCCCGCCGACCTCTGCCGCACCATCGGGGCGTTGCAGCGGCTCGCCGACGACCTCGCCAACGTCCTGCCGGGCTTGCAGGAACAGCTCGAAGAGAGCCTCCTGGCCGGCCGGGTGGGTGCGGGTGACACGCCGCGGCAGGCTTGGGACAAGGTCTCCGAGGTCGGCTACGCGCTCGCGCAGGCTCGTACGGGCGGCCTCTTACTGGCCGCTGAACTGCGAGTTTCCCAGCGAACACTCGGAGAACTGACCTCTTCGTGACACTCGGTGCTCAGCTGACCGGCTGGGCGCGGACCACCGCCACCGGGCAGTGCGCGTGATGCAACGCGTCGTCACTGACCGATCCCAGCAGCAGACGCCGGAGATCGCCGTGATCGCTCCGGCCGAGCACCAGCAGCGCGGCCTCACTGGACTGCACGGTCAGCGCCTGCGCGGCGGGACCGACGCCGTGCACCATCTCCACGGCGACGTCCGGATAGCGCTCCCGCCACGGTTCGAGCTGCCGGGCGACGAGTTCGTCGGCGACCTCCTGGGGAAGGCCGGGCGCCGGGTCCAGTACCGGACCGCCGAGCAGGGGTTCGCTCGCGGGCCCCCAGATCGGCATCCGCGCGACGTGGACGGCGTGCACGGTGAGCCCGTGACGAGCCGCGAAGTCGAACGCGAACCCCGCCGCCTGAGCGCTCTGTGCGGAGCCGTCGGTACCGAGGATCACCGGTCCGCCCCGCGGCGGCTCGTCCCCGCGCACCACCACGACGGGACGGCCGGCGGTCTTGGTCACGCCGGATTCGGTCGAGCCGAGGACCGCCTTGGTGAACAACCCGGTGTGGGATTCACCCAGAACGATCATCGCCGCGTCCACCTCGTCCGCGACCGAGGTCAGGACCTCCTCCGGAATGCCGCCGCGGACGACCGTGCGGACGTCGAGCCCGGGGTCGGAGCGCTTAAGGGCTTCAGCCATCGAAGCGAGTTGCCGACGGGCAGGTTCCACGTCGGCCGCTTCGTCGGCGGCCTGGGGAACCGCTTCGTTCAGCGGCGTCGCGACAGGGTCCGAGCCGGGTGGGGGAAGCCGGTCATGGGTGCAGTACGCGAGGACCAGGCCGAGGCCGCGGGTCTTCGCCTCGGCGACCGCCCAGCGGACGGCGCGGCGTGCTTCGGGCGACCCGTCGAAACCGGTCACGACCGGCCCGGTGCCAGTCTGTGCAGCGGACATGGAACATCACCTCCGACACGCTGGTGATACCCGCTTTCCCCGGCCTTCAAGCGCGGCGTTTCCCCGGTCGCTCGCCGGGTACGCGGAGTGGACAATCCATCGGAAGCGAGGAGAAACCGTGAGCGACGCGAACCCGATCGAAATCCAGAAGTGCCTCTCGGGCGTCGACTACCCGGCGGGCAGGGACGATCTCGTCCGGGCCGCCGAGGGCAACGGCGCCGACGACCGGACGCTCGACCTGCTGCGGAACCTTCCCGACCGGGAGTACGAAGGCCCGAGCGGCGTGAACAAGGAGATCGCGAAGGGGTAGGCCGGTTTCACCTGGTGACGCGCCTGGGTACTTCCATATATGACTTCCTTGTCGACACCCCGCGCGCTTGACCGCAAGCGCGCAGTCTCAGCCTCCCGCGCACCGCGGGCGCTCGAGGAATCTCGGGGACGTCTCCGACTGCACGTGAGCAGGCCGACCAGGAGGACCGCCGTGGTCAAGGCGAATGGCGAGGTCGATCTCGGCACCGCGCCGAGGCTGTGGGACATGCTGAGCCAGCGGCTCAACGGCTGCGGTACCAGGGTGATCCTCAACCTGTCCGAACTCGAGTTCTTCGGCACGACCGGCATGCGGGTGCTCGAACGAGCGCATCTGCTCGCCGAGGAAACGCACACGCTCCTCTTCATCTTCCCTGGTGAGTGCCGTTCCGCCCGTCGGCTGCTCGACCTCCGCGACAGCGAGGACCTTCACGTTTTGTAGGGTCGTTGGTGACGTGTCACAAGAGGCTCAAGAACGGCCTCGGGTCGCGCGAGCGGCGAGCGCCGCGCTCACCAGGGCGACGTGTTCGAGCCTCGTGGGATCCAGCCCGGTGAGGTCCGCGATCCGGCGCAGCCGGTAATCGACCGTGTTGGGGTGGACGTGCAGGGCCGCGGCGGTCTGCCGTCGCCCTCCCCGGCGGAGGAAGGTCTCCAGCGTCAGCAGGAGTTCCTCGTTGCCGTCGAGCGGCGCCAGCCTGGAGGCCAGCCGGTCGAGTGCGGGTCCGGGACGGGAAAGCTGGTATTCGAGCAGGACGTCGTCGAGGCGGTACAGGCCCGGCGGCCGTCCGGCTCCGATGGCGACCGCGAGCACGTCCTGCGCGAGCTTCGCAGCGTCGGGCACCTCGGCCGGTTTAGCGGCGGCCACCCCGGCGATGACCTCGGCACCCGCCGTCCTGGCGACGTCGACGAGGACACGCTCCAGCCGGGCCCAGTCGCGAGTGGACAGTTCGCCGGCCGGGGTTTCGTGCGGTAGCAAGGCGATGCCGCCTTCGGGAGTGAGCGAGGTCAGGACGGTGTCCCGGATCTGGCGCTCGAGTTCGACCCGCAGCCGCCGGAGCTTTCGTCGCCCGGCGACCAGCGGGTCGACCCCGTCGATCTCCTCGTCCGGATGCGCCCCGACCGACGCCGCGAGGACGAGGTAGCACGGCGGCAGCCGCAATCCGGCCTGTCCCGCCGCGACCTCCGCGGGTTCGCCGTCGAGCAGCGCGGAAAGCACGGTGTGCCGCGCCGACCGCTCGTCGTCGAACATCGTCTGTCGCTCATCGAGGTACCCGGCGCCGACCGCGGGCGTGACCACCTCCAGGTAACGCAGGGTCAGCGCGTTGACGGCCAGGACGTCGGCGACCTCCTCCGGACGCGCGTCCGGCGTCAGTGACGCCCAGACCACCTGGATGCCAATGTGGTACGCGGTGAGCACGACGTCGAGCGGGATGCCTTCCTCCGCGCGCCGGGCCGCCGACTCGCGGAGGAAGTCGAGTTCCTCGCGCGCCGGTGTGGACCCGGTGCGCAGAGTGTCGATGAACGAGCGCAGGTTCTGCTCGATCACCTGCGTGATGTCGCCGCTGAGTTCCTCGGCGGGGAGCAGGCCGTACTCCGGGATCCGGGAGACGATCTCGGCCAGCACCGTCTTCGCGAGCGATGGCAGGACTTCGGTCAGCCGTTCCGCCAGTGGACGGCCGCCGATACGGAAGCCCGAACCCTTGTCACTCGTCACAACCGCCCATCATGGCAGCCGGTCAGCGAGTGAGCATGTCCCGTGCCGAATCGAGGGTCGGGTGCACGGTGAAGACGGCGTCGAGGCCGAGCAGCGCCATCGGACGCAGCAAGGCCCGTTCCTGGGTGACCATGATGAACGGGACGCCTGCTTCCTCGGCCTTCGCCCGGATCTGGACGAGAACGGTGAAGCCGGACGAATCGCAGAAGCTGACCGCGGACAGATCGGCGATCAGCGCCGACGGCTTGAATCGGAGTTCCTCGTCCAGCGCCCGTCGCAGGTCGTCCGAGACACCGAGGTCGATCTCACCGGATACGGTGACCACCGTGTCATCGGCGGAAGCGATGATCGAAATGTCGAGAGAGGAAACGAATCTCCGAGTCGAAGGTGCTGGATGAGAAGCGGGAGCGCGGTAGTCGGTCAAGTTGACTCCTTGCCGGTACGGGGGCCGGCCGCTGCCCGGTGGACAGGCCGAACCCGGAAGAATGGATCCGGCGGCTGGTGTCTGAACCGCGACGGGTCAACCGTAGCAGCCCCGTGACTCGGTACGCCGGGTGAGCGGTGCCCGGCAGGCCGTCACGCCCTGGCTTCGCCGACCACCACCTGGCCGAGGTCGGGGTGCATCTCGTCGGCGCGAGTTCGGCGACCGGGCGATCGGCACCCTGCCGGCGAGCGGTTTCCCCGTTCCCGACCGGCTCCTCCACCCGGCACGCCTCGTAGGCTGAACGTCGGGAGGCCGAGATGACGACAGCCGAGGTGATGGCCGAACTGGCCGCGCTCGAGGACCCGCGCGCACGGCAGGTGAACGAGAAGCATGGCGACGACCACGGGGTGAACCTCGGCAAGCTGCGTGCGCTCGCGAAGCGGCTGAAAACCCAGCAGGAGCTCGCGCGCGAGCTCTGGGAAACGGACGACACGGCGGCGAAACTGCTCGCGCTCCTGATCTGCCGCCCGAAGGCGTTCGACCGCGCCGAGCTGGACCGCATGGTGCGTGAGGCGCGTACCCCGAAGGTGCACGACTGGCTCGTGAACTATGTGGTCAAGAAGAGCCCGCACGCCGAAGAGCTGCGCCTGGCGTGGTCGGCCGATCCGGACCCCGTGGTCGCGAGCGCCGGCTGGGCCCTGACGACCGAACGCGTGGCGAAGAAGCCCGAGGGCCTCGACCTCACCCGGCTGCTCGACGTCATCGAAGCGGAGATGAAGACCGCGCCGGATCGCCTGCAGTGGGCGATGAACCACTGCCTGGCGCAGATCGGGATCGAGCACGCGGAGCAACGTGCCCGGGCGATCGGCATCGGGGAGCGCCTCGAAGTGCTCAAGGACTATCCGACCCCGCCGAACTGCACGTCGCCGTTCGCTCCCGTCTGGATCGCCGAGATGGTGCGACGGCAGTCGTGACGCGCCGTCCACAAGGGACGCCCGTTCGAGGCGAAGTGTCCAATTCGGGCGATTCGGGCGAATGTGTGCGGGGTCGTGAGTGGTAAAGATCGTTCTAACCCAATGCCGCGTAGCTTAAGTTGATCTTGGATGGGGGTCTTGATCGTAAGCGGTGAGGATTGCCGCAGGTCACGCGCTCGGTTGCCCTGGCTGGCAGGAGCCGACCGCGCCCCCTGAGTGTCCACTAAGGACACTTTTCGCTGGCTCAATGTCCGATTGATGCCCGGATGGGCGATTGCGCGAGGGGGTCGTGAGTGGCGTTTCGGGTTAGAACCCGAAACGCCACTCACGACCAACCCGACCCATGACCGGCCCTTCGTCGCATCAGGCGCAGCGAAGGGAGCCTTCACCCCACCCGTCAATCCCGCCCAAGATCAACTTAAGCTACGTGGCATTGGGGTTCTAACCCTCTTTATCGCTCACGACCTCGCCCCAATCCCCGCAAAGTACTCCAATCGGGCGCTCATATCGCGAAAAGTGTCCCTTGGGGACAGTTGAGAAGTGGCGGCTGGGCAGTGCGACGGCAGGACGCCGCGCGTGATCGCCGCTCTTGGCCCAAGTGCGGGAAGCCTCAGCCGAGCGCGTCCGCCTTGATGGCCTCGAACTGGGCGCCCATCCGTGCCGCGAGCGCCTCGGCCGCGCGCAGCGGCCGGACCATCACCTTGAAATCGGTGATCTTGCCGTCGGCGCCGAAGGTCAGGAGGTCGCAGCCGTTGATCTTCAGCCCGTCGACCGTCGCTTCGAACTCGTAAACATGGTGCGCGTCGTCGTGGATCTCGCGGACGTAGTGGAAGTCCTCGAACACGCGCAGCACGCCGCGCAGGATCGCCGCGGTGATCGCCTTCCCCTGGTAGGGCTTGAACGCCACCGGACTGGTGAAGACCACGTCGTCGGCGAGCAATGCCTCGAGCGCGGCGGCGTCCTTCGCTTCGACTGCTTCACGGAACGTGAGCATGGCGATCTCCTCATAGTCAACTTGTTGAGTAGATGCCGCCGAGCGTAGGTGATCATCGCGCCACTGTCCATCAAAGTGACTAATCAACTTTGCGACTAATCCGCGTGGCACTATCATCGCGCCATGGCGCTGCGGAACGCGATCCTCGCGACGCTCCTGGACGGCGAGTCCTCGGGCTACGACCTGGCGAAGAGCTTCAACGCGTCGGTCGCCAACTTCTGGACCGCGACACCACAGCAGCTCTACCGCGAACTGGACAAAATGGAGTCGCAGGGCCTGGTGGCGGCGCGAGTCGTCGAACAGCGACGGCGTCCCAACAAGCGGCTCTTCTCCTTGACCGACGCGGGCGCGGCCGAGCTCGCCGCATTCACCACCCGGGTGCCGAAGCCGACCGCGATCCGCGACGAGCTGCTGGTCCAGGTCCAAGCCCTCGAGGCAGGTGACGACAAGGAGGTCCGGCGCGCCGTCGCGGACAGGAAGGCCATCGCCGAGACGAAGCTCAAACGCTTCGAGCGCCTTCGTGAGCGTCTGCTCGGCGAGTCCGCCGAAGCGGAGTTCCTCGCCACCGCTCCCCGTGTCGGGCCGTATCTGACCCTCGCCCGCGGGATCGCGTTCGAACAGGAGAACATTCGTTGGTGTGAAACGGTTCTCGCGGTACTCGATCGGCGTGATGGAGGTGATCGGCTTGGTTGACCGGAAAACGGGTCCGAAGTTCCGTCAGGTGGTCTTGGACTGCACGGACGCCCGTGGGCTGGCGGAGTTCTACCGGCGCCTGCTGGTGTGGACATTCCAGCAGGTCGACCGGCTGGACGAAGCGAGCTGGCCGGACGCCGAACCGGTGCCTCAGCAACTGCGCCTGGACCTGACCGTGGACTCGGTCGAGGAGCTCGAGGCGCAGCACACCCGCGTCCTCGAACTCGGCGGGCGGCTCCGGTACGACCGCAGCGAAGACCCGGAAGAACCCTTGCGCGTCTACGCGGATCCGGCGGGGCATCCGTTCTGCATCTTGGTAGCCTGAACGCGTCAGGCGCGGCAGAGCAGCGCGTCGGGAGTGCGATTCGAGCCGACGCGCCCGGTGTACGCGACACCGGCGACGTATTCGCCCGGAGCGCATTGGCCCTTGTAGTGGCCCGACGCGAAGTCGCCGCCGGGGCTCCCGGACGGCCGGTTGTCACCGCGGTCGAACCAGACGGTCCGGCCGGTCCGGCCGAGCGGAGTGGTGGATCCGCCGCACAGGAGTGCGGAGAACGCCGCGCCGGTGACGCTGTAGCCGACCGCGGCGTGATCGGGCGGGCACTGCACCTTGGTGTAGCCGGACGCCCAGTCGATGTCCACATAGGTCTCCCCGCGGACCACGACGTAACCCGCCGGGGCGGCGAGCCTGCCGGTGCAGAGGCCCCGGTTCCCGGTATGGGAAAGACCGGTGAGGCGCTGGCCGTCGGGACAGGCTCCCTTGCGCGCGCCCGGATTCCAGTCCGTCATCGCGCGAACCTTGCGCGAGGCCTGGAAATCCGCGTAGTCGAGGTTCAGCATCGACCAGCGTTCGGTCTCGGGGATCCGTCCGGAGCGGGATGGCGCGTTCACCAGCCGTCGCCACGCGGGGCCACGCCAGTCCGTGCCGTCGAGCACGTCGACGCGTCGGCCGGCCGCGTCCCACGAGAGCAAGGACCAGCCGTTGCCCGTGCTGCCTTCGTGGAAGCCGACAGCGGGCCAGTAGGCGAAGTCGGTGTCGGTCTCCGCGAGGTAGCCGACGAAGTTTTCGAACCAGGCTCGGCTCGCCGCGTCGGTGGTGTGACGTCCTTCGCCGAACTCACTGATCCAGAGCGGCGCGGTGTAGTGCTTGCCGGTCTCCGCCGAGACGAAGAACGCCTGCCGGTAAAGGACATCACGGAGTTCCTGCGGCGAGAGGTCGCGGTAGCGCGGGTCGTGGGTCTCGCCGGTGCCGGTCGCCCCGGAATGGTTCGGACCGGTGTACCCGTAGAAGTGTGCGGCGTAGACCAGTTTCCCGGAGTCCACGAGCGTATGCGACAGCGTGCGGGCAGGCTCCAGCGTCGGCCTTCCGTGGGGAAGGCCGTCCACGGGCAGGCCGGTCCAGTTGATGCCCTCGACGATGAGCAGCAGGTCGGGATTGGCCTCGGTCAGGACGCGGTCGGCCACCCGCTGGCTCGCGCGCTGCCAGTCCGTGCCGTTTCCCCAGCCCCAATTGGGATCGTCGAAGACGTTGCGGCGTACCTCGTTGTACAGATCGGCGCCGGCCACCCGTTTGTTCGCGGCGTAGCGGCGCGCCATGAACAGCCAGTCGTCCTGCCACTGCTGTTCGGTCTGCGCGGTGTTCCAGCGCTCGTTGCCGTCGAGGCCACAGCACCAGCGGGAGGTCGTGGTGTGGTTGTTGAGGATCACCGCGAACCCGCGCGTGGTCAGCCGCGCGACGACGCGGTCGTAGACCCGCAGCGGAGTGAGGCCGCGCAACTCCGGGTTCGCCGGGAGGTCGGGGACCGGCCTGGTGTCGTGTATCATCGCGTTGGAGAAGGGAAGCCGGACGCTGTTCAGGCCCAGCTCCGCCAGCCCGTCGATGATCGTGTCGATCGAGGCACGGTCCAGCCCGAGCGGAGTCTGGTAGGCGATCTCACCGGCGTGGTGCGCGGCCGGATCGTTCACGTCGCCCGAGCCGGTCCACGTACCGCTCGCGCCGTGCCAGTTGGCGGCCTTCAGCTTGAACCGGTCGCCCGCCGCGTCGACGATGTAGCGGCCGCGCGTGCTCAGCGGCGCCACCCAAGCCGACGGGTCCGCCGTGGCGACGGCGGGCGGGGGAATCACGATTCCGGCGGTCATCAGGACGGCGAGCAGCACACTCTTGATCCTCACCCGCCGGAGGCTAGCCAGTCGCGCGGCCGGTTGTATACGGACGATCGGGTAGCTTCCGTGCATGACCACCGCGCTGATCATCGGTGACCTCCAGCGAGGTATCACGGGGAATTACCCGTTCACCGGAACAGTCCTGCCGCCGATCAAGAGTCTGCTGCCGCGTGCGCGTGCGGGCGGCGCGCTCGTCGTGTTCGTCCACTTCGCACTCCGCGGCAACGGGGCCGACCTGCCGCCCGGGAACGCGCTGTTCAAGACGTTCCACGAGGTGGGGGACACCTTCCACGAGGGTTCGGCCGGGACGGAGATCGATCTGCCGGTCGCCGACGAGGACGTGGTCGTGCTGAAACGCCGTGCCAGCGCGTTCGCCGGCACCGATCTCGATCTGGTGCTCCGCGCCAGGAGGGTCGACACGGTCGCGATCGCCGGAGTCGCGACCAGCGCCATGGTGGCCGCGACGGCCTACGACGCGGCGGACCGCGGCTATCACGTGACCGTGCTGCGCGACGGTTGCGCCGACGGCGATCTGGCGATGCACGGCTTCTTCGTCGACAAGGTGTTCCCGAGCCGCGGCTTCGAGGTCGTCTCGTGTGCGGAGTGGCTCGTCGGCGGCGAATAAATCGCGGGACCGGATCGCCCGGATGTGGCACCGTGGTCGCCGACCTGATCAAGGGGGCCTGTTATGGAGACGAGGCGACTCGGGCGCACCGATGTCGAGGTGACGCGGCTGGGTTTCGGCGGCGGGCCGCTCGGCGGCTTGTTCGCGCCACTGGACGACGAGACCGCGGCGGGGGCGCTGGCCGCGGCCTGGGACGGCGGGATCCGGTACTACGACACGTCACCGCATTACGGGATCGGGCATTCCGAACGCCGCATCGGCGAGTTCCTGCGCTCGCGGCCGCGTGATTCCTTCGTCCTGTCGACGAAGGTCGGCCGCCTGCTGGTACCCCAGGATGCGGACGGGCAAAGGGATCCGGCGGGCTTCCACGTCCCCGCGACGCATCGCCGGGTACGCGACTTCACGCGCGACGGGATCCGGCGCAGCGTCGAGGATTCCCTGGAGCGGATGGGCCTGGACCGGATCGACGTGCTGTACCTGCACGACGCCGAGGAGTACTTCGACGACGCGATGCGCGACGGCTACCCAGCCCTCGCGGAACTGCGGTCGGAAGGGATCGTCGGCGCGATCGGCGCCGGTATGTACGACACGGCCATGCTGACCACTTTGGTCGAGGAGACCGATGTCGACGTGATCATGCAGTCCGGCCGCCACACGCTGCTCGAGCACAGCGCGCTCGACACTTTCCTGCCCGCGTGCGAGGAACGCGGTGTCTCGGTGATCGCGGCGTCGGTCTTCAACTCCGGGCTGCTCGCCGTGCCGAGGCCGGTTGCGGGAGCGCACTTCGACTACGAGACCGCATCACCGGAAGTCGTGGAGCGGGCGAACCGGATCGCCGACGTGTGCGAGGCGCACGGCGTGACGCTTCCCCAAGCGGCCATGGCCTTCCCGCTCCAGCACCCGGCCGTCGCCGGCATCGCGGTCGGGATGCGGTCCGCCGAAGAGGTCCGACGCAACGTGGAGTCCTTCGCCGCGGAGGTGCCCGCACAGGTCTGGGCCGATCTGCGCGCCGCGGGTTTGATCGGTTCGACAGCGACTAGGGTGGTCTGATGGTGTCGGTGAAACAGGTCCAGGTCACTTTCGACTGCGCGAAACCCGAGCGTCTCGCCCGTTTCTGGTGCGAGGTGCTGGGGTACGTCGTGCCGTCGCCGCCGGAGGGGTTCGCCACCTGGGACGACCACACCCGCACGCTGCCGCCCGAGAAACAGGACGCCAGCTTCGCCTGCAGCGACCCCACCGGGGTGGGCCCGCGGCTGTATTTCCAGCGTGTCCCCGAAGGCAAGGTCGTCAAGAACCGGGTGCATCTCTGCGTGCGGGCGGGCACCGGGCTCGTGGGGGAAGAGCGTCTCGCCGCCCTCCAGGCCGAACGCACCCGCTTGGAGGCGCTCGGTGCGGTCTGCGAGCGGGTCATGCTCGCCGACGGGGAGAACGAGTCCTGCATCGTGATGCAGGACATCGAGGGCAACGAGTTCTGCCTCGACTGAGGCCGTGCTCATCGCGCGTCGCGAATGCTGAACGTCGTGATGCAGAAGCCGCCGTCCTCCGTGCGGTCCGCGATCACGGTGCCCCTGGCGGACCGTCCTTTGACGACTCCGGCGACGTCGGCCAAGACGAACTTGGCCGTCCCGCCGGTATTCGTTATTTGAACGCGTGAACCCAGCGGGAGAAGAGAATCGATCTTGTCGTCCGTTAACCTCTTCTGCGCCTCGCAAGCGAGCGTGATCGCCGACGGCTTGTCCCCGGCGGCGATCTTGGAGAGGAAGTCCGCGATCACCTGAATACCCTTTTCGGGCGGCGGAACCGGGCGCCTGGTGATGGTGATCCGCTGGCGGCTCGGACGGCTGACCCTGGTGCTGGTCGGGCTTTCCGTGGTGCTCGTGGGTGAAGAGCTGGTCGTCGGGCTGCTGAGCGGGGCGGGCAACGAGATCCCGGGCCCTTTGCGGAGCAGGAAACCGGGCGCGGCGAAACCGGTGACGCAGAAGGCGACCAGCGCGATCACCGCGACCAGGATCCCGATGGCCACACCGGGCTTGACAGTCGAAGACTGGGTGTTCTGCTGGTCGGGCAGGCCTGGATAGGTCATCGGATTCACCCTTCGTGCGGATCTGGATCGGCGATCCGACGAGGTGTTCCCGGTGGGGGTTCCGACCCTTTCGAGGATCTTACGGTTGTGGCGAAAGGTGTTCCGCGACAAGGAAAAGCATGCTGTGGCGGGTTCGCGTGACACGCGAACCCGCCGTCTTGGACTTCAGCAGGGTTGCAACAGCCAGCAGAGCCGGTACTTCGCCTGGTAGGTCGTGGATGTACCCGGCGCGATGATGTTCTGCGTCCGCGCACCGCCGTGCGCCCAGCCGGTGAAGGCGTACTTCAGGTTGAGCGGCGGCAGATTCTGCGGGCTGTCCGCGCTGATCGAGTTGGTGGAGCCGGCGATCACCGTCCGGGAGAACGGTGTGCGCTGCTGCGTGCCGCCGACGGTGAGCATCGCCTGGTTGGGACTGGAGGTGAAGCTCAGCGACACCGTCTGGGGCTGGAGGTCGACGGTCTTGCTGCCGGTCCGGCCGGTCGAGTCGGTCGCGGTGAGGGTCAGCCGCAGGTACGACGGGTAGTCGTGGTCCGGTGCGACGAACGAGCCCGCCGCGGCGCCGGGGAAGTCCTGGACGTTGTGCGTATGGCAGGTGCCGTTGGTCGCGCAGTGCCGGATCGCGAGCCGCCACGAGAGCGCCGCCGCCGGGAGCTGTCCGTCCTGGGCGTCGACGGCGCGGCCGGAGAAGGACACGCTCTGGCCGACGGACCAGGTCAGCGTGCTTGCCGGGCTGTCGATGACCGGCACCGGGTCGAGGCCCTCCGGGTTGCCGACGGTCACCCGCACCGTCGTGGTCGCGCTCGCGCCGTGGGAGTCCGTCACCCGCAATCCGGCATCGACGGCGGCGGCCGCGGTGTAGGTCCAGGTGGGGGCGGAGTCCGACGAGTCGTCGTACGCGCCGTCCGCGTCGAGATCCCAGGCGTAGGACAGGGTGTCCCCGGCGTCCGGGTCGGTGGAGGACGTGCCGTCGAACCGCACGGTCAGCGGAGCCGGTCCGCTCGTCGGATTCGCCGTGGACGCCGCGGAAGGCGGCCGGTTGGTGCCGCCCGGATGGCTCACGCGGCGGAGTTCGCCGCTGCCCAGCGCGACGTAGAACAGGTCGCCGCCCGGTCCGGTGAGCACCTGCACCGGGACGTTGACGCCGGTCACGAACGGTACGAGACGGCTTGGGCTCGGCTGGCCGTCGACGGCCTGCATGGCCCAGATGCACCCACGGGACGAGTCGGAGAAGAACAACGCGCCGGAGTAGTCGGCGGGGTAGTTGCTGCCGGATTCGAACGCGATGCCGCTGATCGACGAGCCTCCGGTGGGGCAGGGGTCGCTCGCCACCACCTTGGCGCGGTGGTTGTAGGCGTAGTAGGGCACGGAGTGCCCGCCGGAGGAGTACAGGGACTCGCAGCGGTCGAGGTTCGCGCCGTCGTAGCCTGCCTGCCTGGCGTTGCCTTCGAAACAGGGCCAGCCGAAGTTCTCCGCCACGCCGTCACCGACGTTGGCGACGCGGTTGATCTCCTCCCAGGTGTCCCAGCCGACGTCACCCGCCCAGAGCTCGCCGGTGCCCGGCCGGAAGCCGAACCGGAACTGGTTGCGAGCGCCGTAGGCGATCACGCGCCGGGCGTTGGCGTCGGCGCTGTTCGCGAAGGGGTTGCCGGGGACGCCTTCGCCGGTGTCCGGGTCGATGCGCAGCACCGTTCCGTTGAGCAGGACCGGCTGCCCGGCAGGGCGCCGTGGCGACTGCGAACGCAGCGCGCCGCCCTCGGCGGTCGGCGGCGCGAGGTTCGTCCCGGCAGGCGAGGGCGGATCGGCGCACGGGTTCCCGGCCTGGCCGTAGTCGGTGAAGGTGAAGCTGGCGCCGTCACCGCCGCCCGCGTACAGAGCACCGTCCGGCCCGAAGGCGAGCGCACCGACCGAGTGGCTGGGGAACTGCTGGCACCACCCCGTGACCAGAGGCTTTTCGCTGACGGCCGTGCCGGCCGAACCCATCGTCAGCTGGGAGACCCGGCCGGTCACGACGCATCCCTTGTCCGTGGCGCCGGGCGGGGTCGGGCAGGTGTCACCCCATCGCGGCGCGGTCCCGCCGGGCTCCGCGTCGAGGGTGTACGAGACGTAGACGTACGGCCTGGCGGGAAAAGCGGGGTCGACGGCGAGCCCGAGCAAGCCGCGATCCCAGAAGTCCTGTGTCTGGGTGCGGAGGTCGGCGAACACCATCGCCGTCGTGTCGGCGAGCGAGTCGAAGACCTTGACCAGACCGCTCTTTTCGGCGACGAACACCCGTCCGTCCGGCGCGAACGCGGTGGCGGTCGGCGAGCTGAGCCCGCCGATCGACACCGTGTCGGTGAACCCGGCGGGTACCGCGGCTTCGGCGGGGGCGACGGTGACGAGACCGACCGCGAGCGCGCCGATCAGCGGGCCGACCACGCCCACCGCCAGCGCGCGCCGTGATCTTCGGGGGAACGGGAAACGACGGGAACTCAGCACACGAACTCCTCCGCGCGGGGACCGGCCGGAACAAGACGGCTCTCCGGTATGCCGCGAGAAGGCCGAAAGTTGTTACGCGTCTGCGAGAAACGCGCAGAACTTCGCGGCGCAGCGGGTGTCGACGCGATGGTCACGCCAGCGCGGGCGCCCAGGCGACATCCTCGGTTCCGGGTACGACGCCCTACACACGCCCAGCCCGACCTCGAGGTGGCGGGCGAATGCGGCGACGGGCGGACCGCGGTCGAGCTCGCCGCCCGGTTGCGCCCGGACGTCGTGGTGATGGACGTGCGCATGCCGGTGCTCGACGGTATCGAGGCCACCCGCCTGATGGCGGGCGCCGGCGTGTCTACCGGGCGTTGCGCGCCGGTGCGAGCGGGTTCCTGCTCAAGGACACCCCGCCCGACCGGCTGCTGAACGGGATCCGCACCGTGGCCGACTGCGCGGCCCTGCTGGATCCCGAGGTGACGCGCCGGCTGGTGGGCAGGTACGCCGCCCGGATCCGGCCCCCGGAGGACGAGGACCCGGACGGCAGCCCGCTGACTCCGCGGGAACTGGAGGTACTCCGCCTCATCGCGGACGGCCTCTCCAACAGCGAGATCGCCGCGACCCTCATGATCAGCCAGGAGACCGTCAAGACGTTCGTGTCACGCATGCTCGCCAAACTCGGGCTCCGCGACCGGGTCCAGGCGGTCATCTACGCCTTCCGTCACGGCCTCGTCACCTGAACTGTCCTATTTGGACTTCGCGGCTTCGTCGGTAACGTGCTGGATCGCCCGGACGGCGAGATCCGGCTGGTCGACGTAGATGTAGTGCTCACTGTTCGCGGCCGTGCTCAGATTGCTGCGGCCGGACAGCGCGAGCCACTTCCGCTGGCCATCCGACCACGCCCGCTCCAGGCCCGCGCCGTACTCGGGGACGGCCGCGAGGTACGGCTTGCCGTGCTGGATCACCTCGACCGGAATGTTCCCGGCGGAGCGGACCTCGCCGTCGGTGACCACCAGCTTCTCAGGGCCCTGACCCGCGAACACCGCCAAGGTCTGCTGCCGTAGTTCGGCGGCCATCCCGGTGGTGGTCGGGGGAGTACCTGGCGGCGATCAGCCCGCCGAGTGAATGCCCGGCCAGCACGACCGGCTTGCCGGCGGCGACCCGGTCGAGCACCCCGGTCAGGATCTTCCCGATGCTTTCGAAACTCTGCGGTCCGTCGGGCTGGTCGCTGGCGCCCGCGCCGGGCCGGTCGTAGGAACAGACCTGGCCCTGCGCGGCCAGCGTGTTCTGGAGTCCGGCCAGCTTTGTGACGTCGTCGCCCCCGCCGTGCAGCAGGACGACGACCGGCCGCCCAACGGCCGGCTCACCGGCGCACGAAACGTTCACCGCACGCTCGCCGACCTTGATCTTCTGCGTTCCGGTGAACGCGGCTCGATCCTGTGTGGCGGCGCTGCTGCTCGCGGGCGCCTCCGGTTCCGCTTCCGTGGCTTCGTCGCAGGCCGACAGTGTCACGCCTGCGACGGCGCAGCACAGTGCGATCAGAGCGGATGCCTTACGGGACATGGTGAACTCCTGGTACTGGGGGAACGATTCACCCGGCACGCTACGGATCACGCGGCCGGGAATCGTCACCATGCGGAGTGCACCTGCGCGTAGCTCTCAAGGGTGACAGGACGTCAGCCGTAGGCGCGCAGGAACACGTCCACCCCGTCGGCGAGGATCGCGAGGACCTCCGGCTCGCCCACCGCGCCCGTCTGGTCCTCGTCGGTCACGTCGAGGACCAGACGCATGGTCAGGGCGACGAAGTGCTGCATGGCGCGCCGCGGGTCGGTCAGCCGGAGCTTGCCGTCCACCGCGAACTTCGCGAACCGTTCCTCCATCATCCGTTCGGGTTCGTCCCGTGCCGCTTCAGGCAGTCGTGGCGCCACCGGGGCCTGGGAACTCAACCGCCGGAACGTCGCGTAGTCCGAAGTCGGGAACATCCCCGTCGTCACCCGCCGCGCGAAACCGAGCAAGGCGTCGCGGACGTCGCGGTCGTCGGAGAGTTCTTCGTCGATCGCCTTGCGCACGGTCGCGACCACGGCTTCGTTGGCGCGGCCGAGCACGCCGCGGAAGAGGGTCTGCTTGTCACCGAAGTGGTCGTAGACGGTGCGTTTGGACACTCCGGCCCGTGCCGAGATCGCGTCGACGCTGGTGAGTTCGTAGCCGTCCGACACGAACAACGCTTCGGCGGCGTCAAGGATCGCCGTTCGTTTGGTCTCGGCCTGCAGCCGACGGCCCGGTGTCCGTGCGGTAGCTCTCGGGGTCGCCATGTTCTCATCGTATTCTCAGCCACAGAAAACTGCACCGTGTAGTGTAGTTTTTGAGGCGGGGGATCCGCCTTTCCCTGAATCCCGCACAAGGAGTCCTTCATGCAGGAGAGCAGGATCGGCGCAGGACCACACACAAGATGGAACGGACGGCTCGTCGGCCTCGTGGCGGTGCTGGTGCTCGTCAACTTCATGGTCGACACGGCCATCACCGCACCGCTGCTCGTCCTTCCGGAGATGCTCGACCACTTCGGCACCGATCAGACGGCCTGGCTCAACGCCAGCGCCATGCTGGCGGGCGTGATGTGGGCGCCGTTGCTCGGCAAGAGCGCCGACGTGCACGGCAAACGCAAGGTGCTCGTGCTGACCTTGCTGCTCAGCTGCGCGGGCGCGCTCGTCTGCGCGGTCGCACCAAGTCTCTGGGTCTTCGTGCCCGGGCGCCTGTTGCAAGGGGCGGCCGTGGCCGCCTTGTTCCTTTCGGTCGCGATCGTCCGTGAGATCTGCGCACCGCGGATCGCCATGATCGTGGTGGGCATCGTGACCTCCGGGTCCGCGGTGCTCAACATCGGTTCCCGTTTCCTCACCGAGAAACTGGCCGCGGAGTTCGGTTTTCAGATCTTGTTCCTCGTGTCGGCCGTCGTCGCGATCGCGATGGCGATCTGCGTCCGCGCCGTCCTTCCCGAATCCGTGCTCAAGACCCCGGGCAGGATCGACGCCGGAGGGGCGCTGCTCCTCGGCGGCGGCCTTGCCGGAGTGCTCGGCTACGTCAGCCTCGGCTCGGAGTTCGGCTGGCTCGGACTGGGCCCGGTGGTCCTGCTCGCCGGCGGTGCCGCGGCCTTGTCCAGGTGGTTCCTCGTCTCGAGCCGGAAGCCCGATTCGCTGATCGACGTCCGGCTTATCGGTGCGCCTTTGGCGCTCACGTTGCTGGTGCTCGTCCTCGGCACCGGTTCGTACCAGAGCATGCTCCAGCTCATCCCGCTGGTCAGCGATGTCTCAGCGGACCAAGGGCTCGGGTACGGCCTGGCAGGTCAGGGAACGCTGGCGCTGCTTCTCGCGGCACCCGGTATCGGCGTCATGATCGGCGGCCCGGTGGCCGGGATGCTCGCCACCCGAGTCGGGCCGGCGATGACCCTGGCCGGCGGAATCGCGCTCGGAACCGTGGCCACCCTCGGGATGTTCGTCGGTGTTTCGCAGTTCCCCGTCGCGGTGTTCTTCGCTTTCCTGCTGGGTTTCACGGTCGGCGCGCTGGGGACCTCCGGCTTCAACCTGGCGGGCGGCCTCGCGCCGGCCGAACGGCAGGGCATCGTCTCCAGCCTGGTCATGGTCGTCGTCGCGATCGGATCGGTGGTGCTGGACTTCGTGGGCGCCGCGGTGCTCAAGTCGACTGCCGTGTCCGTCGGCGGCGAGACGGTGAACTCGGGAACGGGTGTCTTCACCTACGTCACCATCGCGTCCGTCGCCTTCGCGATCGCCGCCGTCCTCGTCGTCATGCTGGTGCGAGAGTCGCGCTCCAGCAACAAAACCCCGTCACTGGCTTCTCTCTGACGGAAACGGAGAAAGGAAATGAACACCGTGAAAGGCACTGTTCTGGTCTCTGGAGCGAGCATCGCAGGCCCCGCCGTCGCGTTCTGGCTGCGACGTCACGGATTTTCCGTGACGGTGGTGGAAAAGGCGGGCGGACTGCGCGGCGGCGGATATCCGATCGACGTCCGCGGCACCGCCTTGGAGGTGGCCAGCCGCATGGGAATCCTGCCACAGCTTCAAGAAGCGCATATCGAGACTCGTTTGCTGACCTTCGTCGGCGCCGACGGCGGCGAGGTGGCGTCGGTACATCCGGAGACGGTGACCGGCGGGGTCGAAGGGCGCGACGTCGAGGTGCGACGCGGCGATCTGGCGGAAATCCTGTACGGAGCCACGCGCGACGACGTGGAGTACGTCTTCGGCGACTCGATCGAGACGCTCAGCGAGCACGAGGACGGTGTCGATGTCACCTTCCGCAGTGGAGCGCGGCGCGGTTTCGACCTGGTGGTGGGAGCCGACGGACTGCACTCTCGCACCAGGGAACTCGTTTTCGGTCCCGAGCAGCACTATCGCCGCTATTTGGGATATTGCTTCGCCGGCTTCACCATGCCCAACGAATTCGGCCTGTCGCGGGAAGGTGTGCTCTGGAACGCGCCCGGCCGAGGGGCGGCGCTGTACGCGGTCAAGGGAAGCGACCAGCTCCACGGTTTCCTGGTCGCCGCCCGTCCCGAACCGCCGTACGAGATCCTCCGCGATCCCCAAGCGTGGCGAGACCTCATCGCGACGACCTTCGCCCGCGACGGCTGGGAAATCCCGGCCATGCTCGGCGCCATGCGCGACGCGGACGACCTGTTCTTCGACACCGTCAGCCAGATCCACCAGCCACGCTGGTCCAGCGGCCGCGTTGGGTTGGTCGGCGATGCCGCCTACGCGCCGTCTTTCCTGACAGGACAAGGCACCAGCCTCGCGCTCGTCGGTGCCTACATGCTGGCGAGGTCGCTCGCCACCACCGGGGCTTTCGACGCCTACGAAAGGGAAACGCGGGAATTCGTCGAACTGAACCAGGCGCAGGTAGGCGTCGGCGACGCGGCACTCTTCCCGGTCACCGCCGAAGCCCTCGCGCGACGGGACAGCCGGCTCCGTGGTCTCAGCACCTTGCCGCCGGACGGCGGGCGACCCGAGCACACCGCCCTTATCCTGCCTGATTCCACCGTGGCGTATCAGGACGCGGATTGAGGTTCCAGGATGACGGTGATGGGGCGAGAGGGCCGTCGCCGGTGCGACTGGCGGCCTCCTCGGTGGTCAGACGTGGTGGAGGTATTGCGCCGAGGTTTCGGAACGGATCGCGGTATTGGGGTGGGATGAACTCCGGTGGGTCGTCGGCGGCCATGCGGACTTCCCAGTCACCGTGATGAATCAGCCGGTGATGGAAACCGCACAGCAGCACCAGATTCCGGAGATCGGTGGGTCCTCCGTCTGCCCAGTGATGAATGTGGTGTGCGTGGCAGTTCTTCGGCTTCCGATGACAGAACGCCGGGGAACGCACAGCCCCCATCGCGGATGTTCAACGCACGCCGCTGGCCTGGGGTGACGAAGCGTCTGAGTCGTCCCACATCCAAGGGTTCGCCCGCGGCGCTCATCACGACCGGCAACATCAGGCAATCGCAGGCAGCCAGCCGGGCTTCCCGCGCGGTCATCGTCTCGACGAAATCGAGGCACGCGGTGCCGAGGCCTGATTTCAGTTCGTCGAGTCCGATGGTGACGTGCAGCAACGTGCGGTAGCCGCTGGTGCCGGGTTGGTCGGGGCAGGCGATGGCGAGGTCGAGGATGTCGGCCCAGGCGTTCGCATTTCATTCGCAGATCGGCTTGCCCGAACTCGTCCACGGGCCGTGGTGCGGCGTAGGCCTCCAGTGCGGCGGCGGTGCGGGCACCGGTCTCGTCATCGAGCAGCCCGGTCAGCTTCCAGAACCCGTCCTTGCGGCGCTCCAGGGTGTTTTCCCGGCGCGGCTCCTTGGGCTCGGGATCCTTCGGTTCGTTGCCGTCGGGGTCCAGCCAGCCCAGCAGGTTCGCTTCGGCCTCGGCGAGCTGACGGGACCGGCATCCCGGGCGAGGTCGGCCAGGACTTTCTCCGCACTGGCACGGTCCTCAGCAGAGGTGTCGGCGGGGAGTTTCTTCAAGATCTCCAGGATCTGCTCGATCCGCTCATTCCGACCAACCCCTCTGCCGCCATTACGGCGGTCGCGGGAGCCACAGGCGGAACCTCGGTGCCGTCCAACGCGCGGGCGGGGTTCAGCGCGACGGCCCGGTTCACCACCGCACGCGCTTCACCGACCGACAACCCCGCCATATCGGCGAACCAGTTGGCCGTGCGGCCATAGCCGTACAAGTCTTTCGCACCACGAGACTCGATCTCCGCCAGGAATTGCCCCAATCCGGCGGTAGCCATCCGAATCACCCGCAAGGACTGTTGCACGCCATGGGCAAGCTCCAGCTTGTCGGCGCGCCACAGTTCTTGCGGCAACGCGATGACCGGACCGCCCGGCTTCGATGCCGAGGCCTACGCCAGAAGCGCCGGCTGCTTTCAGGCCGAACTCGCCATCACGACATCATCCTCGAACAGGCTCACAGGACACGGGCTAACGGCGCATCGTCGACAACTTCGGTGTCGCCGGGATCGAGTCACGTTCGACGGAAAAAACGGTGAGGAAGTAGTTCGCCGTAGCGCAGTTGACGTTTTCCCCGCCGGTGAGGTTGACGTTCAACGTATCGCCTTCGACGGTCAGTTCCGCGCCGTCCTCGGCGCAACCGGGCACGACGAAGGCGAAGCCGCGCCGGTCGGCCGGCGACGCGAACGACAAGGCGGCACGGACTTCGTCCAGGTTCGAGATCTTGGCGCGCTCCAGGGTTCGCTGGAGATCCTGTGCGTCGGCCGTTCCCAGCTCCGCGGGTTCCAAGCCCGCCAGCCCGCGGGCTGAGCCGAGTGCCGTGAAGGTCTCGAGCTCCACCTGTCCTTTGCCCGTGCCCACACCGCATCCCGCCACGACCAGTAGAAGGCACACCGCGATCCATCTCATGTGACGTGGACGTAGTGGGCCATTCCCTCGGTTGCGCCGTTCGGGTCTCGAAGCGATATCTTTCCGGCCGGAGGTCGACCATGACCTCAACGTCCTGCTCGACGCGACCAAGGCTACCGTGACGATCGAGAACGACGTCACTCGCGAGAGCACCGTTTCGTTCGCAGAGTTCCGGCGACTGTGTGTCCGAAATGGACAGAACTGCGTCGTGACCGGGTGTCCTACGGCTGATGTCCGCGCCGGAAAGGTTCGACGCCGACGACATGGCGAGCGCGGGTCGGCTCGACGAGGACCTTGACCCGCCGTTCTTCCGGGACCCGCCATTCGAAACGGTCGGTTCCGACGTACTTCTTCGCCAGCCGGTCGATGCACCGATCCGCCTCGACGCCTTCGGCGAACTCGACGACCCGGCCGTGGAGCACGACCCGGTCGTAGGGATTCTCGTTGTCCAGGCAGGACAACGACACCCGAGGCTCGCGGCGCAGGTTCTCCTCCTTTACCCGGCCGACGGCGGTGTTGAACACGATGTGGTCGCCTTCGAGGTCGATCCACATGGCGGAAACCTGGGGGGAACCGTCCAGGTTCACCGTGGCCAGGTGCCAGAACCTCGGTGCCGCGACCCAGTCGCGGATCTGCTCGCTCAGCTCAGCCACAGGGCCCTCCAGTGAGTCAGGACGACGATTGTCGCGTGGCCGACCGCGGATGTCACCTGGTGTCGCCCCTTGACACTTATGACAGTATTTTTCCAACTGCACGACTAGTGCGTTGCCGGGGTTGTGGCGGAGCAGACGACGATCCGGGCCGGCGCCTCTGGGGAGAGGAACTGTCCATGCGGCCAGCCCGCCGAATCTCTGTCGTACTCGCGCTCGGTGTCGCGGCGGGGATCGCCTTCGCGTCGCCGACCCTCGCGGGTCCGTCCGGTGACGACTACTACCAGGACGCACTCGGCAAGACCGGCCCCGAGCTCAAGGCGGCGTTGCACAAGATCATCAGTACCAACACCAAGCTGACGTACGAACAGGTGTGGGACGGGATCAGGGTCGCCGACGAGGATCCGGCCGACAAGGCGAACGTCGTACTGCTCTACAGCGGCCGCTCGCAGGCGAAGACGGCCAACGGCGGGGGAGTCGACGACTGGAACCGGGAACACGTCTGGGCCAAGTCGCACGGTGACTTCGGCACGGCGGTCGGGCCCGGTACCGACTTGCACCACCTGCGCGCGGAAGACGCGTCGGTCAACAGCACGCGCGGGAGCAAGGACTTCGACGCCGGTGGTTCTCCGGTCGAGGAAGCGCCCGGGAGCCTGACCGATGACGACTCGTTCGAGCCGCGCGACGCGGTCAAGGGCGACGTGGCCCGCATGATCCTGTACATGGGCGTCCGGTACGACGGCACCGACGGTTTCCCCGACCTCGAACCCAACGACGCCGTCGACAACGGGTCCAAACCCCACATCGGCCGGGTCTCGGTCCTGCTGAGCTGGCACACCCAGGACCCGCCCGACGCCACCGAGCAGCGCCGTAACCAGGTCATCCACGACCAGTTCCAGCACAACCGCAACCCGTTCATCGACCATCCGGAATGGGCGGCCTCCATCTACGGCTAGGCGCTGTCCTGTAAGTCTGTTCTAGGCGATTCTCCTGAAGAAGCAAATCCTGTCCTGGCCGGGACCGTCGTAGTCGCTGTGCACGGGGAGACCGCCGACCTCTCGATCCCCTGGTTCGAGGGTGAACCCCATGGCGCGATGAAAGGCGATGGATCCGGTGTTCCCCGGCGAGGTGATCGCACGGACTTCCGTGCGGCCCGCCTCGGCGGCGCTGGAAGAATGTCGTGTACAGGCGGCGGGCCGTCCCCTGCCCGCGAAGTTCGGGGTCCACGCCCACGAAATGGATGTACGCCCCGGCGTCGTCGTCGGGGGAGTGGAAGCCGACGAGGAACGCCCTGATTCCGGTTTCGTCCTCCAAGACCAGGCTCGTGCCGGAGAAGAACTGCAGGAACAGCTTGGGGAGCAGCAGGGAAAGTTCGCGGGCCTGGGCGGGGGTGCGCGAGTCGCCCCACCACCGCTGGACCCGGTCGACGATCGCGCTGTGGTCGGAGACGTGGGCTCGGCGCGGCTCGGACATGGCTCTCCTCTCGGCCGATCTCGTCGCCTCACCGTTCTACCGGGTCGTCAGCCGGTCGGCGAGGAAGGCGAGGATCTCGTCCCTCGCGCGCAGTGTGGGATTCCCGGCGGAGTCGACGAGGTGGGCGGTGACGACGCTGTGCGGCGTGCCCACCAGGTCACGGAAAAACGGGGGAGGGTCGGTGTTCGCGGCGCTGTCCGGCAGCACCCGTCCGTCGAAAGCGTCACCGAGGAGTGCCCGGTAGGCGGCGAACCGCTGTCCGGTGCACCAGCGGTCGCCGTCGAAGCGATAGGCGAGCACCTTCAGGCCGTCGCGCGCGATCCGGTCCCGGACCTCGATCGCGTCCTCTTCGGCGAGTTCGAGCGCTCCCGGGTCGTCCAGGGGTAGCGAAGGGTGGTTGACCACGGGGGCGATGACGGCGGGTTCGAGCGCCATGGTGAGGGCGAAGTTGCCGGTGAAGCACAGGCCGATCGCGCCGACCCCGGGACCGCCGCATTCGGCGTGGGCGATCCGCGCGAGCCCCCGCAGCCACCGCGTGACGGGGCTGGTGCCGCCTCCGGCGAACGCGCGGAATTCGGCGCTGACACAAGCGCGGCGGACCACCTCCTCGCCTGCCTCCGCGGTGGGATAGGCGCCGTCGCGCCCGAAGAGCGAGGGAACGTAGACGGTGAAGCCGGCGTCTCGCGCCCACCGCGCGAACCGAAGGACGTCAGGACTGATGCCGGGCATTTCCGGCATCAGTACCACTCCGGGCCCGGATCCCGCGACGTGAACCGTCTTCGTCACGCCGTCCACCTCCACGAGCCGGTGTGAGAAGTCGGTGATGGCATCGTCCAGGTGTCCACGCATGGCGAAAGCTTCGACCGGCGCGGCCTTCGGAGGGATAGGCCAGATCGCCGGATATCGGGGTAATCTCGCCACATGCTGCGAGTGGGAGTCCTCGCCTACCCTGGCTGCTTCGCGTCCGAGGTGTTCGGTGTTCCCGATCTCCTGACGATGGCCACGCACGTCGCGGGTCCGGACCACGCCGGATATGAGGTTTTCGTCGTTTCCCCTCGTCGCAGGGTCTCGGCGTCGGGCGGTGTCGTGGTGACCGTCTCGCCGCTGCGTGAAGTCGACGTCCTCGTCGTCCCGGGATTCGAGCTCACGCCGGGACAGGACATCGACGCGAAGATCGCGAACCTCGCACCGGAGATCGAAGCGATCCGGTCGCATGCCGCCGCGGGCGACGTCGTCGTCTCGCTCTGTGTCGGCGCGTTCCTGCTGGCCGCGGCCGGCCTGCTCGACCATCGCCGCGCCACCACCTCATGGCTCTTCGCGGACGAACTGGCTCAGCGGTGCCCCGAAACCGAAGTCCGGCCCGAGCGTCTCGTCGTGACCGACAGGGGAGTCACGACGACGGCGGCGTTCAGCGCCATGTACGACTTCGCGCTCGAACTGATCCGTGAGCACAGCGGCGCCGAAGTGGCACGGACGACGGCACGGGTGGCACTGGTGGACGACGCGCGGTCGTCGCAGACACCGTACGTCGACACGCGCCTCCTGCCGCAGCCCGGCAACGCGTTTTCCCGTCGGGTCATGCGATGGCTGGACCAGAACCTGACCGTTCGTTACGACCTCGCCGCCTTGGCCGGACGTTTCAACGTCAGCACCCGGACGTTGCTGCGGCGCTTCGCGGAGGAGGCCGGACAGACGCCGCTCGAATACCTGCATTCCTCACGTGTCCGGCGCGCCCGGCATCTCCTCGAAACGACGGATCGGACGGTCGCCGGAATCTGCGCCGCCGTCGGGTATCGGGATCCGGGGACGTTCGCGGCGCTTTTCGCGAAGCACACGGGAAGGCGGCCCGGTGACTATCGGGCCGCCTTCCGCCGCGACTCCAGTACTCTGTGATACTTTGTAGTGGTAGTCAGTGTCACTGACTACCGGGAGCCGAAGAGGGGCGCGATGGACGGTCTGACCGAGATGCTGAAGGGCACGCTCGAGGGTTGCGTGCTGGAGATCGTCGGTGGTGAGGAGACCTACGGGTACGCCATCACGCGCCGGTTGAACGAGCTCGGTTTCGCGGAAGTGGTCGAGGGGACGGTGTACGCGATCCTGTTGCGGCTGGAGAAGAACGGACTGGTCCAGGTGACGAAACGGCCGTCCGAGCAGGGGCCGCCGCGTAAGTTCTACGCGCTCAACGACGCGGGGCGCGAGGAGCTCGCGAGGTTCTGGGCGAAGTGGGAGTACGTCACGTCGCGGATCGACAAGCTCAAGGAGGGCGGGAAATGAAGTTCTGGGACACCATCACGGGCGGCGATCTCACCAGGGAATGGAAGGCCTTCGAGGTCCGGGTCGGGGCCTTGCCCGCCGACCATCGGGCGGCGTGGGAACAGATCGCCGGGCATCTTTCATCCTATTCGGACTTCACCGGCCGGAATCTGATGCCGATCCTCGACGGCGCGTTGGGGTTGCTCGAGGAAACGGCGGCGGACGGGCAGAGTGCGCGCGAGGTGCTGGGTGACGACATCGAGGGCTTCTGCGCGGCGCTGGCAGGCGGGGAGCGTGGCCGTGGCTATCGCGACCGCTGGCGTCAGCAGCTGAACAGGAACGTCGCCAGGAAACTGAAGCAGCTGGGAGGCTGACGTGGGCATCCAGGACATCATCGAGGGCAAGAAGCAGTGGCGTGCGCACGTGGCGCGGGTCAAGGCGCTCCCGCCGGACTATCGGATCGTCTACAAGGAGATGCAGAAGTACCTTTTCAAGGTGGGACCGGTCGATCTGGCCGACGGGCCCCTGCTGCCCGGGATCGTGGACTTCTTCGAGGAAGGAGCCGCGTCCGGAAAGGGAGTGCTGGAGCTCATCGGTGAAGACGTCGCCGCCTTCTGTGACGAGCTGATCAAGGACACACCCACTTACGCGGACGTCTATCAGGAGTCCCTCGACGGGCGATCCGGCACGGCCGGGAAGTAAGGCCTAGTACCGCTCTCGGGGCGGTTCGGTGTGGGCCCTGCATGTCGTACGGGGCGTGGATTTCGAGGTGGCGAGGGGTAGCATCTTCGCCCTTCTCGGCTCCAACAGGGCCGGCAAGACCACCGTCGTGAGAATCCTGTCCACGTTGCTCAAGGCGGACGCGGGGAAGGCGAGTGTCGATGGCTGGGATGTCGCCACGCGACCGGCGAACGTGCGGGAAAGCATCAGGCAAGATCGCGGACGATCTGCTGGCCCGGTTTTCGCTGACCGACGCGGGCACGCGGAAGGTGTCGACGTATTCGGGCAGGATGCGCCGTCGGCTGGACATCGCCATGAGCCTCATCGGGAATCCGCCGGTGATCTTCCTGGACGAGGCCGAGCAGCTCGCCGACCGGATCGCGATCCTCCACAAAGGACGGATCATCGTGAACGGCACGCTCGCCGAACTGAAGCGGCTGCTCCCGCCCGCCGAGGTCGAATACGTCGAGAAACAGCCGTCTCTCGAGGACGTCTTCCTGGCCATCGTCGGCGCGGGCAAGTAGGGGAGAAGACGATGAGCGAACATTTCTTCGGTGACACGACCGTCCTGTTGGGACGCTCGATGAAACATGTCACGCGCAGCATGGACACCATCATCACGACCGCGATGATGCCGGTCGCCATGATGCTGATGTTCGTCTACGTCTTCGGCGGCGCGATCGAAACGGGGACGGATTCGTATGTGAACTAAATGCTGCCCGGCATCCTGCTGATCACGGTCGCGTCGGGTGTCGCCTACACCGCGCTCCGGCTCTTCACCGATATGAAGAGCGGGATCTTCGAGCGATTCCCATCGCTGCCCATCGCGCGCTCGGGCGTGTTGTGGGCGCACGTACTGACCTCGCTGGCCGCCAATCTGCTCTCGCTGGTCATCGTCGTGGGCGTCGCCCTGCTCATGGGCTTCCGTTCGGGGGCGGGTGTGCTGACCTGGTTCGCGGTCGCCGGCATCCTGCTGCTGTTCACCCTGGCGCTGACGTGGCTGGCCGTCATCCCCGGCCTGTCCGCGAAATCCGTCGACGGGGCGAGCGCGTTCTCCTACCCGCTCATCTTCCTGCCCTTCCTCAGCTCGGCGTTCGTGCCCACCGCCACCATGCCGGGCCCCGTGCGCGCCTTCGCGGAGCATCAGCCGGTGACGTCGATCGTCAACGCCATCCGTGCCCTGTTCGGCCGGCAACCGGTCGGCGACGGCATCTGGATCGCCCTGGCCTGGTGTGCCGGTCTTCTCGTCGTCGCGTACTTCTTCGCCACGATCACCTACCGGCGCAAGATCTCCTGACCTGCCGGTCAGTCGTCCGGGCCGCGCAAGGTGAGGACCACGCGGAGCACGTGTTCGACCGCGGCCGGGAACGCGGCTCCGCGTAGTTCGCCGCGGCTGACGAGGGTGCGTCCGGCGAAGTCCAGCATCCGGTCCTCACCAAGGCGCCGGACGGTCAGCGTCGCCACTTCCTCGAGGTCGAGTTCGGGATGGTCCATGCGGGTCAGCGCGAATTCGATGAGCAGCTGTTCGTCCGTCACTTCCCACCTCCGCCTCGCCTCGAGGATACGGCGGCGCCGGGCGGTCAGCGCGAGGTGCGGTCGAGGAAGTCCCGGATCAGGGTGGCGATCTTCGGGCCGTGCGTTTCGAGGGCGAAATGCCCGGCGTCGAGAAGGTGCAGTTCGGCGTCGGGCAGGTCTCGAAGGAACGCGCGGGCTCCGTCGGCGCCGAAGATCTCGTCGTGCTCGCCCCAGGTGATGAGCGTCGGGGGACGGTGGTCGCGGAAGTACTGCTGGAAGGCCGGGTAGACGTCGAGATTGAACTGGTAGTCCCAGAACAGCTGCAGTTGCACCTCCTTGTTGCCGGGGCGGTCGAGCAGGGCCTGGTCGAGGGTCCAGGTGTCCGGGGTGAGCCGGTCCAGCCGGTCGGCGGGGACACCGTGGGTGTACTGCCAGCGGGTCGCCGCGGGCTCCAGGAGTTCGCGCACGGCTTCTTCGTGGGTTTCGCGGTCCTTGGCGTGCGCGAACAGCACATCCCAGAACGGTGTGAAGCCGTCGACGTAGGCGTTGCCGGACTGCACCAGCAGCGCGCTGACCCGCTCCGGATGACGGCTCGCGATGCGGAGCCCGATGGGTGCCCCGTAGTCCTGGATGTAGAGGGCGAAACGGTCCAGGCCGAGCGCGTCGATGAGCCCCATGGTGATCGCGGTCAGATTCTCGAACGAATAGTCGAACCGATCGACGGGCGGGGCGTCCGAGTACCCGAAGCCGATGTGGTCGGGGGCGATGACGTGATAGCGGTCGGCCAGCGCGGGGATCAACGTGCGGAACATGTGCGACGACGTGGGGAAACCGTGCAGCAGCAGCACGGTGGGCGCGGTGGGGTCGCCGGCTTCCCGGTAGAACACGCTGCGGCCGTCGATGGTCGCCGTGCGGTGAAAGACCTCGTCGGCGGACCGGGTTGCTTCGGGCATGTCAGGTGCTCCTTGCTCTAACTGTCTAAATACGTTTGAACGGTTAGAGGTAAACATGGGGCGACCTAACCTGTCAAGCGGCTGACGGAGGGTAGGATGACGCTGTGCTGCAACGCCCCCTGGTCGGCGAGCCGATCGCCCTGGACCTGCTGAACACCACGTGGCCCGACCGTGGTGAGCAGCGGGACGTCTTCGACGAACCCGGCGGGGTGGGCGCCTGGCTGGCCGAGCGAGGCCTCCCGGATGTGCCGGGAGCGGAGGAACCGTTGCGTCACACGCGTTCCGTCCTGCGCGAGGTGCTCGAAAGCCCCGGCGTTTCCGCCGAACGCGCGCTGAACGAGGTCCTGGCGCGCGGACGTTTGCGGCCGGAGCTGCGGCAAGGCGGCCCCGAAGAAGTGGTCGAGGTCGAGGAAGCGGCCTGGCGACCGGCATGGCTCGCGGCATACGGCTACTTGACCCTGCTTCGCACGCGCCCGGAACGGATCAAGCGATGCTCGGCGTATCCGGTGTGCACGCTGTACTTCGACGACACGACCCGCAACGGCACCAGGCGATGGTGCTCCATGGAAACCTGTGGCAACCGGGCGAAGGCCGCTCGTCACTATCGCCGCGAACGGTCGGCCTAGCGCCCGCCCTCGAGGGCTACCGCCGGAACCAGCGGCGCCGTTTTTCCTCGGTGTCGGCAGGCTGTAGTCCCAACCTTCCGGTCAGGAAGAAGGTTCCCGTCACGATGTTGCCGCGCGCGGGCGGCTGCTCCAGTTCGGTGGCCGCGATGGCGACGTCGAGCTCGATCGCGGCGATGGTGCGGACCCGGATCCGATGGAATGCCTTGCCGGTGACCGTATTCACGGGAGTTTCGGCCTCGACGACCTCGCCGGCGAACAGCGCGTGGGCGGACGGCGTCCAGTCGGGCGAGGGCTCCTCGGGCGCGAAGGTGCCGGACGGGATGAAGTGGTCGGCTGCGAATTTCAGTCCGTCGTCGTCCTGGGAGGCCGCGTAGGCATCGGCGTCGGCGTGCACGGTGACGTCTTCGGCGAGAGCCGCCAGCACCAGGGAGCCGGACTCGAGCCGCCCGCCGGCGTTGGCGAGGACCGCCCGGTCTTCCAGCTCGACCGCGATGGGGCAGATCATCTCCCCGGCGACGCCGTCGAGGAGGTCGAGCATCGCGGTCTCGGCGTCGACGAGGCGAACGTCGCGCACCGGTACCGCCGTCGTCGTGCCGGCCAGGCAGGGCAGAAGGAAGTCGATCTCGCCCTTGCGAACCTGCGCGACCAGCCGGGCGCCGGAAGGGTCGGTCCAGACATGTTCGCTGGTCTTCTTGTCGATCTGCCGGGCCGTGCCCGCGCTGATCGAGGAGACCACCAGTTCCCCGAACTCGTCCTGACTGGTGACGCCGATCCCGATCGCCTCGAAATGGCTGGCCACGATAACTCCCTCTGTCGCACTGTCCGCTGGAGACTACTGGGCGGACCCGAACAAGGTCATCCAGGTGTTCGTGCGGCCGCAGAGACCGGCGCTTGCGTAATACTGGCCGTCATGAACCAGACCGCCCGCGAGTTCGCACGGTTACGAAGTCTGATCGAGCGGGAACTACCCGGCGCCGCGCCGTTCCTGCCCGGCGCGACCGAACGCGACCTCGACCGGCTCGCCACCGAGACCGGGCTTGTCCTGCCGCCCGAACTGTGCGCCCTGCTGAGCGTGTCGGCGGGCCAGGACGACCCCGACGAGTTGAACGGCCCGCTCAACTTCCAGCATTTCCTGACCATCGACGAGATCGTCGAGATGCACCGGATGCTGACCGACGTGGTCGGCGACATGGCCACGCCCGTCGGGCAACCTTCCTGCTACCGGTGGACGGTGTGGTCGGAATCCTGGCTGCCGTTCCTCGCGTTCCAGGGCGATTGCCACTTCCTGGACCTGGATCCCGGCGAACGTGGCACCCGCGGTCAGGTCGTGTTCCGTCCCAACGTCCCTGAGCTCGACGAGCCGAAAGCGCCGTCGCTCACCGCGTTTCTCGCCCGTGCCGCCGACCTCGTCGAAGCCGGGCACGTCAAGGTCGAAGACAGCACGTTCGTCGTCCCCGATCTTTGCTGAACGGGTGAGCCGGGCGCCGAGGTGCTCTTCGGTGTCGTCGGAGCCAGGTCGGGGCTGTTCGTCATCCTCGTTCACTGAGGTGCTGGACGAGTTCGTCGATGAGCAAGGCCTCAGCGATCTCCACGGCGATCTTCGCGACGCCCGCACCGGCGACTGCGGACTCGAAACAAAGTATGTGCTTCTTCGGCCGTCAGCTCCCGGGTCGATTCGCCCGCGGCCAAGGTGATCCTGTACAGATCCGCCACGTAGCTGAAGGACAAGGCGACGAGGAAGAAGAGGTACAGGGTGAAGACGGCGTACTCCACGCCGTCGTCCTCGGCGAGCTCTTCGAACTTCAGCATGGCTTCGACAGCCAAGTTGCACACACCTGGAATCATCACTGGAAGGACAGCCTGCGAAATCCTTTCCGCCGTTTCGTCTTGCCCCCGAGAATCGGCATCGGAGTCCGTCCGTACGGTGACTCCGCGGCGATGATGAGCCAACAGCCGGTCGACGAAATCGGCAGTCGAGCTCCGCACCGACTTGAACTTCTGCAGCGCGAAGCGCATGGCGCACCCGGCCGTCATCGCATCGTATTCCCCTGGAGGAACGCGGCAATGTTCGAGGAGCCAGCAAATGAAGCGTCGAATCGTCGGCGAAATGACAGAAGAGCGACGGTCGCGACGGCGGGCGCGGCGATCCGGTCGAAAAGACTTGCCATTCGGCGAACTGGTGCGGCGGTGTTTCGTCCGCGGAGCGGCGACGGCGGCCGGCGGCGCCGTGATCAGCCTGGCGATGTTCTGGATCGAGAACCGTGGCTGAATTGCGAGGCGCCGTGAAATCGACCGACAACGGCGGTGGAACGCGAAGCGTCGAGGACGATCAGGCCAGGTGTGGCTCCTGAACTCGCCAAGTCCTGTGTGGACGTCGAGGCAGCCGTCGCTTTGACCGAAGGCCATGGGGGCAAGGAACAGCGTCCCCAGGATGAGGGAGTCGTGGTCCGTCGTGAAGGGGTTTCCACCGCTGACCTGCCGCCCGGTGGCGAAGGCCGGTGCCCACTGTCCGGGTGTGATGGCACCGCGGTGCCAAGGTGGGGCACGATCCGTTCGGCGTCCTCTCGCCGGGCCGAGTCCGGAGTGGTGACTCACTGTCCGCCGGTAGATCCCGGCCGCCCGACGGTGGTCCATCTGACGCGCGTGGAAAAGACGGAGGTCGGCCTCGCTGCGGCGATCGGCGAGTTCGTCGACAGGCGTCCACTCATCGGGTCGCTGCTCGGATGCGGCGTCACGCTGGGTCGGCCATTCGGCCGATGTGCACCCCGGCCGATGAGCCGATCCAGTCGTGATCATCACCCCATAGCGTGACGACTGTCAGCAATTCGTCGTCTTCGGGGAGTTCACGATAATGCTTCGCAAAACAGGCGTACTGATGATCGGGTTGGCCACGGCGGGAGCGGTGCTGGTACCGGGGATCGCCGCGGCGGCTGACGGGCCGACGCCCTACGTCATCGGCGGGCACGACGCCACCGAGGATTACTCGTTCATGGTGTCGTTGCAGCAGGGCGGGAGGCACTTCTGCGGCGGCTCGCTGATCAGTGAGGACTGGGTGGTGACCGCGGCGCACTGCGTGCAGGGAGCGCAGCCGGGGCAGATCAGGACCAGGATCGGGGCGCGGCAGCACGCCGGCGGGGGCACCGAGACCGGGGTCAGCCGGATCATCGTGCATCCGGACTTCACCGGGAAGGAGCCGCTGGGCCAGGACATCGCGTTGGTGCGGCTGGACAAACCGGTGACCGAGCGGCCGATCAAGATCGCCGAGGCCGTGGGCGACGCGGGAACGGCGACCCGGATCCTCGGCTGGGGTGAGCACTGCGCCGACCAGAACTGCGGCGCGCCGGAGATCCTCCAGGAACTGGACACCGAGGTCAGGCCGGCGGAGGACTGTCGCACCATCGCCGCGGGCAAGGAGATCTGCACCGGTTCCGACACTCCGGACGCGATGGGCTGCTACGGCGACTCCGGCGGTCCGCAGATCAAGGGCAGGCCCGGTGAGTGGGAACTGGTCGGCGCCACCAGCCGCGATGGTGACGCGGATCCGAAATGCGCCAGCGGTCTGGGCATCTGGACCGATGTGACGGTGTACCGGGACTGGATCGCCGAGCAAACGAGCCGAACGCAGACCGTGGCGTGATGTAGGGGCGTGTCGTGAAAGCCACCTTCGGCACCGCGGAAGTGGCTTTCGCGACACACCTGACGAGGCCGTCCTCGCCCTCAACCGCCGCCTCGCGGGGCCACCGGAGCCGCCGGTCGGCGCGGACGTGGTGATCCGTCCCGCCACTCCCGGCGACGGGGCGGCGATCGACGAGATGCACGCTCGGTGTAGCGAAGAGAGTCGCGTCCGGCGGTACGGCCGTGACCGGCCACCGGCATCGAGCGCCTGCTCGGGCACAAGGGGACTCGGACCCTCCTCGCCGAAACCCGGGCGGGTCTGGTCACCGGGGTGGCGACGCTGCGGAGAAGCGGCCGCTGCGCGGAGGTCGGCATCCCCGTCGAGGGCCAGTGGCAAGGCCGCCGCGTCGGCACGGCTTTGCTCGACCGGCTGATCACCCTCGCGCGCGCCGACGACAGCGTGGCACTCGTCGCGATCGCCCAGGACGCGAACACGGCGATGATCCGCGCGATGCGGCGAGCCGGCGCCCAAGCCGAGCAGGTCGAACCGGATCTCACCTGTCTCACGGTGCCCCTGGACGCGCGTCCGGGAACTCGGCGGACGACGTCGTTCGATAGCAACCCGTTGGCATGTCGCGAAACGGGTGGCCAGGGCGTCGCAGTACTGTGTGGAGCTGAATGGGGGGAGGAGGGTTCCTTGGGTCTATGACGATCGATAGCAGCAGAAACCGTTGCCGCCGCCGCGACTGCGACGATGTGGAGTTCTGGCTGGGCTTGTGCGTCCAGGACTGGGTGCGGTGGCAGGACGGCTTGGAAGCCCTTGACCTGCCGGATGACGAGAGACCGGCGCCGCCTCGCAGCGTGTTCATCGCCCCGGTGCACGCCGGCAGTGTGTCGCGGCGGGCACTGGCGACGGGTTGACGCTGTCCGGAGGCCATGGTCACCGGTCATTCGACCGCCTGGTTGCGGCGGCACTTCCCGTTGATCCGCCCTCCGCGGTACAGCCGAGGCTTGCCGGCAGGGGTGACGCGCCCGGCCGTCCTGACGTCGGCTGAGCTGATGTCCCGCGGTCAACCTCGTGGTGAAGTGTCCGGAGCGGAGTCTTGGAGCGCGTTGTGGAGGTCGTCGGGCTCGACGCCCAGTTCGGTTCGCGCGATTTCCGGGTCGAGGATCATGGCGGTGGCGTGCAGTTTGCTCCACTGTGCCGGATGGAAGCCGATGGTGAAGCCTTGGCGGCGCCGGCGGATGCCTTCGAAGCGGATCAGGAGTTCGATGACGCGTGAGTGAAGCTTCCAGACGCGTTGGGGAGGGCGGCCGCTCGCGGTTGCGAGGCGGGTGAAGAGATCGGCCCAAGCGAGGTTCGCGGTGACGATCGGATAGTCGCCATTGGCGCGACGGTCCAGTGCCGCGACGGCGGCTCGCGCGACTTGGGTGACGGTGACCACGGCGGTGGCGCCGGAGTAGGCGAAGATGCCTGCGTCACCGATGGACAGGCTGTGCAGCATGGGCGCGAGAGGTGATTGCCGGCCGGGGGTTGTGCCCGCGACGTAGGGGAGTTCCAGAACGGCCACGGACGTTTCCGTGTTGACCGCGGCGCGTGCGTGCTCGGCTTGTTCGATTCTGCTGGCGATGTACGGGTTGAGTTCGGCCAGGCGGAGTGCCGGCTGTTCGCGCTGGAGGGTGGCGTAGAAACTGCCGAGGATGACAGCGCGGTCGCATTGTGCCCGGCATCCGGCGGTGAGCAATCTCGCGACGGGGGCGACGTTGGTGTCGTGGAAGAACGCGGCGATGTCGGCGCCGCGCGGTGCGGCGACGGCGGCGGCCGATGCGATGACGATGCCCGTGTGGCCGGCGACGATCGTGTCGAGTCGTTCGTCGGACAGGTCGGTGAGGTCGCCGAGTCGGACCGTTACCGCGGCGGGGAGATTCGTGGGTGGCGTGCGGACCAGGACCGTGACGTCGTGCCCGCGTGCCAGTAGTTCGCGCACGATGTGATGTCCGATGAACCCGGTTCCGCCTACTACCAGGACCTTCACAGGGCTGTCCTTTCATCGGGGGCGGTAAGTACCTGTCGTCCTGCTGAGCACCGCTTGACTGAAGGCGCCGTCGAGTCTTTTGGGCCGTGTCGGCGCCGGCGCAGCAGACTTCGGCCCAGCCGGCAGGTGTAGATCATCTTGGGTGCCGTCTTGATCGCGGCCGCGTGGCCAGTGCTGGATCCATCAGCCGGAGCCAGATGTCCTGGTCGTCGGTCAGCGGACGCGGAAGGGGAAGCGGCTGGAACCGGCAGGCGAACCTCATGCCGGCGTCGCTGCCGGTTCCCCCGGCACAGTGTATCCAGTCATCGGCTGTGTCGTTGGGCGCCAGCAGGTGAAAGTAAGTGGTGCGACGGAGTTGTCCGGTCTCTGGATGGGGTTTGTCCTCGGTCGCCAGCGCCTTGACGACAGTGACGCCGGCCAACCCTGTTTCCTCAAGGACTTCCCGCAGCACTGCCTTCGGGAGGTCTTCGTTGGAGTTCACTCCTCCGGCAGGGACTTGTTGTCCGGCTTCGGGGACGTCGATGTGCTCGAAGATCAGGAGTTCAGGCTGTGGTCTCGGGCGGATGACGTAGGCGGCGACACGGATTCTCGGGTTCGGGAGAACTGTCCCGGAGTTCGGTAGTGACAGTACAGCCGTCTCCCTTGGGTGTGAGCCGATCATCGGCGGAAGGAGTTGCCGGAGGTTCGTGCCTGCCGCGGGATCCACGCGACCGCGGTCGCCAGGAGAGCCAAGCGCAAGATCCGAAAGCTGTTCCTCGGCGGGCTGGGCGGGCACGAAAGGTGGCGCGGCCGCCGCGTGGGTTCCTTCGAGAGTATGCCTCAGTTCGAAGAATTGTGCCTGCAGTTCCGCCACCTGTTCTCGTGAAGGCGCTCGGCGGCTGAGAAAGACCTGGAAAGAACGAAGGTCACCGCCGCACCGACCAGCCTGCCGCGAGAAGGGAGTTCGTCGTTTCTCTTTCATGGCCGCCCAGGTCTGGCCTCGTCGCCGGCCGGTGAGACCGAGTATCGCGATACCGACCAGCACGGCCGCCGTGGAAACCAGGAGTTCGAGCGTCTCTGCCCGCGAGTCCGACTTTTCGGTGACGAAATACGAGTGCGTGTAACGGACTTCGTCGCCGTATCGGATCTCCAGCCATCGCCGCGAACCATGCGACTCGCCACCGGTGACATCGGCCTTGAGGATGATCAGCTGCTGGCCCCGGTGGTATGTCGCGGTCGACTCGCATTCGACTGACGGGCATCGCCGGACGTTCGCCTCGTCACCGGAGATATAGGCGACGTCCTTCCCCGCAACGCTGGTCGCCGGACCTCCGAAGAACAGCATCAACCCGACGAGGAGGATGGTCGCGATCGCGATGACGCTGAGCCGGCCAGTGCCGCGCCGAGCTGAACCTGCCACAGGAAGCCTTCCGCCTTTGACCGATCGCGAACGAGATTGGCCATGATCTCGCGACGGCCGGAGGCGGGAACCGCGTGACGTCTCACGATCGGCCGACGCGTCCGCCTTCTCGCAAGGCGATTACCCGGTGGCAGCCGGCCAGTGTGGCGGGGCGGTGGGCGATGACGAGGACACCGATGTCGTTCCCGGCCGACGCGAGGGCCGCGGTGATGGCTTCGTCGGCTTCGGGGTCGAGGTTGGCGGTGGCCTCGTCGAGGATGAGGATCCGGGGATTCACCAGCAGCGCCCTGGCGACGGCGACTCGTGCTCGCTGGCCACCGGACAGTCCGTCACCGGATTCGCCGACGACGGTGGCGAGTCCGGCGGGGAATCCGGCTCCCGGGTCGAGGATCCCCGCCCGCCGCGCGGCTCGTTCGACTTCGGTGTCGCCGGCATCCGGGTTTCCGAGCCGGATGTTGGTGGCGATCGTCCCGGTGAGCAGGCCGGGTTCCTGGGGAACGGCGCTGATCGCGCGGCGGAGGTCGTCGTCGGTCAGCTCGGTGAGGTCGACGCCGTCCAGGGTGATGCGGCCGGCGTCGGGGTCCCACATCCGGGTCGCGAGCAGCGCGCACGTGGTCTTGCCCGCCCCGGACGGCCCGGTGAGGGCGACCCTTTCGCCGGGGCGGACGGTGAACGACACGTCGCGCAGGACCGGCGGAGCGTCGTCGCGGTAACCGAAGGACACGTGATCGAAGACGAGCCCGGTCGCGCGATCACGGGACGGCAGGGGCCGGGGCGCGCGGGGCTCCTGGACCGCCGGTGCCCGGTCGAGGATTTCGGTGATCCTGGTACCGGCGGCGCGCAACGTGCCGACGTTGCGCAGCAGATCCGAAATCTGTGCGATCGGGCCGAGTGCCGCGGTGGCCAGCACCATGGCGACCGGTGCGAGCGCGCGGTCGATCGTGTCGAGGTTCGCCGCGCAGACCGCGAGCGCGCCGATCGCACTGAGCGCCAGAGCCGCGTCCGTGACAGCGCGCTCCCAGCCGACCCGGGAGCCGATCCTCGTTTGCACGGCGGTCAGCGCACTCGTCCGTTTCTCCAGGGCGGCGGTGCGACGGTGCAGGGCTCCCGCACCGCTGAGTTCGCCGAGTCCCCGGACGGTGTCGACGAGTTCGGCGTTGAGGGTCGCGGCGGCCTCGGTGAGTTCGGTGCCCTGCCGCGTTCCCGCTCGGCCGGACAGCCACGGCAGCGCCGCGGTCACGACGACGAACGGTACCCACGCCAGCAGCAGCCACGGCGTGACGAGGAGCGACAGGGTCGCGGTGGCGGCGACCATCATGGCCGAGGTGAGTGCTTGGGCCGCGGTGTGGGCGTAGAGCCATTCGAGACGGTCGATGTCGGCGAAGGCGACGGACACGAGATCACCGCTCCTGCGGGGCTTCCGGCGGTCGGGCAGGCTCACGCGGAGCCGGTCGAACACCCGGGCACGCAAGGTGCCGATCAGCCGGTAGGCCAGATCGTGGGAGACCCAGGACTCGCGCCAGGTCATCGCCGCGGTCACCACGGCCAGGCCGCACAGGACGGTTGCGACGATGGCCAGTGGCGCGGTACTGGTCGCCGCGGCCCGCCCGGCCAGCCACGTGCCGAGCACGGTCGTCGTCAGCGCACCGAGCTGGACGGCCGCGTTGCTCGCGACCGTCCAGACGAAGGTGGCCCGCTGCTCGCCGACGACCGGCAGCAGCCGCCGGAGCGGTCCGCTCACGAGTGGACCGCCTGCCCGGTGACGCGGCCGGACTCGATCGTGACGATCGCGCCGGCGTCACGCAGGGCGGTCTCGCGGTGGGCGATCACGACGCGGGTGGTGCCATCGCAGTGTTCCGCCAGCCGGGTGAGGACGCGTTTCTCGGTGTCGACGTCCAAGGCCGAGGTCGCTTCGTCGAGCAGCAGCACCGGAGGCGCGGCGAGCACGGCCCTGGCGATGGCGAGGCGCTGCCGCTGGCCGCCGGACAACTGGGTCCCGTTCTCGGTGAGGACCGTCGCGAAGCCGCGGGGGAGTGCTTCGACGAACTCGATCGCGTCCGCGACGTGGGCGGCGGCGCGGATCTCGTCGTGCGTGGCGCCGGGCCGGGCGAGCCGGAGGTTCTCTTCCACGGTGCCATGGAAAAGATAGGTGTGCTGGCCGACGACGCCGATGCTCGCGCGGAGAGCGGCGAGGGTGTACCCGGCGATCGGGGTTCCGTCGAGTTCGATCGTCCCCTGCTGCGGGTCGGCCTCGCGGATGAGAAGCCGGGCGATCGTGCTCTTCCCGGCGCCCGACGGGCCCACGATCCCGGTCGTGTTCCCCGGCGCGCATTCGAAGCTGATGCCGGAAACGCCCGCGCCGTTCGGGTAGCGGTATCCGACGTCCCGCAGCCGCAGCCGAGCCCCGTGCCGAGCGGGTTCGGTGCGGGTGCCGGTGTCGGCGACCTGCGGACGCGCCGTCATGATCTCGTCGATGCCCTCGACCGCGCCCAGCCCTTGGTAGCCGACGTGCCAGTGGGCGGACAGGTCGAGCACGGGCCGGAAGCATTCCCTGGCGCACAACAAGAACATGAACACCGACGCCGCGGGCGCCTGACCGCCGACGATCCCGGCGCACGCGACGACCACCGTGGCCGCGAGGCCGAGGTGCAGTGCCAGGGCGCTGACTCCGGCTTCCACCAGCGAGACACGCAGCTGGGCCATCGTGACCCGGTGCAGGCGGTCGCCGCGGTGGGAGAGTGCCTCGCCCGCCCGGCGGCCCGCACCGAAGAGCCGGATGACGGCGATCGACTGGGTCGCCTCCAGATAGTCGGCCGCCAGCTTTTCGTAGGCGCTCCACCGGGTTCGGCCCGTCCGGAGCAGCCGGGCATCCCAGAAGCGTGGGACGGCCACGGCGCACAGGACCGCTGTCGCGAGGATCGCGGCGGCGGGGACGGACACGGTGAACAGCCACCCGGCGACGGCGGCCGGAACCAGGCAGGTCACGAGCAGCTGCGGCAGATAACGGCTGTAGTAGGCGTCGAGGGCTTCGACCCCGTCGACGACCGTGTGCGTGATCGCCCCCGCGCGCTCTCCCCGCGTCCAGGCCGGTCCCAGCAGGGTGATGCGGCGCAGAAGCTTGCCGCGCAGCCTGGTGCGGATGGCGATGCCGAACCGGGCCGCGGCGACCTCCCGTGCCCACAGCAGGATCGCGCGCACCACGACGACACCGGTCAACGCCGCGATCGCGGGTGTCACGGTCGCGAAGCCCCCGCCGCGAGTGAGATCGGTGAGGACGGACGCCGTCAGGACGGCTCCGCCGACGTAGCAGGCCGACACGAGTATCGACAGCACCGCGAGCAGCAGGACGGGAGCGAGGACCACACCCGCCAGCCGCAGGAGCCTGCGATGGATCACCGGGTGAACGCGTCCGCGTGGAGCCGTTGCGCGATCTCCCGCACCACCGAGATGTTCCCGAGGGTGCCCGGATAGGTGTCGGCGGCGTCGATCGCGATCAAGCGCTGTTCGCGGACGGCGGTCATGGCTGGGAAAGTACGGGTGAGGTAATCGATGCTCGCCTGCTTCTGCGCGGCCCCGTTGACGGCGAACACGATCGCGTCGGGATTCTTCTCGGCGAGCGCCTCGGGGGTGATCTGCGCGGCGAAGAACTTGGCGAACTGCGGGTCCTTCGGTGAGAACACGTTGTCGCCGCCCGCCCTGCGGATGATGTCGTACTCGATGCCCGCGCCGATCGCGGTGACGGTGGCACCTTCCAGGAACACCTGGGCGACGGTGGGTTTGGGGCGGCCCGTGATGGCCTTGTCCACGGCGGCCAGATCCGCCCGGCCTTGGTCGACCAGTGCCTTCGCCTTGTCCGGCACGGCGAAGATCCTGCCGAGGTTCTCCAGGTCGGTGAAGAGATCCTCGACCGTGCCGTTCATGCGGCGTTCGGCGCATCCGCCCGCGGCGACATAGGCGGCGACGCCGCTTTGCCGCAGTTGCTCCAGGCTCGCGAAGCCCTTCTCGGCGGTGAACTCGTAGGTGGTGGGGGAGAAGACGAAGTCCGGCTTCGCGGACAGGAGCTTCTCCCGGCTCGGCGGTCCCGACTCGCTCAGCACCGGGATGGCGGCGGCCTGTCCGGCCACGTCTTCCGGGAGCGGTGCGGTGGCGGTCTGTGCTTGGCCGACCAGCGAGCCCGCGAGACCCAGCCGCAGCAACAGTTCCGTCTGCGACGGGCTGAGCCCGACCGCGGCGCGGGGAACGGCGTTGACGGTGACATCCCGGCCGCAGTTGGACACGGTGACCGCCGTGCTCGCGTTGTTCGACGGAGCGGCCGGAGTGACCGAGGTACCGCAACCCGCGATCAGCGACATGCCGACACCGAACGCGGCAAAGGACAGGGTTTTAAGCATGGTTCTCTTTTCCGGGTGTGCTGAGAGGTGAACGGGTCTCCGCATGACGGCCGAAGACCAGCACCGGCCGGCCGTCGCGTGGATGGGTGAGCTGATCGACGGCGACTCCGAACACGTCTTCCACGACGCGTGGGGCGAGCGCTGCGTCCGGCGTTCCGGTGGCGACGACACGGCCGGCGTCGAGCACCGCGATGTCGTCGCAGTAGGTGGCCGCGAGGTTGAGGTCGTGCAGGGCGGCGACGATGGTGCGATCGAGCCCGGCCGCGATCCGCATGAGCTCCAGCTGAAAGGCGATGTCGAGGTGGTTGGTCGGTTCGTCGAGGACGAGGACGGGGGAGTCCGCCGCCAGCGCTCGGGCCAGCATCACCCGCTGCCGCTGCCCGCCCGACAGCCGTCCGATGGACCGGTCGGCGATGTCGGTGGCGCCGACCCGGTCGAGCGCGGTCCACGCGAGATCGAGGTCGGCTTCGGTGTCGCGGCCGAATCCGCGCTGGAAGGGCACCCGGCCCAGGAGCACGACGTCGAGGACCGTCAGGTCGAACTCGGACGACGTCTCCTGAGTCATCACCGCCACCGCCCTGGCGACGGTCCGCCGGTCGGTGCGCCACACGTCGTGCTCGCCCAGCAGCACGCGGCCCGATGACGGCGCGACGGCGCGGTAAAGCGTGCGCAGCAAGGTCGACTTGCCGCTGCCGTTCGGGCCGACGAGCCCGAGGAAACGGCCGGAGCGGACCTCGATGTCCACATTCCGCAGCACCTGGTCACCGCCCAGCGTGGCGCTGACGTCGTGGAAATGGACCTTCATCGGCCGAACCCCGCCCGCGCGGCCGTGTCCCGGCGCATCAGCCACAGGAAGAACGGCGCGCCCACGACCGCGGTGAGGATCCCGATCGGTATTTCGCCAGGCGCCGCGACCGTGCGCGAGAGCAGGTCGGCGATTATGAGGAACAGGGCGCCGCCGAGTACCGCGACCGGCAGCATCCGGCGATGGTCCGAGCCGACGAGGATCCGCGCCACATGCGGGATCACGAGACCGACGAAACCGATGCCGCCGCTGACCGACACGATCGACCCGGTCAGGAGGGCGGCGGTCACGAGAAGCACGGCACGGAGCCGGTTCACGTCGACTCCCAGTGCGGTCGCGGATTCGTCGCCGCTCAGCAGCGCGTTCATGGCCCTGGTCCGCAGTCCGACGACGACACAGGCGGCCGCGAACGCCACCGCCGGCACGGCCAAGGAAGCCATCGAGGCGGCGGAAACGCTGCCGAGCAAGAAGAACAGCACGCTGAAGACGTTCTGCGCCTCAGTGGTCAGCGTCAGATAGCTCGTGATCGCGCTGAACAGGGAACCGAGGGCGACACCGGAAAGGATCATCCTGGTCGGCGACAGGATGCCGCGATGCCGGGCGACCAGCGCGACGCACACACTGGCCACCAAGGCCCCGGCGAAGGCCGCCGCGCCCAGGGGAAGCCCGCCCACGGCGGCCGAACCGAAGGTGATCACGAGAACCGCGCCGACACCCGCGCCGGACGACACACCGAGCAGGTACGGCTCCGCGAGCGGGTTGCGCACGATCACCTGCATGATCGCCCCGGCCAGCGCCAGTCCCGCCCCGGCGAGCCCCGCCAGCAGCGCGCGAGGGAGCCGGAACTGCCATACCGCCTGGTCCTGCAACACGGTCAGGCTGCCGTCCGACATCCACGGCACGTTCGGCACCAGATGACCGACCACGATCCGCGCCGCGTCCGCGAGCCCGACCTCGACCGTCCCCACCGAACCGGATACGACCAGCATCACGAGGATCGCGACAGCGAGGACCGTGACCGTCCCCCGGTGCAGAAGCCGGGACCGGGCAAGTGCCGCCTGCCGGTCGCGAACGCCCGAGGGCGACGCGGACGGCCGCGAACGAACAACCATGGGGGCGCCGATCGATCTGTGGTGGAAGGACACCGGAGCCTAACCGCACCCGATAATCGTTATCAACAGATAATCGGTAATGATTATCATCACAGCTTGGCGGGTCGAGTCGGTCACGACATCGTGCGGTCGCTTTGGCCGAGTGCGGCACGCACGCGCGCCCCGCGGGCGAGGTCGGCGGCTATGCGGTCGGGGAGAACACCCTGGCGCAGCGTCTCTACCCGCGTTTGCGCCCGGACGAGTTGCTGACCGCCGACCGTGGCTTCTATAGCTGGGCGGCATGGGACACCGCCACCTGTCGTGTCCACGCCGATCACCTGGGAGGAAGTCGATCGGTGCCGACGCTCGAGTGACCTGGTCTTCACCGCCGACGACGTCCTCGACCGCGTCGATCAACTCGGCGACCCCTGCTCTCCGACCTGGACCACACCCGGGCCGCGCTCCCGGACGCGTGATGAAGCCAGTCGTGCTCGAAGGCGCACCAGGTTCCGGTGCGGCACAAGCCGGTCTGGCCGAGGCGTTCGGATGCGTTAATTCGCAAGGGAATCGGGGCAACGGCCGCTCGCCCGGTGGACGTACCCGACGATGCGTCGCCGATCTCAAACACATCTCCTATGAAGCCCATGTTGTCCGTGGTCCGGGTAACTTGGAATGGAGTGAGAGGGAAATCAGCTCGGAGACCTTCCCGCTACCTTGAGCCTTCGGCCGCGGGAAGGTGTGAAGGTCGCGTTTCCTCAGCTGAGCCGAGGGTAGGGGGTTTCTAGGCGCCGTTGTCGTGGCTGGTGGTGTCGAATGGGCGAGTGAGGTTGTTTATGTACTCGGGATCACGAGGCCTGGCACCCACCTCATGCCCCGACAGGCACCGATGCGCTCATACTCTCCGAAGTCCGCGGTCACCGGAACGAGGTGCCCGCGGCGCCCGTTTCCGGCCGCGGCAGCAGACCGGAGGCGTATCCGGCTTGGAAGTACGCCACCGTGTCGGTCAGGATTCGGTTCAACAGCGCCACTTTCGCGGGATCCGGCTTCGCGAGGCGGGTCGCGGCGAGGAACGCCGCCCACCACGGCACGAGATCGCCGAGTTTCGATGCCGTGTGGCCGTCCAGCGGCGCCAGAACGTTCGCCACCCCGTTCCCGATGTCTGCGGGGGAGGGGTGCTCGGCCGGCACCTCGTCCTCGACCAGTTCGATCAGCAGCGGGTTGTCGGCCAGGTCGATCACCTGCGCGGGCTCGTGGGAGACCGTCTGGTCCGGATTGGTGTCGAACTGCGGCGGTACCCGGCTGACGTAGGTGACGCGGTGCAGCAGCCGCCACGCGCCCTGCCCGGTCAGCTGGACGTTGCGCAGGGCCACCGCGTCCGGGTCGCTACTGGAGGTCAGCCATTCCTTGTCGATCACCTGATCGTGGAACGTGTCGCCATTGTCCGCCGAAGACGGCAGGTAGATCGACATGAACCGGTAGGCGTCGACCTTGCCGGGGCAGTAATCCGGGGTGTAGCCGGTCTCCGCGTGGTAGCCCTGCAGCATCGGATCGCCAGGGCAGGTCACCGCCAGTGAGAAGCCTCGCGACTCGTTCTCCGACTTGCCGACCTGGACTTTGACGTGTCCGCCGAACAACGCGTCGATCGCGCCGTACAGACCGTATTGGGCGGTGAAGGTGATCTCGCCGGTGAGGCCGGTCAGATGCGTGTAGTCGCTGAATCCCGTGTAGACGCGTTCGTGGGCGGCGGAGAACTGCTCGGTTTCGGTGTGCAGGCCGCCGGACGCCGTCCAGACGTACCGGTTGGCGATGCCGCGGGTCGGGACGTCCCTGCCGAAGTCGTAGAACTGCTCGTCCTTGATCCCGTCCAGGTCGGCGCTGCCTTTCTCACCGAGGCTCGCCGCCTTGAACTGGTTGTACCTGCTCCGCATGGCCGCGTCGGACTGCGCTATCTTCGCGGCCAGCCGGTAGGCCTCGTCCGGTTTGAAGTAGCTGCCTCTGGCGACGTCGGCGCGCGGGAAGTCGGCGTCGTTGACTAGACCGACCTTCCCGTCCAGCGTCCCGTTCTTCACATAGCGCGGGTCGATCTGGAAGGTGATGATGTTGCGGTCCGGCGGGATGTCCAGATCGGGCAGCACCATCTTGCCGACCATCGCCCCGGTGGAGCGCAGCCGCATCGCGTACAGATCGGCCGTCATCGACTCGACGAGGGCGTACCCGAGGTTCAGCGGCTGGTAGCGGCGGCCGACCACCGGGTTGAGGTAGTCCGACCGGTCCGGCCGCGCCTGTTCCCACATTCCCCGCAGCCCCAAGGTGTCCGTCGTGGTGCGGGTCCACGCGGAGAGGTACGTTTCGTCCCGCTGGCGGGCGATTTCCAGGTTCGACTTGTGCCGGGCGCCGATCTTCCCGGTACCGGCGGTGAGCAGATGCGTCCACGCCAGCACGGACGCGCTGTCCGCCCATTTCGCGGCGACCCCGGCTTTCGTGTCGATCTCCATTTTCAACGCGGTTTTGTAGTCCGACGACGTGAACTTGACCGACGTGCTCTCCTCGGACCGGACGGTGACCGTGGACGCGTCCTGATAGGAGTTGTAGCCGAACGGGCTGTCGTAGAGCGGGCGGGACAGGTTCTCGCTGGGCACCGGCGGCGCGCCCTCGATGTACCCGATCAGCGTGGGCCGGGTCTGGACCTGGCCCAGGTACACCAGATCCGTCTCGCCCATGCCGTAGCCGGTGGACAACGTGAGCGCGGTGTCTTCGAAGAAATAGGCACGACGCATCACCGCGTAGGGCGTGCCGTCCCCGTGGGTTTCCATCTCCGGGTATTCGACGACCGCGGCCTTGCCGGAAAGCGGGCGCTGGAATCGGGTCCGCGGACCTTGGTAGACGTTGGTGAGCTGAGGCCCCTCGTTCGCGACGGGCGCGGTGGAGGCGACATAGCCGGGTGCGCCGATGAGACGCCCGTTCGCGCCCCGGCCGGTCAGGTCCGCGCTGGTGTTATCCAATGACCAGTAGCCCGCCAGGTCGGTCTCGTCGCCCTTCAGCTTCCGGAACAGGGTGGACGTGATCTGGGAGCGGGTGCGCGCGGAGCGCCAGATCCGTACCTCGGCCAGCGATCCGGTGAGGGTGTCCTGGAGCTTTCCCGCGCCCTGTTGGTAGGCGCCGAAGGTGCATTGGTCGTACCCGAGATAGCCGTCGACTTCGCCCGCGGGCAGCACCGACCCGATCGGCAGGCCGTCGTGGTAGCACCGGTACCGGCCGACGTTCTGGAGCACACCCCACAGATCCGTGTCGGTCAGCAGGAAGTCGTTGTCGTTCACCGAATCCGCGGCGACATTGCCGGAACCTTCGGTGAACCACCACGCCGAAACCACGCCGTGGTCGGTGTCGGCGGCTTGATTGCGCCGCAGCACCGACCGCACCTGGGCCGCCGACAAGCCTGCCGACCAAAATCGCAGCCCGCCCAAGGCACCGGTGAAGCGCGCTTGCGCTTCCAAGGCCACCCGGCCCGCCTTCGACGGCGGAGTGCCGATGCCGAGTGTCAGTGGTGCCGAGGAATCGACGGACGTCACGGTTTTCGCGCCACTCAGTGTCGTCTGCGCCGTTCCGTTCTCGAAACCGTTGACGTAGATCGTGAGCGTGCACCGCAGACCCGCCTTGACCTGAGCCGAAGTCAGCGTCACGGCGATGTGGACGGCCGGGCCGCGCAGGACGAATGCGTTGCCCCGCACGGTCAGCCGGCTCCGGTCGCCACTCGCCGGGTCGACGATTCCGGCCGTGCAGAACGGATTCCCGTCGGAGTCCAGCGCGAGCCGGAACGACTGGTCCTTTTCGGACTCTCCCCACTGCGAGAGGATCGTCTGCTGCAGACCGGTGGAGCCCACTCCCTCCACCCAGCAGTCGATGCTGAACTGGCCGTTGAACGCGAGGTCGCCGGGTTCGGGGCAGACGCCGTAGGACGGTGGAGCCGAGGCCGCGCCCGCGAGGTTCAGTTTCAGTGCGCCGGCCGCCTGATAGCTGACAGCCACATGGTTCCACTCGCCGGGACGCAGGCGCGCCCGGGCTCGCACTGGCGCCGTCCCGCCGACGCCGGCGACGATGCCGAGGAACGGGTCGTCATCGCTGGAGCCGACCGCTTGGGATTTGGCGAGCTTCAGTTGGGCGTCGAGCGCGGGCCCGGTCGCGGTCGCGTGGTTGGCGAAGACCGACTTGGCGGTGGTGTGCCCCTCGGCCAAGGACCAGGCGCCCTCCAGCCCCGGTTCGCTTCCGGTCAGCGCCGCGGTGTTCGTCTGGCGCAGTTCCGCGGCCGTCCTGGCGAAGGACCAGAGACGCACATCCGACAGCGCGCCGAACATGCTGACGTGCGGGCCGATCGCCGCGCCGATCGCCAGCGACGGCGAGGTCGACTTCGACGGTGGTTGCAGCTTGACGTTCCGCACGGTGTTGACCAGCACGGCGCCGACGTAGATCTTCAGCGTCCAGGTCCCGTTCTGCCATGCCCCCGTCGCCGCGACATGCGACCAAACACCGGCGGGCAGGGGATTCCCGGCCGTGAGGTAGCTCGACTTCGGCTCGTGGCTTTGCGGCCGGTAGCCCAGCGACAGGTGGCGCCCGACGTCGAGACCGAGATTGAGCAGCGGCTTGCTTTTGCTCTTCGCGTCGCAGACCTGCAGGACGCTGCCGAGCCGGTTCGCCTTGGGACACGGCTTCTGGTCCGGTTTGATCCACGCCTCCCAGGTGAAGCCGGTGGGGCCGGGCGTGAACGCCGGGTTCGACGGCACCGCGAGGTAGGAGCTTTTGGTGTTCTTCTTCTGGGTGAAGGCACCGAAGCGCACCGTGGGCAGGCCGGCGACGCCGAGATAGTAGGACGGCGTGAGTTCGCCCAGCCCCTTCGCCGGCCCGTTGTCGTAGGTGATCACCGTGGCCGGGTCGCTGCCTTCCGGCCGGATCCAGGATTCCATGGTCCAAACCGATCCCGGCGCCAACTGGGTGTTGGTGAGCGCGACGCTCATCGCCTGGCGGCCGTTCAGCGCGAGCGCTTTCGCCTGGTGCGCGGCCAGCCATTTGCCGTTGTCGCCGCTCACCGTCCGGGTACTCGTTCCGTCCACCGCCAGCGGTGCCCGGCCGAACAGCGCGCTTTCCGGCTGGAGCGCGGTCATCGCGATCATCGCCCGGCCGACGGTGGTGTCCGGTGGTGCCGGGTTCAGCGAACGTCCTTGCCAGTTCGCCGCGTCGACCTGCCCGGCGGCGAGCTCTCCCACGTCGGCCGGTTGGAGCACGTCGAACAGCACCGAGCCACCGCGCAGATCCAGGGGAGTTGTGAAGGTCTGGTCGGCGACAGGCCCGGGTTTCGGATCGGCGGAGATATGGCTGAACACCGCTTCGGCCGCGCTCCAGGCACGCAACCGCGCGACGAAACCCGCCTGGTCACGGGGAACGTTCTCGAGTTTCACGGCGGGCTGCCCGCCGGTGACGAGGGAAATGGTGCAGTGCGCCGGATCGCCGTCCGCGGGTGAGATCGTCAGCGACGGGTTCCCGGTCGTCTTGCCGAAGAGCAGGATGCTGCCACCGCCGGTGCTCAACGCGTAGACGGGGGTGTCGCCCGCGGCCCGGTGATAGGGGTAGGTCGCCGGAGCCGCGTCACCGTTGAGGACCGGCGCCGCGTCGACGGTGCTTGACGGCACTGCCTGCCAGGTCTGCACCGCGGTGACACCGGTGTCCGAGGTGTAGCGCATGATCAGATCCACGGTCCCGTTCGCCGCAGCGGTGACCTCGACCCGGGAGAGCGGCATGTCGGGACGGTGGGAGATCAGCACGAGCCTGCCCGCGGAGGCCAGGGGCAACCGTACCGACGGCTGGTGGCCCAGGAAGTCGTAGAACGGCCGGGCTCCGGACAGGACCGCCTTGTCGGCGGGGTCGTCGGAGAACGCTCCGTTGAGGACCGAGACCATGGTCCGGACGTCTCGCGGGACACCGCCCCAGTTCTCGTGCGGCAGGCCGGCGGCGGTGCCGTAGTCGATCGTCACGTCGCAGAGGTCGGACGCGGTGAGGCCGTCACGGACGCAGGGCGCCACGGTCGCCACGACGTCGTCGAACGTGCTGCCACTGCGCCGGGCGATCAGGGGGAACGTGCCGCTCTGGTCGTCGGCGTTCCAGGGCATCGTGAGCCGGGTCCTGGTCACCGTGGGGTCGTACTGGGCGACCGCGAAAGCTTCGGTGCCCGCCGGGCTGGACGGCTGGGGAAAGTAGCAGTGCACGAGCCCGTCGGCACTGTCGAGGACGGCGGGTGCGGCGGCCGGTCTCGGCGTGCCCAGCAGGACCGCGCTCACCGTGCCGGTACCGGCCGAGCGCACCGCCTTGGCGGGGACGGGGTGGTCGCCGGTGCCCGGAGTGAAACCACCGCCGTTGAGTGTGCCGTCGATCAGCACACAGCCGATCCCCGCCGGGAACGTCGGGATGGTCCCGTCCGGCAGCACGCCGAAGTCGTAGACGGCCAGCGCTCCCGGCAGTCCGGCCCCGGCGTTGGCGACCGGGACGGTGACGCCCAGCCGGACGGCCCGGCGCAGGCTCGACGGCAGACCCGGCTCCGCGCCGGTCCTTTCCTGCTCGGCGTACAGGCTCGCGCCGACACCGGCGGTCGGGGTCAACGGGGTGCTCTTTCCCGAATTCCAGAGCGTGGGGGTGATCGTGAAGGTACGTGCCAGCGCCGGATCGACCTCGATGCCGCCCGTGCTGTCCTGCGGATACGAGACGAAGGTGAGGACTTCGCCGGTGACGGCGATGATGTGCCAGCGGCGGACATCGGCGTCCGAAGTGGGCGCGAGAACGACGTCGAAACGGCCGCCGGTGATACCGGACAGCGCCGACAGTTCGATGGTGGGCTCCGGGAACGGCTCGTCGATCATGTTGCGGAAGCCGAGTTCGTCGCCGGGGCCCGCCGGTGCGTCGCGGCGTTCACTGCGCCGGTACCGCACCTCCCACACCCGCTCCATCCGCCAGCCGCCTTGGTTCTCACCGTCACGCGAGCCGCTGGTCCGCTGTGGCGGAGTCCGCACGAGCGCGAAGCGATCCACGTAGAGAGTGCCGGTGGCGGACTGGCGGAAGCACGAGATGTACCTGCCGTCGGTGACGGCCCGGAAAGGCGCGTCCGCGGGCTTCGGAGCGGCGGCGGCCGAATCGACGGTGATCAGGTCCATGCCGGCGATCCGCAACAGTGGACGGTCGTCCGCCGACCCGGCGGTTCTCCCGGTGAGCCGCAGTTCGTTCCAGCCCGCCCATTCCTGGGGAACACCGGGATCCGTCCCGGAGACACGTACGTTGTAGTACAGCGAACCGACCGTCGTGGCGGCTTTTCGGGCGAGTAGCACCACTGTTCCCGCGAGAGTGAGAGCGACGGGATCGACCAGCGTAATACCGTTGCAGTCGGTCGAGGGCCAGGTCTGTTCCGAGGTCGTCATAGCCATCCCTCACTCGGGGAAATGTCGGCGATCTTTCATGTTATTGAGGCAGGAGCACGCGGACAGCCCCCTGGAATAGTGAAAGAAGGTGACGCACCGTTTTTCCGGACGGCGGTTGGTGAGCCTGTTCGGGACGATGGCTTTCCGACAGTGTGTTTCTCGGGGTTTGTCGCTGGGCGGTGCGACCGCCTGCCAGGTCGTTCCGGTCGACGGCCAGGACACAGTTGGCCCGGGCGCCACCGAAGGAGGCCCACCGCTCAGGAACGTGTTCCCGATCAGCGGAGTATCGGTTTCACCGCGGGTGTTCCCGGGTGCAGTGCCACCGGCGCCGGAAGGTGGCTGCCGAGTTCGGGGTCGCCGCAGCCGAGGGTGAACGCGCCGCGAAGGACGGCGCGATCCGCAGTTACGCTCTCGCAGGGTTGGTGCGGTGTGGGGTCTGCGCGCGGCGGATGGACTCGCACTGGGTGCACGACCGACCCGGCTATCGCTGCCGCCACGGCCACTCCAGCGCCCGACAGTCCACCGCCGGACGTCCGAAGACGATCTACCGTCGTGAAGACCGTCTGATCGATCGCATCGCCGCGCACTTCGGCGACCTGGACGATCACGATGCCCGGGGTCACGTGCGCACCTGTCTTGTTGCCGCGGAACTCCGGGCTAGCGGGTCGATAGTGGTCTGCGACAGCGGGGGAGTGACCCTCGCACCCGAATGCGACCTCTCTCGTCGGATGCTGGACGAGGGCCAAAGGCAAACGCCTCGCTCAAGTGATCTTGAGTGAGGCGTGGGGTAGTGATGTGTCCGAGGGACTCGAGCACCTGTTCGTGGCATCCATGCGCGGGATGCGTATTCATGCGACGGACTATACCTGCGGTCAGCGGCTATTGAGGGGGTAAGGCAAATGTGGCGTGTTGCGCAAGCCACTTTCGCACCGTCAGTTCAAAGTGATCGACCCGGGTGGTGGTGAAGGCCTCCTTGCCTACCCTGAAGGTAGGGAAGGAGCCCTTCGCTACGCCGTCGACGTGGCTTTCGCGACACGATCGAAGGCGGCCATGAGCGGACCGCCCATCGCACCCGACACGTTTGCCTTACCCCTCAATAACCGGGCCGGTCGGCCCCCGTCGCCGGTTGCCGAGGACTCGACCAGAAGCTGGAAGGCTTGGAGGGTGAGGCAGTGGCGGAGCATGAGAATGCCTTTGGTCATGCCGATGACGGCACGGCTTTCGACGGCGGCTTGGAGTGATTATCTGTCAAAACTTATGCGCCCCTCGACCGTATGTGGCAGGATATTCTTATGTGACCGATCAGAATTGGTCCAACTGGTTTTGTGAACACAAATGCAGGACAGTCGAACAGTGCTTACAAGTGTCGGCCCGACAAGCCGGCCACCGTGATGACGGCAATGGTCGCGTCGGCACCGATGTGCGCGATGTACGGCAACAGGAGCCCGCGACTCCGCACACGCAAGACGCCGAGAAGGTAGCCCCAGACGCCTGCCATCACCATTCCGGTCCAGCCGGATGGGAACCCCTTGAAGTGGAACAGCCCGAACGCGGCACCCTGCACGATCAGGGCTGCTCGTACCGTCCAGATCGCGGCCATCTCGTCGAGCAGCACACCCCGGAACAGGCTCTCTTCCAGTGCCGCGTTGAAGAGGGAGAAAGCGATGACGGCGAGTGCTACCTGCCAAAGCGGACTGTCCTTGGCCGCGACGATGTAGCCGGGCAGCACCGGATCCGTGAACCGTGCCCAGACGACGAGTGCCGCCGTGGTGCCCACGATCAGCACCACGACGGAAGCGGCAAGCGGCCAGGTCAGGCGGCCCGGTTCGACCCAGCCGAACGCCGTCCCGATCGACGGGAGCCTGCCGAGTCCGGCCGACAAGCCGAACACGACGACGAGCGCGAGCGCGATCCGCACGGCCGGCGGCCAGTCCAGCAGGATCGTCACATGGAACACGACCGAGACGGCAGCGGCGACGGTCGCGGCGCGGATGCCTGGCGCCGAGCGGCTCCGCATGGCCGCCACCAGGGATGCCACGAGCCCGGCGGCGACGACAAAGGAGAACCATGGCGCGCCGGGTAAGACCGGTGCCGCCATGAGCAGACAGGCCGCCGCCGTGGCGGACCGGGCGCCGAGACTCGATGCCCCCGTCTCGGTTCGGGTGGTCGCATCAGGCACGAAACGGCTTCTTTCCTCGTTGGCTGACCCTCAACTTGCCATGTCACCTCGCGCCGGGCTCGTATCAGCCGGGCCCGCGCTTTCCTGCACGACGCGCGGCTTGACGGGTCGGACCTCGACGTCGGGCACCATCCCGTAAGCGATGATGATCACCAGATCGCCGACGCCGATCAGTCGGGCGGCGACGCCGTCCACGCCGATACTCCTGCCTGGGTGACTCGGGCTCGGTGGATCTTGATCTCATCAGGGTTCGGTCCATGGTCGCGTCCTCCGAATGTCGTCGATGATTTCGGCAACCGTCCGGCCGACGAGAGGAGCGAACTCAGGCCGTGACGGGAAAGTGGCTCAGGCCTCGGATGGAATTGCCTTCCCGGCGTCGAAGCGGACCTGCCTGGCGCAGGAGCGGCATTCGCTCCGCGAGGGTGCGGAAGACGATTTCGCCTTCGATACGCGCCAGCCTGGCGCCGAGGCAATAGTGTATTCCGCTGGAGAACGCCAGGTGGTCCGATGCGCCGGAGCGGGTGATGTCGAATTCGCCCGGCCTTTCGTACACCTCCGGATCACGGTTGGCCGCGGCCAGGAGCACGGCGACGAACTGGCCCGGCCTGATCGTGCGCCCGGCCAGTTCCACCTCGGTGTGCGCGATCCTCAGCGACGCCTGCACCGGGGGGTCGTAGCGCAGTACCTCCTCCACCGCGGCGGCGGCGAGACTCGGATCGGAGCACAGCAGCTCCCACTGTCCGGGGTGGTCCAGCAGCGCCCGGACGCCGTTGCCGATCAGGTTGACCGTGGTCTCGAAACCGGCGATCAGCAACAGCAACGCGGTGCCGTGCAGCTCCCGCGCGGTCATCCTTTTGTCCCCGACAGCGGCCGCGAGATCGCTGATCACGTCGTCACCGGGAATCGCCGTCCGCTCGTGAAGCAGCCGGTCGAACAACACGACCAGGTCCTCGCCGACGGTGATCAGTTGTTCGGCTTGCCGGACCGAGTGCACACCGCTGAGGCCTTCGCCGATCAAAGTGCCGTACTCGGCGAAGACCGACCGCTCGGCGGCCGGGATACCGAGCAGGTCACTGATCACCGTGATCGGGAGCGGTGCGGCCAGATCCTTGACCAGGTCGAAGGTCTCCTGTCCGGCCACCTTGGCCAGGAGTGAGTCCACCGCCGCCTGCACCGTCGGCCGGTAGTGGTCCACCCGCCCGGGCTTGAACACGGGCGCGGCGAGCCTGCGCAGCCGGGTGTGATCGGGTGGATCCAGGTCGAGGAAGCTCTCCGGGTAGGTCTGGGACACCATGCCCAGCGCGCCGGTGAGCGCGGGCGTGCCGTCCGCGTACTTCATGCCGAACCGGCGATCCCGCAGGACCTGATCGCACAGCGCGAAGGAAGCCGTGGCCCACGACCCGCTCAAACCGCGGTACAGCGGGCCTTTCGCCCTTATCCGCTCGTACAACGGATACGGGTCTTCCCGCCATTTCGGATGCTCCACCTGTACGAGCAGGTCACCGAGCCCGCCGAGCAGCCGGCTGACGGTCTTGGAGACCTGGATCTGCGCACCGAGCCGCAGCGCGTCGGCGGGGCCCAAGGCGTTCATCGCTTCCTCCTTCGGATTGCCGGCGGCTACCGGAACCGGTCGCGTTCTCGGCCGCCCACTGGGCGAAGGAACGCGGTGGTCTGCCGGTGACCTCCCGCACGGTCGGCTCGGCCGCGGCACCCGTTTCGGGTGGGTTCAGGCCGAGTTGGATGCCGAACTCCACGTCGTCCGGCCCCCAGCCCAACGCCGAGAGACGAGCGCGTTCCTGCTCATCGGACAACTGCTCGAACCGGATGGGCCTGCCGATCGCCTCGGCGATCAGAGCGACGCGCCGTTCGGGCGTGATCGGTTCCGGCCCGGTGATCGGATAGGCCTTCCCGGCATGATCGTCACCGGTCAGGGCCGCCACCGCCACGCCGGCGATGTCGGACTCGTGCACCACCGATCCCGTCAGGTTGCCGAAGACCCGCACGACCCCTTCCGTGCGCACCGAGTCCGCCCATTCCAGCGCGTTCGCCATGAATTCCACCGGCAGCAGAAGAGTCCAGGGCAGTTCACTCCGGTCCGGTGGGCGAGTTCCACCAGTTGCGGGCCGGTTTCCAGTGGGGCGCCGTCATCGCCCCCGAAAGTGATCAGGTGCAAACCGGTGACGCCATCGAGGGCACCGGCGACGCTGTCGGGCTCGGTGAGATCTCCCCGGACGACTTCCACCCCCAGCGGGAAGCCGGCCTTCGCCGGGTCGCGGGTCAACGCCCGTACTTCGTGGCCGGTCTCGACCAGGCCGGCCACGATCCGGTGGCCGACGGTACCGGTGGCACCGGTGACCAGAATCCTCATGAGCAGCTCCTCATAAAACGACGATGATTCCCTGGCGTTCGCGAAACCTTACGACGCGCACATGGCAAATTCCTTGCAGCGCCATTGAGGCTGGCGATTTCCGCCTGCTTTTGAACGGTCGTGGAAAGGCTTGGATCGGGATTCTCCGTCCGGTTATGTTCGGTCGGCAAGGGCAACCGAGGGAAGGATGGAAAATGAAGGTTCCGAGCAGGCGGATGACGGGGGTCGTCGCCGGTGCCGCGGCGCTTTTCGCCGCGGTTTCGATCGCGGCCGCTCCGGCGGGGGCGTCCGAGGCCGGGGTGCAGACCGACGCGTGGCCCTGTGCGGGCCCGGCGGATTTCTTCGCGGCCAAGAACAAGAACGGCTCCTGGACGTGTTACGCGAACTCCGGGTCGAGTCTCGCGCGCTCGTTCAACACCGTTCATTGGCAGTCGGGAGCGAACACCGGGTACTTCTGGTACGAATGCCACGGGACGCACTATCCTGCCAAGCGATTCATCGCGTGGCAGAGTGAATCGCTCGGCGATTGCACCATTTACAAGGTGAACATCGACTGAGCGTGAACCAGGGGCCGCCTCCAAGACCGCGGAGGCGGCCCCGCGCTTTTCACGCCGGGAATCGGTGGCCGAGGAGGTTCGCTCCCAAGCGGGTCAGCCGATGACGCACCGCCGGTCCGGCCCGCTCGGTGGTGATCAGCCCGGCGGAGCGCAGGATCGACGCGTGATAGCTGGCCACGGAGACGGTGACGCCCGCCCGTCGGCCCAGCTCCGTCGTCGTGCAGCCGTCGCCGACGGCACGGAGCGCCCCGGCGCGGGTCGGCCCCAGCAGATCTTCCAGCGGCTTCGCGTCCGTGACACCCGCCGGAGCAGGACAGGTGACCGGCGCCGGACGTGTGGTCGCGGGGAAGACGAGCACGGGTGGCAGGGCGGGGTCGGCGAGCACCGTCGGCCGTCCGTGGCAGAAGAACGACGGCAGCAACCGCAATCCCCGCCCGTCGAGCCACAGGTCCCGGACGAGGTGGTCGCCGTCCAGTCGGAGCGCGTCACCACGCCAGGTGAGCGCCGGATGCAGGGATGCCAGCAGCCCGCCCGTCCCCTTCGACACCAGGACCCGCGTCCGGGCGGCGGCGTCGTCACGTACGTGGTGCTCGATCCGCGTCCAGGATGGCTCCACCGCCGTCCGGTGGTAGTCGGCGAGTCCGCGCGTGAGGTCCGTCAGGGCGGCGTGGTCACCTGAGGCCAGCCTGGCGGCCCACCGTGACGGCATCGCGCGCCCGGCGAGCCGCGCGAGTTCGGCCCGCAGGCGATGACGCGGCGTGCGCCGCAGTGCGGCGAGCCCGCTTTCGAGGCCCACCGCCGATTCCGCCGGTGTGAGGAAATCCGGTGAATAGCCCCGTGGCGGCGCCAAGTGGAACAGGGCTCGCATGGCGGGGCTCAGCGTCAGCCCCGCGCGCCAGCGTTCATGGCGCGGCTCCACCGTCGGGCTTTGCAGGACATGCAGACTCAGGAGCACTTCCCATAACGGATCCGGCTCGGTGGAGAGGGTGACACGGGCCAGATCGGCGGCCGAGAAATGGATGTGCAGTGGCATTCAGGTGAGTCGCCTTTCAAACGAGAAAGCCCTCGGTCGTGTCGGCAACGGTAAAACGGCGGCATTGCACCGGAATGGAAAGGAGGTAGCAAGCGCGACCTCGATCTCACTGGCGGCCCCACGCCCGCGTTAATCCATTTGTGCTTTCCTGCGAGGCTGCGGTATAGAGGAGTCTTCGGCGGTGTCTTGGGGGGCGCGGTGCGGTTCGGGATTCTCGGTCCGGTGGGGGCGTGGGGGACGCTGGGGCGGATCGAGCTGGGCGGGCCGCGCTCCCAGGCCGTGCTGGCCGCGCTGCTGGTGAACGCCAACCGGGTGGTCGGACTGGGATCGCTGGTCGATGCCCTCTGGGGCGAGGAGCCGCCGCCCACGGCCGTGGACACGATGCGCACCTACGTGTCCCGCCTCCGGCGCGCTTTCGCCGCAGCCGAACGCGGTGACAGGCTGGTCTCGGAAGCAGGCGGCTACCGGATCCGGGTCGACCCGGGTGAACTCGACCTCGACGTGTTCGACGACCATGTCGCGCTGGGGCGCGAAGCCGTCACGGCCGGCCGGTTGGCGGAAGCCGTGGTCGAGTTCGACTCCGCGATGAAACTGTGGCGGGGCAGCCCGTTCGCGGGAGTGCCGGGACCGTTCGCCCGGACCAACGCCGACGCGCTGGCGGAGACCCGGCTGGCGGTGCAGGAGGAACGCCTCGCGGTCGAACTGGAACTGGGAAACCACGCCGAGGTGATCGCCGAACTGCAGCGGTTGCGCACCGCCTACCCGCTGCGGGAGTCGCTGTGCGAGCAGCTCATGGTGGCGCTGTACCGGTCAGGCAGGCAGGCCGCGGCGTTGGACGTGTTCCGCCAGACCCGTGAACTCCTGGTGGCGGAACTGGGGGTCGAGCCGGGAGCGCGGCTGCGGCAGGCACATCGGAGGGTGCTGGAGCAGGCCGACCCGGTGCCACGGCTACAGGACGAATCCCCGAGGGACGAAGTCGGAGCGTGGGGTCCCAGGACCGCCGGGTTGCGCGGACTGCCGCCCGATGTCGCGGACTTCACCGGACGCCATGCCGAGACGAGCCTCATCTCGGAACTGTGTTCGGCGAGCGCCGACCGGACGTCGCCGGTGGTGGTCGCCGTCGACGGGATGGCCGGGGTCGGGAAGACGGCGTTCGCGGTCCATCTGGCGCATTCACTGGCGGACCGGTTCCCCGACGCGCAGTTCTACATCGACCTGTACGGGCACACGCCGGGTCTGCAACCGCGAGACGCCCACGATGCGCTCCACGTATTGCTTCGTGCCGTCGGCGTCCCCGCGGAGGCGATACCGGAGAACACGGAGACGCGGGCCATGCTCTGGCGCGACGCCCTTGCCGAGCGGCGGGCGCTCGTGGTGCTGGACAACGTGGGAGACGGCGTGCGCGTCGAATCCCTGCTCCCGGCCGGACCGGGCTGTGCCGTGGTGATCACCGGCCGGCATCGCCTGCTGGACCTCGACGGGGCGTGCCAGCTCACCCTTGATCCGCTTTCGCCCGCCGACGCGGGTCAGCTGCTCACCCGGATCGCGACCGCCCGCGGCGCCGAGTCGGACCGCGCGGCGATCGCCGAAACCGTTCGGTTGTGCGGCGAACTGCCGCTGGCCATCCGGATCGCCGGAGCCCGGCTGTCCCGGTCCCTGCCGGTGACGGCACTGCGCCGCAGGCTCAGCGACCAACGCGACATCGTGCCGCGGCTGCGTTCGGGCAGCCGCAGTGTCGCCGCGGCGTTCGCCCTGTCGTATCACCGGCTTCCGCCGGACTCGCGGCGGGCCTTTCACCTCCTCGGCCTCCATCTGGGTCCGGATGTGGATCGCTTCGAGGCGGCCGCGCTTCTCGGCACCTCACCTGACGACGCCGACCGGCACGTGGAGTCCCTGGTCGACGCGAGCCTGATCCAGCAGGTCAAGGCCGAGCGGTACCAGTTCCACGACCTGCTGCGTGCCTATGCGCGCGAACAGGGACTCGCGAGCGAGTCACAACCGGACCGCAAGCGGGCGCAGTCGCGGGTGCTGGAGTACTACGTGAACACGATGACGGCGGCTTATCGGCGGTTCTTTCCCGGCGACCGGGCCGGCGTCCGCCTCGCCATGCCGAAGGGACTCGTCCGTACCTTCAGCGGTTACGAGGAGTTCGTCGACTGGTCTCACGTCGATCAGACGAGTCTCAGCCTGACACCGAACACGGATACGGCGACACACCACGGCCGGGTGTCGCTCGAGGACTGGGTGCAGCTGCTCCGCCCCGGTCGCCCGCCCACCGGACAGAGCGGACCCGTACAGCCCGGCCAGACGCGGATTCTGCACGCCCTGGGAACACTTCAATACTGGATCGGCCGATGCGAGGACGCGAAGCGGACACTGCGGCACGCGATGACACAGTGCCGCGAGACCGGCGAACACCGCCGTGAGAGCGCGATCCTGCACACCCTCGGCGAGGTTCTCGTGACCGCGGGAACACCGGAGGACGCCGTCGGGGTGTTTCATCGTTGCGTCGAGTCCTCGCGCGCGCTCGGGGATACCTGGGGCGAGGCGGTCGCGTTGAACAGCCTGGGCGGCGCCCATCGGGTACTGGCCGAGCATGACTCGGCGCTGCGCTGCTGTACCGACGCGCTGCGCCTGCATCGTGAACTTCGCTCCAGCTGGGGAGAAGGTGTCACCCTCACCAATCTCGGCCGGTTGTACCGCTGTATGGGCCGTCCCGAAAAGGCGCTCGCCGCCTTCGACGAGGCGGTGGACTCACTGCGCGAAAGCGGTGATCAGCTCGAACTGGCGGCGGCACTCGTAGACCTGGGGTACGCCCGCAGGGCCGACGATGATCCGGAACAGGCCAGGAACGCTTGGGAAGAAGCCCTCCCGGTGCTCGGCATCCTCGCCGACCCGATGGCGGACGTCGTACGCGGTCATCTCCACGAACTGTCGCCGAAGTCCGAGTCGAATCGAGGCTAAGCTCGTGGCGGCACCGGTCAGCAGGCCCGGCCGGTGTTCTTGCCGAAGTAGCTGTACGAAGGCGCGGCGTCCTTGGGCGAGTTCCCGAGATGCCCCACCTCGTGCGGCGCGACGCAGATGTCGTGCTGGTAGATGTTTTGCACGCCGTTCCAATTCATCCACACCTGGACGACGACCTCCCTGCCGCCACTGTTGCAGTTGCCGTAGAAGTAGGCCGTGTGGTCGCCCCGGTCCTCGCTGTGGGTACCGCAGGTGATCAGCGCGGACGCGGGTGCCGCTTCGGCGGTGGCGGGCAGGGCGACCGCCGCGGCGCCGATGAGGATGGCGGTTGCGAGACGCTTCAACGGATGACCTCCTGTGATGAGACGACAGTGCGTGGCCGCGTGGGCGACCACATGACAGAACGTAAGAGCCCGGCCTTGCGGGCTCCTCGCAGATTCCCAGCACCGAGGAGGGTCGCTTACCGAAGCAGTCGGTTGTGCACCTCTTTGACATGCTGCCGGTATGGCGACGACGGAAACCGAGCCTGTTCAGGCGGCCGCGGGCAAGGGCGGGGGACTGGCCCTGGTGTGTCTGGCCGGTGAAGAAGGGCCCATCGGTCCGGGTAGCACATGCCGCAGGCGAGTCGGTTTCGGCGTTGAGACGGTGGTGGAGGCGGGCGATCGTGTGGCCGCAAAGCCATTTCATGGCCGGGCGGGTGAGCGTGTTCCCGGCGAGCCAGGAGCCGAGGTGGTTCACGATGTCGAATGGGCGCGTTCCCGCTATCTGGAAAACGTGCTCTGAGCGGCGAAGAAAGGCAGCGGCCAGCAGTGCCACAACAACAGATGGGTTTCGATGGAGCTGCGCATTGTAGCGGTCAAAGTTGAGAGTTGCTCCTACTGGCCGGCCAGCCGCGAACCCGCTGATTAGCCATTAGCGATGGCGAGGAGCGCACTGGGTGACTGGCAGTGATTGGCGTCCAGGGTAAACCTGCTTGGTCTCTTCTCCGCCGACCGGCTGTTCCGTCAGCGGCCACGCGTCGAGTCCGGGCACGGCCGTCCGGCGCGATCCCGATGACCTGGACAAAGCTGACGGGGTGTGGGCTGGAAGCGCCCACACCCCGTCAGGACAGCTGTGCCCGAGGGCTTACTTGGTGGCCTGGTCGAGCTCGGCCAGCGTCGCGGCGAGCTTGAAGTACTTGTTGGTTCCCAGGTCGCGCACCGTCTTGACCCCGAAGGCCGCGGCCAGTTTCTCCGCGTCGCCTTCGCTGACCCCTGCCAGTGCCGCGACGGGCGCGTCGAGGACCTCGGATACGGAGAGCTCCTCGTACGCCTTGTCCAACTGCTTGGCCAGGTCCACGGAAACAGCCACTGGTGCCATCCCTTCACACACGTTGTCGATTATGACGACACCACCCTATCGACGTGTGGTCCGCTTTGGTGTCCATGACCGAATTGTTCGTCACTATCACCGTGATGGAGCACCCGACCGCACCAAGATCATCACTCCGATGACGCGACCTCGCATGGACAGGGACGGTGTACTTGGCCGTGCACACCGCGATGCTCATCAGCGCCACAAGATCACTGAGCTGAGAATCTTGGTCTGCGTGGCGACATCGACATCGACGGAGGCCCCGTGGTGATCCGCCGAAGAGACCGCGTCCGCGCACGCCGGCACCGATGGACGATCATGGTGGTCGCTCCGGCGACCGAGCGCATCACCTGGTTCGCGGTGCGCGCGATCCCGCGCGCAGCCCCGAATTCCGGTGTGCGCATGCTGGCGGTTCCGCCTGCCTCGCGGGTTCTGGCGGCGCTGTCCGCCGAATGTTCATCGAGTTCTCCCGGAAGCGATCCGGTCAGGGCTTTCCGCAACGACCTCACCGCCCGACGAGACAGCGTAGGGAAGAGACACATGCCTCGGCGATCCAGCACGGCACCCTGATCGAGGGGCCGGGTCCGTCAGGGTGGCGGTCCGAAGTGGGTGGGGATGGTTCCTTGGGCGATCTGGGAGGCGAGATCGCTGAGTTTGTGGTGGTTGTTGCGGGAGTGGCTGCGTAGTCGGAGGAAGGCCTCGTCGACGGTGATCTGGCAGTGTGCCGCGAGAAATCCTTTGGCTTGTTCGATGACGATGCGGCTGTCCAGAGCGGTTTGGAGCTGGTCGATGATCGCCTCTTTGCCGAGCAGGACGCGGCGCTGCCGCAGACAGAGGACGGCGGTGTCGGCCAGCGTTTGCGCCAGGCGCAGGTCATGGCGGGTAGGCACTGAGGAGGCCGCGATCATCAGGTTGAGGGCACCGATAACGGTGTCGCTGTCACGCAAGGGCACGGCGGCGACGCTGGTGATGCCCGCGCGGAGGGCGCGCGGAGTGAACCGGGGCCAGCGCAGCGGGGCGGGGCCGTACCGGTGCAGTGCGGTCGGGGCGAGGGCGGTCCCGGTGCGGGTGCTGTCCACGCAGGGTCCTTCGCCCAGCTTGATCTGGTCTTCTTCGAGCCGGCGGCATATCTCGTCGGACGCGGTCACGTAGTCGACCTGGCCGTGCTTGTCCAGGAGGGTGATTCCCGCGGACCGGATGGGCAGCAGGGCTACCACGTGCGTGGTCAGGTCATGCAGCATGTCCAGCGGGTCGAAGTCGTCTCCGCGGTCCACCAGGTTGAGGACGGCTTCGGCGACAACGAATTCACGGTCGGTGGTGGGCAACGGAGCCACCCTTTCGCTTGGGCTCCCGACCACGGAGGCGCTGAACTGCGGGCACCTGTGAACTCAGGAGAATAAACCCGCAGGGGAGTACGACATGCCGCTGGCAGGTGTACGGCTCGCCTCGATCCCGGTCGGCCCGCCTGAGACCGCATTCCGGCCGGTTCCACACGGCCTGAGCAGCCTCACGATTCATTGCCCACCGTAGCAAGTTTCCACGCGGGAAAGGGAAACACGTATCGCTTCCTTTCGGTTGCTCCATCACGGAAGGCATTCGAGCGGGTCTGCCAAACACTTTGTGACCATGTCCGGCGTGCGAAGAACGAGCGGGCTAGCGGTGCGGTGGGACAACCGCCACTGGGCAGGCAGCGTGGTGGATCAGGGCTTGCCCGGTGGAGCCCAGCAGCAGGCCGCGGAACCCTCCGCGGCCGCGGGATCCGACCACGACCAGTTGGGCGCTGGTGGCGTGGTCGAGCAGAATGTGGGCCGGGCGGTCGCGGGCCACGACCTGCTCGACCGGCACATCCGGATAGCGTGCCTGGCATTCGGCCAGCCACTGGCTCAGTAGTTTCGACTCTTGTTCCTGGATGGACTGCCAATCCGTTGTCAGTTCCCAGGCCGTCGCGATGGGCAGGTCGCTCCAGGCGTGCACAGCCACCACCGGCACGTTCCGACAGGAGGCGGCTTGGAAGGCGAAGGGGATCGCCGCCTGATTGGCCGGTGACCCGTCGACGCCGACCACGACTGGGCCGTCCGGTGGGGGTTCGCTGTGCGGGGCCGGTTCTCGGACGACCACGACCGGGCAGTGTCCGTGCGTGGCGACCGCGACGGCGATCGACCCGACGACCAACCCGGTGAAACCGCCCAGTCCGCGTGAGCCGAGTACCACCAGGTCGGCTGAGGCTGAGCGGCCGATCAGTTGTTCGGCCGCCCAGCCGCCGGTCATTTCCGTATTCACCTGCACGTCGGGTGCTGTCCTCCGGGCTTCGGCGGCAGCTTCCGCGAGCCATTCGCGGCCCTGTTCTTCCAGGGCGTGCCGGTAGGGCCCGAGTGCCATCGCGTGCGGCACGGCGACGGGAACGAGCGCGCACACGTGCACGATCAGCAGTGTCGTGTCACGTCGGACGGCCTCGCGTGCGGCCCAGCGCACGGCTCGCCCGGCCGAGGCCGATCCATCCACCCCGACCACGACCGGCCGATTCGCAGCATCAGTCATCAGAGTCCTCTCCTCGAGCCGGTCCTTTGTGGATGGCGCCGCGGCGGGAGATCGGTGGTGCCCAGTGCTACGCCCTGTTTGCCCGGCTGGTTCCGATGATGGGGGGCCGGTGTAGGCGTTGAGTAGGGACGATGGCCGTCGAGCGACGGGGACTTTCGCCTCACCTCACGGTGCGCCGCCTCCCCAGATGGCGGCGGGGCGGAACTTCGCAAAACGCTCAGTCGTCATACTGGGTGCCGGCCGAACTCGACTGACATCCGAAGTGAGAGGATCATGGACCCCTCCCGAAGTACGGACAGCGTCCTTATCGGACGCTGCCCTTCCACGTTGTTGATTCTTGTTCGCCGCACGCGCCCTCCCGGTGACCGTTTCCCGGTGGTGACGGCGCGATGATGACGGTGTTGACCATCCTGCTCGGGATGGTCGTGGTGCTGCTCCTGACCGCTCTGACCGGCTATTTCGTCGCTCAGGAGTTCGGTTACATGGCGGTGGACAGGTCTCGGCTGAAGGCCGCGGCTGCTGCCGGTGATGTGGGTGCCGAGCGGGCCTTGGGGATCACGCGGCGGACCTCGTTCATGTTGTCGGGTGCTCAGCTGGGGATCACGGTGACCGGCCTGTTGGTCGGGTATGTGGCCGAGCCGCTGGTCGGTGCCGGGATCGGTGAGCTGCTCGGCGGCGTCGGTGTGCCACAGGCGGTCGGGGTCGCGGTCGGCACGGTGCTGGCGCTGCTCTTCTCCACCGTGGTGCAGATGGTGTTCGGGGAGTTGTTCCCGAAGAACCTCGCGATCGCGCGGCCGGAGCCGGTCGCGCGCTGGCTGGCGTGGTCCACGAAGCTGTACCTCGCGCTGTTCGGGTGGCTGATCCGGTTGTTCGATCATGCCTCGAACCTGCTGCTGAAGATGTTGCGGATCGAGCCGGTGCACGATGTGGAGCATGCCGCGACGGCGCGGGATCTGGAGCACATCGTGGCGGAGTCGCGTGACAGCGGGGATCTGCCGGTGGAGTTGTCGGCGCTGCTGGACCGGACGCTGGATCTGCACGAGCGCACCGCCGAGCACGCGATGATCCCCCGGCCGCGGGTCACGACCGTGGCGGCGAACCAGCCGGTCAGCGAGGTGCTCGCGGTGATGGCCGGCGGGCATTCCCGGCTGCCGGTGGTCGGCGAGGACATCGATGACGTGATCGGGGTGATCTGCCTGCGTGATGTGCTCAGGTTGGACACCGAGGCCGCGGCGGGGTCGCCGGCGCGGGAGGTGGCCCGTCCGACGGTGATGGTGCCCTCATCGCTGCCGCTGCCGAGTGTGCTGGAGCTGCTGCGGGCGGAGGGTGAGGAGTTCGCCTGCGTGGTGGACGAGTACGGCGGGCTGGCCGGGGTGATCACCCTGGAGGACATCGCCGAGGAACTCATCGGGGAGATCACCGACGAACACGACCCGGCGGGCGCCGACGAGGCGACCGCCGGCGCGGACGGGTGGACCTTGTCCGGGACGACGCACATCGACGAGGTCGAACGACTACTCGGGCACGATCTGCCCGAGGGCGAGTACGAGACCATCTCCGGGCTGGTCATCACCACACTGGGACGGCTGCCTGAACCGGGTGAGAGCGTGACCGTGGACCTGCCCCGGACGGCGGGAGCCGAGGACGACGAACCGGATCGGCAGGTCGTCATCACCGTGCGCTCGGTTGAGCGGCATGTCCCGCACACGGTGACGCTGCGGCTGCTGCAGGCCCAGGAGGTGGCCCGATGACCGGGATGAGCACCGGTGCGGCGCTGGCCTTATCGGCGTTGATCGTCGCCTTGAGCGCGTTCTTCGTCGCGATCGAGTTCGCGTTGGTCGCCGCCCGCCGCAACCGGCTGGAACAGGCGGCCGAGACCGGGGTGGCGGCACGTGCCGCGTTGCGCAGCGCGCGGGAGTTGTCGTTGCTGCTGGCCGGATCACAGCTGGGGATCACGTTGTGCACGCTGGCGCTGGGTGCGATCAGCAAACCGGCCGTGCACGAGATGATGACCCCGGTCATGGAGGGGTGGGGCCTGCCCGCGGTGACCGCGGACGTGGTCGCGTTCGTGCTGTCGCTGATCGTGGTGACGTTCGTGCACCTGGTGGTCGGTGAGATGGCGCCGAAGTCGTGGGCGATCGCGCATCCGGAGAAATCCGCGATTCTGCTGGCGATTCCGATGCGCGGGTTCATGTGGCTGACCCGCCCGGTGCTGGTCGGGTTGAACGGCGTCGCGAACTGGTGCCTGCGGCGGGTCGGTGTGCAGCCGGTCGACGAGGTCAGCGCCGGCCGCGGCCCGGACGCGCTGCGGCAACTGCTGGATCACTCCGCGCAGGCGGGCGCGCTGGACGCCGGGCGGCATGACCGGCTGGCCACTGCGCTGGAACTCAACACCCGCCCGCTGCGCGAGGTCCTGCGGCCGATCCAAGACGTCGCGGTAGTGCCGCCCCAGGCCACGGCCGAGCAGATCAAGACGGCCGCGCGGACGAGCGGCCATCTCCGGCTGGTCGTACGGGATCAGGACCGGACGGTGGGCGTGGTGCATGTCCGCGACGCCCTGACCCCGCCCGCCGGGACGACCGCGGCGGACCTGATGCGGCCGGTGCTGACCCTGCCGGCGGAGACACCGGTCTACGCGGCGCTGAGCACGATGCGCGACACCCGCAACCACCTGGCGCTCGTCGGCACCGGCGACGAGCCGATCGGACTGGTCACCCTCCACGACCTGCTCGACCAGCTCCTCCCGGCCGACAACCAGGTCGCGACGGCCGGGTAATTCGTCACGAAAGGCGGGGCGGGACCAGGTCTTGGGTCTCGCCCCGCCGGGGTTTCAGGTGGCGAGGAAGTCGCGGATCTTGACGCTGATCGCCGCCCAGTCCCGGCTGAACCAGATGAAGTGGCTCTCGGCTTCGCTCTCGATCAGGGTGCTGTGCTGGATCGTCGAGGCGAGGGCTTCGGCGTGGGCGAAGGGCACGGATCCGTCGTGGCGGCTCGCGATCACCAAGGTGGGTTGTGCGACTTTCCCGCGCCGTCGCGTCGGGTGGTGAGGTCGTTGCGGAAGCCCTGACGTGACCGCATCCGGCAGAACAACTTGATCAGTATCCGGCGGTCATCGGCGGACAGCGCCGCTGGCTGTTGCAGGGTTGCGGGTCGGTGATGATGCGGGCCACGCGACGTCGTCTATGGCGAGCCACGGCGCGACGGTCACGACCGAGGGTGTGAGCCCGGTGAACGCCTTGACCTCGCGGTGGAGGTGGGACTGGTCGACGTAGCCGCACTCGGCGGCGACGCTCGCGGCGGTACGACCGGCCGCGAGGAGGTGGGCGGCGTGGTCGAACCGCACCAGTCTGATGGCGCGTTTGGGGCTGATTCCGAGCTGGGACCGGAAGCGGGACCACAGGCGCTTGCGGTCCCAGCCGACCTCTCCTGCCAAGCTGTCGACCTGTATCCGCCCGCGGCTCGTGAGCGTCCGCCGCCAGGCGTGGGCGACTCCCGGTTCGACCGGCGTGCGGGCGCGCATCCGTTGGCCCACGACCTCCGCCGCGATCCTGAACCGTTCATCCCATGACGCGGCGGCACGCAACCGGTCTTCGATCCGCCCGGCGTCGCGACCCCAGACGTCCGCCAGGGGCGCCATCGTCCCGCTGAGATCGGGTGCCGCGTCGAGCACCCCGGCCGCCACGTCCGGCTCCAGCCGGATCTGGAGACATTCGCCCACGCGGCCACCTGCCCGCAGATCGCCGGGCATGAGCCCGATGACGACACTGCCGCACTCGCGCCGGCCGCCGCTGTCGCAGACGACGCCCTCTCCCTCGCTCAGGTCGATGAGCACGGTGACGGATGGGTGCGCGACCATGGCGATGTCCACGGAAGCGGGGAGACTCTGGCGGAACCCGGCCATGCTGATCCCCGGCAGCCGATCCCACCGGCGCGGAACCGCGATGTCCACCGCTTTCCAGTCCGGCGGTGTTCCAGTCGACAGCACACGACCAGTCTAGGGATCGGGGACCTTGGGCGGGGTGTCGACGGTCCGTTCCCGCGAGGTCCAGCTCAGCAGTAGGTCGCTGATCGCCTCGGGCGCCTCGAACGTGGGGAGGTGTCCGACGCCGGACAGCAGTTCGATCCGAGCGTTGGGCACCACCTCGTACTGGCGCACCGACGCCGGGTCCCAGCGAGGGTCGGCGGCACCGAAGACCGCCAGCACCGGAACGGTGAGGGCGGCGAGACGATCGGGCACACCGCGCTCGGCGATGTACTCGGTGTTGCGGCGCAAAATCGTCCTGAAGGTGCGGTACGAGATCTGCTTGAGATCGGCGACCGCGTCGTCGGGTACGTCCACCGGGCGAGCGGCCGTTGCCCCGATTCCCTTGCGAATCATCGCGTCCGAACGCCTCGGCCAGATCAGCGGGCCGAACGGCGGGCCCAGCAGGATCCGAAGGATCAACGGCTGGGGAAGCAGCGCGCCGGGATGCGGGCCGCAGCTGATCAACGCGACCGAGCGCACCAGGTCGGGGCGCTGTTCGGCGAGGGCGGTGGCGACGTAACCGCCACTGGAATGCCCGACAACGGTGACCGGACCCCGGCCGAGCTCGTCGAGCACCGCCGCCACTCCGCTCGCCTGCGCGGGCACGTCGTAAGACGGCGAGGGTGGGGACTGGCCACAGCCCGGGAGATCGACCCGGATGACGTGGTGGTGGCCGGCAAGGGCCGGGACCACCGGGCTCCACAAGGCGCCCGACGCCCCCGATCCGTGGATGAGCAACAGCGGCGGCGCCTGCCGCGGGCCGTCGTGCACCACGTGTATCCCCTGCGAATGCTCATCACCGTTCTCACTCATACGAGGATGGTGCATGGTCACCGACCATCCGGTCTTGGACAAATGTCACTCAACGTGAGCGTGCCCAGGGCGACCGCTATGTGTGCCGTGTCCGCCACACTGGTGTCGATAAGGCGCCTGGCTTGGAATCCAGGCTTAATCGCCGATGTTCGCCGGCCCTGCCAAGGTGGGAGCGGTGGCAAGCCAGCCTCACGCAGCAATGTATGGCGCGGCGCGGATACTTCAATGGGGGTGTTCTGCAAGGCTGTTGTGGTGGTCGACGCGGCCCGCGTCCGGTCGCCGAGTCGACACCGAGTCGAGTGTCGCCGCACTCCGCGATGCAGTCACCGTGCGGTGGCAGCGCGGTGTCGACTTGTTCTCGTTCAGGGGAGGCCTTCACACCTTGGTCAGGACGGCGGCGCTCTGGAAGCCTCCGAATCCGCTGCCCACGCTCAGCACCACGTCCATCTTGTGCTCCCGCGCCGTGTTCGGCACGTAGTCGAGGTCGCATTCGGGGTCGGCGTTGTGCAGGTTCGCGGTCGGAGGAACGACCTGATGGTCCAAAGCCAGCGCGCAGGCCGCCAATTCGAGAGAGCCGATGGCCCCGAGGGAGTGTCCGATCATCGACTTGATAGAGCTCACGGGGACTCGATACGCGTGGGCGCCGAGACTGCGTTTGAACGCGGCGGTCTCGTGGCGGTCATTCTGTTTCGTGCCGGATCCGTGCGCGTTGACATATCCGACGTCGGTGGGGTCGATTTCGGCCTGCCGGAGCGCATGTGTGATCGCCTCAGCCATCTCGGCACCGTCGGGTTTCAGCCCGGTCATGTGGAAAGCGTTGCTGCGGCTGGCGAAACCCGATACCTCGGCATAGATTCGCGCTCCACGGCGGCGGGCCTCGGTCTTGTCCTCAAGAACCAGTACAGCGGCTCCCTCGCCGAGCACAAAGCCGTCCCGATGCGCGTCGAAGGGGCGCGAGGCGTGAGCAGGGTCGTCGTTGTTCGCCGACGTGGCACGAATCGCGTCGAAACAAGCGGACGTGATCGGTGACAGCGGAGCGTCGGTGGCACCCGCGAGCACCACGTCCGCCGAGCCTTCCCGGATCAACGCCGCTCCGTGCCCGACGGCGTCGAGACCCGAGGTGCACCCCGTCGAGATCAGTGCCACAGGCCCCTCGGCGGCCACGTCCTGTGCGACCTCGACGGCGAGCGTGCTCGGAACCATGTAGCCGTAGAGATGAGGAACGCCATAGGTGTGATCGACCAGCCACCGCCTGCCGTCGTCGGCCAGCACGGCGTACTCCTCCTCCAAGCCCATCGTGCAGCCGACCGCGCTGCCGATGGCGACAGCCACCCGTTCCGGCTCGAGCGCGTCCAAGCGCAACCCGCTGTCTCCCACCGCCTCCCGGGCCGACACGACCGCGAACTGGGCGGCGCGGTCCATCCTCCGGATCTCCTGGGCGGACAGTCCGGCCGCGGCCGGGTCGAAGTCCGCCTCCGCGGCGATCCGGGACCGGAAACCGCCGGCATCGAACAGAGAGATCGGGCGCGTGGCGGTCCGTCCTCCGGACAGGAGGTCCCAGTACGCGGTGCTGCCCAACGCGCCGGGCGCCACGACGCCGATACCGGTGATGACGGGCGTCCTCTTCATCGGGCCGCTCCGACGTCGGGGCCCGGCTGATCCGGATGTGCCGGTGCTTCGGTGTCCACATGGCCGAGGTCGGGTCTCGGAGCCAGTGGTGACAAGTGGAACACCACCTGTGCCGGGGTCTCGCCCACGTTGACCAGCCGATGACGCACGCCGATCGGCACGAGAAGTGATTCCCCTGCGGCGAGCCGTACCGCCTCGCCGTCCAACTTCATCTCAAGATCGCCCGTGATGACGTGCAGGAACTCCTCGGAATAGGGGTGGTAGTGCTCGGTGACCACCTCACCGGCGGCCAGCCACAGCAAGCCGCCGAAACCCGAGGTGGATCCCACGGTCTTCGGACTCAGGGTGACACGGATGTCACCACCGCGTTTGCGATTGGACGCGACATCCTCGGCGCGCACCTTCGTCGGCTGGGTCGTCGTCACGTGGTCTGCCCCTTCTCGGTGGTCCATACGTAGATCGGGTCGGCCATCGCGTCCTTCGGCTCCTGCCAGCCTGGGTCGTACGGCGAGACCAGTTCGGCGAGCGTGGTGTTGAGTTTCTGGTACAGCGGGTGTTTGCGGGCTTGGTACAGGCTGGGCGAGATGTCCTCGTCGGCTTCGACGAGATGGAAGTACAGGTCGTGGAAGGTGAACAGCGTTCGTCGTGACACACCGATCATGTGCGGCAGTTCGGTCGCGTCGGATTCGGCGAAGGCGTCGGCGATCTGCTGTGGATTGTCGGTCCGCAGCTTCGCCACGATCAAGGTGCGGTGCACGGTCGTCCCTTCTGATCGGATTTCGCGGACCAGCCGATGATTCCCAGAGGCGATGGGGAACATCTGAAGTCGTGCTCGACACGCGGGGTGCTACCAGGGGGCTGGCCGTCTGTTCCGGAGGAGTGTCCCGGAAGGTCCGTCGTCGGAAAGTGTTGCGGCATGGACGATGTCGTCCGCGGACTCCTTCACGGATCGCCGCGCCGACGGCATCATCCTGGTCCGCGTCGGCCCTGGGTTCACCGCGTTCACGAGCACCCCGGTGTCCTTCGTGTGCGCTGCCAGCATCGTGGTCAGCCCGTTGACCGCTGTCTTCGACACCGAATAGCCGGGTGCGCCGGTAAAGAGCCCTCCGTCGAAGGTTCCGGTCCCGCTCGAGACGAAGACCACTCGGCCCCATCCTCTGCTGATCATCCCCGGGACGAAAATCTGAGCCACCCGCCAGCCGCCCAGCAGGTTCACCGCCAGGGTGCGTTCAACGAGATCCAGCGACACGGACAGCGGATCGGTGCCGCCGTCGAGCAGGACACCCGCGTTGCAGATCAGTACATCGACCGCGCCGACCTGCTCCGCAGCCCTTCGTACGCTCTCGGCGTCGGTGACGTCCAGCACCTGGGCCCCGTTCGTCCCTCCGGCCTGTCGTGCGGTGGGCACGACCCTCAGCCCCCGCCGGGAGAGTTCGGCGGCGACGGCTTGCCCCAGCCCTCGGTTGGCTCCGGTGACCAAGGCGGTGCGTTGTTCGGCCATGGTGCTCCTCACTACCTGACTGAATGTCCGGAACACCATGGCCGGGAAGTGTGAGACGCGGCTGGTGCCGTGGTGGAGCCGGGCACCGGGGCGGATCAGGAACCCAGGGATTCCCCAGGCCTCGTCGGTATCCCTTTCTTCGCATGGCTTCCGGCGGAGGGACAGGGTGTGGACGACGCGGCGGTGCCCACCACACGGGCCGAGCGCGGGACGCGGGACGACCGACCGGTCGGCGTGAGGAGAATGCCTCGCTGGTACGTGACTCTGTTCACGAGCGATGCGATGGAGCGGTTCGGTTTCTATGGTCTGCAGGCGATTCTCGTGCTGTATGCGTCGGCGCCGGCGGAGCGTGGGGGCCTCGGCCTCGCCATGGCGGACGCGGCGGCCTTGTTCGGGGCATGGATCGGATTGATGTTCATGTTGTCGCTTGCAGGCGGCTGGGTGGGTGACCGCTGGCTCGGCAACCGGACCGCGCTGCTCGCGGGCTGTGCGGTGAACGTCGTCGGCTACCTCCTCCTGTCCATTCCAGCCGGATGGACGGCCGCCGCGGCGCTGCCCATGCTGGCGATCGGGGGCGCCGTCTACAAGCCGAACCACCAGGCGATGATCAACATGATGTTCGGCGGCAGCCGGAGCAGGGAGGCCGGCATCTCGCTGATGTACGTCGCTTCCCAGGTGTCGGCGTTGCTCGCACCGTTGATCGCCGGCTACCTCGGCGAGCGGGTCAGCTGGCATCTCGCCTTTTTGGCTATCGCCTTGGTGCTCCTGGCCACCACGGTTCAGCTCCGGGTGACCTCCGCCCAGTTCCACGGCGTCGGTGCCACGGCGATCCGGCCGCTCGACGCGCCGGAGCGTCGGACGCTGATACGGCGGCTGGCCCTGTTGTGCCCGGCGGTCGTGGTGGTACTGGCGGGGCTCGCGATCGCTGGTCTGCTCAGCGCCGTCGTGGCGATCGGATTGATCGGGCTGCTCAGCGTGGTGACACCGATCATCTGCTATGTCCGGCTACGAGCCGATCCAGCGCTGGAATCGGACGACCGCAGGCGACTGACCTTCTTTCTGTTCGTGTACTTGGGTTCCGCGCTGTTCTGGATGATCGTCGCCCATGCCGCGTCACTCCTGAACCTGTTCGCGAGGGATCATGTCGACCTCGAGGTGCTCGGGTTCGTCATGCCCGCGAGCTGGTTGCAGGCGGCGACCCCGTTGTTCATTCTCCTGTTGGCGCCGGTGATCGCCTCGGCGTTGCCACGTTGGGGAGGACGGCACAATGTCGGCACCAAGTTCAGTGTCGGCCTGCTTCTTGTGGGCGCGGGCTTCCTGGTCATGTCGGTGGCCACTTCGCTGGTGAGCGCCGACGGCACCAAGATCTCGCCCTGGTGGATGGTGCTCGTCTATCTGACGCACGCGTGCGGGGAAGTGATCATCGCGGCGGTGACGATCTCCGCCGCGGCGGACGTGCTGCCCGCGGGATTTCTGGGGCGAACACTGGGGATGCTGTGGCTGTTCGCCGGTCTGGGCGGCGGCATCGGCAGTGGCGTGGTCCGGCTCAGCACGGTCATGCCGGAACCGCTCTACTACTCGCTTCTCGGCTCGGCCGCGATCCTTTGCGGGGTCGCCTTCTGGGTGGGGCGCCACGCACTGACACGCGGTTTGTCCTGACGCGACTCACCGCGAATTCGTGAACCTCTGGGTTCCTGTTGAGGGGAAGGTCAAATGCTGCGTGCTGGAGGCCCGGCCTGCCGGGCTGATCGCGTCCCAACTGTCTACAAGGGACACAAAAACACCCCCGTGTGCCCGTTTTGGGTGCTTTGCGCGGAGGTCGTGAGTGGCGTTTCGGGTTAGAACCCGAAACGCCACTCACGACCACCCCGCGCCGACCACGCCACGTTCGCCCTTCCCCTCAATAAGTCAAGGAGATGATGGTGGATCAGGGATTGTCCGGAAAACGGGTGCTGCTGACCGGAGGCAGCAAAGGAATCGGACGGGCCACCGTGCTGGCGTTCGCCGACGTCGGTGCGACGGTCGTCGCGGGCCACCGCACGGAAGACGAAGACGCGCAGAGCCTGGCCCGGGAACTCAAGGAGCGTGGAGCCGGGCATCGAGTGGTCCAGGCCGACGTCACCACGCGTGCGGGAGCGGCCGCCCTGGCGACAGCCGCGGCGGATACGCTCGGCGGACTCGACGTTCTGGTGAACAACGTCGGTGTGGACGGATCTGCGCCTTTCGAAGAGCTCCCGGAACAGGAATGGCACCGTGTCTTCGAGCACAATGTCACCGCCGCCTACCTGGTCACCCAAGCCGTGCTGGGCCTGCTGGGGGCCGGTGCCGCGGTGGTGAACATCGGATCTTCGGTGGCACAGCGCGGCCGGGTCAACGGAGTGCATTATTCCGCCTCCAAGTCCGCGTTGACGGGATTCACCAGGGCCCTCGCGAAAGACCTTGGCCCACAAGGTATTCGCGTGAACCTGGTCGCACCGGGGCTGACCGAGACCGAACCGGGTGCGGGCCTGCCCGCGCCCGTCGTGGACCGCATCACCCGGATGACCGCGCTCGGCAGGCTGTGCGGTCCTGAGGACGTCGCCGGCGCTGTGCTCTTCCTCAGCGGAGACACGTCCCGCTACATCAGCGGGGCGACTTTGAACGTGGATGGAGGGATCTGATGTACGCCGCTATCACCTATCGGGTCAAACCGGGCCATGAGACCGAAATCGCCGAGATCTTCGCCGCATTCCAGCGAGTGGACGACCCCCGGTTCCGGGACGCGGACGACAGGCGGGCCGGGCGACTGCTCGGGACCGCCGTGTTCATCAAGGACGACGTGATGGTCCGGGTGATCCACTATGAAGGTGACTTCTCCGCGATCGCCGAGCATATGGCGAGTCAGCGTGGTGTTCACCTGATCGAAGAGAAACTGGCACCCTATCTCGAGACGCCACGGGACACGAGTACCCCGGCTGCCTTCGGCGCCTACTTCCGTGACGCCACCATGCAGGTCATCTCCCAGTTCTCCGTGGAGTCGCACCCCGCGGCGGGATGAGACCTCGCGATTTCGGCCGTTCAGCGGGCTTGGAGGGAGTTTCCAGGCAGGTCGACCAGTCTTGAGAAGCGATGGAAAACACGCGGGACCGATATTCGGAAAGGTCTTTCGATGAACGCATCTGGTGCGGCCACCAGCCCGGTCATAACGGGTATCGGTGTGGTGGCGCCGACGGGTATCGGCATTGCGGAACATTGGCAATCGGTTCTGGCAGGCAAATCCGGCGTCACCAGGATCACCCGGTTCGACCCTTCGAACTACCCGGTCCGATTTGCCGGGCAGCTGCCGAACTTCCTCGCCGAAGAGCGGGTACCCGGCAGGCTGATCCCACAGACGGACCGCTGGACACATCTGGGGCTCGCCGCGGCCGAAGCGGCTCTGGCCGACGCCGACGTGCGACCCGCGGAGCTTCCTGACTACGAGATGGCCGTCGTCACCGCGAGCTCGTCCGGCGGCACCGAATTCGGCCAGCACGAGATGGAGCGCCTGTACCTCGACGGTCCGTCGGGTGTCGGGGCCTATCAGTCGATCGCCTGGTTTTACGCGGCGACCACGGGACAGATCTCGATCCGTTTCGGCATGCGTGGTCCCAGCGGCGTGCTGTGCTGTGAACAGGCAGGTGGTCTGGACGCGTTGAACCAGGCCCGCAGACTCGTTCACGGTGGTTCTCGTCTGGTGGTCAGTGGTGGCACCGACGCTTCTCTTTGCCCCTACGGCCTGGTCGCTCAGCTTTCGAACGGGAAGCTCTCCACTGTGGATGATCAAAATCGCGCCTACCTGCCATTCGATGCCGAAGCGAGCGGCTATTTGCCGGGCGAAGGCGGCGCCATCCTGATCGTGGAAAGCGCGCGGAGTGCTCAGGACCGTGACAAGGGATCCGGTTACGGTGCGATCGCGGGCCACGCCGCCGGTTTCGACCCCCCTCCGGGGTCGGCACGGCCGCCGGCACTACGGCGCACGATCGAGCGGGCACTCGCGGACGCGCGCGTCAATCCGGAGGAGGTGGACGTCGTTTTCGCCGATGCCGCGGGCGTGCGGGCAGATGATCTTTCCGAAGCCCAGGCCATCAGCGCGGTCTTCGGTTCGCGTGGGGTGCCGGTGACGGCACCGAAGACGTTGACCGGACGGCTGTACGGCGGAGGCGCATCGTTGGACGTGGCCACGGCGCTGCTCGCGATCAGGGACGGCGTCATCCCGCACACGGTCGGCTCGGCCCGGCTGGCACCCGGCTGCGATCTCGATCTGGTGACCAACCAGCCCCGGGACGGGAGGGTGCGTACCGCGTTGGTCCTCGCGCGCGGTCACGGTGGCTTCAACGCGGCACTCGTACTCACGGATCTCCCCAGGGCCAAGGCGCTGTGAACAGTGAAAGGGACGAGAAGATGACGGACAGGTTCACCTTCGAGGAATTGAAAGAGATCCTGCGCGCGAGCGGGGGAGTCGACGAAGAAGTCGATCTGAATGGTGATATCGCCGATGTCGAGTTCGGTGAACTCGGCTACGACTCGCTCGCCGTACTGGAGTTCGCCAGGCAGGTGGAGCGCCGCTACGGCTTTTCGATTCCGGACTCCGCGATCGCGGAGATGCCCACGCCGGCGAAGGCCGTCGAATTCATCAATGCCCAGTTCGTGGAGGCGAGGATCTGAAATGGCAGGGCACACCGAGAACGAGATCGTCATCGACGCACCCATGGACCTCGTCTGGGAAATGACCAATGACATCGGATCATGGACGCGGCTCTTCAGTGAGTACTCGGAGGCGACCATCCTGGAACGACGTGGCGAGACCGTCATCTTCCGGCTTTCGTTGCATCCGGACGAGAGCGGGAAGGTGTGGAGCTGGGTTTCGGCGAGAACACCGGACGCGGCGACCAGGACGGTGCGTTCTCAGCGTGTGGAAACCGGTCCATTCAAGTACATGTGGATCTTCTGGGAGTACCTCCAGACCGAGCGGGGTGTCCGCATGCGCTGGGTGCAGGACTTTGAGATGAAGCCGCAGGCACCGATCGGTGACGAGGCGATGCGTGAGCGACTGGATGGCAACACACCGGTGCAGATGCGGTTGATCAAGGACAAGGTGGAAGCGGCCGCACGCGACAGTGCCGCCGTCGGCTGACCCGACCACGTCGGCTGGAGGTGCGCGGTGCTCGAGATCGTGATTCCGGTGGTTCTGCTCGCGAACGGGTTGGCGGCAGGAGTGCTGGTCGGCACCCAGCTCGGTGGCTGGCCCTTGCTCGATACCTTGCCCGCCGCGCGCTATGTACAGGCGCACGGGTTCTTCTCGACACGCTATGACCCGTTCATGCCCCTCTGCTTCCTCGGCACGGTGCTCGGTGATGGGGTGCTCGCACTGGCGGCGGATCCGGCAGGCACCCAGGTGCTGTTCGGTGCGGCAGGCCTGCTGGCAGCGGGCACGGTCGTCATCTCCCTGGTGAAAAACGTCCCTGTCAACAAGTGGATTCGCACGTTGGACCCCGAGAACCTGCCGGACGACTTCGCGGAAAGGGATCCGCGACGGCATTGGGGTGGCTGGAACCGCGCCCGGACCGTGTCGGCGACGTCGGCGCTGCTGGCCAACTGCGCCGCGGTGGGGCTGCTGTTGTGAAAGATCATCGATCCGATCAGGACGCGGAGGGGAAGATGGATCTCGGTTTGAAAGGCAAGAAGGCGCTCGTCACCGGGGGAACCCGGGGAGTGGGCCGCGGCATCGTGCTGGCTCTCGCGAGGGACGGTGTCGACGTCGTCACGTGCTTCCGCCAGGACAAGGAAGCGGCCGCCTCGCTCGAACGGGCACTCGAGGAGATCGGCGGTGCGCACCACGTGTTGCCCGCGGACCTCGCTGATCCCGCGCAGGTCACCGATCTGTTCGGAGAATGCAAGTCGCGGTTGGGCAGGCTGGACATCGTGGTCAACAACGCCGCCGCGATCAGCCACGTCCCATACCTGGAACTGGGCGTCGCCGAATGGCAGCGCATCGTCGACACCAACTTGACCGCGGTACACCTGGTTGTCCAGCAGGCGTTGCCGCTACTCACCGCCGGCGGCTCGGTGATCGGGATCAGCTCGAAGTCCATCGAGGTCGGCATCCCGTTACGGGCCCACTACACCGCCACCAAGGCGGCGTTGCACGGCCTGAACCGCACACTGGCGCGGGAGTTCGGTCCGCAGGGAATCCGGTTCAACGTCCTGTCGCTGGGCATGATCCACACGGAAGCCTTGGAGGCTCTGCCTGCCGAGCAACGCGACGCGATGGTCACGCGCTACTCGGAGAAGACTTCGCTCGGCAGGCTCGGTTCTCCGGAAGAGGTCAGCGACGTGGTGCGGTTCCTGGCCAGCGATTTGGCCAGGTACATAACCGGTGGGGTCATCCCGGTGGACGGAGGGATCTCGTGACGGGCGACGCTTTCCGCGTGATGCTGCGGATGCAGATCAACCCCGGCGCCGAAGGCGACTTCGAGCGGGTTTGGCTGGAGATAGGCGATTCTGTGACCTCCCACCCCGCCAACCTCGGACAGTGGTTGTCCCGGTCCGAGGACGAAGGCGTCTACTACATCGTCAGCGACTGGGTGAGCGAGGCGCTGTTCCGTGAGTTCGAGACCAGCGACCGCCATCTGGAGCATCGGCGGAAACTGCACCCGTTCCGCTCCGGCGGCTCGATGACCACCATGCGCGTGGTGGCGTACCTGCCGGGCACGGCGAGCACCGAGTCTCCTCACGACTGGGAACGAGCGCGGTGAGCGGCGGAGTGCGGGTCCTGTTGTACCACGCGACCGAGGAGCCGGACCGGATCGAGGCCGCCTACCACGAGGCCAGTGTCCGGCTGGCCGGCGTCCCCGGACTGCTCGGCAACGAGCTGCTGCGGTCCACTTCGGACCCGAGCGGGTTCGTGGTGGTCAGTTCGTGGAGCGATGTCACCGCCTTCGAGGAGTGGGAGCGTGGACCGGAGCACCGGGCCCAGACCGCACCGCTGCGTCCGTTCCGGGACACGCGGTTGTCCAGGCCGTTCGACATCTACCAGGTGCGAGCCACCTACTGAGCAGGAGAGCCGTCATGCGGTCACCCGTACCCGAGCGCCGCGAGCGGGAACAACGATCCCGTCGGGCGTGGAGCAGGGCAGGCGGGATGTTGGTGTGGTCGCTGGGGACCCTTGGCGGCTGCATGGGCGGACTCGTACTCCCGTCCGATGACCGCGATCAACCGTCATCGGCCCGGGTCTCAAGGGAGGGAAGGACCTCATGACGGCCACCATGGATGCCGCCGACAGCGTACAGCGGGAGCCGGAACCCGAGTGGGTGTCCTGCGCACGGTGTCGGATGCTGTTGTACGGCAAGCGCTTCGCGCGGTCGGCCAAGGTCTGTCCCGGCTGCGGCTGGCACAGCAGGCTGACCGTGCGTGATCGGCTCGATTCGTTACTGGATCCAGGATCGGCGAGGCCGGTGAAACCTGCGGCGGCGGTTCACGATCCCCTGGCTTTCACAGACCTGGTGCCCTACACCGAACGGCTGGACCGTGCCCGGCGGGAAACCGGTCTGGAGGACGCGGTCCAGGTGGTGTCGGCGACGTTGAGCGGTCGCCCGCTCGTCGTGGCGGCGATGGACTTCCGGTTCCTCGGCGGCAGTCTCGGCTCGGCCGCGGGAGAGGCGATCGTGACCGCCGCGGAAACCGCGCTGGCAGGCAGGATGCCGCTGCTCGTGATCACCGCGTCAGGCGGGGCACGAATGCAGGAGGGGGCTCTCTCCCTGATGCAGATGGCGAGAACCAGCAACGCCATGGCCGCCCTCGACGAAGCGGGCCTGTTGACCCTCACCCTTGTCACCGACCCGACCTTCGGCGGGGTGGCGGCGTCGTTCGCGACCTTGTCGGATGTGATCGTCGCCGAACCAGGCGCGAGGATGGGGTTCGCCGGGCGCAGGGTCATCGAGCAGACCATCCGGGAGAGCCTGCCCGAGTCGTTCCAGACCGCCGAGTTCCTGTTCGAGCATGGTCTGATCGACGGCGTCTCGCCTCGGAAGGAACTGCCGCAGCTGTTGGCGGTCCTGGTGGGCGCGGCGGCGCCGCCTGCGGACGGCTGGAGTGACGGTGTACCGGACCCTGTGCTGCGAGACCCGGAAACCCTGTCTTCTCCGGCCATCGACGAGGTGGTCCGGCGTGCCCGCGTCCTCGGCAGACCGACCACACTCGATCATCTCGCGAACTGGACCGACGGTTTCGTCGAACTGCACGGGGATCGCGCCGGGCACGACAGCCCGGCGATCGTGGGCGGGCCGGCCGAGCTCAACGGCCTGCCGGTGATGGTGATCGGTCACCAGAAAGGCCGCACCACCGAAGAACTCGTGCGGCGAGATTTCGGGATGCCGTCCCCGGCCGGCTACCGCAAGGCGATCCGCTTGATGCGGCTGGCCGCCAAACTGGGGATACCGGTGGTCACCCTGGTCGACACCCCTGGCGCACATCCGGGGCCGGAGGCAGAGCGGACCGGGCAGTCGAACGCGATCGCCGAATGCCTGCGGGTCATGGGCGGGCTCCCGGTGCCGGTGGTCACCGTGATCACCGGGGAGGGCGGCAGCGGCGGCGCGCTGGCGCTGGCCGTCGCGGACCGCGTCCTGTTGTGCGAGAACGCCACGTACTCGGTCATCAGTCCAGAGGGGTGTGCCGCCATCCTCTGGCGCAGCTCTGCCACGCCTGCCGTGTCCGCCGCCGCCGAGGCGCTGCAGGTGGGGGCGAAGTCGCTGCTGTCCCTGGGGGTGGTGGACGGAGTGGTGCCCGAGCCGCCGGGTGGCGCGCACCGGGATCCGGCGGCTGCCAGCGCGCTCGTACGTGACGCAGTGGTCTGCGCGCTGCGTGAACTGCACGGGCGGGACAGCGACGCTCTGGTGGCGGCGAGGCGTGCAAGGTTCCGGCGATTCGGCTCGGCCGAGGTCCGCCCGAAGACCAGGGAGACGGTGAAATGATCGAAAGGCATCCCGAGTTCACTGCGAGCCGGGATCTGTCGGATGTGCTGGGGTTCGAGACCGAAATGCTCAAGCTCGGCGCCGAGGACGCGATGGAGATCCTCTGCCGCAGCCTGGCCGAGGTCGTCACCTCGACCGAGCGGGTGCCGAAGCGCGCGAGGGTGCGGCTGGGCAGCGCGACCATCGATGTGGAATGGCCGGTCGTCGAAGGCGGGCGACCACCTTCCGACGTGGAGCCGGCGAAGCCCGCCGCGGCGTCACCTGCGACCGAAACTCCGACGATACGCACGCCGGTGGTCGGCACCTGCTACCTCGCGCCGGAACCCGGTGCGAAGCCGTTCGTGGCCGTCGGTGACGTGGTCGAACGCGGTCGGCAGGTGGCGATCGTGGAGGCGATGAAGCTGATGAACCCGATCGTCGCGGACCGAGCGGGGCGGGTGACGCGGATCCTCGTCGCCGACGCCGAGCCGGTCGAGTACGACCAAGCACTGATCGCCATCGAACCCGAGGTGCCGGAATGAGCTCGCTGCCGCGGCCGATCGGGAATCGGCGTACCGAACCCGTCTTCAAGACCCTTTTGGTGGCCAATCGGGGCGAAATCGCTCTCCGGGTGGTTCGGACCTGCCGCGAGATGGGCATCCGCACGGTGGTCGCGCACTCCACGGTCGACAAGGAGTCGGCCGCCGTGCTCGCCGCCGACGAGGCGGTCCAGATCGGCCCGGGTGCGGCCAAACAGAGCTATCTGTATCCACCCGCGCTCATCGAGGTCGCGTTGCGGACCGGGGCGGAAGCGGTTCATCCCGGTTACGGTTTTCTGTCCGAGGACCCGGATTTCGCGGAGATCTGTGTGAGTAACGGGCTCGCCTTCGTCGGCCCGCGGCCCGAAGTAATGGCCCGGCTGGGGGACAAGTCCTTGGCCAGGCGCCTGATGAGCGAGGCCGGCCTGCCGCTGCTTCCCGGGACGACGAAGCCGGTGAACGGGTCGGCCGAGGTTCTCGCCGAGGCACGGCGAATCGGCCTGCCGTTGATCATCAAAGCATCGGCGGGCGGGGGCGGCCGGGGAATGGCGATCGTCCGAGAGTGGGCGGAGTTGCTGCCGACCTATCGGTCGACCAGGGCGACCGCACGGGCGGTGTTCGGCGACGAGCGGGTGTACCTGGAACGTTTCTGGGAAAACGCCAGGCATGTCGAGATCCAGCTGCTCGCCGACGAGCACGGCAACGTCGTTTGCCTCGGCGAGCGGGACTGCTCGGTGCAGCGGCGTCACCAGAAGCTCGTCGAAGAGAGCCCCGCACCCGGCTTGGCCGCAGGGCTGTCCGGAATACTCGCCGAAGCCACGGCCCGAGGGGCGCGAGCGGTCGGCTACACCGGCGCGGGCACCTTCGAGTTCCTCGTCTCCGGTGAAGAGGCGGCCTTCATGGAGGTCAACTCGCGTATACAGGTCGAGCATCCGGTGACCGAAATGGTGACCGGTATTGATCTCGTCCGCGAACAAATCCTGGTCGCGGCGGGCCTGCCGCTCTCCCTTCGGCAAGAAGACGTGAAACCGCGTGGCGTCGCGGTGGAGTGCCGGATCAACGCGGAGGACCCCAGCCGGAACTTCGCCCCCTGCCCCGGCAAGCTCGTCGAATTCTCCCCGCCCGCCGGCCCGTTCGTCCGGGTCGACACACATGCCTATCCCGGCTGGCGCGTTCCGCCGGACTACGATTCCCTGCTGGCCAAGGTGATCGTGTGGGCGCCGGATCGGGCACAGGCGCTCGCCAGGATGGACCGCGCGCTGGCCGAGTTCCGGATCGGTGGTCCTGGTATCCACACGACGAGGGACGCGCTTCGCGAGATCATCCGGAACCCGTCCTTTCGTGAAGGCACTCACGACACTTCGTTGCTGGAACGAATGGCCGACGTCTCCGTCACGTCGGCGAGTTGACCCCGAACAAAGGAGTCCGCAATGCCCATCACAGCGATCAGATACGGTATCAAGGCCGGTTGCGAAGAGCAGATCGCCGAGATCTTCGCCGACTTCAAACGTACTGGCTCGCCAGTGGTGCTCGACGACGATGGCAACGAAGTCGGGCGCATCTTGTCGACCGCTGTGTTCATCGAGAACGACATCATGGTGCGATTCGTCGAATACGAAGGTGAACTTGCCGACATCGCGCGATTCATGGCGACTCAGCCTGGAGTGCGCGAGGTCGAGCGCAAACTCAAGCCCTATCTCGCCCGGCCGAGAGACACGGGATCGGTCGAAGGATTCACCAAGACCTTCGAGAGGAGCACCATGCGCTGCATTTCCCGGCTCTCGGCCGACAAGCCAGACGTCCCTTGATGACCGCCACGGTGGCCGACCTGCTCAGCGTGCTTGCCCTGATGGGCAGCGGAACGGTGGCCGGCGTGCTGTTCGCGGTCGCCCTGAGTACCTTGCCCGCGTTGATCGCGATGCCGCCCGGCCGCTACGTCTACGCGCAGAAACTGCTCGGGCGCAATTGGGACCCCACCATGCCCGTACTGGTGCTGAGCTCGACCCTGATCGAAATCGTGCTCGCTGTATTGATGCCGGGAACGGCCGCGGTTCTCCTATTCGGCGGCGCGGCTGTCTCGCTGCTCGGAGTGTCCGTGGTCTCCCATTGGTGCAACGTGCCGATCAACCGGCAGACAAGGGAACTGGATCCGGATCGGATGCCCGACGACTGGCATGATCCGCGACCCCTGTGGCGCCGATGGCATTTCCTGCGCACCGCGCTGGCGATGCTCGCTCTGGCGTGCACCGCAGTCGCTGTCACCATCGCCTGATCACACTGACGCGTTTGGAGGAAGTCCGATGAAGCTCGGGGTGAACATCGCGCCGAACGGCGCACCGGCGGTGGCGTCGGCCGCGGAACGGCTCGGCTACGACGTCGCGTTCGTTCCCGAGGGCTACCGTACGGACGCCATCAGCGTGCTCGGGATGCTGGCCGGGCGAACCGAACGGATCGGTCTCGCAGCCGGTGTACTCCAGATTCCCGCGCGTTCGGCAGTGATGACCGCGATGACGGCGTCCACTTTGGAGACCTTGGCCCCTGGGCGTGTCCGGCTGGGACTCGGAATCTCCAACGCGCATATCTCCGAGGGATGGCACGGTGTCCGATTCGATCGCCCGCTCCGCCGTACCAGGGAGTACATCGAGATCGTACGGCTCGCGTTGAACGACGAGCCCGTGCGATATCGAGGCGAACTCAACGAACTGCCGCTTCCGGATGCACGAGGTGAACCCTTTCAGCAATTCGGCTCGGCGCACGCTGCGGCCGTACCGATCTACCTGGCGGCCATCGGACCGCGCAGCCTCGAACTGGCGGGCGAGGTCGCCGATGGCTGGTTCGGTGTGTTCTGCTCGCCGGACCGGATCACCGAATCGCTTCCCCACATCCGATCGGGGCGGGACAAGGCGGGTCTGCGATACAAGGGATTCGAGGTCGCTCCCTCGGTACCCGTCGTCGTCGGCCGGTCGCCAGACGAGGCGGCGGACGCCGTCCGGCACTACATCGCACGGTTCGTCAGCCTCGGTAGCAAGGAACACAGCTTCTACCACAGCCTGATGAAAACCATGGGGTACCCGAACGAGGCCGATGAGGTGCACGATCGGTATGGCGCCGGTGATCACGCAGGTGCCGCCGCAGCCGTGCCATTCGGGTTCATCGACGCGACGGCCTTGCTCGGGCCCCGCGAACGGATCGCGGAAAAGATGACCGCGTACGCCGAGGCGGGAGTGACCACACTGGCCTTGTCGCCGTTCGCGCGCGCGATCGAGGAACAACAGTCCATCTTGCGTGTCGCCGCTGAAGCGCTGGACCGCGCAGGGCTCGCCTGACCGCCTTCGTAAAGGAGTGCGCCATGTCCACGGAACTCACCGGGCTCACGTTCCCGTTCCCGCAGCCACCCGAGTTCACCCTGCCCGCCGAGTTCACCCGGTTACGCGCGCGGCAACCGGTCACCGAGGTGACCCTGCCGTCCGGGGACCGGGCCTGGCTGGTCACCCGGTACACGGACGTCCGCAAGGTTCTGGCGGACGCCAGGTTCAGCCGCGCGGCCGCCGAACTGCCAGGTGGCCCGCGGATGGGGAACACCAGTCCTGGCCCGGAAACCATCCTCGGTATGGACCCGCCCGATCACACCAGGCTGCGCCGGCTGGTCGCGCCGGCCTTCACCACCCGCCGGATCGAGGCTTTGCGGCCCCGGGTCGAAGAACTTGCGAACGACCTGATGATCGAGGTGGCGAGTGGCCCTCGGTCCGCCGACCTGCTCGGGCAGTTCACCGCCGCGCTGCCGAGCAAAGTCATCTTCGAACTGCTCGGTGTGCCCTATTCGGATTTCGGGACGCTGCACGGCTGGACTGACGTGATCTTCAGCCTGTCCTCGCACTCGCGCGACGAGGTGAGGGCGGCGCGAGCGAGTATCGAGCGGTTCCTCGTCGAGTTGGTCGCGGAAAAGCGCGCTCACCCGGCCGGCGACCTGCTCAGCGTCCTGATCGCCGCTCGCGACGAGCAGGACAAGCTGTCCGAAACCGAGTTGGTCAGCTTCGCGCTGATCTTGATCACCGTCGGCCATATGAGTACCGCGAGCACGTTGAGTACCGCACTGTTCACTCTGCTCCGCCTGCCCGAGCAGATGGCGCGACTGTACGCCCAGCCCGACCTCGTTCCGAGCGCCATAGAAGAACTGCTGCGGCACAACACTTTCGCGCTGACCGGTACTCAGCTGAGGGTGGCACTCGAGCACGTTCGGCTGGGCAACGTCACGATCCGCGCCGGAGACGCCGTGCTGGCCGCGCTCGGCTCGGCCAACCACGATACCGAGGTATTCGACCGGCCGGACCGTGTCGATTTGACTCGGTCGCACAATCCGCATATGGCCTTCGGCTACGGAATCCATCACTGCCTCGGTGCACAACTGGCGAGACTGGAGATGCAAGAGGCTCTTTACGCACTTATGCGCAATATTCCGGGCACCCTCCGGCTGGCGGTGGCGCCGGCGGAGGTCGAACTCAAGACCGGACTGACGGCCCGTGCGCTGGCGAGTTTGCCGGTGCGTTGGTGACACGAAACCGTCAATGAATCACGCACTCCTCCGGCGGTTGGTTCGAGTTCCTGAAAAATCCTTAAAGTGCGCCCGAGTCCTCGGCGCCTTGCTAAATTGGGCCTTGCAGGGGCACGAACCATTATCACCAGTGATCACGGAGGGGATATGTCCACTCAGGAAGAGGCTCTGGCGCCGGCGAGAGAGGCGGAAGCCGACACTGATCTGAGAACCCGCCCACAGAGTCCGGAAGGAACCTGGGCGGTACGAGTGACTTTCGCGGATGGGACGCGGAACGAACGCGGCTTGTTCGCCTTCACCGCCGAAGGGCTGCTCATCCAGACCAACACCGGCAGTCAGACCACCGGGATCGGAAAATGGAGGCGGACCAGGGAGGGGTTCCGGTTCACCTTCCGCGAGCAGGCCTTCGACGACGACAACGAGTTCGCTTTCGACGTGCACGTGGACCACGAAGGAAGGCTTACGTCGGGGGACACATTCACCTCGCATGGAACCGGTACGGCAGTGGACGCCGATGGGCAGATAGTGCGGGTCTCGGAGACGACGGTGACCGCCGAGCGTTATTGAACCGGCGGCTTCCGGACGGGCGTGCGAAACGCCCGTCCGGAAGCGGTTTCGCTATCCGATCCCTTGGTCGAAGAACGACTCGGCACGAGCCACTGATTCCCGCTCGCCGTCCGGCACGTCGGCCTCGAAGAAGATCGCCTCCACTGGGCATTCCGGCACACAGGCGCCGCAGTCGATGCATTCCACCGGGTCGATCACCATCTGCGCTCCCGAGTCATGGATACAGTCGACAGGGCACACGTTCACGCACGACCGGTCTTTGACGTCGGTGCACGGACTGGTAATCACATAGGTCACAGGACCGCTCCTCAACTGATTTCGGTTCGCGACGCGAACTCGTCCGGACGCACCGTCAGTCGACGGTGATCGCGCGTATCACGTTCACCCGTGCCGCCCGGCGGGCCGGCCACGCGGCGGCCAGCAAGCCACCCAGCGAGATCCCGACCAGTGCCAGCAGAATCGTAGGTGGCACCACGAGGTCGAAGACTCCTCGCGACAAGATGAAGTTCTGCATCATCGCGCCGAGTACGACGCCGACCACCACTCCGATCAACCCGCCCAGCGCGGCGATCAGCACGGATTCGACCCGGATGAGCCCGCGGATCTGCCGCCGGGTCATCCCGGTCGCGCGGAGCAGGCCCAGTTCCCGTCCACGCTCCAGTACCGAGAGCGACAAGGTGTTGATGATGCCCAGGAAGGCGATCAACACGGACAGTCCCAGCAGTCCGGTAACGGCACCGAGGTACACGTCCACCTCGCTGATACGGCTGCGCACGTACTCCGGTGCGCTCATGACGGCGAGATCGGAGCGGGCGGCGAGTGCTTGTCGCAAGGCTTCTTCCGCAGCGGCGCCGTCGGTGCCCGGCGCGGTCGCCACCACCATGGGGTTGCCATCGCCCGGCCGAAAATGCACGTCGGCGAGCGCGGGTGGCAACACGACCTGGCCCAGGACGGTCGCTTCGGTGAAGATCCCGGTGATCTCGACCGGAGTGCTGCCACCGCCGGGCGAGGTCAGTGTGACCTGCCGTCCCAGCGACCAGCCCCGCTCTTCGGCGACCGGCTTGGCGACGAACACACCCCGCGTCAGATCCGCGGTGCCGCCTTGCTCGAGTTTCACGTCGACGGTGCGACCGAGCGCGGAGACGTCGGTGCTGCCTGCGCGAGTTTCCTTGCCGTCGAGGAGAACCTGGTCGGTGCGCAACGTGCTGACCGCGGTCACGGACGGCACCGCCTCCACCAGCCGCCGGGTGTCCTCGCCGATCTGACCGCCGGCGACGTTGGTGACGACGGTCCTGCCGACGAAGGCGCCACCGAGATCGCGTTCGCTGATCGTCGAGATGGTCGTGGAGAAGATGGTGATGCCGATGGCGATGGCCACGCCGATCGTCAAGGCCGTCGCTGTCGCGGCCGTCCGCCGGGGACTGCGCAAAGTGTTGCGGACCGCCATCCCGCCGAGCGTCCCGCGTCGCAGTGGCTTGCTGAGCAGGCCGATGACCGGTCCGCTCAGCCAGCGGGCACAGATCACCGCGCTCAGCAACAGCCCGAGCGCCCCGAGCATGCCGGACGCCCGGCTCGCGGTGCCCTCGCCGACCGCGGCGACGATCAGCAGGAGAAGTGAAAGGCTGACCATCGCGAGCCCGGACCGCAGCAGCCACCGAGAGCCTTTTTCCTCCTCGAGCTGTTCACCGCCCAGCGCCGCGACCGGAGGTACCGACGCCGCACGACGCGCCGGCAGCCAGGCCGCCACCACCGTGGTACCCGTCCCGACCAGGAGCGTCCCCAGTACCGCGGGTAGGCCGATCACCACGCCGCCGTCCAAGGCGGGGTTCAGCTCCGCCGCGTATGTCACCACCGGAAGGGCCAGCAGGCTGCCGATGACCAGGCCGGTCATCGAACCGAGTACTCCCACCACGGCGGCTTCCAGGAGCACCGATCGCCGGACCTGCCGACGGGTCGCGCCGACCGCCCGCAGCAGCGCCAGCTCACGCCCGCGACGAGCCACCAGCATCGAGAAGGTGTTCACGATCAACGTGATCCCGACGACCAGTGCGATCCCGGTGAAGGCCAGCACGGTGGCGGACAGCGCCGAGGTGATCTCCGAAGTCGCCGCGCGCAGTGTGGCGTTGAGTTCGGCCCGGTCGACGGTGGCGAAACCGGCGGGCATGGCCGCCGAGACGGCCATCGTCAGCGAGCTTTCCGGTGTTCCGGGCGTCGCGGTGACCTCCACGCTGGTGAAGCTCCCTGGGCGCAGCAACAACCGCTGCGCCGTCGCGGTGTCGAACGCCACGGTGGGGGAGGAGCCGGCTTCCCGGCCATGGGGCTGGTAGTCGTAGACGCCCACCACCGCGGCTTGGAGCTTCCCGCCGCCGTAGAGCACGGTCGTCGTATCACCGACGGCGATACCGCCATCGGTGGCGACGGACTCCGCGAGAACCACCTCGGTCGGCCCGGCCGGGGCACGGCCGGTGACCAGCGACATCCGGTCCGTCCCGGTCCAGTTGCTCCCGGTCATCCTGACTTCGAAGCCTTGGGACACCAGTACCTTGCCGTCCGCGCCCGCTACCGCGGCGTAACCCTCCACGACCCCGGTCGCGGCGGCGACGCCGGGAAGCCCGGCCAGTGTCGCGCGCTGGCCCTCGTCGAGCAGTACCCGGTTCTGCCCACCTTGGCTGAGCTGCGCCTCGTCTTCGCCCACACCACGGCCCAGTGGCGTGACCAAGGCGTCCAAACCGTCCCTCAACGGTTGCTGCCCCTCGGACAGGCTCGTGCTCACGACCAGTGCGCCCGACACGAAGGTCGCACCCAAGAGCACGGTGATGAAGGTGAGTACCAGGCGGGACCAGTTTCCCCGCAACGTCGCCAATACGGTTCGCCACATGATCAGAACGCCCTGATGGTCCGTGCGGCCGACGACACGGCACCCGCCCCGGCGCCGTGATCGAACTGGAGCATCCGCGCGTGGACACGCTCGGCCGTCGGTGCCTCCAGCCGATCCAGCAACACACCGTCGGCGAGGAAGACGACTAGATCGGCATAGGCGGCGGCAAGCGGATCATGCGTGACCATCACGACGGTCTGCCCGAACTCGTCGACCGCGCTCCGCAGGAATCGCAGGATCTGCCCGCTGCTGCGGGAATCCAGATTTCCGGTGGGTTCGTCTGCGAAGATCACCTTCGGCCGGGTGATCAGGGCGCGCGCACAGGCGACCCGCTGTTGCTGGCCGCCGGAAAGCTGCCCAGGCCGGTGATCGAGCCGTTCGGCGAGCCCGAAGGCCGTGACGAGATCGGCGAAGTGACCGGGATCCGGTTTCCGTCCCGCGATCGTCAAAGGCAACACGATGTTCTCGCGCGCCGACAGGGTGGGCACCAGGTTGAAGGCCTGGAAGATAAACCCCAGTTCTGTGCGGCGCAGCACCGTGAGCCGATCGTCGTCGAGACCGGTCAGCTCGGTGTCGCCCACGAAGACCTGGCCGCTGGTAGGGGTGTCCAGGCCGGCGAGGCAATGCATCAACGTGGACTTGCCAGAGCCCGAGGGCCCCATGATCGCGGTGAATCTCCCAGCCTGGATGTCCAGGCTCACGTTGTCGAGCGCGGTCACGCTCGCGCTCGCCTGGCCGTAGACCTTCACGAGCGCGCGGGCTCGTGCGGCAGGCGGTTTCGGTTCCCCCATCAGTTCTTTCCTCCTCGATAGTGCTCGGCAGCGTCGTACTCCGGACCGCCGACACGCTGACCTGCTGCTCGTTCTGCGGTCGGGGCCGCCGACCGGCCCGCCCGTATGGCGCGTTCGCGTTCGATGTCCTTTTTCCCCCATCGGGTCTTGCCGCCGGGTTTGAAGACGGACAGGTAGGTCGCCGTCCACAACGCGGCGGAGAAGACGATCATGCAGATCATCAGCGTCAGTCCTGTGGCGCCGGGTTCGGCGGCCGGGTCGAGGGTTCGTTCGGCGAGTTCCTGGACCCACTGGCTTTCCACGATGGCGACCGCCGGAATGCCCAGCGCGATCACGAGCTTGAGCAGCACCCACCAGTGTTTGACGAGGCCCCATTTACTGCCCAGGGAGACCACCAGGCCGGTGATGATGGACAGCATCATCGTCGGAATGACGATGAACAGATCGAAGACGTGCATCAATTCGTAGGCGCCATGGCGCAATCCGGCGTTTTCCGTGGTGTAGCCCACGGTGCTGAGAACCACCATGGACACCGCGATACCGAGCCAGCTCACCGACAGCCCGACATGCAGCATCACCCAGAGTTTCCGTTTTCCGGGTGACAACCTCGGAAAAGTCGGCCGCAGCAGGCCGAGGATCACCGCGGAGAACACCATCCCGGCGAGCGGAAGCGGGCCGGGGAAGCTGAAAAGGAACTGCACAGGGACGAACAGCAGGTGGAACACGATAGAGATTCCGCGCGCCCGCGAGGTCCTGGAGCGCAGTGCGCAATAGGCCGTGATCCCGGCGGCGAGGAGATAGCCCGCGAATCCCAGGCTCTGGATGAGCGGGAGGATGGCGTTCTCGCCGGGGAAGATCACCACGGCGTTGAGGACCGAGAACACGGCGAACGCCCACTGCGCTCGCGTCTGCCGGGTGGTCAGTCCCGGCCCGCTTGGAGCGATCGCCGGCCGTGCCGGGACATCGGCGCTCGTCCTGTTCGCGGGGTCCATGCTGGTCACCTCTCCGTTCTCGTCCCAGGCGTAAGTCGTCTCGTGGTCCGTTGGCCTGTGGATTCGAATCTAGGAGCGGGGCGGCGGTGTCCGCGTCGCACGAAGTGATTTCACCTATGGGCCGGAAGTAGTTCGAATACCGCCGTCGCCTACATCGATCGATTGATCCTTGGGTCGGACGACGCAGTTCGAACGCGGGGGAGCCATACAGGCAGCAGTGCCACCGCGAGCGCGGTCACCGCTAGATAGCCCGTCAGCGCGAGCAGCAAATGGTCACCGGGGGTCAGATCAGGAGTGGCCTTGTCGGGTGCCAACAGCCAGTAAACGGGCACCAGCCACCAGAGGGTCGCCGCTGCCAAGAGCAACTTCGGCACCGTGGACTTCGTACGCCAGGTGACCACCGAGAGCCACGCCAGCACAGGCACGATCCAAATCGCGTGATGGGGCCACGAGATCGGCGCGACCGCCAGTCCGGTGAACGCCGCCACCAGCACGCCTGCCAGGTCGTGGCCAAGGCCATGAGCCCACCTCGCGGCGAGCAGGCCGAGCAGGACGACCACCAGGCAGACCGGCAACCACCAGCCAGGTGCCGTGGTGGTACCGGCCAACCGCGCGAAAAGGCCGGGCAACGACTGATTCACCACTGCGCTGATATCGGTCACCCTGCCGGTGTCCAGTATCAGGCCCTGTAGCCAGTACGCGCCTGATTCCCGGGGCAGGACGAGAAATCCGACGGCGATCGTACCAGCGAAGGCAGCCGTGGCGCGTAAGGCGCTCATCCGCCGTCCGGTGCACAGCAGATAGCCCACGAAGATCAAAGGGGTGAGTTTCACCCCGGCGGCGATTCCGATCAGCAGACCCCGCCACCTCGCGGGCATCAGCGGCGAGAAGTCGAGTAGTACGAGAAGAACGATGAAGATGTTGACCTGTCCCAGCATGAGATTCATCAGAACCGGCGTGAGCAGCGGCGCGACGACCATTCCCAGCGCCACCAGCCGGAGCCGTCGATTTCGCGCTTTGACCCCCGCGAGACCGAGCGAAACCCAAAGAAGCACACCGAGACCGAGTAAGCAGGTGTACGTCCAGAGAACCTCCCCCAAGCCTGCAGGCAGCCACGACAAGGGTGTGAACATCACCGCGGCGAAAGGGGGATAGGTGAACGCGACTCCTGTCAAAGCCGCGGTATCGACTTGCAGCTCGTAGAGCGGAACGCCGTCGAATACCGCTCGTGCGACCTCGTGATAAACCTGGAAGTCGGCCATCCAGAGCGGTGCTCCCCGCAACACCGGGACGGCCAGGGCGGTCATCGTCAGCGCGGCCAGCGCGATGACCACGCCCGCCTGCCAAAGCGTGGGATTCCTCGCCGTTCCGGCAGGATCCACTGGCGCTCCCTCGGACATGTCCCCTCCTGATCGATACTTCGCACCGCCGCCGGGTCAGCGCAGCGTCTTCCTGGGGGATCTCGGAACACTGGGAGCTGGCTCCAGAGGGCGACCGATCAGGTGAGAGCGGGCAGTATGCTCCGGCTCCACTTGATCATTCCTCTAGACTTCGAGAATGACCTCGCCGAGCTCCACCCCACGGTGGTGGGCGTGGAAACCATCGGAACGACGTCACGTGATCATCGATTCGGCGGTGGCACTGGCGTGCGTGATCGGCACCTTCGTCTGGTCGGGGCCACAGCAGTTCGCCCCCGACTTCGGGTTTCCTCTCCTCGGCAGCGACAATCGGCTGATCGCCTCGATCCCGCTCGCCCTGCTGACGGGCGCCGCGGCGATGGTGCGCAGGCGCAAGCCGGTCTTTCTGGTGATCGTGAGCCTGGCGAGCTGGACGATGCTCTCGGCGATCGCCGGTGTGGTCTTCGGCCTGTACGCGTTGGCGGCTTTCGAGACGTCACGACGAATGATGGCCGTCATCACCGCGATCGCACTGGTGACGGTCGGATTCCCGTTCTGGCGCCTTGGCGGTTTCGATGCGAGTGTCCCGATCAGTACGGCGCTGTGCCTCGCACCCACGCTGCTCGGGTTGTGGAGCTTCACCCATCGGAAGCTGGTCGGCAACCTGCTCGAACGCGCTTCCCGGCTCGAACGCGAACGCGATCTGCTCGCCGAACAGGCTCGTGCCGAGGAGCGCACCCGCATCGCCCGCGACATGCACGATGTGGTCGCGCACCGGGTGAGCCTTATCGTGTTGCACGCCGCGACCGCGGAGGTCTCGGGGGATCGGGAAAGGCTCCAGCTGACCAAGAAGATCCGGTCCATCGGCCGGGACGCGCTCAGCGAACTCCGCCAGGTTCTCGAGGTGTTGCGGGTCGGTGACGCGCCACTGTCGCCCCAGCCCCGTATCGAGGACATCGCCGGGCTCGCCGCCCAGTCCCGGGCAGCGGGGGTCCAGGTCGACGTGGAGACCGTCGGAGAGGTTCGCCCCCTGCCTTCGATCGTCGAACAGGCAAGCTACCGTGTCGCCCAGGAGGCACTGACCAACGTGCACAAGCATGCGAGAAACGCCGATACACGCATCCGCATGATCCACGGTCCGGAGGAGTTCCGGCTGATCATCACCAATCAGAGACCGCCATCGTCGCCTGCTCCGGACTCTCTCCCTGGTGGGGGCTTCGGGATCATCGGCCTGCAAGAACGGATCAGGCTGATCGGCGGCACGCTCAGTTGCGGGGCGACCCTCAACGGCGGGTACGAGGTCGAGGCGGTCATTCCGCTTCCATCGACGGGAACCGGCTCATGATCCGGGTGATGGTCGTCGACGACGAATGGATGGTGCGCTCCATGCTGCGCACCATCCTGGAGGCGGCGGGTGACATGTCGGTGGTGGCCGAGGCGTCCGACGGGATATCGGCCGTCGAAGAGGCCGAACGGCACCAGCCGGACGTCGCGCTGGTCGACATCCGGATGCCGGAGTCCGACGGTCTCGCCGCGACAGCACGCCTGCAGTCCTTGCCACGGCCGCCGAGGGTCATCGTTCTCACCACGTTCGATCTTGACGAGTACGTGCAGACCGCACTCCGCAACGGCGCCGTCGGCTTTCTGCTCAAGGACTCCGCGGGGGACGACATGATCACCGCGATCCGGGCGGTCGCCGCCGGCGATGCCATGCTCGCACCGAGCATCACTCGCCGACTGCTGCACACCTTCACCGAACGTGAGCCGTCCCGTCAGGCGAAGGCGCTGGAACAGTTGGACGTGCTGACCGACAAGGAACGTGAGGTTCTCGTCGCACTGGCGGAGGGGCTGGCCAACGCCGACGTCGCGAACAGGCTGTATCTCAGCGAGGCGACCGTCAAAACCCACGTCAGCCGCATCCTGAGCAAGCTGAAGCTGACCAACCGGGTGCAGGCCGCGATCCTCGCACACCGTGCGGGTCTGGCCGGCTGAAGACGAGGGTGGTCCACCGAGGTTCCAGCACGATCCCAGGCCGTCCCCTGAGCATCGGTCAGCACGCTGACGCCTCAGGAAAGTCGGCCGATGACTCCCTTGGACCTTCGTACCACCCCTAGGATCCACCATCCGCGACGCTGGGCGGCCTTGGTTCCCGCGTTGCTCGCCTGCTACATGGATCTGCTCGACGCGACCATCGTCACGGTCGCCTTGCCGGCGTTCGAAGAAGACCTCGGAGCGGGCCCGGCCACGCTGCAATGGACCTCCGCCGGTTACACCCTGGCGTTCGCTGTCCTGCTGATCACCGGTGGCCGGGTCGGGGACATCTACGGCCGGAAGCGGACCTTTGTCGCTGGGATGGCTGTCTTTCTGCTCACCTCGGTGTTGTGCGGCCTGGCGAGGAACCCGGAAATGCTGGTTGTTTCCCGTGTCCTGCAAGGGGCCGCGGCCGCGATGATGATCCCGCAGGTGCTCAGCTTCATCCAGGTCGAGTTCCCTTCACCGGAACGGCCGCGGGCCTTGGCGATGTACGGGATATCGCTGGCATTGGGCGGGATGACCGGCCCGGTGCTCGGTGGCCTGTTGATCCAGGCCGATATCGCCGGGCTCGGCTGGCGTGCGGTCTTCCTGATCAATCTTCCGGTGGGGGCCGCCGCCCTGCTCGGCGCGCTGCGGCTCATGCCGGAATCGCGATCCGGCACGGCACCGAAACTGGACCTGGTCGGCGTGCTGCTGGTGACGGCGGCACTGGTGGCGGTGATGTACCCGCTGGTACAAGGTCACGAGACCGGGTGGCCACTGTGGACATTTCTTTCGTTCGCCGCGGTGATGCCGATTTTTCTGTTCTTCTTGTGGCATCAGCGATTCCGTGAACGCAGCGGGGGGACACCGCTCATCCCGGCACGGATGTCACGTCATCGCAGCCTGCGCGCGGGGCTTCCGCTCGCGTTGATCTTCTTCGCGGGTACAGGCCACACCTTCGTGTTTTCGCTTTACCTGCAACAAGGTCTCGGCTATTCGTCCTGGCGTACCGGGCTCACGCTGTTCCCCTCCTCGCTGGGCATCATCGCGGGCTCGATGCTGTCCATCCGGCTGGCCCCGCGACTGGGCAGGCGGGTGGTGTCGATCGCGGCACTGGTCAAGATCGCCGGGGTGGTCGGCGTGATCTACCCGATCCATGTCCTGGGGCCGGCGTTGACCCCGTGGGCGCTCGTGCCTGGCGCGATCGTCCTCGGGACAGGCATGGCCATGGTCAGCGCGACGCTGGTGAACATCGTGCTGAGCAAGGTCCCCGTCCAGGACGCCGGTGCGGCGTCCGGGCTGATGACCACAGCTCTGCAGGTCGGTTCGGCGATCAGCATCGCGGTGCTCGGCACGGTCTTCTTCGGTTCGCTCACCGGCACCGGGGATCACCGGCAGGCGATCGAGGCCTGCCTCTGGGTCTGCGTGGCGTTGTTCTTCGCCAGTTTCGTGATGAGTTTCCTGCTCCCGCCGGGTGGGGTGCCCGCCACCGCGGCCGACGACCGTCCGCCGTCCGCGAAGGACGGCGGAATCCGACGATCGATTCCGAGGTGATGATCATGCGTGACGTTGACCTGAAGACCGTGCGGACGACAGCCTTCGACGGTGCTCCGGTGCTCGGCCCGCCGGCTGTCCAGAATGTGATGGAGCTGGCCTGGGGCATGTGGGCGAGCGGCGTGATCCAGGCCGCGGCGAAGCTGCGGATCGCGGACTTCGTCGGCGACGAGCCGGTGCACGTCGATCGGCTGGCGGACGAGATCGGTGCGGATCCGGGCGCCTTGTCGAGGCTGATGCGCGCGCTTTCCGCCTACGGTGTCTATCGCCAGCTCGGGCCCGGGCGCTACGAACACACGGAGGCGTCCAGGGCCATGCGCTCCGACGCGCCGGTGCGAATCGGGGACGTGATGCTGACCGGCTCGTACTGGGGCTGGCAGATGTGGGCGAAGCTCGACGAAAGCGTTCGCACCGGCGAATGCGCGTTCCGGGCCACTTACGGCAAGGACCTCTTCAGCTACTTCGCAGAGGATGACAACGAGGCAGGCGCGGCCACTTTGCGCGGTTACGCCGCGCAGTCCGTCGCCATGCACCCCGCGCTGGTCGGCGCACTGGACCTCTCCGAGACCCACACGGTGGTCGACGTGGGTGGCGGACACGGCTCGTTGTTGCGCGCGCTGTTGGAGGCGAACTCCGCCCTGCGCGGAATCCTTTTCGATCGGGCGCACACCATCGAGCACGCGGATCCGGTGCTGAGTACCGGCGCGCTCGCGGACCGATGCGACCTCGAGGCGGGGGACTGCCTGGTGACGGTGCCGAAGGCCGACGTCTATCTGTTCCGTCAGGTACTGCACATGTGGGAGGACGAGAGGTGTGTGCGGGCGTTGAGCAACGTGGCGAAGGCAGCCGAACCGGGCAGCCGGGTCATCCTGCTGGAGCAGCTGATCTCCGATCCGCCCGCCAACCCCTGGGACGCTCTGATGGACCTGCACATGCTGCTGGTCATGGACGGCAGGGAACGGACCGCACACGAGTACGCCGAGCTGTTCGAACGGGCCGGACTGCGGTACCGGGGAGTCACCGAGACCGGAACGCCGCTTCGCCTGATCGAAGCGATCGTCGGGGAGTGAGCGAATGCGGATCTTGTTCTGCACCTGGGCTTGGCAGTCCCATCTCTTTCCCATGGTCCCGCTCGCCTGGGCCTGCCGCGCGGCCGGGCATCAGGTGCGAGTCGCGAGCCAGCCCGGCTTGATGCCGGTGATCCGCCAAGCGGGTCTGGACGCGGTTTCGGTCGGACGCGACGTCGACGTGCCGGGATTCGTCCGCGAATACGTGCTGCGGCCGGGCGGCCGGCCACAGGGCAGGCCTCGAGCGTTGGACATGCTGGTCGAGCTGGCCGATGCGATGGTGGACGATCTGGTCGGGCAAGCCAAACGATGGCGGCCGGACGTGATCGTCTACGAGCTGACCACCTGGGCCGGTCCGCTCGCGGCCGCCGCCATCGGTGTGCCCGCGGTGCGCATGCTCTACGGCGTAGATCTTCTGGAGCGGGCGGCCGGCTTCCTGCCGGACGCGATCGGCCCACTCGCCGAACGGCTCGGCCTCCCGGAAGTGGACGTCCACGGCGGGCTGACCGTTGATCCCTGCCCACCGCGGCTACAGATCTCCACCGGATACCGTCCACAGGAGATCCGTTATGTCCCGTACAACGGTGCCGGCACGGTTCCGTCCTCGATACCGGACAGGGGATCGAGACCGAGGGTCTGTGTGACGTGGGGAACGACGATGGCCAAACTCGAATCGCGGCGAATGCTCGCGGAGTGGATGGCGAAAGCCGTGGCTGTCCTGGACGCCGAGATCGTCGTCGCGATCGCCGAGGAGCACATGGAGCTCCTCACCGGGCTACCCGACGACGTGCGGGTCCTGACCGGAGTACCACTGGACCTGGTGCTGCCGTCCTGCGATCTGGTGCTGCATCACGGCGGCGCCGGGACGACGCTCACCGCGATGACCCACGGTGTACCCCAGCTGGTGATTCCGCAATTGCCCGACCACGCGCTGCACGGGAGGCAACTGGCCGCTACCGGCGCCGGGCGGGTCATCGCGAAGGAGGACGCCGAGCCGGAGTCGGTCCGTGAGGCGGTCACCGCGCTGCTCGCGGAGTCAGGTCACCGTGAATCGGCTGCGGCGCTCGCCACCGAGTCGCGGCTCCGGCCGCCACCCGCGGACGTGGTACACGTGCTGGAGAAGCTGGCCGCCGAGCGTGAATGACGACGGAGGCCGTGTGACGGCGACACCGCCACACGGCCTCCGGTGTCAATGGCCGCCCGCGACGTTGACCACACTGCCGGTCACGTGGCGGTTCGCGTCGGAACCCAAGAACGCCACCACGTTCGCCACGTCCTCGGGTAGACCGAACCGCAGGTGCGGGATCCGCTCGTTGAGCACACTCTGGATCTCCGCCGGGCTCAGCCCGGCCAAAGTGGCCCGGATCTCCGGGGGCACCTTCGGCAGCAGATTGGCCGTCACGGTCGGCCCGGGCGCCACGGCGTTACTGAGAATGCCGTGACCCACCAGCTCGGTGGCCAACGTCCGGTTCAGCCCATGCAATGCCGCTTTACTCGCCACGTATGCCTCCTCGCCGCGCATCCCGCGGTTGACGATGCTGGCGGACATCAGCACGATCCGGCCCCAGCCACGGGCCTTCATACCCGGCAGCACCGCCTGGACGGTATGGAAAGCGCCTTCGACCTCTTCGCGCAGCTGCGCTCGCCATTGCTCGGCCGGCACCGTCTCGAAAGGGCCGCGGTGTTCATCCGGCCCTCGAGCCGGCGACGCGTTGACGACCAGGACATCGATACCGCCCCAGGCGGAGGTCACGGCGTCGGTCGCCGATCGGATCGACTCTTCGTCACCGAGGTCGTACGGCAAGGCCAAGGCTTGCCCGCCGCCCTTCTCGACCGTCTCGACAACCGCTGACGCGGCATTCTTGTTGCGGTGATAGGTAAGCGCCACGCGCGCTCCTTCGGCAGCGAAGACCTGCGCCATCGTTCCGCCGAGACCACCACTGCCGCCGGTGATGAGGACCGACCTGCCTGCGAGCCCGAGATCCATTCGTGCTCCCCCTTACCGTCTGTTGTGGACTTCACCAGGCGAGCGGGAGCTCGTCCGGCCTGCTGAACGCCAGCCCGACGCTCCAGTCGAGTTCGTCTTCCGCGACCGCGAGGCGAAGGTCCGGGAAACGCGCCAGCAGCGAACCGAGTGCGACCTCCAGTTCGATCCTGCCCAGCTGGGCGCCGAGACAATGGTGAATGCCGTGTCCGAAGGCGACATGGGGGTTTCGGGGGCGGGACAGCCGCACCTCGTCGGGTTCGGGGAATACCGAGTCGTCGCGGTTCGCGGCGTTGATCGAGGGCAGGACGGCTTCCCCCGCCCGGATCACCACGTCACCGATCTTCACGTCCTCCGTTGCGATCCGCAGCGCTCCGATGCCGCCGCCTGCCTGGGAAAGGCGTAGCAACTCTTCCACCGCACCGGGAAGAAGGCCGCGATCGCGGCGCAGATCGTCGAGCCGCGCCGGATTCCGCAACAAGGTCAACAAGGCATGCACGATGCTCGCGGTCGTCGCGTGGTACCCGGCGCCGAGCAGCGTGTAGCCGAACGCCACCAGTTCTTCCTCGCTGAGCCGATCTCCCTCGTCTTGCGCGGAGATCAGCACCATCAGGAGGTCATCGGTCGGGGTCCGCCGTTTGTCCTTGATCAGCTCCGTCAAGTATGCGGAGAGACTGTCTTTCGCGGCCAGTACTTCGGCCTGCCGATCGGGTGTGAAGCCGAGCATGATGTCGGTCCACGCCCGGAACTGGTCGACGTCGGCCAAGGGGACCCCCAGCATTTCGCAGATCACCGTGATCGGGAGCGGCTGGGCGAGGCAGGTGATCAGGTCGGCAGGCGGCCCCGATTCGGCCATCGTGTCGAGACATCCGCGCGTGAGATCCTCGATCCGAGGGCGCAGCGCTTCGATCCGCCGGGGGCTGAACGCCTTCGAAACCAGTTTGCGCAGCCTGCTGTGCTCCGGCGGATCCATCACGAAGATCGACCGTGAACCGCGAGCGATCGGCAGGATCCGTGGTGCGCCGGGTGCGGTGATCGCCTCCCGGCTGAACCTGGTGTCAGCGAGGACGTCTCGCACGTCTTCGTGGCGGAGCAACAGCCAGGCGAGGTCACCGGTCGGCAGCGTCACCCGGCAGACCGGCCGTTCGACCTGGAGTTTCCGGTACTCGGCCGGTGGAAGTACCGGATCGTCCGCACGGAACGGAAAGGACGGTGCTGGCTCGGCAGGCATGGCGTTCTCCTCATCGGGATCCGCGACAGACGGCGAAGCACCACGGTGCGCGCATGCGTTGTAGCGCCGATGGAAACTCGCTGGGCATGACCGATCGGTCGGGGTTCAACGGCGCACCAGCGCGTTTGGAGCACGGACCGCGAACCTTCGTTCCGAGGCCGCACCGGATCGACGGACGGAGGCATTCGATGTCAAAGGTCCTCAGCAGACAGGGATCCCGACGAAATACCCAGCGCTCCGTGGCATTTCCCCGCCGCGGGCGGATTCGGTCATGAAGCCCACGGGGATCGCCGTCATCGGACTGGGCAACATGGGGGCCGCGATGGCGCACCGGCTACTCGAAGGCGGTTTCGCGTTGACGGTCTGCAACCGTACGACCGAGAAGGCGGCGCCGCTGGTCGCCGCTGGAGCGGTGCTCGCTGAATCGATCGAAGCCGTCGCCGAGACGGGGCTGATCTTGCTCAGCCTGAGTGACGAGGCCGCGGTCGACGAGGTGCTTTTCGGCAAATTGCTTCCCGCCCTGCGGCGAGGAACCCTGGTGATCGACACGTCCGCGGTATCGCCGGGATATGCCCGCCAGGCCGCGCGGCGGCTGGCGGACGCGGGGATACGGCGGGTGGAGGCCAGTGTGATCGGCAACCCCGGGATGGCCCGGTCCGGCGGCCTGCGGGTCTTCACCGCGGGGGAGCACGACGACGTCGAGTCCGCTCGCGAGGTGCTGAATACCTTGAGCCGCGACGGCTTTGTACACCTTGGACGGTCCGGTCAGGCCAGTGCGCTCAAACTGGCCTTCAACCTGATACTCGGCGCGCAGACGGTCGCCTTGGCCGAGGCGGTCTCGTTCGCCGCCGTCGCCGGGCTGGACCGCAAGACGCTGTTGGACGCCGTGCTGAACAGCGGCGTCCGATCGCCGGTCCTGGCTTTCCGGGCCGAATTCATGCGCACCGGACGCTACGAACCCGCCGCGTTCCGGGCACGGTTGATGGAGAAGGACGTCCGGCTCCTGCTGACGGAGGCACAGGACGCAGGATTGGCCCTCCCGCTGGCGGACGCTCTCGCCCATCGCTATGCCGGCGTCGTCGCGGCCGGCGACGGTGACAAGGACGCGGCCGTGGTCCTGGCGGCACATGAAGACACGATCCCCCGAGTCAAGGAGGAACACCAGCAATGACCACATCAGCATCGAGTGTCGACGCCGCGGGCCCGAGCGCCGTCTTCGAACTCGGTACCGCCTTCTGCACCGCCAAATGTCTCCTGACCGCACTCGAATTGAGTTTGTTCACCGTACTCGGCGATGACGAGATGACCGCGGAGGAACTGCGGGTGAAGCTGGACCTGCACCCGCGGGGAACGCCCGATTTCTTCAATGTGCTGGCCGCGCTCGACCTTCTCGAGAAGAACGACGGGCGATACCGCAACAGTGCACTGGCCGGGCGCCATCTGGTGCGGACCGGCGACGGGTACATCGGTGGCTTTCTCGAACGGGCCAATCACATGCTTTATCCGGCGTGGGGCCGCTTCGGGGAGATGTTGCGGACCGGAAAGCCCACAGCCGAAGCCGACTACATGGAGATGATCAAGGAGCCGAACCGGCTTCGCAGCTTCCTCGGCATGATGGACGCGCTCACCACCTTGATCGTGCCTGAACTGGCCAGGGCCATCGAATGGACCGCCTACCGTTCGATGGTGGACGTCGGGGGCGCGCGCGGCAATCTCACGGGTGGGCTGATCAAGGCGCATCCACATCTCTCGGGCACCGTGTTCGATCTGCCGGAGATGCGGACACCGTTCGACGAGCACATGCGCGCGCTCGGTCTCGAGGAGAAGACCACCTTCCAGGCGGGTGACTTCTTCACCGATCCGATCCCGTCCGCCGACGTGGTGGTCATCGGCCACGTCCTCCACGACTGGTCACCGGATGAATGCAGGGCATTGGTGCGTAAGGCGTTCGACGCGGTACGGCCCGGCGGCAAGCTCGTCGTGTACGACCGGATGGTGGACGAGGAAGGCACCGATCTGACCAACCTGATCATCAGCCTCGACATGATGCTGACCACGCCGGGTGGAGCGGAGTACCCGCCGTCGGAGTACCAGGGATGGCTCACGGAAGCCGGCTTCGGCTCGACAGAGGTCGCTCCGCTCGGCGAGAACGACACCGTCGTGATCGGTCACAAGGCGGGATGATCGAGTGGAGATCGGAGTCGGCCTCCCCGCGGCGGTATGCGGCGTGGTGGGCGATCAGCTCTTGGACTGGGCACGGTATGCAGACCAGGCTGAGTTCAGCTCACTGGCTACGCTGGACCGGCTCGTGTACGGCAACTGCGAATCGTTGATCGCCTTGGCCGCCTCGGCCGGTGTCACGCGGCGTATACGCCTTGCCGCGACGGTCCTGCTCGCGCCGTATCGAGGCAACCCGGCACTGCTCGCGAAGCAGCTCGCCACCCTCGACCGAATCAGTGAGGGGCGCTTGGTGGCCGGTCTCGCCGCCGGAGGCCGGGAGGACGACTTCATCGCCGCTGACCTGCCCTACGCGCGGCGAGGCCGCACTCTCGACAGCGCGGTGGAGCGAATGGTTTCCATCTGGTCGGGCGCGGAGCCCGACGGCCGCATCGGCCCGTCGCCGTATCGAGGGAGCCCGCCCTTGATCTTCGGCGGGCATACCGACATCGCGATCCGGCGAGCCGCGCGCTATGGGCAGGGCTGGATCTCCGGCGGCAGCTCGGCCAGCGGATACCGGGAGCTTGCCGAGCGCGCCCGGCGCGGCTGGGCCGCCGAAGGACGGCTGGATCAGCCACGGCTGCTGGCGCTGGCTTACTTCGCGCTCGGCCGTCAAGGCACAGAACTGGCCCGGCGTTACGTCGGCGAGTACTACGCGTTTCTCGGGGAGAGGGCGACCGACCGGATCACCAAGGGCGTGCTCACGGATCCGGTGCGAGTGCGCGAAGCCGTGGCGGCCTACGCCGACGCGGGCTGTACCGAACTGATCCTCATGCCGTGCTCGGCCGAACTGTCCCAGCTTGAACTGCTCGACGGAGCAGTGCACTGAAGGTCTTACGCCGTACCACTCAAAGACCTCGTCTGCTGATGGCCAGCATGGCATCGAGATCCGACACCTTGCTGCGGTCCCGGCCCTGTGCCTGACCCCGGTTGATCTCGTAACAGTCCAGGCGTAGCCAGTCCGACCAGGTCACGAACTCCGTGCCACGGCGGCGTAACAGTCGCGGCACGGAGTTCGGGTCCGACGACCGGGCGCGGGTTCCTTCCGCGAGGTCCTCGACAACGCTGCGCGCCGTCTCCGCCGCATCCGCCTTGTTGGTGCCGATCACGCCGGTCGGGCCGCGCTTGAGCCAACCCGCCACGTAGCACCCGGCGACCGGCCGTGCGCCGCCATCGACAATCCGTCCCTTGCGGTGAGGCAGGGTTCCGGTTCGTGATTCGAAAGGCAGCCCTGGCAACGGGTCGGCTCGATAGCCCACGGCACGGAGGACACTCTGGACCGGAAGCACCTCGCCAGGGCCGTGTTCACCCGGCCGGGTACGGGACAAGCGAAGTTCGCGCACCTCGCTGTCACCTTCGATCGCCGCCGCGCTCCGCCAGAACACCAGATGGATCCGCCGGGTGGCGTCGGTCATGGGGCGTCGCGCCCACTCCCGCAGGAGGTCGACGTTGGCTCGCGTCTGCCTGTTGGCTTCGAGTAGTTGCTCGTCCGCCTCGTCCAAGCGCAAGTCCTCGGACCGCACCAGAACGTCGACCCCGCGCAACAGGCCGAGTTCCCTGAGTTCGACGGTGGTGAACTTGGCCTGGGCGGGCCCGCGCCTGGCCACCAGGTACACGTCGGCGACGCTGCTGCACCGCAATCCGTCGAGGACGTGGTCCGGTACGTCGGTATCCACCAGCTCGCGGGGATCTTTCACCAGCAGTCTGGTCACGTCCAGCGCGACGTTGCCCGCTCCGAGTACGGCGACCTTCCTCGCATGCAGGGGAAAGTCGTTGAGCGCGTCCGGATGGCCGTTGTACCAAGAGACGAACTCGCCGGCCGGCCAGCTGCCACGCAGGTCCTCACCGGGGACTCCGAGTTCGCGATGCCCGGGGGCTCCGGTCGCGAAGATCACGGCCTCGTAGTGGGCGAGCAGGTCGTCGAGGCCGATGTCCAGGCCGAACGTCACGTTGCCGAAGAACCGGACGGCGGGATTTTCCAGCACTCGCCGCAGAACGGTGCTCACCGATTTGATCCTCGGATGGTCGGGCGCCACACCGTACCGGACCAGGCCGTACGGAGTGGGCAGGCGATCGAACACATCGACAGCCGGACTGTAGTCCGATTTCAGCAGGGCCTCCGCGGTGAACACCCCCGCGGGCCCAGAACCGACGACCGCTATTCGTGGTGTGCGGGCTGACGACACAACGATTCCCCTCCTCCGACGTGTCTCGTGCCGTCAACGCTAGGCGCGTCTCCAGGTACTGACATCGGCCTTCGGTCGCCCGATTCACTACAGAAAGTCTTGTGGCGCGAGAACCTGGCTACATCGATCGGATGACCCTTGCTTGCACAGAGCGGCTCCGGCTGACTCCTGAAGAGTCGTCGCGGTCTGTGTCGTCAGGCCGATAAGTCCAGGTCAACGCGTCGCCTGCCATGGTCGGCGGCAGCTTTGAACGCGGCTTTGGTGGGCTGTTAACCGCATCAGGATCGCTTTAGTAAGCCACCACCGATCTTCAAGGGCGGGAGTCGTACCGCCCGATAGATTGAAGGGACTCACAAGGACGCTTGAAAGAATCGGTATCCGTGCTTCGAGTGCGGGCCATCGAGTCACTGACAACTGGGGGAGCGTGCTGACGATGGAGGTCAATCTGCTGGGCCCGCTCGAAGTCTTCCGCGAGGGAGTGGTGATCACTCCGTCCGCGCCGAAACTTCGGCGGATGTTCAGTCTTCTGGCACTACAGGCCAACAATCTCGTCCGGACCGATCAGATCATCGACGAGCTCTGGGAGGACAGGCCGACAGCGAGCGCCGCCACGACATTGCAAACCTACATCTACCAACTGCGTAAGTTGCTACAACTGTCACCGGCCGAAGGCGTGCGCTCGTCCCGGCCTGCCGGTGCCGACGGCGCCGCGTTGCACACGCTGGCCAATGGCTATGTCCTCGCGCTGCCGTCGAATTCGCTTGACTCGCGCTTGTTCGAGCAACTGGCGAAGCGCAGCCGAGGCGAACTGGAATCGGGGACGGTCGAGGCCGCGTCCAAGACGCTGGAGGAAGCGCTACGGCTGTGGCGTGGTCCTGCGCTCGCCGACGTCAGCACGGGACCGGTCCTGGATGCGGAGACACGACGCCTGGAAGAACTCCGCAAAGGCGTCCTTGAACAGCGGATCGAGGTGGATCTCCAGCTGGGCAAGCACAACGAGCTGCTCGGTGAGCTCACCATGCTGGGGGCGCAGTATCCCACCCACGAGGGGTTCCAGGCGAAACTGATGCTGGCTCTCTATCGAGCGGGAAGACAGGCCGAGGCGCTCCACGTGTACCACCGCACCAGGGACGCTTTGGCAACCGAACTCGGCTTGGATCCCACCGATTCACTGCAACGTTTGCAGCGGGCCGTACTGAGTGCGGATCAGAGCCTGTCATCGCCGACGCCCGGCCCGGGCACGGTTGTCACTCGCCGGTCGAGACCACCACGGCAGCTCCCACCCGACGGTACGGTTCTCATCGGCAGGCGAGCCGAGAGCACAGCGGCTCTCGAGGCGTTGTGCACTGGTCGTGGCCGGGCGGCGACGGTGGTTGTCATCGTCGGTCCTCCCGGGGTCGGCAAGACGGCGCTGTGCAACCACGTCGCGCATCAAGTCGTGGACAGGTACCCGGATGGGCAGTTCTACGCCAAGCTGCTCGACGACGACGGGAGCCCGGTCGAACCGGGTGAGGTGCTCGCCGGCTTCTTGCGCGCGGCCGGGGTGACCGACGAACGGATCCCGGCGTCGACGGACGAGCGCAGCAGGATGTTCCGTACCTGGACCACGGAACACCGGGTTCTTCTCGCGCTGGACGACGCGGTCAGTGCCGAGCAGTTGCTGCCGTTGCTTCCGTCGAGCGCGGAATGTGGAGTACTCGTGACCAGTCGGCGCCGTCTTTTCGTCGCGGCGACGAGTATGACCGTCGAACTGCTTCCGCTCACCGAGCCTGAAGGAGTTCAGCTGCTGACCGGAGTTCTCGGCAGTGACCGGGTTGCCAAAAATGATCAGGCGGCCAGGGAACTGGTGAAGCTGTGCGATGGGCTCCCGCTGGCACTGCATTGGGCCGCCGGCCAGTTGCAGGTCCGGCAGCACTGGGCGATCGCCAGATCGGTCCATCGGCTCAGTACCGCGATCGACGACCCTTCGGTCGATACCGACATCCTCGGCCTGCGGGCTAGTGTCGAACGGAGCTACTCGCTGGCTCGTCCGGGCGCGCAGGACGCCTTTCGCAAGCTGGCGAAGCTCGATAACCCAAGCGTCTCGGTGGCTCTCGCGGCCAGGATGCTGGAGGTGGACGAGCAATATGCCGAGTCGTTGCTGGAGGATCTGGCCGAACTGTGGCTTATCGACGTGACGGCGTTCGACGAGCGGATCGGTCATACCCAGTACCGTTTCCTTCCCAGCCTACGTGCGATCGGCCGTAGGCTGAGCCCGCGGGAGGAACTCTGCCTGATGGCCTGAACCGACGTCGGCCCGGCACTCAGCCGGGCCGACGTCGCCGCGACCGCATGATGGTTCGGGGCCGGCGAGCACAGAATCGCGGCCGGTGCCGCCGAATCACCGGATGCCGCTGAGTCCGGTCGGCGACGATTTCTTCGGCGTAGCAGCGGATAAGTGGATGAAGCTCGTAGCTCACCGTCGAATCCGCTTCTCCGGATATCCGGAGAAGTCCGTGATCGACGAGGGTGAGCAGAATCCTGCCGCTCTCCAGCCGGTCGTAGCCGAGCAGTGAGGTCGCCTCGGCTTGGGTCAACGTGGTCTTACCGAGGGTGGCGAACTTCTGGAGCGCGAGTTGTGCCGGTCTCGGTATGACGTGGTAACTGCCGGCTATCCGCCCGCGCACGTCCAGATCGTGGAAGGACAACGCGTCGAGCCGGCGTGCACCGTTTTCGAGCTGGTGGAGCACGGTTCCGATGGGCCATCCGGACACGGAACGGAGCTGGGCACCGACCGCGCGAACGGCCAGAGGCAGTCCGCCGCACAGCTGGACTATCCGGTCCACCTGCTCGCGTTCGCCTGCGATCCGTTCCGTGCCGATCATCGCGGACAGCAGCCCGGTACTCTCGGTCGGCTCGAGGGGATCGAGACAGACCAAGCGGGATCCCGCCGCCGGGTGGATGCCACGCCGGGTGGTGACTACTACCGCACAACGCGGCCCCGCGGGCATCAGTGGCCGTACCTGCTCCGCGGAACCGACGTCGTCGAGCACGACGAGTACCCGCTTCATCGAAGTCCAAGTGCGAAAGAGTGCTGCCTTGTCTTCACGATCGGCAGGTAGTCGCTCCGCGGGAAAACCGGCGGCCATGAGAAAGCCGTTCAGTACGTCCGCCGGATCTCTCGCTCCGTCGCCACTCGTACCCAAGCATGCGTAGAACTGCCCTCCCTCGAACCGCGATCGCACACGTTGCGCGACGCGTACCGCGAAGGCGGTCTTGCCGACTCCCGGCATCCCATGCACCGACAGCACCCTCGGTGCGACGTCCGCGAGCCCAGCCGAAGTCAGCCACATGACAGCGTCCTCCACCAGGCCACCGCGGCCAATGAAGTCCGCACTGTCACCAGGCAGTTGCGCGGGGCGCTCGGTCGCGGTGGTGACCTGTGCTTTCAGGGGCGTGGCATCGGGCAACGGTTCGCCCGCCAGCACGGCCTGATGCGCATGTTGCAGAAGCTGGGAGGGCTCGAGACCCATCTCCTCGACCATTTCGCGACGAAATCGCTGGTAGACCTCCAAAGCCTCATCACGCCGATGGCAGCGGTGCAGTGCGAGCATCAGGTGGCCGTGAAACACTTCGCTGCGTGGATGGGTGATCACGAGTTCCTTCAGCTCGCTCAGCAGTTCCCGGTGCCGGCCCAGCTGCAGGTCCGCTCCGATGCGGAGTTCAAGGGCGCGGAGCCTGCTCTCCTCGAGACCGGTGACATGCGCGGCCAGCAGGGGGCCGGTCTCCATGGCGCTCATCATCGGTTCTCGCCACAAGCTCAGGGCCTCACGTAGCGATTCCACGGCCAGACGTGGTTCGCCGCGCTCCAGCGCGCTTTCTCCGCGCTGGACCAAGTGCTCGAACCGGTGCAGATCGAGACACTGTGGTGGCATCTCGAGGAAATAGCTCTGCTGTTTGGTGTGCAACGCGAAACCGTGCTTCGACAGATGTGCAGGGAAAAGTCGACAGCGAAGTTTGTGTATATATGTGTGGACCGTCGTGCGCGCGCTGGGTGGAGGATGGTTACCCCAGAGTTCGAGAACGAGATCACCCATGTTGACCGGCGTGCTTCGTCGAAGTATCAGAAGCGCCAGAATTCTTCGCATTTTTGGTGCGCTCGGCGTGACATCTTGCCCATTGATTTCGACCGCCAAAGAACCCAGAATTTTACAATGTAAATCCACCGACTGATCCTCCCCAGTGGCACGATAAAGGGTAGCAGTTTTCGTGTTCCACGCATATCATGCCGTGGCTGGATAATATAGTGGAAAGGATCACTGTGTCAAGGAAGTCGATAAGGTGTGGCCGGTCTTCGGTTTCCTCAGTGATTGGCGGATCCGGAAAAGCGTGGTACGTGCGTTGATCACAATGTTTTCCCTGGTGACGCAGCCGTCGCGTAGTCGAATCCGCAGCTTCGCCCGTCTGTCATCGATGTTTACGTGAGGTTATGGTTCTGTGACAGCGCGGCACGTCCGGCTGTGGACTGTCGGACGCGCGGGTTGTCCGTACGGCTGACGCCACTCGGTGAATTCGTGAATTCTGATTAAGGTCGGCATTCGGTCTCGTTCGTGTTCTTCTGTCACTATGCCCTCTCGCGAAGGCGGCCAAGGACGGGTTGTGTGCGCATAATACTCGCATGTGCGCCGGCGGAGCGAAGGCGCTTCTTCTCACGGCTGTTACCTGGACGGCGGTGTGTTCGGGGGATCGTTCGTGGTTCGGAGTGCGTCGGCATGTCGTGGATGAGCGGTGCGAGGCCAGTGGCGTTTCTGGCCGTGGTCGACGGAGCAATGACCGACTGTGTCAACCTTCTGGTCTATTTCGCCGATCGATTTGGCAAGGCTTTTTGCGCATGTATAGTCGCGGTTGTGACCGATTCAAAGCCTCGCCGGTCGCCGAAGCCACAAGAGCGGCGGCGGGATGCGGACCGCACGCGCCGGTCGATCCTGGATGCGGCTGTGGTGGAGTTCGCGGCGCACGGGTACGCGGGTGCGCGGATCGCTGCGATTTCGGCACGTGCCGGTGTTAACCAGCAGCTGATTTCGTATTACTTCGGGGGTAAAGAGGGCCTGTATCGGGCGATGTCGGAGAGATTAGGCCGGCGACAGAGTGAGTTGATGCCGCCGGGGGCGCCGTTGTCGGAGCAGTTGCACCGCTGCGTACTGGAGGCCCTTTCCAGTCGAGATGACATGCGGCTGCTGGTTTGGTCAGGGTTGGAGTACGACGGCCCGCAGAGCGACCCAGGCCATACGTCCTGGATGAGGCGTTTGGGTGGGACGGTGGAGCACGTTACCCAGCTGCGGGAGTCCGGGAAGTTGCCGGATTGGGTCGATTCGGGGTGCCTGACGGTAATGGTGATGGCCGCCGCGATGGCACCCGTGACGTTGCCGCGCATCATCGAGGGGCTATTAGAGATCGATCCGGAGTCCCCTGAGTTCGTCGAGCGCTACGCCGACCAACTCGCCAAGCTGGTCGAATACCTGAACCTCCAGAAGTCGGACCGGTCGCCGACCACGTAGGGATGTAGCGCGCAGACCTCGTGAGCGTTCAAATGCAGCCTACGGCGCCCGCGAGCGACGGGGTGACCGTGCGCGCGGCAGATGTACCGGGTCGAGGCAGCGGCGGGTCTCGGTCGGGCCGGGGTTCAGTCCGGCGTCGGCGAGGCCGTCCATGCACAGGCGAGTTCTCCAGTCGGGACCGGGAGGCCGACCTTCGCCGCTGCCCTTTACCGATTCGCTTCGTCTCCCGCGCCGCACGTCCTCGCGTGGGATGGGACGTTCCAGGCGAACCGGCGTTCGGCGCTGAGGCGGAGGGCGAACTGGCGCCCGCGGATGCACGAGGCCTAGTGTCATGCGCCGGAAATTCGCTATCTAATTGGATGTGGCGATGGCGGGTCGTGGACGGTCCAAGGTCGAGTTGATCCTCAGCGATGACGAGCGTGAGACGTTGCTGCGGTGGGCGCGGCGGGCGAAGTCGGCGCAGGCGCTGGCGTTGCGGTGTCGCATTGTGCTGGCGTGCGCGGATGGCTTGTCCAATGTGGAGGTCGCGGATCGGCTCGAGGTCAACCGGATGACGGCGGGTAAGTGGCGGGCCCGGTTCGTCGCGCAGCGATTGGACGGGCTGGCCGACGAAGACCGGCCCGGTCGGCCGCCGTCGATCGCGCTCGACCAGGTCGAGGAGGTGATCGTGACAACCCTGGAACAGACTCCCCGCAACGCCGCTCACTGGTCGCGCACGTCGATGGTCGAGCGGTCCGGGCTGTCGAAATCGACGATTGGCCGGATCTGGCGGGACTTCGGGCTCAAACCCCACCAGGCCGACACCTTCAAGCTGTCCACCGACCCGTTGTTCGTGGACAAGGTCATCGATGTCGTCGGGCTCCATCACAACCCGCCGGAACGGGCGGTGGTGCTGTGCGCTGACGAAAAGAGCCAGGTCCAAGCGCTGGACCGCTCCCAGCCAGTGCTGCCGGTGATGCCGGGCATGCCCGAGCGACGCAGCCACGACTACGTCCGCCACGGCATCACCAGCCTGTTCGCGGCGTTCAACATCGCGGATGGCACCGTGATCAGCGAACTGCACCGCAAGCATCGAGCCGCCGAGTTCAAGAAGTTCCTGACCACGATCGACAAAACCGTCCCCGCCGATCTCGACATCCACCTGATCTGCGACAACTACGGCACCCACAAGACCCCGGCGATCAAAGCGTGGCTCGCCAAGCATCCCCGGTTCCACATGCACTTCACCCCCACAGGATCGAGCTGGATCAACCAGGTCGAGCGCTGGTTCGGGTTCCTCGCCGATCAGCTGATCCGGCGTGGCTTTCACAAAAGTGTTGCGGCACTGGAGAAAGACATCCGCGAGTGGATCAAAGACTGGAACCAGAACCCGAAGCCGTTCGTGTGGAAGAAGACCGCCGAAGAGATCATCGACTCACTCGCACGATATTGCCAGCGAATTTCCGGCGCAGGACACTAGCTACTAAGCTGCGGGAGTTCGGCAAGTGCGTGATCGGTGTCGGCGCGGAGACGTCAGCGAGCACCCGACTGGTGTCGGTGTGCCTGGAATACCAGCTGTGGGGCTCGATCGTCGCGCAAGCAGAACCACAGCCGGTCGAGCCATGCACCGCCGCGCGAACCGGATACCGGCTGGCCGATGCGGAGGCGTTGCTGGTGGCCGCGATGCAGCAGAGCCCGACGACAGCCCCACGGCCTCAGGGCTGAAGTCGAGAATGATGGCCTTAGACCACACCGTCGACGAGGCCAACTACGGCTCCACCAGTTTCCGCGAGTTCCTGGGCCAGCTGGAGCATCGGGTCCGACCGGTTGGCCGGTCCGGCGGCGACATCACCTTGACCCCGAACCCGCCGAGCGACCACTCGGCGAGTTCTGCCGCGAAATGAACGCCGGCACCGTGTCGTGGCAGCTCGGCCCCGAAGTGGCGTGTCGGTGGGAATCGTCAGCCACGAGTTGGGCAATCCGGCGGCACGGCCGACGACGTCACGTGTGTCGCGTGTATGAGTGGGTGGAGCAGGGTTTGTTCTCCAGTGAGAACCGGGCGTTCGGCCAGGCGCGGCGGGTTTCATCAGGATTTCATCGGCCAATGACAGTCTGTCGGTGCGTATCCTTTCGACTACCCTGAGTACCTGTCGCCGCTGAGGGGAAGGCTGACCGTGAAATCGATTCGCCGCCGAAGTACCAGACCGTGCCGGACCACGGTGATCGTCGTGTCGTTGCTGATCGGGCTCGCCAGCCCCGCGACGGAGGCGATCGCCCACGAATCGTCGTCCGCCGTGGATCTGGAATGCAGCCCGAAACCGGGCGAGATGCGGTCAGACTGCCAAAAGATCCCTGGCGGGTTCACCAAAGCGGAGGCCGATAGGGCCGAGCGCATGCAGGCCGCACTCGCGACACAATCAACCTCGACCGCGCCCGGATGCCAGGTGTACTGGCCCGCGCCGTACGAGGTGTGCGGCGCGATCCGGGACAAGTACAACGCCCTCGGTGGGCCGAGCAGCTTCCTGCTGTGGCCCACGAGCAACGAACTGGGAAACCCTGATGGGGTGGGGAAGCGCTCCACCTTCCAGAACGGGCCGATCTATTGGTCTCCGGAAGGCGGCGCGCATCCGGTGGTCAACCATTTCTTCGCCGCGTGGCAGCGCAACGACTGGGAAAGGGGGCCGCTCGGCTACCCGACAAGCGACGAGATCGTCAATCCCGACCCTGTCGCACCGATCGGGCGCAGGCAGTACTTCCAGGGCGGCACGATCTACTGGCGGCTCAACGAGGCGTACTACGTCACAGGTGCGATCCGAGACAAGTGGGGTGAAACCGGCTGGGAACAGGGCCGGCTTGGCTACCCCGCCAGCGACGAGGTCAAGCTGCCCGACGGGCAGGGCCGGATGAACCGGTTCGAGAAGGGCGATTCGGTCATCTACTGGTCACCGTCCACCGGCGCGTGGCCTGTCACAGGCTCGATCCTGGCCAGATGGGCACGGGACGGCTACGAGAAAAGCCCGGCAGGCTATCCCGTCGCAGATGAGACGAGCGCCGACGGCGGGATCACGGTCGATCAGCGGTTCCAGCACGGAACGCTGTCCGGGCCCGGTCCCAAGACACATGAACTCGCCAACCTGAGTGTCTACATGACGCCGAACGAGGTCCTCGCGGCGGCGCAGCGCATTGCCCAAACCGGGGCCGCGACGGTCGCCGACTTCATCGAGAACGCACTCGACGAGGCGCGGCGGTCGATGGTGTTCCCCGCGGGCGACCCGAGCCCCGGCGAGGAGATGCTTCTTCCCACCCCAAGGGGGGTCGGCGACATCTTCTTCTCGGAGGCCGCGACGGCCAGGGTGGCACATGGGCACAACGGGATCTTCGTGTCGCTCACGCATTCGGTTGAGGCCCTCAACCCTGAGAAGGGGGTGCGGGAGGTAGACAACACGGCCGACGGCGGCAGGAAGATGCGCAGTCCGCAGATGATGTGGGTCAATACGTCCGCCGGTGTGCGTACGAAAGCGGTCGAGTTCGCGCGAAGCAGGGTCGGTTTTCCGTACAACAAGAACTTCCTGGCCAACAAGGACATCAATGGCAGCGATGGCGGGAACACCGTTGGGTACAACTGTTCGTCCCTGGTCTGGGCGTCGTTCAAATGGGCGTCGGTCAACGCCCCCGACTGGGGTCGCGAAATTGATCTCGACGGGGACGGCGGCTGGGGTGTCTACCCCCGGGACATCCTGAAATCCACCTGGGTCACCAAATACCCATGACGTCGACGACTCCCGCACCGATCACCCTCGGATGGAACAGGGCTCAATGAAGCGGTTTTCCCGCGGCCGGTGGCTGGTTGCGGCAGCGGCCGGCTGCACGATGACGCTCGCTTGCTCGGCACCCACTCCCCACGGCGGTGATGCTCCACTCACGGTCCTGCCCGGCGATGCCGTGGGGATGGTGTCGGTGGGACCGATAGAGCCCCCCATCGTCCCCGACCAAGACCGGACCACAGTCTTCGCCTTCGACGTGACCGGGGCGATGCTGGGCAAGGTCCAGGGTGGAGCGATCTACGACAACCAGGTCCTGGCGACTGTGGGAACGATGGTCACGGCGTCGTCGGACTCGGTCACCAAACTGTCGGCTTCGGGGAAAACGAGCGCAGCAGTCGACGAGGACATGGTGCAGGCCGCCGCGATCGATCGTCCTACGGGGCGCGCGTCGGTGTGGTTCAACAGCGGATCGGTTGTGGGAGGGTCGTCCAGCAGGTTCGTGTCCTTCGGCACGGAAGACTCGGTGAGCGCCGGAACGGTTCCGGGGATGGTGCTCGCCGTAGGGTACTGCGCTGAGCGGCTGTTCGTGATCGCCGAGAGCCGGGACGAGGCGACCGGAGACGACCGGCCGTACGGCAGTGTCCTGTACGAGGTGTCCTCCACAGGCGGGCTGACTCGGCGGCTTGCCTGGACCTACCCCAACGGTCTGCGGCCGGCGACGAGGACCCTTCACTGCGCGCTCGACGGGACGACCCTGACGGCGCTGTACGCCTCCCAAGAAGCGCGGTCGAACGAATCCGGCGAACCCGGGCTGACCCTCGTCCGGATCGGCATCGCCGATGGCGCACGAACCGAAACACAACTCGATATGAAGGGCTACACCTGGCGGATGGCGCGCGGCACACTCACCCGAGTCCACGATCGACTGTTCTGGTCCACCATCCACGGCGACATCCTTTCCGTGCCCGCGGACGGTTCCGCGAAAGTCGCTCGCCACTGGCAGCTGCCATCAACACACCTGCGGACGAGTATTGACCTGACGCCGTCGACGGTCGCGCAAATCGACTTCCGGGACACACCCACGTACTCCACCTTCGATCTCGCCACCGGAAAGAAACTGCTCGGTCCGATCAGCCTGCTGTGGCTGGGAAAGCAGGTGGACTCGGCCACGGAAAGCCAGAAGACCACGTACACGATCACGGATATCGCGGTCGTGAGGGAATGAACGCCCAATCGATTGGTGTGCCCTCAGCTGACTCGACTATGAAGGCTCACCGAGACTCCGCCATCCGCCGCCACCATCGAAGCACTCTTCGAGGACATCCACCTGCAACCACGTCACCGCAAGCCGCATCACCAGTGAAACGCTGTTCTCCATCTGGCCGGACGTCGACGAGGTCGCCGACGTCCGGGCCCGCGCCATGGACCACGGGCGGCGGCTCATCTCCGACACCCCAAGACGAGACCAGGGCGACCACGCACTACCGGCGAGACAGCCACCTGCTCGGCGACCGCGACGGCTGGACCCGGACCACGACACAATCCCACCGGTGAGATCACCGCCCAGCGACCACGATCACCGACACTTGCCCGCGGCGTCCAGAACGACATCGACGAGCCGGTCAGCGGCGTCCGGCCGCCCCAGCTCGCGCGCCCGATCAGCCATCGCGTGGCGCCGCTGCGGATCGGCCAGCAGCGGCGCCACCGCGTCCCGCAGGTCCGCCGCAGTGACCTCGGTGCCGAGCAGCGCGGCCGCGGCGCCCTGGTCGGCGAGATGCCGCGCGTTGTGGGCCTGCTCGCCACCCGCCGAGGACGCCAACGGGATGAACACCGCCGCCGTGCCCAGCGCGGTCACCTCGGCGATGGTCCCCGCCCCGCTCCGCGAAATGATCACATCGGCCAGTGCGAACACATCAGGCAGCTCCGCGCCGACGAAATCGATCGGCAGATACCGGGCAGCGAGATCCGCGGGCAACCTGGCCGCACGCTCCCGCTGCGCCTCCACGGCGGCTGTTCCGCACTGGTGCACGACGTTGGCCCGCTCCAGCAGCCACGGCAGAATCGCCGAGACGAGCTCGTTGATCTGCCTGGCGCCCTGCGCGCCGCCGGTGACATACACCGTGGGCAGCTTCCGATCGAAGGTCTGAACGCCGAGCGCCTTCACGGCCCGTTCGGCGTCCCCCTCGAGCACCTCCGCGCGCACCGGGTTTCCCGTCGCGACAGCGCGCTTCCGCGTGGCGGGCGACAGCAGCGGCAGGGTCGATTCCGACGACACCGCCACCCTGGCCGCCACCCGGGCCAGCACCCGGTTCGCCAAGCCCAGCCGCAACGTCTGCTCGTGAATGACCAGCGGACGGCCACACCTTGGCAGCCATCCCCACGGGCACGGCGACGTAGCCACCGGTCGCCAGCACGACATCGGGACGGAAACGCGCCACGGCCGACCGCGCCTGTACCACGCCGAGCGGCACCCGGGCCATGTCGGTCAGATTGGCCCGCGACAGCATCTTCAGCGGGTTGCGCGCACGGCGGATTTTCCCGGTGGCGACCGCCTGAAACGGAATCCCCTGATCGGTGGTGACGCGGGCCTCCAAGCCGGCCGCGTTTCCCACCCACAACACCTCGACGGTCCTGCCCTGATCCGCCAAGCGGGCCTGCAGTGTGCGGATAGTGGTCAGCGCGGGATAGGTATGCCCGCCCGTCCCGCCGCCCGTGACCAGCAACCGGAACGCCCGCTGCTCCGGCTGTTGATGGTGCTGGGTGCCGGCCTGTGCGGCGTTGTGCTTGTTCATCGTCAAACCCGCTGTTTCTCGCCCTGTCGGGAAGGGGCGACCGTGATCCGGCGTGAACGCCAGCTTCCGCGCGAGATTCTTCCACAAGCACGGATGGCGGTTGAGCGCCACTCACGCTACGTCGAGCATCGGCGGCGATACCGTCCACTATGGACCCAGCAAGGATTGGAGGGTGAGGCTCGGCTGTGGGCGCGCGGGCATCGGCGTAGATGCCGCTGGCTCACGCAGACCTGCTACCAGAAAGTATGACAGGGTTGTATGGGCGATCTGGCAGATGGGAAATGTGGTTCGTGACGATCGCAGAGCAGACAGCGTCGGCTTTTCTGTTGCAACGCAGGCAGATGCGGTGGGTGATCGGGCTTGCCTGGCACCACCGCCTGGAAATCACCTTGCAGGCCGGTGGCCATCAGGAACCGGGGGAGAGCATCGGCGAGACGGCGGTGCGCGAAGTGCGCGAAGAGGCCGGGGTGCGGTGCAGGCTCCTGCCGCTGTCACTGCCGGCCCGGTTTCCACACCACACGATCGCGGGCCCGTGGTGGATCGCCGAGGTCCCGGCCGGGCCCGATAACCACACCGGTGTACCCCACGTCCATCGTGATCACGTGTACGTTGCCGAACCGGACGGCGAATATTCCGACGACGCAGAGTCCGCCGTGCAGTGGTTCAACGCGGAGGAGCTCGCGCACGCAGACGGAGTTTCGGACGACTCGCGGATCCAGGGTATCGAGATCCTCACGATCCTGCAGCGCCACGCAGAGCAGGACACCGACTGAGCCCCACGAAACTCCGGTTTCGCGATAGACGAAGACCGGAATGAACAGTCCTGAGTGGAACGCTCTCGGCGAGCACCGCCCCGCAGTCAGGTTTCCCTGTGGCCAGGACCGCGGGATCGTGACGGGACAAGTTTGTTTCCGTCGCCGCTTCGAATATACGAAGCCATGGGATAGCCGGGTCTGGTTTGTGGGTACTATTCTGTGGTTCGATATCTCATTCTGGAGGGACGTGGCGTGGCTCAGCAAGTATCGGTAAGTCTTGTCGATGACCTTGATGGCACGGAAGCGGACGAGACCGTGGAGTTCGGTCTCGATGGCGTGATGTACCACATTGATCTGTCCGCGGAGAACGCGGAAGAACTTCGTGACATCTTCGAACAGTATGTCGAACACGGTCGCCGAGCTGGGGGACGCAAGCGTAAGGCCGTTGCGGCCACGGCTACGGCTGCGTTGTCGGTGGTATCCAAGGCACCGACGGCGGCCGACCGCGAGCAGAACCAGGCCATTCGTGCCTGGGCTCGCGAGAACGGGTACGACGTGTCCGATCGTGGACGGATCCCGTCCGAGGTTGTCGAGGCGTACCATAAGAAGAAGTAACTGCTGGTGCGGTGACCGGCCGTCGAAGGGGAAACGGGTCGGGTTCCCCTTCGACGGCGTTTCCGGATGTTCATGTCCAGGTAGACCGGTCGGCTTCTCCGATGGCGATGCACCATCGCTGTACTACTCGTCCCGGGCGGTCGTTGTCGACTGTAACCGCGCTCGTTGTGTCGGTGGCCCTGTTCGCGAACCAGTCCGTCTACACCGGGCCGGTGCCGAGGGTGTTGCCGTGGGTGGGCGACAGCACGTTCCTCGTCGGCTTCGCCGTCGCGGGCGTTGGCTACTGGGCGCTCACCCGGAGGGCGCCGCGCCGATCGGCCCGGGAGTCCGGGCCGATCGGCGGGTGAGGCCGGTTACGGGAAGTACGGGTTGTCGTAGCCGTACTCCTTGCAAGAGTCCACCCCCGGCCGGATGTCCGTGCACACCCGCAGCGTGGGACCGTAGATGCCGTTGGTGTCAGATCCCGCGATGCCCTTCCAGGTAATGGTTTTGCCGCAGCCCTCGTTGTTGTCGCGCCGCTTGCCCTGCCACTCGCTCGTCCACCCCTTGTTGATGATGAAGTAGAAGTAGACGGGGTTCCCGTCGCACTTCGCGTCCTTCAACGTGATGTCGGCCTTGAAGCTGCCCCGGCCGGTCCACGTCAGTGTCCCGCTGAAGCTCGCACCGCCGTCCGGCGACTTCCCGGAGATGGATTTCGACTGGTCCGCCGCCGCGGATCCCGCGCCGACGAACGCCAGCGCGAGCACCATGAACGCCGACACAAGACATGCGACAAGCCTCGAACGAACTCTCATGACAATCCCCTCATGATCTGCCGGCCGGGAGAACGGGCCGCGCTTGATCATCAAATTACCAATGTCGAGTACCGTTTTCTGTCAGGTGAACACCCGACAGCAATGGTGGAGGACGGAAGACGGATGCGTATTCGCTGGGCAGGAGCCAGGCCCCTACGATCCTGGGAGCGCTTTCATTCTGCTTTCATGCCATGAAAACCAGGGCAACGTGGCTTTGAGCCCAACGCCCGCGCTGCCTTCGCGCAGTCAGCAGGCCGCCGGTTCGCGGCCGTGCGCCTGCCTGCGTCACGGACCGCAATGATGTTGGCGCCGCTGCGGCTGGCTCCCGCGTTGTTGTGGTCCGATCCCGCGGCCGGGCAGCCCCGACCGCGGGTGACGCCGACGGGCCACGCGCGCGCATCACGGCGCGCGCTGCGAACGTACGTCGTGCCGGGCCGCGGCATCACGCGCGGCCCGGCACGGATGAGGCCACTCGTCTTCGTCTTCGTCTTCGTCGTCGTGGTCCTCGTTGCGGTCGGCGGCGGCCTGAGCCCGCTCATCGAATCCGCTGGTCGCGGTCGGAGATGCCGGGTCGCGGTCCGCGGCCGCGGAGATCCGGTCGGCGGACTCCTTGTCCATCGGGGTTTCCTTGCCCATCACGATTCACCTCCCTCCCGGATCCGGGCGCGCGAGGTCGCGGCAGGGAGCCACGCGGTGCGCGCAGGGCAGGACACAGCGAGAGACGGAGAAGATCATCGGGACCCGCCCGCCGGACGCGGGACCGTCCTCCCACACCAGTGCCCGCCTGATCAGGGCACGGCGTGCGCCACCCACGGAACGGCCGCGGGTGCGCTCACGCCCCCAGCTCCGCATGCCGGGGCGCTACGCATCCATCGTGAAAAAGCCCAGATCGAGGACTCCCGGCCGTCACCCCGGGCCTGCCCTTCCCGCACGGACAACCTCTACCGGCGAGCGGGCCTTGTCCCCGCCGGCACCGTGCTCGACCGCCAACTCGCGGCCACGTCCCAATCCTTCGCCCCACGCTGCAGCCCGTCTAGCACCGGACCGGGTGACCCTGGCCGGGCACTCGTGACGACCCGAGGTTCCGGTGCGCTCGCGAGGCCAGGTGACCTCGGGCTTTGACGGGAGCCTGGCCACGCGCATGCAAACCCGCAGAAGCGCGAACCCCGGAGTCCCACGACAACGCGGGATCTCCGGGGTCGCTTCCAACCGCTGGCTCAGACCGTCGGTGAGAGCCGCAGCCTAACGCCTGAGCAGATCTCGGTCCTCCTACCAGGCGAGCTCGACCCGCACCGGTTCTGACCAGCGTTGCGCGCCCGTGGCGGCTGCGCGGTCAGGTTGCTGTTGCCGGGCACTTCACCGGACCCGCTGCCTGCCCGGCGCGCTGTGCCATGAACGCGGCGCGCGCCTACAGGCAAAGACCCGGGCCGTCCGCGCATGCCAGCATGTCCGGTGCGTTCGCTGTGTGTTGTTCGATGGCGTCGAGTTCCCGGGACAGGCCTGCCAAGCCATCGTCGTCGAGCTGGAACGTCTTGGTCTTCGGAGCCTCGTGGTCGGCGCATCCGCCTCCGCTGCGGCCGGCCATTTCCACGGAGATCTCGAAATCCCGCAGAAGGCCGTCTTTGTCGATGGTTCGCGCACACACGAGCAGGGTGGTCGGCGCGATGCCGTACACATCGTCGCGCTCGCCCCCGATCAGCGAGGCCGGTCGCTCGAATCACATCTGCGCAATGGCCCAGTCCGGCGGTTGCTCGACCCAGCCGGCGCGGCCCTCCAATAGAGTTCGGAGCGCAGCTACCGGGTGCGGCCCTTCCGGCGAATCGATGTACTCGAGCCGCCGCGGCCCGAGAGAACGCTCTTGCTTTCCCGTCGGCAGCGGCTGCTGCACGATCACTGGAGCAGTTTGCCCACGTCGTTGCTTCTTCAGCCTGTGTCCTTTGCCCATGAAGCGAAGACGACCGGACGCCGTCCCCTCTGTCGAGCAGACACGCGGCCTCAGTCACCCGACCCGGACCGCAATCTCAGCCCTTCGGGTCCGACGTACGCACACGTGGTGATCGCTACCTGTCATCGGCATCGTCGCCGCGCCGCTGGAACTCTCTGCTCGAGCCAGCGTCGGGCCTGTGGCACGTGGCGACGGCACTTCGTTCACGACCAGGTCAAATCGGAGACCGGGATTCGTGCTCAGTCGGAGCTTGGCATGTCGGTGCCGCCGGACGTGCCGGTTCGGGCGTCGAGCCGTTTCCGGTCCCGGTAGTGTGCCGGTACTGATGCGCCGCCTGCGAGATGACTCTGGGGGTACGTGATGAGCATGGATGATGCCGCCCGTGTGGCCGCGTCGGTGGACAAGGTCTCGGTGGGGCGGGTGTATGACTACCTGCTGGGCGGGTCGCACAACTTTGCCGTCGATCAGGCGTTCGCCGAGCAGCAGCTCGCGGTGCTGCCGGAGATCCGGGATTTCGCCCGTGCGAATCGGGCGTTCCTCGGCCGGGCTGTCCGTTTCATGGTCGGGCACGGGGTCAGGCAGTTCGTGGACATTGGCTCCGGATTGCCGACGCAGGGCAATGTGCACGAGGTCGCCGATGAGGTGGCACCGGGTGAATGCCGGGTGGTCTACATCGACAACGAGCCGATTGCCCGGGCGCACGCGCAGATCCTGCTGGAGCAGACCGCGGACCCGAACCGGCATGCCGCGCTGGACGCCGATTTCTTCGACCGGCGTCTGCTGTGGGATCGGGTGCTCGACACGGGCCTGATCGACCGGACGCAGCCGATCGGGCTGCTGCTGGTGGCCCTGTTGCATTTCATGCCCGACGAGCAGAATCCGCACGCCGCGCTCGGGTTCCACCGCGCGATGCTGCCGCCGGGCAGTTTCCTGGCGGTGTCGCATATTCATGTCGCGCCGGAGGATGTCGAGACGCAGAACGCGGGCAAGAAGGTGGCGCAGGAATACGGGCGCCGGACCAACCACACGGCGATCATGCGGTCGCGTGAGCAGATCGCCGAGTTCTTCGGAGACTTGGAGCTGGTCGAGCCCGGCCTGGTGTGGCTACCTCAATGGCACCCCGACATCGCGGGCGCCGGCAAGGACGCCGCCCGGTCACGCGGCCTGGCCGGCGTGGCACGCACCCGCTGATCGGTCTGGCCTTCTGCCTCTAGCCGGTCGAGTCGCCGGTGCGGTCCTCGAGCAGCGGGGACGTCGGTGACGACCCGCTTACTACACCTTGCGTGGCGTCGATGCTGGCGTAGCTGGGATACGCCGCGGCGATGTCGGCTTCGGTGAGGTGCTCCAGCCCGATCGTCTGGCGCCGTGTGTTCAACCTGGCCGGGTCCTCGAGCGGGTAGAGGCGGCATCCTCTGCCGGGGAAGCACAGGGACTGGGTGCCCCAGCGCTGTGGTTGCCGCGTGTCCGTGGCGACGCGGTCGGCGAGGTAGGCGTGGTCGCGTACCGCGACATCGTCGTCCGAGTCGACGGCCGCGGCGAGCAGCGGGAGCCAGCGCGCCCGCTGCTCCGCGGGCGCGTGCTGGGCGATCAGCCACGCCGCGTGCGCGGCCGCCGAGCCCGCCAACCCCGCGCCAGGCCAGCCGACACGCTCGATCACCGAGGCCAGGAACGCCGTGTTGCGCGCGTCGACCTCACGTACCCGTTGCCACTGCAGCCCCGTCGGATGACTGGGGTCGAGCTCCTGGCGTGCGTCTTGGTCGGTCTCGGCGCGATGCAGTAGTTCCTGACGAAGGATCTCCAGATCATCGGTTTCGTCGCTGTCACTCATATTGCACGCTCCAGCCCAGCGGTCGGCAGTTCTGCTTCGACGATCAAGGTTCCCAGCTTCCCCTGGTCTGGCGCGGTCACGACGTGGGCATGAATGGTGCTGAAGCCGTTGCCGTGCAACATCTCCGCCCACATCCCGGGCTCGTAGGACCACCGGTACACCCACTGTGGCTCGGCGCTGAACGGCACGACTCCAGCAGCTGGACAACGCTGGCGCCGGGCAAGAGCTCACGTGATTCCCACGTCAGGGACGCCGACGGGTACTGGGTCGCCCGAGGCTGCATCGCCGAGCAGGGGTGGTACGAATACAAGGGGCCACGGTGGGTGAAGGTCAGCAACGTGCCGCTTGGCTCGGAGTGGCATGTGAAGTACCGCTGCTGAACAGAGGCAGGTGTGCGCGGCGGCCAGCAGGACATCGTCGCCGGGCCGCCGCCACCATGACGCGTGGCCGGTGAGTTGTTCGCTGATGAACGCGGCAGTCGTCCGCGCACGTAGCCTTTCGTCCCTGAACAAGGACTGCCCGTGCCGAGGGTGGTTGTGCTCGGCGGGCGGGGCGGCGCCCGCAGCATCGTCGTCGGAAGACCGTCCACATTGCGGCGGATCTCGACGCCGGCGTGTGATGGTGATGCTCAGAAGAGCAGGTGGGTGCAGCCCTGCGGGCGGACGCCGAGGTCGTATTCGCCGGGATTGGCCGCGCGGATCGCGTCCCAGAACGGTCGGGCGGCGGCTTTCTCCGGTGTGATCGCCCAGCGGTAGCCGGGCAGGTTGCGGCGGAGCCGGTCCAGGACGCGTCTGCCGATCCCGTGCCGCTGCGCATCGTCGACTAGTTCGAGCTCGCCGACCAGGGCGGTCCGGCAGGCGTGGCAGACCTGGTAGTCGATCGTGCCGATCTCGACCCCGCCGCGGTAGATCCGGTGGGCGTGGAAGGTGGCTGTCTCGCCGTCGTGCCGGAGCTGAGACGGGCTGAGCCAGACCTCGTCGCCGAGGTCGATACCGCGCGCGGCCGGGAACGCGGGCCAGGTGGCCTTGTCCACGCACTCCAGCGTCCACACACCTGGCCAGACTGTCCACTCAGGACACAATCGGGCGATCCGGCGAACAGGCAGCGGAAAGCCTTGCCGCGATCACGATCCGGCTCCACGACCTCGGACTCCGGCGACGTTTCCACGGTCTCGTGTGAGGGACGACCTTCACTGGATCGCCGGGCTCACGCCGCCGCGACGCTCCACGACCAGGCCGTGCGCAGCGCGACGATCAATGCTTCGTCGTCGGCGAAGGTCGGCTCCCCGTTCCCCACGGGCAGCCACGCCTTCCCAACAACGCGGTCACCGTGGTGGCGGACGAGCGCGATGCCGGAATAGCTGAGCGTCTCCGCCCGTCCGTCGACGCCGTCGATTGTCACCGTCGCGCTCGCCCAGCGCAGCTGAACCCTTCGGTCAGGCCCCATCCAGCCACACCTCCTGTGCTTGTCGTCCCGGTGATGTCGTATTTCATCCCGCGCATGTAACAGGCCACCCCCGGCGCCCTGCGCGGAACCCGCAGTGACGACCCCGGGTGAGCTACGAAATCCGGCGCGACTGGGCCGTCCGGGCTACCTTGGCTGGACGAGCGAAGGCCCCTTGGAACGGCCACCGGATCGGCTCGTGGGAGGCATCGGGGATGCGCGCTCGAGGGACAGCCACGTGATGGCCGTACTCCGGCCGCCGGTGCCACTGCCGCAGGCACAGTCGACGCGGGAGGTACCGGTCTCTCGTCCTCAGCGCGCGTGGGTCTACCAGCCAAAATCGGACTTCTGTACATGGTTTGGACTGTTGGGTTGGCGAGCGGCGCAACGCGTTGCCGCGGACTCTGCCACCAGGATTCGAGCCAGGGTCAGCAGCGGCGCAATGCCAGCGCCATCGCTGCGTTAGTTAGCCATTCTGCAGACATCGTCCCAGTTTGTCGTTAACCGAAGTGGGCGTTCGCCGAAGGAATCGCCAGCAAGATGATGACCAGCAGTGAGCCCACTGTTGCCAGCACCAGGCGTAGTGCGATCACGTAGCGGTACCAGGCGGGGACGGTGGTCACCGCGGCGTTGACGAACGCCGCGACTTCCAGGTTTCGCAGTGTCGGATCATCGGACTTGGCGAAGGCTGACGTGATGAAGCGCGTGACGAACACTTCGCCCGGCATGATGACGCATCCGAGGATGAGAACGATCGGCTGGAAGATCCACGACAGGAGCTGACCCGCCCCGTTTCCGGCAAGGTTGAGCGAGGCCAGCGTCGCGATGCACAGACCGATCGCGACCGCGACCACGACGCTGGCGCGGCTGGTCCCGAAGTTGACCCCGCGCTCGGCCAGGAGTGTGGCCGGGAAGCCTTGCCTCACCACCTCGGTCTCGGCGGCCCGCTGGGCGCGGGGACCATGGAGAGCGCCGACGACGGGGATGACCACGAAGGTCGCTGCCAGCGCGAGCTGCAGTGTCGATGCGGCAACGACGGCGAACGGCGCCATTGGAGTTCCCTTTCGTTGGACTTGCACACTGTTCGAGTTCAACCGTAGGGAGCACTCGAACAGTGTGCAAGTGTGTTCTCGAACACCGTGCGAGTCGTGGCCTATCCTGAGCAGATGCCGCGCGAAACCTTGACCAGGGAACAGATCGTCCGAGCCGCAGTCGAACTGCTGGACGCGGACGGAGTCGAAGGCCTGAGCATGCGGCAGCTGGGTAGCCGGCTCGGCTCGGCCGCGACCTCGGTCTACTGGCACGTCCAGAGCAAGGACGATCTCGTCGTGCTCGCCGCCGACACGGTATGGGGTGAACTCGAACTGCCTGACCTGGACGCTGACTGGCGGACCGCCGCCACTGCGATGGCCAACAGTATGTACACGATGATCCTGCGGCACCCCTGGCTGGTGCCTGCCATGAGCACCCACTTTGTTTATGGCCCAGGCAAAGCGCGTCACGACGACCACCTGCTCGCGATCTACGAAGCCGCTGGGTTCACGGGACGAGACGCGGAACAGGCGATGAAGGTCGTGTTCACCTTCGTGCTGGGCACCGCTCTCGGCGCGGCGTCCGAGATTGCGTGGAAAGCACGACTAGGCCGCGCTGCCGGTGACGAGGACGACCAGGCCAGGGCCACACGGATGACCGAGATCGCGATGCAGTTCCCGCGGCTGCGCGCCCTCAGCGAGGGATGGACCGACGACGACCCGGCCACCACCTCCGGCCGCGAACTTGAATTCGGCCTCCAGACGATCCTGGATGGCCTGCAAGCCCGACTCCCTGCCCGGTCATAGACACGCCGCCCAGCGTCAGACCAGTCGCCGCCCCGTGCGGCCGCTCCGATTCAGTGTTACGGAGAGGTTTAGCTTGTCGTTAGCCCTAATCCGGTCGCCTCTGATGGTCGGGCTCGCTGGCCGACTCAGCCCGCCGGACCGCTGAGGGTAGCGGCGGCACCACGAGCAGGCCGGTGGCCGAGCCGGTTCGTGCGTCGTCGCGCTGCCGCGTGAGCACCCGGTTCTCGGCTTGGAGCTGGTTGTTCTCCAGTCGTAGGACTTGGATGGCGCGCAGCAGGGTGTGCGTGGTGGCCCGCCATTCGTCGCGCTCATGGCACATCTCGGTGTGGCGGGCTTTCAGGAAGTGGAGCTCAGTGCTGAGCTGATCGTTGCTGCCGTGGAGTTCGGTCTCGAGCGGGGTTGTCGGTGTGGCGCGTCTGTGGATGGCCGCCCGCAGGCAGCGGTCCACAGAGATTCAGCTGCACGAGAGTGCTAGAGCTGCGGACGCCGCTGAACTCGACTCGCGTGAGCAGCGGCTGACGGACCTCTACGTCCAAGCGGTGGAACAGATCGGGTCTGACAAGGCACCGGTCCGACTCGGCGGGCTCTACGCACTCGAACGGCTGGCGCGGGATGACGTCGGTCGCCGCGCGGTTGTGATCAACGTGCTCTGTTCCTACCTGCGGATGCCCTGTGCGACACGAAGTCGCACTAATCGAGTGAGCTATTTGTTTGGAGGTCCGGTTATGCCGGGTGGATAACTCCGGGTAAGTGTTCGATGCCCGTCCCCGCTCTGGCGTGCGCCGCAGATCCTGTCTGCTGGGGTGCGAAGCCCAGGGAAGAAGCCCAAGGGCCCCGATCCATCCGGGGAGCACCGGGCGAGGGGAAGGCCGGGCGGGTGAACGTGAGTGAATCCCTGATGATGCCCCGTGACGGAGAACCTGGGTGGATGGAAGCACCACCGGGTGGCAGAGCCTAGCCGCTGGAAGAGGCGGCGAGCGGCAGCCGGGGAAAGGCAGTCGGCTGTGTGAACACCGCTGGCTCCGGGGTTAAAGGGGCACCCAATCCGGCCGTATCTCGATGGTGTGGAACGTGGAAATCCCGATGGAGTCCGGACATTTCGTCCGGTAGGCCGACCGCAAGGGGGGCGTAAATCTCCAGCGGGGGCAGGATGCCCAAGAAGCTAATGCCGGTGGCCGAAAGGCGACAGGAAGGCTTTCCATGCGCTAGCCGCCACTCCAAGGCGGTCATGGGAAGAGAACTGGCCGGATACCAGCCTGAAGGTTGGACCCGAAAGGGTGCTGACGTGGGCAGGTGAGCCTTTGAAGACTGAGGCTGACAGACGACCCGAACCGAGGGACAAGTTGGACACCGAAAAGGTGAACGGACCCGAAGGCGCATCCGAATGGGACGCCATAGTCTGGCGCGCACACGAGGAGAACGTAGGGCGGCTCAGGCGGAGGATCTTCAAGGCGGCGCGGGAAGAGGACTGGGCCACCGTCCGGTCCTTGCAGAAGATGATGCTGCGGTCGTGGTCGAACACGCTGGTGAGTGTGCGACAGGTGACGCAGCACAACGTGGGACGCCGGACGGCGGGGATCGACGGCGAGGTCGCGCTGACCTCGTCTGAGCGGATGAGGGTGGCCCGGCGGGTTCACACCAACCGGGGCACCTGGATCCCTCAGCCCGTCCGGCGAGTTTATGTGCCCAAATCCAATGGGCGACGGCGTCCGCTGGGTATTCCGGTGATCGTGGACCGGTGCCACCAGGCACGGGTGCGCAACGCGCTGGAACCCGAATGGGAAGCTCGGTTCGAACCGAAATCCTACGGATTTCGGCCAGGTCGGAGCTGCGCGGACGCGATCGGCGCTCTTCATGTCACCCTCAGAGGTGCCAACAGGCGCGTGTGGGTCCTGGATGCCGATCTATCAGCGGCATTCGACAAGATCGCCCACGAACACCTGCTGGCCACGCTCGGGACGTTCCCCGCCAGGGAGATGATCCGGGAGTGGCTGAGAGCCGGGGTGATCGAGGACGAGTTGTTCTCGCCCACCGAGGAGGGAACTCCGCAAGGTGGAGTGATCAGCCCTTTGCTGATGAATGTCGCCTTACATGGGCTGGAAACGGCCGCGGGGGTCCGTTATTACGAGTCCGTCACATGGATGGGCAAGACAAAGCGGACCTCGCCGGTCTTGGTCAGATACGCAGATGACCTGGTTGTATGCTGCCACAGTCAGCAGCAGGCTCAACAGGTCAAGGACGACCTCGCACGATGGCTAGCCCCGAGGGGGCTGACCTTCAACGAGGATAAAACCAGGATCGTCCACCTCACCGAAGGATTCGATTTCCTGGGGTTCAACGTCCGCCGTTACCCCAACGGCAAACTGCTGATCAAGCCAAGCCCGGAGGCCGTCAGGCGAATCCGGAAACGGCTCGCGGCCGAAACTCGCGCACTACGCGGGAGTAACGCAGCGTTGGTTATCACCAGACTCAACCCCATCATCCGGGGCTGGGCCGCCTACTACCGGGGAGTGGTGTCCAGCAAGACATTCGACTCGCTGGATAGCTACGCGTGGAAGCTGCTCTACAAATGGGCGAAGCGCGGCCACTCTAACAAGTCGAAGAGATGGGTCATCCGCCGCTACTTCGGCAAGTTCAACAGGTTCAGGAACGACCGCTGGGTGTTCGGGGCTCGTGACACGCTAGATCGGAACGGGCGACCGATCCACCTGACTAAATTTTCCTGGACAAAAATCGTCCGGCACCAAGTGGTCACGGGACGGGCATCTCCGGATGACCCCGATCTGATTGACTACTGGAGATCCCGCAGACGGCGAGTCAAACCGCCACTGGACAGCTACAACCTGAACCTGCTCTCAAGGCAGAAGGGACGCTGCCCCCTCTGCGGAGATCATCTGCTGACGGAGGAACAGCCGCCGGAGTCTCCACGCGAGTGGGAGAAATGGTGGCTGGGCACCGCGCGCAGAGCCATCGCCGCCGAATACCTGGTCCACCAGGGAAACGGTCGGCAGGACGGCGAAAGAACACGCCTGGTCCACAAATCCTGCAACCAACGGCTACACGCCCGACAACGCAGGGAAAACCCACGAATACCCGCAACGCCCTCGCGGCTTGCTTGAGCCGGATGCGGTGCCAAGCCGCACGTCCGGTTCTGAGGGGGCCGGGGCGCAGCAATGCGTCCCGGCTACCCGACATCTCGTCCCGGAGCAACTCAAGAACGGACGATACCGGCTTCCTGCTGCTTCCGATGTGCGACAGCATGAGGAGTGGCAGGTCCGGATCACCGTCCAGCACCTTCTCGCCAGCCTGCTTCGGGATCAACCGTACGACCTGGATCTCCGTGGAGCTACCCTGATTGAGTTCGACCTCAGGGAATGCGCGATCGGCAAGGCACTCTTTCACGACGCCCAGTTCATCTCCACTCCGAAGTTCATGGGCGCGACGTTCCATGACGAGGTGTGGTTTTTCGACACGTCGTTCGATATCGTCGCGCGGCTGGAAGGTGCGACCTTCCTCGATCGGGCCATCTTCACCCGCTGCGTGTTCTATAAACTTTGCCTGCAGGACGCCACCTTCGCGGGCGGTGCGTCCTTCATTCAGTCGAAGTTCGCAGGCAAGGCGGACATGTCACAGGCGACGTTCAAGTCAGGCATCGAGTTCGAAGACTGCGTGCTCGATATGGACCGCTACGCGGCTGAAGCGATGCGGGAGCGCGGCTGGGAATCGCCCGAGATCGATCTCACCGGCGCCGTGGCGGATGTGCCATCGCTCGGTACACCGGTGGAGTTGCCGTCTGGCTGGCAACTCCAGGGATCGAGCATCATTCGCGCGGCGACGCTTGAGCCGAAGCCATCCAGTGCACGACGGTGAATGAGACGCCGCATCGTCGATGAGCAAACGAGGCCTGCTTCAGGGAACCAGTCGCCACGGGGCGTGCCCCGTTACCATCCCGCGTTCATCGAAGCCCAGTTGAAGACGCTCCTCTCGGCACGTGCACGCTCTCTCAAACGCCGGACCTGCGGCATGAGCGGACATTCGCTATTGATCGAGCCCGCTGTCAAACGACGACCAGATCGGGACGCGGCTGTTCAGTCACTGCGGACAAGGCCCGGCGCATCACGGGAGTGA